>JBFONR010000100.1:0-201 GCA_040779365.1 Colwelliaceae bacterium MEBiC 14330
ACGACGGTGACATCAGTATTTCCGTTGCCGATAATTCCTATACCGATGCTGATGGCAATAACGGTACCGGTGACAGTTTGGTTGTATCGAGTTCAACCGATACACCGACCTTGGCGATCACGTCAGATGAGAGTGATTTAGTGGCGGGTGACACCGCGACGATTAGCTTTACCTTCTCTGAAGCGACGACAGATTTTGTTG
>JBFONR010000101.1:0-201 GCA_040779365.1 Colwelliaceae bacterium MEBiC 14330
CCGCCACTAAATCACTCTCATCTGAGGTGATCGCCAAGGTCGGTGTATCGGTTGAACTGGTGATGGTTAAGCTATTACCTGTACCATCGTTACCATCAGCATCGGTATAGGAATTATCGGCCACGGAAATCGTGATGTCACCGTCATATTCCGCCGTCGGCGTTAAGGTCGCGGTATAGGTAATGTTATCAGCGCTAGACA
>JBFONR010000102.1:0-200 GCA_040779365.1 Colwelliaceae bacterium MEBiC 14330
GCTATCATTAGCTGTGGCTGGATTGCCAGCAATATCATGCACACTAGCGGTAGCGGTTACATTGCCATCATTAAACGTCGAAATATCAACTGAGGTGCTCCAGCTTAAATCATTTTCTACTATGGCGGTAATGGTACTGGTATCGCCGCTATCGTTAGAAAGTACGACAGTAACGGTTTGCCCAGGCTCAATATCGGTAA
>JBFONR010000010.1:0-143556 GCA_040779365.1 Colwelliaceae bacterium MEBiC 14330
TGATGGCGTATATGCGCTATTACAACTTAGAAAGGCTTCATACGGCTAATGGTGATCTGTCGCCAGTAGAGTATGAACAAAATTCCTTAAGAAAAGTGTCTTGATTTAGTTGTGCAGAACAATCAACAGCGCCAAGAAAAAAATGGAGCCAAATGGCCCCATCTTTAAAAAACGATTAAAAACGAACTAATAAGAGTAACGCAAATTAAAGCTCGTCGTATCCATGTCATCTGATGACGAATATCCTAAACCAAGGGAAAAATTTTTGTTAATAAAGTAATCCGCACCCAAACCGAAAGCAGTTTCTGACTCAGAGTCTATAGAAACAGTCCCCAAACTACCTGATAACTCAATACTATCGGTGACCATTGAACGCACGCCGACTTGAATCCCATATCCGTTATCGGACTCATTTTCACTAAATCCGCCAGCACTTGCTTTAAGCGCAACATCTTCGTATGAAACAGCCATATAAATATCTGAAGATTCCGTTAAACCATATCGATAGCCCAAACCTAGACTCAACTGTGCATAATCAACATCTACAGAAACACCATACAGAGCAACTTCGTCATTAAGAAGGCTAAATCCACCCATTACAAAGAAGTTATCCCCAATCAATCGAGAACCCTTAACACCAAAGCCACTCGGCTCAAGACCGTCGGAATCTTCTATATCGAACATAACATACGAACCCTGAACATAAGTCCAGTTTGGGGAGGAGGCGGAATGCTTTTCACCGGAAACGTGTTCATCAGCAAGCACTGATGATGATAATACTGCAGAGACAAGAGCGAGAGATAATAAAGATTTTTTCATTGTAAATTCCATTAAAGTAAAATTAAGTCCATATGAAGAAAGCACTCGGTTCTAGGACCTCCAATCAGATAAACCGCACATCCAATTTAATACTCTAGCAATAGTATCAAATATTCTGGCGTCACTATACACATTAACTTTCAAATTAAAAGACTTTATTTCGGGGAGATGTAGTCGCTACATTCAATTATAAGTTGCACGAATTCAGGCTATTTAGATGCTAAATAAGAAGGGTTGCGTACTAGCAAAAATAAACTATACACCCAAATCAAGATAACACCTTTGTTTTTCTAAATTTTATCTAGCCTAGATAAATTAATTATGAGCTTTCGTAATAGTAGTAAAAAGCATTATTAAGTCAGTATTTAGATACAATAGTGTAAATAAGCATTATTACGAGGAGGTATTATTCAACATAAATACTAACAATCAACCTCCTACCTTACCAACATGTAAAATATAAACTCTCCTGAACTATAATTAAGTTGTTGCGAAGTCCACTGCATTCAGGTCAATCTTTACTCCTCTTCATTAACAGTGGCATGCGCTCAAGATACTATTTAGGAGTTGGTTATGGCTGACTATATAGAAAAACTAACAAAAGCATTTAAAAACCCATAAGAGTAAACAGAATGGGGCTTTGAAGAAAGTGCAATCACTTTTTAAGTACAAGTTATTATGGGTGTCTCAATATGTTAATATGTTTGCTTCTGTACGTTCAATCATTCGCTACAAGATAGGCCAGTAACTCATCCAAATTGATTGCTCACCTTGGTAACTTTCCAGCTCTCGTTGAATGAAAGCTTTGCAGAATTCCGTCGGGGTACTTTTTGGTAATGTCATTTTTATGTTTCCTTCATTTTGATTTTCCGACAGCATATCTTCCCCCTATAAGTACGTCCATATCCAAAGAAAAAATAATTCACTACCTTTAGAGCGAAGCAAAAAAAACCGCATAAATACGAGGCTTTAGGCTAAGTAAGAGGGTCAGACTACTCCAACCTTCCTTTGTCAATCGCATCCTTTAACATTGAAAATGTAAGAGGCTTAAAGTCCGATTTATCTTCTTTAGATGCTTTCAAAAACAGACTAAAACCTCCTAGGTCAAGTAAAATAAACAAAATTTATATTACCTTTACAACACTTGATTTTCATAACTTATCTATTTTTAATAATATTTAATATCAACTTAATAAAATTTGAGGTCAGTTATTGACCAATAGTTATGTGAGGAATTAAGCGAGAATCTAGCTAAATGGTTGAAGCTAGATAGCTAACTATAGCTATATTTAGATTAGTATTTGAGAAACAATTCTTTTTACACTAACTTCTAAAAAGTCGCTTAATTATCGGAGTTTGAGCAATCAATCTTTATAAAGTATAAATTAAAAAACCCAGCAAAAATGCTGGGTTCGTCATAATAATTCGTAAAATACGTGTTTAATTTAACACTTTTACATTTAACGAGATCTAAAATGGAATATCATCATCAAAATCAATTGATGGCTCTTGCGGGTTTACTTTAGGTGCTTGTGGCTGCTGGCCTTGATTGGCAAAGCCACCTTGTTGAGCAGGCGCTTGTTGTGGAGCAAAGCCCCCTTGTTGAGCTGGCGCTTGTTGTTGGAAGCCAGCCGACTGTTGCGGTGCTTTCGGCGCAAAGCCACCTTGCTGCTGAGGAGTACTCTGAGCAAAACCACCCTGTTGAGCTGGTGCTTGTTGCGCAAAACCACCTTGCTGTTGCCCTTGGTTAGCTTGGTTAGCAAAACCGCCTTGTTGGGCTGGTGCTTGTTGCTGGAAGCCACCTGCTGATTGACCACCACCTTGACCACGACTATCAAGCATCTGCATTACACCATTATAGCCTTGTAATACGATTTCGGTCGTGTATTGATCTTGACCTTGTTGATTAGTCCACTTACGTGTTTGTAACTGGCCTTCAAGGTACACTTTTGAACCTTTTTTCAAGTATTCGCCAGCCACTTCAGCTAACTTACCAAACATCACTACGCGGTGCCATTCAGTCTTTTCTTTTTGTTCACCGGTTTGCTTATCTTTCCATGAGTCTGATGTTGCTACAGTAATGTTGGCTACTGCACCTCCATTTGGCATAAAACGTACCTCAGGATCTTTACCTAAGTTACCTACTATAATTACTTTATTTACACCTGCCATGAAAATATCCTATTAATTGAGCTATTAAGACGCTGTTATTTCTGTTCAGTATGAAAGTTCAGTTTGAAAAGAAACAAGGCCTTTGAAATTTAGTTTAAGACCTTAATTCTATAGTGAGCAGCGATGAAATTCGAGATCTTTCTGTTCAAAAAGCTATTTATTTTACTTTATCTTTTGTTATCAAAACCATTGAGATTGTTTACATGCTAAAGTTATCAATGCGCTTGTTAATATCAATGATTAAGTCACAGTTCTTAATGTTAAGTTGTATAGCTATTGCTTAAAAGCTAAAGGGGGCTTCGGCGAGCTCAATACTTAAGTGCAATACCGTTAAGACACTAGCAAATATTGTACGGGTATTTAATTTATACTTTCAGATAGATAGAAATTAGCCAGTAAAGTCATCGCCTATAAAGCTGACTGCATAAACAAAATTATCTTATATACCTTGCCAGTAGTTTTTAAAGCGCTCGCCCTTAAATTGAATATCACTAAAGCTAACTTGTTGTGCTGTCACTAACGGTGATTGCGCCATAAAACCTATTTGCACCTGAGTGTTATTTTCTAGGGTAAAGTGTCTTTCAAAGTTCCATTTTTTCCCATTACTCGAGCTATAAAATACATAGGAGGTGTCATGACGCGCTACTTTTAAATAATATGATTGTGCCTGTCGCGCACCGTGATATGCATCATCTCCTGAAGTGTTGGTAACTGTGCTAGCAATGCCATTATGACCTGATTTGAATCGCTCAAATAAAAGTTTCGCCCAATGTTGGCCATTGGCATATACCATTAACGCGCCACCACTGTAAGCTGAAGTAAAATCACCTGATACTTTAGCTTAGAAGATAAAATCTCCGCTAGGTTCAAACAATATTCGAGGTGACTTATCTGCAGATTTTTCACCTGTGGTATTGGTAAATAAATCTGTGCCCTTATTTGCAACCATGATAATTTTGTCTGGCAAAACAGTAATATTGCTGCCTTGTTCGTCTATCTTGATGCCATAAGGTATAGCATTAATTTTTTCGCTCGCCTGCTGCTCTTGAGAAAAGACAGTAAATGCGCTAAGAATCAGTAACCAAGGCAGTGTATACTGGCTTAACTTGCTTGATAAAAGCCCCACGTTCATTATTCCTAAATCCATTTAGTTAAAAAAAGTTAACGCATAATATCAGTTAAAATAAACATTACAATAACTTTATCAGTTACTTAGGCCATGTAGCATTAAAAACTCATCGCCGATATGCGATGTTATATGATGTGCGTAGCAAAATTAAACATGCTGATCATTGGTACAAGTGATGCGTTAATTTCGCTTTAATCTCTGCTGGTATTTTAACAGAGCTTTGCGTCTGATAATCAAAGTGCACCATAGCGGCAGTGCCTGAGACGCACTTCTCACCATGTTGCCAAAGCTCTTGATAAACATCAAATGAAGCGCCACCAATACGGCTAACATAAGTTCGTACTTCTATATCTTGACCAAAATATAATTGCCCATGATAGCTAACCTCAATTTTGGCAATAATCAAACGCCATTGCTTGGGGTCTAAATCTGGCGTGAAAAATTTAAAAATAGGCGCTCTTGCCCCTTCAAACCACACAGGTGGTTTAGTATTGTTAATATGCCCAAGGGCATCGGTATCGCTAAAATGTGGGGTTATTTTCTCACTAAACATGACTTACCTATTGTTATTTTTTACTTCATTTTCATGACACTCGATGAAGTAATATTACTTTTAATTATAAGACATAGTATCTTATAAACCTTGAGTCATCCAAATAAAAACATTGAGCTAAGTAAGTAATAAATAAATGCCAGTGAAGCATTTATTATGCTTGATAAAGTCGGCTTTATTCTTATGTTAAAAACAGACTTGATACTAGGGTCCTCTTTCGCTTGAATAATAATTAAGCAATCACATTGTAGGGATTAATTATCGCGCCAAAGATGGCTTTATTTATTACGCAGAGTCATTAACAGTAAAACTTAGGGTAATGATTGAGCAAGCCAAAGCGAAACAATTGAATAATCTAAAAAGATCGACAACGTAATAATGTCGGTAAGAAATATTATTCATATTGATTATCGACATAATGAAAATCTTTAAAAAAACTGCTGAACTTAACAGATAGCGCTATAGTTAAATAAGTGATAAATAAAACGATTACTCATTTACTCCTTTAATAAAGGTACGCGATGCAGTTGCAGTTAGCAGTAATAATAAAAAAAATAACTTATATTATTCTCTCGTCAACGTCCAAAAATACAAGTTCATATGCTTGGCAAGAAAATAAAATAATTAAATCATCACGCTACGTGCTGGTGTATTTTGTATTCAGCCTATTTTCTAACATTGCCGCCGCAAAAGCCGTTGAAAGTGGCATAGTCACCGCTGTCAAAACCACAACACAGTTAAACAAAAAATCTAACACAAGCAATCAAGCGCTGATTTCTCCGCTTGAAAAGCAGCAACCCTGTTATAGCAAACAAGCCAGCATAAGGTTCAAACCACAAACTATTTTTGATGAAAATGAACAAGGCATTATCTTTTTACACCGCTGGGCTAATGCGATTCATATCGATACTAAAATTATGACATTGGAAAACGAAGCAAGTTTTTTCCTGCAAAAATGCACAAAGACTGTTGCTGATATGGCCGAGTTAGAACGACATTTGCGCAGTAGAAAGTACCTAAGAGATGCCAGTGTCACCAGTGATGACACTATGGAAAATATAACAGTAACCACCTGGGATAATTGGTCACTGATGCCAACGCTGAGTTTTGGCCGTAAAGGTGGCGTTAATACCTACAGTTTTGGCATAAAAGAGCGAAATTTACTCGGACTTGGCATAGATACAGAAATAGAATCTTACCGAAACAGCCAACGTTCAGGTTATAAGTTACAAGCCAACATTCCGCTGTTTCAAAAACAAAATACCAGTGCTGAGTTTAAATTTTCTGACAACGATGATGGCCAACAAACTCGCTTGTTTTTGCATAAAATTTTTGCTGGTGCTGATACTAAATCAGCTTATAAAATAGGCTTTAATGAAGAAGATCGCAACGATACTATTTTTCAAAATGGTACAGATCAAAGTATTTATAGACATGAAATAAGCTACAAAGAAATCAATTACGCTTGGCTAAAGTTCAATGATGATAAACGACTGCTCCGGTATAGCATTGGTATCACTCAGGATAAAGATATTTTTTCATCATTATCACCTGCTGAAATAGCTGCGCTTGACTCACCACCATTAACAGATCAGCTCCCTGAAGATAGAAACTTACTGTACCCCTGGATAGCATTTGAATATATTGAAAAGGATTTTCGCAAATTAACCAATGTTCGCCTCATTACACAAATTGAAGACTTTAATCATGGTTTACAGATAAATTCGCGTTTTGGCCTTGGTAATGGTAGTAAAAAAAATGCAGCATGGGCCATTTGGCAGTTAACTGTCAAAAAAGGCTTTAATCTGCATAACAATGCTTTATTGTTGCTCGATTTATCCCTAGCCAATGATATATATCAAGAGAGAGAGAGCCGCTTTATCCTCAAGTTAACCAGCGAATACTTTTATCAACTCAATAAAAATTGGGGATTTTATTTAGGTAACGTCAATATGACCAGTAAAAATCAATACCTAGATCAGCCCATTACGCTGGGAGGCACCACCGGCGTTAGAGGCTTTCCCATACAGTATCAACATGGTCAAAGCAGCATTAAATTGACCTCTGAAATGAGGTATTACCCTCACATAAATTTATTTAAACTAGTTGATTTAGCCGGGGTTGCTTTTGTTGATGCCGGTAGAGCCTACGGTGTATCTACTGTCAAAAATATTGAAACAGATTGGTTAGCATCTGCTGGGCTTGGTTTAAGGCTTCACTCTCCCCATTCTGGCGGTAATAACTCTATCATTCATATCGACTTTGCATTCCCACAAAGTGATAATGAAGAGATAAACAACTTTGAAATTAGAGTGCAGGCGAAAAAGTCATTCTAACTAGAACACCATCGCATTGGCTTTACCGCAAGAACAAGTGACATTATAAAAAGCGTTTCAAGACTCTATCGATTTGCGCGACACGAATCTTTTTAAGCAGTTTTTTAGGTTTTTCAGGGTAGTCACTGACCGACTCAATTGCCGAAAAATGTTCGATTTTATCGGTATTTACTAAAATACCCGCCAGCTCATCATTGGTGGTTTTAAGGAAGTTTTTCCCAACATCATCCAATAATAAGCCATTTTCAAGATCGAGCGCCCAGGCTCTAGGATTTAAATTACTGCCAGTAATTAAATGATAACGCTCATCAACACGCAAACCTTTGAGGTGAAAACTATTACCATTATCCTTCCATAAATGAATATTCAATAAACCTTGTTCAATAAAGTTCTGATACCTTTTTACAAACCGTTTAAGCAACATTTCATATAAATAAGGGATGATACCAATAGTACTAAAGTCCTCCTCTCTATCAATAAAGAAGTCATTCGCGGTTTTATCTCCAACCACAATAGTAATGTTGACACCACGTTTGAGCGCTCTGATCACATCCCTGGCAAGCGGGTGAGGCAAATTAAAATAAGGGGTAAATAATACAATATTGTTGTTAGCATTTTGTATTAGCTGACGTGTCGTTTGGTTTAATTTATTTTTACGTCGACCAAAACCAACCAGCGGTAAAATAAGGGCTTTATCACTGACAAGCTCTGATGACTTCAGATTTTGTTTGGCAACCTCATAATCAGACTTTTTCAACAACAACTTTAAGGCAACCAAGTTTTGCTTTAGCGTAACGGCATCAGGTAATACTTCTTGGTTAAGTAAAGGGGCAAGTTTTGAATTGATAAAAATTTCTGTAAGATAGTGACAAAAGCTATCGGCTAAATCGGCGCTATTAATGGTACAATACCTGTCTAACCGATAACGGTCACCCTGGTGTAAATAAATATCATTGATACTGGCTCCGGTATAAAAAAGCTTATCATCAAAGACCATACCTTTAAGATGCAAAACCCCAAAAACTTCTTTACGCTTTACTGCAACGCCATAAATATTGATGGTTTGCGGGTACTCTTGTGCAAGCTTTAAATACAAAGCACGGTTACCCAAGCTAGCCTTTTCGCCAATCAAACCACGTTGACCACGATTAAAATCGACAAAGATATTTATCTCTATCGCAGGAAAGTTAGCTTTTGCTTGATATAAAGCATGAAGGATCTCTCTACCTGCTTCATCATCCTGTAAATACAGGGCAGTGATAAAAATACGCTTGCGCGCACTTTCAATAAGGGACAACAACTGCTGCTTATATTCTTTAGGGGTGGTAAGAAAGCTTACATCACCGCCGTCGACAATTATTTCTTGCACTGTGCTCTATCAAAAAAATATTAATTCACGCCAGTATATCAATAATAAAGCGCAGAAATACAGGCTTTCCTTAGCTTTATTAATGATATGTTCTCGCTAAGAGAATGTAATAACTAAATTTTCACCGCTAGTTCCGCCGCTTGACGTATTGCGCGTTTAGCATCAAGTTCACTGGCAACATTGGCCCCACCAATAAGGTGCACAGGCAAGCCACCATCGATAAGTGCCTGCTGAAGATCTCTATTTGGCTCTTGCCCGGCACAAATAATGATATTATCTACCTCCAGTAACTGCTCTTTGCCATCAACTTCAATTAACAAGCCTTTATCTGTAATAGCTTTATAACTTGCGCCTGCAACCATATTAACGCCATGCTTTACCAAGTTTGCTCTGTGTACCCAACCTGATGTTTTACCTAAACCTTTACCCACTTTACTGGTTTTACGCTGTAATAAGGTAATATTGCGAGCAGATTTGTGCTCAGGAATATCTTGCTTATTTAATAATGCCCCTGCTTGCTGATAGCTTTTATCAACTCCCCAGTTTTTAAGCCATGCTTCTGGTTCATTGGTAAGAGACTTTTCAGAAAGATAAGTGGCAACGTCAAAACCAATGCCGCCAGCGCCAATAATAGCAACATTAGTGCCTACTTCTACCTTATCTCTTAACACCTGTAAGTAAGTCAGTACTTTTTTAGTGGCAAAACCTTGTTCTAAACCATCGATGGTTAATTTTCTCGGTTTAATACCTGTTGCCAATATCACCTCATCAAAACCGGCGGCTAAAAGCTTTTCTGCGCTTTGCTCATTGTTTAAATGCACTTTAACCTTGTGCAAACTTAACTGTTTAGTAAAGTAGCGCAATGTTTCATAAAACTCTTCTTTGCCAGGTATTTGCTTAGCAACATTAAATTGGCCGCCAATTTCACCAATTTTATCAAATAGCTCAACCTCATGACCTCGTTGAGTAGCATAAACACTAAAGGCTAAACCAGAAGGTCCAGCACCTATCACTGCAAGCTTTTTAGCTTTATTGGTTTTTTCTATAACAAGTTCAGTTTCATAACATGCCATAGGGTTAACTAGACATGAGGCACGTTTTTGTTGAAATACATGATCTAAACAAGCTTGGTTACAACCAATACAAGTATTAATCTCATCCGCTTTGTTTGCTGCGGCTTTGTTAATAAAGTTTTCATCGGCAAGAAAAGGTCTTGCCATCGAAACCATATCGGCTTGTCCAGAGGCTAAGACTTGTTCAGCCACTTCAGGGGTATTGATTCTGTTTGTAGTAATAAGCGGAATAGAAACCTCTTGTTTCATTCGCTCTGTTACCCAAGTAAAAGCTGCTCGAGGCACTGATGTCACAATGGTTGGAACCCGCGCTTCATGCCAACCTATGCCGGTATTAATTAAGGTAGCACCGGCTTTTTCCACGGCTTTTGCCATGGTAACAACATCTTCCCAACTATTACCGCCTTCGACTAAGTCCAACATCGATAAACGAAAAATAATGATAAATTTTTCACCGACTTTGGCCCGCACCGCTTTTATCGTTTCAATGGCAAGGCGCATTCTATTTTCAATACTGCCGCCCCATTCATCATTACGCTTATTGGTTCTTTCACAGGCAAATTGATTGATCAAATAGCCTTCTGAGCCCATGATTTCCACGCCATCATAACCCGCTTTCGCTGCTAATTTTGTTGCATAGGCGTAATCTTTGATGGTTGATTTTATTTGCCTAACGGACATTTCTTTTGGCGTAAAGGGAGATATCGGAGACTTTATTTTACTCGGTGCTACCGCAAAAGGATGATAGGCATATCGACCTGTGTGTAGTAACTGTAAACAGATTTTAGTGGGATACTTATGAACAGCATCAGTGACTTGTTTATGTTTATTAACTTGCCAAAAATGACTTAATTCACTGCCAAATGGCTCAATTCTTCCGCGCAGGTTAGGACTAACCCCACCGGTAACAATCATACCAACACCACCTTTTGCTCGCGCTTGATAAAAGGCGGCTAGTTTGGCAAAACCGCCACGCTCTTCTTCAAGGCCGGTATGCATAGAGCCCATAAGAACTCGGTTAGTTAATTGAGTAAAACCTAAATCTAAAGGTGCTAATAAGTTGGGATAGGCCGTTGTTGTCATAGTTATGCTCTGCTAATGGTCGTACCAGTTAATATAGATACCTTAATCTACTGGCATTTAAATAAAAATACAAGTTATGATAATAATAGCTAAGTTATATTTTCTTGTTATTATGCATGCTTGGTCAATCTAGCGCATCCAGAACTACTTCGCTTTAAAAACACTTTTTACTATTTCGGTTTAACATTTTATGCTTAATAAACAACAGTTAGTAAATATTATTGTCGATTCATTAAGGCAACAATTGCACGAGGCTATTGCGGCTGCAAATGAGGCACATGCCGCTGCTGTTGATGATCAAAGTGTAGCAGAAACTCAATACGACACCTTGGCTATTGAGGCCGGGTACTTAGCCGAAGGGCAATCACGACGGGTTACCGAAATTCAACAAGCAATCGCTGCCTATCAAACACTAACAGACTTTAATACTGAGCAAAAAAGTCAGGTAACCCTAGGTGCATTAGTTCAGCTATCTGCAGATACTACAAGTAACCATTGGTTTTTCATTGGCCCTGCTGCCGGTGGTTTTCGCTGCAAAATAGCTGGGCAAACTATCACCGTTATTACACCAGCATCGCCTCTGGGCGACGCACTATTGGGTAAACAACTAGATGACGATATTGAAATAATACTTGGAGCAAATAAACGCGATGATTACATTGCTCAACTAAGTTAACAGCAGCCTAGAGCATCGTTTTTTCATTAACTTGCTTCAATTCTAAAACCCACCTTTAACGTGACTTGGTAATGCCCTACTTTACCATCAACTATATGACCGCGAGTTTCCGTGACCTCAAACCAATCCATGTTGTTAATGGTTTTATGACATTCAGCTAAAGCATTTTCAATGGCATCTTCAATACTGGTTTTAGAAGAGCCGACAATTTCAATTTTTTTATAGGTATGATGATCTGACATGTAAAAATTACTCAATAAACTATAGGTAACCTTTAGTTTAGCTTGATATTTTTACTTTGCTATTAAATGAAAAAGCCTTGTTCAGATTGAGCAAGGCTTTTTCAAAGTTTTCTACTTAGTAAAGGTCGACAACTTGATATGTCATCAACCCTGCAATAAAGTTTTTACCGCCAGCAGGTCAACTTTCTTATCATCAACCTTTAAATAAGCAACCGCTTCGGTATGAACTAATGTCGCTTCGATAACACCAGGCATATTAATTAATTGCTCAGCCATCTGCTCAGCTTGCTCTTCACAGGTGATGTTAGTAGCAAAACTAAAACTTTTAGATTTTTTTAACGGCTGCATGCCAACACTCAGTCCTAACCAAATAATTCCCGACAGTGCCATCACTAAGAAAATAGCGTTTTCACCATACTGACTGGCAATATAACCACCAACAATACCACCGACAAAAGCCCCTAAAAATTGACTACTTGAGTACACCCCCATAACACTACCTTTAACGCCAGCAGGCGCAATACGCGATAATATCGATGGCATAGTTGCTTCTAGGTAATTAAACGCGGTAAAGAATATAACCACAGAAAACACTAGACTCCAAAAACCACCAGGTAATAGCCATAGCAAAAATAATGCTAAGCTAAACAATGCTATAGCGGCACTAAACATGAAATTTTCTTTTTGCTTTTTAATGGCAAAAATCATAAATGGCACCATTAAAATAAAGGAGCCTAGCAGTGTGGGTAAATAAATTTGCCAATGCTCTTCAAGGGCGACACCACTGGCAACAAACTTTTTTGGTAAAGTGACAAAGCAGGCAGTTAGTGCCATATGTAATATAAAAACGCCCCAATTCAAGCGTGATAATTGTGGATGACGAATCAAACCTGTAATTTGCTCAGGTAAAGCCACACTATCACCACGCGGGGCTTTATTTACTGAATTGGGTACCATAAATTGCAGCATAGCCATGGCCAGCACAGTCAATATTCCAGTAAACCAAAATAAACCACTTAAACCAAAGCTATCAGCAACAATTGGCCCTAAGATCATGGCAAAAGTGAATGATAAACCGATGAACATACCTATGGTAGCCATCACTTTAGGCCTTTGCTCTTCTCTGCTCAAATCGGCAGCAAGGGCTAGAATAGCACTAGCTATCGCTCCCATACCTTGAATCGCACGCCCCAATACCACACCGTAAATAGTGTCAGACATAGCAGCAATAATACTACCGAGTAGAAAAACAACTAACCCCGCTAAAATTACCGGCTTTCTTCCAAACTTATCGGAAAGAATCCCCATTGGTATTTGCAATAAAGCTTGTGTTAAGCCATAAGCACCAATAGCCAAACCTAACCAAATTGGGCTATATCCTATAAGTTGCTCACCATAAATAGCAAAGACAGGTAGGATCATAAATAAACCTAACATTCGCACGCTAAAAACGCTGGCTAGTGAAAAAGCGGCTTTCTTCTCAATGCGGTTTAAACCTGAAAAACTCATAACGTTGATAAAACCTAATTATAATTTGCAGTCGGGAAAATTGTCGCTAGTTTAACACGCAAAGTTACACAACAAAATGTAAACAAGGAAAACCTCGATAGATAGCTGTCTAAGTTAAACATAGCAGTTAAAGTATGCCAGTTAAGCAAAAGTCGATGTAACTAATCAGTTCATTGCTCGATAATTCACTTTGCCTGTGCTAGCGAATGACGTGAATGACACTTTTCAACTAAGTTGAGTCTTTACGGGTAGCTAATCTTTTGCTTTAACCTTAAGCAACAGCACACTGTAAATATAAACAGTTTTTTTTCGTTATTCTGCCCTAGATGAGTTTTTCTAGAGCTATTTCTGTGGCATAATATCCAGCTGTATTTTATCGCCATTTGAGTTAACAAAGCATGAAAAGTATTGAAGTCAGAGGGGCACGTACGCATAACCTCAAAGACATAAGTTTAACAATACCTCGAGATAAACTTGTCGTCATTACTGGCCTGTCTGGCTCAGGGAAATCTTCCCTGGCCTTTGATACGCTTTATGCTGAAGGCCAACGCCGTTACGTAGAATCTTTATCTGCATATGCCCGTCAGTTTTTATCTCTAATGGAAAAACCTGACGTTGATCATATAGAAGGTTTATCTCCTGCTATTTCAATTGAGCAAAAATCAACCTCACATAATCCAAGGTCAACGGTCGGTACCATTACTGAAATATATGATTACCTGCGCCTACTTTATGCGCGAGTTGGTGAGCCACGTTGCCCAGAGCATGGCCAAGCACTTGCAGCGCAAACCGTTTCGCAAATGGTTGATAAAGTATTAGAACTTGAAGCAGGGACTAAAGTAATGTTGCTTGCGCCGGTCTTACAAGATAGGAAAGGTGAACATGTTAAATTACTTGACAACTTGGCTGCTCAAGGTTTTATTCGTGCTCGCATTGATGGTGAAGTTTGTGACTTGTCCGATCCGCCAACGCTAGAGTTGCACAAAAAACATACCATAGAAGTGGTTGTTGATCGTCTAAAGGTACGTGATGATATTCAACTTCGCCTCGCTGAATCTTTTGAAACCGCACTCAATTTAACCTCAGGTACCGCAAAAGTTGCTTTTATGGATGCGCCTGAGCGAGAAGAATTACTGTTTTCGGCTAATTTTGCCTGCCCACTTTGCGGTTATAGTATGCAAGAACTAGAGCCGAGGTTGTTTTCATTTAATAACCCTGCTGGTGCCTGTCAAACCTGTGATGGTTTAGGTATCGAACAATTTTTTGATAGCGCTCGTGTTATTGCCAATGATGAATTAAGCCTTGCAGGTGGTGCTATACGCGGTTGGGATAAACGTAACTTTTATTACTTTCAGATGTTACAAGCACTGGCTGAACATTTTAAATTCGATGTTGATAAGCCTTTTAAGTCCTTAAGTAAAGAAGCACAACAAGCCGTGTTATACGGTAGCGGTAAACAAGAAATAGAATTTAAATACATGAACGATCGTGGTGATATTGTCGTGCGCAAACACCCTTTTGAAGGCATTATCAACAATATGCAGCGTCGTTTCAAAGAAACTGAATCAAATGCGGTGCGTGAAGAGCTCTCAAAATATTTAAATTCACAACCTTGCCCAGACTGTAATGGTAGTCGCTTACGCCTCGAAGCACGTAATGTTTTTATTGATGATACGCCTTTGCCTGTTGTTGCCGAATTTGCCATCAGTGAAGCCTTAGCTTTCTTCCAGAACCTCTCACTAACAGGACAAAAAGCACAAGTTGCTGAAAAAATATTAAAAGAAATTAACGAGCGCTTAGGTTTCTTAGTAAACGTTGGACTTAACTATCTGAACTTATCACGTGGCGCTAACACCTTATCGGGCGGCGAAGCACAACGTATTCGTCTTGCTAGTCAAATTGGCGCAGGCTTAGTTGGTGTTATGTATGTGCTGGATGAGCCCTCTATTGGTTTACATCAGCGTGACAATGAGCGCCTATTAAGTACGCTAATTCATCTGCGTGACTTGGGCAATACCGTGATTGTGGTCGAGCATGATGAAGATGCCATACGAGCTGCCGACTTTGTCATTGATATTGGTCCAGGTGCAGGTGTTCATGGTGGTAATATTATCGCACAAGGCACTATCAAAGATATTTTACAGTCTAAAGACTCACTCACCGGCAAGTATTTATCCGGTATTGAAAAAATTGACATTCCCCAAAAACGTCACCCGTTTGATAAAAAGAACGTCGTGAAATTACTTGGTGCTTGCGGTAATAACCTAAAAAATGTTGATTTAACCATTCCAAATGGCTTGATGACTTGTATCACAGGTGTTTCTGGCTCAGGTAAATCAACATTGATTAACGATACCTTATACAAAATAGCCCACACTGAGTTAAATGGTGCCACAACACAAGAGCCTGCACCTTATAAATCCATCAGCGGCTTAGCCTCATTAGATAAAGTTATTGATATAGATCAGAGCCCAATTGGAAGAACCCCGCGCTCAAACCCTGCAACCTATACCGGTATTTTTACCGCTATTCGCGATATCTTTGCTGCCACTCAAGAAGCTCGCTCTCGTGGTTATAAATCGGGTCGCTTTAGCTTTAATGTTAAGGGCGGTCGATGCGAAGCTTGTCAGGGTGACGGCATGATTAAGGTTGAAATGCACTTTTTACCCGATGTCTATGTACCCTGTGATGTTTGCCAAAGCAAACGTTATAACCGAGAAACCTTAGAAGTGTTATACAAGGGTAAAAATATTCATCAAGTATTAGAGATGACCATTGAAGATGCCCATGAATTTTTCCATGCCATTCCAGCAGTGAAACGTAAATTACAAACGTTAATGGATGTCGGTTTAAGTTACATTAAACTTGGTCAATCTGCTGTTACCTTATCCGGCGGTGAAGCTCAACGTATTAAGTTAGCCAAGGAGCTTTCAAAACGTGATACCGGTAAAACCTTATATATTTTAGATGAACCAACCACAGGTCTACACTTTCATGATATCAAGCAGCTATTGCAGGTTATTCATCGCTTACGTGACCATGGTAATACTATTGTTGTCATTGAACACAATCTCGATGTTATCAAGACGGCAGACTGGATTGTAGATATCGGGCCTGAAGGGGGCGCTGGTGGTGGTGAAATATTAGTCAGCGGAACACCCGAGCAAGTCGCCTCGCATAAAACATCGCACACCGCGAGGTTTTTAAAACCACTGCTGCAATAAGCATACACCGTTTGCGGAAACAGTAATAACACAAAAAATCAATAAGCTAAGCCTAATGTCAACACATAACGCATTAGGCTTTTTCCATCGAGTAAGGAGAATAATATGCATATACAAAATAGTGAACGATTAAGCTTTAGATTGATGGATAGCCAAGATGGCCAAGCCCTTTGGCAGATTGATCAAGACCCTAGCGTGATGAAACATCTAAATGGAGGCATACCAACTAGCATGGAGCAGATCAATACGACTTTCATCCCGCGTATGCAAAAGTATCGGGATGAGACCAAGGGTTGGGGCATTTGGCAAGTTTCAAACAATAAAACCGATGAATATTTAGGCTGGATATTAATTCGCCCAATGCATTTTTTTACTGACAGTCCAAACTTTTCAGACTTAGAGTTAGGCTGGCGTTTTTTTCAAAAATCTTGGGGCAAGGGCTATGCAACAGAAGCGGCCATGGCGATTAGCAATGCAGTAACAGCCAATACTGAGGTTACTCACGTTTCAGCATTAGCGGTTGCGGATAATCTTGCCTCAATCGCTGTAATGAAAAAACTCGGAATGAAATTTGTTAGCGCTTATTTACATAAAGATCCGATTGGCGATTTTGATGCCGTGCATTATCAAATGCCAGTGAAGAAATAGCGTGTTAATCAAAATAAATCACGGTTAACTTTCGTGATAATTTGTCAAAAATCACCCGCAGCTTAGCGCTTTAATGATAACCTAGCTCTGCTTTTACCTTTGACTTTACTGTTATTTTCATCGGATTTTTTAGCGGAGCTATTATGCGCTTTATTAACGTAATAGGTTTTTTTACCTTTGTTTTTTCCATCAGCCGATGAATACTTTTTGCCATCATGATTAACACTTGAACTTGCCTGCTTACTCTGATGATGGTTGCTAGATAGCTTAGCCTGTGGTGTTTTTGACGCTGACTTATCCTGCTGTTTTGGTTGCGCGGTATTAACCGCGGTTTTACTTGAACCTTGCACCGCTTGATTAATTTCGGCCATTTCATCGGCGCTTAAATCACGCCATTGTCCAGGTTTTAGCTTACCTAGTTTAACGTTCATAATACGTGAGCGTTTTAACTTAGTGACTTCATAACCCAAATATTCACACATGCGTCGTATTTGACGATTTAACCCTTGCGTTAAGATGATGGTAAAAACAAATTTACTTTCCACACGGACAATACAAGGTTTAGTGATGGTACCTAGAATAGGCACGCCACGTGACATACGTTCAATAAAACGTTCGCTGATCGGCTTATCAACTGTGACAATATATTCTTTATCATGAGCATTTTCAGCACGCAAAATTTTATTAACGATATCGCCATCACTGGTTAAAAAAATCAAGCCTTCAGAAGGTTTATCTAAACGACCAATAGGGAAAATTCGCTCTTTATGATCAATGGCGTCAATAATATTACCGCGTACTTTTTTCTCGGTAGTACAAGTAATACCAATCGGTTTATTATAAGCAATATAAACCCGCTCAGTTTTATTACTAGCACTTGCTGCAATAGCATGACCATTAACTTTCACCACATCGCCTGGCACAACTTTAGTGCCCAATTCAGGCACTTTACCGTTAATAGTAACCCGGTTTTCTTCAATTAATTTATCGGCATGCCGACGCGAGCAAAAGCCTGAATCACTAATGTATTTATTTAAACGCTTAGGAGGAAAAGAAGAAGTCAAAATATTTGCTACTTATTTGCATTGGTAAAATGTCATAATTGAGTATTATACTTCAAAGCAACACTAATGTATTACTGTTCTGGCAATCCCTATGTTAATTTTTGCCCATCGTGGCGCTAGCGCTATTGCACCAGAAAATACCCTTGCAGCATTTCATGTTGCTTGCGCAAGCAATTGTGATGGCGTTGAGTTTGATATTCAACACCTTGATAGTAAATTCATTGTCTTTCATGATAGATATCTCGAGCGGACAACTTCCGGTAATGGTTTAGTTGTCGAGCATAGCTTTGAGCAAATACGCCAGCTTGATGCGGGTAATGGCGAAAGAATTGCAACCTTAGATGAAGTCTTAACCATAGTAGCCAATCAGAAGGTCATTAATATTGAGTTAAAAAGCATCGCAATAGATGACTTACCGCTATTATTTCAACATCTTGATAATGCAAAAATAAATTTGAAAATCAATAACAATCAACTATTACTATCATCTTTTAACCATCAATTATTACAGGTAATTAAGCAACAGAGGCCCGAGCTTTCGCTCGGGGCATTAACGGCTTCTTTACCACTAAATAATGCCGAATTTGCCCAACGGTTGCATGCTTACTCGGCCAATATTGTGCTCGAGTATGTCACACAAGAGTTTGTTGATGATGCGCACCAACGCGGTTTAAAGGTTTATGTCTATACCGTTGATAACTTGAAAGATATAAAGATGTTACAAGCAATGGGCGTGGATGGTATTTTTTCCAACAACCCCGACCAAGCAAAAACTTTCTTGCAGCAAAGTTAACGTACTTTTTTGCCCGCTTTAAGCAATGATGTCAGTGGATTAACGCCAAATTGATAGCATAGCTCTGCAGGCTGGCTAATATTCCATACGGCAATATCTGCATCAAAACCAACGGCTAACTGCCCTTTTCTATCACTCAGCCCTAATGCTTTAGCTCCAATACAAGTGACCCCAGCTAGCGCTTCACTTGGCGTTAACCTGAATAAAGTACATGCCATATTTAGCATTAAATGAATATTATGAATAGGTGAGGTACCCGGATTAGCGTCTGTTGCCACAGCCATAGGTACCTTGTATTTTCTTAATAACTCAATGGGCGGTAATTGGGTTTCACGTAAAAAGTAAAAAGCGCCGGGTAATAACACCGCGGTCATCCCTGATGCCTTCATCGCCTGTATGCCTGCTTCATCTAAAAACTCAATATGATCAGAAGACAATGCGTTATATTGTGCCGCTAATACAGATGCCCCTAAATTAGATAACTGCTCGGCATGCACTTTAATTGCTAAACCATGCTGTTTAGCGGCTTCAAAAACACGTTGAGTCTGCTCAAGGCTAAAGCCTATCCCTTCACAAAAAACATCCACGGCATCAGCCAGGTTTTGTTCGACAACACTAGGAAGCATTTCATCACAAACAGTTGTGATATAGCTGTCAGCATCATCTTTGTATTCTGTTGGTAACGCATGTGCGCCAAGGAATGTTTTTTGAATGGTTACCGGTAATATCTCGGCTAACTTTTCTGCAACTTTGAGCATTTTGATTTCAGACTCTGTATCTAAACCATAACCTGATTTAATTTCTAATGTCGTTACCCCTTGTGCATGCAGAGCTTGCAAGCGAGGCAATGCCTGTTCCAGTAATTGTTGTTCGCTTGCTGCACGGGTTGCAGTTACCGTCGAGACAATACCACCGCCAGCATTAGCAATTTCCTGATAACTCTTACCTTGTAGGCGCATCTCAAATTCATTGGCACGATTACCACCGTAAACAAGGTGCGTATGACAGTCAATTAAACCGGGAGATAACCACTGCCCTTTACCATCAATTACCTCTACCTTTTCACTATCATAGCTTGGTAAATCGGCTTGTTTTCCCAACCAGACAATTTTTCCATGACTCATCGCTAACGCGGCTTCTTTAACTTCACCATAACTATTACCGCCATCGGTCATTGTCGCTAAATTTACGTTCAGATAAAGGCTTTGCCAAGTTTGTGAGTTGCTCATAAAAGTGCCTGCTTGCTGTACTTAGAAAATTTATAATATAATGATGTCAGCGAGATAGAGCGCTGCGTTATGGTAAAGTATAGAGGCAAGTTTCGCTTACCACTCAACTTAACGAGATGTTACCGCTAAAATCCTCAACTTTCAACTTGTATATACAAGTGTTGCTTTTTATTACGAGCTATGCAATGTTATAAATAAGTCAACCAGCGAGCCTGCCTGAAATGGCAAGAGAGACAATGGCAACAACGACGACAGTAAAAAAAACAACTAAACCGGCTAAATACAAGATAATCAAGCAATATATTTGTGAAAACATTGAATCTGGTCAATGGCCACAAAATGCCAAAGTCCCGTCTGAAAATGAACTAACCCAGCAGTTTGAGGTTAGCCGCATGACAGCAAGAAGAGCACTGCAAGAGCTAACCGAACAAGGGATTTTAGTACGTTCACAAGGGGCGGGCACCTTTGTTGCAACCTTTAAATCACAATCTTCCTTACTCGAAATTAGAAATATTAGTGATGAAATAAATGAGCGCGGTCATGAACATAAAGCAAAGCAACTACTATTACACGCTACTGCCGTCTCAGAAGAGTTAGCTATTTTACTTAACCTTAAAAATAATGAAGATGTTTTTTATTCAGAAATCTTACACTTAGAAAACAACCAACCTATCCAGTTAGAACAACGATATGTAAACTCCAATTTGGTCCCTGACTATTTAATGCAAAATTTTACCGCAATAACCCCACATGAATACCTTTCATCAGTTGCTCCACTGACTGAAGCAACTCATGAAATCGAAGCTATTTCAGCAAGCCTTGAGGTTTGTCAACTATTAGAAATCAACCAACAAGTGCCTTGCTTACAAGTGAAACGTCGTACTTGGTCAAATCAAGGTGTTGTCAGTTTTGCTATCTTAACGTCACCCGGTGATAAATATCGTTTAGGCAGCCATTTAGTTTTTTAATACCAGTAAGCTTACTCATCAACCAGTAAACACCAAAGCAAAAAAGCGCCAGTGCAAGCTAGCTTAAATCAGCTGCCATAGCGCTTTTACTGGCTAATTAAGTTAAAACGATAGCTTAGTTAAAATATCGTCTGCAACTAAGTTTGCTAGAGTCACTTTAAGCTTAGGTGTACGCGCCATTTCACGTTTAATGGCAAAATTTGCTTCCAAATTACGCGCCCAACTTCTTCTAGCAATACCGTTATTTACATCAAATAACAACATCGATTTTAAACGGCGCTCTGCCGCGTCAGAGCCATCAAGCAACATACCAAAGCCGCCATTAATCACTTCTCCCCAACCTACACCGCCGCCATTATGGATGGAAACCCAAGTTGCTCCTCTAAAACTATCACCAATAACATTGTGAATAGCCATATCAGCAGTAAAACGACTTCCGTCATAAATGTTAGAGGTTTCACGAAATGGCGAGTCAGTTCCTGAGACATCATGATGATCACGACCTAAAACGACCGGACCAATGTCACCCTTGTTGATAGCATCATTAAAAGCTTTAGCAATCTCCATGCGTCCTTGCGCATCGGCATAGAGGATACGAGCTTGCGAACCAACAACTAACTTGTTTTGTTTTGCTTCTTCAATCCAAGTTATATTATCTTGCATCTGCTGCTGAATTTCTTCAGGTGCTTCTTGCATGATTCTTTTCAATACATTAGCGGCAATGGCATCAGTTTTGTCTAAATCTTCTGGTTTACCTGAGGCGCATACCCAACGAAACGGACCAAAACCGTAGTCAAAGCACATAGGACCTAAGATATCTTGTACATAGGAAGGGTATTTAAAATCGATACCATTTTCAGCCATGACATCCCCACCAGCGCGAGACGATTCCAGTAAGAAAGCATTACCATAGTCAAAGAAGTAGGTACCGCGTGCCGTGTGCTTGTTAACCGCATCAGCATGGCGCTTTAAGGTTGCTTTTACTTTTGCTTTAAACACTTCTGGTTCTTCACGGATCAAACGATTAGATTCTTCATAGCTAAGACCTACAGGGTAGTAACCGCCAGACCAAGGGTTGTGCAGTGAGGTTTGATCTGAGCCTAAATGAACATAGATATCTTGTTCATAGAAGGTTTCCCATACATCGACAATATTGCCAATATAGGCAATAGAAACCACGTCTTTATCCGCTTGTGCTTTTTTAACACGAGCAACTAGTTCATCAATATCCTCTATTAGTTCATCAACCCAACCTTGCTGGTGGCGCTTAATAGCGGCATTGGCGTTGAGTTCCGCACAAACCGTAACACAATTAGCAATATTACCCGCTTTGGGTTGCGCCCCACTCATACCGCCTAAGCCAGCAGTAAGGAAAATCTTACCTTGCGGGGTTTCACCTTTGCTTAATACTTTACGAAAGGCATTCATCACCGTAATGGTTGTGCCGTGAACAATGCCTTGTGGACCTATGTACATAAATGAACCTGCGGTCATTTGACCATATTGACTTACCCCTAGCGCATTGAATTTCTCCCAATCATCTGGCTGAGAGTAATTAGGTATCATCATACCATTGGTGACAACTACACGCGGGGCATCTTCGCTTGATGGAAATAAGCCCATAGGATGACCAGAATAGATATGTAAGGTTTGATCACTTTCCATTTCGCTCAAATACTGCATCGCCAATAAATATTGCGCCCAATTTTGAAAAACCGCACCGTTACCACCATAAGTAATTAACTCTTCTGGATGTTGCGCAACGGCGGGATCTAAATTGTTATCAACCATCAGCATAATCGCTGCAGCTTGCTGGCATTTTGCCGGGTAATCACTTACTGAGCGTGCTTTTAAAGCATAGCTCGGTTTAAAGCGATACATATAAATACGGCCAAAATCTTTTAGTTCTTGGGCAAACTCTTGCGCTAATTCTTGGTGCCATTCAGTTGGAAAATAACGTAAAGCGTTTCTAACGGCTAATTGCTTCTCATCGGTTGAAAGGATATCTTTACGTTTTGGCGCACGATTAGCATCAGCAGGGTAAGGTTTCGCCGCGGGCAATACCGCTGGAATACCTTGCTTAATTTGTTCTTGAAAATTCATTACAGTGTCCATTATCTAACTCCCCTAGTTACTTTCAACAATGCTAACGGTGAATGCTTGTGCTTTTACTAACGCAATAATCGCATCAATATCAGGTTTTAACAGTCTATCTTCTTCAAGTTTAGCGACCTTTGCTCTGATGATTTGGTGATTGAGCTCTATAATGTCGGAACATTTATTAGGTCGCCTAAACTCAATCGCTTGCGCTGCATACATTAGCTCAATAGCAAATATTTTCTCTACATTGTCTAAAATCTGGTTTAACTTTCTACCAGAAATACTGCCCATAGAGACGTGATCTTCTTGCCCCATCGAGGTAGGCACACTGTCAGCAGAGGGTGGGAAACACAGTGTTTTATTCTCTGTGACTAATGCTGCTGTTGCATATTGTGGGATCATCATGCCTGAGTTTAAACCACCTGACGAGGTTAATAATCGAGGTAAACCATGTAAACCCTCTAATAAAAGGTAACAGCGACGATCAGAAATATTACCTAATTCAGACGCTGCAATGGACGCATAATCAAGTACCATGGCTAAGGGTTGGCCATGAAAACTCCCACCAGAAATCGCTTCATCAGCGCTAATAACAATCGGGTTATCTGTCACTGAGTTCATTTCAATTTCAACCATCTCTTTAAGATGGTTATAGGCATTACGCGATGCGCCGTGTACCTGAGGAATACAACGTAATGAATAAGGGTCTTGCACTCGTTCACACTCTAGATGGTCAGCCATATTTTCAGAGTTTTTAAAGAAGCCGCGCATACGTGATGCCACCGCTATATTACCTGGAAAAGGACGCGTCGCGTGAAGTTCCTCTCTAAAAGGTTGTTCACTACCTTGCATACCTTCAATGCTCATAGCACCAGTTAAATCGGCTAAATCTAACAAGTAACGCATCTTAGTTAACCCGGTAATAGCGTGTGATAGGATAAACTGCGTACCATTGATTAAGGCTAAACCTTCTTTTGCGTGCAACTCTAGTGGTGATAAGCCATGTGCTGCTAATACCTGAGCGACCGGTACCGGTTTTTCCGCTTGTCCTGCTTTACTTTGCCAAAATTCACCCTCACCAAGTAAAGGTAAAAATAAATGAGAAAGTGGCGCTAAGTCACCCGATGCGCCGACTGAGCCTTGTTCAGGTACCACAGGAATAAGGTCAAGTTCGATAAAAGTTAACATTCTTTCGACAGTCTCAAGTCGAATCCCTGAAAAGCCCTGTGCTAACGCATGGACCTTGGTGATTAACATTAACTTTGAAATAGCTTTTGAGATTGGTTCACCAACGCCAACAGCATGGGTGAGCAATAAATTTTTTTGCAGTAAATTAGTTTCTTCTGGCGTTATTTGTGTATCACATAACGGACCAAAGCCAGTATTAATGCCGTAAACAGCTTCATCAGAAGCAGCCATTTTTTCGACACGTTGACGGCTGATATTAATATTATCTATCGCGGCTTGGCAAAGCTCGGCTTTAATAGTGCCCTGTGCAATACCATTAACAATATCAAGATCTAAATGGTCAATACCATAGTTAAACGTCATCTTAATGCTCCTAAATACCTATATTTTGTCAGTAAAATGCCTTCAAACTTATCTATCACTACAAAAGGCATCATTTGTAATCGTTATTTTAGCTTGTTAGAGTTGTTTTATGAATGCATAATAATCGTAATTCATTCCGATTTTATCAAACTAAAGAGTCTGATTTATGCAAGTTCATGACGTTGATTTACGTTTATTGAGAATATTCGTTGCCATTGTTGAATGTGGCGGTTTATCGGCAGCAGAATCACGTTTAAGTATTGGCCGCTCCACCATAAGCTCTCATTTATCGGATTTAGAAGTGCGCTTAGGCGTTAAGCTTTGCAAACGCGGTAGAAGTGGTTTTGAGATCACTGAATCAGGCCGAGTAACCTATCAAGCATCATTAGAGTTACTTCAGCAATGTGAAGCCTTTGCAAGCACAGTCGCCAGCAGTAAAAATGCCCTTTCTGGCCGAGTGACCATTGCCACTATTGATACCTTTGTTAGCGATCCCCGTTGTGGTGTTGCCCGCGTTATTTCGGCATTAAAAGCGAAAGGCGATAACATTCAGTTTGATATTAATGTTTGCGAGGCACGTGAAGTAGAGACATCGGTTGCTAGTGGGCGCTCACTAGTTGGCTTAGGTGTTAGTCGACATCAACTTCGTGGTTTAGATTATTATCCTTTGCATAATGAAACTAATTTTTTATATTGTGCCAAAGGACATCCACTTTTTGACTGTCATGAATCAAAAATAAGTAAGCTACTTGAGTCTGCCGAAGTGATCACCAGTAACTATATGCGTGATAAGGAAGTGAGAAATGATGGCCTTAATTACCAAAATAGCGCCACCGCCTATCACGATGAAGGCATAGCACATTTAATCTTATCCGGTGAATTTATTGGCTATTTGCCTGAACACTATGCAAGCTATTGGGTTGACAAAGGCATTTTTAAATCGATTCTGCCTGAAAAGTATTCCTATCAAATCCCGGTGATGCTTATCTCCTCAAAAAATAACCTAACTTCACCATTGGCCAATGCACTGATAGAAGAAATTAAGCGTTGTCATGCTTTTGAGTAATCTTTGTGTTAAAAATTCAGAACACTTCCGCTTTCTTGCCTTAATTCAGTATTGAATTGACACTTTTGATAAATTATTTACCTAAACGACTGCAAAAAAGCCCCCATTGTAGTCATTGCCACAATCAAAGTTATAACTTTTTACTCAGCTTCGAAGGAATTAATGTAAAAGGTGTTAAACAAGCTTGAGTAAAGCTAAATAACTAGATAATATAGCTTTTTCTAATAAAAATGATCATCTTAAAGGGATTTAATCATGTCGCTAATTAAACTTTTAATTACTTTCACTTTGCTGTATGTTCTGACAGCTTGCGGAGGAGGATCCGAGACTAGTAATAATACACCAGAGCCTACTCCTGCACCGAATCCAACACCAGAGCCTACTCCTGTACAGGATCCAACACCAGAGCCAAGCATTTATACGGGTAAAATTATTGACTCACCAATTGCAAATTTAAGCTATGAAACCAGCTCAGGCCACAAGGGTAAAACATCGATAACTGGCGAATATAGTTATGAAGAAGGCGATACCGTTAGCTTCAAGCTAGGCTCAATAGAATTTCCAAATGTTCAAGCTGATTCGATTATCACCCCGTTTGATTTATTTGATACGAAAGACATTACCCATCAACCACTGGTAAACTTTCTACGTTTGATACAATCTCTCGATGATGACGGTGACATCTCAGAAAATATAACACTTGCACAAGAGAAAATTGATTTACTTAATACCATAAACCTGTCAATTACTGATTTTGATTTATCGGATAGTGAATTTTCAGCAATCACAAAATTAACATTGGTTTCTCGACTGTCAGCACAAGCTCACTTTACCCAGGTACTTGCTACTTCAAATGATATAGATAGCGATGAAGATGGCATCATGAATAATGACGATCTCGACAATGACAATGATGGCCTCAATAATAATGAGGACGCCTTCCCGTGGGATATCCTTGAACAATATGATTTTGATAACGATGGCCAAGGAGATAACAGCGATACCGATGACGATAATGATGGCATTAGTGACGAAGATGACTCAAACACCCAATTAATTAATGTTATTGGTTACCAAGACCAAGTTCAAGACGACAATATTACGGTTATTGATGAATTAAAATTAATCACTTTAACCAATAAAAGTAATAATTCGTTAACCTTGTTAGATATAGAAACAGGTGACGAATTATCGGTCATCACCTTCGACTATATGCCTGAAAAAGTTGTTTATTCTTCACAAAGCCAAAGAATATATATATCCCTTTTACACCAAGAGCACAGTTCTTATTGGTGGACCGAAGATCAAACCGGGTCTATTGCCGTAATTGACGCCAATACTTTTGAAAAAATAGATGAGCTTACTTTACAAATAGACCCTTATGATTTTGTCATTACTAACAATGAAAAAATTATTGTATCGCCGGGTTCCGGTCAATGGGGAGCTGTTCATGCTTATGATTTATCAACCGGACAATTGTTAGCATCTGGGTCCTCAGTTTATCAAAACTCTAAACTTATTTATGACGAAAGAATACAAATTATTTACGCGTTTGAAGGAAGTTCAATTCACAAGTTTGATGTTTCAGGGGAGTCAATTAGCCAAGTTTCAAATGCTTATTATAATTTAGGTTACAGCAATGACTATTGGCTAAGTCCAGATGGCGCCAACTTGATCACATCTTCTGGCGCTATGTATAGCACCCTAGATTTTCAATTGGTTGCTGAATTAGTAGATTTCTCTCAAAATATTAGCCAAATAGTTTTTGACGAGATAGAAAATATTGTCAACCTTGTATTACTCGATGGTACCGTAAGAATTTTAAACTTAACAACATATGAAGTTATTGACGAAATATCCTTAGTCGGCAATGTTCTTTATAGCTACTCTGAAAAAAATTATGTGTACTATTTAACAGAAGTAGACAATGAGCTTGCAGTCGTCAAAAAAAATCATCCGTGTTTTGATTGTGGTAGTAACGTAAAACCTGTTGCTAGCTTCGTTTATTCACCAATAAATGGTGATACTAGCGAAGAATATACCTTTGACGCATCAGAGAGTTCTGATGAAATGGAGGACAGTCAATTAAAGTATCGCTGGGATATTGATAGCGACAACACATGGGATAGCCACTTTATTTCTTCAAGTGAGTTTAAACATAAATTTACCATTGCAGGCGAAAAGTATGTTCGATTGCAAGTAAAAGATCCTGGTGGCCTAACCCATACACTGATTAAATCGTTTGACGTTGCTCAAGGCGTTGATAATGGGATAGTTATCTCTGATACGGTTCCGTACATTTTGGATTTTGCTAAAACTGATACAGCTACAGACAAGATTAATGGTTACAGCTACATAACAGATAAACAAGCCAAACGTTTATATATTATTAATTTAGCTAGCGGTGAAGCAGAGAAATACTTTGAATTTGATTACATGCCTGAAAGTCTTTATTTGCAAAAAGAGTCTAATCTTTTATACATTGCTTTACTTACAAAAGAGCATACCTCTTATTCATATGACGAAAATCAAAGCGGTTATATCTCAATACTTGATACTGAAAAACAAAGTATTATCAATACCTTTGAAATTAATACCGACCCGTACGATATTGTTGTTACCAAAAGTAATAAATTAATTGTCAGCTCAGGCTCAGGCCAATGGACAAAAATTTATGCCTACAGTGCTATCGATGGTGCGCCTTTAGGCTCAGCTAGTATTCGACAACAATCAAAAATTTCCTTGCACCCTGATGAAGAATGGCTATTTGCAGCAGACACTGACTCATCACCTTCTGATGTTGAAAAGTACGATATTAGCGTAGAAGGCATTCAATCACTTTCAAATTCGCCCTACCATGGTGATCATCGATTCTCTGGCAACGTCTGGACAACTCCCGACGGGAATTATATTGTTACTCGCGGCGGTGACTTATTTAAAGCCAGCGATATGACCTACGAGGCAAGTCTAAGTGACAACGGTGAGATGTTCGAGGACGTTATTTTTGATCAAGAAAACAATCTATTTTTTGCTTTAACAAGTAATGAAACAATAGCCTATTTTAATACCTTAAGTTACGAAAAAATCTCGCAACTTCAAAATGCAAAAGAGGTTAATAGATTAGCTCTTTATGACGATAGACTTTATGCCTTTGGCGAAAATACCCAGTTATTAACTTGGGATCATCCTTGTTCTTCTTGCGGCGATAACATAGTGCCGGTCTCATCATTTGAAGTGAGTCCATTAGATGGCGATACCTCAGATACTTTTATAACCGATGCCAGTGCTTCAACAGATACCGAAGATTCACTCGACGCTTTGCAATTTAGATGGGATTTTAATAACGATAACCAATGGGATACCAGTTATTCGTCAGAAGTCACTGCTGAAACAAAATATATATTGTCTGGTGAAAAAACCATTCGATTGCAAGTTAAAGACTCTCTAGGTGGTTCACATATCAGCGAACAAAAATTCAATGTCGCGCAAGGTATAGATAACGGTATAGATTTTACTGACAGTACAGCCTATCAGCTAGATTACAACATATCAGATCTAGTCAGTGCTCCAGAAATCGGCCTGCAATTTATCATCGATAAAAATGATAAAAAGCTATATATCCTTGACTTAGTAACCGGTGAAACGCTTAAATATTTCGATTTTATTTATGCACCCGACAGCCTCTATCTTCAAAAAGATACTGGGCGACTTTACGTTACCCTGCTAAAAAAAGAGCACAACGAATATGACTATAATGAACCTGCAAGCGGTTTTGTTGCTGTGTTCAATGTTGACAACCAAACAAGAATAAATACTGTTGAGGTTAATACTTCGCCATATGACATAGTAGCAACTTCCGATGGAAAACTCTTTATTTCATCTGGGATAAATCAAGGAAATTTCATTGTTTATGATACAGACTCTAGCACTCAGTTGGTTGAGCAAAGTATAAGCAGCGAAACAACCTTAATCTTATCCGATGATGAGCAATATTTATTTACTCAACAAAATAATTACTCATACATCTATAAATATAGTCTTAGTGGTTCTTCCATAAGTTACCTTTCTAATACTTCTGAATATGAGTATTACAATAGTAAATCTGCCTTATGGTTAAGCACCGATGGTAAATACTTAATCTCATTATCTGGTAAGGTTTATTTAGCAAACGACATGAGTTTTGTTGTTGATCTAGGTGAAGATACGGAAGATTTTCAAGACATCATTATTGACCAGACACAAAACCTACTATTCATTTTGACCGGCGAAGGTGATATTAATTATTATAATATGACCTCATTTGAAAAAGTAGGCACTGTCGCTTCAAGCTCCTCCGCACAATGGCTTTCAATGTATAATAATGAATTGCTTGTCGCAACTAGCAACGAGCTTATATCTCGTTACACACATCCATGTCTAACGTGTGGTTCTAATAGAGCACCGGTAGCAGATTTTACTTCAACGCCAGAAACACCAAATACTAGCGATACTATCACCTTTGATGCCAGTGATACCTTTGATGCTGAAGACTTAATATCTCAATTACAATTTAAGTGGGATTTTGACAATGATGGCGAATGGGACACCAGCTACTCAAGCTCTTCATCAATAGAAAAAAAATATACCGTTGAGGGTAATTATACGGTTGTGCTACAGGTAAAAGATAGTGGCGGACTAATACATAAAAATGTTCAACAACTTACTGTAACACAAGGGACTGACTTCGGCGTTGAAGTCAAAGACAGTGAAGCCTTTACCCTAGATTTTGCGATAACTGATTTAGCCGTGGATGCAGAAAATGGCTTAGCCTACTTTAGCGATAAAGGTGCTAAAAGGCTTTATCAAATCAACTTAGCGACTGGCAAAACAGAGCGATACTTTGAATTTGATTTTGCGCCTGAAAGTATTTTCTTTAACGCTGCTTCTAAAACATTATTCATTGCCCACATAGTGCAAGAACATAGTTCTTATTATTGGGAAGAAGATCAAGAAGGCTATATTAGCTTGCTTGATGCTACACAAAAAGCGATCACCAAAACCTATAAAATTAATACTGATCCTTATGATCTTGTGGCAACCAGTCAAGATAAACTCATCGTCACATCAGGCTCAGGTCAGTGGACAGATATCTTTGCCTACGAAGCCAGTAGCGGTGAACAGTTAGGCAGATCGAGTATTAGACAAGCATCAAAGTTAGCAATTCACCCAAATGAAAACTACGTTTATGCAGCGGATACTGATGTATCACCTTCTGATATTGAAAAGTTTGACATCAGCGGCAATGCAATCACCGCACTAGGAGACTCTCCTTACCATGGTGACTATAGAATGTCTGGCAATATATGGGTGAGTCCTGATGGCGACTACTTAATAACCCGAGGCGGTGACTTGTTCTATTCCTCAGATATGACGTTCGTCAATAACATAACTACAGTTGGAAACTCTATCGAAAAAATCGCTTTTGATGTCACAAATAATAAAATGTATAGCATTGAAAGTGATGGCACGGTTAAAAAATATGAAACCGGTAGTTTTACCGTAGAGTCTTCAGACGACTCTTTAAGTAACCCATCGTCATTATTTTTCTATAATGAACAGCTCTACGTTATTTCAACTAGTGGGCCCGACGTAATACTCAATAAAGTGTCATTCTAAGTATATCAATAGTCGGTAAAGTAAGGCGGCCAGTGCCGCCTTACTTTACCTAAACTTAAGTGCTTTCAATCAATTTTGAGTGGTTTTGAATAAGGCACAGAACGGCTAAATTAGATTGAAAATCCTATCTGGCTAAGCGCCCAATGCTAATGCTTTATGATGACAATAGACTCATATTGAGCATAAATGCCCAAAACTCAAACTGCAACAAATAGCTCGTTGCTGGCTATCCAATTTAGCTAAGTTTGAGCTGCAACACCTAATGATCTCTGTAGAGTTACCACTAGAATTCAGCTTTAATTTCTTCGGCCGTTTTCTGCGTCCTAATTTTGCAAAAAAGCTCATTGGCCAATGCGCTAATAGAGGAGATCAAGCATTGTCATGGTGTTAAAAAAACGCTGTAATTTTTATAGTGCTTTGATAATCTCTGCTGTGGTTTTTAAGGTTCTCACTTCCATAAATAAACTGTTTGCTTGCGGGTAATGATTTTTTAGGTATTTTAGCCATTGTTTAATGCGATTAGGATAATACTTGCTTTTATCACCGAAAGTTTCACAAGTGGTGTAATGTCTGAGTAAGGCTTGAACTTCAGGCCATGGCATAATTGGTGCTGCTTGTTTTATTACCTTGCCAAGGTTAGGAATGGTCAATGCCCCCCGACCGACCATAATATCTTGGCAAGTAGACAATTCCCGACATTTTTGCGCATCAGCAAAGTTCCATATCTCACCATTAGCAATCACCGGAATGTGAATTGCTTTTTTAATTTTGGCTATCCAATGCCAATGGGCTGGCGGTTTATAACCTTCAAGTTTAGTCCGAGCATGTACGGTTAATAAATTTGCTCCCGCTGCTTCAACGGCTTGTGCATTTTCAATAGCAAGACTTTTATCTTCATAGCCTAAACGAATTTTTGCACTGACAATCGCATCACTGGGCACCGCCTCTTTTACTGCCTTAACAATTTGGTATACCGCCTCAGGATCTTTTAACAAGATGGCACCACCGCGGCTTTTATTGACGGTTTTAGCCGGACAACCAAAGTTAATATCAATACCATTTGATCCTAATTCAATCGCTCTGGCACCATTTTCAGCCATGTATTGTGGGTGTTGTCCCAGTATCTGAACACGAACGGGTGTACCGGCTTTAGTCGTTGCACCATAAGGGCCTGCTTCTTTGAGCTCAGGACATAAACGATAAAAACCTTTATCTGAAACCAATTGCTCGACCACGCGAACAAATTCGGTAACGCAGAGATCATAATTACCTACTTGCGTCAGTAAATCACGCATTAGATGATCTAATACGCCTTCCATTGGGGCTAAAACTACTTTCATTAACTTACGTAAACTCGCTCAAGGTGAGAATAACCTCAGCAAAAAACCTTAAAAATTGAATACATTTATTATATCAAACCCAGAAAACAGATGGATAGCTCGTTATTATCAATCTTGGTTTAACCAGGCAAGTAAGTCAGCGCGGCAAAATTGATAGCCAAGCACATCTTTGACTTTCTCTGCGCAAACCACACGAGGCTTTATTGCTGATTGTGTTTGCGCAAAATTGGGTTCAGGGTATCCCAATGCCTTGGCAGCGGCTTGATAATATACTTTTTTACTGACATGGGTATCACTGGCACCATTAAAAATCCCTGAACTCTTATTGTTGCGTTGCGCTATTTGCTCATTCATTGGCTGTTTAAGTAAGGCAAGCACAAGTCCAACGGCATCATCCTGATGAATTAAATTCACTTTAGCCTCAGGGCTTTTTAACATACGACCGTTTAATAAAAACTTACCAGGGTGACGATTCGGCCCGACTAAACCTGATAGCCTAAGTACATTGCCAACTTTGTTGCTTTGCCCAGAGAAAGTTAATACCGCTTGCTCTGCCTGGTTTAAAACACTGACCTTATCAGCGTTTAAATCTAACGCATCCTCTTCAGTCACTGTACCAGATAAGCCGTTATAGACCGCAGTACTACTGAGCAGGATTATTTTTTTAACCTGAGCATTACCCTGAGCTGCCTCAACTAACGCGGCAACTTTTTCAGCATAATCATTTCTCCCCTGCCTAAATTGCGGCGTGATTGCAATGATAAGACACTGAGCATTAAAAATGGCATGGCTGTTTAATACTTCCTGCTTTGCCGGCAGTAACAATGCATATGTCTGGATACCTTGCGAGGTTAACTGCGCTGCATTAACAGCATTACTACGTGTTGCAGTAACTTCGACCCCCTGTGCTTGAAGGGCTTTAGCTAAAGCAGTTCCTAACCAACCACAACCAATAATCCCAACAGAACAGCTTGCTTGTACTTTCATAAAAACCTCTGAATTATTTTTTTATTGCTGTACTGTGTTCAAATGTTTTGATCTGTTTAACCAATGCTTTGGCAATACCATTAGGCATAGGTATAGATAAATTATATTGTGAAATTTTCCAGCCATCTTGCGTTTTTACTAAGACGCCAGAGCCACGACAAGTGCCATAACTAGTGCTGTGCAATAATTCATCAAAAAAAGCGACTTTATTTGAGCCGAGTAAGCTGATATTTCGCTGTATTGGTGAATACAGCCAACCTATTCCCTCGGAAAAATAAGGCAGAACAAAGGCTTTAAACTCTGCTTTTGTCCAACGCTCGCTTGCATCAGTACCAAGAAATATTGCCTCATCGCTCAGTAAATTGAAATAAGGCTTAGCCTCAGCATTGGCGGCTGCTTGATGAAAATCATCTAACGTTTTTTCAATTAACTTTTGCTCATTTGCTAACGCAGTAAAGTTAAGTAGGCTAGCAAGCAAGGCTAGAACAACTAAGCGGTTATATTTCATTATATTCTCACTTTATGAGTTATTTTTATTGGCTAAAACGGCAAAATTTCCAGTAAAAGTAGCCGCAACATTGTCACCACAATAGAGATGAGTAGTAAGCTGAATTCGCGCATTTCTACCACTATTTAGCACACTATAATCACCAACTACCTGCTCAGCGATAACCTTTGCATAAGCAACACCTTTAATTGGAGCATGATATTTAATATCAGCATTGGCCAAGACAATATCACCTGATAAGCCTAAGTTTTCTAGCTGTAAAAAAACCCAGCCCCAACCTGTTAAGGTAGCTAAAGTATAAATGCTACCTGCAAACATAGTATTATGAAGGTTTTTGTTAAAGCTATTATCACAATGGCAAATGAGCTGTTGGCCATCATAATAGCTTATTTGAATATTCATTACCTTACTCAGTGGAATCGTTTTATGCCATGTCTGTTGCAGCGCAGTGGCCGGCACTTGCTGATGGTCTGCATGGTAAGCAAGTGACTTATTCATCGAGAAGTGCTTAATCTCATCAAATAGTAGATGAGAAAAACCTTGCTCGGCGTAGCCAAGGCGTTGATAGAAAGCTAATGCCTGCTCTCGTGCTTTTAAGGTTAATTCTTTAATACCCAGTTGCTGTGCACGATTTTCTAGGGCATTAATTAACTGCTTTCCTAAGCCTTGCCCCTGTTTGTCTGGGTGCACCGCCATATAACGAATACGGCCTGAAAATTGACTCGCTTTATCTAATCGTCCCACGGCAATAACCTGCGAGTGTTCATCAATGATCATCAAATGGATGGCGTCTTGCTCGAGTTCATCCTTCTCACTACCGAACGCTTGTTGCCATGGTTTGCGCAACACTTGCCAGCGAAGCTGATAATATTGTTGAAACTCTTGCGCTGTTTTGGGTGATCTACAGACATACATTGGCTATTCTTACTCTTATTCAACAGGTTATCTTTAAGGGGGACTTATGCGGCTTGCAAAACATTTGACCCAAGGTCGGTTAGTGTATTTAAGCCAACAACAAGATGCAATATCGGTTAGTGAAAATGATTATTACCGTTGGATGGCATTTAATGATGTAGTGCAAAGTGTTATGAACAAGCGAAAGCCTTGGCAGTTGACCCTACCACATCAAATTGCCTTGATGTTACCGTTGCTGTTTTTTAAACCATGCAATATTGTTGAGTTCGGTTTAGGCGGGGGGAACTTTGCCCGGTTTTTGCGGCACTTATCCGCTGATATTTCCATAAAAACAATTGAGTATAATCAAGTAGTAATCGATTGTTTTAATCAGTACTTTAATCCTGACAACGGTCAGTATCAGCTAATTTATGCAGACAGCATAGCATGGCTAAATGAGCACAACAGCAATGAGTTTGATTGGCTGATCTGTGATGTTTATCAAGCTAAGCATCTAGGCTTTGAGCATATGGTTAAACAACTTGAGTTATTAACGGCCAATGCTAGCCCTCAAAGCTGCTTATCAATTAACTTACCTGATATTCGTGACAGCGATATTAACTTGTGTTTAACCATTTTACAGCAATTAATGCCCTTTCATCATATCAATTATTTTACCATACCCAACTATCTCAACATTGTTATCCACTTAACGCCATGCCATTGGCAATTACACAAGCTACTTAAACGAAACAAACTAAGTTATTTACCGGCGACAATATTACAACGCTGGCGGAAGTTTTGGCCTCACAGGCAACAACTTACTTAGCGATTAAAGTTAGGCTTATTGAAACTAAAATATCGCGCTTCGTTAAAACGCTACAAATAAAAAAGGGTGCCGAGGCACCCTTTTTTAATATAAGCGTTTCGCTAAATGCTAATTACTTTTTAGCTTCGTTAGCCGCTTTTACTTCAGCAATAACTTCGTCCGCTACGTTTTGTGGACACGGCATGTAGTGAGAGAATTCCATTGAGAATTGACCACGACCTGAAGTGATAGTACGTAAGTGTCCGATGTAACCAAACATTTCTGAAAGTGGAACATCAGCTTTAATACGCACACCTGAAGTACCTGCTTCTTGGTCTTTAATCATACCACGACGACGGTTTAAATCACCGATTACATCACCAACGTGATCTTCAGGCGTAAACACATCAACTTTCATGATAGGTTCGATTAACTGTGCGCCCGCTTTTGGAATTGACTGACGGAATGCACCTTTAGCAGCAATTTCAAAAGCAACAGCAGATGAATCGACAGCATGGAAGCCACCGTCAAATAATTCTACTTCAACGTCTAACACAGGGAAACCAGCTAAAACACCAGTATCCATCATTGTCGCAAAGCCTTTCTCAACAGCAGGGAAGAATTCTTTAGGTACGTTACCACCAACAACAGTTGATGAGAATACGAAACCTGAACCGGGTTCACCTGGCTTGATGCGGTAATCAATCTTACCGAATTGACCTGAACCACCAGATTGTTTCTTATGCGTGTAAGAATCTTCAACCTCTTGGGTGATTGTTTCACGATAAGCAACTTGAGGCTTACCTACTTCTAAATCAACATCATAAGTACGACGTAAGATATCTACTTTAATATCTAAGTGAAGCTCACCCATACCACGTAAGATTGTCTCACCTGAATCTTGGTCAGTTTCAACAGTAAAGGTTGGATCTTCTGCAACCATTTTACCGATAGCGATACCCATTTTCTCTGTAGAACCTTTATCTTTAGGCTTAACAGAGATTGAGATTACTGGCTCAGGGAAAACCATTGGCTCTAATGTCGCAGGGAACTTAGGATCACATAAAGTGTGACCTGTTTGCACGTTCTTCATACCAACGATAGCTAAGATATCACCCGCTTGAGCCGATGAAAGCTCTGTACGGTCATCAGCATGCATCTCAACCATACGGCCAACACGCTCAGTTTTACCTGTGAATGTGTTAAGAATAGTATCACCCTTGCTTAACGTACCTGAGTAAATACGAACGAAGGTAAGCGCACCAAAACGGTCATCCATAATTTTAAATGCTAACGCACGTAAAGGACCATCAGTAGAAACGGTAGCAACTTCACCAGTAGGCTCACCAGCTTCGTCAGTGATAGGTTGAGGATCAACTTCTGTCGGCGAAGGTAAGTAATCAACAACAGCATCAAGAATTAACTGAATACCTTTGTTTTTAAATGCAGACGCACAGTAAGTCGGGAAGAAAGACATATCACGTGTACCTTTACGGATACATGCTTTGATTTGCTCCACAGTTGGCATTTCACCTTCCATGTAAGCTTCTAATAAGTCATCGTCTTGCTCTAATGCAGTTTCGATTAATTCTTCACGGTACTCAGCTGCTTTGTCTACTAAGTCTGCTGGGATATCAGTGATTTCAAAGTTTTCAGGAAGACCCGTATCATCCCAAACGTAAGCTTTTTCAGATAATAGATCAACAACACCAACAAAACCGTCTTCTTCACCAATTGGTAAAGTCATTACCAATGGGTTAGCACCTAAGACATTACGAACTTGATCAACAACACGATAGAAGTTAGCACCTAAACGGTCTAATTTGTTTACCATGATTAAACGAGCGACTTCTGAGTCGTTCGCGTAACGCCAGTTAGTTTCTGACTGAGGCTCAACACCACCAGAACCGCAGAATACACCAACACCACCATCTAATACTTTAAGAGAACGATATACTTCAACAGTGAAGTCAACGTGACCAGGAGTATCGATGATGTTCATGCGGTGATCATTCCAGAAACATGTAGTCGCAGCAGACTGGATAGTAATACCGCGCTCAGCTTCTTGTTCCATGAAGTCAGTCGTTGACTCACCGTCATGTACTTCACCAGTTTTATGAATTTTACCGGTAAGTTTAAGGATACGTTCAGTTGTTGTGGTTTTACCCGCATCAACGTGAGCGAAAATACCAATGTTTCTGTATTTTGATAAATCTGCCATTAGATTACTCTACTTAGTTTAAGGTCTATCCCGCTTTTTTACTCTCTATACTTATATAAGCTAAAGCACGAAAAAGCAGAACTTGTTGAAAATTTGCGCGCGAGTATATCATTAACAAAAGCAAATCCATAGAAAATTGATAAATAAATTGTTAAAGTTTGAATTTTGACAGTGAAATTTACTAAATGATGCGTCTGGATAATTTTATCTACTTATATATAGGTATACTTTAGCAAACATAAAAACTCTGCCGCATACACTACTATGATTGAGTTTAGTGGAGAGTTATCCACTAAGCCAAATAATTATCAAAAAAAATACCGCCCCAAATAACCAAGACGATAGCTAAGGCTAACATCACTGCCGCAGAGCCAAGATCTTTTGCTCTACCCGATAATTCATGCAGTTCAGGTCCGATTCGATCAACAACCGCTTCAATGGCCGAGTTCATGATTTCGACTAAAAGTAATAAGAGTAATGAGCCAAGTAATAAACCTAACTGCATACCATTACTGGCGACAAATAAACTCAGTGGTAATAAAAATAAACATAATAATAATTCTTGCTTGAAAGCTAACTCATTTTTATAAGCCGCCCGCAAACCTAATATAGAACAACGGGTCGCATTGATAACTCTACTTAAGCCTGCGCCATTGGGTTTATTCATTTTTTCTGTCTTGTTATTATTTGTCTTCATTTAGCGTAAACCTATTGAATCAAAAGAATGTTTGGCTGTGAATACCTATCGCCGTTGAAACTCAATGCTATCAGTTTTTTTAGCACTATCGTTAGTGACTTTAAAAACCAGCGCAAAGAAAATAATAGTGAGTAAAAAAGAACAATATATCGGGCTATTCAATCCCTAGCAAAGCGCATGGTTAATATCAATAGTTAAAGTATCACTGCTAATATAAACAGCATGTAATGCTAGTTCAGCAATATGTGTGCTTTATTACAACAAAAAATAAAATAACACATGCAAATAATAAGGGGTAAACGCATTAAAATCAGTCAATTAACAGAATAAAGCTTATCCCAAAAGCCAAAAAACATAAATAGCTTGCTTATAAAACATTCTCTTGTATAATACGCGCTCGCATTCAACCAGATAATAGATTGAATGTGACTTGATTAAGCAAAGCTTTTTCAAAACAAGTTCTAGCTAATTCTACTACTTGTTTCACAGCAACTCTAATTTTGAGTTGAATGTTTATTAGTAATACACCCCCTTCCAGCACAAAGGAAGTAGAGGGATGTATTTTTTTGTTCTTTTAAAAGGGGATTTGTCTTCATGTCAAATCAAAGAATTCGCATTCGTTTGAAAGCGTTCGATCATCGTTTGATTGATCAATCTACAGCAGAAATCGTTGATACTGCAAAGCGTACTGGCGCACAGGTTCGTGGTCCAATTCCACTTCCTACTCGCAAAGAACGTTTCACTATCTTGACTTCTCCACACGTTAACAAAGATGCACGTGATCAGTACGAAATCCGTACTCACAAGCGTCTGATTGATATCGTTGAGCCGACTGAAAAGACTGTAGACGCGTTAATGCGTTTAGATCTTGCAGCTGGTGTTGATGTTCAAATCAGCTTGGGTTAAGAGGAGTTTTAACAATGACTATAGGTCTAGTTGGACGTAAAGTGGGTATGACGCGTATCTTCACAGAAGATGGTGTTTCTACTCCTGTAACCGTTCTTGAAGTTGAAGCAAACCGTGTTGCTCAGGTTAAAACTGTAGACAACGATGGTTATTCAGCGCTACAAGTTACTACCGGTAAGCGTAAAGCAAACCGTGTTAACAAACCAGCAGCTGGACATTTCGCTAAAGCAGGTATCGAAGCAGGCCGCGGCTTGTGGGAATTCCGCTTAGACGCAAATGAAGGTAGCGACATTGAAGCAGGCAGTGAAATCACTGTTGAATTATTCAATGACACAAAATTAGTAGACGTAACTGGTACATCTAAAGGTAAAGGTTTCCAAGGCGGTATTAAACGTTGGAACTTTAGCATGCAAGATGCTACGCATGGTAACTCGATCTCTCACCGTTCAAACGGTTCATTAGGTCAGTGTCAAACACCAGGTCGCGTTTTCAAAGGCAAAAAGATGTCTGGTCACATGGGTGCTGTGCGTGTTACGACACAAAACCTTGAATTGGTTCGCGTTGATGCAGAACGTAACTTGTTGCTTGTTAAAGGCGCAGTTCCGGGTGCAATCAATGGCGATGTAATCATCAAACCAGCTGTTAAAGCTTAGTCCAGGAGATTTTCTGATGGAATTATCATTAAAAGACGCATCGGGTGCTCTAGAAGTATCTGAAGCAACTTTTGGACGTGAGTTTAACGAAGCGTTAGTACACCAAGTAGTAGTTGCCTACGCAGCTGGTGCTCGTCAAGGTACTCGTGCTCAAAAGACTCGCTCAGAAGTTAGCGGCGGTGGTGCAAAACCATGGCGTCAAAAAGGTACTGGCCGTGCACGTGCTGGTACTACTCGTGGTCCAATCTGGCGTACTGGTGGCGTAACATTCGCTGCTAAGCCACAAGATCACAGCCAAAAAGTTAACCGTAAAATGTATCGTGGTGCTATTGCTAGCATCCTTTCTGAGCTAGTACGTCAAGAGCGTCTAGTTGTCGTTGAAAACTTTGCGGTAGAAACGCCTAAAACTAAAGACTTAGTTGCTAAGTTAAAAGGTTTAGACCTTAAAGACGTATTGATTGTAACCAAAGAAGTTGACGAGAACTTGTTCTTATCAGCACGTAACTTATACAAAGTTGACGTTCGTGACGTTGCAGCAATCGACCCAGTTAGCTTAGTTGGTTTCGAAAAAGTTTTAATCACTGCTGATGCAGTTAAAGAAATTGAGGGGATTTTAGCATGATAAACGAAGAACGTTTGTTAAAAGTGCTTTTAGCACCAAATATTTCTGAAAAAGCAACTACTGCCGCTGAAGCAAACAACACAGTTGTTTTCAAAGTAGCTACAGATGCGACTAAAGCTGAAATCAAAGCAGCCGTTGAGAAACTTTTCGAAGTTTCAGTTGAAGGTGTTCGTACACTTAATGTTAAGGGTAAAACAAAACGTACAGGTGCTCGTTTTGGTCGTCGTAACGACTGGAAAAAAGCCTACGTTACTCTTGCAGAAGGTAGTGACATCGACTTCGTTGGCGCGGAATCATAGGAGCAGTTAAAATGGCTATTGTAAAATGTAAACCTACTTCTCCGGGTCGTCGTCACCTAGTTAAAGTGGTCAACAAAGAGCTTCACAAAGGTAAGCCTTACGCACCATTATTAGACACTAAGTCTAAGTCTGGCGGTCGTAACAATACTGGTCGTATTACTGTTCGTCACGTTGGTGGTGGTCACAAGCATCATTACCGTATGATCGACTTTAAGCGTACCAAAGATGGCATTCCAGCTAAGGTAGAGCGTTTGGAATATGATCCAAACCGTAGTGCTAACATTGCGTTAGTATTATATGCCGATGGTGAGCGTCGCTACATCCTAGCACCAAAAGGTGTTAGCGCTGGAGATACTCTTCAGTCTGGTGTTGATGCGCCTATCAAAGCTGGTAACGCGATGCCGTTACGTAACGTACCATTAGGTAGCGTTATTCACGCAATCGAACTTAAGCCAGGTAAAGGTGCTCAAATTGCACGTGCTGCTGGTACTTACGCACAATTAGTTGCGAAAGATGGTGCTTACGTTACTTTACGTCTTCGCTCTGGCGAAATGCGTAAAATCGAAGCAGATTGTCGTGCTACTTTAGGTGAAATCGGCAATGCTGAACACATGCTTCGCTCTCTGGGTAAAGCAGGTGCTTCACGCTGGCGCGGTGTTCGCCCAACTGTTCGTGGTGTTGCCATGAACCCAGTTGATCACCCACACGGTGGTGGTGAAGGTAAAACATCTGGCGGTCGTCACCCGGTATCACCTTGGGGTGTACCAACTAAGGGTTACAAGACTCGTAAGAACAAGCGTACTGATAAGTTTATCGTACGTCGTCGTACTAAGTAATTAGTGCATTAAACTAATATTCTGATTGCTTGGGCTTAGCGAGATTTATCAAACTGAGTTCAACATGAAGAATTTGAATTATATAAGGATTCACCATGCCACGTTCCCTCAAGAAAGGTCCATTTATTGACCTACACTTGTTGACGAAGGTAGAGAAAGCGGTGGAAAGCGGGAATAAAAAGCCAATTAAAACTTGGTCCCGTCGTTCAATGATCATTCCTACAATGATTGGATTGACCATCGCTGTCCATAATGGCCGTCAACACGTTCCTGTATTTGTAACCGAAGAAATGATCGGTCACAAATTAGGAGAATTTGCACCAACTCGTACTTATCGCGGTCATATCGCTGATAAGAAAGCTAAGAAGTAAGGGGAAATTAAATGGAAGCTATAGCTATACATAAATTTGCCCGCGGTTCTGCTCAAAAAGCGCGTTTAGTTGCGGATCAAATCCGCGGCGTACACGTTGAGAAAGCACTTGAAATTTTAACTTACAGCAACAAATCAGCTGCTGTGTTAGTTAAAAAAGTACTTAACTCAGCTATCGCAAATGCTGAGCACAACGAAGGTGCAGATATTGATGAATTATTCGTTAAGACTATAATGGTTGACGATGGTCCAACAATGAAACGTATTATGCCACGTGCGAAAGGTCGTGCCGATCGCATCATTAAGCGCACAAGTCACATTACTGTGATTGTGTCTGATTCTTAGGAGTATATTAGTATGGGTCAAAAAGTTAATCCTACCGGTATTCGCTTAGGTATCACGAAACCTTTCGCGTCTACTTGGTATGCTAGCAGTGCAGATTATGCTAACAACTTAGACGGCGACCACAAGGTTCGCGAATTTTTGAAAGAAAAGCTTAAGCGTGCATCACTGTCAAAAGTGGTCATCGAACGTCCAGCTAAATCTATCCGCGTTACAATTCACACGGCTCGTCCAGGTGTTGTAATCGGTAAAAAAGGCGAAGATGTTGAGAAATTACGTTTAGCCGTTTCTAAAATTGCTGGTGTTCCTGCTCAAATCAACATCGCTGAAGTACGTAAGCCAGAAATGGATGCGCAGCTTGTTGCCGACAGCATTGCTAGTCAATTAGAACGTCGTGTTATGTTCCGTCGCGCAATGAAGCGTGCCGTACAAAACGCAATGCGTTTAGGCGCCAAGGGTATCAAAGTACAAGTTAGCGGTCGTTTAGGCGGCGCTGATATCGCACGTGCTGAATGGTATCGTGAAGGTCGTGTACCTTTACATACATTACGTGCAGATATCGACTACGCCATTGCGCGTGGTGACACGACTTATGGTGTTATTGGTATCAAAGTTTGGATCTTTAAAGGTGAAATTATTGGCAACATGCCATTACAAGCAGAGCAACCAGCTGCTAAGCCTAAAAGAAAGAACAACCGTAAAGCTAAGTAAGAGGAATAAGTAATGTTACAACCAAAACGTACTAAATTCCGCAAGCAAATGAAACTACGTAACCGTGGCCTTGCTCACGTTGGTAGTTCTGTTAGCTTCGGTACTTATGGCTTAAAATCGGTTGAGCGTGGTCGTATGACTGCACGCCAAATTGAAGCCGCTCGTCGTGCCATGACTCGTCATGTTAAACGTCAAGGTAAAATCTGGATCCGTGTATTCCCTGATAAACCAATTACTAAAAAGCCTCTTGAGGTTCGTATGGGTAAAGGTAAAGGTTCAGTAGAATACTGGGTATGTCAAATTTTACCAGGTCGTGTTCTTTATGAAATGGAAGGTGTTTCTGAAGAATTAGCACGTGAAGCATTTGCTTTAGCTGCTGCTAAACTTCCGTTTAAAACTACCTTCGTAACTAGGACGGCATTGTAATGAAAGCTAGTGAACTTAAAGCAAAAAGCATTGAAGAGCTAAACGCTGAATTACTAGAGCTTCTTCGCGAGCAGTTTAACTACCGCATGCAAGCAAGCACTGGTCAATTAGCACAAACTCATTTGCTAAGACAAGTACGCCGTAATATCGCGCGCGTTAAGACTATCATCACTGAAAAGGCAGGTAAGTAATGAGCGAAACTAAAATCCGCACACTACAAGGCGTTGTTGTCAGTAACAAAATGGATAAGTCTATCGTTGTTGTGATCGAACGCCGTGTTAAGCACCCTATCTACGGTAAATTCATGACGCGTTCAACTAAGTTGAAAGCACATGATGAAGCTAACGTATGTAACGAAGGTGACGTAGTAACTATCACTGAATGTGCACCAATTTCTAAGTCTAAGAGCTGGAAATTAGTTGACGTTGTAGTTAAAGCTTAATTAGTATTTCGATACTTAATTAACTTTAGTTAGTTACTCAAAAGCCCCTAGTATTGATTTACTAGGGGCTTTTTTATGACTAAAGTTTTCAATGCAAGTGAAATTGAATAAGTGCTAAGTCTGTTTTTCGCTGAACCCTATAAGGATGAGGTGGGCAAATTAGTAGAGCTTGTCGTTAAAGCTCAATGACATATAAAGTCGTTTAACGTTAATTAACTTTAGTTAGTGTTTAAAAAAGCCCTGAGCATTTATTACTAAGGGCTTTATATATGGCGAATATTAAACACCTTTAATGTCGAAATTTATCAGCTTGTCGATAAAGACCTGTGAGATTAAGTTAAGTGCATCAATATTGCCCTTGGCAAATATTGTATAGTTAACACCTAAGCTAGCTGCAACTTATCTACTAAAGTTGCAGCTTGAACTGAAAGCCTGATATCAACACTGGTTATTTATTTAACAGCGACGGTACCGGCATCAGGGCGGCGTGGATCGGAAACACCGTAAAATAGGCCATTATTGTACATGATTGATTGCACACTCCCCATGGTTCTACTGGATTTGACATTCTGCCCCTTCGCTTTTAATAATTTTATCGTATCAGGACTATATCCAGGTTCTAATTCTAACTGATCGGGTAACCATTGGTGATGAATGCGAGGCGCATGAACAGCAGCAGCGATATTCATGTCATGATCCATAACATTAACCAATACCTGTAAAACTGTCGTTATGATTCGGCTGCCACCAGGACTACCTGTCACAACATAAGGTTTATCGTCTTTGAAAATCATAGTCGGCGTCATTGAGCTAAGAGGACGTTTAGTTGGTTGTATTGCATTCGCTTCACCGCCAACTAGACCGAAAGCATTTGGTACACCCGGTTTCGATGAAAAATCATCCATTTCATTATTCATTAAGATACCTGTGCCAGGAATGACGATACCAGAGCCATAAGAAAAATTAAGCGTATATGTATTGGAAACAGCATTGCCCTGTGCATCCATTACCGAAAAGTGCGTTGTGTCAGGGCTTTCATAGGGAGCAGGATTACCTGGTTTTATTTGACTTGACGGCATAGCTTTCGATAAAGAAATGCTATTTGCTAACTTTTTAGCATAGCTTTTACTGGTTAAGCCTTTAATGGGAACGTCAAAATGTTCGGGATCACCAAGATGTTCACTTCGATCGGCATAAGCCAATTTCATTACTTCGCTTAACAGGTGGGTAGCGTCAGCACTGCCTGCCCCCATCTTTTTTAAAGGAAAATTTTCAAGGATATTCAACATTTGAGCTATGTGTATACCGCCAGAACTCGTTGGTGGCATTGAAGCAACTTTATATCCTCTATAGGTTGTAGTGATGGCTTCTCGCTCTGCAACACGATAGTTTGCCAGGTCATCAAGGGTAATCAAGCCATTATTGTTTTGCATTTCAGCGACAATCTTTTTAGCAATTTCACCTTGGTAAAAAGCACTTGGACCATTTTCTGCCAATTGCTTAAGGCTCCATGCTAAATCCGGTTGAATCAAAATTTCACCAGGTTCATAAGGTAAGCCATTTTTTTTATAATAGGCTTTTTTGGTCGCAGCGTTAGCAGTTAGCCAACCATGACGGCTTTTCAGGTTCTCAGATAAATCATAAGACACTAATATGCCTTGCTCAGCTAGTTTTATCGCTGGCGCAATAACTTGTTGCCAACTCATGGTGCCATACTTTTCGAGTGCATGAGATAACCCCGCCACGGTACCAGGAACCCCAGAAGAAAGATGACTAAACCGCGCTTTGCGGTTATCTACATTGCCTTTGGCATCCAAAAACATGTCGCGATGCGCTTTTTTAGGGGCCATTTCGCGATAATCGAGCGCAATTGTTTTATTTTGTTGGGCAAGGTGAATCAACATGAAGCCACCACCACCAAGATTGCCTGCTCTAGGTAAAGTGACCGCCAATGCAATGCCCGTCGCAACGGCAGCATCAACTGCATTACCGCCCTGTCGAAGAATGTTTGCGCCAATTTGACTGGCGAGCATTCGTTGGCTAGATACCATGCCATTTTGTCCAATAACAGGGTGATGAATGGTATCATAACGAATGATTGCAGAGCCTTCATTAACATGGCTAGCTGCTTGTATTGATAACGATGTACTGGCTATACCAAGCGTTAACATGGCTCCTATCGCATACTTTAATGAAGATGGAGATATTAATTTATTCATTTTGTTTCTCATATTACTTCTGCTTAAAATTATAAAAAAGCTCACAACTAGCTGGCTAAAAAACAATAATCGGCAAGTGTCGCTAGCAGTGATATCGTCAATAAGCCAAATTAAGCGACTTAATAGGTAATATACACCTTAGCTAGAAAGCTTGCTTGACTTAAGAACAGATAATGATGAACATTGACTTACCAAGATGTTGTCAACTATCTAACTAATCTAGTCCCAGTGTTTTTGCATTAGGACGTCGAGGATCTGACGCGCCCAAAAAGTAGCCATCTTTTACCATAATCGATTGCGTGCTTCCCATGGTTCTTGTTTCTTTAACATTATGTCCTTTGTTAATTAGTAACTGCATACTATCCTGGTTAAAGCCTGGCTCTACTTCCAATATGTCTGGAAGCCACTGGTGGTGAATGCGGCGTTCGTTAGTGGCTTCAGCAATATTCATTTCATGGTCAATAACATTGATAATCATCTGTAGTACGGCGTTGATGATTCTACTGCCACCTGGACTGCCAACTAATAAGAACGGTTTTCCATGCTTTAATACTATCGTTGGGGATTGAGAACTAACAGGGCGTTTAAAGGTTGCAAGTCGATTCGCTTTACTCGCAGAAAAGCCTTTTGCGCCTGGGATGTCGGCCCGCACTGAGAAGGTATAAATTTGATTATTCATCAAAATTCCAGTGCCTTTAATGACTTTTCCTGTGCCAAAAGATGACGCTAGCGTGTAAGTATTGGACACAGCATTTCCCTGTGAATCTACGACTGAAAAATGTGTTGTCGAAGGACTTTCCTCAGGTAACCGACCGCCTTTTATTTGTGACGAAGCTTTAGCTGTATTGAGATCAATTTGGCTTGCTAACTTTTTTGCACGAGCTTTATCAATCAACCACTGAGTAGGAACATCATAAAAGTTAGGATCAGCCATATGCAAGCCGCGATCTGCAAAACTCAGTTTCATTGCCTCGGCTAAGACATGAAATGTTTTTGCTGAAACTCCCCATTCAGACAAGGGGAAGTTTTCCAGAATATTAAGCGCTTCAATAATGGCTACACCACCAGAGCTTGGTGGCGGCATCGAGGCAATTTGATAACCACGATAGCTTCCCATTACTGGCTCTTTTATTGCTACCTGGTACTGGGATAGATCATCATAATCAATATGACCCCCATGTAATTTCATATCCTTGACAATTTTTTTTGCTATCTCGCCTTGATAAAATGCCTCTTTACCATGTTGTGATATTTGTTCCAATGACCACGCTAAATCTGGCTGCACTAAAAGCTCGCCCGGCTGATAGCTGAGACCATCATCCTTAAAATACGCTTTTGCAGTCGCTTCATTTTGCACTAACCACTCGCGTTTAACTGAAGTTAACTGTGATAAGTCATAATTGACGACAAAGCCTTTTTTGGCCAGTTCAATAGCTGGTTGAAGTATTTGTTTCCAAGTTAGCTTACCACTGCCATATTCTTTCCAAGCTTTGTGTAAGCCAGCAACCGTACCGGGAACGCCCATTGCGTGCCAAGAGCTGCTCGACGCTTTGTTCTTTGTACCATCTTCATTCAAAAAATGGGCCGCTAAAACACCCGTTGGTGCGATTTCACGGTAGTCAATAGTTATCGTCTTATTTGCTTTTGTCGAATAAAGAACCATAAAACCACCACCACCTAGGTTTCCTGCACGAGGCAAAGTTACCGCCAAAGCAAAACCCATGGCAACAGCTGAATCGATGGCATTCCCTCCAGCAGCTAAGATGTCGACCCCAACTTGACTAGCTTGAGCATTTTGAGACGAAACCATTCCTTTCCTGCCGACCACAGGATGAAAGACGTCTTGATAACGAACGATACCAGCACTTCCCATGTTATAGGGGCCATGAATCGGCGGTTGAATTTCTGCTGAATTAACTTGCATCACTTGACACAATAAAAAAATAGCAACTACCTTTCTCAACCAACATGAGCCCCTAACTGCCAGACTGATATTAAATACTACTCTCATATAAACTTGACCTATAGTTGCCTTTAATCGAAGGATAATTTAAGGCTATCAATTTATCGATTACATTTTCAATGCACTCATAACATACCCCAATTGTGTACAGAAAACTTTAACCTACAAGTAAATAGTCAGATAATAGTAAATATTATTGCCCTAATAACCTCAGGTTATACAACGACTCCTCACCATCAGAAACCACTTTGCCTTGCTAAGGCTTGCTTTTTGAAAAAGTGGATTTTTTCACTTGATAATTTTCGTGACAGTAAAGTGGCAAATTTAGTGATGCAGAACACAGTCACAAATGGATAAAGCCGAAGCTAGCGTTCAGTTTTCAGTCAATGTTTCTTGCTTTGGAATTTTACGTGATAATAGCGGCTATCTTGCCAAGAGACTTGCTAAGTTATGGTTTGGCTCATCATAAACACCTCTTAACGCCGAGTTATTTAGTCTTGTAAAGAGATGAATTTCGCTAAAGTTTTGTCAATGTAGCCGGTGAAATTTTCATTGAACTGGCTAGAAAATTCAGATGAATGTCTTGCTCTAGTCCTTTTCATCAACAGAATGGCTAAGCAGTCAAGGTGCTTATATTATGTTTAATATAGTGGCCAAACGCATTGTGCCACTATATTAAAAACGGTAATTATTTAGCGCGTTTAAGTGCAGGTAGTTGCCACTCTCCATTTTGAAGCGCTGCCCGTGGCTGATAAAAGCGAGCGACAAAATTCCAACCAGGTTGAAGGGCCAAACAATTGACTTTGCGTTGCTCGCAACCGCCAAAATATAACGTGTGACTACCATCGGTGTTAGCCGTTGAAGTGACGCTGTTGACGCTAGATAGCCCCTGAGCTGATTTAAAGAAATACCCAGATTTATTATAAATGCTTATAGACCAAAAACCATCGGCAGGCACATCTTTAAGCGTCATTTGATATTCGCCATCATCTAGCCCCGGACTAACATTGATATAAAAAGCATCTTTGGAAGGCAAGCCAGCATAACCACCTGCTGAGCCTAAGACAAATCGAATCGGGTCTACTTCTTCGACCGAACCAAAAGTATCTAGCGCATTAGGTAACATTTTAAATAGACTGGTTAACGCTTGATAGACGCTCTGATAACTGTTTTCATCCCAATTTTTCAGCGTAAAAGCTTGGTTACTTTTCGCGTTAATGATGAGTTGATCCTGTAATTGATTGACTGCCTTTATATCTGCAGGGTTGTTTGAATCAACAAAAATTCTGATTAACGCTAGCGCATAGTTACTGCCAACTATTTCCTTATTGAGCATATAACGCCCTTTGCCATACCATACTTGGTTGGTATAACCAAACTCATCAACTAACATTAATGACATATAGCGCTTGCCTGAGTCAGGTAGCGTAATTGTTGCCCCTTGTGAAGCATCAATGACGGCAAAACTATACAGCGTGTCTCTATTCATTCTTATTGTTGGTTGCTTTTCAATGGGTGTCGGGGATCTAAAATGTAGCCATTGATTGACCCCTTGGGCTAGGCCTTGATAACGATGAATTTGCTTACTCGACTCGACATGAGAGAAATTTTCATAGCTAACCATCAACTTTTTGTCATTCGCCAATAACATCATTGGCTGCAATATCAGTAAAAAAAGTAATAGCAATTTCATCAGCAGTCTCCCATCAACAAGCTTTTATTCAAGCTATATTTTTAACCCGTCGTCGGCATTTAAACAGTGAGTTACTTCTAATAATGATATAGTTCAACAAACTAACTAAGTAAAGGTGAAATAGCCCACCTTTAACGAAAAAACCCTATCCGGCTAAAGAATAGGGTTTTGCTTTTAATGATTGCTAGCTTGGTGCTGTTAAGGTTTTAAATGTTGCTTTAAAAACTTATCCATCGCTTCATAGGCTTCTAAACGATTCTCTAAACTTCTAAATCCATGGCCTTCATTTTCTTTAACAATGTATTCTACCTCGACACCTCGTTTTGTCAGCGCCTCAACAATTTGATCAGACTCAGCTTTTACAACGCGGGGATCTTTTGCTCCCTGAAGTACTAATAACGGTGCTTTAATTTTGTCAACATTATAGACTGGGGAATACTTAGTCATCATCTCTTTATCTTGTTCTGGATGACCAACCATTTCATGCAACATCGCTAAATATTGCTTCCAATATGGTGGAATAGATTCCATAAAGGTAAAGAGGTTAGATACCCCGACATAATCAATGCCACATTTATATAAATCTGGGGTATAAGTGACGCCAGCAAGTGTTGCATAACCACCGTAAGAGCCACCATAAATACAAACCTTATCTTTATCAACAATACCTTGATCAATGGTCCAATTTACCCCATCGGTAATATCATTTTGCATGGTTTGACCCCATTGCTTAAATGATTTTTCCCAAAACTCTCGGCCATAGCCTGTTGAGCCTCTAAAGTTAACTTGTAATACCGCATACCCTCGGTTGGCAAACATTTGTACCTCAGGTTGAAAGCCCCAAGAATCTCGTGCCCAAGGTCCGCCATGGGGCAGCATAACTAAGGGTAAATCTTTGGCTTCTTTGCCTCTAGGTGTAGTTAAGTAACCATGAATTTTAAGACCATCGCGCGAGGTAAACTCAATGGCTTTCATATACGACATATGCTCTGCTTTATGCCAAGGTGCATTTTGCGCAAGTGGTGTTAACGCGTCAGTGCTCACATCATAATGATAATAAACCGCGCGATCGACATCACTATAACTGACCACTATCATTTGTTGCTCATCACGAGAGCTGCTGGTGATAGATAGTTGACTATTAGGTAACTTAGCTTGAATTTTATTAAATGTTTTTTCTGCGCCTTTATCTAAGAAATGGCGCTGCTCTTTCCAGGTAGTATAACTAACTGAAGTAATTTTATTGAGTACGTCAGAATAACTAATACCATTAATATCAACATCAGGGTGAGAGAAAATTTCTTTAATTTCTTTACCTTGTGCGACATCATATTCAATCAGCGTTGCTTTATCTCGGGTAATACGTGTGCTCACATATAGATTTTTATTATCAGGAGTAAAACCAAGAGGAGCAAAGCCTTGCTTAAAGTTAAGTTGCTTTAATACTGTAAATGGCTGGTTTTCATCATCACGATACAACACTTGCGTGTTTACCCCATCTGTTTGTAAAGCAACTCTAATTTTACCGTTATGATCTGTCATCCAACCGCTGTAGTTACCAGGGTTTGTCGCAACCAATGACATTGACTTAGTTTTTAGATTGTAGCGATACACATCAAAAACTCGTTTATCACGCTGATTTGTAGAGATTAATATTTCATTTTCTTGGTTGGGTAATACATCAACTACGTTTGCGACCACCCCCTCTTTTGGTGTAATTGCCAATTCTTCTTTGGTATGGATATTAACTGTGACTAAATAGTAATTTTCGTCACCGCCAGTATCTCGGGCATAAATGACCGTATCATCTGATATCCAACCATAACCAGCAACATCACGATCAATTTGATTTGAAATACGTTTTACTTTCTCTGGCTGATTAATCGGATGAAAGAAAATATTCATACGATCTTTATAAGGTTTGAGCATTGCTACATAGCTTGCATTTGGCGAAATAGCGACGCTGCGCGTGACACTATTTTTAAAAAAATAATCAACGGGATACTCTGGGATCTCAATGCTTTGTATTGCGCTATTTTGCGCATTTTCTAGACCTTTTTCTGTGGTACTACAGCCTAGTAATGTTGCTGAAATAGCTGCGGCAATAAATAATTTTTTAAACATGTTAGTTTCCTTGTTACATAATTATTATTTTTAATTGTAAAAATTGATAGCCATTACCGACATCACCAATTAAGGCCTAGTTTAGATAAGGCTCAGTGTTTGTCTTTACGACATACTTTGCAGGGTAGATAACTGAAAAAAATACTTATTCATTAAAATTTTTTCGTTTCTTCCTGGGTAAAGACGATCAATATGTTATCAACTTTGATACGATGCTAGATGAGTTTAAAAAATTTAACAAGCACTCTTGCTGAGATAAAAAGTTACTAATTGTAAACAATAATATGGCTTATGTTATCGCATTAATTCAACATATATTATGTTGATAACACTTAAAAAGAGTAACTATTTTGTGGTTGCTATACAATTATCAGCAGAAAATATAACGCCAAAAGCACTTACCAATTTAGCCAAAAGCCCGCGGTGACTTTCATCACTGCGGGCTTTATATAAGCATGCTCATATTAAGTGTGCATCATTATTAATCCGCGCTTGGTTTTAGTACCTGGAATGTCACTTTACTAACCTGTTTATCATTATGATAAAGACGATGGTTCGCTTTGACAAAATCATCTGCTTTTGCTTCAAAAATATTATCAACATAGTTCTGTGGGTTTCTATCTAAGAAAGGAAACATTGAACTTTGTACCTGAAACTGAATTTTATGGCCACGTTTAAAGGTGTGTAATACATCATATAATTCAAAATCTATCGCAGTTGCTTGGTCAGCTTGAAACGGTTTAGGTGATGACATTGACTCACGAAAACGCCCACGGATAACTCCCCAACGCACTAACTCATGACGATTGCCCAACTTAGTATCAAAACTATCTTTATTAGGATCTTTTTTGGGAAAGACATCGACTAATTTAACCACAATATCGGCTGCGGTTTGTGAAGTAGAAAATTGTAAGGCTAATTGCAACGCACCTGACATCGTTAAATCTTCAGTAAGTGGCTCTGTCTCAAACACCAGCACATCAGGACGTCTTGCTGAAAAACGTTGATCTTCAGCCATGTAGTCACGATCCCAGCCTCGGCCTATCTTTTTTGAATGCGGTACGGGGTTATTAGGGTCACTGATATACTCTGAGAAAAGTTGATTGCCACTGGGCTTTTGTTTACTCAATTGTTGGTTTTGTGCAAAGTATAAGGTAGTTTCTTGAGTGTTTTTGGGTGGCCATTGTTCAAACTGTCGCCAACGATTAGCACCTGTTTCAAACATAGTGGCGGTAGCAATATCTGCCTTACCTCCTTTAAGGTGTTTATTAAAGAAAGGCAGTAAAACACGTTTTTGAAACCAAGCACTGGTATTAAAGCCAAATTGAGCCTCACCCATATTACTGCCTTTACCGCTATTCCATTGGCCATGATACCAAGGACCCATGACTAATTTTACATGTGACTTGTCATTATTATCAGACATAGTTTGATAGGTTTGTAATGGTCCATATAAATCTTCAGTATCATACCAACCACCAACGACTAAGGTAGCTGGTTTTGTTTTAGTTAAATGTTGTAAGACATTACGCGCTTGCCAAAATTCATCATAATTAGGATGGGCGACTAAATCATTCCAAAATGGGCGTGTGCCTTTAAAGTACTTGTCATTGGCTTGACTTAACGGCCCCATATCCATATAAAATTGGTAACCGTCAAACAAAGGCATTTTACTCGCCTCAGGCCAATAGTTGTGCTTACCTTCGGGAAAGTTATCAAAAACGTCCATAAAAGCAAAAGCCATTGATAACACAAAGGCACCATTGCGGTGGAAGTCATCAAAAAACCAATCAGCGATAGGTGCTTGCGGAGAAATGGCTTTTAGCGCTGGATGACTATTGATTGAGGCGACTGAGGTATAATAGCCTGGGTATGAGACCCCCCACATACCTGCTTTACCATTATTATTTGGAATATTCTCGAGCAACCATGCTATGGTGTCATAGGTATCTGTCGCATCATCAACGGCTTTTTTACCGCGCTTGTATGCGTCTTGAGGACGCATATTGACATATTGCCCTTGCGAGCGAAATTGCCCACGCACATCTTGTTGCACAAAAATATAGCCCGCTTTTTCAAACGCTTCATCAGGCGATAAACGTTTGGGGTATTTATCTGCGCCATAGGGACCAACGGCATAAGGCGTGCGTTTGATCAAAAATGGATATTTCTGCTGTTGATCCATGGGGATGTATACCGCGGTGAATAAGGTTTTGCCATCACGCATCGGGATGTTGTATTCATATTTGGTGTAATTCTCGCGAATGTACTCTGCCCTTGCATTAGGTTTTTCACCTGCTGTTTTATCATCATTTGCCTGTAAATCCGCAATAAATAACGACAACAGTCCAAATACTATAAAAACGATTTTTTTCATCTTTGCCCCAGGGGTGTTAGCCATTTTTTGCCATGTAAAATACAAGTAAAGCAAAGCATTGTCGAGCTTGCCGGAAAATAGCTTATCGGGTAATTTAACAATATGGCTAAGTTACTTTACAGCCAGACATACATTTACAATGTAGAAGCTATATGCCTTGGCTAGCACAACAAAGGCAAGCTGTGTTTATATATAAACTTGTGCAAGTATAGTGAAACCACGATTTGGCTTACTTTAAAGGTGGGTCTTTTTTGTCTTGTTTTTTGACAATTCGCAAATGAGATTTAGTTTTTGGGTCCCTGACAAGCTTTGGTCTGCCAGTCAATTCATCAGTCACTTTAGGTTGAACATATTCGCCCTCACAAACCCGGGTGTGTTGACAGTGTGACTCAATGTGCACAGATAATTGTTTGATTAAGGTGACTATATCATCTTTAACATGTGGCTCTTGTTCATCTAACCATGCTTCGAGCTCGTCAACGCCACCATTATATAATAACTGCGCAACCCACTTAACATTAGCGGCATATCGGCCCTTGCTCCATATACTCATGACTTTTTCACCCACCTTATAGTTTGATGTATCTGGTTACGCTGATAGAAAAAATCAGCACAGCAATCGCCACATAAATACCTCTACAAAATGCCGCCACCTGTGGCTAGCTTTTACTTGCTCAAATCTTTCAAAACCTAACACCAAGCTATGTTTTATCGGCTTAGCCAAGTTGTTTTTAAAACGGGAGCACCCTAACGGTATTATGATTAATTTTTAGCATAACATATTTACATATAAAGTGGCGTTAGCATGATTTGACTTAAATTATACCGCCAATATTACCGAGCAAATAATTGCGAATGGCATGATCTAAGCGCGGCATTGATTATAATAATAGCTAGCATAGCTTTTAAATAACGATCAATTTCTTCGTTGATTTTATCCTCTTTTATAGTAAAAATTTGCATAAACTACTTTGTTTCTAGTGTACGGTTAAATTAAACAAATTAACCTTAACAATTACTAATAATTGACCTGGTCAAATTTAGCACATATGCTCAGATTAGGGGTAAAATAATAAAAGTTAGTTATTTGTGTTGTAATTGGTTCATATTTATGTGAAATTTATAGTTAACAAATGTAATGGACTAGAAATATATCACGATAATATTTATACACAGTAATATAGTGTTTTCACTACAATAATAAATATATCAGGCTTAAACATATGAAAAGAGCATTATTTTATATTGAAAAAATACTTTTACTGGGTGGTTTTAGCTTAATATTTATATTTATCGCCGTTAAAATACATGCTTATCAAGGTCATGCTAACTCTGTCAGTGAAATTGAATCGATAATTCAAGCCAATCAACAGCCAAGCCAAGAAACCCTTTCCAATAACACGCCATTACTGATAGCCCAAACCGACAGCAAAAGTGCCGAAAACTCTGCACTAAATACCAATTCTGAACAATTAATCACCGCCGATGCCGCACAACTGCCTGATATGTCAGATTGGTCAGCAAAAAGAAAACAACATTACCAGGAAGCTAAGGTTAGCTCACCAGTACTCGGCTTACTTGAAATACCGCAAATTGATTTAAAAGTAGCCATTTTTGATAAGGCAACCGAGCCTCATCTAAATAAAGGCGTGGCTCGGGTATTACAAAACACTAAGTTATCAGGTGAAGGCAACCTAAGCTTAGCCGGGCACAGAGATGGTTTTTTTAGAAAATTAGGTAACGTCGTCTTAGATGACATTTTTACGGTAAAAGATATTCAAGGTAATGAATTTAATTATCAAGTAACCAAGATATGGATTGTTAGACCTACAGATGTTTATGTAATGAAGCCGACCGAAAAGCCTTCTATTACCTTAATTACTTGTTATCCGTTTTATTTTGTAGGTAGCGCTCCTGAGCGCTACATAGTAAGGGCAGAAAGAATATAGAAAAGAGCAAAACCAATAGAGAATTTTTAAACCAAGGAGAAAAACATGAAAATACTACCAATACTAGCTTTATCGACTGTTTTAGGTGCACCTGCTGCGTTAGCGGCTGAATGTAGTGATGTAGAGTATCATCAAGATGTACTTGATAAATACCCTGCCATCGCTGATGCTTGTCAAGAAGTTATTGAAAAAAACGGAAAATCTTATGTTAAGGTGACCGCAGATTTCATTAGTTTCCGTCGTCCAGACAAGCTAACGGTGAATGTTCACGAAAATGATGGTACCAAAGAGCGTCAAGTAATCAAAGTTGATCCTAAAATGCGTGTCAATGTTGGCACTACCAAAATGAAGTTTTCTGAGTTACCAAGAAATTATACCTTAAACTTCTCAATCCCAAGTGATCGTTTTGAAATGGCAACTGAAGAAGAGATGAATGAGGCACCTGTAGAAGAAGTTGTGGTAGTAGAAGAACTTCCAAAAACAGCATCAGTATGGCCAGCACTAGGTGTAGCTGGTTTTACTATGGTTTTCTTATCTCAACTATTAACATGGCGCAGAAAAAAAGCGTAAGCTTTTTTACTCCCCAATAAAAGCGAGCTACGGCTCGCTTTTTTATCTCTAGGGAATAAATAAATTTTTTATTTCAACAACCAATACTCGGTTGGGTTATCTGGGCAAACACTAGGCCCACACTCGGCAAAAGTAATAAGCGCATTAAACAAGAGAATAAACAAAGCGAAAAGTACACTCACTTTAGTAATAACCGGTTGCTTAGCATAGATTAAATCGCTCTGCTCTAACGGTTTTTCGTATTGCTTTGCAAAACTAGCAACAATACTTAGGCCAATAATAATAATCGTAAAACAGATAAATGCCCAAGTATAAAAATGGAAACCAAAAAACGCACTACCATAAAATGGGGTGCCAGGTATAACATGTAAACTTATTTGTCGTAGCGCCGCCGCGGCACCAAATACCGCAAATAAGGTTGATAGCATATAAAATTTAGGTTGTGGGCCACGTAAGGTATTTAATAATAGCCCTAACATAACACCGGCAAAGCCCAAGCGCTGAATGAGGCACAAAGGACAAGGTAACTCGTTATCAACAAGTTGTGCATATAAAGCAAAGGTCATCACCAACGAGACGGCGATCAAACCTAAGGCATTGAGTTTTTTAAATAAGATAAACATGATGTCTTTTTCCCGTCAATGAAAGTAAATTATAAAAGTATCGTTAATGTGTCACTGGCATGATGGTTTAACCAGAAAATGCACAACAATAAATTAGCGATAGCAAGCGACATGCTTGCCTTTTCAAAGTCCATTAACGCCAAAACAGCTGCGATAAAAAAAATGAAAAACAAAGCGGCCATCATAGTTATTTACTCCTCTTTTTTTTAATTAAGTAGTTTTGCGTTTGAAAAGTGCCCAGCAACTGTTAACAGCATAGGTTATATGTTTGTCATTCACCATGATAATGGTTAACTTTAATTAAGCTAAATTAAAGTTAACTACTTCATATAAAATGAAATATTTACTACCAGCGTGCATTAAAGCCGCGATTATCTATGTGAACAAAACCACCATGACGGCTGTTAGGTAAGTACTTACCAACCCCACCCTTTCTATTATTATCTGTTAAAAAAGCTAAAAACAATTGATACAAATAATCGACATCGCGTTTATCTTGACGACCATCTTGATTTAAATCATCCATACGATGATCACCATTTTCATCAATATAGAGATCAAAAGCATCACCATACAAATGTCGACTATGTTTACCGTTACCAATCATACGATTATAGTAAGGAGTCCGATAACCACTAATAAATGAAAAACGGGTAAAGTTCAGCCCTTGCGCTCTTAGGTAGTCATACAAGTCATCTAACATTTTTAGACCCTCAATATCGACTAATAGGTATTTAGGGTAGCCCGAACGCTGTTTACACATAATGTCTTTAATTTGCACTAGATCTGACAAATAACGACTTTCATCGGCTTTATTTATCTCGATCAAACCTTGCGGCTGATTATACTGTAACAGGCCTTTGTATGGTTTGGGGTATTGATTAATTTGATAACCATTAACTTGTTTAACTTGGGCTGTATCGATGGGGGTTTTGACAATCAATTGTAATTTGCCTGCTCCTAAAGTTTTATGCACAGTGGCAAGCTGATAAAACCCTGGTGTTTTAGGGGCTTTAACTTCATAGACACCAGCGGATATTTCTGACAGCCAAGGCGCGTTTTCAAGCACACTAATATCGTTATTGACGTGCACTTTATGCCTTGTTGCTGGCATAACCACCAAACTGTTTATGCCAGCAGCAAGCATAAACGAGTTAGAGTCAGTCATCGCCATTAATCTTGATAGTGGCATCACTGACAGTGCCAACAATACAATGAGCAAAAACTTTATCATGTTTGTCCTCATAAAATTAAAGCGGTTGACGTAAGGCGTTTAATACCGCCTGATCGCGTTTATAAATATCAGGGTAAAAATGGAAACCGTCACTATTTTGCGCAGCAGTCCAATACATTAACAAAACATCTAACGGCTTTTTCAAATTGACACGTGTTGTTTGTGCAGTATCAACCGTTGCTTGTAAACTTTGAGCAGACCATGTTTGATCATCACTCAAAATATGCTCAGCTAATTTAAAAGGCTGATCGACACGCACACAACCATGACTAAAAGCACGTTGATCTCGGCCAAATAGAGCTTTTGCCGGGGTATCATGTAGATATATGGCATATTTATTAGGTAACATAAACTTAATTTGCCCTAAGGCATTTGATGCTGAGGCGCGTTGCACAAACCAATAAGGTAAGTTATTTCGACTCAGTGACGACCAATCAATTTGCTGTTCATCAACTAGGTTACGTCGACTATCAACAACCATAAAGTTTTTTTCAGTTAGGTAGTTAGGGTCTTTCTTGATTTTTGCCAGCATACCTCGGGCAATACTTCGAGGTACCGTCCAAGTAGGGTTAACCACAATGTAGCTCATTTTACCCTTAAATACTGGCGTTTTAGTGTAATTTTTACCGACCACAACATTACTTTTCCAGCTTAACTTGCCTTGTTGATAAAGATATAATTCATAGCCGGCAATATTTACAATTAAAAAGCTATCACTCAAACTATTCTCTACCCAACGAATTCGCTCAAGATTCACTTTCAGGGTATCAACTCGCTGTGCCGCTGATGTATTTAAGACCTGCAAGGTATCTTTACCAATAACACCATCGGCGGGTAATTGGTTAAATGTTTGTAATTGTTTAATCGCTGCAACCAACTCGGCACTATAAATATTATCAGGGCTGTTCACTGCTTCGTTTGGCAAATAAGACAGCTGCTGTAAATGCGTTCTAATATTTTTTACCGCGGTATCTTTCTCACCGGGTCTAAGTAGCTTTTTTTCTAGGCGAATAATGACTTGTTTTTCGCTGGCCAGTTCAGTGTAAAAAGCTAATTTCTTTTTCAATAAAGCATATTGAGGCACTTTAGGCTTTAACTGCTCTAAACCTAAAGTAACTGATTCATTTTTAATGTGATTAAGCAATAACTCAGCGGCTTTTTGCGGTGAGACTGCATACAGTTCATAATTCCACGATGCGGTGAGTAAATTGGGGTTAGTACGACCACGAATTAAGTGTGTTGCATAGGTCATTACCGCATCGGTTAACAGCACATCAAATTCAAGCGTATTGATATAGCTATCAATATTAGCCCTCATAAAATTGAGCTGACTAAGATGGTAATCTTGTGGCTGCAACCCCTCTTGCCATGCATCATTAAGCGCGTTAATAGCTTGATTGATTGATACTTTATTTTGCCAAATATATTGATAAGCCTTTGCTTGATAGGCGAAATAGACCAGCTCGGTGCTGTAGATTTTTTGTTGAGCAATGGCAGGCTCTGGCTCCATTAATAAGCTTGCTAAGCTATCAAGCTCTACTGCTTTACTGGTAAAAGTGCTCATAGCAATGAACAGAAAAGCAAAACACCGTTTATACATAATCAATCCTTAAAATATAAACTAAATAGACACTGCTAGATAATTAATCTATCAGCGGCTATTAGCAAGTTTTTTTTACTGTGACATAGCTTAAGTTAACATACATTAAAGCCTTAATTGTCAAAATGATTTATTAACGAGCTTGTCGTTAGACAAACGGCAAGACGACAAGCGTATCATCATGGCATTAAATGAACATAGACTGATTAAAGTTTAAGCGTTTTCATGTGTGTTTGGCAATTTTACTCACTATTGGGCTGAACTCAGACAAAAATGACAACAGCCCATATACAAAACAATAAGTTATATTGAAAAAGCAGTTAAGCTTATTAAACGACTGATTTAACCACCTTAATATTAAGACGTTTAGCCATACGATTTAGGTTTGCTCTATCTGTTGATAGGCGTCTTGCTGTTGCAGCCCAATTGCCCTGCTCTTCTTTAAGTACTTGGCTAATTAACTGTCGCTGAAAATTTTCCGTTGCGGTTTTTAATACCACAGTCTCTTTGATTGCTGTTTTGCCGGTAGTGTCAGTACTAAGATATTGTTCATTCGGGGGCGAAGCGTCATTGCTCACTAAGGCATCACAATCGACCAGCTCAATCGATATAATTGCCTTACCCTGCTGACGAGCACGAGCTTTTAGCGCTGCTCGACTTATGACATGCTCTAATTCTCGCACATTACCCGGCCAATTATATTGCATCAAATGCGCCATGGCTTGTTCAGTTATCTTTAATTGCTTGAGCGCTAACTTCCCCTTGGTTTGTTCAATAAAGTAGCCTGTTAATAATTGCACATCGCCAACCCTTTCACGTAAGCTTGGCACCCGAATAGGGTAAACACTTAACCTGTGGTATAAGTCAGCACGAAAACGACCCGCACTGACTTCTTGCTGCAAATCTCGGTTAGTTGCAGCAACAATGCGCACATCAACTTCTTCAACAGTATCTTGTCCGACCGGTTGAATTTCATTATATTGAATAGCCCGTAATATCTTACTTTGCGCTGCTAACGGTAATTCGCCGATTTCATCCAAAAATAAGGTGCCGCCATGGGCCAAAGAGAATTTACCAGCACGGCTTTTATCTGCGCCAGTAAATGCGCCTTTGACATGACCAAACAATTCACTTTCAATAAGGCTTTCAGGCAATGCCGCACAATTTACATAAACCATGGGCCCATGTTGTCGAGACGACTTGTGGTGCAAGGTCCGAGCAACAAGCTCTTTACCAACGCCCGTTTCACCATAAATCAAAATATTATAATCTGACGCTGCAACACTGACTAATTCTTGTTTTAGCTGTTGCATAACAACACTGTCACCAATAAGCTCACCGCCATCTCGTTGCCAAGCTTGCTGTGTTAGTTCAGCCACAACCTGTTGTGAATGATTAGCTTTGTTTTCTAATTGCTCTAACAAAAAGGCGGTATTAAGCGTTGCGGCACTGATAGCAGAAATAACCTCTAACGTGCGTACATTTATGTCTTCAAAATCATTCGGCGTTAAGCTATCAATGGTTAATAGACCTAACAAATTATCATCGTAATACAGGGGTAACCCCATACAAGAATGCACCGGTAAATCCCCGGCTCGGTCAACCAATAAACCATCATAGGGATCGGGTAAGGGTGAGTCAGCCGCAAAACGAATTGGCAAGCTCGACTGACAAAGCTCGACAAATCTAGGATGCTCATCGATAACAAAGCGCCTTCCTAAGGTGTCTCGACTTAAGCCCTGTAAAGCAATTGGTTTGAGGACATCGCCATGATAAGAGAGCAAGGCAACGGCATCGCAGGCGATAGTTTTTCTTATTGTATCTAATAACCTGTCGAACCTATCTTTGCTATTGAGGCTAGTTGCTAAATCGAGGGCTAATTCAATAATCGCGGTTGATGAAATTTGTTTCATAATGTCCTGTTCAGGCATGTATTTAAACGGCCCATTCAAATTAACACAAAAGCGTCATATTGACTACAAAATGAGAGAGTCAATATGACATCACCATAAAGAAAGATAATGTAAATAATTGATTATTAGCGCTTAATTTTTTTGGCATTTGCCTTGCAATGAAGATAAGTAACTAACCCAGTAACAAAGAGTTAATTATGTCTTCTCAGTTTTCTATTAGCAATCAAGGTTTAAGCGACACTAATACATTAGGTTTTCAAAAATGTTTAGTCATTGGCAATTACCTTATGGTGATCTCATTTTTGGTGGTGTTAAGCAGCATAGCTATTACTTTTGCTTATGACGAAAGCTTTTCTATTTCGTCACAAATTGTCGCGCATATCGCCACCATTGTTTTTGCAGGCTTACTAAAAATTGGTTACGTATTACGTTGTGTTGCGCTACACGGATTTGGCAAAAGGAACTTTTAATATGTTACAAATACAAGATTTAGAGCTGACACAACTAGCTCATGAGCCTAAACCAACTACTAGTATGCAATATTTAGCCGAGCACCCGTTACTGGATTTACCGTTTAGAAGCTTCTTTTTACTTGCCGTGTTCGGCTCAATGGCAGCGTTAGCAATATGGGCTGCTTATTTAAATGGCCACTTTAGTTTTACTGGTTATGCTATTACACCACTGACTTGGCATATTCATGAAATGATCTTTGGTTTTGCTGCCACTGTCGCACTTGGCTTTATTCTCACCGCGGTACAAACCTGGACCGGTACAGCCAGTATAAAGGGCCGAGCGGTTTTAGCCTTTATTGCCCTGTGGCTACTAATTAGAGTACTACTGTTCATTAACACTACTAGTACTTTTTTCATTGCCGTTACGTTACAAACATTATGGTGGTTAGCGGCTATCGTTATATTTTCACAACGGGTTATTAGTCAACAAAATCGAAGAAACTACCTGTTCATCCCCTTATTAATGGTGTTAATGCAGCTTAATATTGCTTTGTTATTGGTCGATTTTTACGGCTTTGCCGATTTTGCCAGACATTTGGCGCGTACTTGTGTGTTAATGTTTTGCCTTTTAATGGGCATTTTAGGGGGGCGAGTCATTCCATTTTTTACCGCCTCGGGTGCTAAGATACCCGCGCTCACGGCACCTTATTGGTTAACAGCGGTTTTAACCGGTATGTCTTTACTGGCTGTCTTAGTATTTTTCTGTTCAAAGTTTTTCAATTTATCGTATATACCAGCGATTTTTATGATGGCAGCAGGTATTTTGCATATAGTTAGACAAAGCTACTGGCACAGTTGGGCAACAAGAAAAATCTCACTGCTATGGTCATTACATTGCGCTTATTTTGCCCTAGGACTTGGCCTTATTTTACTGGGCTTAAGTTACTTACCAAAAGCATTAGCGCCCTCTTGGTTTTTGTCAATCAACTTCGCCAGTGCTTTGCATCTGCTTACCATTGGGGCCATGGGCCTGATGATTTTTGCCATGATGGCACGGGTATCCCTTGGTCATACCGGCCGAGCGTTAACCCCCAGCAAAGTGGTTTCATGGATTTTTTATCTAATTATCATCTCTGCCATTAGTAGAGTTTTCCTGCCTATGCTGCCTGAGATGGCAACTCAAGTAATGCTGAGCTGGAATATCAGCGTTTTTACTTGGTTTATTGCTGGGCTGCTGTTTTTAAGGGGGTATTGGTCAATATTAACCAGCAAGAAAGTAGACAAATATCTGCACCGCTAGAAATCAAATGCTGCGAGTAAAAATATTATGAATGATTATGCCAACTAGCATAATACGTCGGCTATTTAACCAGCATTATGTCGCGTAACCAGGTACATCAACTAATTTATGTTTACCACGGACAAATATGCCATGACCGCGACCAATTTCACGTGCTTGCTCATCATAAACAATAGACTCAGTAATAAATTGTGATTTATTCATATTGACAACCTTGCCTACTGCTCTCATTTTGCCAGATGCTACCGGACGAGTAATATAAGTGGTAAAGGAAGTCGTTAAAACAAAAAGTTCAGGCTCTAATGAATTGGCGGCAAAAAAGGCAGCATCATCAAGCATTTTAAAATAAACACTGCCATGCACCCCCCCTGCCGAATGGTGAAATTTTTCTGACAGTGCTATTTCTATAGTGGCACTGCCTTTAGTGATAGTCATTGTCGGTTCATATATTTTATTTACCGGCGCAAATGCATACATGCTAATTAATCGATCGAAATGTGCTTGTTCACTCATGAAATAAGGCCTTTGTGATAAAAATTAACTCATATTACTTAGCCGTTACCTGCCAAGCAACCGCTAAAAGCGTTAGTGATTTTAACTGATATCGCTTGCTCAAGGGCCATTTTAATAATCAATGTCTGATATTAATTATTGATTATACATAACATCTCTAGCTACTTTATAAAATACTCAAGCAAATTAGTTTATTACTCTACATTTAGCGCTGGCATGCAAGGTTAAAGGTAAAAGTGCACTATGTATTAATGGTGCAGACTTAAATCGATGGCAGCAATAGTTTACAGTTTTTAATGACTAGTGTAATTGTTGCACTTTTCAATATAGTAAAAAAATATTAGGCTTAGTTCATTAATTACAGATGGATATCGACAAAGACTTAAGTGACATTAAGTGCCTTTGTCCTTAAAGGATTTTTAATGCGCTTACTTTCATTATTGGCTTATTTATTCTTAGTAACACTTGTTACCAGTTGTAGTGGAAGCACTGAAGACAAAGCAACAGAGCCAGAGCCTGGCAGTGACTATACAAGTTCGGGGCTCACTGTTTCAAACCTTCAGGATGCCCAACATTACAAAGTTTTATTTTTTGGTAATAGTCATGTTGGCAAACTACCTCTATTTATTTCGCAATTAATAGAGTCTGGCCTACCACATAAAAGCTTAACAACAAAAGGAACGCCCAACGCCTTATATCTAGATGAGCGTCTACATGATACTGCTTCGTTAGAAGCCTTGGAAAGTGAGCAATGGACGCATGTGATTTTTCAAGCGCAAAAGTATTCACAAAGTGGCACAGTTGAACACTCAACCCATGCGGCTAAGGTATGGATTACTCGAGCAAAGCAAATTAAAGCCACGCCTATTCTATTTCCTGAACATCCGCAAGCAGGTGATATAGATGAAGGTATTCGCGTTTATGAATTACATCAAACCATTTCTGCCGATGAGCCTTCTTGTGTTGCACCCATAGGTCATGTATGGAAGAAAATATTAACCCTACGACCTGAGCTCTCATTATATGAAGCGGATGGCAATCACGCAAACACTCAGGGCCAGCTTCTTACATCAATGATATTTTACGAAATCATTACTGGTGAATCAGCTGACTTGCTGCCTTTTATTAGCGAAATAGAAGTGGATATTGACACCCAAGCACTGATGGGACAAATGGTTTCAGAAATACTTACCGAAATGCCCGCGTGTGAATTTTAAGGGCAAGACATAGCTTTAGCACCTTACCCTGTTGGCTTAATGATAAAGTAGTGGCTAAGTTGTTGATTAACAGCCATCACTTTATCGTACTTATCACTGATTAATTTAAACTCCACTGTGATAGATAAAATTAATAACGGCAACAATTAAAAGAACGTCGATTTTTATTGAACGAAAAGTAAACGTATCGATGTTTGTACTGTTAGCATTTCTACTCTGTATTAAGCCACCTAAAAATATCATGCAATAATTTTTATCAGGCTAACAAAAAAGCTCATTCATAGTTACGTTAAAAGCCAATACTATTTAACTCAATCAAGTAGCATAAAAGCTCGTATTCTCGCTAGAGCAAACAATAAAAGCGACTATAATTAGTTGTTTAACCAAATATCGAAAAAATTATGATTTCAGTTATAATTTCAACATGGATATTATTTTTTTAAATGCCGCTTTCTACTGTCATTTACCAGTGTAATTTGTGCTTAGTTACTCATTTTTATAACTATTAACTGTTTTTACACTACAAATGATTTTAACTTTTATAGAGAGGTAACTATGGCTAATATTAAAACGATTACTTCCTATATATTTATGACTTTATTGGCTGCTAAAGCCACTTCGACCCCGTTTACATACAATACAGCCAATGACGTATACAGTGGTATTGTAAATGGCATTCCTACAGCAAATGATGAAAACGATGGTCCTCCAGACCTCCATGATGCGGTTAACAATATTTTAGGTACAAATTATATAGGTAACGCTGATTTAGATGATCGCTTTGTTAGCGCTGACCACTTTTTCAACGGTAATGGTTCATACAGTATTGCTTTAATTGGCTTAACCGCCAGTAAAAATAATACCGTAGGCCTTTATCAACAAACAACTAAAGTAGAGTTACTGTCATACGACTCGTTTTTCGGCATTGCCGGAGATGGTTCTGCGGCCAATCCATATCCGGGCTCTATCTTTGATGTTTCCGGTACATTTGGTTGGTATATAGAAACTAGCGGGCTTTATAGCCTAGATACTTATTACTCGGAGCCAAGTTTAAATAACGGCGGCTGGGATCACATGATGACATTCAAAATACCTGAATTACATGGCCAAATACGCTTTTTAGAAGTTAATGGCCAGGTACAAGAGTATTCTTTTGATAATGCTTTTTTACTCGGCTTTGAAGACTTACCTTATGGTTATGGTCAAAAAGGGACATTAGGCGATGACGACTATGACGATATGATTATATTAGTAAGTTCAACGCCAATTTCAGTGTCTACTCCATGTATTGTTACATTAATGTATGTAGCTTTATTGGACTTATTTCGTCGTATCAAGGTGCAACCTTTGACGCATAGATATGATACAAAGACACTTGAGATATAGTGCTCATATGCTCTGTTAATACAAGGTTTCCTTTACGCTATTAACAAGAAATTATGAGCGATTGGCCTTGGTAATTTTAACAATCACCATATTTAACTTATCCAAATAATAAAGAGTAAATATAGTCTGGTTTAATGAAGGAAATTATATCAAACTAAGCCACCCATAATAACTACAAACAATAATCGAAGGCTTATTTTTGCTGTCTAAGGTAATAAAAAATAAATTAATTGCCCTTTGAACAATAAAAGGTTCATAGGGCAGTTATTTACTACATATGTTTGTTTAGATAAACTAACTTAACAATAGGGGTTTACTAAATAGAAGCGGTTATTTGCTATTTAAACAGGCATTGGCTATGCCATATGTACGCTGTAAACCTACATGTTTACTAAACTAGCAAAAACGCTCAGCTGTGCCTGCTGCGCATTTAAAAGCAGAGCATTTATATCTCATGATTCGACAAGAGACGAATGCTTAATTATTAATCTAATCAAACTAAAATTAAGGAGTAAATATGAAACGGTTAACTATGATAATAGCACTGTCTTTTGCTACATCAACTTATGCTGTTCAAAGCGGAAGTGGAAAAATTAAGACTTTACAAAATGCATATGGCGGATGGATTTTCAGCATAGATCATTCAAATAATAATCCAGAAACGTGCAAGAAAGCAGCTTTTAAACTAGATCCATCGATTGGTGGTCAATACAAAGAAGTATACAGCTTACTCTTAAGTGCCTATTCAGTGAGCAAGCCTGTGGTAATATTCACAAATGGTTGTGATTCAAATGGCTATAACAAATTTAGCGGAATATATACCTCTTGGGGCAAATAGTGCATAACAATCGGTTCCAGCCCTATGTTCGACCTTGGCTAATTGATACTTATAAAGGGCATGATTATTTGGATATTTCTGAGTAAGTAGTGTGCCTTTAAATAGTTAATGGAATAAGCGAACAAACGAACTATGCAAACGAGCTATGCCACCAATAATAACTACGAACAATAATCGAAGGCTTATATTGGTCGACTTACCGAATTTCAGCCGAGTTTTTTTAGATACACTAGCGTAACAATAGGGTTTGGATTTACTAAATAGAAGCAGTTATGCGCTATTTAAACAGGCCTCGGCATTGGCTATGCCGTATGTGCGCTGCAAACCTACATGTTCACTAAACTCACACAAACGCTCGGCTGTGCCTACTGCGCCTGTAAATATATTCTCAAAATTAGACGTTAATTTTAACCAGCTGTCATCACTTATGTGTAACCTGGCAAGAATGTTGGCTGAGGTAGCATTAATAGCGCCACGCTTATCGTTACGCAGTACTCGCCCAGTTTCATCCACCAGCATTAAGTAATCTCGTAAACTAAAACGAATACCCATTGTTTTATGTTGATGCTCATTACCGGTGAAGGGCAATAATGCTTTAGGCTGCTCACCTGTTACAGCGGCTTTTATACGTAATTGAATACTGGTGAAATCCGATTGCTCTGGTGTTGCAGCAATATCCGCCCGAACCGGGTTTAAATCCACATAGGCCATGCACGACAGTATGGCTCCCTCATCAAGCAATGCTTGAGATTTAAAGCGCCCCTCCCAAAAATGCCCGGTACAGTTATCTTCTCGATTCGCTTCTCTGGCGATAGGCTCATTAAGTGAGCGCATAAACCAACTAATATCAATAAGTCGTTGTTTATAAATCTCTGCGGTACTTTCAACCATGGCTAATTGAAATTTATCAAGCGACTGATTCTTTTGATATTTCTGAGCAAGTAGTGTGCCTTTAAACAACTGGTGCCAGCGGGTAAGTACGTCATCTGTAGTCCACGTTTTCACTCGCTCACTATCGACATGAAGCACTAGGTGAAGGTGATTATGCATTACCGCATGCGCACAAATATCAATCGCAAACACCTGAGCTAATTGAAAAAGTCGTTTTTCAATCCATGTGCGTCTGTGTTCATAATTCATACCCGTGTCTTTATCAACACCACACAAAAACGCTTTTCGTACCGTGCGACTGCAAATATGATAATACGGGGTATCTAACAAAGAAATTTGTTGTGAACGAGGCTTAGGCATAACAATTACCAGACTTAATTTAGCAAAGATATAAAGGGTAAATTAAGTCTAGTTTACTCAAGGAAATATAACCAAGTTATTATGGGTGTTTTAAGAAGTTGAATTTTGTTGTTAAGTTGCTATCTCTTTACTGTGAAACGATTAATTGTCGGTTGACAATTTGGTTCAGTGATATTATCCAAGTTTATACGAATCTCTTTATCTGCTACAAAAGCTGTTATTAAGGTACTTACCATAGCTTCATAATTGACATGATTAATCGGTATAGAAAACCTTTTTCCATCACTGCATGTACTATGCGTTGGTAAAGCACTCTCTACCGTAAAAATATACCCACTTTTCGCGGGATAAAGATGAGTGATTTTTGTGTAACCATGCCAAGGATCAGCGCTAGCCGAATTGGTATAAATGAAGAAGAACATTGTTATTGCTGATATAAATACTTTGATAAATTTCATTGCTATTCCTTTTGAAATATAAACTTTTTGTCTCTACATATAAGGAGTAGAAGCTCTTTAGTAATGATGAGTGAGCGACTGTCACTCATAAATTTATTTATAAATTGCCTTATAAGTTTCTACTAATTAACAACATATAATGACTGAATCTTTGTTCGCCACGCAGGATTAGCACATCCATTATTATCAATTTCTATCTTTACTTTTTTACCTGCCATCATTGCTGATAAGGCAGCAGAATAAATCAGTTCTGAGCCCCTTAACGACAGATCAACTCTATACATTGATGTGTCACATAATGATTTTTCCGTAACATAAATGTAGACAGCACCATAGCTACTATTGTTGTAGGGTCTAATTTGAGATATTTCTAACTCTTTCGAAGTGGGCTCAGCAAAGCCTTGAGTTGATATAAAAAATAAAACAAATAATGATAAAATTTTTTTCATTAATCTTCCTTAAATATTAAACGCCAAAATATAGTCAATGAATAGTTACTAAAAATGGTGAATTTATGTCAAACCATTAAATTTTAATTATGAGCGACTGCCACTTATAAATCACTCCAAGTTATTATGGGTGTCTTAATAAGTTTCTCTAAATCACTCAAAATTATCATGGGTGTCTTAATAAGCTATCATGGGTGTCTTAAAAGTTTATAGCATTATGGTATCAACACTTAGTGATAAACTTACCTTAAGTGATTGTTAAAACTGCTAATAATAAAAAAATGCACACCCGCTTAAATAAGTTTTTGATTGGGTTTTAATGCTAGGCATGATCTTTAATTAGCGTAATACCCTGCTGTGCTTATTAACTAACTAGCCGGTTAACTGTTCTGGTATTTTTACCTGCCATGTTGCTAGCATAACCCTTCTGCCACACATCAATGCAAGGGTTTATGCTACATCGAGCAAAGTTGTTTGTGAGTTATTTGGTATAGCCCCAGCTATAGTCTTCCATTACCCCATAAATGTCACACTTGCCGGTGCCTATAGCATACATGGTGGTATCTCGGGCTTGCGCCGATAAGGCGGCACTCAATATTGCTTGACCGCCGGCAGTGTTGGTGTCAAACGCCAAAGCTTTAACATAGGTTGTGGTACAAGAGGCAGGACCACCGGAGCTTGTCCCGATTAAAGCCGACTTAAATTGAATGTAGCCTTTACCGCTTTTGTCCACCCTGACATAATCGACCTTAAAGTGCTTTGCAAAGCCAACAGCGACTGACTGAGTTGGTAGCAGTAACACAACTAAAAAAGTGGTTATACCAATATATTTCATCATTGTTTAAACATCCCTATTTATTTAATTAATTAAAAAAATTAGCCAGACAAGTTTTGTCATAATGACTATAATGGCAAAATTGTACGTTAACACTATATCAGGTGTAAATAACTTGTTGACATGATGTATATTTTTTTTCTGCTAACGCTGCTAAATTAGCCCTATTATGGCAAGGCTGATAACATTTTTACTGAGTTATCAACATCAATCTCGCCAAAGCAGCATGGCTAATTCAGTACGGTTTTGCTTATCCGCATATTTTTTAACGCAATGAATTTATGTAAAATTTTTTAAATAGATTCGAGATTACTGGTGAAATTAACGCCCGCTTTTAATTGCTTTTGCAAGGTATGAGCACTGCCAGCTAGCTAAACGAACAGCCAGGATAAAAAAATACTTTTTGATAGCATTAAGGTATTTACGCTATAATTGCCTCACTCAGTCGTCCTAATATTATTAAAAGGATTTAAAATGAAAACGCTTACTTTATGCCTTACTTTTGCGGGGCTTTCACTGTTAACGGCCTGCCAGTCTACAACAAAATCACAAAGTACTAAAAGCGCTGAAATTAATCAACAAACGCAATACTTTGCAGAAGCAAAAATATCACTTGATAAGTTAAAAGGAGATATTAGCCAAGGCAGAATTGATAAACTGGGCTATTATGCGCCTGCCACTTTCAAACAAGCGGTAAGTCAGTTTGATGAGGCGACAGAAGAATACATGGATATTGCCAAAAATGGGGCTTCTGCGCTTAATGTTTTTCAAAGTGATACCGAACAATACAAACAAGCTAAGCAAGAAATTATTCATCATATAGCCTTGGCTAACCAAAAGCTTAAGTTTTCCTACAGCATAAAAGAAACCGCCGAAACAACGCTAGCTGAAAGCTTTGCTCATCGAGATTTTTTAATTGCTATCGGGGCACCAAAAATCTACGGTAAAACCTATAAAAAACTCAGTAAGCGTGTAGACGATCTGGTTGAATATATTGACGAGGGCAAGGTTAGTAAAGCACAGGAAAAACAACCTCAATTACTTGCTGATATGCATGCTTTAGAAGTACTTACCGTCAGGCAAACTGCTTTAGGACAACTTGATAAAGATATCGCTTACATCAAGAAAAAACGTCTGGCTAAATATGTGCCTATTAGTCATGAGCAATTAATAACCGCACGCAATAATGCTAATGCTATTTTAACCGCAACGCCAAGAGCGAGCGATGAAATAAAAACCGCCGTTGCGCAAGCCGAATTTGAACTTGCTCACCTGTACCACACCGCAAAAGAAGTTAATACTTTACGAAAAATTAAAACTAAAGACTACGAGCAATATTTACTTGCCAAAGAAACACAATTACACAGTATTAGTGAAGCATTAGGTATTGATGATGTGCGCGATATGGCAATAGCTAAGCAAGTTGAAGCCATTGCCATGCAAGCCGGCACGATCAAAGACAAATTAACCACGGCTAATGCCGCAGTACTTGCATTACAGAGTGATAATACGCAATCATCAGCAGCAACGGAGAGCCTTCGCGCTGAATTTAAAAATCAACTAGTAGACTTAAATGCAAAATATGATGCATTAGTTATTGAAAACTCAACGCTGAATAAGCAATTGCAAAGCAAAGATATAGAGCTAGTTAGGTTACAAGCATATAAAGAGGCTGTTATAGAAGTTGAGGGTAAACATGCCGCTGAAACGCAGAGAAAAATAGCCCAAGAAAAAGCAGCAGCCCTTGAAGCGCAAGCGAAGCAAGAAGCAAAAGCACCCGCTGAACCAGCGGCGCAACCCGCTGACCAAGTTAGCGCACCCGCTGAACCAGCGGCGCAACCCGCTGCCCAAGTTAGCGCACCGGCTGAACCAGCGGCGCAACCCGCTGCACAAGTTAGCGCACCCGCTGAACCAGCGGCGCAACCCGCTGCACCAGTTAGTGCACCGGCTGAACCAGCAAACGCTTTATCCGAGCAAGCTAAGCAAGCAGCTGAAGTTAAAGCACCGCTTGAACAGTAATCAGGCATTGGCTGCTTTTCCTATTAACTTAGGCAAGCAGCCCGAAACGCTAATAAATATTAGCTAATTGAATCTTGTTGCCTGTTATAGAAAAATTCAATTACCTGCACTTGCCTGTGCTATTTATGTATCCCTTGCTGATCACCTTGACTGACTAATTTTTTTTATTGCAAGGTAACCTGGCTAACTGGCGACAAAGTTACCATGAAAACCCAGCGGCATATGATAAGGCAACCAAGCCCGGCACAGAGGGCCGTCATTAAGTCGGTCGGCTTTAAATATATTCAAACACGTGCGCTTGCTTGGTATATGTAAAGCCGTACCGATTAAGTAACCTTGTTCTTCCGCCCCTTGCATTGCGATAGGGATATGCTCTTCTACTAAAAAATCTTTACCGTAGCTAAAGTGGCTTTTGTTACCTGAAAAGAGATCTAGACAATTAATGGTATCATTCCAAATAGGATTATCATTCGCGGCTAAGGTAAATAAATATTGGTTTTGTCTACCGACCTTACTGGCAAATATTCGCGGAAATTCGCTATCGCCTTCAATCACTTGTTGATGCACTGAGCCGTTAGCCTTTAACGAAAAAAGCACTGTCTTGGCACCGATATGAATGTCGTCAGGTTGACCGCGCATCAGCTTTTGAAATGACGTTAAAATATGATTAGTTTTATACAAACTCGCATCAAAATGAATGGTACCATCAGCCTCTTCCCAAGCATTACCATAGTGAAAAGCAAAACCTGACTCAAGTTCATAGTGTTTTTTTAAGGTAAGACTTTGTTTGTCAATAACCAGTACCTGCATTGGGATATCGTTACTATAGCTTATCTGCGCAAAAAAGCCTGTTTGCTCAGCATCGACCTTAAGTGACGGCAGTATCAGTAAAATGTGTTTATCGGTGATTAAAAAATCATGCAGCATCCCCCCCTTATATCGAGCGTTAATCAAGCCGACATTATTGACTTTACCAGCTGAAGATAAGTGGAATAAGGCAATATGGCCAGTGGGCGATAAGCCAAAATTCCAAATATCACCACTTGCTTCAATTTTAGGGTGAGCTGAAAAAGCCAAGCCTTTTAACTTATCGCCATAATGACTGTTTTGGCCAAGATTAACCGTGTGCTTGGTATCTAGCGTGCGCGGATCAAGGGCGGTAGCTGAGCCCGCCTCCCATAACGCCCATAATTCGTCACCAACGGCAATAACATTGGTATTTGCAGGGTTAACCATATCAGGGTGAGACACAGGTAAGGCATTGTCTATCCGGCTATCGGGGCCTGAATATAAGAACTTGTCGGCTTGTTGCTCTTTAATAAATTTACTGGTTTTAACAAACTTAGCTTGGTGAGTTAACTGACCGTTTTCAAAATGAAAACCTTGTACCATGCCATCACCTTCAAATAAATGTAAATAACGCATGTCGCCACGCTCATGGCCCGCTGGACCATTGCGATAAAAGTCACCTTGAATGTCAGTTGGAAGTTTACCTTCGAGTTTTAACGGCTGTGATAAATACTCTTGCCTCATGTTGGCAAAACCAATTAGCCGAGCATCATGCTGTAACGCTTTATTAAAGTTATTTTTAGCGTTAACCAGTTTGATATTTTCAGCTGACGGCATGTTGATTGACTTAGCTAAGCCAGTTAATGGCGTTGATAGATGCACAGCGCCAACACCAGCTAGCCCAATGGCTTTTAACAATTGACGACGTTCCATACTAGCCCCCTTAATATTGTACCGCAGAGTGAGTGACTAGGTTTTTATCGGTGATAGTCACTTTCATGTCGTCAAAAGCGGCTGGGCCGAAATCAGCCTTAGCGTTATTAGAAAAGCCATACCCTTCAACGGGCATACCAAATAAATTTGTTTCTAACTGGCCATTATCATTTTCATCATGAAAATAACGAATAGCATACTCTCCTGCACTTAAATTATTAAAAGAAATACTAACAATGCCTTTTTTAGCTTTAATCATATTAGCACTGTAGGCTTTGTTACTTTGATAGTTTTCGTTACTATCAAATAATTGCAGTAATATTTTACCTTGGTCATTTTTAATACCAGATATTTCAACAGTCAAGGTTTGTGCTGCGATAGAACCGGCCAAGCACAAGCTTGAGGTAAACATTAATGCGCTATAAATTTTCATAAAAAAACTCCTGTTTTTAGTTACACACAGCTATACATAGTGCTGAGTTGTTATAAAATACTTTCGGTGTTGCAATACGCCAGTGCGACACTGAGGGCGTAAATGTCGTTGTCATTTACATCAAATTGAACAGACATAAATAGCTGACGTAATGACCATAAAAGCGAAAGTTATTAATGAAAAGAATCTTTTCGTGAAGTCGTGCAAGCTGTTCGTAAAAGTAAAGAAATAAAGGAGGGTAACGTTGACGAATCGTGAAATAACCAATAAAAATCAAACATTAAGTTATTTTGTTGATAATAAATCTTGGCGCTCAGACCTAGTATTAACCACCATCATTGCCAGCTTTATTGCTTTTTTAAAACCCTTTGGCATGGCGAATCTGAGCTTTTTCTATGTTTGGCTATTCTGGACAGTTATTTGTGTTGCCGGCTATCTAGTTTACCGAACGACTTTTTATTATGGCTATGGCTTTTTGAATAAATACCAAGCAAGTTTCGCTAATAATGAATGGCTAACCCTGCCATTGTTAACGGTATTAGCCAGTGGTTTTTTTAGTTTGATTGTCCCGCTGATTAATTCATTATTTTTTTCGGTCAAAGCCAGTTATTTAAGTGTTATACCTGAGGTATTCCCGCAGTGTTTAGTTATTGGTGGTTTTATTACCATTATTAGCTTGATACAGGCTAAAGTGTCACAACAAAAACAACTGCTACAACAGCAATCACATGTCTTAGAGAGTCATAAAACGCAAGTTAAGCAAAATAAAGAAAATAAAATTAACACCTTAATGGCGAAAGTTCCCTTCGAAAAACGCGGTAAATTATTGTGTTTAGAAATGGACGATCACTATTTAAATATTCAAACCGATAAAGGCAACCATTTGGTCTTAATGCGTTTTAAAGATGCGCTAGTGCACACGGAAGAATACCCGGGCATGCAAACACATCGCTCTTGGTGGGTAGCACTTGATGCCATTGAAAAAGAGCAGCGAGATGGCCGCAAAAATTTACTTAAATTAACCAATGGTACTTTAGTGCCCGTGTCAAAAACCTACCTTACTCAGGTGAAAGCCACTTTATTGAATCACCGTAGTTAACTAGCCACCATTGAGTTAACTATATTGAGATCAATGTCTAGGCATGCAAGCGGCCGTCATGCATCTATGCACTAACTTGGATGTAAACCTTAGCGCTATAATAAGCCTTACTTAAAAAGCATAAGCGGCAAATTATAGGCGACTGTGCTTTGTACGTCTTATAAATGCGCGCTAAACTAGATTAAATACAGACCTACTTGCCCTATACCTTTAGTTTGTAAAGAAAAACAGTTAATGCCATTAATAAGTAAAAGTTGATCCAAGCATACTGCTTGTTGCAATACCTTTTGGTAAAGATGCTCGTTTATTTAATATGGCAATTGAAGAGCTTTTTTAAGATAATCTATAGTTATCACCTTTTTATTTTGCCACTTAAAACATGGCTTGTGGGTACCTGTAAAGTATCTATTCAACAAAAGGTCTTCTTAAACATATAATTTAATGGTTAAACGCTATTTTCATAATATCGCCTTGGGGTGGGGTGCGATTAGTAAATAGTGCTTTTGTACCATAAGCATTAAAATCTGTAACGAAAGACCAATTAGGTAAGTTCATTAATAGCTTTTTGCGGTTAGCCTTACCTTTGAGTTCGCTATTGATTAATGGGTAGCTGTATACTCCCCTTTTAGGACCCTCTACTTTTAAAGAAATAATTGATTCATCAACAACCCTCATTTGGCCAGGCACTAAATCGGTTAAACTGGCTATTGCATTATTCTGGGGAGTTAATTGACCATTTGTTAAGTTCAGCTTAGTTACACCAGCGAGTTTGTAATCTACTAGTGTTAAGCTTTGTCCATCTTTGCTTTGTTTTGCAAAAAGACCAGCTTGCTTTTGTATTAATGAAGAATCCAACGAGGCTGAGTCATATTGGTAAATATTTACATGCCTTTTATGCTCACTAATAAATATTTGTTCATCGTTTATACCCCAAGCTAAAATATATTTCATACTCGGAATACTTTTTTTATTTACTAACTCACCGTTTGTAGTTGACATTATCGCCAAGGTGAGTTCGCTAGTTTTGTAGATGAGAGCTAAATAATCCTCATTCTTTGACAGGACCGGCCTAGTAATAAATTTAGCTTTAATATTACTTATTTGTTGCACTTGCTGATTTTCTAAATTGTAATACCAAATTTCGTAATAACCCGTTCGATCAGACACAAAATATATACCGCTAGAGTCGTTAGAAAAAATGGCTACGGTTTCATTAGCATTACTGTTTAGGTAAGGTAATTCATCAATTAGCTGAGAATTAAAGTCAACAAGGTTTTGATTTAATGGTGCCGAATGGGTCGCGTAAAAAAGGAAGCCATCTTTTATCGAAGCATGAACAATTTTTTGACCAGTAATACTTGGAAGTACACTAGTAACAGTATTATTACTAATATTTACGCGCCAAATACCTTTCGTGGTCGAAAGTTGACCTGATACCAGTAAATAGTTGCGATCAATGAGAGAGATGTGATCAACAAAACTAAACGCTGTTGAGATAGTCTTAGCCTCGTTGTTGTTTAGATCTAGAGCAATGATTTCTGTTCTCTCATCATTATTAGCATAAAAATACATGATCTCGCCATCCTGAGAATATATTAGGCTGTGGATGGCATTAGGTAAATTAAATTGAGGATCTTGTAAAAGCCTAACATCAGTATTGTTAAGGTTTAATAGCTTCACTTCGTTCAATTTATTGTGTTGATAATAATCATATTCGATGAATGTAAGCTCATCAGGGGTACTTGCATTTAGTGCTATGTGACTTATATAGTTTTTTGATTCAAACAGTACTTCAGGGGAAGCTCCCAACTCATGCCTGATAATTTGATAGTTTTTTTCTATTATTCGTATGTATGCAAGTGTATTTTTGTTTAACCAGATTGGTGAATACTCTTTATATATATCATCGGTTATCTGCTCTATTTGATTAGTATTTAAATCCTTTAGAAATAGATCCATGCCAATATTTGAAGATTGCGCAAATACCATTTTCTTATGACCTTTAAAAAAAGCAAAGTCACTTTCAGCACCATTTTGTTGTGTTACGGGTAAAATATCACCGGTAATAGGTTTGGTTTTGTCGGTGCCTGAAAACAGTCCAAAATCTCCCCAGAATAACAACAACGTTAATAAAACCACAAAAGCACTGCTTACTAACCATTTTACTTTGTAAAATGCCCTCGTTTTATTTTCTAAACTTTTTGGTATTTTATTTACCAAAACACTTGAAGTTTTTCTTTTTTCAAGTATTTTCACCTCAGCGATAAATCTGTAGCCCTTTTTAGGGATAGTTTCAATATATTGGGGGTTTTTAGCGTCATCTCCCAATGCATTCCGTAATGAATAAATAAGCTGAGAAATTCCTTCATCACCAACTACAACATTTGGCCATAAAGATGTTGATATTTCATGACGAGTTACCACTTCTTCGCTACGGCTTACTAACAAAATTAATAAAGACATCACCTTTGTCTCTATGCGTTTTTCTTTATTATTTTTAATTAATAAATTAGCTCTTGGCTGCACTACAACGTTTGAGAACGTAAAATCCTTATCACTAAAACCCATTAAAAAAAACACTACCTTATTGTTTTAATTAAAAATAAAAAAATTATTATTTTTTTATTTTTATTATATTTGAATGGCAATCAATCTATCACATTATCCTTTTCGCATTAAATTTATTTACTGCTTATTTACGGTTTATTTACTAAGTAAACATTATTTGCCCCTAAAATCACCGATAAAAAGGAATTAGAATGAAGAAGCTAAGCGTTAGCCTTATAGTAATCTCAATGTTAAATCTATCTGCATGCAGCAGTGATGATACCGCTGCCCCCCCTACAAACAACAATATAGTTCAAACAGAAGAAACAGCGGAAACAACGGAAACAACCTGTGACAATGTCAACTGCGAATCCAATAACAAGACCCTTGTTGAACAAATTTTTAGTGATGTCATTAATAGCAATGATACTGGCCCCTTAGACTTCTTAGTTCACGAAACAATTCTTCAAGATAGTATAGATTTTTATGCTGCGTTAACCGCAAATAAACCTGACCAAATTGCAACAATAAAACATATTGTTGCTGATGGTGATTATGTTGCTGTACATTGGCATTATTCCAACACTCCTGAAAACGACTTTACAGAAAGTGCTCGGGTAGACTTATACAAAATAACTGACAATCAAATCATTGAACGCATGAATTTTTCAATGCAATTAAGTGGAAATACGGCAAGTGGCAATTCAGTATTTAGTAACTTATACGATTACGGAACCGGTTTGCCGAATAATGACGTAGCTATAGAAGAAGAGAACAAAATAATGGTTTCTGACTTCTATGTAGAGGCATTTAATAACCTTAACCTAGAGGTTATAGACGAGCTTGTCGATGAGAATTATATACAACATAACCCTTTTGTTCCGAATGGCCGTGATGGCTTAAGAAACTTTGTTGCAAGTTTTTCCGCATCAGCAAACATAAGTATATTTTTAACGCTAGCTGAGGATGATTTAGTGTGGACATTCAGATCAGACTCGCCTGTAGTGGATTTATGGCGTGTGGATAATAATACGAATAAAATTGTTGAACATTGGGATGTATTTTAATAACTAATGTTATTGACAGGCATTGATATCATACTGAGAGTATTGAACACATCCCTCTATATGTCACTCAATGGTTTACCAATAAGAGGGTTACTCATTGTATTTGAGTGGTTTAACTACGGTTAATGTTGAATATAATTCTATTTTATTTATGTTAACTCATTTAAAGCTAGATGTATTCAACATCATCGACAGTAATATCAATTTCTACTTCGACATGCACTGCTAGTGATACATATTTATCACTGGCAATGCTATCAAAAGGATGAAGACGATTAGTTTATACTGTGGAAAAAAGTTAGTAACTCAATTGCCAGTTAAACAAGGTTTATTTTCTAAAGGAAAGCTATTACAAGCGAGGTAATTGAGGATGGTAATAATATTTAATTAATCCACTTTTTTGCTGGCACTCTAATTTACTTGTCTTGCAGTACCGAAATTGTATTTTAATTGTGCATAATAAAAGCCGCTTTCCGAAGATGATATTAGGGCTAACTAAACCTGATTTTGACGCCTTGAATTAGCACTTTTACGATTGCTTCATGAATGCCTTATTAAAGATAGGGGCTAACGAGACGCAAATGCAAAAAGCGCAAACATTATTTGCCCCTATATCTATCAATAAATATTCTGACCGCAGTGTGCAAGGCACATCAAATCAAGTAGCAGTCGGTGTTAAGCATATGCTGTGGTTTGATAATGCCAATATTAACGACTTTACAACCTATAAAACCGCGGCTTGGTTTGCCGAAAGACCAGTGAAAAAAGACTGTATTTGGATTATAGAGGCTATTTTATCAATGCTTGACAGCTAGCATAGCACTATAAAAGTATTATGCATGACTTATTATAAATACCAATGTTATTATTATTTTAGTCATAACAAGAGTACTCTCCATAACTATACTGAAATATGTAAAGTGCATCAAAAATAATTAATTCAAATCAACTGAAACCATCTTAATGACCTAAACGGATAGGTAATTAGTAGAATGAGTTGCGAGCCTCCTTTATAATTGACAACTCAATCTTGTGACATTTGCTGGAGTAATTTTAATCGTTGCTGTTCTTGCTCTGAGGGCTGGTAGGGAGTATTGCTTAGGCTTGATACCGCAAAGTCTTTTATTTCATGCTTTTTGATTAAACTGTTGCCATATTTTGTCGGTTGACCGGGTGCCGGCGACATCAGCTCTATCGAAAACGTTGCTAAATAAAATGGCGCTTGCTTACCTTGTAGCACTGATTGATGTGCCTTTAAGTTCATTTTAGTGCGGCCTTTAGCGAGTTTTTCCTTCGTAACTAAGTGCGCTATTGGCTGATTGTTGGCATCAAATAAATTTGCTCGTACGCGGTACAGGCCTTTTTTTCTGGTGGTAAGTTTCACCGGTATCATCATATCTGCATCACGGCTATAGGTAGAGCCAAAGCCTTCTAAGGTCGCAATTGAATCAATATATTTAAGCGCTAATGCCATGGTGATAGTTTTCGAGTTTACGTTAGCGCGCACTGTGGCATGTAACTGCTCAGGCAAATCTTGCTTGCCGTCTAATTGTGCATACCAATTATTTTCTTCTTGTTCAAAGACACTCGTTAGTAATACTTTGCCAGAGGAAGTATCGATAAGTTCAAGCGTTGCATTAATAATATTTTCCCCCCTCATGGTTGCCAAAATCGGCTCAGGGTAGGTATAACGATATTTAGATAACGTCGCGCTAATTTGCTTACCCTCATCATCAACGGGTATAGATTGCGGGTTAAAGTGGTTAGGTTGCAGGCGATCAAAATCATGACTTGTTAAGGGTTGTGAGTATGGCGGAAAATTCAATTCCGCCGCATAGACTTTCGCCACCAATGCCGCTGACTTGTTTGAAGATATTTTTTCAGCGTTAATTTTTGTATGATTTTTCGTCACTTTAGGTGTTAGTGTTTGAAGAAATTTATGCTCTATTGGTTGTTTTATCGCTTGCTTTTCACTTGCTACAGATACAGTGACTTCTGCTGGGCTTGACGGCCATAAAAACCATGTTACTAGTACCATGCTGATAAGCACTGTTGAACGCTTTATCAATTGTTGATGTGCCATAATTCATTTATTTTCCTAGGTGAACTGCAGTTAACTTTTACTTAAAAGTTAACTGCTTTTATTTTTATTGATTAGTTAGGAATTGCGTCATAAATAAGTGTCGACATACTGTCACTATTAGAGTTTTCAACATACAGATAGTTACTTTTCCATAGCCACCAACCAGAGGTTTGCGTGTAGGTATCAAACTGAATAGCTTGCCCTGATAATAAGTTTTCACTGCTGCTCGCTGCTGTCACTTTTCCTTGTTGTCTACTTTCTAATAAAGAGCCATGGCTATAATCTTCACCCATCAACATCGGGTAGTGATAAGGCATAAAACCAGAGACCGCATTGCGTTGATTTTCAATCTTGCCGTTAAAATCAACTTGAGCACTACAGCTACCAAAACTCGCTTGGCGATTACCACCACAGGCAGAGTGAGAGCCAACCACACCATCATCATGGCCCTTTATAAAGGGACTGGTTACACCGAGATATTCTGTAGCATCACCAACAAATCTTAAACGCGGAATTCTCGCATCGGGTAACGGCGCTAATTGACGAGCATTATTAACCTTTAAATCATGAAGCACGCCCATTTCATCAGTAAGATCGCCACCTAACCATGCTTCTAAGGCCGCTTCAATAATAAAGGTCCAATTTTCAGTACCTTGTGCTACACTCACGGCTAAGTCAGCCAACTCACTACCGCCACCTGCACCGGCAATATCAAAAGTGGCAACAATATTTAACGGCGATAAGCCTTCATTTTCTAACCATGTTTCTTGGTTATCAATAATATAGCGGGCAACTAAATCACCGGTTGAGTGGGTAACAAAAATACAGCCTGGTGAGCAAAAATTACTTTCTGAAAACGCTTTTAATTTAGGCCATACGTAATCAGTGGCTATTTTTCCTTCAATACGCTCATAGGACGGCCAATCAATACGCGCATCACTGAGACTATCCCAGTAACCCTGCCAATATTGCTGTCCACTTTGCTCAACATCACCATCATTGATCAGTTGTTGTGGCTGAAAGCCATGGATCAGCACAATTTTATATTCTTTAGTGTGTGCGCTGTTTAACAGCGTGATTAAGCAAAGGAGTACAAAGGCTGTTGAGAGCTTTATTATGTTCATATTTTCCCCATTATTTTTATAGTTATTATAATTATTTTTCTTATTCTTCTTATTACTGATCGGACGTTAGACCAGTTAAGTGACAATAGGTTAGTGATTATTTTTTATCCAGTCGCAATTTATTTATTGTGTGAATAATGAAAATACACAATATAAATACAAGGTGAGTAAGCTAAACTTTTTCAGGGGTAAGATAACTGAGATGACTTTAGCGCTCATCACAACAATAAGCGCTAATGAAAGGGGCAGAGCCAATAAATTAACTTGCCAATATTTTAAGCGGGAGTGACAAAGCGCCATTATCCGTTTGACCGACAAACCAAATAACTGCGCTTAAACCACCCAAGGTCATGATATACCAGAGCGCTGAGACAATTTGAGCATAGCGGTTAAGTGGTAATAACTCACTTAAATGCCTACGTTTATACTCAAAAAGTATCTCTATACTGCCAAGAGCGAGCAAAAAACCTAGTAAGGCAAGACCAAAGTAATAACTGATATACACGCCCAATATTGCCCCTAATATAGAGACAGTTAAGCCTATTTTGGAATTAATAGAAAAAGCGATACTTTTTAAAACATGACCGCCATCAAGCGGTAATACTGGTAACATATTAAATAAATTAAGTAACGCATTGAATACCGCAAGCCCTGCAAGAATTTCTAAATCGGTTAGCCAATAGCCAAGCAAACAAGCAAACAAGCAAGTGACAGTATCAAACCAAAGAAAGGTCCCATAATTGAAATAACCACGTCTTGCCAGCGTGTATTTATTTTATCATCACTGAGCGCTAAGCCACCAACAAAGGGGATCAAGTAAATTCCCTTTGTTTTTAAACCAAAGTATTTCATCGCTTTGATATGGCCATACTCATGAAACACTAAACAAAGTAATAAAGCGATTGCAAACTGAATAGAAAATAACCAGCTATATGCTGCTAAGCTACCAGCAGCAAACAATACCTTAATCACTTTTGCACTTTTTAAGAGCTTTAAGCCTAGCCCTGCCATGCCAATAAAGCTAAACTTCATCGGTTGTCTTTGGTGTTGAACTATCTTACGCTGTTCAATCGCTTTTTCATCAACACTATTTTCAGCAACCAATTCATCATTAATGCGCAACTGGTACTGTAAATTAAAAGGTTGCCAAATTAATGAGCCATTTAATGCTAGTGTTAATTCAACACGCGCACCTTGTTCTTCACGCTGTGTTTGTAAGGTAAATTGATGAGAAAAGTTTTCATTTTCTGCGCTTGCATTAAGTTGAGAGACACAATGACCATCCCAGTAAAGTTGTTGCCAGCCTGCCATAGACCCCTCTAATCGCAGTGTTTTACCTAAACAGTCTATTTCTAATAATTGCACGTGTTTTAACTCTTCTTAGTTTTCAAAGCTGATGAAAATACTCAGTCACTGCGCCATCTTCAATTTAACCAAAGCTATTTTAGTGGCTCATTCAATCTTATCAGCAAAAAGGCTTGTCATTGCTAAATCGAATATCATTGCTGAGCGGTATCACTTTCGTTAACAATAATACCAGCTATTCACTAAACAGGTAATAGCCTTAATGACGCTATGTAACGCAATATACAAGTGTATGATGATTCAAAATAGCTACTGTTGGTGCGTTTTGGCTCTGGTCTCGCTTCATTTTGGTGCACAGCCAGCGAAAAGACAAAAATAAATAAAAGTATAAAAGCTATTTCAACAGCTTACATAATGGCTTATTTATTGCTCCCGTTATTGTTAGCAAATAGTTTATAGATGTACTGATTAATAATTTTGTCAAGAACTGCCTGGGTAACTTGAGCTTTATATGCTGCAAATTCTTGCTCGGTTCACTGATACTTTAACTGTATTAAAAATTAGTGTTTAATGTTGGTTAACAATTAACAATAAAGTGCATTAAATATATTAAAAAAGGTGACCATTTGAGTAGTGAATTAAGCTTTACCGTAGCACAACGCTCTATCGCTGGAACAAAAGCGCAAAACGAAGATGCGATAGGCATTAGACTTCCTGCAGGCTCTGTATTACACAATAAAGGTGCTGTAGCCGTTATTGCTGATGGTGTTAGTGCCGCTGAAGCCGGTAAAGAAGCCAGTGAAACCTGTGTGCATAATTTCCTCTATGACTATTATTCAACACCCGATAGTTGGAGTGTAAAAAAGTCTACCTCACAAGTATTAACCGCCTTAAATCGCTGGTTATATGGTCAAGGGCAACATTTTAACGATGCGCAAAAAGGTTATATCAGTACTTTTAGTAGCATTATTTTTAAATCTCAAACCGCACATATTTTCCATGTTGGCGATTCTAGAGTTTATCGCTTTCGTCAAGGTGAATTGGAACAAATCACCCGTGATCACAGCACCTACGTTAGCGCCAAACAAACCTACTTAGCTCGCGCTATGGGACTGGATGTAAAACTTGATGTTGACTGTCATAGTCTAGCTGTTGAACAAGGCGATATATTTTTGCTAAGCACAGACGGCATCCACGATTTTTTAAATAATAAACAAATATCTTCTTTCATCGAACAAATTACCCCTGACTATAACGATACTGATTTTGAAAACACATGCGAAGCATTAATAGAGTTGGCACTGTCTCATAACAGTGATGATAACTTAAGCTGCCAACTATTACGCATTGACACCTTACCAAGGCAAACAATCAACGAAGTGGGCAGAAAACTATCAGAGCTGCCTTTCCCACCTTTTTTAACCCCTGAGATGAAACTTGATGATTATCAAATTGAAAAAGTGTTACATGTAAACACTCGTAGTCAGGTCTATGTGGTGCGTGACATAGAAAGTGGTGAACGCTACTGCATGAAAACGCCATCGGTCAATTTTGATGATGATCTTGCCTATATTGAACGATTTATCATGGAAAGCTGGATGGGTAGCCGAATCAATAACCCACATGTGGTTAAAGTAATTGAAAGCGTTCGCGAAAAAAATTGGCTGTATTATTTAACTGAGTATATTGAAGGTATTACCTTAGAGCAGTGGATAAAAGAAAATCCACAACCATCAGTACAAGATGTCACCTATATTTTAGCCCAAATTGAAAAGGGTCTAAGAGCGATGCACAGACGAGAAATTTTGCATCAAGACATCAAACCAGGCAATATCATGATTGATCATAATGGCGAAGTGAAGATCATTGATTTTGGCTCATGTTGCAGCAAAGGAATCGCCGAAATTGCTACCCCTTTAGATGAAGCAGGTATGTTAGGTACTGCTGGCTATTCTGCCCCGGAAGTAGTGATAACAGGAAGAAGTACTATACAATCTGAAGTTTTTTCATTAGCAGTGATCGCTTATGAAATGTTAACCGGCACAGAGCCGTTCTCAGGCAAACTCAACAAGTGCCGTACTGCTAAGGCCTATTTAAAAACCAAATACGTGCCTTGTTTTGAGCATAACCCTTTAGTACCGATTTGGATTGATTGTGCAATAAAAAAAGGCTTGCGCTTTCAGCCAGAACGCCGCCATGAAGATGTTCTAGAGTTTTTACATGAGTTGCAAAAGCCTAACCCTAAATACAAAAGTAACCATAATGCGGTCTTGATGGATAAAAATCCGGTATTATTTTGGCAAGTCTTTTCAGGGCTTTGGTTCATTGCTTTTATTTTATCGTTAAGCTTTTAGTGTTAGCAGCTAGGTAAGGATAGGATAATTAGCGACTTTGCAATTAGGCTCTTATTGTAAAGGTGCATTAGTCGGTTTCCATAATTTGACCAGTTTATCTGTGGGAATACTGCCAAAAAGAATGGCACAAAATAATAATAAGATGCCACCTAACATACCTAACAGCGCCGTAACAATAGGGCTGTCAGCTTGGCAAGCCACAGCAGGAATAGTAATCGTAATAAAGAGTAATAACCCCATGCGATATAGCTGATACGGAATAAAATTAACCCCTTGTCCAATGTACAAATACAAGAAAAGTCTCATAATCAAGGCAATTGTCAGCGCAAAAATTGCTCCCCATGCTTGAAAATATGGTATGAAAATTAAATTACCGGCCAAGGCAACAAAAGCCGTGCCGCTATCAATATAAATTGGCCATAGTGTTTTCTTTTCCGTTAATATGCCCGTGGTAAATAAATTAGTAACAGCCTTTATACCTGCTAACACTGCAAAAGCCGGGATATATTGAATAGCATTATGATACTCTTTAGGACTTAAGATAGTGACTAAAAATGGTCCAGCACACGCTATAGCTACCACTGATACTAAAGCGATTACCACACCAATTTCTGTTGTAGATGCACACTGTTGCTTACCGTCTTCATTTAATACCGCGAAACGTTTAGGTAACCACCACATCGCAAAAGGCTCTGTAAATAAAAGTGCCATGATGCCGACTTTCCAAGCAAGCGCATATTCAGCAAGTACTTGCACACCAGCCTCACTGGCTAACATCCACCGACCCGAGCTTTCGATAATAAAAGAAGCAATACCAGCCAACACTAACATGCCGCCAAAACGCGCCTGAGCAAGTGACAAAGACATGGAAAAAGAGATACCTGTACTACAATACTGATAAATAGATAACACTAATGCTAACACTATGGCACTAAATAAACCGGAGACAAGTACACCATCGATGCCATAACCAAGAAATAATGCTATTGCGGTAATGCCAGCTTGGCACAGGGTCCAACATGCTGTTGCAATAAAAAACATACCGGCTTTGCCTTGCATTCTAAGCCAGGCTAGGGGCACAGCGATGCATGCCGTCACCGAAAGACTGGCTAGTATGGCTCTTGTTTGAAATAAAGTGATATCTCCAGGCAGTAACCGGGTAATAAAAGGCGCCAGCGCTTGCATTAATATGGTACCAACAACTAGCGCGATAACCGCCAATGCAAAAATATTAGCCGCCATATCACTGCGCACTATCGGCTCACTTGTTTCCCCGGCAAAACGAAAAAGAGAGTCCGCCAAGCCAAAAGCAATAACTAAGCCGAGTAAATTAGCCAGTGTTTGTAAGATATCTAAGCGAGCATAATCACCTGGTGATAGATAATGGGTGAATACCGGTAACATAATGATGGCGATAAGTTTAGTTAATACGATACCCGCTGAATAAGTCAACTGCTCTTTAAAACTCCTAGGCATTAAGAGTAAAGGGTTTCGCATTACTGCACTCCAGAAAAGAAAAGGTACAACAACAGGTATTGTTAATTCTACCTAGCGAAGCAAAAGACAAGCCATACTCTTATAAACCAACTAAGACAATGAAATAAAGTAAGTTTTTAAATAGTGACTCAATGCTTTTTAACATCTGTAATTAATATCGATATATAGCTTAGTTAGATTTTGCAAAATGCAATGCAGGATATTTAATTATCTGAGAATTTTCTTGCAAATTCACTTCAAAATAATAGCAATCACCTGCTCTGCTTTTTAAAAATAGCTTGCACAATACACAATGACTGAGCAATTAAATAAATCATCACTAATTTTTGATATTGGTCACTAAATTGCTTGACCTTTATCAGTTATTTAAATTTTTATGACCTTGTGCTAATTGAGGTGTTAATTGAGCGGTTAATTAAGCACCCAAAATAGCTCATCACTGACATCCCAATATAAATTATAGACTCAGTGATAAAAGAAAAGTTTAGCAACGGGCGCCATATGCAAAGCGATTGAAAAGAGTATCAATCACTTGATAAGTGATTAAACTAAGGAATAGCGAGACCTAATATGAACATTAAAAACCTATTCTTTGATATTATTAAGGCGTTTAAAACGCCCAAGTTAACAATAGATTCAGAGATAAAAGTCGCTAAAACAAATAACATCTTTTATTTATCGGTCTTTAAAGACCTGGAACTAACCTCTAAAAAGCCCCCCGCTATACCTTCTTTACTATGTAGCTTACAATACGGCATTGCGATATTACCTATGCCTTGTTCCAGTGATAAATACTTTAAAACGCTCACAAGTTCAACGCACCGTAAAATCGATAAAGCCAAACGAAATAACTACGACTTTAAACGCATTAACTATAATGACTACCTCGATGAGGTAGCGCAAATGCATGGTTCGATACCCATAGGTCATGGACAAATAGAAAGCAAACTTTTAACAGATGCACTGCAAAGCTTTAGTAATCCCGCTTTACATATTGATAAGCATGATTACCCATATTTTGGTATTTTTACTGAGGATCATTTAGTCGCTTATGCAGGTTGTTTGGTTGCAGAAGAGTTGTTGTTACTGTTAACAGTCTTTGTCCATGAGCAATATAACTCAGATTGCATTGTTCCATACCTTATTACCAGCATCGCCGACTATAAATACCAAAATTATTCTGATGTTAAATACTTCCTTTATGGTAATTATTATGGTGCTAGTCCCAGTCTAAGCCGCTTTAAAAAAAGGCATCGCTTTAACCCTCATAGTATAAGTTAGCAAGGTTACACTAATTTTTCTTAGGTTATTGACTTCTTATCGGCTAAATCGACTAATATTAAATTTAACACCCACAAGACATATTTTTGGTCAAGCTATGCAAGGTACAATTTTTACTGCTTTTTCTGACATGGTTATTGAAAAAATAGGCATGGAATGTTGGAATGAGTTACTTGATAAAACTAAGCCAGCATCTCAAGGTATTTATACCGCTGGCGAACAATACAAAGATGGCGAACTCATTGAGATGGTTAAGCTCTTATCAAAGAAAACCGGTATTGCCATCAATGATTTATTAACCGCTTTTGGCGAGTATATATTTGAGACACTCTATCAAAATAGTCCTGCTGATCTCTCTTCTTTAACTAATTTAAAAGACTTTCTTTTGGCCATCGACGGTGTTATTCACTCTGAAGTCAAGCGCGTTCATCCTTCAGCATATTTGCCAAGCTTTAAGTATCACAATAGTGAAAATGGCGATTTAATCTTGGAATACAGTTCAAAAAGAAAACTCTGTTATCTTGCAGTCGGTTTAATACAAGGGGCTGCGGCTAAATTTTCAGAAAAAATTTCCATCTCGCACCCTGTTTGTATGCATAAAGGCGCGGATCACTGTGAGTTAATTATTCACTTCCAAGGATAATTTAATGAAGGATAGTCCCTATAAACTAGCTTATGAGCGTGAAAAGAAAGCACGGAAATTAGCCGAGAAATTATTGGATGAAAAAACAAGGGAGTTGTATCAACACTGCACTGAACTTGAAACAGCAAATGAATACTTATCTTCAATCAAAAAGAAACTGATTCAAGCTGACAAAATGTCCTCCCTCGGTCAGCTTGCTGCTGGGGTTGCCCATGAAATTAATAACCCATTAAGTTATGCCCTGTGTAATTTAGACTTTTTAAGCAATTATTTTCATAGCTATAAAAAGCTTGATGAATTTGTAGTTAACAGCCTTAAAAAGCATAACAAGCTTGAACTGACAGACTTGAGCAAAATACGTCAACACTATGAAATTGATTATATTAATCAAGATGGTGAAGAGTTAATTAAGCCGACGATTGATGGACTAAAGAAAATTCAAAAAATAACTGAAAGCCTTAAACAAGTCTCACATCAAAATAGCGTAAAAACCGAACAATGTAATATCAATGAATGCATCAAAAACTCTTTGAAGGTGGTTTGGAATGAGTTGAAATATTCGATGGAAGTACAAACCTATTTAGCTGAGGTGCCATTAATCTCATTTGATAACGGTGAAATTCACCAAGTATTAATGAATATATTTCTTAATGCAAAACATGCCTGCGACCCCAAAGGACAGCTAAAAATTTCAAGTTGCCTTGAAGATATGGACAATCAAACATGGGTTAAAGTTGAAATTTCAGATAATGGTACCGGCATTCCTCCAGAGGTAATTGAGCGTATATTTGAGCCTTTTTATACCACAAAACCGGTTGGTGAAGGCACGGGTTTAGGTTTATCTATCTCGCTAAGTATTATTGAAAACAATGGCGGAAAATTGAAAGTGACAACACAATTAGGCAGAGGCACCACCTTTACGCTTTATTTAAAAAAATCTTGCCATGACGAATTAAAAAATGACTCCGCATCGCTTAGCTAAAAATTTGGCCAGACTAACCTACCTCTAAAGTAGGCTTAACAATCGGCTAGCCCTATCAGCCTTGGGTATTAGCTCATAAACAGTGTAAAGCCTGAACACTACCCCAAAGCGCTGTTTTGTTAATCAATCAGATAGTGCAATGCGATTTTTACTTGTTCAAGATCTTCTAAAAAACTAATCAAAAAGTCCTGCACAAACGTATATAGAGAATTAATCAAACTATCTTCTAAACACTTAAACAAGGGGTAATATGGCAGCACTATATTGGTTTAGCCATGATTTTGGCATAGATGAGTATCAAGCAATGCTCCCCGATGACGCTTTAACGACTCATGCTAAGGCAGTTAACAGCCATGGCCATTAACCTGGTATGGCTCAAGCGTGACATTCGCTTAGCAGATCACCAGCCTATTCAGCAAGCTATTGCGAATAGCATTGCAGAGCAAAGCCCACTGGTATTGCTTTATATTTTTGAAGAGATGTTACTTAATGACCCTCATTACAGTACCAGACATTGGCGTTTTGTTTACCAGTCACTGCTTGATGTAGCCCGTCAATTGCCTGAAAAAGCGCTCTGGATCACCCATGGTAATGCCATTGATGTTATAGATGAAATCCATAAACACTTTCAAATAAATACTATTTACAGTCATGAAGAAATTGGTCTGGAAAACACCTACATCAGAGACCAACAAGTAAGCGCTTGGTGCCAGCAGCATCAAATCAGTTGGCAGCAAAGTCAACTCGGTGCTGTACAAAGAGGGCTAATCAACCGTGTAAACTGGGATAAACATTGGGCTGATGTCATGCGTGCCCCGATACAGGCCACCTCATTTGCGCAAGTAACTTTGATACCACCCGATAACAATTTGCTAGCTTGTGATAGTAATAAGGTTAACGAGCAATGGCTTGATATTGATGAAAACTTCCAATTAGGCGGCGAATCACAAGCCATGATAGTAGCCAATAGCTTTTTTGCAGAGCGCGGCAAATCATACAGCTTTAGTTTATCTAGCCCTTCCTTGAGTAGAGCATATTGCTCAAGATTATCTCCCTATTTAGCCTGGGGAAACATTAGCTTGCGACAAGTGTATCAAACCCTACTTGCTCACTGGCAAAAGCCTGGCTGGCGCCGTTCATTATCTGCTCTCAGTTCACGCTTACACTGGCACTGCCATTTTATTCAAAAATTTGAAAGTGAGCACCGTATCGAGCATGAAGCTATTAACCGTGGCTATGAAAATATGCCTCGAGATAATAGTGAAGCCGCGCAAGTAAAATTATCAGCCTGGAAAACAGGCAATACTGGCTACCCAATGGTTGATGCATGCATGCGCTGCCTGTTACGTTCCGGCTATGTCAACTTTAGAATGAGAGCCATGCTTGTGAGCTTTCTCAGCCATCACCTTCATCTTGATTGGCGCTTAGGGGTGCAATACCTTGCCAGCTTGTTCTTAGATTTTGAGCCAGGTATTCATTACAGTCAGTTTCAAATGCAAGCAGGTATTACCGGCATTAATACCATCAGGGTTTATAACCCAGTGAAACAATCTCAAGAAAAGGATACCGAGGGTGCTTTTATCAAAGCATGGCTACCTGAACTGGCCCATATTCCCGCACCCATTATCCATGAGCCATGGCTGATGACCGAGATGGAGCAAATGATGTATGGCTTGAAGTTAGGACAAGATTATCCGCTACCAATTGTTGATATCAAAAGCACCGGAAAACAAGCCAGAGAGTTACTTTGGCAGTGGCGTAATAAAGCGCAAGTTAAACAAGAATCTTACCGGATTTTAGCACGCCATGTCAGGCCGGATTAAGCTATATAGGTAAGTAATTATTTATCAATAACAACGCAATGAAATGAACAACAGAGAAGCTAAAAACAATAGCAAAGCTTGGAAGCTTTGCCCGGTATGTCATCGGCCCTTTACCTGGCGTAAAAAGTGGCAACGCGATTGGCATAACGTGATCTATTGTTCGAAACGTTGTCAAAAAGAGAAAAATAACCATGCACAAGCAAGCAACTAAACTGCGTCTGATATTAGGTGATCAACTTAATGCCACTCACCCTTGGTTTGAACAAGTCGATGACACTTGCCTTTATGTTATCGCAGAGCTTCACCAAGAAACTAATTATGTTAGGCATCATTTGCAAAAAGTCCAAGCTTTTTTTGCCGCGATGGCGGCATTTGCCGCCGCCTTAAAAGCAGCTGGACATCAAGTGTTGCATTTAACTTTAGATGATACCAAACAATATCACGACCTAACGGATATGCTCACTAGCCTACTAAGTAATGGCATGCAATATTTTGAGTATCAACAACCAGACGAGTATCGACTTTCCGAGCAATTGGCTCAGTTTAGCCAACAACTGTTATCGAAAAATATTTGCGCTACTTGTGTTGATTCGCATCACTTTTACCTTCCGCATCAGGAGCTAAGCCAACATTTCAAAGCAGAGACTAGTCATAGAATGGAGTTCTTTTATCGTTATATGCGCAAGCGTTTTAAGGTGCTAATTGATCAGGATAAACAACCCGAAGGTGGTCAATGGAATTATGATCAACAAAACCGTAATAAACTGAAAAAAAACGATATTGCTGCAATCCCTGCGCCTTTAATCTTTAGTCATGATGTTAGCGAAATTACCGACCGCTTATCTCGCCATCAAGTTAAAACCATCGGGCAAGGTGATTCTACTTTACTGTGGCCAATCAATCGTCAAGAAAGTTTACAACTACTCGATTTTTTTTGCCGTTATCTACTACCATCTTTTGGTACTTTTCAAGATGCCATGACTTGCAATGGTGATGATGTTGTTACTCAAAAGCAATGGAGCCTTTATCACTCAAGATTATCTTTTTCACTCAATAGTAAAATGTTATCTCCTGCCCTCGTGGTTGATACCGTCCTTAAACATTATCAAGCCAATGAAGCGATATCGATTGCTCAAGTTGAAGGCTTTGTTAGGCAAATTTTAGGCTGGCGTGAATTTATCCGCGGGATGTATTGGGTTAATATGCCGCACTACCAAAAGAAAAATAGCTTAAAAGCAAACAATCGCTTACCGTCATGGTTTTGGAACGGTCAAACCCAAATGAATTGCTTACATCAAGCAATTAAGCAATCATTGCAATACAGTTATGCTCATCATATTCAACGGTTAATGATCACCGGCAACTTTTGCCTACTCACAGGTATAGACCCAGCAGAAGTTGATCAATGGTATTTAGGTATTTATGTTGATGCCATTGAGTGGGTCGAATTACCCAATACCCGAGGTATGAGTCAATTTGCCGATGGCGGGCTTATTGCTTCAAAAGCTTATGCCGCCAGCGGTAATTATGTTAATAAAATGAGTGATTACTGCCAAAGTTGCCATTACAAAGTTAAAGAGAAAAATACTGACAATGCTTGCCCATTAAACAGTCTTTATTGGCATTTTATGATTAAGCATAGTGACTTATTTGAAGCCAACCCTCGACAAGCTATGGTCTATCGTAATTGGCATAAACAGCCAATAGAGCAACAACAAGCTACCTTAGCCAAAGCGCAATATTATCTCGATAATTTAGACAAATTATAGTGAATTATCTCATTCGGGCTTTATTTGCTGAGCTGACTTTGTATTGGCTAGCGCAGTGAGAGCGTTCAACCGCTTTGCTACGCTTATGCAAATGTTTAGTTTTACGGCCGGAGACGCGCGCGCGCCAATTCTTAAAAGTAGAGCGTTTTAATTCTTGTCGCATAAGGCGTATCACTTGTGATTCAGTTAAACCATATAATATTTCAATAGCCTCAAATGGTGTGCGATCTTCCCATGCCATTTCAATCACTCTTGATTTTTCAACATAATCGAGCATATCACTGTCCCTCTTTATCTATAAATTTAGAAAATAACTGATGTGTATTGACTTTAGCCTCAAGCTTGGCAGCCAATAAATATAATCCGGCGAGTTTGCGATGAATAAAGACGGCATCAATTGGTGGCGTATGCCATTGCTTTTGCTGGGTATTAATTAACATGCCTTGCTCTTTAATTCTCAACGCTAAGCCGCTGTTTGCAAAGTCATAGGCTTGATCATGCACTAATGGCTCACACGCCAGGGTAAAAATAGCTAATATCTGCGCTAAATACGTTTCATCAATATTGTCGGCAAAAAAACCAATGTTTTTGGCTGCAGTAATCATTGCCATTTTGTCATTGTTAATACTGGCTTTAATCAAGGCTAAATAGCCCAGGCTTATGTGTTTGGGGATTACTCGGGTCGCACCAAAATCGAGTAGTACAATACGATCAGTGTCAGCTTGATATAGGTAATTAGCAAAATTAGGATCAGTTTGCATAAATTGGTAAGTAAACAGCTCATCTAAAAATAAGCCAATCAGGGAGGTAACAACATTATCTTTTATTGCTTGGGGTAGTTGTGTTATTTCATCAATAGCAATACCGTCAATATAGCTCATTGTTAATATCGATTGAGCGCTGAAATCGTCAATAACTTTAGGTAAAACAAAGCGATTATCACCTAACATCTCACGGTATGATTTGACAAGATTTGCTTCATTTAGGTAATCAGCTTCGGCCAGCAATTGTCGTTTTGCTTGCGCTATTAACTCATCAATCTCAAAGTGTGCGGGCAACAGTCCTGAGACCTTTAACAAGGCGGCGACATTATCAACATCACTATTTATCGCATTAGCAACCCCGGGATATTGCACTTTTACCGCGAGTTTTTCACCATTTTCAAGGTAAGCAATATGCACTTGCCCGATTGATGCACAGGCAAAAGGCTGCAAGTCAAAATGGGCAAAGTTATCTAACCAATGCTCACCCCACTGTGCTTTTAGCACGGTGAGCAATTGTTTGTGCGGCATAGGCTGAGCGTTTGCGCGTAGTTTATCTAGCAACTGCGTTAACTCCGCCGGTAATAAATCCCCCGCATCCATGGATAAAAGCTGACCAACTTTCATCGCAGCGCCGCGCAGCTGTGCTAACTTGTCTGCTAAATGTTTAATATTTTTGGGTTGCACCAGTAATTTTTTAGTCGATATAGACTCGCCTCTAGACCATTTTTTTGTGCCATCGACTACCATATTGCCAGCAACTTTAGCAGCTAATGAACCCAAGGTTGCCAGTCGTGCTAACCTAGAAGTAGGCACTTTTTCTTCGCTATTCAACATGCCTCCTCAAGCAAAATCAAAAACAAGCTGCCAAAAATTTTTCCATCATTAATCAAACACTACGTATCAATAAACCGTTAAGTTCACATTCAATTCAAGATATAGGCGATAGCAAAAAGTAAACATTTACATACCTCGCTGTGATGTTATAACATTACAATAAGGTTAACTTAATTGGTGGAAACTAATCATGACTAATGCCGAACAAACAAACTCTTCAGCACAAAGCACTTACACCACAGAAACTATTATCAAAGCACCTGAATCAGACTATATGAATGATGAACAGCTTGAGTTCTTTAAGGAAAAGCTCATCGAGTTACATGACACTACCCGTCAAAGGATTAGTGAAACTAAAGAACAATTATTAAGCCCGCCTGATTTAACTGATTTTAGCGACCGAGCGACCTGGGAAGAGCAATTTAACATTTTAATGCGCATTGTAGACAGAGAGCAAAAACTATTACCTAAAATCCAGCAATCGATAGAGCGTATCCGCCAAGGGGAATATGGCTATTGTCTCGAAACGGGTGAACCAATAGGCATTCGCCGTTTATTGGCAAGGCCTACCGCTGAGTTCTGCGCTGACGTTAAATGCATTCAAGAATTAAAAGAGCATGTTTATCTAGACTAAGCTAAACAATATCGAGATTTATTGCTAGAGAACAAACTTATTCATAAAAAGGTGAAGATAAATTATGCAAAGCCGCCCGTTACTACCTGTCACTGTTTTATCTGGTTTCCTTGGCGCAGGAAAAACTACTGTTTTAAATCATATACTTAACAATAGAGATGGCTTGCGGGTTGCCGTGATTGTCAATGACATGAGTGAAATTAACATTGACGCCTCTACCGTTAAAAATGAAATCAGTTTCAATCGCGCCGAAGAAAAGTTAGTGGAAATGAGTAACGGTTGCATCTGTTGTACTTTAAGAGAAGACTTACTTGAAGAAGTCACTCGTTTAGCCAATGCAGGAAAATATGACTATCTTGTTATCGAGTCTACCGGTATTTCTGAGCCGCTGCCCGTGGCTGAAACCTTCACTTTTTCAGATGAAGAAGGAAACAGCCTGTCGAATGTAGCACGGCTTGATACTATGGTTACTGTGGTTGATGCGCTTAATTTTCTTAACGATTACGACCAAGCTAAATCACTGCAAGAGGTCGGCGAAAGTCTTGGTGAAGAAGATGAGCGCAGTGTCGCGGACCTACTGATAGAACAAGTTGAATTTGCAGACATATTATTAATTAGCAAAATAGATCTCATTAGCGCCAAAGAGCTTGCTCGACTAAAGGGTATTCTTCAGGCACTAAATACCCAAGCAACACAAATCGCTATTGAAAACGGCCAGGTGCCGCTCAAACAAGTTCTGGCGACTGGTAAATTTAGTTTTGAACAAGCACAACAAGCGCCCGGTTGGCTTAAAGAATTACGTGGCGAGCATGTACCAGAAACCCAAGAGTTTGCTATTAGCAGTTTCGTTTATCAGGCAAGAGTACCTTTTTACCCGGAAAAATTTTATCAATTTATCAATAACCCAGCGCTAACAGGCAAATTGATTCGTTCAAAAGGTTTCTTCTGGCTCGCAACACGACCGAAACTTGCTGGTAGTTGGAGTCAAGCTGGTGGGATGGCAAGACATGGCGTCGCCGGTTTTTTTTGGAAAGCCTTACCCAAAGCGCAATGGCCTCAAGACCCAGAATATCTGCAATCAATCAAGGACAGTTGGGTTGAACCCTTTGGAGATATGCGCCAAGAAATAGTCTTTATTGGTCAAGACCTCGACCAGCAAGATATTATGCAGCGCCTAGATGCTTGTTTATTAACTGAGCGCGATCTGCAAAAAGGTGAAAAAAGCTGGGCCAAATTACCCGACCCATTTCCATCGTGGGGAGTTTAATCAAACAGAACAAACAGCAAAAAATGTTATGGCTATCTATTTAGTAACGGTGGTAAAGAAAACAACATTGAGCTTTTAAAGGTTTTTAAAATAAACGACCTTGACTATTCAAGCTAAAATAATGCCACAAGCCAGTGGCATTATTTTAGCTAAACAGCAATGACTAACGCACTACCAATTGACGAATATCGCGACCATATTGTCGAAAATAAGCTTTAATATCCTCAAGAATTAGGTAGTTCATTGGCACAATAAATAAGGTGATCAAGGTCGCAAATATAATGCCGAAGCCTAAACTGACCGCCATTGGAATAAGAAATTGTGCTTGAGTCGATTGTTCAAATAGTAACGGGATCAAACCGGCAAATGTGGTTAGCGATGTCAGCAATACCGCCCTAAAACGCCTACCTCCGGCTTCATACACTGCTTTTTTAATGGATAATCCTGCTAAGCGGCGTTGATTGACATAATCAACCAAGACTAATGAATCATTTACCACAACGCCGGATAATGCCAATATGCCCATAAAACTCAGCAAGGTTAGATCTAAGCCCATGATCCAATGTCCCATAACAGCACCAACCATACCAAAAGGGATGACCGACATCACAATCAAGGGTTGTGAATACGACTTAAACGGAATGGCCAACAAAACATAAATTAATATTGCTAAAGCGATAGCACCAACAGTGAGACCTTGAGATGATTCTCTTTGATCTCTTGCTTCGCCTGCTAATTCAAAACTCACCCCTGGATAGCTATTAACCTGTTGCATTAACCAAGGTTCAAGCTCCTTTTGCACCAAGGACATGTCGCCGGTTTTCTTATCAAAATCAGCAGTAACCGATAAGGTTCTCTGCCTATCTATCCTTAAGATGCTAGTTGGACTAACGCCCGGGATAACATCAGCAACTTGCCACAAAGGCACTTCCTGCCTTGGACCAACACGTATCATCATTTGCTCTAAAGTTTCGATAGATTGACGTGCTTCGAGGGGATATCTAACCATCACCCTAACTTCTTCTCGTCCTCGTTGAATGCGCTGCACTTCAAAACCAAATACCGCTTGCCTTACTTGACTTGAAACCGTGTTAAGGTCTAGCCCTAATAGTCTCGCTTCAGGCTTTAATACAAGCTGTAGTTCTTCTTTGCCGTCTGAAAGCGAATCTTCAATATCAAATACGCCAGCGTAAGTCGCCAACCTTGTTTTTAATTGCTCAGATATCGCATTGAGCGCATTAGCATCATTACCTTTGAGCTCAATATCAATGGGAGAGCCTCCCCAACCACCGATCTCTGCTCGGTAATTAAGCTGCTCTGCTCCTGGTATTTGCCCAACGCGCTTGCGCCACTCATTAACGATATCCTGCGTAGTTACTGCTAAGGTGCGCTTTTCTGGCGGAACGGTTTCAACACGAACTCTGCCGGTTGTTGAGTTTCGACCACCGCTGATGGAATAAATGTTACGAATAACCGACTCTCCTGTTTCAGGATCACGAAACTCTTCACGTAAATCTTGCGCATGTTGCGTCATGGCTTTTACATAGCTATCAGTTGAAGCGAATGCTGTACCCGCAGGCATAATTAAATTAGCCGTTGCTACCTCACTTTGGATGCGCGGAAAAAAGATAAACTTAGTATGACCACTGACCATAGTCCCTAGCACCATGATAAAAACAGCAACCATCAACGCGAGTGTCGCATAACGCCAGCGCATCGCTTGGGCAAGCGCAGGTTGGTAAACTTTTGCTATTAACACCTCTAAAGAACGCGCTACTTTTTGTTGAAACAGTGAAAACCTTGAAGGCTTGTTCGATAGTGGACGAACATGTTTTAAATGGGCTGGTAAAATGAATTTTGATTCTATCAATGAAAATAAAAGTACCGGTACAACAACAAAAGTAATTGCTGCATACCAACTGGCTCGACCGGTTTGAAAGGCGAGCGGTAAAAATGCCGCTGCCGTGGTTAAAATACCAAAAGTTACCGGTACTGCAACTTCTTTGGTACCATTAATAGCAGCGTCTAAGGGCGCATCACCTCGTTGTAAATGCGAATAGACATTTTCCCCGGTAACAATTGCATCATCGACTACAATACCCAGCACTAAAATAAAGGCAAATAAACTCATTAGATTAATACTTACACCGAATAAAGGCATGAATAAAAATGCCCCTAAGAAACACATAGGAATACCTAAACACACCCAAAAAGCGACTGCCGGCCTTAAAAATAAGGCGAGCATAATTATCACCAATAAAGCGCCTTGCCATGCACTTTTGGTCAAGGTATCTAGCCTGGCCTTAACTGGCTCACTGCGATCACGCCAGTAATCCATTGATAACCCTTGTGGCAATTGGCTTTGTTTACCAGCAATATACTCTCTAACCGCCGTGGTAATATCAATAACACTTTCATTACCGGTTCTAAATACCTCAATCTCAACCGCAGGTACGCCATTGAACCGCGTGTTTAACGGTATCTCAGCAAACTCATCTTTAATGTTGGCAATATCTCCTAAACGCAGCATGGTACCATCTTGGGTAGTAATAATAGGAATGCTGGCAAAGTCACCGGCTTGGTAGGCTTGCCCTCTACTGCGAATAAAGATCTCTCCACCTGAAGTACGTAAATTACCCGCTGACGAATCTCGGGAATTTTGACGTAAAATAGTCGCCACTTGCGCCAAAGTTAAATCATATTTACGCAAAGCCCATTCAGGTATCTCTATTGACATCTCAAATGGCAAGACATCCTCAATCGCCACTTGAGAAATCCCCTCTAACTGGACCAGCTCATCTCTAACATCTTCTGCCATGCGTCTTAAGGTTAAGGCATCGTAATCACCGTAAAGCACCACACCAATAGCATCCCTTTGCCATTGCGGCACCTGAATAAGTAAGTTCTCTGCATCAACAGGAAAATTAGTAATGGCATCAACGCGGATTTTTACTTCATCAAGAATATCTCTAACATCGTAATCGTCTTCAACCGATAGAGTCACCGACGCTCTACCCTCACTACTTTGAGAATTAATCTGACGTATGCCTTCAATATCTTGAACCGCCTCCTCTATCTTGATGGTTAACCCCTCTTCAACCTCTTGGGGCGACGCACTAGGTAAGGTAACCGCGACTCTGACACTGCGCGACTCAATTTCAGGAAACAAATCAACGGGAACTTTGTTCAGCATGACATAAGCGCCTGCTAACATTATCATCACTAATAAGATATTCGCGGCGACATCATTTTTCGCAAACCAAGCAATCATAACGCTAACCCCTATTGACCATTAACTGTCATTGAAGTGCTGCTCGAAGCTATCGGAGCGCTTTTATCAACGTTATTAACGTTTTTTACAGTATTCACAGCGTTTGATGACTTTGCCTGCCATTGCTGTTGGCCACCTGTTTTACTCGGCGTCTCAGCAGCGCCCAAAGGTTTTACTTTCGTGCCATCAGGTAGATTAGCTGTCGGGGTAAGGATCAACATCTCCGATTGATTTAAAGCTTGGGTTGAGACATCGCTAGCAGATTGATAATTAACTGGCATCAGCTGATTTTGCTGCTGTGATGAGACGATCACCGCATTGTTATCAGTCCAAAGCGGGGTAACTTTACGTTTTTTCAGTATGCCATTATCGGCAATACTGACCATAAAATCCTGAGAGACAGCACGACGAGGTATCACGAAAACATCGTCGTAACGCTTGCCTTCAATTTTGGCTCTCATAAATTGTCCAATTCTCACTGCTGGGCGTTGCGCTGAGGGGGTAAAAGGCTCTGCTATTTGTGCCACCACATACAACATGCGCGTACTGGGATCAAAAGCACCTTCAGTACGAACAACTTTACCGTACCATTGATACGTTCTGTTGCCCATATCACTTTCAAAAAGTACTGCCGGTTTGGCATCTTCAGCTATGTTGCCTTCAGGAAGCACAAGGTGTTCTAAATCATCGACCTTGACCGGTAAGCGAACTTCAACCACGTCGGTACTGTAAATTGTTGCAATGGTTTGACTTGGCGTGACAAATTGCCCAATATCAACGAGTTGCTCTAACACTTTACCGTCAAACGGGGCAATAATCTGTGTTCTTTGCAGGTTCAATCTAGCTCGTTCAACTCTTGATTTAGCGGCCTGTAATGATGCTTTTGCTGCTGCCAATTGCGGCTCTCTTAATGCCAACTTTCGCGCAGCTTCTGATTCAGGTCGTTTATTCCATTCTTTGGCAGCGAGCTCTGCTTTAGCTAATTCTTCAATGTAATTAACTTCAATGTCTGCCGCCTGAGAGATAGCGATATCTAATTCAACTTGAAAGTCTCTGCTATCAAGTTTCGCTAAAACATCACCTTTTTTAAATACACCACCAGCACGGATATTTGGTGACACTTGCACAACCCGCGAGCTTATGTCAGCAACTAAATTGGTTTCGGTTAGTGCTTGTGCAGTACCATAGGAATCAACCCAAACGTCGAATGATTGCGTCGCTAATGGACTGATTTCAACAGCAACACTGGCAACAGGTTTATCTCCCCAGCGATTAGCTTTAGGCTTAGCGCTAAATAAACCGACAACAACCATAACCGATATAGCCAAAATCACCACAGTTACAATAATATGTGCTAGCCAAGGTACTTTTCTTTCATATTTTTCTATTGCGCCGCTATTTTGAGGCAGGTTTACATTACCGTTCATCGAGAACTCCATCGCTAAACAAACCTCGAAAAAAGAGCTTGCCTAGTATTTATTACTGGTAAATTAAATTTAATTAGCAGGTAATACGAATTAATCTGCCAAAAAGATTCATGGCGTACAGAGAATTTTAGCTAAAATAATAGCGGCAAGTAAAGATAGGATAATTACTCAAGCTAATGAATAAGTTAAGCAGAGGCCTACACCTAGTCAACTAACCCTAGTTAACATTTAAGTCGCTATCAGCGATATTTAGCCGCAGTGATAAACTCACCAAAACTCTCACACCAAACAATGACAGTATTATAGCTTTCTAAGTCAAGCGTCTCGGTTGAAGTGGTAATGAAGTTATTAAAAGTCTTCACTTCGCCCACCAATAACATGGTCGGTTTAGCGAGCATAAACTCAGCTTCGCTTTCAACAAACTGCGGCGATAGGTACAATTTATAATCAGGCCCTGGCGAGAGCTTTCCTGATAAGGTGATCGCCTCTGGACTTAACGAAAACTCACCTTCCCCCCAATGAAATAAATCACTGCCTTTTAAGGTCGGACTGATTAGCGCAGTATAACTTGATTGCTCGGCTATGCGAGTAATAGCCGATGGTTTGGGTGCGGGTGGCGCGGTAAGTATCGGTAATAAATAAATGCCTAAAGCTACACCAAAGGTGACGGTTATTAAATGAGAAAAAAATAATGCAGCGATTAGCTTAGACTTCATGGTAATAGTACCCCATATGAAATGTTTAACAACTATCAACACCAAATACAAAAGACAGTAAATAGATAATAGTCAACGAACGGGATAAAAGCATTAAGAAGCTAACAATTTTAGCTTCTTAATGCGTACCATATAAAGACCGAGTTTACTTAAATATCAGTTAAGTTTTAATAACTTAACCGGTAAAGCTTAAAGAATGCTGTGCTTAGTTCAGCGTGTAAGTAATATGTAGCGCGGCGGCTTTGGCGCTTCTGCCATTGTAGGCTTCAGCAGTTCTTTTACCTTCACCGGTAATAATAAATACCATACTGTTATTGGCTGTCCAGCCATTATTATTGATGGTTTCTTGTACTAGCGCAGATAAATCAGGCGTTTGTTGCTTATCGCCCTGTTCGCTGACCGTATTCCATGCTGGCGGTTGCCAGTTTACCCCAGTATTACTGGTCGCGCGGCTAGAAATATTATAGCGTTCGCTGTTAAAGCTCTGCGCATCAGCGGTGTTTTCGGTACGAATTAATAGGTTCGTCGCGCTGCTACCCGTTTCGTCGACCGTAAATTGCAGATACGCTTGGGTAATGGTAGCACCTGCTGGGATGTTTACATTAGTAAAGCGTAAACCTACCGTTTGATCACTGCGTTCGCGAATAAGCTCCATATCTGAACTGGTCAAATTCATGCTACCCGATGAAGACTCTTCTGCATCATCATTCCCAGTAGCAATACGAGTTTCAAACACTTGGCTTTGATTTGGGTTAGTGATCACTACGGTTTTACTAATACTATCGCTGCCGCCTTGACTGTTGGTTACCGTTAGGATGACATTGTATGTTCCGCTTGCACTATACTCATGGTTAGGGTTTTGTTGCGCAGAGCTTTCATTATCACCAAAATCCCATGTCCAACTAACGATATCGCCCGAGTTAGTGGACGAGAGATCGGAAAACTGTGCACTAGTACCATTAACGACAACACTGTAATCAGCATTTGGCGTTGTCGTTTGACAATCTGTTTCTTGGTATTTTACCGTTAATTTAGGGCCTTGGTTACTTTCTCTATCGCGCATATCAAGTCCATTAGAAGTGCCTTGTGATGCAATAACAACGTTAACTGAATTTGCTGTTAAACTCGCTTGCAGTGCTGATACCGCTAAAGCATTTAAAGCAATTGTTGCTGTACCCGTTGAGCTAGGCGTCCAAGCACCAAGCAGATCGCCTTGTTGCGCATCACCGCCGATAGAATTCCATGTCACTTGTGATTCTTGCCAAGTATTAACCCCGTGATAGATACCATATTGGCCACTGGATACATTGGTGACATTAACACTCAAGCTAGCAGAAATAATTGTTGCACAATTGGGAATGGCACTGGTATCCCAAGCAATTAAGGTTTGCATTTCTCCATAGCTGCTGTCGCTGCCATCACTAAGCAATTGTTCAGTTGAGCTGCCAAAATTAGTGTTTGCCTGACTACTTGAAATAAAGGCATCAGCTGAAGCAGTTAAGATAACTTGGCTGTCATTATTACCACCACCATTATTACCACCGTCACCATTATCATCTCGCTCAATATAAGTAAGTTGATTACTATTTTGTTTTAGGGTTACCGTGTCACCAAAACCATTTGGACGCCAATAAGCGACTCCTTCAGGTAATAGTGTCGCGTCTGCTTGACGCGCTTGGCGACTTAAGGTTGAGGCACTTTGATCAAATTTCGCAGTACGTACTTCTAATTGCTCAGGTGACACAGTAATCACTTTAAATTGCTGAATACTGCTCATATCAATGGTCCAGTCTTTACCATCATTAGCAGAGCGTGCCGGTGCGCCCCAACTACCTTCACCAATATACATGGTACCAGCCGTTACACCTTGTGAGGTGCCATTAAAGTCATTGTTACCCGGTATTACTGGCTCAGTAATTTTAGTTAAATGGGTATCAGACTCTATCGCTAAATTTAACGCATGTTGATAAAAGGTATCAGCCCACCAGTTGAACAGATTTAAGTTATCACTTTTTGAGCTCGTATGCGGGAACATAGGTTTATGGTATTGTGCAAATCGCCAAGTAGCTTGTTGGCCATTAGTACTGATATCAGCTGTAAGCCAATTGTTTTGTTGGTTTTGTAGACTAACACTTTGGCGATAAAACTGACTGTTTAAAGTATATGCCCTAAGTAACGGCGATACTTGCACGGCATAATAAGTATCCTCAATATCACACTGATTATTTCGATTAGCATCGATACCGAAAATTTTACACGTGGTGCGGCTATCATTATCTTCATGATTACCATGGGTGCTAACCAAAGGGTAAATACGAGTGTAATTGATGTTATTAATGACGTCATCCGAGTAAGTTAAAGTCCAATCATCTAACCAGGTTTGCCATTGGCTATTATTATTCGAATTGGTGTAATCGCCGCCATGCATGATAAATAAAGGGCGAATTTTAGCAATTAATTGGTTACCTTGACGGCGATTAGTATGACCTGTACGAGTATCACCACCTGCGACCATCACAAAAGGCTGTGCTGAATCACTGGCTGTTTTAAACCAGTAACGTTGACCACAACCGTTATCATCACAGATTTGAAAATGCACGGCACTATCGGCAGATAAGTTATTTAGCCGAGTGTGTTGACTGTAAATACCTTTAAAGTCAGTGTTAAAGCTTGGTGACTGCGTTTGCCAGTTAGCGGTATTAGTGTCATAGCCATAGCGTATGTAAGCGTTAGAGCTGCCACTGTTAGGGGTGAAGCTTATTGTCGCCTCATTGCTGGCATTACCGTCCCAACTGAGTCTGACCCACTTGCTATTAGCAACTGCTTGTAAACTACATACAAGTGCTCCTAGTGCGATACTCGCTTTTATCAGGTTAAATTTCATTACAGTTCCTTGAGTGTATAAGTATTTAGTTATCGGTATGTCATTACTGGGTAACAACAAGGCTGCAATATAGCGAGCAAGCTTGGCACTTTTACGACTTAATTGTTAATTTTTTGTTAATTCAACATGATGTGAACGGGATGATATTTGGGCCGCTGGTATTAACCCAATGGGCGAACTGACTAGACGAACATAAGCAGCATTGCGATAAGGTAGAAAACTTACCTGACCGTCGATAAAGTTTACACTGCTAGCACCATTATTAAGGTAATGGTAGGTCCCCGTCAGCGGTTTGCTATGCTCAGCAGTCCAATAATCACCTCGTTTGGTGTGGCTAAAAAAATCATTTCTAATCGCTGCTTTACCTGTTTTCGGCGACTCAAACACCAAGCTGCTTAATTCTGCCTGCGTAGGTAAGCGCCAATTTGTTAAACCGCAGGTTTTTTCTTGATTCATTCGGGCAATCAAATCTTGGGTATCGCATTGACCAGCTTCAAAAAAACAATCGCCATTATTTGCTGCACCCAGGCCATTTAAATACCAAGAATATGTCCACTGGCCATCATGAATAGACTCATCATCAGATTTATTCTCCCAATATAAACCTGTTTTTTTATCCAAAGTACAAGCCCATGGTCCCTGCCAGGGGGTTAGTACCTGTCCTGAATAATGTATTTTCACAAACCTTTGTTCTGTTACTTGCTCAGGATGATGCTCATAGTTGCTTAGTGTGATCAATGATATTAATAGCGCCGTAATTGTTAACAGTCTAATACCTTGTTTGACTCTAAATGCAGTCTTTCTCATTGCGCTAACTCGATTTTTACCGGCAGCGAATGACGGGTATGTGCTATTTGACTGCGATCAAACGCGGCAAACCAAAAGCAGACGTCATTTTCAATAACAGTATCGTTGGTAGACCCAGTATTTAATTGACGAAATATTTCCAATGACCAAATACCATCTTGCCAATGCGCTTTAGCTCTAACATCGGCTCGATCTCCCTCAAATTGATTTGAGGTATATAAAATAGAAGGTAACAAGGTACCAATGGGGTAAGTATCCTTGTCAGCCTGATAAGGTGCAGTATCAAACCATGGCAAAAAACCATTAGTGGCAGTTCTCAGTGCAGGTTTTTGATAATCATTGATCCACTTTGGATCAATAGGTAAACGTTTTGGGGTAACCTTTTGTGGCGAGTACCATTGCCAATTCATGGTATAAGAGCCTGACTGTTTTGCATCTGTTTGGTAGCCAGCGGTATAACGGCGATGGCCCGCTCTGACAATATCAGGCTCAGCAATATAATTATCATCCATCAGCCCCATATAATTAGTACGTACAGCTTTCCAATGCCACAAGTCAACTAAACCACGCATACTGTAATGAAAACCTTTGCCTGACCAATTCTCTGGTTTATCTTTTAGCGGCTTTGTGCCCAAATGTGCTGTACCTGCAGCGCCTAACGCACAATAATCAGATAGCATAATGGCAAACTTATCTTCATAGAATTTTGTTTCGTTAAAGCGGTTAAAGCCCTGCTCTTGAACTTGCCAGCCTTGTGCTGTTTTTAATAACGGTAAGTGATAAAAGCTGGCATTAGCATCTTGCCATTGCACAAACATATACATCTCATGTTCATTATGCAGTGCCTTTACGGTAACAGTGCTTTCACCATTAATGAAGTTTTGCCCGCCTCTGGTATTGATGGTTACCGAAGGAGTCGCTTGCCATTGTGGCTCATTCATCATGCCATCTAGCGTGATAATATCTGTCGTGGGTATTTTACTGATATACAACTTATGATGCCCAAAGAGGGTAAAATAAGCATAATTACTCAAACCAACAATAAAAACCGCTACCAGCATCTTAGTGTGCACCGACTGCCATTGTTTAATAGGTAAGAATAATATTTTAATAACCATTTGGCCTCGTTGAACAAGGTAAGTGATAGCATGCGCAAGGGTATAAATTAGCAATGCAACGGCAGAAATAAAATGCAAGGTTAAGATAGTGTTTGCCGAGAAATAGGCTAAATCAACTAATAACAAAAGCCCTGACAAAAGTAATAATGGCGTACAAAGATACAGTAGCCACTTTAACAACAACTGCCAGCAATGAAATAGTGCGCGAAAACGATTAGTTATCTCGACTCGATGACTTTTTTTGCTTAACTGAGGCACGATTCGCCTAAGCCAGCAGTATGCTATGGTTAACAACAAAAATAATAAGCCACTGAAAGTATGAACGCTATGTACCTCACCCTGTGGCAGCCAGTGGTTAAAAAGTAGCAGTTGTGGGTAATCTAATATCGCTATGCGCATACCGGTACTCAACGAAGTAAGTATGCTAATGATAGCGAGCAAATGTAGAACAGCCCAAAAAGGCTTGTAGGGTAATTTCATGGTAAACCGTCAGCTTTGCCAGAAAATAACGACAAAACCGACTTGCCGTTAACAAATAAATTACATTTTATCGAGGAAATATGAATTATTTATGAAAAGCTACCGTTTTACCTGCGCTTAGCAGAACCGAGTAAACTGTTAGCAATCCTCTCTTAAATGCGCTTTTTATGTTAACTATTGCCCATAGCTTCAAATCACAGATAGCTTAACATTCTCAAGCTCTAAAACATCTAACACCTCTATACCTCAGTGCAGTAATCTAGTAAGGCAGCTCTCAGTTTCAAAAATCATTCTGCCAAAGGTTTCCTAACTTGTTGATTAATAGAAGTCGTGACTTTAATTGTTAGTCCTCAATTTTATCGAAATGATTGAGTATATTTTAACTTTAATTTGATCGTCCATGTATCAAACTCCGTAAGTAATAGGAAGTTAACGCCAACAATAAGCGTTGGAGAATTAATCTATTCGAAGGTGTTAACCGTAAATTTGCTGCAGTTAGCTATGGGGGCGACTCCTGTTAGCATAACCTTTGGCTTATCACCTAAGTTAAGCGCAGCGATAGAGCTTATGCGTTTGGCAATGCAAAAGAAGGTTTTTAAGGAACTCTTTAAAGCGTTAACTAAGTTTAGGTAATCCCAAGGGTTTTCGCTTTGCTCAAGCTGACGTTTCCTTCATTTATAATAGTAAAGCAACAATAATTAATGGAAATATAACAATGACAACAAAAGAACATATACCTCAAGAAGCTTTTGATTGGTACGATGAATATGCCCATGGCGGAATGGATCGACGTACATTTATGAAAAAGTTGGCTACCTTAGTCGCTGTTGGTTATTCGATGACAGTTCTAACTTCTGGGCTGTTACCTAATTATGCTATGGCGGAACAAGTATCTTTCAATGATGAAGATATTAAAGCCAGTTATGAAGAATTTGATTCTCCTCTTGGCCATGGAAAAGGTCGAGGTTACCTTGTTAAACCAACGATAAAGAAAGCAAATTTTCCTGTTGTCTTGGTTATTCATGAAAATCGCGGTTTAAACCCTTATGTAAAAGATGTCGCAAGACGTCTAGCTAAAGCCGGCTTTTTAGCATTTGCACCAGACGCCTTATTTCCTGTTGGTGGATATCCGGGTAATGATGATCAAGGCAGAGTCTTACAAAGAGGCTTAGAAAGAGCGAAGATACAGCACGACTTTGTTGCCGCAGCAAACTATTTAAAATCACACTCGTTAAGCAATGGTAAATTAGGTGCAGTAGGCTTTTGTTTCGGAGGTTATATGGTCAATTACCTTGCCGCAATAGACAGTAAATTGCTCTTAGCCGGAGTTCCCTTTTATGGCACACCAGCTTCGAAAGAGTTACGCCAAAATATTAAGGCGCCTTTGATGATACAGCTCGGTGAGTTAGATGAGCGAGTAAATAAGTCTTGGCCTGAATATGAACAAGACTTAAAAGCAGCTGGTGTTGATTATCAAATGTATATGTATAAAGGCGCTAAGCACGGCTTTCATAATGATTCAACAGCAAGATTTGATAAAGAAAACGCCGAGCTTGCATGGCAACGTACATTAGCATTCTTCAGTGAAAAATTAAGCTAATAATCACTAAAATATATGTGGTGTTACTCATAAAAAGTAGACACTCGTTATGCGCTGAGCGGCAAAACATTGTTGGCTAAAATAATGAACGTAGTAAACAAAAGCTAACTGTAATTTTTTCGTTTGAGCGCCCTGTTAGTTTTAATTAACTGCACACATAAAAGTTAAACCATTGAAGGTAATGCCGGCATTTGCACTGGTAAAAGTTCCAGAGCCATATGTTAATACACCGTTATCGCAAGATACTTCTCCACTAGAGATTGAATAAGTAACAGCATCGCTATCTTTTATGTTGCAGATCCCACCGCTTGATAATGAGATTGTATCATTTTCAATGATACAATCTGATACTACTTCTTGTTCTTTTTCAGTTATTTCGTCTACACCAGAGTCGCTTGAACCACCACAACCAATAGTTAAAACACTTAGAAAAGTTACAACATAATACTTCATTTATTTAAATACTCCATTTGATTTTAAAAACTAACGCCGCAATAATGGGCGCGAAAATGCTTGGCTAAAATTAGCGAAGAATGAGCGCCAGCCAAGCTTTAGACGTCTCACACATAATTACCTTGTTATATCTCGCTCTTAAATTTTATTTGATAAATATCAACACTAAACCCCTGAATTATCGATTTTTTATGAAAGGCAAAACCAACTCTTTTTGCAACCTTTAAAGATGGTTCATTGTTTGGATCTATTAAAACCGAAATAGTATCTAGTTTTAGCTCTTGTTTACAGAAGTAAATAAGAGCTGATGTAGCTTCAGATGCGAAGCCTTTACCTTGATGATTAGGTGCTAACCTATAACTAACATGAAGCAAATCATTGTTTTCAACCATGTGTGAATTTAATCCACAAATACCAATAAAAATATTATCTCGTTTGGAAAATAGACCCCATTTCCCATAACCCACTGCTTTGTATTGCTTTTGACAATTATCAATATATTTTTGAATTTCTGAGTCGCTATGAACTCCTACTATTGAGTATTTCATTACCTCTGGATCAGATAAAACAAGTCGTAAATCAATTAAATCATTATTGTTTATTTCACGAAATTTTATTCTATCTGTTTCCATGATACTCAAAATATAATCCTTAGCGATATAACAGCTTATTAGTGCGCATTTTATGTTTCTACAATTATGCTCTGCTAATTTAACTTTAGCGGGTTTTTATCAATATTTTTAATATTTTACCATCATTTACAAACCTTTCAAACAGTGTCTAAACCGCAGAAAGTGAGCCATGAGCTATATGGGCCCCCAAATGGCTCGCTATGTAAATAAAACAAAATTAATTTAATTAAAAACAACAGGTAACAATTGAAAATTTACCTATTCGTGCCATTTAAAATTTTACATAACCTATCAATACGCTACTTTCTTTTAAAATTACCTATACTGTATAAAAAGTCATGTGAATATGCTGAAGAAAAATAATCCGACGCGGTTCTTTTTTAGGGTTAATTTTGATTGAACGCAGCCATTAACAAGTAATTTGAGCGGTTTATTAAACATAGCCTCGCCTCAAGACTACAAGGGCAATATTTAAATCTTCAACTTGTATTTTATGAATATTTTTACACTTTAAACGATTAAAAAAAAACGCAAAGTAATCGCTTTTACATTTAAGTTTATTTTATGAGCAAAATTAAAAAAAAGACGGAAAATATAAAAACAAACAAAATCATTAACTTAATAATAAAAGCCATTACCTAAAAATCACTATTTATCAATAATTGTACGAAAGTGTTAAAAATATGTAGATAAATATTAATTCTGCGTGTATGCTTTTTATTCATCTTTTTGGCAGCGTTTTTTTTAAAACCAAATGACAGCGCTGTCATTTTAGGTGTAAGGCTAAGTCAATTATTTATTGAGTTTAAAAAATGGATTTTAGCAACTAGCACAGTTATTTAACTTGCTAAGGTGGACTCTGGTTTGACGAAAGTCAGAAGTTATAAAAATAAAAAATACTAATAAAGCCAGTCAACTGGCCACCACACAGAGGTATGTATGAAAAGATTATTAACAGCGTGCGCAGTATCCATGGCGTTAGCTTCTACCCAAGCATCTGCACAAGCCCCCGGAAAACCAACCCTCACAGAACAATATGCTAACTATAACGGTAAAGGCTTTGTCACCGTCTCTGGCGAGTCTGGTGCATACAAGTCACTGGTGACTCGTGTCGATGTCGTGGAGTTACCCGTTACTTGGACGCCAGCATGGAGTGGCGACGCCGCAACTTCATGGCAAGTACTAGTCAATGGCGAAGTTGCTGTCTCAGGAACCGGTGCAGGTGGTAGTGCAATTGTACCAATTACCAGTGGTGGCCTAAAAGAAATTGTTGTACGTTTATGTAACGACGATGGCTGTGTTGACAGTGATGCCGACAAAGCAGTTATCTCTGATACTGATGGCTCACATTTAATGCCACTTGGTAAAGACGTTGACCCTGCCAATATCAATTATGCCCAATCTAAAGATCAAATTGTTGGTACTTACTTTGTTGAATGGGGTATTTACGGGCGTAAATATTTCGTAGAAAACGTACCTGCAAATAACCTAACCCATATTATTTATGGTTTTATCCCAATGTGTGGTGAAAACAAATCACTTAAAGATGGAAATGCTCAAGGGTGGAGTGTATTGCAAGCTGACTGTGCCCAAAGTGAAGATTATGAGTTAGTCATTCATGACATGGGCGCTGCTTTTTGGCGCCAAAACGGTTCAGTCAAAGCCATGAAGATTGATGGCACTGCTGTTGGTTATGGTGAAGTAGGTATGGGTAACTTTGGTCATTTAATGGCACTAAAACAAGGTAATCCGCACCTTAAAATTTTACCTTCAATTGGTGGTTGGACACTATCAGACCCTTTCTACGGTTTTACCGACAAAGCAAACCGCGATACTTTCGTAGCTTCTTCAAAAGAGTTTCTAAAAACATGGAAATTCTTCGACGGTATCGATATTGACTGGGAATTCCCTGGGGGTGGTGGTGCACAAGCTTCATTAGGTGACCCAGTAAATGATGGTCCAGCATATATCGCCTTAATGAAAGAACTTCGTGAGATGTTGGATGAGCTCTCAGCTGAAACTGGCCGAGAGTATGAGCTTACTTCTGCAATCGGCGTAGGCTGGGATAAAATTCAAGATGTTGATTATGCTGCTGCTGCAGAGTACATGGATAACATCTTCATGATGTCATATGATTTCTACGGTGCTTGGGGTAGCGAAACAGGTCATCAAACCGGGCTTTATTGTGGCGCGCATATTTCGGCAGATAAATGTGCCGGCACAGGTGAATTTGGCCCAACAGATGTTACCGATAAAACGAAAGCAGGCAACCTAGGTCGTGATTCTTATGCGCCTGCAGGTATGCCCGAATACACAACAGCAAATGCAACGCGTTTATTATTAGATCAAGGTGTACCAGCACATAAACTTGTTGTTGGTGCAGCAATGTATGGGCGTGGTTGGACGGATGTTCAAATGGTAAATGGTAGCCCTATTGGTGCTGTTGGTAGCTTAGTTAGTAACTCTGACAATAATCCATTAGTGGGTGAAGGTGGAGAAGCTACTGCCGTAGATGAAGCTGCTTGGGCATGGGAAGCAGGTATCATGGATTACCGCGGAGCTCTAAAATTCTTAGAAGTAAATTCAAACGCTAAATATGTTTGGGATACTCAAGCAGAAGCGTCATTCATTTGGGATGAAGTAAGCAGTACTTTAATCACTTTAGATACACCTCAATCAATTGAAGCAAAGGGTGTCTTTATACAAAATCAAGGCTTAGGTGGTATTTTCTCTTGGGAAATTGATGGTGACGGTGGTGATTCATCGCAGAATTTATTAAATGCTATGAATAGAGCCGTTGGTAATGTTGAGGGTATTACTGATTGGAGTGATTCGACCACACCAACACCGACGCCGACTCCTACGCCGACGCCGACGCCGACGCCAACTCCTACGCCAACGCCAACACCTACGCCAACGCCGACGCCTACGCCAACGCCGACGCCTACGCCGACGCCTACGCCGACGCCTACGCCAACGCCAACTCCTACGCCGACGCCAACGCCTACACCGACTCCTACGCCGACTCCTACGCCGACGCCAACGCCTACTCCGACGCCTAGCCCTACACCATGGGTTGCCGGTCAAACAGCTGTTAACAATGGTGATGTGGTCTCTTATGGAGGTTCGTGCTTTATCGCTAAAAATAGCCCGGGTGTCTGGGAAGCGCCAACATCAAATGCTACTTGGTTCTGGACTGAAACGGCATGTTCTGGTGTAACGCCAACGCCAACACCAACGCCGACGCCAACGCCAACACCAACGCCGACGCCGACGCCAACACCAACGCCAACGCCAACACCAACGCCGACGCCAACACCAACGCCAACGCCGACACCGACGCCTGGTGATGATCAATATGTAGCAGGTACTGTCTATGCTGCAGGTGATATTGTTAGCAATGGTGGCAAAATGTATCAATGTGATATCGCTGGCTGGTGTTCATCAGCTTCTGCTTTTTACTATGCACCTGGCACCGGTCAAGCTTGGTCAAGTGCTTGGTCATTAGTAGAGTAATTTAGGTTATCGACATAGGCTCAACAGCAAAAATTGTTACTTCATCGCTGTTGAGCCAGTCATACCTAAAAGATGACAACATAATATCTGTCAAAATAGTAAAAAGCCTACTCTCAAGATTAGGCTTTTTTTATAGCTAAACAATAAACTACAATTAAGAGGATTATTTACATCAATATAACGTTATAACGACGGCATTACACAGATCTGGTAAGTGATGGTGAGTTTCTTGAGCGCACAAATTAGTACTATTAGTACAACGTTAAACGCCCAAGAATTATTGAACCATGAAAGTTGCAATGATTACGCTAGCATACAAGCAAGCTTTAACCTGGTTGCTGGCTTTTCTTTGATTTATCTTCAGGTAAGTCTGAGCGTGGATCGTTAAGCATAACAATGAGTTTATCGCAGAGTGTCTTTTTACCGGCTTGATCTGCTTTATTGTGTTGTAAAGAGGTTTGTTTTTTAGCATGAGCTAAACTTTGTGTTTTAAATCGATTATAGCTGCTTTGAAAAGCTTCATTTTCACTTGCCGCTTGTTCTAATAACAACCAATAAATTTGCCAGCGATTTGCATTACGCTTTTGCCAAGCTTTCAAGCTAGTATCTAATGCTTCTTTATCAACAAAATCGTAGGAGTTACATTGATTAAAGTAACTTTCCCACATGTCTTTTGCAGTATGTGCCTGAAGGGGAATAGCTAATGGATTATTTGTCGCTTGGTTATTAGCTGTCGCAGTACAAATAAATGCTGTGCTCATGGTAAAAGCAAATAAGCTTGATGTAATTATTGTTTTTATTTTCATATAACCCTCTTTGAGTAAAGGAAAGTAAAGTAAATTTCATAACTTAATGATTGCGTGAAACTTGTTTGTTTTACTCAGCATATAAGTGTAAATACTATACCCTATTCTGCAGCAATTAGCGGTACTAGTTTTATGCAGTATTGTTGCTTTTTTGTTATAAGCAATATAAGGGTGTGATAAGGTTAAAACACTCATTATATTGAATATTTTAACGGTAAGTATTGACATGATAACAACCGAAAAATTAACCACAAACTTTATATTGAGTTGTCATTGCGTAGCCATTTGATAAGCTAACAAGTTAATGTAAAAAATGTCCAACTAAGTACATAATAATAAAAATAACGACAATAGTTTAGGAGTAGTAACCATGAAAACGACGTTTGACACAGCATGGGAAGACTGGATAGCCACCAACATTGAACGGAACTGTAATCGTCAAGAAATGTATGAAATTTTAGTCGCCAACAACTTCTGCCCTACGCTTATCAAAAGTCGTTTAAAACTCTCCACAGTAGAGCCCTATAATGTTTTTAATAGCAAAACTAAAAATGACAATATCAGCAAGGTAGATATTCAAGCAACTAAAACAAATCCCCAGAATATCAATGTTTCAGAGCAAGTATTTTTACCCAGCGCCGATGCAATTGACACGGATAATAAATTACAATTATATAAAATTGATAACTTCCTTAATTCCCATGAGTGCTTTGAGTTGCTATCACTTATTCGTGGTAGGCTGAGAAAGTCTACCATCACCAATAAATCAAGTGAACTTAAAGATTATCGTACCAGTAAAACCTGTGATTTAAGTTTAATTGACCACCCTTTAATTGATGATATTGATCAGCGCATCTGTGCTGCACTCGGTTTTGATGCCAGCTACTCAGAGCCTATTCAAGCCCAGTGGTACGATATAGGTGAAGAATTTAAGCCACATACCGATTACTTTGAACCAAACAGTCAAGAGTTTGAAGTGCATGCTAAGTATCGTGGTCAAAGGACGTGGACTTTTATGCTCTATTTAAATAATACGCTTTCAGGTGGCGCAACGTCGTTCACTCGGGTAAACAAGGTTTTTAAACCTAAACAAGGGATGGCAGTAATATGGAATAGTCTAACCCCACAGGGCAAAGAGAACATTGAAAGTATGCATTGGGGTATGCCTATTGAAAAAGGCTTTAAAGTAATTCTCACCAAATGGTTTCGTCTTAATGGCAAGGGTAAACGCTTCATTAAAACACCCAATGAATGTTTACCTGCCTATACTAATGAAGGCTTTATGAAAACAAGGCTACCACAATCATTATTTAGCAAGATTTATCACGCCTATCAAGCACAGATGATTAAGACAACGTCTAGCAATGATAAAGTCATAACAGCTGATGATAAAGCAGCATTGGTTAGTGACATAACGCCGCTTAACGAAAACCTAGCACAAGAGATTCAGCAAGGATTGCAGCCTTTGGTAGAGGCATGGTTTGGCCATTATCTCAAATTGAGTAAAATAGAAGACATAAAAAACTATAAAAATGCTGCGGTAATTCAACAGCAACGAGAAGACAGTAACACAAGTATAGTTACTGCTATCATAAACATTGATCAGTCAGTAAATAAACCATGGCCGTTAGTTATTTATGATCATAATTATCGCAAACATGAGATTTTACTGACCCCAGGCGATATATGTTTTTATGAAGCAGCAAAGCTTAGTCACGGTCGCCCTGAAGCGCTTGATGGGGTTAATTTTTCTCAATTGAGGGTTCATTATCAGCTAACTTAAGCCTGTTATCAATGTTAAGTGTTAGTCAATATTAATGCTTAACATTCCCCTTGTTTGCTCTGAGCAAAGTGAGTTTCAATAAAAATAGCAACAGCAATTGCAACTTTCCGTACATACTCATTTGTAAGTTACCCCCCCAATATACCCTTAACAATAGCAATTTAATTTTTTCAACCCTTGTATTGATTTGTGCATAAGCACGATAACTAAGTTCGATTTATGTTATTTAATTTATTCGAACTCATCCCAAATCTAGCTCTGATTTAAATTTTCCATGCTTCATTTAAGTATTCAGGCTGTTTTGTAAATCAACTACCCATGATGCTTATTCAGTACAAATAAACACATAAATACAAAGTTGAACGTATTGATTTTTACATAACGTAAATTTGAACAATCATAATACTTCATATAAAACAACAATATAAACAAACATAGTCAAAAAGACCAATTTAATTGATTCCCCTCTATTGAATGATTATTTTTATTAACCTAGAGTGAAATTGTTACTTTTTTAAGCGTTTTTACTTCTAAGGCAGTGTCGTAATCAGATAACAGAAAGATAACTTCAAAATAAAAAACTATAATAAAAAAGAGAGACTCTATGAACAAAGCAGTCAGTACCTTTCGAGAGGGAGCAAAAAACAAACCCAGTACCCTTGCCACAGTCATCGGCCTATCATTAGGAACATTAATTCCTACTTATACTATCGCCGCAGAAGGTAACCCGAGGGTAAACCAAGTCGGTTATTTGCCCAGTGCTACTAAAGTGGCTACCTACGCAACTAACCACACTTCGCCGGTTAATTGGCAGTTACGCCAAGGCAATAATGTTGTGCTTTCTGGTCAATCCACTCCAAAAGGCTTTGATTCAGCCTCTGGAGAATCAATTCATCATATTGATTTTTCTTCTGCAGAGCTAACCAATACAGATTATCGTTTAGTGGTCGGTAATGATCAAAGTTACCCATTTGACATCAATGCCGATATTTTTACTCCTATCGCCTATGATGCCATTAAATATTTCTACCATAACCGAAGCGGTATCGAGATAAAAACTGAATTCACCGGCGGAGGTTTAGGAAGTTTTGCCAATAATGCGCAATGGTCACGCCCTGCTGGTCACTTAAATGGCGGTAGTGGCAGCAGTGATTTTGGTGTTGCTTGCTGGCCAGGAACTTGTAACTATTCTTTAGATGTTCCCTATGGCTGGTATGACGCAGGCGATCACGGTAAGTACGTCGTTAATGGCGGTATTTCTGTGTGGAAATTAGCGAACATGTATGAATCGGCTTTACACTTGCGTAATAGTGCTAGTCGATTTGCTGACGGTACTTTAAATATCCCTGAAAGTGGTAATGGTATTCCTGATGTCTTAGATGAAATTCGCTGGCAAATGCGTTTTATGCTAGCCATGCAAGTACCTGAAGGGCAAAATAAAGCCGGTATGGTGCATCACAAAATGCATGACTTAAATTGGACCGGCATCCCGTTAATGCCTCACCTAGATACCCAACAACGGGGCTTGGTACCCCCAACAACGACTGCGACCTTAAATGTTGCAGCAACCGGTGCACAATGTGCACGATTATTATCAGCTTATGATGCTGACTTTGCCAATAAATGTTTAGCAACAGCAGAGCGTGCCTGGGATGCAGCAAAACAAAATCCAAATGTACTCTACCTTAGTAATGGTATCAATGGAACTAGGTATGCTAGTGGTGGTGGTGAATATGGTGATGCTAACATAGGCGATGAATTTCTTTGGGCGGCTATTGAACTTTACATTACTACTGCTAACCCTAAATACTTAGCCGATATTGATGTTGCCAGTGTAACAAGAACCACTTACGATTGGCAGAGTGTTCAAGTCGCGGCACTCATGTCTTTAGCGACAATACCGACGCCACATACTGCAAGTTTAATGGCGCAAGCCCGCCAAAAAATCTTAACCATAGCCGATCAACGTCTAGCGACCTCAAAAAGTGAAGGCTACTTTGCCCCCATGAGTGCAAGTGAGTTTGATTGGGGTTCTAACAACGGTATTGCTAATATGTTAACAATATTGGGCTTAGCTTATGATATTTCAGGTAATGATGAGTATGCGCAAGCGGTTGGCTCAGGTATCAATTACCTCTTTGGCCAAAATGCGTTATCAAATTCTTATATTACCGGTCATGGAGAAAATCGCTCTGAGCAACCACATCACCGCTTTTGGGCTGGTGCAAAAGACAGTAATTTTCCTTGGGCACCACCGGGCGCTTTTATTGGCGGACCTAACCCGCAATTACAAGATGATTTATCAAGAGCAGCAGTAGGCGGGTGTGAAAACCGTCCACAAACTTGTTACCTTGATGATATTGGTGCTTGGTCAACAAATGAAATAACCATTAACTGGAACAGTGTTTTAGCGTCAGTGTTAGCTTTTTACGATGATTATGCTCATGCCTCAGGCAAGGCACCTACAGTTAATTTGACCTCACCACTAACCGGTGACCAATTTGATAGCAATGTTGATGTGGTCGCAACAGCGAATGCACAAGACAGTGATGGCACAATAACTGCGGTATCTTTCTATGTAAATGAAGTCTTACATTCTGTCGATAGTACTGCGCCATACTCTGCTACATTAACAGGCTTAGCTGATGGCCTTTACTCGCTCAGTGCAAAAGCTCAAGATAATGATGGCAATAACACCATGTCAAACACTGCATCTTTTCATGTCGGTGAAATTGTCAATATTGCCCCGACAGCAAGTTTTACAAGTGCGGTTAATGACTTAACCGTCAGTGTCAATGCAACAACGTCTAGCGATATTGACGGTACGATCACAAGTTACCTTTGGGACTTTGGCGACGGCGCAACCGCTACAGGCGTAACTGCAGAGCACACCTACCAAGCAGCAGGGTCGTATGACATTAATTTAACCGTCATTGATGATGCTGATGACTCGTCTACATCGCTGGAAAGTATTACCGCTACTGAACCGCCAGTAAGTCAATTAAGTTGTACCATTGGTGGTTTAGATATTTGGAATAATGGCGCAATTATTCAAAATGTTGAGATCACTAATATCTCTGATAGCACGCTAAATGGCTGGTCAGTAGAACTAATTGCCAACAGTAATGTCGGTGTAATTGATGCTTGGGGTGCAAGTCTTTCTGGCTCGGGCTTAACGCTAACTGCAAGTGGCAACAATACGCTAGCACCAGGACAATCGTTACAATTTACCGGTCATATTTCCCATGATGGTAACTTCAATAGTATGGATTGTGGTAACAACGATATCATTATTGATATACCCGATGATCCCATTGACGATCCAACCAGTGAATTTGAACAACTATTTGAAGCGGAGAGCTATGCTGCTATGAGTGGTATTCAAACTGAAAGTACCACAGATACTGGTGGTGGTTTGAATATCGGTTGGATTGATGCCTCTGATTGGATAGCTTATGCTGCAATAAACATTCCCCAAACCGGTAGTTACATCATTGAATACCGTGTCGCAAGCAATAGCAATGGCGGTACTATTCAATTTGAAGAGCGCGGTGGTAATACCGTTTATGGTCAAGTTAGCGTACCAGTGACGGGTGGATGGCAAGCATGGCAAACTATTGAGCATACTGTGACCTTGACCAGTGGTAACCATGAATTTGCGATCGCTGCATTGCAAGGAGGCTTCAATATTAATTGGTTCCGTATTAAATCCGTACAATAACAGGCAATTAACCTGATACAAGGGCGCGTCTTGCGCCCTTTTTTACTTGCCTATGGCCATAGACTAGCAATCTCCATGTACAGTGAGCCTTTAACTTTAACGCATGTCAAAAAATACAAAGCAAGGCACACTATGTCAGATTTTAATACAAGTCTTTAATTGGTTGTTATTGAATAAAAAGTCACCCAAACGTTAGGAAAAATATAATGCAATATAATCATCATAAGTCATTATGCAAATTCACACTCAGCTCAATATTAATGCTCTTGTGCTCACTATTTACGGTAGCACAAGCAGATACACCGCTGCGAGGCGGCGAACTTCAATCTAAAGCAGAGCATACTTTTGGCAAGGTCGAAGTAAGAATGTACTCGCAAAAAGTAATCGGCACCACCAGTACCTTTTTTTGGTGGAAAGATGGCGGACATTTATGCGGCCAACAATGGAATGAAATCGATATTGAAACCTTACCAGTAAATAATACTTACCAATCTAACCCCATTTGGCAAACTAGTGACAATGATTGTGATATCAAGCGCTCGGAAGGTCAACATGGCGCTAATGATAACCTCTATGGTCGCTGGGTTGTATACACGCTTGAGTGGACACCCGATTATATTTCTTGGTCACATGATGGTATTGAAGATCGCCGTATCAGCCGTGATAACCACCCAGCTGTTGCTTTCATTCAAAATGCAATGAAGTACTGCTTTAACTTATGGACTCAGGGAAACACAAATCCAGGCTGGCTCGGTAATATCGATTTTAATGCACTACACAATCAACCGGTTTACCAGTTTGTCGATTATTTTAAATTTTATGATTGGAATGGTAATGGTTTTAATGAATCACCGACAACCAATATAGATTTTACTTCAATGGATGATGTCACTAATTACTTTAATGTTTCCACTTGGGAATTTGGTGAAAGTAAAGGAAATGTAACCTGGTCTGATCAAGCCGTTGGCGTTACCGATTTAGGTAACGGTAATGGCGCATTATGGTTAGGTTTATTTCATAAGGGGAAAGAACGCGCACCATTGCCCAGTGAAATTCCTTCAGAGGCAGTAACGCCAATCAATAACGCTATTCAAGCAGAAAATTATATGCAAATGAACGGCATAGAAACAGAAACAACTAGCGATATTGGCGGTGGTTTAAATGTTGGCTATATTGATCCAGGTGATTGGATGACATATCGAGTAAATTTACCTCGATCCGGCAATTATACCATTAATTACCGAGTAGCTAGTGCCATAGGAGGTTCATTTCAGTTTGAACAAGCAGGCGGTGGCGTGGTTTATCATCAAGTGGATGTTGCCGCTACAGGTGGCTGGCAAAATTGGCAAACAATCAGTGCAACGGTCAATTTGAATGCCGGTCAACAAGATATTGCTTTAGCATCGTTAAGTGGTGCTTGGAATATTAATTGGTTTGAACTGGTTGCTACCAGTGAAGACGGCGATGATGATAATGATGGCGTTAGCAATAACTTTGATGCTTGCGCTAATACGCCAGCAAATACAGTAGTAGATGCAAGCGGTTGTGCCCTGATAGATATTCCGACAGACACAGATAATGACGGTGTTATAGACGAGTTAGATAGTTGTCCCAGTACACCAATCAACACAGAGGTAGATGAAAACGGTTGTAGTTTAACGTATGTTCCACTTGATAGTGATAATGATGGTATCGAAGATAGTGTCGATAATTGCCCTAATACCCCAGCAAATATCACCGTCGACGACAATGGTTGTCAAATACCTATTATAGATAACTGCGCAGGAATCAATATCTACCCTAATTGGACCGCTAATGATTGGCCTGGCACAGCCAACACCCATAATGAAGCAGGTGATTTAATGCAATATCAAGGGAATGTTTATAGCGCTAATTGGTATACCAGCAGCGTGCCAGGAAGTGATTACTCATGGACTTTTATAAGAAGCTGTAATTAAACGAATGCTTAACTAAAATAGCCTGGATAGCGGCGTATATTGCGGCTGCTATCCAGTTTTTTCAAGCTAACTTTTAGAAAAATTCTACACTTTAAAAAACCTAAAAATTTGTAATCACATACAAACTAGGGTTACTAAAGATTATAGTGGTTATTGCAATTATCAATACCAAAAAATAAACGATTGACTTAGGAGCGCATGGTCAAACGTTTATTTTCAATTCAATTGTGACTTTTACTTATTTAATTAGGCGTATCGCAAAGGGTACACTAAAGTCATTACCCTTAGACGTAGCAATGGCCCCCATAATACAAAAGATTAAATGGCAAAGCCCGATAATTGGGTATAGAAGCGCGCCAATGGCTACAAAAGTTAGAATTGATGCTAAAATACTCAACAAAAAAGCGGTAATTGACCAATTTAACGCTTCTTTAGATTGCGATTGAATGTATGCATCGTCTTTTTTCACCAAATACATAATTAAACCGGGAATAAAGCCAAAAAATATTGTCAGTATCCAAATTAATAGCGCCATGTTTTTAGAGTCTTGATTGTTGCTCATTGCATATCCTCGTAAATGCCCTTTATTATAGAACTTCTGATTTGGGCGACATCAGAAGAATATGGTTTGCTATGTCAAAAAAAGCTCTAGACATACGCCCCTCACCTTTTACCTTGCTCAACATAACGCTTGTTGCATAAAATATCACCAAACCAGTGTATATACAGCCCACAACAAACCTTATTATTAACAAACATAGCATACTTTTCATTAACTTATATAGTCAGTTAAGATAAAAACCTGTTCATAAAAAAAACACCTATTGACTAGTAATTAATCACGCTGATAAAAATAGTAACTTCTCTTTTTATGTCGAGTTTAAAGCGCAAAATAACTGCACTCCTAGCCAATTTAAAATGTAAATATAAAAACTTAGTTCGCTTTAGGTGTTTTATATTAAAGCTCAATACCGCCCATTTCGGGATAACTATTGCCTAGCATTGCTTAATTTACAGCCACCTCTTCTCTTTATAAACGTAGTTGTTATTTCAATGCAACTGGCAAAGTACTGGTGTGCTTTACTTGCTGAAGTACAAAAAGTGTTTGTGCATCTCGCACTTCGGGAAAGGTTCGTAATGTTTTTAAGATGAAATGGGAAAGCTCTTTATTGGTTCTAGCCACGACTTTCATCAAATGATCGTAAGGACCAGATAATGAATAACACTCTAAAATAAGTGGGTGTTCATGTACGGTCGATTTAAATTTATCAAAAGCTGCTTCATTATTTTGATTAATACTGACTTGCACAAAGGCGGTTACACCAAAGCCTGCCTCTTCCGCATCAAGCATAGCGCTATAACCTTTAATCACTCCTGACTCTTCTAAACTTTTAGTACGTCGTAAACAGGTAGACTCTGACATATGAGTCGCTTTCGCTAACTCAACTATAGGCATTCGGCCATTGTCCTGCAATTGAGTAAGAATTCTTTTATCTTGTTCACTTAGCATGATGAATTCCTTCATTTTAAACCATAAAAATGAATCTTATCACCAAAAAGGGACAAAATTAATAAAATTTTGACGACTATCTTCAGTCATTTTCACGTAGAATTTCCTTTATCATCCTTAAACATAAAGAGAGAAAAAAGATGTCAGAAAAATTCTTTCACGTTGGTGAGTTAAGCGATACTCAACCAGAAACAACGCAATACACTCAGTCTAAGTTTGCTAAAGCACGCCATCCCGAGCCTTACCGCTTTGAAGTTAACCTAAGCGCTGAAGCAGGAGATATGCAAAGCAAAACAGGTGTGGTATCAGTTAATATTCCGGGTTTTAGTCCAGTCAAGTTATACTGTGACGAGCAACCACCTGTAGGTAAAGACACTGCACCACCACCACTAGCCTTCTTCTCTGCAGGTATCGGTTTTTGTTTAATGACCCACTTAACCGACATTTTAACTGCGCGTAAAATTCAAGTAGATAGTTTAAAGCTTGAACAACGCATTGTCTTTAGAACAAACCTAGGCCATATGCGTGATCATGGCTATATGACAGACGGTGGTTGTGATGTGGTTGAAACGCACGTAATTATTGATAGTCCAGAATCTGAAGAGAAAATTAAAGATTTACTCGACGAAGCTGAAAATGGCTGTATGGCCCATTACGCTTTAAGAAACCCAATTCCATGGTCGACACGTCTGGTATATAACGGTAAAGAAGCCATTAGTCGCTCAGGTGAATAAATTAAGTATCATAACGTTAACTTAATCTATTTTTTAAAAACCTCGCATATCGAGGTTTTTTTATCGCTTTTTATCGGCTTTAATGACTTATTGTGCTGCTGTGTTAGCCTACTATTGTCTTATTGAATAGATGGTTGACGTTTTTTTACCCCCTGTTCTGGGCGAGCTTGATTCTTTTGAGCTATATTAAATCGCTTCAATAACAAGGCTTTTAAGGCAATCAGGTGAGGAAACTCAATTAACATACCAATAGTGATTGTTACGTATATTAAAGGTTGATTCGGTAATACTACCATAGCTAAACCCAGCATTAATGGTGCATTTCTAGCGCCCGTAGTAAAGGTCAATAAACAGTGTTCTGGGTAGTCGAATTTGGCATATTTTGCTACCAGCTCTGCAAGTACATAAGTAACGATAAAAAAGATAAAGATGGCTAACAATAAAAGTGGAACCACATTTAATTGTGTCATTAATTGATTAATATTTGCCGCAAATATTTGGCCAACAAGTAAGGTTAATGCTACAGGAATAAGTACTTTACAAACCAACAAGGCCTGCTTAATTACTCGCTGTAATAACAAGCGTAAAACTGCGGCTGCCAGTAAAGGTTGTAAAAACCATTCAAGTAGCACATATAAATCTATTTTATAGGCAACTACCGTGTCAAATATCAGTAAGTATATTGGAAATAATACCAACTGGGTGACCATGTTAATCGGTAATAAAGCGGCCCCTAATTCAACATTGCCCTTGGCTAAACGGGTAAAACCTAAATACCAATCGGTACATGGCGCCATAAAGTAAATCACTAGGCCGGTATAAAATAGAGCCTTATCAGCTAAGAATAGTGAGGCAATGCCAAAGCCGATGAAGGGTATAATGAGAAAGTTTATCAGCCAAGCTAAACCAATAAATCGAACATTGCTGACCCCCTTAAAAACACCTTTTAGTGGTACTTCAAATAACAGTAAAAACACTAATATCAAAATAGTCGGATCAATAAAACTGCCGGCTTGGCTTGCTATAGTTGGTGAGGCAAGACCAATCATTGAGCCTAGGATAATGGCTAATAACAACAGGCTGGTTGAATGGCTAAATAAGTTAATAGTTTTAGATAGGTGCTTGTTTAACATAAAGTATCTCCCTGAAAAACCATCAACAGAAGCACTGCTGACTTTCACAACAACTAAAGTCACTCAGTAACATTCCAGCCTGTTGATAATGACTTAAAATGGAGGTATCTAACTCCAACTCTGCACCAATGATACTGCAAGGTGTGGTAAAGCGACCTCGGAACTTATAGATGAAACAAAGTAAAATACTACCGTGGACGAGTTTAGGACCTGTTAGGAACAAATTACGACAAAGTGTCGATTCATCAAATTTATTAACTTTTGGCAAGCCCTCTTCTGTCATTTCAAACAATGTTGTCACGGGGCCAAGATTGGTATCAAAGCCTGTACAGTTAATCGGTGTTCCTTCGCTAATTAACATATCACCTGTGGTTGAAATCACTTTATAGTGCTCATCAGACTTTTCAACCGCTAATACTTTAAAGCCCTGCTCAAGCTCTACTAAGCTCATATTTGCCATGCTAGATAATCGCTCTGCAGTATAGGGGCTTAACACACGACTTGGGTCGTAACTGTCTTGTTGATCTTGAGCTGAATCGACCAGAGTAACCCGTTTACCTCGGGTTGCTAGATTGTAGGCAGCATCAACGCCGCTTTCATAGCAGCCAATAACCACGTAATGCTCATCTTGGAAATCATCCCATGAATCAACTTGGCTATTGTGCAAGCAAAGCTCACTGCCTTCAAAAGCGTTAAGCCGTGGCGCAGAGTATTCTCCGCCGGCCCAAATTAAATATTGCGTGTGAATAGTCTCGCCAGTATCCGTGCGCACGATAAAACTATCTTCATTGTGACTAGCTACATCGACTATTTTAGTGTTCTCATTAACAGCCACTTCATAATGTTTTGCGACACTACGCAAATATTCTGCATATTCAGCACCACTGGGATGTTCTTTACCTAGGCTAAATGCCGGTGAGGTATCAGGTGTAATCGCGTTTAGATCCGTTTGATGATAACCATTACTGGGGAATGAAGGCGTAATCATACGCATTTCTTTTGGCCACGCTTCAAAGCTACTACCAATAGTTTTGGCGTCAAAAATGAGCATATCATCTGCTTTGATACCCATTTGTTTGAGTAATACGGCACAGCCTAAGCCTGCTGGCCCTGCTCCAACAATCACGACACTTGTATTTTTCAAAAAATTATCTCAATACCAATCCCTAAAATGCTATGTTATAACATTACACTTTACGAGTAAATGATAATTGTTATCAACGATAATTATTCGCCTATGCTCGAGCACTACTGTTAACAGAGTTTACTTATATGGCGATAGCTACTTAGCTGAGATAGTGGCAAATAGTAGTAATGCATTTTCCACTCTGCTGCTCTATTATTACTTCAATTAGTCGGTATTTTTAGCAAAAATTTAAGCAATGCTATTTACCTTTTATCAAAGGCTATCTGGAATTAACATGTTTACTATTGGTGCTCTATGAAAAAATTTATCCTGTGTATCCCCTTTCTCGCCTCATGTAGTTTGTCACCTGAACAAACTCCACAGTTAAGTGTTACTCTCAGTGAACCTATAATATATTTATCAGAAGAAGGGCAAAGCTTCTCGGTCAAATATGGAGAGTTATCTGATAATAGCCTGTCATTTATTAAAATAACCTTACCCAATGGGGCTGAGAAAACCCTGCCACGTGCGCTTTCGGCCTCGGGTGCACGTTATTTAGATGAGAGAGAGCTTGAATGGTGGGAGCATCAAGGCAGTATTTGTCTAAGTAAGCGAGATGAAAAAACACAGCAATGGCTGCGTTGTCATTGGACATTACAACAAATTAAGTCCGATAAAGCACTTTAATAACATGCCAACCAAATTTAGTTTTAACCAGATGAGGCTCTAATATCGCGCCTTTAAACGCAACCTTATCAAACTGAGGTACCATTTGGCCTCGTCTAAACTCACCCAAATCACCGCCCTTTTTACCCGAAGGACAGCTAGAGTATTTTTTAGCTAAGGTTTGAAATTTGGCCCCTTTTGCTAACTGTTTAATAATATCTTCTGCAATTTCTTTACGCTTGACCAAAATATGTAGTGCGTGCGCTGTAGCTGCCATAATTCGCCTTATTATACCGTTTGAGCACTATTTTAGTATATTATGCGCCTCAAGACACAAAAAAACATAACTTCTCATCAGGGAATCTTAATGAGATGTTATGTTTAAAAAAGATTAATGGAATATTTAGGTAAAAATTATTGCAATAAATTAAATAGTCAGATGTTATTCATAACCACGCTTACGCTTGGTTTTTATTACGGCTATATATGCATGCCAACTGGCTAAAGCAAGGATTGGCATGGTTAAAATGAAACCAAAGCCTAAAGTCAATACACTAAATGCAACGGTAACAACAATAATCATCGCCCAAACCAACATGGCGAGAATATTTTTATTAACAGCTTTTATCGACGTAGATATTGCTGTCATTATATCAACGCGTCGCTCCACCATGATTTGTGGTGTAAAAGCAGAGAGCGAAAATACCACAACTGAGATCACAGCCCCAGCCAATATTCCCAGAGAAAGAAAAGCTAACATCTCCTCCATGGATGGATCGATATGACTAGGGTATAGCACATGTATTAAGGCGGCGATTCTCATCCAAGCTATCATGATAATCACCAACAATAGTGCAAAGCCCCACTCTCCAACCGGGTTTCTGAACATTGATCGTAAACTGTGCTTGAAGGTTGGTTTGTGGCCTTTTTCTAATTCCCACGCGACATCATATAAACCGGAAGCAAAAACAGGACCGACCAAAGCAAAAGCGACAATTGAAGGTAAAATGATCAAATGATTTTCAGTAAAAAGTACTAGGTAGCATATAGTAATCGGGATAAGGCTAAATATCACACCATAGGTCAATGAGATCAAAGGCGCATTGATAAAGTCCTTAAGTGCTAAACTTAGCCAATGAAAAGGCGCTAACGGAGAAACTACATTAGCCTCTATGACGCGACTAAATGCCTTTGTCTTTTTACGACCTTTCTCAACGTGTGTAATAGCCATGATGCTCTCCTGTTTTTAATAATTATAATTAGGCAATACGTGTCAACTTGTAAATCGGTTTAATACATAATTATATATAGCAAAGAATTTGCAATGATGGCATAATTTTTTTTAATAGTGTTATTTACGGTGATACTTTTCAAATCAGGATAAGTGCTTTTTCATGCTTGATGGAATGAATAGCCAGCGCGTTTTTATTAATGTGTTATGAACAATAAGAAGCAGCTTAGCGTAAACTCGTCGGTGTTTGTCCAGTCCATTTTTTAAATGCGGCCCTAAAGTTTGAAACATCTTTAAAACCGATAGCTGTGGCAACATCTTCAATGGTTAATTTAGATTCAATGATGAGTTTTTTTGCCGCCTCACAACGTAACGCTTTAACTATTGCTCTAAAGCTGGTGCCTTGCTCGGATAATTTGCGACGTAGTGTTCTTGGTGTCATATATAAATAACTAGAAAGCTCTTCAGCACAAATATCATCGTGCATGTTTTCAGCCACCCATTGATTCACCGTGATCAGTAAATCATTTTTGTTTTCAACTGAGCTAAGTACCGTATTACATTGTTCTAGCAATAGTGGCATGGCAAAAGGATTACTTCTGGGCGTCGCTAATTGCAAGAGTTCGTTTTCAAAAACAAATTCATTGTAATTATTGTTATAAGAGATCGGGCATTTAAAATGCGTTTGGTATAATTGATAGTTTTTCGGCTTATCAAAACTAAATCTCAATGCTTTAAAAGAAAAACTGTTATCATCAAGACATTCTCTGACTAACGACAGCACAATGACACATTGCAATTCTATATTAAATTCAGTGATATCAGCTTCATGCAAGAGGTCTTCAAAGCGTAAATTACAATCGCCAGTGTTCTCATCAAGATGTAACGACATACATACTGTCTTGGTAGCTAAACTATGATAGCGAATGGAAAATTCTAAGGCTTGTTGTATTCCTTTACAACTTAATAAAGTGCAGCCATAAAGGCCATAATGTTCAGGTTTTATGGCTTTACCTAATAATAGGCTCATCGCAGGATGTTTTAATGATAAAACATTGCGGTAAAAGCAAACGATTTGTTCTTTACCTACTTTGTAGTGACGATTGTTTAACTTACTCTCCTCTATCGCGGTACCTGCTAATAAATTAGTTAGGCTAACACCATTGTTAGTTAAAACCTCAGCAATAAAGCTAAGCTTATGAGCAAATACTTGACCAATAAAGTTAGAGGGTAAGCTTTTTATATCTGACATGTAATTATAGTTTTTGAGTCATGATGAGCTCATTTAACCATCATATAGACCGTTTTTCACTCAAATTAGACCGCTTTTCACCTTATTCTCACTATAACGCCAGTCTATATTGTAAGCGAAACAATAATAATTATAACGGGGAGTTAACATGATCAAGATAGGGATAAAGCGTGTTTTTACCTTGAGCGCTTGCGCCTTGGCAATAGCGTCAGCAACCGCTGAACAAGAAAAAACCATCACGACTAATACCAATAAAGAAAAACCACTAACACTCGAAGTGATTGAGGTCACGGCACAAAAAAGACCTGAAAATGCACAAGAAACTCCGATATCAATGAATGTGCTCAGTAGCAGTGATTTAACAGAAAAAAGTATAGAAAAAATTGATGACCTGCAATATGCGGTACCTAATCTACATATGACAGAGACAGGTATTAGTACGCAACTTTACATTCGTGGTATTGGTACCGGCAATAACCAAGGGTTTGAACAATCGGTTGGCCAATATATTGATGGTATTCATTATGGCCGTCCACAATTGTTAAGAATGCCATTTCTAGATATTGAAAGAATTGAAGTGTTAAAAGGACCGCAATCGATTATGTTTGGCAAAAACTCGGTTGCAGGTGCTTTAAATTTATCTTCAGCAAAGCCCAGTCAAGATACCGAAGCACATATAGGCTTACAATATCAGCCAGGTTTTGACGCAACAGAGCTAACGGCAATGGTTTCAGGTGGACTCACAGATACCTTATCTGCTCGCCTTGCCGTTCGAGATTACTCAGAGTCTGGTTATATTGATAACACTTATAAAGGCAGAGACGAAACTCAACGCGAGGAACGTGCGGCTCGTTTAAGCTTATTGTGGGAACCAAATGATGATATCAACTTGCTATTTAAAGTAGAGCGTGATGAGTTTAATGGGACAGGTCGGCAAATAGAAGTCATTAGGGATGACCCCGCCTTAGCAGGCGCTCCAATACCTGGCGCTAATTACGGACAAATTCTTTCTCTGCTAGGCCATCCAGGTGCGATAACGGAAAGTGACCTTAACTATCAACGTCAAGCTGATGCCCAAGAAAGCAATAACAATACCTTAAACAATGCAACGTTGAGCGCAAATTTTCAGTTAGGTGACTATACGCTGACTTCAATATCAGGCTTTGTTTCTTATGATTTTGTCGAAACGTGTGATTGTGACTACACCGCAGCACCGGTTTTTTCTGTTTTTATTGATGAAGAATATCAACAATTTAGTCAAGAAATTCGTTTAGTTTCCCCGGTAGGAAAGACATTTGACTGGCTAGGTGGCTTATTTTATCAAAGCAGTGAACTTGCTTTTGATGACGATATTAAAATTCCATCAAATAGCATCCTAGGCTTAATATCAGCGGGTGCCTTAGCTCCTATGACAGGACAAGGTGCCGGCCGAAATTACCAATTAGATACGGATATGTGGTCTGCTTTTTTTCAAGGACGACTTCACCTAAGCGATGCTTTGTCAATTACCTTAGGGGGGCGTTATAGTGCTGAAACAAAAACCGCCTCAAGAGTAATCAATATTACTAATTTAACCACCGGCAATATAACTCAAAACCCAGTCTCGCCGATATTATTTGATAGCGTATTTGGTATTCAAAATGAACAAAGCCCGTTATCACCGCAAGGGCATAACTTAGCAGGAGAACGCGACGAAAACTCTTTTACCGCACTGATTAATATCAGTTATAAAATTGATGATGATATTATGGCATATGCCTCAGCAACCACAGGCTTTAAAGCGGGTGGTTTCGATGCTAGAGCTAATAATGTTAACTCATGGGAGTTTAATGAAGAAGATGCCACGGCTTATGAACTAGGTATCAAATCGTTAATACTGGATGATACCTTAGAGGTTAACCTGTCTTTTTATCGAACAGAATATGACAACTTACAAGTAAGTCAATTTGATGGCGTATTAGGATTTAACGTAGGTAATGCCAAAGAAACACTAGTGCAAGGTGTTGAGGTCGAGGGACGGTGGATCATCATGGATGGCTTATCAATGCAATATGGGCTAGCGTATTTAGATCATGAGTTTTTAGATTTTACTAATGGTAATTGCCATAGTAGGCAAATACCTGATGGTGATATTGGCGCCAATGGTAACCAATTGTGTGACTACACTGGTAAATCTGGACAATACACTCCAAAGATCTCAGCCAATGTCGGTTTTGATTACTTTACTGATATTTCATTTTGGGGGTTTGAATATTTCAGAACCACGTTTGGTGTTTATCATGCATCAAAACAAAATGTGGATGTCAATTTAAATCCGCTCTATGAAGTTGATGCTTACAGTAAGATTGACATGCGTATTGCGCTAGAAAGTGAGCATTTCAATATTGCACTGTTTGGTAAAAATATCACAGATGAAAAAGTTTTAACGTATGTCGGTAATAACCCCTTATCAGGCAGTACCTTTGGTACCGATACCTTTTATGGTTTTGTTGATCGCCCTGCAGTGTATGGCATACAGTTAGACTATAATTTTTAATTGCACAATTTTACTAGATTAAACTAACAACTTAAACATTTCGAGTATGAAGAACAGAGGTTAACGCTTTGAAAGCAAGCTAAGGGTTAAATTAAATGGCTTAGCTACAAACAATTTCTATCATTGAGAAAAGCTGTTTGTAGCTATTATGCCTTGCCCATCCAAGTATAAATCAAAGCTAGCACACAAGTTTTTCAACATTGACTGTCAGGATTTTATACAACAGTATTCGCACACAAATAAAATAGTACTAAAATACAACAAACTATATATCTGGTACAATTTTTGCTTAAAGACGTGTTGATGTAATTACCTTAAATGAGTCGCTTAATGAAAAATATAGTTTTATTAGTAGGTTTGGGGCTTGCTTTTAATAGCAATGCCGGCATGATTTATTCCGCTGATACCATCAACAGTAACCTAAGAGATATTAGCACAACAGGCACACAATTTAACTTGTCAGATGATGATGTTGCTAACATTAACATTGGCTTTAATTTTGATTTTTTTGACAATACCTATGGCTCATTGCAGGTATCATCTAATGGTTTTATTGGCTTCTCTAGCCTTCCAGCGAGTGGCTGTTGTTCAGGGCAAGCGCTACTTGTCGATAATTCTTACAATAATTTATTTGCTGGTTTGTGGGAAGATTTAGACAGCAATAACAACACTACTGGTACAATGTACTCTCAAACTATCGGTGCGGCAGGAAGTCGCGAATTTGTTGTTGGCTTTTATGATGTGGCACATTACCCTTCAGGTAACAATGTTACTTTTGAAATGATCTTACATGAAGGTTCAAATAACTTAGAAATTCAATACGGTACACTTATCTCTGATGGCGGTACTCATACCATTGGCATTGAAAACATAGATGGCTCTCAAGGCATAGAGTTTTATCGAGGCTCTAATATTGGCCAATTTAGCAATACCGGTGTATTATTCGCGGTACCAACCCCATCGACATTAGCCGTATTTGCCTTCGGTTTATTCGCTTTAGTCACTCGCAGATATACAAAAAGCTAGTAATTAACTTTTATTTAGAAGTACTTTATCGCACGCCACATTGCTCAATTATCAATCAAAAACTTGTGGCGATATCATTTAAAAGGACACGATTAGTGTCCTTTTCTTGTGTATGCTTGCATTATCAATAATTTAAATTTCCATTACATACCACAGATAAATAGCTCAATTGTACTGATATCAATTTAGGTTACGTCAAAATAGAGATAGCATAATCATCGTGGACAATTTTATTATTTAATTTAAAAAATATTGGATTTTTCAACAGATTTAGCCAACTATATTCACCATTACATCTGAGCAACATGCTGTTTAATACTAGCTTTTAACTCGTTAAGGATACAGAAAATGCAAGGAAAACGGCTCAATAACAAACAATCTGCTGATTTGGTAGCACTTGCTCAAAACCTTTGTGACTGTCAGTTTGCCTTAATACATTATACCGATGACTTAATACATGCTAATGCTTGCCCCTGTCAGGTTACCATTTTGCAACATGCGCCTTTAGAGATTTTTGATTTACGCGCAGATGCACGCTTTAATGAATCATCGCTGTTAATAAAAAACAATCAGCTAAACTACTATTTTGGTATTCCACTGAGCACTTCTTCAGCCGATATATTTGGTACGCTATGTATTTATAAAGAAAAAGGCAATAGGCTTACATCGGCGCAAAAATCTTCATTAGAAAAAATTGCTGCACTGGTATCTGATCTGATTCAAACTTCACTTTCTCAAAAAAATTATCTTAAAGCCCTTTCTGAAAGAGAGAAAAAGCTAGTACAACTTTTTGAACAAGCGAAAGAGCCGTTGATGACTTTAGAGCCGCCCAATTGGTGTTTTACTTCGGGTAATCCCGCAGCACTTGAATTGTTTAAAGTTGAATCAGAAGAGCAATTTATTCAACTTGGCCCTTGGGCTGTCTCACCTGAATTTCAACCAGACGGAAGTCGTTCAGAAGATAAGGCAAAAACCGTTGTTATGGCGGCGCTCAAACACGGCAGCTACACGTTTGATTGGACTCACCAGTCTTTAGACGGTAAAGAGTTTCCATCAAATGTATTTTTAAACCGCATTGATGAGGGTAAAAGGCAATATCTTCACGCTACGGTTAAAGATATATCTGAACAAAAACGTCTTGAAGATAACCTCAAAAATCAATTAGCCCTTAACGAAGAGATACTTAATTCGAGTAACGAAGGAATTTTACTGGTTGATCACAACTCAAGAAAAATCCAATCTTATAATGCTAAGTTTTTAACAATTTGGAAAATACCACAAGCTTTGGTTGATACCCATGATGACAATAAACTTTTAAACCACGTATTAAAACAATTGGCTCAACCTAAAGAATTTTTAGATACCGTCGAAAAGCTTTATCAGAACCCACAACAAGATAGCCTAGACACATTACTCTTCACTGATGACAGAGTAATCGATCGGTATTCAACACCATACATTTTTGACGGTGAAGTTAAGGGACGTATATGGTTTTTTAGGGATGTCACAGAAATAAGGACCATGGAGAAATTGGTTAATCAGAGCTCAAGACTGGCATCAATTGGTCAACTCGCCGCTGGCATAGGCCATGAAATAAATAACCCATTAACTATCATTAAAGCCTACCTTACTAAAATCATAGATAAGCACAAGCCAATATCTAGTGAAATGCTTGAAGACCTTAATGTGCTTTATGGTGCAAGTGAACGTATTGAAAATATTGTCACCGGTCTTAGAAGTTTTGCTAACCTTGAAAAAGGCTCAATATCTGACACCTTTAATCTAAATGCTTTGTTTTTTGAGATTAAAAATATGTTAAGAAGCATGTATCTCAACGATGGGGTAAAGCTTGAATTTGATTACCAAGGCCTTAACGATAGTACAGAGATCAAAGGAAACCGTGGTAAATTTGAGCAAATTTTAATAAATTTGATCGCCAATGCCAAAGACAGCACTGAAGGTATGCCTGTGCGTATCATTAAAGTTATTGTGAAAAATCAATTAGACCAAGTGCAGATCTTAGTTATTGATAATGGTTGCGGAGTCGCGCCGGAAATAAAAGATAAGATATTTGATCCATTTTTTACTACCAAAGAGGTCGGCAAAGGCACAGGTATTGGACTCTCCCTTGTCTATCGATTTATTAAAGACGAATTTAAAGGAACAATAAACTTAACTAAATCAGGGCTTGGCCAGGGCTGTTGCTTTGATTTAAAGATACCAGTATCTCTTGAGCAACAAAATGATTTAAATAAAACGTCAATATCATCAAACAACCAAGTGACCACCTCAACCATGAAACTCAACGTCATTATCGCAGAAGATGAGCAACATATTAGAGAGCTACTGTGTGATATATTAGAGTTAGCCGGAGTTAACGTATTTTCTTGCGAAAATGGCGCTTTAGCATTGCAAGAATATACTAACAACTCATCGCTTTACGACTTGATTATTTCAGATATTAAAATGCCAATAATGGACGGACTTACCCTGCTTGAGAAGATTCGTTCACAAAGCGATTTAAAGCAACCGAAGTTTTTCTTTACCACCGGCGGCATAAACCTTGATTTTAAAAACACTGATAATCCTTGGGTCAAAACCATTGACGCTTATTTTTACAAGCCTTTTAATCTCTCAGCTGTCCATGACCAACTGGAGAAATCATTTCCTTCAGCTTTTCCCCAAGGCATAAAGTAATTTTTGATACGCGCTTATCGCTAAAGGCATAGTTGCACAACCGGCAATACTGACAAACAAAACATGCTATTTTAAAGGGTTTTAGCAGGGTTAACTTGGCTGATAATGCCCATAATTACAGCCCATAATCTTTAACGATAGCATCAAATAAGATGAAACTATCGGCTTTAGCGGTGTAAACATTACCCTTTTTAATAAACATAGATTGGCCCCAATCACCCGATAATAAAGGCTCCCAAAAAAAGGTCCCCAAGCCCCGTTGATTGGGTAAATTAAACATAATCTCGTTCACTAAACGTCCTTGAGGGTTATACTCGACAATACTGAATTTCAGCTCAGGAAAGGTGTTAGCGAGTACGTTTAGGGTGCCTTCCCATTGCGTTGATGGCCCTTGCCATCGCTCGTATGCCGACAAACCGAGTACGTCGAAATTAACAGAATATTTCATCGCTTGATTAACCCATTGAATAACACCGTCGCTATCTTGGGTGTTCTCAACATGCAACATAATATCAATATTGTCGTCAACTTGTTTAGCAGCCTTAATGCCAGCGTTGAGCAATGTTGCTAAATTAGCCCAGTTATCAACACTGCCATTAACATCTTGATTGACGACTGAATTGTTACCAAAACAATCAGAATCAGTGGTAGGGGTATGAATTAGCATGCCTGGCGTTATCTCGTTACCAATTTGTACCATATCTGGCAGTACACCAGCAGTTTTCATCTCACCCAATACCTCCGTGGTATATTTTCCAACGGCTTGGGCTAGATCGTCTATGTTATTGATACTTCGCCACTGTTCAGGGATCACTTGCTTACTCGGATCGGCCCAAGTATCGCTGTAATGAAAATCGAGTAATAATTTCAACCCTAACGTTTTAACTTGTTGGGCCATATTAATAATATGAGCTTTATCATTATAGGCTTGGGCTTTTGATTCACAGCCAGTACCAATGCCCGTTGCATAACCAAAGTCAGCATAAGGGTCAACAAAGGTTCGTAGACGAATGTAGTTAAAACCATGGTTTTTTAACAACGCCAGCATCGATTTTTCAACGCCATCAGTGTCAACAAATACCGCACCATTATCGACAAATTCCGCTAGGCTAGATATATCGGCACCGAGAATATAAGAACGCTCCTGCGCTGGGATATTCCCCTGTTCATTAATATCAGTATTGCTTTCAACACTTGTTTGCTCACCGCCACAGCCTGTTAGTAGCAGTAACGCCATTAATAATAAAATGATGGCTATTTTTATGTTGACAACCATAGTAGACCTTAATTTTATATAACAATCTTATTAATCCCTATAGTGAAAATATTCAGTTCCATCTTAACTCAAACCTCAAATACCCTTGACATAATAACCGATAACAACAGGAACCTTAATTGAGTTACGATTAACAATATATAACATCATAACAAGCTTGGAGATAAAGCATTTGACTCAGATAGCAAAGCCTTCTGTTAGTAAAAATTGTATTTTCAATGACTGAGACATGAGTAAACTTGATTGATAGAGGCTTTAAATTATATTAAGCGCTAACAAGAAAAGTGCACTGGTTTTGCACAGAGTTACGGCAATTTCCCCCAGAACACCTTGCTCAAATTGCCGTAAGGTAATATTAATTACCAAGTAACTCTTAAGTCTAGGGCTTCCCCAGTTTTACCAAAACATGCCGACATAAAGAAAAAATCACCGATAATTCTCATGTATTTAGGCTCACCGCTAAAGGGGATGTTTGAAAGATCTATTGCTGTGTTAACGCCATAGGGAAGCCCTTCAGCAACATATTTATCGATGAGGAGCTCCTCACTCGTATCTCCAAAAATACCATTATCATTAAAGTCAATCCAGATTCGCCAATGGTTCGACTTTTCTGTTGCTAAGCTTTCACCTTCAATATTAACCACAATCTTATCAGAAGAGCTCAAGTCAATAACATCTTGCGTGTAGTCATATTCACTCGGATTATAAGCAAGCTTATCGCCATCAAATGAAACCTCAGTAATAGTATCATTGCCAAGCGATGTACTTATTGGACAATATTGGTCAGTTACTTTAAGAAAACGAGAAAAAGTGTCTTGATCGTTTGATTGATCTATTACTGATAAAGTCACTTGATAACTGCCTGCCTGTGCATAAGTATGCTCAGGACTTTGTGCTGTCGAAGTATTACCATCGCCAAAATCCCACAACCATTGTGTTACTTGATTGGTAGATACACTATTTTCAAAAAACTGTGTACGAAGTTTAAATTGTTCTACGGTAAAATGACTCAGCGTTCCTTCGTCAAACAATTGAATTTTAACTATTTTAAATGCTTCAATAACATCATCAGCTGATAAGCCTGCTAAAATAGCTTGTTCTTTAATACACTGTGCCGCTTCAGTTAACGTTGTTTGCGGATGCCAACATGCTCTGGCTGATGCTAAATAAACCTGATAAGTTTTCGCTAAGCCCCATTGGTTTGACAGTAAATAAAAGGGATAACTTATCATGCCTATACGCTGATAAAAATTATCTCCTGCGTCATCGTAATCAAGAAAGCTAGCGATGGCACCACTGTCGGTTTTAATCTGATCTAAATGCCGAGTGGGTCCATGTGATTCTTCACCATGGATCCAGTTATCCGTGTGCCCAGTAAACTCATACTTAGCCATTACTGCTGAAATATCACCAAAAGCTTCATGAATTGTACGCGCATCGAGACTCAATTCATGTTGATAGATATTTAGCGCAGAAATTCGATTTAGGACGCCATGAGCGACTTCATGGGCAATGGCATCTAGAGACGCCGTGGAATAATATAAGCCGTAAGCATCGCCGAAATTCGCATATGCACCATCCCAATATGCTGGGTCAGCAACCTTATTGCCATAATGTACGCGTAGCCTAATTTTTTCATCCAATGGTGGCTCACCTAAATACTTAACAAAACTATCGTAAACAAGTGTCCCGTAAAACATGGCATCATTTAAAGTAGAATATGTCCATACACCAATGTCATCTTCAATAATATCAGAATTATGTGTTGGCATTTGCTCACAAGCAAAGCTATAAGGTTTGAAAAGATCATCATTCGCTTGATTCTGCCAATTATTGCCTGAATTATCTTCCCAAATCTGATCAATAGTGTTGTTCATATTGATCACACTTACTAAACCGTTATCAAATAGACAGGTTCCGCCTTGCTCAGTGGTTCGTTGAATAGGAATGGTTGGACGATCGATACCATATTGCCACGATGCTATTTCATTGCCACCATAACCTGACATAGCAGCATTACCGGTAAAGTCATGAAAGCTAATATAATGACCTTGCTCTGCCTGACCAATCGCATTGTTTGCATATAATAAGAAGCCACTAATATTTTCAGGGATATTCGTTTTAGCTGGAATTTCTACCAAATAAACATCTGTTGCTTCTGTCTTTAGCCAAGCTTCGCCTTGTTTTTCACCCGCTGAATTTGCCCAATAAAGCCATAATGATTCTATTTTTGCGGGGTCATCCTCAATGACCTCTAAAGCTTCTATCACCACATTACCTGATAATTGATCAACTCCAGCATCTTGATCACGAAAATAGGCATGAGTGATTTGGTTAATTGGCGCTTTGGTAACCGATGAAGAAGGCTCCTCCAAGACCGGAGGTTCTTCCGAGACCGGAGGTTCTTCAGCCGAATTGACTGAGCCTCCTCCACATGCACTAATAAATAATACTAAAAAGACAAGTGAAACAACTTTAATAAGAGCAACTAAAGGGTAAAAGGTGTACATAAACTGCCTATAGTGATGTAACTTTAAAATTTATGATTTAACAGGTAAGAAAACAAATAAGAAACATATCTTAACAAGGCTATTTTAAATAGCGAAAGTCATTTGTAAGCTAATGTAAAATTGGTAAAAGCTTAATATCTTTATTTTTGATTAGTGGTTTTCGAAAACAATAACGAAAAATTGCGGAGTTTTTTGTAAAGAAAACAGCCATCGTCGGCTCTATTTATAGAAGATATCTACTGGTTTTGGATAATAAAGCTTAAAGTTTGGTTACTATCAATGTAGACGCATAGCTGATAAACAAACAGTTGAGTATGATGGCAAGCTTGATGATAAACCATTATCCAAAATTACGCGTAACATGCTTAGCGGTATTTTCAAACAATTGAAATTTATACATAATTATTATAACATATTGTTAGCTAGTAATAGTTGACATTGAAAAATTACTTCCGTGTAACCACCTAAAAACTATTTAAACATCTAGCTCACTCTAAATTTGTATGAGTCAATGCTAAAAATAGCGCTACTTTTATTCTTACTTAATTATATATCTGCCAATAATAACGAGTTAAGTTTAAACTTGTGTAGCCGGTCGCTCTCAATAACCATTCCATTTATGACCAGCACTAGCTTATCAACTGGTTTAATATTAAATAACAATCTTAATTCTTCTGATAACTTGTAGTCGACACAGGCATTACTTTTGCAACCACCGTCTACTATATACCAATTGTAACGATAATCGCCTTGCAGTTGCTCTTGCAAAGCCCCTTTATTTCCACCTTGTGGTATAAAAACAATTGCATTTGCTAAGCCTTGATGACCTAGCTGATTTAATTTTATTTTTTTATAACGGGACCAATCAAGATTTATTGTCTGGTTGGTAAAATTAGTCATCGCTTTGAATCGATTCAGTGAGCTTAAATGAACTTTTTGGCCGCCAAAATAATATGAAGGCACAGACTGTGGCTTGTAATTATTAACAATATCCATATTAAGCTTTTCAATGTGCTTCGCATTTACACTTTTGGTTTTACAATAATTTTTTGCTCTATTTATCACACCAATAAATACTTCACCACTCACTGGTGTTTCACATTGTAATATTTGTGCAACTTTTTTTTTGCTGGAGTCACCTAAAATTGGTGACCAAAACATGTACATATTATAGTGTTTGTACTTATCTAAACGCTTCAATGCCCTAATGCAATAACCACAATTAGGATCTTTAAATACCACCACACTCGGAGCATTGGGTTTATAAGGCTCCACTAAAAAGTCACTGTATTTATCCGCAGTTGGAATAATATAACTTTCAGCATTAACAGTCCTTAAAACTAACAATGCACATAATAAAATTAAGCGTTTCATAGTTCGTTCTTGGACAACTTAACTAATATTGCTTTTTTATACTCAGCGCTTTTTTCGTTTAATTGCTTTTGAATGTCAGCTCTCATTTCTGGGTTTGCTAACGCATTGTCATAAGCAGTAATTGTCTTATCTATTTCAATTTCGCCATTAATTAATGCTTCGTTCTCATCGAAATCAACTTCAACGATTACCTCCTCTTCTACAGGAGACGCTATTCTAGGAGCAATGACTCTTGAGTCATAATTGGGCACGATTACTTGTGCCTCTATTTGCGTTGTCTGCTCAACTAAACCCTTTTCATTATCTGAGCTAGACGCTAAACGATCAGTTCCCGTTAATGAAGAAAGGATAAAAAAAACTACAAGTACTAATGAAGCAATCACAATCACTTTATTTGTAAAACTAAATGTTAAAAACATCATCTACTCCTAATTTGCTAACGTTTCAGTGGTGAAACTATAATAGTAGTTTGTATAGCCTCTATTACCCGCTTGGTCATAAAACTTATTGTAATAAGCACGTACATTCACCAGCGTACTGCCTGGCAGTGGATTGTCCGGTGTAAACGTTAACACATTATCGACCAAACTATAGCTACCACTTATATCTCCTGATGAAGTATAAATACGTACTATCTCAGCTACATTACTCGCATCTAATACCTCATCAAAGGTCACCACAATATCACTAGTGACCGATACATCAACAGCACCATTAACCGGCATAATTGACGACACACGAGGACGGGTGGTATCAATGCTTTCTCCAGTAGTAAAACTAA
>JBFONR010000011.1:0-129212 GCA_040779365.1 Colwelliaceae bacterium MEBiC 14330
ATGGCTAACCCGACATAGCGAAGTAGATGATGTTGTGAATTGTTTGAACAATTAGCGACCTAATGGCCGCTAAATAAAACACTATTGCCTATTGACGGAGATAAGGCTCATATGTGTTATAAGAATTACTCGTTATACTCTTTCAACTTATCTTTAGCAGTTTGAGATGAGGGATAGTAATGAATGGCTGTTTTTAATGATTCTATTGCAGCTTTATCATCATTCAATCTTTTCTTAGCAAATCCACTAAAGCTCACTAAGTGACGCTCTCTGGGGCGAATATTGTACTTTAGTCTCTTTGAGAATGCGTTGTAGTGCTTAACATAGTCGCCAACACTATATTTTTGCATGTCAGTATCTTGAATATACCAGTCACTATAAATCCAAGCCAGCGCATCATATGTGCCTTTAAACGCTGCAAGAAGGTGGTCGGTATTATCCATATAGTTAACAGACCACACTAAATTTTGGGGTGCATACTCAACAAATACCTTTTTAAGCTCCCTATATCCATGCTGTATTTGCTGATGCTCCATATCACCCAATGAAATATAGACACTACTATTTAGTTCAGGTTGTTCTTTGAAGAAGTTTCTTAACATTCCAGAAAGTTGTGGAGCATGTTGGACCGAGGGGCTTAGAATCACATAAGTAGAGAACATGTCTGGATATTCCATAAACATATTGGTGACAAACAACCCAGATAATGAATGACCGATTATAAAACGACCACCATTAGTTCTGTAATTCTTTTCAACATAAGGAAGCGCTTCTTCTCTAATGAATTTAGAATAATTCTCCGCTTGTGGGTTTGGTTCTTGGCTTCCTTTTTTCTCAAAAGGATAGTTGTCCTTGCTGTAGTTACCGTTATGAGGGAGTCCGACAACTATCATATCTTCAATACCAAATCTTGAAGCTTGAATTTGAACAATATTACTCGCCCACTTAAAGTTGTCTTCGTCATTAAGTGTTATCAATACTGGAAATGATTTTTTGCTGTCTTCTGAATATTCACTTGGAAGTTTTATCAGAATTTTTCTGGCTTCACCTAATGATTTCGAATCGATAGTTGTTTGCACTGTGTCTTCAAACGCCCAACACATAGAGGTTGTAATAATTAATATCAAAAAGATTAAAATATTATTCATTTTTTGTTGCTATCCCTAATTCTTATAACGCCCACATTAAGGGGCTTTTTAATAGTTTGCTAAAATTGTGTAGCGAAGCGAAACCGAGCAAACTGTAAAAAGTCCCGCTTTAATTGCTTGTTAGAGCGTTTTCACTCAAGATATTAACTGATTATGATTTCTTCTTTCTTGACATCAGTAACTGTTCTGCAAGATCAGTGATTACCCATTCTTCTCGAATGAGTCCGCCCTGTATATGGCTCGTGATCATATCGCGCCATACAATCTTAAGACCACTAGCAGGAAAACCTTTAAATTTATCCTTGTGAGTCCCTCGATAAGTCCTTTGCCACGCAACTCTATCTTGACCTTCAACTAGTATTTCTAATTCAATTTGCATGTCAGGAAAGCTTTTCTGAAGCTCACTTAAGCTATCTCGAACTATTTTATGACCTCCTTTAAAGTCACGGCCTGTTATGTGTACTGTGTAATCAGGAGTAAAAAAGTTACCAACAGAATCCAGATCACCATCAGAAATCAATATTCTATTAGCTTCTTCGATAATTTGTGCAAGGGATTTCTCCATAAGTCACCTCTCTATTTTTTGATACCGAGTTTCTGATGTGCTCTAACGCCCCAATCAGGGGCTTATAACAGTTGGCTAAAATTGTGAAGCGAAGCGGAACCTAGCCAACTGTTATAAGTCCGTGCCTGCATTGGCTTGTTAGGTGCTGAAATACACGTGTGAACAAATACCAAGAATTAACACTACACCTGTCAAAACTAGTTGAACTCGGTATGCCGTCTTGAATTCATTTTTCGATTTAGCGCTCTCATTTTCGTCGTAGTCCCAACCACCGGGCTCACGATCTTCGACACTTATGATTAGTCCATTTCCCCAAAACGCGACTAGCGCAATTAGCCCACCTGTCACCCAATGAACTTTATCAGAAAAGTAGTCGATTCCAGCACCTATACTGAAACAAATGACCAATACTAAGAGCAACCCTTTGAAATCAACCTGACTAACACTCATAGGCACCTAACGTCATGATAATTGGTAAATTTTGTTGGCTAATTTTTACCCATGCAGCGGAAAGGCAAAAAGCAAAGTAGTGAAATTTATCTTATTAATCATCTTGTTACTGTTCGTATGCACGATTCGCCAATTCTACTATTTCTTTTGTAACCAACTCAGGCTCGTCATTTTGTGGATAGTGGTAGCTCTTGTATGTAAGCAGAGCTTTTCCTTTTGGAAACGCTTCTGCCCATCGAGTATGAAGCTTACCCCACATATTTCTTGCTTCATCTGTAAAAAATAATAAGTGTGGATTCTCATATTTTTTGACAGATGCAATAACAGTCACTGGAATATCAGGTATTTCTGGGTAATCAGGCAAAGGGCGTTTGGACCAGAAATCTAGATATTGATTTGACATTCCATTTTTCATGTCGTCGAGTTTAACCTGCGCAATTTCCTGTTCTGCTTTTTCTAGGTCAATACTCCTCATGATATCAACGTCATGTTCAGAGGCTGGTTCAATGAGCATTAATGCCGCCATTTTCTCTGGGTACTTCGATGCAAAAATTCGAGCTATGTATGCTCCATATGAATGAGCAACATAAACAATTTTCCCTTTAATGTTTAGCTTTTTTAAAAGTGCATGAGCTTCTTTTGCATATTCTTCAGAGCTGTAGTTTTTTCTCACTGGGCTAGAGTTTCCATTTCCCACACGTGAGTACCGAATAGTTCGAGCATTTCTTGTCAGTTCATTGTAAATCGGGTCCCAATCATTCAATCCCGCAGAACCACCTGCTTCGAGGAAAATAGTAGCTTTTCCAGTACCTCTCATTTCATACTCAATCCTGTACTCTCCAACTGTTACTGTTTTAATTTCAGCTAATACAGAAAATGTGAAAAATAATGCCAAAGAAAATATGGAGAACTTCATTATTACTCCGTTGATTGAATGAACACTAACGCCCCCATAAGAGGCTAAAAATTGTTGGTTATAATGTTTGAGGAACGAAAAACAACCAACTGTTTTTTGTCCTGCTTTATGGGCTTGTTATACGTAAACTACTCGGAGCAAATAAATACATCAGTATGTGCCCCTGTAAGTTCAGATGTAACACTTGGGTTTTCGCAAACAACTGTCGCAATATTACCGCCAAGAAAATTATCGTAAGACCAATACAAAACTTTGCTACTTGCATCCATAGTAACAGCATAAGCCTCAATAGAGTCGTCGCCTTGTACAAGATAAAAAGAATAGAACGGTATGTTAAGAATATATGAGTCTGAAATACATGTATTAACAACTAAAGTAGGTTCGTTGATATCAACTTCACCGCAAAAAATAGCATCTTCTCCAGCTATATCAATTACTTGTTTTTCAAAATACTCCATAGAAATAGATTCAATATCGTCGTCATTGCAACCACTAAGCAAAACAACCCAAAAACAAATAATAAAAACTTTATTTAGCACAGTAATATCCTTTACGTATAACGCCTTAATAAACGGCGGAAAATAGCAGGCTAAACTAAGCGAAGAATGAGCGCAAGCCTGCTGTTTTGCGTCCATTGTTTAATTAACTTGTTAGTAGCCTTTAGCAAATAGGCAATAGTCTCTGTTACCGTAAAGCACCCAGCTTAAATTTGGGTGCACTAAATAGAAACTCAGGATATCTGTAGACCGCTGGAAATTGTTAAAGCTAGTCCAGTTTAAGTTAAACTCGGAATTTAGCCTTTTAACTAAACCTGTAGTTTTATAAACCCGTTCAAAAGTCTCAAACGCAAACACCTTTTCATTGCTTTGGTACTCGTCAAGAACTGAAAAAACTTCATGAAACTGTTCTTCCGAGAACCAGTGACCACTTTCAGTAATTGGAAATTTCGTCACTTCCCAATTTGCCGATAGAAGAATTAACTCATTTTCATTATCTATATCTAGTACTGACTTTAGCTCGTCAAATTGCACCAAAGCCTCCTAGGCTACTAACAGTTTATTCAAAGGAATAATTCCTTGTTTCTACAAACAAGATTTTCCCTTCGAAGTTTTTTACTTTCATCAAGAGTAACTTATTTTAATAATTGCATCAATCAGTTAAAAAATACATGACAACTGGTTGATGTGTGAAAGAAGGAATTATTTCTCCTTTCTTGTAGAAAGAAGGAAATAACTGAAACTGTATGAAAAAACAGCTTCATTGTTTGTTTTCTTTATAATATTTATAGCGGTAAATGTTATTTTTTATACTCATTTATATGCTAGTATCGCGACACTTGCCTTAATGATGACAATACCTTAGGAAATAACGCTATGTCAGTCAGTTAACTTTACACTGATTTTCAGGCACAAAAAAACCAGCGCTGGGCTGGTTTATTGTTAGTAAGCGTTATTAACGCTTACATGGTACCGGAGGACGGACTTGAACCGTCACGCCCGAAGGCAACGGATTTTGAATCCGTCGTGTCTACCAATTCCACCACTCCGGCGACACAGTGACTTTAGCGAGTTGCTAAAGAGAAAGGCATTATACGAAACTTAATTAACTAAGCAACAAGTTTTTATCGACTTAGCAAAACACCTGCTTTGAGTGATGTTTATTTGTGCAACTTAGGGGTTAAAATTGCAAAATATGCTTATTAAGCCTTTTTAAATGGCGTGAGCATTTAAAAAAATATCAACTGCTTTTGCCACTTGTTGTTTAATTTCTTCATCTGTTGCTAAGGTATCTGGCAATAATAAACTACGGGTGTGCAATGGACCTTTTGCCATTTCAATTAACATTTGCGCACTAAATTGAAAATTATCGGCTTTAATTTTATTTTGCTCTGCTAAATATTGTAGATATTCAACCAAGGGTAAAATGCCTGCCATTGGCCCCTTTTGATAAACCATTTCACCTAATTCAGGAAATTTGACCACTTGCTGTACAACTAAGCGAAACAATGACATTAAGGCAGGTGACAACATCCCTTTAACAAATTCAAAGCAAACTTGGTTCAAAGCTTCTTTTGCCTCAAGATCTCGGTTAATTGAGGTGAAAATGTCTGTTTGTAGCTTAACTTGCCGCTGAATAACAGCCATCAACAAACCTTGCTTATTACCAAACTCGTCATAGATAGAGCGTCTTGAGCCACCTGATTCATTAATGATCATTTCTAATGATGTTTCATCAAAGCCTTTATGATAAAAAAGCTTTTGGGCTGCATCGAGTATTAATACACCTCGTGCACTTAGCTTGGCTGTATCTAAAGAAGTACCTTTAACCATGTAAACTTGCCGTAGTTGTTAATATATTGTTGACTTTGGTACTGTATAGTACCAGAATACTCGGTACTATACAGTACCAATTGTACAGCTCGGCAAAAATGAACTTTACTCATATGAAGATATCAGACTTTTGCACCGTTAAAAGCACCTTTAGGAATTAGTATGCGCGCGCTCACACTGACATTAATAACTCTGATTTTAGTTGGCTGTAATGATGCACCCAAAGCAATCAACAAACCAATTCGCCCGATAATGTGGACCAAAGTACAAGTAACACCTTTTGAACAAATTCGTACTTTATCAGGTATTGTCGCCCCAGTAGAGGCAACCAAGCTTAGCTTTGAAGTACAAGGAAAAATCGCAAAAATTGCGGTTAATTTAGGTGACAAAGTCAATAAGGGGCAAGAGTTAGCGCGATTAGATCAAAGAAGTTTTGAATTAAGCTTACAATCAGCACAAGCACAATATCAACAGGCAAAAGCTACCTTACTCGATGCGCGTAATAGCTTTAATCGTTATGAGACTTTATTAAGCCAGGGGGTTGTATCCCAATCAGGCTTTGACAATGCTAAGGCTAATTTTGATGCCAGTAAAAGTGCAGCCGATGTTGCCAAAGCGCAATTAGATATTGCCAGCAAAAGCCTGCAAGATAGTGTTTTACTTGCGCCTTACGATGGCATTATTACAAAACGCTTGTTTGAGCCTTCGCAACAAATATCAGCGGGGCAATCCCTTTTTGAAATAGAGGGTAAGCATGGTTTAGAAATACATGTTATGGTCCCTGAAACCCTGATCAGAGAGCTAACCCAACACGCTATTTTGCCTATCCATTTTCCCGTATTACCCGATGTCAGTATGCAAGGCAAAATTACTGAAATTGGCACGCGCGCAGAATTTGCTAATGCTTTTCCTGTAACTGTAGTGCTACAAGGAGACAATGCTTTATTACGTGCAGGTATGACCGCAGAAGTTGAATTTGCCTTTGCTGGTACCGGTAGAACCGGTCACAAAGGTGACGCTATTCGCATTCCTGTTACGGCATTACGTGCAGGTTTAGCACAAAAGTCGTTTGTTTTTGTCTATCAACAAGACAGTCAAACGGTAACAAAAACCCAAGTACAAACAGAGAACATCTTTAAAAACGAAGTCATTATTTCATCTGGTTTACAGCAAGGTGACGTTATTGCCACGGCCGGGGTAGCTTTTCTACGAGATGGTCAGCAAGTGAGTCTTGCTGATAATAATATTCAGCGCTTTAATTAAGTTTGTTTAAGGAAAATTGATGAATATTACCCAACTTGCTTTTAACTATAGAAAAAGTGTCTTCTTAATACTTGCTGTATTATTGGTCAATGGCTTCTTTGCTTATTTCACTTTACCTGCACAAGAAGATCCTACCATTACCATCCGTGAAGCTATAGTAAGTACCTCATTTCCCGGCATGGCACCCGATAGAGTAGAGTATTTAATTACTAAAAAGCTCGAAGAAGAAATACGTAAAATACCCGAAGTAAAAGAGATAAAATCAAGCTCTGCCACAGGGGTGTCAATTATTCATGTGAAAGTTTATGATCGCTACTTCAACCTTGATGATATTTGGCAAAACTTACGTAATAAGGTCGCAGCAGCTCACAATAATATGCCCGCTGGCACCCATATGCCTTTTGTCAACGATGAGTTTGGCGATGTGTCAGTGGTCACCTTAGCGTTAACTGCCAATGGTTTTGACTTAGGTGATATGTATGACATGGCTCAGCATATACGTGATACTTTATATGGTGTTGAGGGTACTAAAAAGATTGATATTTTAGGGCGTCAAGAAGAACGCATCTTTTTAGAAGCATCGAATGCAAAGCTTGCACAACTTGGCATTTCACCGCAATCGCTCATTAGTGAATTACAAAAACAAAATATTGTTCGCTCCGGAGGTCAAATCAATACCGGTGCCATCAGTTTTATTGTTGAACCATCTGGTAACTTTAATAATATTGAAGATATCGGCAATAGCTATATCAATATCCCCAATAGTGAAGACTTTATCGCGCTAAAAGATATTGTCACTTTACGTCGTGATTTTATCGATCCCCCCAACCAAATCGCCTATCAAAATGGTGACCCAGCAATATTTTTTGCTATTTCCATGTTACCCGATGATAACATTTTAGAATATGCACCCAGAGTGATTGCCAAACTTGAAGAAATAGAAGCAACCCTGCCCATTGGTTATAACATTAATGTAGCAACCTACCAGGCCGAACAAGTCGAAAAAACCATCAATGGCGTATCCATTAATGTCTTGCAAACCTTGGCAATCGTGCTGGTTGTCGTCATTATATTTCTAGGTCTGCGTACCGGTCTTATTGTTGGCGCAATTGTACCTTTTGTGATGTTAACGACCCTAAGCATCATGCAGTTTAGCGATATGAAATTAGAGCGGATGAGTTTAGCAACGTTAATTATTTCGTTGGGATTATTAGTTGATAATGGCATTGTCATCGCCGAAGATTTTAAGCGCCGTTTAGAAGCTGGTATCAGTCGTTATAATGCAATGTTGCAAGGCAGTAAAGAGTTAGCTTTGCCCTTGTTGAGCTCTTCTGTTACCACGATATTATTTTTCTTACCGCTGATGTTGGCAGAGCATGTTGCTGGTGAATATACCCGCTCTATTTCATTGGTTATTTTAATCACCTTGTTAACAAGTTGGGTATTGGCTTTATTTGTTACGCCATTGTTGTGTTATTTCTTTATTACACTACCGCAAAATAATCCTAATGCTGCGAAAAAAGAGCCAGGCAAACTTTACCATTATTACGAGCAATTTTTACATGGCTTACTCAATAATAAAACATTGTTTATGAGCGCGATGATCGCGTTATTTTTTGCGGCAATTTTTTCTATGCAATTTGTTGCCAAACAGTTTTTTCCTGATTCAGATAGAACACAAATTTTAGTCAATATTGATCTGCCCAATGGCACTTCCGCTAAAGAAACCAACCGTCAAATGAAAGCTATTTTCGCTTGGTTAGATGATACCGAGCGCTTTGATTTTATTGAAAGCTACTCGGCTTATGTTGGTTTTAGTGGTCCCAGGTTTGTCATGTCATTAAACCCCGAAGATCCTGCGCAAAACAAAGGCTTTATCGTGCTAAATGTCAGAGCCAATACCGATATTAGCGCCATGACTTTACAACTGGATCAACAAATTGAGCATGACTTTCCTAATGTCTCGGCCCGCGTTAGCAAGATGTTTTTGGGGCCGTCTGACTCAAATACCATTAAAATTCAGGTGAAAGGGCCCGATAAAACCGTTATCTATAAAAAAGCCCAGCAAATTATGTCAGTACTGCATGAGGTACCTAATACACTTGATATACGTACCGATTGGGAGAATTTAATTACCAAAGTTGATGTGCAAATTGATCAACATCGAGCCAAGCGCTCGGGTCTAACCTCAGATGAAATCGCGCAAGCACTAGAGGGTTACTTCTCCGGCTCTAAAATTACCGAATTTCGTGAGGGAGATAACGTTATTCCTGTGGTTTTAAGAGCAGAGCAAGCCGAGCGTCAAAGTCTTGATAGGTTAAGAACACTTAATATTTATTCAAATAAAACCGGTCAAACAGTGCCGTTATTTCAAGTGGCCAATTTAGCACCTTATAATCAATTTTCAATCATTCATCATGAAGACTTATTTAGAACCATTAGTATTCAAGCGCGTAATACCGAGATGGCAGCTGAAGATCTTAAACTTATCATTGATGAGAAAATCCAAGCATTAGCCGAAGATTTACCGGTAAACCATGTCATTGAATATGACGGTGTCATTAAAGAGTCACAAGAGGCGCAAAAAGCGTTAGGGGCGAGTATGCCCATCGTTTTAGGGTTAATTTTAATTTTGTTGGTGGCGCAATTTAATTCATTTAGGCAAGCGGCTGTGATTACCTTAACGATTCCCCTGTCATTTATTGGCGCGGTTTTAGGCTTGTTTTTAATGCAAGCCCCCTTTGGCTTTATGGTGACATTAGGGCTTTATAGCCTTGCTGGTATCATTATTAACAATGCTATTGTATTGATTGACCGAATAAAAATTGAAACAGCTTCCGGAAAACCTCAGTATCAAGCGGTAGTCGATGCTTGCTTAACAAGGCTAAGGCCAATCGCGATGACCACCATTACCACTATAATGGGATTATTACCGCTAATTATTGGTGAAGACCCGCTATTTTACGGTATGGCTAACGTAATCGCATTTGGTTTAGGTATCGGCACTATCTTAACCTTAGCGGTAGTCCCCGTATTATATTGCGGGTTTTATAAGATAAAAAATCCCCAAGAGCTTAGCCGTTAAACATTACAAGCAACAAATAAGTGCAAAAACAAAGAAGCCAATGGTCGTTAAGACCACTGGCTTTATTTTTTAGCTAAGCAAAAGCCGGACCATTAACAAGCGTAATCGGCTTAATTAATCGTGCTTGCCTGTGAAAGTAGATAAACGCTGCAGCTAAAAGGAATAACCAAAGCGTTGCTGGTGTGGGTATTGAAGGTGTACCCATTGCTGGGAGCGGATTATAATTAATTTGCATATTACCATCCCAGGATTTACCTATCACTTGGCCAACAACATGCCCTGATAAGGCTTTAATGTCTGCACTAGGCGCAAGAATAGAGCCATAAGTAGAGCCATTTAATACCACTTGTGTGGCACCAACAAAATTAAATAGAACATGATGATCAGGACGTCCCGCTAACGAATCAACGTTAACAGGGTCTAAACGATTACCGTTGACACTGACTTGTTGACCATTAAGTTGCATACAGCCTGTTTGTCCTGCTTGACAATGATCAATACCGGTCTGCCATTTACTACCCTGCACTTTATTGTCGTTGCTTATATTAAATACTATGGTGGCATCATTATTAACACCAACAACATCCCAAGTTACTCCTTGATTAATTTGCTCTTGCGTGACATTAAAGACATAAACGTTATCACTTGGCGTCGTTGTTGGTGTAAAGGTTAATGGGCCTGATGGGTTACCTTGCCAATCAGTACCACTTGATGTGACACCCGAAGCAGTCGTAGCCTGCAAATTATTAGACAGTTGATTTAAGTGTGCAAAGGCGTCATCAAAATCAACCGGCAGTTGGGCAGAATTTACTTTCGATAATTTTGCCTCAACTTGACCAGACACTGCGGAGGTAATCTCATTGCCATTATTTAAAACTTTCCCTGCATACACCAACTCACCCGCATGCGGAGATTGATAAACACCGGCTTCATAGACATTAAAGCTACCTTGGCCACTTTTAACCACATCACCACCAACGACTAAACTTGGACCATCTCCCATCGCAAAAGCTTGTATTTTGGTGCCAACATCATTACCGCCATTAATAATAAAATCGCCGCCTACTGCAACTCGGCCTTGAGTGTCAGAGCCAGAGACAGTGAAATCATGCTGAATAAAAGCGTTATATTTACTTGCTGCTCCTAAATCTACTTCTAAAGCGGCTACCGGGCTTACCAGCAATACTACTGAAATAAATGAGCTAACTGTGAGTAATGCAGTACGCATATATTTCTTCTCCTTGTATACTTGCCTGTCGCCAATTAGCAACAGAGAGTGAAATTTGAGCAGATTATATCCTAAAAAAAGCAATAATGACAACGGTGTCATTATTGCTTTTTAAAAATGGCTACACAATATAAGTAACGATATATTTACTTTATATTTACAGCCGAGATTATACTTTATTTAGCAGAGCACTCACCGCTGCACGAAGGGAATGCTCTGGTGATAACTCAATTGCTTTTTTAAAGGCATCACGAGCTTGCGTTTTATCATGCAACTGTGCCAGCGTATAGGCAAGGTGGTAATATATTTCAGCATTAGTAGCATCTCGCGCACTTGCCTCACGTAGTAAACTGAGTCCTTTTTGAGCTTGATCATTATTTACATAGACCCAGCCAAGTGTATCACTAATGGCAGCGATATTAGGCGCTAATTTATAGGCTTGTTGAGCATATTTCTGTGCCTTAATTAAGTTCGTTCTTTGTGTTTGTGCTGATATTTGCTTAGCATCCTGCTCTAACTGCATTGCCAAATAATAGCTTGCCAAATTATTGAGAAACACTGGTTGCTCTGCTAAATTAGGTGCTTGCTCTAATACCTCAATTGCAACATCTCTTTGTCCCTGACTTAATGCTAAAGCACTTAATTGTGCACGTGCCCAATCATCACTTGGCATATGCTGTAACCAATCATGAAGTAAACGCGCCATTGAGCTCTTTTCCCCTTGTTGGCCGTATAATTGTGCCAAAAGCTGCATATCCGCACGTTCGTTACTTGATTGATATAAATCAGCCAAAAGATCAATGGCTTGATCTAATGAATTTTTGGCGATCAAAACACGAACTTTTAAGGCAAGCCAAGCCTTGTCATCAGTTGAAGCGCTTAGTGCTTTGCTGATCAGTTGATTGGCTTTATCAAGTTCTTTCGCCATGAAAGTATATCGTGCTTGTAAATAATCAGGCACGTTGACTGACTCTATCGATTTCAATCGATTAATAGTTTTTTCTGCTGATTCAATATCATTAATATCAAGTTGTGCGTGAGCTAGGGTTATAAGCTTGTCACTATCATCATATACTAAGCCATATAATATCTTTAACGATTTAATGGCAGAGTCATTCAAAGCGAGTTGAGATTGCACGCGGCTTTTACTCAACAGTAAGCCTTCATCTAAAGGGAAATCTTCTTCCAACTGCTTAATGATTTTTAAGGCTAAATCGGGTTGTTTAGTGGCGATATAAAGGTTAATTAACGCACGACCATTGCGATAATCATTCTTTAACGCTAAGGGCTTTAATAATTGAATAGCTAATGGTAAGCGGCCTTGCTTGATTGCTAAGTCAGCATAAAGTTGTCGTGTCAACGCGTCATTATTATTTATCTTTAATAATTGCAAATAAAGCTCTTCAACTTTACTAACATCACCTTGCTGTAAGTAAATACCCGCTAACGCCGTTAACGCTGGGGTAAAATTTTCATCCAAGGCAAGTGCTTGCTCAAAAAAATATATTGCCTTCGCACTATTTTGAGCCGTCTTCAGCGATACCTCTGCAGCAAGTTGTAGTATCTCTACTTTGTCGTTGTACTGATTAAGTAACGTTTGCGTGGTCAGTTTCGCTTGTTCATATTGCCCAGACTGCAATTGCATAAAACCTAATATGGTTTGATTTTGCAAACTACTGTCAGGATTGGCTTTATCTAATACTGCTAGCGCTTGCTCAAATAGTGAATGTGCCAGTAAACTTGCCACGAAATGTTGCCTAATCTTTTCATTCTTTGGGAATTTCAACTGAGCTTTTTGCAAAATGGCTACTTGTTTATCAACAAACTCACTTTGGCGATACACCTCTGCGGCGAGCAGATATAGCTCTGCACTGTTTGAGTTGAGCAACAATGCCTGCTCAATATGCTGTTGCGCTTGAGTATATTTTTCCGCCTTAAGGGTAATTAATGTTAAATAACGCCGTGCATTTGAACTATCACCATATAACTCGATATATCGTAGAAATTTATTTTTAGCAGCGACATTATTGGTATTAATAAAATCGACGGTCGCTGAAAGCAATAATACGGCTTTATCTTCTTTGTGTCGGTCCGCGATACCCGAAAGTTGCTGCCTAATATCGCTCAATATCCGTCTTGCTTGTCGGCTTTGGCCTTGCTGGGCAACAATAGAGGAATGTAATAGTTTAGTGAAAGGATTAGTTGGCGACATTTCTCTTAGTCTTATGGCAATAGCTAGAGCCTCGCTCAATTGCTGCTGGCTCAATAATAAGCTCGCTTTGACAAAGAGTGCTTGTTGGTTAGTACTATCTATCGCGAGTACTTTTTCAACATTATTATTAGCTAATTGATATTGTTCTGTATTTTGAAATATTTCACTACTGAGCAATAATGCTGGAATAAAATCTGGGTTTATATTGGTCGCTTTATTTATTTCAAGCTGTGCCTGAGGAATATTTTCTTGTTTGTACCATAAATCTGCCAATGCGGTATGCATTTCAGCGGAGCCTTGATGCATAGCAATAGCTTCTTGGTAAGCGACTAAAGCGTGTTGATAGTTATTTAATGCTTTATGGGCATTTGCCTTAAAATAATAGTATTTGTATTCATTTTTTAATTGCGGGTTTAACCTTAAAAGCTCAAGCGCTTGCTCATATTTATTAAGCATTAACTTTACTTCAACTAAAGAAAGTACCACAACAAATGAATCAGCATACAATGCTTTCGATTGCTCAAGTTCCTTCTCAGCAGCTTGGTATTTTCCTGTTTGCAGTAAAACTTTACCTAACAATAAACGAGCAGGTAAATAATTCAGTTCAAGCTGCAAACTATTTTTCACCGCGATTTCGGCCGCAGATAACTTACCTTCATTAAAATACTTCAATGCTTGTTCATAATGCTTGATGGCTTCATTTTCACCGTTTGCACTACCAATAAAAAAGACAGCAAAAATAAAAAACAATAACCGCATAAAATCACACCTGTGAATATTTAACATGACTGAAACATAACAAAGCTCGACCTTAAATCATTAACCAATAACACAGACAAAATGATTTGTAGGTACAAGCATTTATAAATTTTTAGCGTCCGTCCCGTAAAGATGTCACACAAAGACGAAACCCCATAAGATAGTTGTTATGAGCTTAATAGCAACCTTAAATCAATGATGGCTGCAAAAATATTAGCTTTATTATCCAATATTTTACGCTAGCTAACAGGGATACTCAATTGAGATAAATTTTGTTAAACTTAAACCGATTACTTGCCACAATTTCGCTGACACTTATTTGCTGATCAAAAAAGAAGAGATAATGACTAATCACACTACAGAGACTTTCCCAAGAGCAGGTTTTAGACGCCGCTTTGGCTCATGGGTTTATGACTTACTGCTCATCGTCGCTATTTTTATGCTGTCAGGTTATGTCTGTGTGGCGCTATTTACCGCCTTAGACTACTTTAAGTTAATTGCCATCGCCCGCAGTGGCTTTAGTATTGATTGGGCTAACACCCATTTTGCCTATAAAGTCGCGTTTAATAGCTGGTGTCTCGCGTGGGTTTGTAGCTTTTTTCTTTATTTTTGGTCTAGAAAAGGACAAACATTAGGAATGAGAGCTTGGCGCTTGCGCATACAAAATCGTGATGGTTCATTGATAAATGTATCAACCGGTATTAAACGCTTTTTACCAAGTTTACTAGGTTTGGGTAATATTGTTGTTATTTTCGATAGAAAAAATAAACTTAGCTTAGCAGATAGATTTACTGATACTGAAGTTGTGGTGTTATCACTTGAAGCCAATAGAGGCCGTTTATAGACTGTTCGTGCTTGTCTTCTGATAATGAAACGCTTTATTACTCGATAGATTTTTAAACTGATAGTGTTGCTTTATTAATAAATTATACCATTTACCTGATTAAGCGGGTTTCTTCTTAATAAAATACCAAGCCACAGTAATAAACAACACACTAGGCATCACCGCCCCTAATATTGGTGGTAATTGATAAACTAAACTTAATGACCCTAACACTTCGTTGGTAATGAAGAATAAAATACCAGTGAGAACTCCCATCATTATTCGAGCGCCCATAGAAACTGAGCGTAATGGGCCAAAAATGAATGATAACGCCACCAATAACATAACCGCAACCGTCAATGGTTGCATTATTTTTCGCCAAAAGGCGAGTTGATATCGGCTAGGATCTTGTTGATTAGCTTGTAAATAATCAAGGTAGTCAATTAAGCCTCGAAGCGAAAGAGATTCAGGGGTAACCGTTACCACACCTAACTTTTTCGGTGTTAATGAAGATTTCCAGACTTTTTGACTGTGTTGTTTGGTGATAATTTGTTCATTCACTAAAATAAACTCTTCGACATCAGCGAGTAACCAGGTATTCTCTTGATAAATTGCACTTTCTGCCGATAACCAACTATCAATTTTTAATTGCTCATTAAAGCCATAAATCTGAATTTTCTTTAATTTCCCTCGCTCTAAAACTTCACCGATATTAACAAAATAGTCACCATCTTTTGCCCAAACACCATTTTTTGCTGAGATTAAACTTCCACCAGAGATCGCTTGAGCTCTAATTTCACGCGCTTTTGCTTCACCACTAGGTGCTAACCATTCACCAATGGCCATACTAATCAGAATTAATAGTACTGCAGTTTTCATCACAGACTTGATGATATCAAGCTTTGAAAGCCCGGCGGCTTGCATGACAATTAACTCGCTATTACTGGCTAACATACCAATTCCGATCAAACCGCCAATAAGTGCTGACATAGGAAAAAATACTTCAACATCACGAGGTACTGCATACAGTACATATAATGCCGCATGGGCTAGATCATAATCACCACGTCCGATGGCACGCATTTGTTCAACAAATTTAATAATGCCACTAACACTGACAAACACAGCCAAAGTAACAAAAGTTGTCGAAGCGATAACTCGACCAATGTAGAAATCAAGAATTTTCATTAGCTTTGTCCACCTTGGTTACCACTGGCTAACGCTTTACGCTTATATTTTTTCAAGCTTGGAAATTTCGCTTTAATAATTCGGCCACTGCTACGCTCCTTCATCAATAACATAACCCCGATAAATAAAGCACTAATATGAACCGGCCATAAACCAATCACACTAGGAATAGCATTTTTTTCTATGGCTGAGCGCATTGACGTTAATAACAGTAAATAACCTAAAAACAGCATTAACGCTGGCAACATTTTGGCAAACTTACCTTGTCTAGGGTTAACAACACTTAACGGTACCGCGATAAAAATAAGAATGATACAGGCTAAAGGAAAAGCAATACGCCATTGTATTGTCGCTCGGTAGGCAGCTTCTAACTCAGGCTGAGTATTATTGTATAACTCAAGGGTTGATAGGGCGTTGAGTTTTCTATTTTGATGCTCTACTTCTTGATCTTTAATTTGAATATAGTATTTATCAAAAGCAACTGATTGAAATTCACCGCTATCAATATCACGGTTATAACGAATACCATCGCCTAAAACAAGCTTCTGGGAGCCTAGCTCATCTTCGAACACTTGGCCATGCTTGGCGTAAACTAAACTTGAATTGATGATACTGGCACTGCTATTTAGCTCTTTAGGAATTTGGGCAACAAAGACTTTATTCAAACTATTGGTGTCTCGGTCTTTATCATGAATAAAAACCACAGCGTCTTGATTACCTGTCTGTTGAAATCTACCAGACACTAGTGCGCTTAAACCTGAATCTGCAGCTAACTCTTCTTTAACTTGATATTGATATTCAGAAGCCATCGGTGCCAAGTAAAGCGTGAAAAAACCGGTAATAAGCGCGGTCACTAGTGCTAATACCAAGGTTACTCGAACCACATACCATTCACTAACACCACAGGCATGCAATACTGTCATTTCATTATCAGCATAAATACGGCCATAAGCGAGTAATACCCCAAGGAACAAACTCAACGGTAATATGAAACTGGCAAGGTCAGGGACTTTTAAGGCAATGAAAGTCATAACCAGTTGTCCAGGTATACTGCCTTCTGACGCATCACCGAGTACACGTACAAACTTTTGACTGATAAAAATTGTCATTAACACAAAAAATACTGCTAATTGTGTTTTAGCGACTTCTTTTAATAAATAACGAAAAATGATCACAAAAAGATCCCGTAAAAACTTAGTTTTTTTCTGACATAATGGCAAATATTAAGTAAACTTGTCGTTTTCATAAGTAAACTATATAGTCAGTAACTAACGAATATTGATGAGTGCGACTATAATTATAGCCCTTAGCAATATCTCTTGAATAGACAAGAGTGCTATTTTTTACTTATTTTAGCAAGTTATAGCAAATAGATTAGTATTAAGCTAAACAAAAACCTTATAAAAATTGTAAAAGGAAAAGTCATGGAGTTCAGTGTAAAAAGCGGCAGTCCAGAAAAACAACGTAGTGCTTGTATAGTTGTCGGGGTTTTTGAACCTCGAAGATTAAGCGGTACAGCAGAGCAGCTTGACGAAATTAGTGAGGGCTATATCAGCAACCTTTTACGCAAAGGCGATTTAGAAGGTAAATCTGGACAGATGTTATTACTACATCATGTACCTAATATTCTCAGTGAACGTGTTTTATTAGTAGGTTGCGGTAAAGAGCGTGAACTTGATGAGCGCCAGTATCGTCAGATTATTACCAAAACTATTAATACCTTAAATGAAACCGGTTCTATGGAAGCGGTATGTTTCTTATCTGAGTTACATGTAAAAGGTCGTGATATTTATTGGAAGGTTCGCCAAGCAGTCGAAGCCGCACAAGATGGTCTTTACAGCTTTGACAGTTTAAAAACCAGAAAAGCTGAACCTCGCCGTCCATTACGTAAAATTGTATTTAATGTACCAACTCGTCGTGAATTACCCATTGGTGAGCGAGCGGTCAATCATGCTTTGGCAATTGCTGAAGGGGTTACTACCTGTAAAAATGTTGCTAATATGCCACCTAATATTTGTAATCCTGCTTACCTGGCAGAGCAAGCCAAAATTCTTGAAAACGACTATGAGAATATAACAACCACCATCGTTGGCGAAAAAGAAATGGAAGAGTTAGGTATGGGCTCATACTTAGCCGTTGGTCGTGGTTCGGTCAATGAATCATTAATGAGTATCATTAAATATGATGGCGCCAAAGATGATTCAAAACCGCTGGTATTTGTCGGTAAAGGCTTAACCTTTGATAGCGGCGGTATTTCATTAAAACCTGGCGCAGGCATGGATGAAATGAAATATGACATGGGGGGCGCTGCTGGTGTTTTAGGCGCTATGCATACCCTTGCTGAACTTAACTTACCTATTAATGTTATCGGTGTTTTAGCCGGTTGTGAAAACATGCCAAGCAGCAATGCTTATCGTCCTGGTGATATTTTAACAACCATGTCAGGTCAAACAGTTGAGGTACTTAATACCGATGCTGAAGGTCGTTTAGTCTTATGTGATGCATTAACTTATGTTGAACGTTTTGAACCAGAAGCGGTAATTGATCTAGCCACGTTAACCGGTGCTTGTGTTGTCGCACTCGGTGCCCATGCCACCGCTTTACTTAGCAGCCATAACCCACTTGCTCATGAGTTGTTAAACGCTTCAGAGCAAAGTGGTGACAGAGCATGGCGAATGCCTTTATGGGATGATTATCAAGATCAACTAGAGAGCCCATTTGCTGATTTCACCAACTTAGGAGGTAAAGAGGCGGGCACCATTACAGCGGCTTGTTTCCTCTCTAAATTCACCAAGAAATATAACTGGGCACATTTAGATATCGCAGGCACGGCTTGGCGTAGTGGTAAAAATAAGGGCGCAACAGGTCGCCCTGTCAGTATGCTTACACAATTTTTACTTAACCGCTCAGGTCAAGAACAAGGCGAATAAGTCACCTTAAAGCGCTAGCAACCCTAATGGCTCTGCTGTTAGGGTTTTATTATATTAATTGGCAAGTATAATTAACACGATTAACTTTGATCGTTAACTTTAGGCAAGTGAAATGCAAACCCAAGTTATGTTCTATCTACTTAATGATAATATCAGTCAGCAATCTGAAATAGATAGCGGCTCTGCTCTTTATCATGCTTGTTTGCAAGCCAGTCACTTTTATCGACAAAATCAGCGTGTCTATATTTATGCCAATGATAAACAACATGCCGAGCAAATTGATGAGATGCTTTGGGCTTTTGACAGCGACAGTTTTGTGCCACATAACTTGGTTGGTGAAGGCCCAAATCAAGGCGCTATGGTGGAAATTGGCTATCAAGCACCAAGAGGTAGACGGCCAGTATTGATTAACTTAACCACGACAGTACCTAATTTTGCTAATCAATTTCACTACGTTGTTGATTTTGTCCCCAGTGATGAAACCCTGAAACAACTGGCAAGAGAACGCTTTAAAATTTGTCGGCAATGGGGGTTTCACGTTGAAAGCCAAGCCGTAACAAGTAGCTAAGCTACAGTAATTTACGCACAATAAATAACAAAATAGCTTAAAAATCGAATAAAGACGAATACACACATAATGCGATAAGCAGTACACTAGTCAACTGCATATTTGTGCAACGAAACAGCGTACAACTATTAAATTTATTACCGGAAAAAATGATGGAAAAAACCTTTAACCCTACCGACATTGAACAGTCTCTTTACAAAAACTGGGAAGAGCAAGGTTACTTTAGCCCAACGGGTGAAGGTGACAGTTATAGCATTGCCATTCCGCCACCAAATGTTACTGGTAGCTTACATATGGGCCATGCATTTCAGCAAACCATCATGGACACACTTATTCGTTACCAACGAATGCAAGGTAAAAATACCTTGTGGCAAACGGGTTGTGATCATGCCGGTATAGCAACACAAATGGTGGTTGAGCGCAAAATTGCCGCTGAAGAAGAGAAAACACGTCATGACTATGGTCGTGAAGGTTTTATCGACAAAATTTGGCAATGGAAGGAGGAATCAGGCGGTACAATTGGTAAGCAAATGCGCCGTTTAGGTAACTCTATTGATTGGTCACGTGAACGCTTTACCATGGATGATGGCATGTCTGAAGCAGTACAAGAAGTGTTTGTACGTTTATTTGAAGACGATTTAATTTACCGCGGAAAACGACTAGTAAACTGGGATCCGAAATTTCATACCGCTATTTCAGATCTAGAAGTAGAGAACAAAGATAAAAAAGGCCACATGTGGCACTTGCGCTATCCCTTAGCCAATGGCGAAACAACAGCTGAAGGTAAAGACTATCTCGTTGTTGCAACAACACGTCCTGAAACCATGTTAGGTGATACCGGCGTTGCGGTTAATCCAGAAGACCCTCGCTATAAAGACTTAATCGGTAAAAAGGTGTTATTGCCGCTGGTAAACCGCTTAATTCCAATTGTTGGCGATGAACATGCCGATATGGAAAAAGGGACAGGTTGCGTAAAAATCACTCCTGCCCATGACTTTAATGATAATGAAGTGGGTAAACGCCATCAGTTACCACAAATTAATATTTTAGATAAGAATGCCGCCGTTTTAGCCGTTGCTGAAGTCTATAATACCAAAGGCGAAGTATCGGATGCTTACTGCACTGAATTACCCTCAGAATTTGCCGGTATGGATCGCTTTGTCGCTCGTAAAGCGATTGTTGCTAAGTTTGATGAACTAGGCCTACTGGTTGAAGTTAAAGATCATGATTTAGTGGCACCTTATGGCGATCGCTCTGGCGTTATCATAGAGCCACTGTTAACTGATCAGTGGTATGTGCGAGTTGAGAAACTTGCAGGCCCTGCCGTCGATGCAGTAAAAGAGGGGCAAATTGAGTTTGTTCCTAAACAGTATGAAAACTTATACTTCGCTTGGATGAAAGACGTACAAGATTGGTGTATTTCACGTCAACTTTGGTGGGGACATAGAATTCCAGCATGGTATGACGAAAGTGGCAAGGTCTATGTCGGTCGTAGCCTAGAAGAGGTTAGAGCCAGCAATCAGCTATCAAGCGATATCAAGTTAACCCAAGATGATGATGTGCTTGATACTTGGTTCTCTTCTGCCCTATGGACTTTCTCAACATTAGGCTGGCCAAAACAGACTGAGGACTTAAAAACTTTTCACCCTACTGATGTACTAGTAACAGGTTTCGATATTATTTTCTTCTGGGTAGCACGGATGATCATGATGACCATGCACTTTAACAAAGATGAAAATGGTAAGGCCCAAATACCATTCAAGAAAATTTACATGACAGGTCTGATTCGCGATGAGAATGGCGATAAGATGAGTAAATCAAAAGGTAATGTCGTTGATCCTCTCGATATGATTGATGGTATCTCACTGGAAGATTTACTTGAAAAGCGTACCGGTAACATGATGCAACCTAAACTTGCCGCTAAAATTACCAAGTTAACTAAAAAAGAATACCCTAATGGTATCGAGGCACATGGTACTGATGCCTTAAGGTTCACCCTAACCTCAGTCGCCACCACTGGCCGTGATATTAGCTGGGACATGAAGCGTCTAGAGGGTTATCGTAACTTTACCAATAAGCTCTGGAATGCTAGTCGTTATGTACTGATGAATACTGAAGACTTTGATTGCGGCGCTAAAGGTGGCGACATGGAGCTTTCATTAGCTGACCGCTGGATCATCGGTCAATTTGAACAAACAGTAAAAACCGTGCATGAAGCTTTTGAAACGTTTCGTTTCGATCTTGCTTCACAAGCTTTATATGAATTCACCTGGAATCAATTCTGTGATTGGTATTTAGAACTGACCAAACCGGTATTATTTAAAGGCAATGAAGCACAACAGCGTGCTACACGCCATACCTTAGTGAATGTGTTGGAAGCATTACTACGTTTGATGCACCCTATCATGCCTTTTATCACTGAAACAATTTGGCAAAGAGTGCAGCCATTGAGTCAGTTTGACAAAAAAGATGATTCAATTATGGTGCAAACCTTCCCTCAATTTGATGCCAATAAGTGTGATCAACAAGCCATCGATGACTTAGAGTGGGTTAAACAGTTTATCGTTGCTATTCGAAATATTCGTGGTGAGATGGATATTTCGCCAAGTAAAGCCTTACCTGTACTACTTAAAAATGTTAACGACAACGATCAACGCCGTTTAGACGAAAATGAACAATTCTTAAGCTCATTGGCTAAACTAGAAAGCGTTACCGTGCTTGCTAATGACGAACAAGGCCCTGCGTCAGCCTCAGCAGTTGTCGGTGATTTATCTGTACTTATTCCAATGGCTGGCTTAATCGACAAAGAAGCAGAGCTTATCCGCTTAGATAAAGCGATTGAAAAGCTTGAAAAAGAAGCCGGTAAAGTACGAGGAAAATTAAACAATGCTAATTTTGTTAATAAAGCCCCCGTTGCTGTTATTGAAAAAGAACAAGCTAAATTAGCAGAAGCTGAATCAACATTAGCAAAAATATTAGCGCAAAAAGAGCAAATTTCAGCGTTATAGTGTGTGAAAAAATCAAGAAATAAAGGGTGGCTGCTCAGACCAGTCACCCTTTTATTGTCTTTTTTAGCGCACAAAATCCTTTGAAAGCCTTATTATCACTGACTTTCATAACTACACGTATTTAAATGAAGAAAAATTGAACTAATATGATTTTTTATAAAGCATATTAAAAATAACTGTGCTAGACTACTTTTGCGTTGAGTTTTTGCGTTGCAGATGAAGGTTTATACTGACTTTTGTTGTAGGTTTCTATCTAGCACTCTATAGTGCTGTGATATACTTGAATATTCTACACAGGCGGATTTAAACAATGCAAACTATTGTTTGAAACATCGATTGTGTCGAATATGGTTTGTTCCTTCCTCTTCCTGTACTTTTTATGGTAGGGGGCATTTACTCGGGTGAAAACGGTTTCTCTCCATATTGGAATAGAACCACATTATTATTTTATGACTACGGGAAAATGTTAGTATGTCTGATACAGTTCAAGGTAAAGTTAAATTTTTCAACGAAACTAAAGGTTTCGGTTTTATTGAGCAAGAAAATGGTCCTGACGTGTTTGTTCACTTCAGCGCTATCGCAGGAGACGGTTTCCGTACTCTAGCTGACGGTCAAGCTGTTTCTTTCAGTGTAAAACAAGGCCAAAAAGGTCCTGAAGCTGAGAACGTTACTGCACTATAAGTCTAGCTTATAAGTGAATTTGAAAACGAAGCATGAGCCTATCTCATCCTTCGTTTTTTTGTGCTTAAATTTCGGCTAAAGCTAAAATGAGCATTGCTTCAATTTGTGCGGTTATTTTTTTATTGATTGATTGATCGAAATCACCAATGCTGGGCGTGTGTATGTGACCAGTCGGAATACTTGATTGCAATAAATTTTTCAGCCTAATACTGCGATAGGAAATCTCATTTGATAAATAGCCGCCGCCCCCGCCTTGCACAGAAACTTTATCGCGAAGTTCGGCCAAATTTAGTGCAATAATATCAGTAGCTTTACCTGATCTCAGTACAGTAACGCCTCTATTATCATTAATTTTATAATGACCTTTAGCTTGCATCATCGCTTGAAAAGGTAAGCTATATTCAACAAACTCTGCTCCGACTAGCAATCTATCAGTTAGCAGGGGGATTATCGGCTTGTTAAGATCTGCTCCACTGTATATATTTAAGTTATCAGGCGCCTTTGAGCTTCGCCTCAAGCCAGGAAAATGCTCTAAATCAAAGTTACTTCGCCCCATAGAGATTGTCGCAATCATATCAACACGATTGGTTGCATAAAAAGGGGCTAGTAAACTTTCTATCTCACCTTGGTCGAAATCTTCAAAACGCACTGGGATCATTGCTGTGTTAATTTCAGCAGTGATTTTTTTATCGCCTTGCTGATATTCAATAACGACACCATCGAGTAATAACGCTGTTAAACCTGACGGATTAGATTGCTTTATATTACGATCTAATAAGAAGGGATCAAAGCCAGTTAATAATATCTTTTTGTCTGTTGCTTGGCTAAATGCGAGATCGCGATAGCCACGTGAATGACGTTCAAAAACCTCCAATAAAGAAATTAATTCACTGTCAGAAAAGTGCTTTGACGTTTGCTTGATAAAGCGTTTAAGTGCTAAACGCGACCAATATAAAGGCCGGTCATCGACCAACTTTCCCGTTTGCACTTGATGTTTAGCAAAAGACCATAAATCCTCACCCAAATTAGCTAATAGCTGTTTCGCTGCCTGATAATTAGTAACTTTCGGCCAAGCTGATTTAAATACATCACCGACAAAATAGTGATTATTTACTGGCATAACTTGTTGCGCTTTGTCAACGCGCTGCTCTTCTATTGTTAAGTTTACTTTTGTTAGCTGATCTAACGCCATGGCATGGCTCAATACATTGCCAACACAAAATAGGAGTAAAAATAATTGTAGTGACTTCATAAAATATTCTCTCAAGGTGCTTAACTCATTATCAGGTGAATATCTCAGTAGCAGGCTTGATATTCGATAAATTGCTTACTGAGACACGCATTTAAGTTGATAGAGCAAACATATTTGCTCTGATACATAAAAAAAATCCGATGACTTTCGCCATCGGATTTTTATTAAACTAATTGCTTAGTTGTGTATATTCTCTGATATATAGGGTGAAGTTACTGCTGAACTTCAACAAAAACACCTTCATTACCATTGGTAAATTCACTTGAGAAAATTACACCGGCATTTTCAGCATTATCTAAGTCTGATAAATCAGTCACTTTTAAATTATCGATTGATACAGAGCCATTACGTTGAATAGTTAACTCTATACCAAAGCCGCCATTTTCATCATCGGCTGAAAAGTATTGCCAACTTGCATTTTTAACAGTAACAAATAGCGTTTTAGTCGTACTGTAAACTTCATTACCTTCACTGTCTGTTACAACATAACTAAAGTTAACTTGAGTTGCATCTTCTGCATCTGTAGTGTACTCAAAAGTATGTTTTAACCAAGTAGAGTTAGTAACTATGTCTTTGTTTACGCTATTGTTCCAGTCTTGGTTAAAATAATTTTCTTCAGAGGCTAAGCCTACATGGTTGAAATTACCTTGTTGATTATTTTGACCATAACCACCAAATTCGGCCAAACTAAACCAACGATAATCCTCTACTGATGTTTCAAAGCTGTTTTTGGTAAAGTCAGCTTCATATTCCCAGTTATCATTAAAGTCAACGGTAACTTCGTTTGCTTGAGCTCTTCCGCCAAAAGCAGCTAAACCAGAAAGGTCAATCTTGCCATCATCATTAATATCTGAACCATAATAAGATGATACCCAAGTTGTGGTTGGCATGTTCAGAATGTCGGTTTCATCAGCCATATTTACCCAAACTTGGTTAACCCATTCCAAGTTGTCATCTAAAACCTCGTTAGCATCACTTAACCACTGAGCGTTAATAAATGTGGTATTTGCGCCTTCAGGAAGCTCATTGCCTTCAGCATCACGCCATGCAGAGAAGCTATAATTATATTCTACACCGGTATCAAGGTCTTTATAGTAACCTTTGATGTAATAATATTTTACGCCGCTGTCCAGATTTTTATAGACGCTTGTTTGACGTGTTTGATCATAATCTGAAGAGAACATAACACCATTGATGTCAACATAATGACTTGGTATTTGTTGATAGGTTTTTGTATTGTCACTATCTAAAAATACTTCATCATTAACGGTTACTGTCGGTGTTACCTCCATTTTATCTAATACCCTTTCCCACTTGGGATCGATAACTGAATTTCCATCCCAAATGTGACGATAGACATTATTGTTGGCATCAACATCAAATGAATCAAAGCTCTGCCATGATTCGCCGGTTACTGAATCAACCAGCTTGTTGTCAACGTTACTCCAATTCACTTGATAAGGGTCTTTTAAGTGTAATTCGAAACGTCCCTCAATTTTAGCCGGGGTTGAAAATTCAACTCTGTGGTTAAGGGTTTTAATATCCGTTGCTAAACTCGCAACCGCTTGCTTGCCGTTATGATCTTCTGTAGCAGTATAACGTAAAACAGTTCCATCACTAACACCATCAATCACTTCAGCTGAGCTGGTATAAAAGCCAGTTTCTGGACGCGTAGTAAAACTTGCCGTTAACGGTGTTTCACTCATTAACAATTGCAACCCTTCTAAGTCAAGTGCCTCACCATCGATAGCAATGGTAAACTCTGTCTCATAAGGTAAAGGATCTGTCTCCCCTTCATTAGCGGGATCATAGCTTCCATCAAAAATTAAGTGTAAACGTCGACCCAACCACAGCTTCATGCTAGTGACATCCACGGTTTCCTCTGCATCATTAGTATAAGTTACTGAGGTTAGTGAATTTACTGAGTCAGCATTCATGTATTTGTTAAACTCGACGCTGGCTGAAAAAACGTTTTCTGGATCTGAATAAGTTTGCACAATACGTGGGTTACCGCCAGTAAAGTTATCTGGCGCTGAAGCACGCAAGACTTCATAATCGTCAATAATATTATTTTCACCAACGATAGAAGCTGAAGCATCAATGGTTAAATACTCATCAACCGATAAGCCTTGCTTCATTTTTAAGGTATCCACTTGGCCGGCAATCATCTGGCTATTAGCCGTATCAAAACCTGAGAAGTAAATGGTATCGCCTGAAAGTTTCCAAGTAGAAATTTCATAACGCTCAGTGGCCCAATCACCATCAAGTAAAGTGGTTAATTCACCATCAACCATGCGAACCGCTTTAATATTGGTACGGGTTCCATATGCACTATGATCTTCATCTTCAAGATAAAAAGCATAACCTTTTGATAACTGGATATTACGTTGGCCATTATCAAAGTAGCCCCACCAACTGTTACCAACATTAAAGCGAGCAAAAGTGGCCTTACTGTACGGTAAAATACGTTTCAGGTTAGCCCAAGATTCCCAGGTGCCGGTATCTTCTTTATATACACTATCTTCAAATAAACCGTAAATGCTTCCGTCATCAGCTAAAATAACGCGTCGAGGTGTGCTATCCCAACCATTACTAGAAAAATCTTTGGTGTTTAGGTTGAAGGTTTCAGCACCACCGACAAAATTGGTACTTTTTTGACCAAAGCTGATCCCCTTATTACTTTCTCCACCATTTTGACTGAAGATAATGGTGTTGTGATCATCAATGGCATAAAAGAAGTCGTTCCAATAGCCTTGCTTACCCAGCTCTACTGTTGATTGAGTATCGCCAGATAAACCAACAATCATTTTTAAGCCGGTATTATCACCTGAATAGCTGTAAACTAAGCTGTCATCATCAATTTTGATATAACTTTGCACGTAGATATCATCACGTGTAATTTTCTTTACTTCACCTGTTGGGCTCACTTTACGTATGGTCGGTTGCACTTCCCAATTAGGCTCAAGATTGTAGAAATCGTTAACGCCATCACCATCGCTATCTTGCTCGTTTGAAACAATCAGGTCATGTGCTAAAACAAAAACATTACCTTGGTCATCAACTTGTAATGGTTTACGCTTGTCATCACTCATGGTTTGACGATATGAGTCATCCATGGCTATGGGTAATAGATTGGGTGCGACACAGTCCCAGCTACCATCGGCAGTTGCAACTTTGAAAATGGCACAATCATCAGCGGCTTTTATAAACTCTTGTGATAACCAATGATTATTGATAGTAAAGTAGACGAATTGTTCATCTTCCCCTTCGGCATTTTTTAAACTTTTTACCACTGAGTAAGACATTTTAAAATCATACTCTGACTCTGCGGCAAAGCTCATTTCACCATTTTCATTAATAACAAATAAGTTACTGGCAGTGCCGTCTTCACCGTCTCGACCCGTGGCCAGGGAATTTCGCGCTTTGGGTGCTAACGCAGCACGCTTTTGCTTTTGAAAATCTTCAGCGTTGTCTGCATCGATAAAAGTAAACGAATTTAATTTACTATTTGCCGCTTTGCCAGTAGCTGGCAAGTTAGAGCCACTGGGCGTTTGTACTGCAGTATTATCTGTAGTTACTACACTCACAGCACCCGTTAATAAAAAGGTAACTGACGATGTAGGCTCTGGCTCAGGTGTTGGTGTCGGCGTTGGCGTCGGTGACGGCGTCGGGGCTGGTGTCGGCGTTGGGGTTGGGGTTGGGGTTGAGGCTCCCTCACCACCGCCACCGCCACAACCGACAAGTAAACTAGCAATTGCTAAAGTAACTATTCCTTTCTTGTACATCACTTTAATATCCCCCTAGATATTTAATATTTACAACAAATTAACGTTGCCATAACAAGCTAGTCACAACACGATAACGATTAAATTTCGACCATAAATACTGGCATAAATATATATAAATCTCAATTAAAATGTATATAATTGTTTCAAGAATTACACTAGCTCACACACTTTATTTCCAATTTTTTATCAAAATTTTTTTTGAAAAAATAATAAAACTAAAGGATTTTCAATGAGAAACTCAGCGCTTAAAACAACACTATTGCTTACTTCCTTATTTGGTATTTCAACCGCATTTGCTCAAAGTGATACCGAAAAGAAATTTACCTCGGGTTATTCTTATTTTAACTTTGGCGTTGAAAATATTGAATACCATGAGTTCCCTGCTAACGTGCCAGTGGAGTCAAGCAGCAAAGTCAATAATTTTGTTATTCGCACCGGCGGTTTATACCCAATAAATGAAAATTTCAATTTTTCGATTGATGCCACTGCGAGTTTTGCTCCTGAGCAAAGCAATGAAGATTGGTACAATACGGATACAGGCGAAGCTTTGCAGAAAAACCTTGTCACGCTACAAAATGCCTCAACGCTGGTGTTGGTTCACTACAAGTTCGCTCCTTCTTGGCAACTACTGGCAGGTGGCTCTTTTAATGAAGAAACTTTCAAGCGTTTTAATTTTCAACCATTATCAGAAAATGTTGTTGATTTAAGTAAATATAGTGTTGAAGAATCATTTTCGCATATTGACGTTAATTTCGGCCTTGGCTATGGCAGTGATTTATTACAAGGGCAAGATGATCACTTTTCTGTTCAGGCTTATGTTGGTTTACCTATCTGGTATAACGCAACGAATACTTCCTATCCAGATGCAGAATGGACTGATAACAGCAGCTATTTATGGCAAGTACAAGCTAGGTATAGTATTGCTATCAGTAATGAGTTCCACATTGGTGCCTACGCCAGTTATGGCTTTACTGATCGCAGTGAAGAAACCGTTTACGATACCTACAATACTTTCCAAGAAGGCAATGTAGCAGAAGCAACGCTGCCAGATGCCGAGATGACGAGGACAAGCTTTGGTATTGAGCTACTCTGGCAGTTATAAATCGAACTAACATTAACAACACCAAACAGTGAAGGTTGACAAACTAGGCAATTTAGTAATTTTTGTTAGCTAAATTGCCTTGCTAGCTCTTTTATATTAATAACTTAGTAAGTTAGTCAGCAATATATTCAACCACTTCTAAGCCAAAACCAGACAATGAGTGATATTTAGTTTGTGAGCTTAATAAGCGCATTTTGCTAACACCTAAGTTAGCTAATATTTGTGAGCCAACCCCAACATTGCGTGAGCCCACATGGCGATTCACTTCTTTAACTGTTTCACCGGCATCAATTAGCGCGTATTTCTCAACAAGGTTAATTAACTCAGCTGGTGATTCATGTTTACCTAGTAAGATAAAGACGCCACCTTCTTGCGCAATTTTCTCTAATGCATCGGCCATTGGCCAGGTAGCAACACTTTCACGTTGACTAAAGAGTAAATCTCTAAAAGTATTTTCTAGATGCACGCGCACTAAAGTAGGCTCTTCAGCTTTAATCTCTCCTTTAGTTAAAGCGAAGTGAGCTTGACCATCGATAGTATCTTTAAATACGGTTAAATCAAAGTCACCAAAGGCCGTTGGTAATTTACACTCTGATACTCGTTCAATGGTAGTTTCGGTAGCATTTCTAAATTCAATTAAATCAGCAATTGTGCCCATTTTAATATCATGCTTTTCGGCAATGACTTCTAGATCAGCACGACGCGCCATAGTGCCATCTTCATTTAGAATTTCAACAATAACCGCAGCAGACTCCAGACCTGCCATTCTGGCTAAATCAACACCCGCTTCGGTATGACCTGCTCTATTTAATACACCGCCATCTTTAGCAATAAGAGGAAAAATATGCCCTGGTTGAACTATATCTAAATGGGTCGCGGTTTTGTTAGCTGCAGCAAGGACTGTCGTTGCGCGATCGGCAGCAGAAATCCCTGTAGTAACGCCAGTTGCCGCTTCAATTGAGACCGTAAAGTTAGTACTAAACTGCGCATCATTTTTATCAACCATGAGCGGTAGTTTTAATGTTTCACATTTTTCACGGCTCATTGGCATACAGATCAAACCACGACCATGGGTTGCCATAAAGTTAATAGCTTCTGGCGTCACTTTTTCAGCCGCCATGATAAAGTCACCTTCATTTTCCCTGTCTTCATCATCCATTAAAATAACCATCTTTCCTAAGGCGATGTCGTTGATGATTTCTTGTGGGGTATTTAAATTCATTTCTGCCTCTTTTACCGCAGTGCTTTTTTTAATTTATGCCACCATGGCTTTTAACATACTAAGTTTGAAAGATTTGCTAGCATTCAAGCAACTTATTTTAGAAAGCCTGTTTTAGCTAACATTGCCTCGGTGATATTTGATTGTGTTGAGTATTCATCAGCAGACGTTTTAGTTAATAAACGCTCTAAATAGCGCGCAATTAAATCTACCTCTATATTGACTTTACTGCCCACTTGATAATCGGCAAAAATAGTTTCCTTAACGGTGTGCGGCACGATAGTAAGCCTAAATTTACCATCAGCTAAGGCATTAACCGTTAAGCTAGTACCATCAATAGTTACTGAGCCTTTTTCTGCAATGTAATGAGCTAATTCGTTTGGCATACTAAGCCAATACTCTATGCTATTACCATTATTGCTGATCGATAATATTTCGCTAACCCCATCAACATGTCCAGAAACCATATGGCCGCCAAAACGGGTACTGGCTAACATTGCTTTTTCTAAATTAACCCGAGTGCCAACTTGATAATTAGCAAAACCAGTACGTTGTAAGGTTTCATTCGACACATCAGCGCTATAACTACCACTATTTTTTGTGCTATCAAAATCAACTACGGTAAGACAAATACCATTGGTAGCAATTGAATCACCTAATTTCACGTCACTCATATCAAGGTTATTGGTGTCAATAACTAAACGTGCGCCTTGGGCATTTACATTAATTGTTTTAATTTTGCCAACTGCTTCGATAATTCCTGTAAACATAGACTTCTCTAATTGCTTCTCTAAATAATTGTGGGTTAGTTCAAAGTAAGTTGGCTAGTAATTCGAATGTCGCTACCTACCATACGTATATCTTTTATCGTTAATGATTTTGCTTGGCTAAGCGCGGTAATTTCCGGCATAGTCATTAAACTTTTACCCTCGCCGCCCATAAGTTTCGGCGCTTGGTATAAAATAAGTTCATCGACTAAATCTTGCTCAACAAAAGCGCCACTAAGCTTTTCTCCAGACTCAACCAATACATCATTGATACCTTGCTTTGCCAATAACAACAACAAAGCTTTTAAATCAACTTTATCTTCTCCGTGACAATTTTTTATCAAGGGTAACTGTACCTGTTCTACAAAATGAGGCCACTTTGGTAAGTTTTCAAGTACATTATCACTATTATTTTCTTGTACGCCATTAATCAACAAAACGGGAGAATCTTCTTTAAACATCGCTAAATCTGGTGTCAGTCGTTGTTGACTGTCGATAACGACCCGTAACGGTTGTCTTAATGACTCCTTTGGATAACTTAGTTTTAAATCACCTAACTCCGACCAACGCACTGTCATTTTGGCATTATCAAAAAGTACAGAGTCTGCACCGCTGATAATAGCGCAACTTTGTGCTCTAAGTCGCTGTACATCCTGACGAGCTTCGCTTGAGGTGATCCACTTACTTTCACCGTTTGCCATAGCGGTTTTACCATCTAGGCTGGCAGCCAACTTGCACCGTACATAAGGTAAGCCGGTAGTCATTTTATGAATAAAACCAACGTTCAACGCAGTTGCGGCTTGCGCTAATAAACCAGCTTGCGTTTTAATGCCTGCTTTTTCTAACATGACTAAGCCATTACCTGAGACTTTAGGGTTTGGGTCGACCATAGCCGCAATGACATGACCTATACCAACGTCGATGAAGGCTTGAGCACACGGTGGCGTTCTACCAAAATGACTGCAGGGCTCTAGGGTAACATAGGCGGTAGCACCTTTTATCAGCTCGGGAAAATGTTGTTTTGCATCGGCTAAGGCATTAATCTCAGCATGCGCCTGCCCTGCTTTTTGATGATAGCCTTCACCAATAACTTTACCCTTGCCCGATCGGTAACTCACCAATACACAACCTACTTTAGGGTTTGGCGGTGTGGTAAAGTGCCCTTTTTCAGCCAAAACTAAAGCACGTGCCATATACAAGTGATCTTCAGCAGTAAATGTTTGTTTACTCTCAGATAGCTTATTTTTTAACACGTTACAAACTCCACTTTACCATGTACTTTATGGAAAAAACTGTCACTATTTTGCTGAGCTCACTTGCTTACTTTTACGTGACTTGCCATTTTTTTCTTTTCCTAGGCGCGTGATTTCATCAGCAAACTCACTAATGTCTTCAAATGATAAATATACTGAGGCAAACCTTAAGTAAGCAACTTTATCTAAGGCTTTAAGCTGTGCCATAATTAAATCACCCAACATTTCGCTGCTAATCTCTCGTTCGCCTGTTGCTCGTATTTGAGATTTTAACTTATTCACAGCTAATTCAATTTGCTCCATACTGACCGGGCGCTTTTCTAGTGCGCGGGTTAAGCCACTAAGCATTTTATCTTCATTGAAAGGCTCTCTACTGCCATCTCTTTTAATTATGCGAGGCATTAATAACTCAGCACTTTCAAAAGTTGTATAACGTTCATGACAAACAAGGCATTCTCTTCGGCGTCTGACTTGGTGACCATCTGAGACTAGGCGAGAGTCTATTACTTTAGTTTCTAATGCAGAACAAAATGGGCAATACATGGTTAACCTTCAAAAGTAATTAAGCTAAAACTAAACAAGCACTATGTTTATCGGCAAAAAAGAAAAATGGCCGCTAAAGGCGACCATTTTAGTATAAATTAACTGATTAAGCTAAATAATCTCAGTACTAAAAAGCGTTAGCGATAACACAACTTTTCAATAGCATTAAGCAATCAGTACTCTGGCTGTTACTTGTATACAGGGAAACGAGCGCAAAGCTCTTTCACTTGACCTCGGACACGGGCAATAACGTCTTCATTATTGATATCATCAAGAATGTCACATATCCAAGCAGTTAACTCTTTTGTTTCAGCTGTGCCAAAACCACGTCGAGAAATTGCTGGTGTCCCTAAACGCAGACCAGAGGTAACAAACGGAGAACGCGGATCGTTTGGCACCGAGTTTTTATTGACCGTGATGTGTGCTTTTCCTAAAGCAGCATCGGCATCTTTACCAGTAATATCTTTATCAATAAGGTCAAGTAATAATAAGTGATTTTCAGTACCATTAGACACGACCTTATAGCCACGCTCTTGTAACACTGCTACCATAGCTTTAGCATTATCTAACACGGTTTGCTGGTATGCTTTAAATTCTGGCGCTAATGCTTCTTTAAATGCTACCGCTTTTGCCGCAATAATATGCATTAATGGCCCACCTTGACCACCAGGGAAAACGGCACTGTTTAATTTTTTATAAACATCTTCATCATCACACGCTGAAACAATTAAACCACCACGAGGACCCGCTAAGGTTTTGTGTGTTGTGGTAGTAACAACATGAGCATGTGGCACAGGGTTAGGGTATAAACCTGCGGCAATCAACCCGGCAACATGCGCCATATCAACGAAGAAATAAGCGCCAACCTTATCAGCAATCTTACGCATACGTGCCCAATCAACAATACCTGAGAATGCAGAGAAACCGCCAATGATCATTTCTGGTTTGTGTTCTTCTGCTAAACGTTCTAACTCTTCATAGTTGATGTCACCTGTTTCAGGGTGCAAACCATATTGAAAAGCTTCATAAGATTTACCAGAGAAATTTACATGTGAACCATGCGTTAGATGACCACCATGGGCCAAGCTCATACCTAGGACTTTGCCGCCTGGCTTAACTAAAGCTTGAAATACCGCAGCGTTAGCTTGAGAGCCTGCATGTGGTTGCACATTAGCATAAGTTGCCCCAAATAACTCTTTAGCACGTTCAATGGCTAATTGTTCAGCAACGTCAACATATTCACAACCACCGTAGTAACGCTTACCTGGGTAACCTTCAGCGTATTTGTTTGTTAATTGAGAGCCTTGTGCTTCAAGAACACGAGGGCTACAGTAGTTTTCAGAAGCAATTAATTCAATATGCTCTTCTTGGCGCGCAACTTCATTAGACATCGCTTCAAAAAGCTCAGCATCAAAATCGGCAATATTCATATCACGAGTAAACATGTTTTTTCCTCAAGTGGTCAGCCATAAGGCTTAACGATCAATCTCAAAATTAATGCGCTATATTTTGCCTGAAATGAGTGGTTTTGTACATGATAAAATGACAAGGCTTAGCTCATTTAGCAATGGATTATACCGCATTACCCGGTGTTATATTCGATAAAAACTTTTATCTTATAAATCAAATTCCATTATTTGATAATATACCGAAGAAAAAACAGTAACACAACAAAGTTAAAACGAGCAAATGATATTTTATAAAATAATATTCGATAACAAGCGAAAGAAATTGGGATTTATTCAGGTAACGACTTTAAAAGCTGTTGATATTGTTTCTTACGTTTACGGTGCAAATAGTCAACCACAACGTACATTAATAACATACAACCATTCGCCATTAAGTAAGCATCAATGACGTCTTTTTCTTGTTGTTGCCCAACTTGATATATAAACCAATTAACTAAAGGTAAAAAAGGTAAAAAAGATATTTTTGTCATGGCCATATACTTTACTGACGATTGACAAGCTGAAATAGCATTTTCTATTGCCTTTTCTGGACTGTCACATAACTGACGCCATGTTTGTAAACGAATTTTAGTTTCAAAATAAATAAGGATAACAGAAAGCAACGTGCCTACACCTATATAGGTGTTAACAGGATCCCCTAATTGGTTATCATAAACACCATATAAAAAGACAAGCATCAGCGCCAATGTCCCCATAATATTTAAGGCATAACATAGTTTCGCGCCTTGTGTACGTCGCTTTGTTTGCTTTAATAATGCCGTGACATCTGTTTTTTTTGTCGGTTGTGCTTGCCAGTCTTGCGTCAGCTCCAGCCACTGCTCATCTTCAATTGTTGACGCTTTATCATGCTCAGGCTCAACTATATTATGGGTATTTGTTGCTAGCTCGTGTGGATTTTTTTTCTCAGTGCACGCCGCTGTTTTAATCAATTTGTCTTTATCGGCTAGCGAATTTTCAGTGCTTAAATGATCATCCCCTGGCCTTATTTTGTTTTCATTTGGTAATGGTGACTTATCCATTTATAGGTGCCTCCAGTAGCTGTGCTAATGACGATTTTGCTCGTTGTAACCTAACGCCAACTAAATTTGTGCTAATGGCTAAAACTTCTGATATTTCTTGATAGCTCATCCCCTCTAAAGCCAAGGTAATCACTTGCTGTTGCTCTAGCTTTAATTGACGGATAGCCTCAACAAGCCTTCGCTGTCTTTGACTTTTATCAAGCGATTGATAGGGAGTAGGCTGATTAGTATCTTTTTCAGCCTCAATACTAAGGTCAGTTAAATCGCGATCAGCTTTTACTGTTTTTACCGCTTTAGCCACATGAGTAGCCAAGACATTATGCGCTATACGCGCAACAAAGGTTTTCACTGCAGCGTCATGGCGGAATTTAGGTAATGCTCGCCAGATATTCAAAGCTATTTCTTGAAATAATTCATCTTGAATGGCCGGCTTTGCTTCAAAACCCGTAATGATATGACGCAGTAATTTTTCATACTCCGTCATCCACTCGGTAAATATAGCTTGATTATCTAACTGCTTAACTGCTGAATAGGACTGTTCCAAACTTCTTCCTTGGCTGTCAATCTTTGCTGCTTCGACATATGACGTTTGCCTTGCTCTTAATTCTTAATATTGATGGCTTAAAAGATAACATATTAACCGCCTTCAAATCAGCTCTATTCAAAGGCTTTATCTCAATAAAACAGCAAGACAATAGGCAATTTAGCTTAACGCCATCACGACTTTTTCAGATTTAAGTTTTTTAGCTAGTGCTAGGACAAGCGCAACCGTCAAGGCGATAGTGACTAGACTTGTAGCTACAACAGCTAACCAGTTAACCTCTACTCCCTTAAAAACACCTTCAATAATCATTGATTGCCCTGAAATTGGCAGCCAATTTAACCACTCTGGACGATCATCCATCATGGAAACAACAAAAGGAATAAAGGCTGGGATGGCAATTAACATACCAACGGTTGATTGTGCTTCTTTGAAGCTTTTGGTTTGAAAGGCAACAAAAAGCTGACAAGCAGAAGCAAAGAAACACATCGGCAGTAGAAATAACATCAAAAAGATAGCGGTGGACAACTCTAAATTGAAGGTGGCACCAATTTTAGTCAAATCAACAAAGCCAACCGACACAGATGTTAACGATAATAGCAACACCACACCAATAAAAGCGATAGTTGATGCGCTAATCAGTTTAGCTAACACTATCTTTAATGTACTAACAGGCTGACATAGCAACATTTCAAGAACATTGCGTTCTCTCTCACCTGCACTGCTATCGATAGCAATTGATAAGCCCGTTGTAAATGCCGTTATCAACAAATATGCACCAAGCATCATAGAGATCAACATAAAGGTTGCATCAGGTTTAGCCGTATCTTGTTCGATTAACTTAACAGGGTTTAATAAACGAACATCAACACCACGCACGAGTAGTCGTTTGTAACCGATTGATAATGAAAATTCACGTACCGCATTGTTAATCCGTCTAACGGGTGGATTAACCGCTTTATCGGTAAAATCAGCTTTTAAATGTAATTTAATTACTTTGCCCTGAGTCATATTTTCAGCATAATCTTCTGGAATGTTTATCGCTATATTTCGCTGTTCCCATGCCGCTTTTTCACCTTCTGGCACATCAGCAAAGCTGAATAAGTTTTTATCCGCTAAATGCTTAATTAACATAGGTGCGTTCTCAGCACCTGTAAACTTAATATATACAGGTGGTTCATCCACGGCTTCTTCGATGATTATTTTTGACATAATCACTAAGCCGACGGGAGCAAGGAACGCCATCATTAACGCCATCATTAAGGCGCGTTTATCGCGAAAGGCTTCCTTATACTCTTTTACAACAAGTGCTTTTAATTGATTTATATGTGCATTCATTATGCTGCTACTCCTTCATCTGAGCCAATCAATTTAACAAACGCTTCCTCTAGGTTTTTTTCCCCTGCCAAATCACATAGCTCTTGCGGTGTTCCTTGTGCTGCGATTTTCCCCTTGGCTACAATAATGACGCGATCACATAAGGCAGCCACTTCCTGCATGACATGTGATGAGAATAAAATACAGTGACCTTTAGCTTTAAACTTAGCTAGATGATTGCGCAAAATACGGGTGCTCATGACATCTAAACCGCGGGTAGGCTCATCAAGCACAAAGTTTTGTGGTTGATGTACTAACGACTGCGCTAAAGTTACCTTCATGCGTTGCCCTTGTGAAAAACCAACCGTTTTGCGATGCGCTAAATCACTAAGCTCAAGATCTATAATCACTTGTTCAATAGCTTGCTTTTTCGCTTTGCCGGTCATGCCATGAATACTAGCGAAATAGTCTATTTGCTCATAAGCGGTTAACCGTTCATATAAACCGAACTTGTCCGGGAAAATGCCAAGTTTAGCGCGTGCAGCCAGTGGGTTTTCAGTGACACTGATACCATCGATAGTAGCGTAGCCTTGATCCGCAGAAAGCAAACCATATAGGGTACGTAAACAAGTCGTTTTCCCTGCACCATTGGGTCCTAAGATACCGGTGATTTCACCATCTTTGGCGGTAAAAGAAAGACCGTCAAGCGCTTTAATATTCTGTTTTTTATCTTTCTTATCAATAAAGCTTTTATGTAAATTATTCACTTCAATCATTGTAATGTCCTTGTTCTTATTGCTCTACTGAATACCATTAACACTGGTCATAAAGGTTTCTTGTGGAATATCTTTTAAACAAGACTCATCAAGCTGTTTTGGTGTTTTCTTGGTTAAGAATTCATTAATTATATTGCTCGCACACGTGCTCATAGCTACAGTATGAGAAGCATTATCGACCACGATGTGATGACTGTTAGGTAATGATTTAGCTGGGTAATCGCCATTACTTGGCGGTGTTACCGGATCTAAATTACCCGATAAAATTAATGTCGGTATATCAGCGGTAACGCTTTGGTAAAACGCTTCACTTGGGCGATATTGAGGGAAAAATGGACAAACCAAGTCCCACGCTAACTGACTGGCTTTACCGTCAAAGCTATTATCTGCATCAATAATACGCGCCTGTTCATCCACTCTGGGGATATCTTCATTACAAACAATGTTAAACAATAACCCATTGTAAACCATCTGCTCACCTTCATTGCGCGCAATCAAACCCTGTAATGGTTGATAATTCCCCAAGTAAGCTTGGTGTATTACCAAGGGCACCATAGAGCGACCTTCCATGCCATATAATTGAAAACGCAAGTTACCTGTGAACTTTGCCTGATCAATCACAAATTTTGTCGGAGTGCCTAAACGTGGATGCAAAATATCCTCGATAATCGGCGCTTTGGCCAAACGCGCCTTTACCGCTTGAAATTCTTCGGCTAAATTAGGGAATGCGCTATGACAAGATTCACTCTTTTTACAGTTATCAAGCAGTAATTGAAATGAGCGAGCGCCACTTTGCCCAAACATACCAATGGGTACTTCAATTGGACCGACACTATCAAGCACTACACTTTCAAGTGATTGAGGAAACATACGCATATATACTAAACCGGCACGTGTTCCATAAGAGCCACCATAAATATTTATCTTTTCATGGCCCAGTGCCGTTCGAATAGCATCAAAGTCACGAATAGCATTTTCTGAGTTGTATTGGGTAACATCCCCTTTAAATTGAGCAACACAATCTTTGACCTCTTGCGGATCTAAAGCATCGGCTTTACTACTGAAAACATTATCTATCGCCTCAAAGTCACAGACTAAGGCACTACTTTTACCTGTACCACGTTGGTCGACTAAAATAATATCTCGAGTTTTACGTACCTCACTAAAAACGCTGTTTAATGCCGTCGCAAGTTCAACTGCCGCTTGGCCTGGGCCGCCCGCTAAAAACATCAATGGTGTTTTATACTCACTATTGTCAATAGCAGGAAGTACGGCAAAATTCACCGATATTTTATCCCCTTTGGGCTTTTGATAGTTTTCAGGAACCGTTAATTGACCACACTGTACTTTTGCACGCATATCGCCTAAATGACAGCTTTCAAGTGTTAAACCTTCATCACTAGCCCAGCCCATGGACGACATTGACAGCAGAGCTAACGACCCCATTTTTTTCCACATTTTGTTCAGCATTGTTTCTTTCCTTAATAAAGCGTTGTTCAATTAGTCTGAGGAAAATTAAATTTATTACAAAAAATTTAAATAAAAGTAGTATGAATACTAAAGCCAATATTATCAGCCACTTAAAATAATATTCTAATAAGAGAAAATAAAAACAAAGCAAAAGTACTCTGTATTCTCGTAAAAATGAGTCTAAACAAAAACAGAGCAGAATCAGTTAAAAAGCAATCAATCTGCTGAAAAAATTATCAGAAGATTGAAAAATTTTACTATAACCATTCCCAAACGGTTAAATAAGCGATATGGTTTAGTTATATGATTTTGGTAAATGCAGGAGATTACATATGGATTTAAATCAGTGGGTAGATGAGTTGTTTGAGGTCTTTGATGAAGACAAAGATGGTGTAATCAATCGTACCGAGTTTGTTGAACTGATAGATGTATTGCTACAAGATAAAGGCATTCGTATGTGCGAGACTATTTTTAATCGTTTTGACAAAAATCACAGTAACTCCATTTCTAAAGATGAACTTAAAGATATGGTTATTGAGCTTGCCCTATAAGTGCAATGAATCACTGTTGTTTAAAGTTTTAGCATAAATGGCTTTAGCTGCAGCGCCAAAACTAGCTTTGCTTCTTGATTCGATATCTTTGTACGTTGAAAGAAAATGAAGTGAAACAAGATTTATATTTTTTAAACAGACTTCTTTTACTATGTTAACGAGTAATGGCTATTTAACTTGGGTTATCACTTTTAACCTAATTACTCTCAGCGTTATGTGTTTTCTTTTATCTTCTGCTCTTTTCATCTCTTGGCTAAGCCAATGTTAAAAAGTAATTGAACACAGCTTCAATTAAAAGCGATACGCTAAATACGGGTTAATGCTCGATGAAATAAAGCGCTAACTGACTTTGATTTTCTTATGCAAATGACAGTAAATTAACTCATTCAACTATTTCTCAGCAGGTGAAAGGGCTTGTTGATACTATTAGCCACGCTAAAGTCATAATAAAATATACCTTATTTAGGGCTGTTGCCTGTTTTGCAATTTCATAATGTTAGCAGTGTTAAATAACCGACGGCTATCATCGCTTTTATCGTGATGTAGGAAGACAGAGAAATCTATTTCTGGCCAAGGTGCTTTGCTCAAAAAGGGTAAGAATTGCTGGACATTTTCCGTATCAATGACTTCCAAGACATTAGCTTTTTGTTGGTGAGAAAATCGATCGACTCCCTTGTCATAGTCTTTAATTTTTAATAACGCCACACCTGCCATCAACATATGCCCGCCAACAGAAGCGGCCATGTCACCCGATTTAATTTTTTCTAATGCTTGTGGTAACCAATCAAAGCCACCAACGGAAATTTTTTTTGTTTGTATGCTAGGTGAACTCTGTATTTTTTCAATGAGCGCTAAAGCCATTTGATCTCCTGCACACCAAAAAATGTTTGTCTCAGGATATCGGCGATAGATATCATTGAACTTATCTTTTACCTTAGCTGGATTCCAATAAAAGCTAAATATTTGATTTAAATTTATTTTTTCATCAAAGCTACCTAACTCATATAATGCTTTAGTTCGATTATTGCTCAGGGTGCCATTATCACCACCTATCCCGGTAATGAAAAGATCTACTGAGTTACCATGTTTTCGTTGATGTTTAATTAAAGCACTAAGTAATAAATAACCGCCTTTTTCGTTATCATAATTAACTTGCCCCAACCAATATTTATATTTTTCTCTTGGCAGGCCAATAACATTAGCTTCTTTGCCGATAAAGTCTTGTTCTAATGTAACAAAAGGGATTTCACTTGCTTCTAGTTGCTTAAATACCGCTGTTGCGTTTCCACGAAATGGTCTGAATATAAGGTAATCTGGCTTATTTTTTCTGTTGGAGATTTTATTAATAGCTTCTTTTAATGCGAACCTATCACTATGTGTGTAAATCAATTCAAGATTTATTTCAATATCATCAGCAACACTTTCAGCAATAGCTGAAACATATTGCCAAAATAATGGTCCTTTTTGATCAGGGACGACAAAAGTAACATGCAAAGGTTTAGCGAGCACCGAGCCAACACTAAAAAAAATAAAAGCAATTAAAATCACTAGCTGGTGTGTTTTGGTGTTTTTCATTATTAACGAGCTCTTCATTATTAATGAGCCTTTGATCCTTATAGTGTATTTTTAATGCAACGATAGACCACGAAATACTTGCCAAGAGACAATTTAAAATTTAACCGGTAATACATCAACATACATAACCAGCTGGCATTATCCAGTATCCAAGCAACGACATGCGCTATTATTAGCTTATAAAAAAACCGCAGACTCTATCAGGAAGATAAAAGCTACGGCTTTTGGTGCTAACTTTACTCTATTTAGTGTAAAAATAATATTTATAGCAAGTTATTAATTTCTACGACAGGACTGACATCGGCATCATAATCGACACCAGCAACCTCAAAACCAAATAGCTTCAAAAACTCTTGATGATAACTAGCGTAATCTGTCAACTCATCAATTGTATCGGTATCAACACTGTTCCATATATCAGTAACACGTTGCTGAACACTATCTTCTAATTCTTTATAGTTTTGACGGAAACGACCTTGTTCATCTAAACGAGGAGAGTCACTGTAAATATTTTCTTTGAATAAATTAGCGATTTGCTCAATACAACCTTCATAAGTGCCATCAGCCTTCATAACCTTAAACATTGCTGAGATATATAATGGCATAATAGGAATCGCAGAGCTTGCTTGGGTCACAACAGCATTTAATGAGGTGACACGTGCTTGACCATTTAGTTCTGCCGTAGCGCTATTAATGGCAGTCGCCGCACGATCTAAGTCTTCTTTTGCTTTACCAATAGTCGCTTTACCATAAATTGGCCAGGTTAATTCTTTACCAATATAAGTATAAGCTACCGTTTTAACACCGTCAGCTAAAACGCCAGCTTGGCTAAGTGCACTGATCCATAATTCCCAATCAGCACCGCCCATTACATCGATAGTACCTTGAATTTCAGCATCACTGGCGGCTTCAACAGACACTTCATCAATAATGCGTTTTGAGGTATTAAGGTTTTTGGTGGTAACGCTTTGACCAATGGGCTTCAAGGTCGAAGAATATACTTCACCCGTGTCAGGATCAGTTCTACGTGGAGAGGCAAGTGAATAAACCACTAAATCAACCTTGCCCATATCAGCTTTAATGGCTTCAATAGCTTTTGCTTTAATGTCATGAGAAAAAGCATCACCGTTAATGTTTTTGGCATAAATACCTGCGTCATCGGCCGCTTTTTGAAAAGCTGCAGTATTATACCAACCAGCAGAAGCTGTTTTCTTTTCTGTTGGTGGTTTTTCAAAGAAAATACCTAAGGTCTTTGCCTCATGACCGAAAGCAGCGGTGATACGTGAAGCCAGACCATAACCTGTTGAAGCACCAATAACGAGTACATTTTTAGGGCCTGAGGTTGCAGACGTCTGTGCTTTGACATAAGCAATTTGTTCATTAACATGTGCTTCACAACCAGCTGGGTGTGCATTAGTACAGATAAAACCACGAATTTTTGGCTTGATAACCATAAGTAAACCTTTTTGTTTATATTAGTGACTTAGCTATGTTGTATACATCATAACTAAGGTTTGAAAATGTCTTTCAAAAAATTGCAGCCATTGTACCCTGCCTTCAATATAAAGAGGTATGACCAGGAATGGATATTGTTTGCTATGACTTTTCACCGCCTAGACACTTTGGCGAGTTTGGCGTATGGGCGGCATAATGCGCTTGCCATTGCTCATCTGTATAGGTATGCAAAGCCAAGGCATGAATATTTTCTGCTAGTTCTTTAGCAAGGACAGTATTAACAAGACGATGACGCTTTATTAAGCGCTCTCCTTCAAAAGCCTTGGCAACAATAACAACTTTAAAATGTGATTCACTGCCTGGCGGCACATTGTGATTATTACTTTCATTGATGACATCTAGATGTGATGGCGCAAATGCATCTTGCAATTTTTGTTCAATAACAGCAGCAATGGTCATTATTATCTCGCAGAGTTGATTAAATAAAGCTAGTAAAAATTGCTAAATATTTTAGCTGATTTAGCTCGATAGACCAACAATATCTTGCAATTTATGCCACAATAACCGAGCAATTATCACAGCCATTTAAAGCTAAGTTTATGATCAGTCCTTTTATTGTTAATGATAAAAATTTATTCCTAAGCAGATTCCCTGTCGCGCAAGTAAACCGTAGTTTACAAGCTTGGGATGCCGCTGATGAGTATTTAATAAACTACATTAAGGAGCATGCTTTAATTAAGGCGACTAGCAAAGTCGCTATTTTTAATGATGCCTTTGGTGCTTTAACAACGAATTTTTGTCATTTTGACCAAGAAAAAGCACAGGTGTTTTGTATTAATGACTCATTTATTAGTGCCCAAGGTATTCGCCATAATATTGAACAAAACATGCTAGATGATAGTAATATCAGTCAGTTAAATTCACTAGAGAGCATACCTTCAGACATTAATGTCATTTTATATAAAATACCCAAAAGTAAATCCCTGTTAATCGAACAATTAATTAACATTAAAAACGCGATAACTGATAACTGTATTTTTATTGCTAGCGATCGGGCAAAAGAGATACATAGCGCGACCTTAAAAATTTTTGAAAAGTATTTAGGTACCACGAAAACCTCGTTAGCAGTCAAAAAAGCACGTTTAGTCTTTTGTCAATTTGATAATAAGCAGGTACATCAATCGCCTTTTCCTACCGTGTGGTCTTTAACACACACATCGAAACGTGATTTAACTTCAATTGATTTTAAGATTAGCAACCATGCCAATGTTTATGCTCGCGAAAAATTAGATATTGGCGCTCGCTACTTTATTGAAAATTTACCCAAGGTACCAGCCGACAGTCAAGTTATCGATTTAGGTTGTGGTAACGGGGTAATTGGCCTTAGTGTCTTAGCCGAACAACCTAGTGCAAACATTAAATTTATTGATGAATCAAGTATGGCGATTGCCTCAGCAGAGCAAAATATAAAACATAATTTGCCGCAGTTAATCAATCAATGTCAATTTATTTTAAATGACTGTTTAACCAATATTGCTAGTAACAGCGTTGATCTAATTTTATGTAATCCTCCTTTTCATCAACATACCGCGACAACCGATCATATTGCCTGGCAAATGTTTAAAGACAGTCATCGAGTACTGAAAAAAGGGGGGGAATTACGTATTATTGGTAATAGGCAGTTGGCCTATCACATTAAATTACAACGTATTTTTGGTAATGAAAAATTAATTGCCAGTAACAATAAGTTTGTCACACAATCGGCTATTAAACGATAAATATAGGGAATATTATGAAATCAAAGTTTTTAAAGGTAATCACTGCAGCGACCTTATTCACTATTATTGCAGGTTGCACGAGCACACCGACACATTTAATTGTTTCACCACAAGTTGTCCTAGCACCTTCAAATAAACTTGCCAATAAAGATGCACAGTTATCCGTTATTGATATGCGTACCAGCACACACATTATTCAGATACTTGAAGAAGACGAAGCAGCGATTATTCTCTCATCAGAAAAGCGTTTAGAAGATATTATCCAAGAATTACTCAGCCAAAATTGGCAACAACAAGGCTTAAGCATTGCTCCAATAGGAAAAAATAAAATAACGGTAACAATAGATAAAGCCATCATTAGTGTTGATCAAGGGAAAGTTCGCTATGACACGCAAAGCGAAATTATCGTAAAAGTCAGCATAGATAATGGCAAGCAAACATTAACTAGTCGATTTAAGACACGTGGCCATAGTGAAGGTGCACTCAATGCAGATATTGCCGTGTTAGAGAAAGAGTTCAATAAACACTTAAGCGCAGTATTAACACAAATACTAAACAGTAAAGATATTAATAAATTTTTATAATGGGTAAACTTCAAATACCAATTTTCTGACAAAGGGTAGCTTATGTTAAAAACTATCATTCAAACAATCATTGCAACGTCATTCATGCTAACTAGCCTGCTATGTAATGCGGTTGACCCAACCAATATCTATCCCAAAGTAAAACTCGAAACATCAATGGGCGTCATTGTCGTTGAATTAGATAGGGTAAAAGCACCTATTACGGTGGATAACTTCCTCGGCTATGTAGTCAAGGGTGAATATAACAATACTATTTTTCATCGCATCATTGATGACTTTATTGTGCAAGGTGGTGGCTATGATGCAAAATTCAACGCCAAAACCTTAGGTAAGAACATTATTAATGAATCGGGAAATGGCTTGAAAAATGAGCGTGGCACCATTGCTATGGCAAAAGAAAGTCGACCTCATACCGCAAACCGACAGTTCTTTTTTAATTTAGCGGACAATACCAGTTTAAATCCAGGAAGAAAGTGGGGCTACGCAGTATTTGGTGTCATTACCGAGGGAGAAGAAGTACTCGAAGCAATCGCTAAAGTACCAACTGAGTTCAACGAAGCTATAGCCTGGAATGATGTACCAGTTAAACCTGTTACCCTGATTAAAGCGACATTATTACCGGCAGATTATTAATTAGAAAATACCCCGCCAATTATACAGTTACAAAAAAACAACAAATAAATAATTAGCAAAGTAAGATATTTTTTTGACAAAAGCGCAATTATCATCAATAACTAAACAAGTGCTAGGGAATTATTGCACAGGCAAATATATCCCTATCAATAAGCCTAAAAGCCATAATAATTTTACAGAAAGATTCTCTTTCGGTGAGTGATCACTACATTTTTTGAGCACAATGGCATTCTTATCAAATAATGCGTAAATCAGAGGGCCTTCATGATAATTGAGCAGTTTATCGATGATAAAATATTACAAATGAATACTTATGTTAGAGCCGTGATTGAAGACAAACTTCACTACACCGAGTTAGATCGCTTTATTGTAGATACCATGGCAGAGTGGACACTACTTAGGATCGAGGATGAAACACCGAGCAATGCTGAGGAACGGGTATTTTGGCACTTAATGCATGAAGTGAGCTTGCATGGCGCGCAAGCATTAAGTCAGGATTTGTTTTTCAAAAGTGAAATTAATACTTGTTTAGACTTTTTCAACGGGACAGGCAGTTACCCAATAGACTGCATTGGTTGGCGGCCAATAGCATAAAACATATCGGGTTAATGTTAATTTTTCGACATTTAACATTAACCGCTTCTGCAAACACCAAGCCTCTGATAAACTTTAAATTAATATAAATTAACCTTAAGTTACTCAGCCATGATGCAATCGTCTGTCAATAGCCCTGAAAATAAAAATACCTTCAAACAGGCTATTTTAAACAAGCGCATGCTCATTTGTATTTTTACCGGCTTCAGCTCTGGTTTACCCTTATTTGTTTTATATCAATTAGTGCCAGGCTGGCTGCGTGATGAAGGTGTAAGCCTTGCTGAAATAGGTTTATTTTCACTTATTGGCATTCCTTATGTATGGAAGTTTCTTTGGTCTCCGTTAATGGACCGTTATTCCTTGGGCATAATCGGCCGACGTCGCAGTTGGATGTTAGCCACACAAATACTGCTTCTAGGGGCTATTGCCGCTTTTGGTTTTATTAATCCAGTGATGAATATATGGTCGGTCGCCTATTTAGCCGCAGCGGTTGCCTTTTTTAGCGCCAGTCAAGACATAGTACTTGATGCCTACAGACGTGAACTATTGCCAGATAATGAGTTAGGCTTAGGCAATTCTATACATGTTCAAGCTTATCGTTTGTCTGGATTAGTACCCGGCTCTCTCGGCTTTATTCTTGCTGATCATATAAGTTGGCAATCGGTCTTCATCATAATATCTGCCTTTATGTTAATCGGGGTACTGTTAACGTTAGTGATTAAAGAGTTAGATTCAGAGCATAGCGCTCCTAAGACGCTTCAAGAGGCAGTAGTGCTGCCATTTAAAGATTTTATTGAAAGTAAAGGACTAAAATCTGCTGGCTACACATTATTATTTCTTGTGCTATATAAATTAGGGGATAATATGGCTACCGCACTACAAACGCCCTTTTTCATCGATATGGGCTTTAGCAAAACAGAAATAGGAGTGATTGCCAAAACCTCATCGCTCATTGCTATGACAGTCGGTATTATTGTTGGCGGTCTTGTTATGGTTAAATTAAGTATTAATCGGGCATTATGGCTATTTGGTTTTGTGCAGATCGTAAGTATTCTAGGTTTTGCTGCGCTAGCAGAAATAGGACATAACAACTATGCTTTAGCTATAGCGATGGGGTTTGAGTACTTAGGAGTCGGTTTGGGCACAGCAGCCTTTACTGCATTTATAGCCAAAACGACTAACCCTGCTTTTGCGGCAACTCAAATTGCCTTATTTACCGCTTTGGCAGTCATACCACGAACTTTTGCTAACGCAACCACAGGAGTAATTGTTGAACAAATTGGTTGGACAAATTTTTACTTTCTTTGCACGGCTTTGGCAGTGCCCGGCATGCTAATGCTATTAAAGGTTGCCCCTTGGAACGAAAAACCTGATAAATCTATTACGAGCTAACAATCATGATTAAATTTTTCTTTTTAATACCCATTATTATGTGTGCAATTTGGACTTGGTATCTTAACGCCCATAACTACACCCTAAAACAAGGTCTTAAGGGCTTTAGCTATATTCTTGCTTTTAATGGTATTATTATTGGCTTTTTTGTCATGATGATTTGGTTAACTCATTCATAATAAATACAGCAAAAAAAATTTTTTGGCTTAAAATTAAATTATCCTAGTACAAAACTCTAATTGGTTATGTTAATTGTTGATCAAAGCGTTCTTGATGATATTAGCAAAGGTTTCACAGTGCCGGCTCAACCTGCACTGCTACTTGAATTGCTCAAACTTATGGCTGAGCCTAACCCCAATATAAACGCCATTAGTGCAGCCATCAGTAAAGATATTGCTGTTAGTGCCGCTGTTTTAAAAACCATTAACTCGCCTTTATATGGCTTAAACCGGACCGTGACTGACATTAAGATGTCAGTTAACTACATCGGTATATTCGGGGTTGTGCTTTTGGTTACAGAGAGCTTATTGAAAAAAAGTTTCGACCCGAAAAGCTGTAGTATAGACCTAGAGCCATTTTGGCTTCTTACTTCTGAAATAGCCAATATAGCAACCAAACTTGGTCAGCAATTTAAGCCACATATAGTGAACGATAAATTTTTTAGTTTAGGTTTGTTTCATGCCTGTGGCATTCCGGTCATGGCAATGAAGTATGATGATTATCAAAGCTTATTGGATGAAGCACTAACGACACCTGAAATAGCTTTAACTGATATAGAAGAAAAAAAATACAATTTTAATCATGCCACCATAGGTTATTATGTTGCCAGCTCATGGCGTTTGCCCAAAGACGTCTGTCAAATTATTTTACAGCACCATGACAGAAACTATTTAAACAAGCTTGATGGCTCAGAGACGCAAGATTTGTTTGCCATATTAAAACTAAGTGAACACCTCGCCTCATTAAAATATTTAGATTGCCCCTCTGCAGATTGGTCTTACGTAGAAGAAAAAGTACTCACTATTTTGCCAATGGATAAAACGGATTTAGACGTACTGGTTAATGAGTTTACTGACAGCCAATAAAAAGAGTTGTCCCAAAAGTTTTAAACCACACTATTAGTAAATTTTCCCCAAGAAAGCAGCATTAAGCGAAAGTCATCTATACCACAACCAGCGATTTCATTTTGGTCCAAATGAATATGCTCATCAGTTAGTTTCTCAGGTAACGCTTGTCCATTACCATTTGATGAGCCATTCATACTAACATTGGTTTGTATGGAGATATCATTACAATTTAAGGTAATTGAGTATTCACTGCCGATGATGGTAACCTCGCTACATTCGCCTGTTTCAACCTTATCGATTGCTGTTAACAACTCAGTCAGTTTGTCAATATTATTGCCTAACTCTACTTCCATCCAGGGGCCTATAACCTCGTGCTCCAAAGAAAATAGCGCTCGGGCTTCGCCTGTTATGGCGTCATGTACAAATTCATATTCCATGGCCTTTCCTATCGTTAACAATATAAAGGGGCATAGCTTAAGTGTAGCAAAGCTTTAGTGCTTTAAGTTGCCTTTGTCTAAAAATCACACAGCCATTACTGGGCTTGCCACTGACAAGTTAATAAGGTTTTATTCGCCATAGAGTCACCACCTGAGGTGAAAACTTCACCAGTAAAGTTGTTACCTCGCGTAATCACACCGACACCTTTAGGCGTTCCTGTCATGACAACATCACCCTCTTCAAGTGTCATAAAAGACTGCAGCTCTGTTAATATTTCATTGGGTTTAACCATCATCAACTTGACTCCACCTTGCTGAGTAAGCTTTCCATTGATGGATAGTGATAAGGTTAACTGGTCGATTTTATTTGCCTCAAAATAGACAAAGTCACTAAATACAGCAGAGTTATCAAAAGCTTTAGCTCGCTCCCACGGAAGTCCGTTAGCTTTTAACTTTGTTTGCAGTGCTCGTTTTGTTAAATCTATTCCCAAAGCGACAGCGGTAAACTTGCCTTCTTGATATAAAAAACTTAACTCGGCTTCATAGTGCAAAGAGTCTCCAGTATGATTTGCATGAAGTTTACTAGAAATAGCTGAGTTAGGTTTGATAAAGACCACCAATTCATCAGGTATTTCATTTGCTAACTCTTTTATATGATCAACATAATTTCGACCAATGCAAATTACCTTGGATGGCACTACGGTGTGTTTTACATTATCGGCAGAAATAAGGGTGAGCGAATGCATTATGAAGCTGCTTTTATTTAAAGGGGTAATAGCTGTATATAGTAATAACTTCGCCCCTCACCAACAAGCTAATATTAGATGAGCTCAAATTAAACGAACAAGGGTATCTTGTTCGCTTATTACTTTAACCAGCAATACCCAGTGATTAAGCTATTAAAATGCAATTTAATAAGCTCAACACTGATGTTATTCTTTTACCGCTAATAACTGACGAATCGACAAAGTAATTTGGTCAATCTCATTGACGTCGACCGGCGCAATAAAAATGGTATCGTCTCCTGCTAAGGTCCCTAAAATACCTGCAGATTCTCCCATACTATCAAGCATTCTGGAGATTAACGGTGCAGCACCAATACCTGTCTTTAAAATAATTTGCATACCATTATGTTTAACACTTAAGACCACTGACTCTATCGACTGTTTTGATTTAGGCACCGCTAATTCATCAGGTAGGATATAAATCATCTCATTATTGGTATTACGGGTTTTTACCGCACCGAGCTTTGATAACAAGCGAGAAATTTTCGCTTGAGACATGTCTTCAAAGCCCTGTTCAGACAACGCTTGTGCTAGCTGGCCTTGTGAGCCGTAACACTGCTCTTTTAATAAACGTTTAAACGCTTGAACTAATAGGGATTCTTTTTCTTTACGGCTGCTGTTCATTTAGCTTCTTCATGTAGGTATTGTTAGAATGGGCTAAGTCTACACTATTGATACTATGTTAGTGAATATTTATTCACTTTAGCTTGGCAATTTTTTGTTAATAAATATTGTTTCCTAGCTTTAAGGGTTAGTTATCTTTTAACTAACTTAATATGCATGAAAGACTAGGCTAGAAAAATTAGCCTGCCTCGCCGGACAAAATCAAAAATTAAACATAATTATCATTTTCTAAAGTAGCATTTTCTTTATACATTGTTATATTTTTAATCTGCTTCCTTGCCCGTTATGGACCCACACCATATTCAAAAGGCTGTTTACAGACAGCAAAAGTAAAATTTGTTTATTTTTTTGACTCAGTAAATGGAGTAGCGCAAAATTATCACCGTTGAAAGAAAATAATGTTTTTGTACCACTTAAAAACTAAAATTTATCGTAGGGATATTATGAAAAAACTTAAAAGGCTTACTCTAAAGGTAATCTTGCCTGTACTTGCGCTCAGCAGTACGGCAACATTAGCTGATGAAGGGATGTGGCAACCAAACCAATTACCCACTATCGCTCAAGAATTAACCAAAGCGGGTTTAACCCTGAACCCAAATGACTTAACCGACCTAACAGGTTTCCCGATGGGTGCTATTGTTAGTTTAGGCGGCTGTACTGCTTCTTTTGTATCAGATCAAGGCTTAGTCGCTTCAAACCATCATTGTGTATACGGCTCTATTCAATACAACTCAACTGCCGAAAACAATTTACTAAAAAATGGCTTTTTAGCGAAAAATTTCTCTGAAGAACTACCGGCAACCCCTGGTAGTCGTATTTATGTCACAGAAGAAATCACTGAAGTCAGTAAATTAGTTAAATCAGGCATAACAGAAAAGATGACCGGTAGCGAGCGTTACAAAACCATTGACAGCAATTCAAAAAAGTTAGTGGCTGAATGTGAAAACGATGACAGATATCGTTGTAGTGTGGTTAATTTTCATGGTGGTTTAGAGTATTACTTATTTAAACAATTAACCATTCGTGATGTCCGTTTAGTACACGCACCGGCAAGCAGTATAGGTAAATACGGTGGTGATATCGATAATTGGATGTGGCCTCGTCATACCGGTGATTATGGTTTCTACCGCGCTTATGTTGGCAAAGATGGTCAACCTGCCGACTTTGACAAAGACAACGTGCCTTATCAGCCTAAACATCACTTAAAAATCAACAAGAGTAGTGTTGATGAAGGCGATTACATCATGGTGCTTGGTTATCCGGGCAGAACCAACCGTTACCGCACCGCTTATGAAGTTGAAAATACTTTCAACTGGACCTACCCACAAGCAAAAGCCTACCGTGAAGAAATTATCGATTTAATTCACAGTCACTCAGAAGTAGGTAGCGAAGCACGTCTTAAATATGAAAATACCTTAGCTGGTCTTGCTAACTATGCTAAAAACTATGGCTCGATGATCCACAGTTATAATAAAGGTACTTTTTTACAACGTAAAAAAGCCCTAGAAGATAATTTAACGACTTGGTTAAATAGTAATTCACAACGTAAAGCAAAGTACGGCAAAGCATTACCTGGTTTAAATGCACTCATTGAACAAGATGATAAACATCAAGCCCGTGATTTAATCTTGGGTTACCTACGTTATAACACAATGTTATTTACTGCCAATAAATTACATCGCTTAGCGGTTGAAAAGCAAAAGCCTAATTTAGCGCGTGAGCGTGGTTATCAGGAGCGTGATATTGCGCGTTTTGAGCAAGGTATGAAGTCGGTTGATCGTCGTTTTGATGAGAAAATTGACCAAGAAATTCTTGTTGCCATGTTAAAGCATTATGTCGCTTTACCTAAAGCTGAACGTCTTAAATCCTATGATAAGTTCTTTGATTTAACCAATACCACAGTTAAAAACTTCAATGAAAACAAGCTTCGTAAACAGTTAAAAGTATTATACAAAAGCACCAAACTTAACTCCCAAGCGCAACGTTTAGCACTGATGAATAGCTCGGTTAGTGATTTTAACAGCAGTAAAGATCCATTCATTCAATTAGCGGTTACTAGCTTTAAAGAGCGCCAAGCGATTGAAGATAAATCTAAAGAGCTGGCGGGTAACATTCAAGCTTACCGTCCTAAATACATGGAAGCATTAATTGCTTACTTTAATGATAATAACTTACCAGTATATGCCGATGCTAACAGCACTTTACGTATTACATACGGTAATGTTAAGGGTTACTCACCTCAAGATGGTCTAACCGCGACACCTTACACTACACTTGAAGGCATTGTTGCTAAAGATACTGGTGTTACACCATTTGATGCCCCGAAAAAGCAATTAGACCTAATCAACAACAAGTACTACGGTGAATACGTAAAACCAGCGATTGGCTCAGTACCTGTTAACTATTTAGGCACCTTAGACATTACTGGGGGTAACTCGGGCTCACCAACACTGAACGACAAAGCTGAATTTGTTGGTTTAGTGTTTGATGGTGTTTATGAAAGCATCATTGGTGATTGGGATTATGATAAAAAGCTCAATCGCTCAATTCACGTTGATGTTAGATACATGCTATGGGTAATGGAACATGTTGATGGTGCCACTAACCTGATTGAAGAAATGGATATTGTTGAGTAACTATACTTGAGCAATATTTACCTTTAAAAAATCACTGCAATAAACAACCGGCCATGTGCCGGTTTTTTATTGCTATTAATAGCAAGCGTTAATATAAAAACATATCACTATAACCAAAAATCATTAGCCCTTATTGCAGATTTTATTCTTCTTAACATTGAAAAATACACTGTTAAGCACAATGAATAATTAGATGGCGATTTTTAACAAAATAATGATACAGGGAGGTGAATTTGTCTAAGTATTTGATTAAATTTTTAGTGCTACTAAGCGCATCGCTGTCACTTCACTCTGCCCTTGCCTTACCCTTATCTGCGGTATTAGACACTAAATATCATGCTGTTAGCCAAAATTACGCAGAGCAATTTACCCAGTTCGACTGGCTGTGCAATTGCAATCATCAGCAGCCATCAAGGTTAACAGTAGCCAAGAGTCTGCTGTTATTTTTACAGGCAAAACATACCAAGCATTTATGTTTTCAAGCACTACTTGCTGAAATAATTACTTTACAGAGACACCAGCAACAAACAGCAACTCAGTCAACAGTTAAGCACAGCTATCAAAAACAACTCAATAAGTATTTACATATTTTAGCTGATAAAAACAGCCTATATAGTCAAAGTAATAGCTATAAGGCAAAACTGCAACGCCAAAAAACTGCCTAATTTAACATCGCTCAGCCCTTATGTTTAAGCCATAAGGAAATGATTTGTTTATTTTAGGATCCCCCAATGGAAGACATATTATTTATTGTCCTAGCCCCTTGGCTAGTATTTGTTACCCTAGCAATGATTGCTTGCTGGTTAGTAAAACTGGCCAGAAAACGTAAAGCTATCGCCCTAGCTTTTGGTGTATTAGTTCAAATGTTTACCCCAGACCCTCTGGTTGAACAAACCGTAAAAACTGTAAAAGTTCAGCAACGTCAAGTGCAACAAAAAGCCCGACAAGATGGAGCTAAAGAACCAATGTAATTACAAACAACAACAGCGACAAAGCAACCAAGCTTATTTGATACAACAAAACTTGTGAGCCACTTAACGCGCACCTGTATAATTTTAGCGATTACAAGGCTAATAGCTAACAACGCAATAAAGCCCCGAGTTGGCCTAACTCAATGCTCAACTCAGGGAGCTACTTAGTAAATTTTCCTGTCAATAGTAACACTGTTGCAAATCAATTTATTCCACTCGTTAGTCGCTCGTGTGTATACCCAAGCTACTTCAAAATGCTCGTTAATAAAGATGACACAATCCCAGCTTATATTAACTAATAATTTTTATCCTTCGTCCGAATTTATGCTAGTTAACTCAAGTACATTTATCGACCATTTATTATGGGATAACGTAACGCAGAAGGTAGTGAAAATAAGCCTTATAGCACCTTCAAGCAAGCTGAGTAAAGGTGAAACCTTAGTAAGGTAATTTGCTAAAAAGAGTGAACCTGTTTTTCGGGATAAACGTATTAACAGGCAATATCAAATGTGTGGCCTTACATTACCAACAGGGAAAAATTACTATCATGACAAAAGAAGTCGAATTACGTTTAGGTGAAAAAATAATGCCAAAAGCACCTAGGGTGCAATTAAGTAACGGCGCTTATTGTGTACCTCAACATTATTTAACTTATCATCACACCTTAGAAAGTGTAGAAGCATTGCTTTGCGATATTGATTATGACGAAAAATACGCCATTTTTGCCTCACAAGATTCTGGCGGTATTTACATACAAATTGGCGTTGTCGGCTATGATAATTATCAAGCCAGTACCGCAAGTTATCAGGCTAACTCTGCCAATAATGGCCTAAAATTACTCTTTGGCAGAAAATGGCGCGTTGAGCCTGAACTGCCAACCTCTGAAATTATTCAAACCGTTTTCTTGGCTATCAAGAAATCACGTGAACATGAAGTACGTGAATTATTCAAATTAAAGCTAGGCAACAGCATAACAACGCCCTTTAATTCCCATATTGATCTGCCCTTAATGGCAGAATTCTCCGATTTATCAAGCAATAAAGACAAAGGTAGCAGCAACACAGCTGCAAACGACAGCCTTGAAAATATACTCAAGTGTATCCAATATGATGGCCGAAAACTGTCGCTAAAACAGCTAGAACAGCGCAGTAATGGCTTATGGCTTATTGATCTTAATTATCAACCGCAAACCAATAGTGACGCTAGCATTTATCTACAAGTTACAGACTTGTCGTTAAATACTGTATGTCGTGCTTTAATGGCAGAGTTAATTAGTATCAGTGATGCTCATGTCGACAAACATTTTGCTTATAAAGGCTATCATCGCTTCGACCCTGCTATCGATATTGCGCACATTGCCGATTTATCACAACAAACTCGTCAGCAAGAGCTTGCCGCACATTTTGCTCAAGAGTTTACTAAAACCAACTATCAAGTTGACCAAATGAGAATACCGGCAGTATCCTCAGGCCCCTTGGCGCAAAAAAACAAAGCCATTTTAGAGCAATTCAATATTAAAACGGTGTAATAAGCACTCAAGCAGACAAAAGCCTGTAAATTGAGTTATGCTTGCCAGTCAACATTGGTCAGATACTGTTTTTTAACGCCGCGATACCCTTGATATAACTTAAGGTGCGCGGCTTTTGAACAAGTATCTTCTCTTACCTCATATTGCGCTATCCAATCAAGTAACATAGCTAAATTTTCATCTTGGGCCGCTTTAGACTCATACTTATGCGGCTCCCAAGGGCGGTTTTTAGCATTACTAAGACACGCTTGCACCGGTAAATTCATAAAAATGATTTCATTTGCCTGCTGCTCAACCAAGGCTAATAAGTCGCTATAACAACCTTCAATCACCCAACTAGTATTTTGCTTAGTAAATAACTCAATGGCTTGAGCACTTTCAGCTAACGGTTTTCGCGTCGGCGGATTTGTTGCTTGCCATGCCAACAAATCTAAATCTAAGTGGGCAAGCCCTGCTGACTTAGCTAAGGTATTAGCCAAGGTAGATTTACCACTGGCGGAATTACCAAAAATTAATATTTTTCTCAATGTGTTACCTCTTACATGTAATAAATTCATTCAGAATTGGAACAACAGTTCAAATCAATATAGCTTATAAGTACTAATTATACGTTTATGCAGTCTAATAGATTGTTATTTTTAACCATTTGTTGTAATTTGCAAGCGCCAAAATCTTAAGACAAAAGGAATTGCACATGCGCTCAATGTTAAAAGCAGGAGGGATCTTCATCCTGCTACTTGCTCACCATATTATCTCTGCGGCCGCAAACGCGACACAAACGTTCGAACAAGCTTACGCGCCAATTAATGTGGGTGGAATTACTATTTTTGTACCCATTGAGCTAATTCCCGAGCCAGCCAAGTATTTAACGATTAAAAACACAGATAGCCAATCTTTATTAGAATGGGAACCACTTGCTAATGTAACTCACTACATATTAGAGCAAGAAGTCAATGGTAGCTGGGTCAGTATTAATGACAACCTACTGACCAACAGTTACGCCACACCAATAAGTAACAACTTAAAATATAGAGTTTCAAGCTGTGATAAGTACGGATGTTCTGCCAGTCAAGTGATTACTAATCAGGTAGAGGGTGATATACAAATTAGAAGTTTTCAAGCCAGTGATTATAAGGTAAATAACAATAATAGTGTCGATATATATTGGGATGTTATTGGTGCAAGCACAATAAAATTATCGAGTAATAAGCGACATAATTACCCAAATTTGGCACCTAAAAGCTCAATAAAAGTCTCTACCACTGACTTAACAACCTTTACTTTAACAGCATCGGGCTTTGGTAAAAAATCAAGTCAAAAGCTGAGTATTATCAAGCCAGTTGACAAACCTCAAGCCAATGTACCTAAAGCAAGTATCTATTTACAGCCACTTTATGATCTCAATCTAGAGCCAATAGAGCGTTCATTATTAGTGGGTAAAAATAATAATAACTACGTTGCCGACCTGCAAAGACAGTTACACAGAGTCTCTGACACTGGCCAAATAATTTGGACTCGACATTTAACAGGGTTAATTGCCAATCAACCTGTGTATTTAACCGATGACAACGGTGAAGCCTTCCTATTTTTTGCCTTAAGTAAATCTAATTTAATCGATACCGATATAGCAGGTCAATTCTGCCGACTTAAAGTCGACAACCAAGCTATCAGTTGTTTCAATATAGCTAACAATGCTATCGCAGGGCCCGCTGTCAATATGAAAGACAACACAAATCCTCAATTATACCTTATCGATGTCAGTGGTATGTTGTATCAATTTTCAGCGTTTGAAAGCGAAAATATAGAGCTAATTGGTAGCCAGCAACTATTACACAATCAATCAACAATAAGAGTACTAACCACACCGCAACTTAACATAGACAATGAGCAACTGATAGTACGCACTGAAAATAACGATGTTTTAGCCTACCCATTACCTACAGCTGAGTCATTACAGAGTCAAACAATCAATGCGATTAGCAATTTATTTTCAAGCGAAACGACACAAAATAACGAGCAACCAACACAAACCAATGCGGTTTGGTCACGTAAGTTAGATTAAGGATGATTAACATGAAATACAGAACTTTGTGGAGCAACCTTACTCTAGGTTATATAGTAAATATACTGCTTGTGATGGCATTAACCTTATCAACTAACGTTATGGCAAGTACCTCATCATACTCTACCGAAGTTTGTAGTGGTGAAGTTGTTGAGGCAGAAATAGGTAGAACGGCTGATTTAAGCCTACCTACGGGGCTTCCGGCGTTTTCTATAGGTGGAAATAAGATTACTTGGGAAACCATGTTAATAAACGGCGTATCCCATTCACTCCCTTTTGCTCCGTCACAGGCACATTTAGGCTCCAAGTCAGTAACCGTTCTTGGGAAAAAATCAAATAGCGGTAATTTATGGGGTGCCCCAACCTATGACTATTATACCTGCTCCAAAACCTTAACAGTGCGAAAGGTGACAAATCCTAGTATTGTTTTTGATCCTATGCCGCCAAGTGAAATAACACTTAACACCGAAATAACCTTAAATGTAAACGCCCATGATGATGGGAAAAATATAACAAAAGTAGCTTTCTTCAAAGGAGTTGAAAGTAATGGCAATGTTGACTGGCATCATGAAAAAAATTGTTTAACCCCATATAACCGGTGGACAGGTTACACACTTGTTGAGAACCTATCATGTGCATTAACATGGTCAACTGATAGCCAAGGCGACTATCTATTCAAAGCGCAAGCTACTGACAGTGATGGTAATAAAAGCCCCTTCGTAGAGGTTAGTATTGAAGTCAAAGAACAAAATACGCTACCGACAGTCACCTTGAGCTTACCCAGTGAGAATGTCACTCTTAAGCAAGGAGTTAAACTTTCGTTAGCCGCTACTGCTACCGACAATGATAAGAGTGCTGAAAACCAACTTAACTCATTTAAATTTTGCTATGGTGACGAGAAGCAAAATAGCTGTAACACAATAGCAGCTAACTGCACCGTGGTATCTGGCGAAGAATGCACCACAAGCATAGCACTTACTTCATCTGCCTTTGTCTGGGCTGAGGCCAACGATGGCCATTCAACAGTAAAGTCAATAGCCCGAAGTGTCACCCTTGATAAAAAACCTGAAGTGGACTTTAAATTTAAAGACGAGCCATATGCATTACTGGGCTCAAAAATAAATTTTGAAGTCAGCCCGAGCGACGATGTAAAAGTAGACAAGGTGCAAATTTGCTACGGCGCTCATAATACCAGTTGTCATAATGAGCTTAAACAATGTCTTGCCGAATCAGGAAGCAGTTGTACTGACTCCATTACTGCTGATTTTTCGGCAGGTACTTATAATATTTTTGCAGTAGTTACAGACTCTAACAATCAAAAAGCGCTCTCTGCGATAACACCTTTAACGGTTTATAGTGGCCAAGGTGTGATGATAACATCACCGAACTTAGGTGATGTGTTTGATGAAAATTCAACAATAAATGTCACAGCGAAAACAGAAGCGATTCTAGGCGTAGAAAATAGATTCGCCAAAGTAGATTTTTACCTTGACGGCGGCTCACCTGCTGCAACAGTAACTAAAGACTGTAACGATAATACCAGGCCATTAAATGATGAAGTCAGCGCCTCAATTCAACTGGGTAAATCAAAAGAACATGATATCACGGCTGTAGTTACTGACTGTCATTCTGATATAAGTAGGCACAGCGCTGCCATCAAGATTAGCACTAAAGAGATCCCGCCTGATACGCCTATTGTTAAAGCATTTTCTGACAACATCTCAAATACTGGTCTTTATACTGTCGAGCTTACCCCGGCAAGTGGCGTAATAACTGGTTATCGTTGGTACGAAAATAATGCGAGTGATCCTATATCGACTACGATACTACCAGAGTTAATTGTTGAAAAGGGGTATACTGAAAATGGTGAATACAGCTATTGTGCGCAGGCATATAATAACAGTGGTTCTAGCCCTATTGGCACAGGTAATCAATGTCAATCTATCCAAGTACAGAGGGTACAAGCCGTACCAGAAAAGCCTGCATTTAATCATATTTCATTACAGCAACCCGGTAGCTATGTACTCAGCTGGTCGACCAATGTTGCACAAGCTGCTTATTTTGAGCTGTGGGGTGGTTCTGGTACATTAGCTGATCTTGAGGATGATGACTGGCAGCTATTAAGCGGCTCTCCAGAGACTATAATTTCGCAATATAAAGCACATGAGCCTTCTGTCGGTAATTACAGTTATCAACTAAAAGCATGTAACCTTCAACAAGTTTGTACCAAAGCACAACTAACCATAAACCATCAAGCACCATATCTTCAAAATGCTGCATTTGAGCCGTATTTTGATAGTTTCTGTGGCGCTGATTGTTTAATACTAACAGGGATAGCACTTACCAAGGAAAGCATTGTCAGTATTCAAGTTAGAAACAGTACCGAAAGTTTCAGCTTTTCTGGTGATGAGCTTATTGCCGTTGATGAAAATACATTAAAAGTAAAAGCCAACAAACGTATTAAAGACGGTTTAAGTAATGGGGGCATTGCCATAGAGCTCAGTAACTCTATCCTCAATGCTAATTCAGCGACGATTGTTTTAGACCATAGCGGCGCAAATGATCGCTTTGACTTAATTAATCGAGCCCCAACAGTAAGTGATAACAATACCATTTATGTCGGAATTGAGAATAACATCTACTCGCTTAATCCACAAAATGGTGACACTAAGCCGGGCTGGCCTTATGTAACTAATGGTAATGTCGTCGCGGCACCAACGTTAAGCAAAAACCAACTAGCAGAAGATATTATTTATGTTGGCTCTAAAGATCATCATTTTTATGCTTTACATCAAAGTGGTGATTTGCTGTGGAAAACTAAAACCCTTGGTGAAGTAATAGCCTCGGCAGAAATAGACGAAAACAATCAGCTCTATGTTGGCTCAATGGATAAGGCTTTATACGCGATGGATGCTGCCACGGGTGCAATACAATGGCAATATCCATTTCCTATGGGCATCAGTCAAAAACCAGAGCTATCAGGGGATGGCTTGGTTTATGTCACAACAGATGATCAACAAATCCATATTATCAATCGCCGTAATGTAGGAACTCAAGCCTTGCGTTGGCAAGATATTGACGACTCATTAATTTCTGGCTCTCTAGCAGAAATTGAAAATTGGCAACCTAGCCAAGGTCAAGTGCCACACCTTAAGGTCATTGCACGGCTCTTTTACGCTATTCTTCAACGTGCCCCATCTGAGAGAGAATTAAGCTTCTTTGCTTATGCTTCTGATATGGGAATAAGCTTGGAAGAAATTACCAATGCTTTTTTAAATGCTGAACAAGGCAAAATAAATTTTCCAAGTAGTGACAGTAATAGTGAATTTTTAAATAAGCTTTATGAAATATTATTTCCAAATGGTGCCCCAGGCCTAGTCGCCAATCATGAAAAAGCACATTGGTTAACAAAACTAAATCAAGGTTATACGCGTGCTGCCATTACCGTTGAATTAGTGGCGTCAACAGAGTATGGGGCTTATGCTGATGATTTGGTATTAGCACTTCTGAGCTATTTCTATGATGAATGTCAACTCGCTCAAGGTTGTGAATATCAGGGCGACACAGATGGCGATGGCAATAGTGACTATTGGGAAAACAATAATGGTTATAACCCATTAGACCCATCAGATACTATCGTTGCTATTCCAACAGTTACAGCAACAGTGCCAAGTGCTGGGGAATTTACCTTAAACATTGAAGCAACAGGCCAAATCAGTCACTTTAAAATACTGCAGTCAATCGGTACAGAACAATTCACTGTCATAGAAGATACTCTAGAAAGCAATAGCATAACCTTAATCAAAGCTGCGGGTAGTTATCGCTATCAAGTCGTTGCTTGTATAGGGCAAATTTGCAGCGCGGCGTCTAGCTATATCGAGGTAACTATTAGCAATACTAGGCTTGAGGCTGCTATTAGCCCTGAAAGTGTTCCACAAACACCTGCTGACTCCGAGCCGCCAACAGTAGACAAAATTAATGCTTCAGCTAAATTTATGGCAACCTCCGGTAACTTTAGAGTCACCGAAAACGGCTCTGCCAGTTATGACTTACCTATTGCCTTACCAGCAGGTATTGCTGGGGTAACACCAAGTCTTGCTCTCTCTTATGACAGCCAACGTGGCGAGTCCAGTGCAGGGGTTGGTTGGGTTGTCGCCGCAGGCTCTGCTATTAGTCGCTGTCGTCAAACACAAGTAACAGATGGCCAGTTTGCGCCTTTATTATTCAATGAAAATGATCGCTATTGTCTTGATGGTCAGCGCTTAATTTTAGTAGCACATGACAACGCTAGTGAGCCCGATGAAGGTACCATTGGCGCGCACTATCGCACAGAAATAGATAATGGTTTGAAAATCAGTGTTGAAGAAGCCGAAAACGGTGTTGATACTGTCTTTATCGTCAAAGGCCTTGACGGCAGCGTAAAAACATACGGTGGTACAGAAAACTCTACTGATACCAGAAATAAAGGTACCTTGACATGGTTATTACACACAGTAACAGACAACCTAGCAAATGCTGACAATACCATAACCTATACCTATCAACATGATGATATTGGTAGTCATGAAATTGTATTAAGCACGATAGAGTACAGCGGTAATAGTGTTGAGCTAAATTATCAAGCAGGAAAAGTGCGCAGCTCACATTACCTTGCTGGCGAGTTAGTGACCAGCATGGCTGAGTTAACTGGCATTGACGTGTTTAATCATAATGATGAGAAAATTCGTCATTACACCTTAACTTACGATGATAATGCTATTGATAAGCGTGAACTTAAATCAATTAAAGAATGTCGTGACTTGGTTTGTAAACAACCGGTCAGTTTTACTTATCGCCCGACATCAGCAAATACTGATGAATTGTTTCCTCAGCATAAAGATTTAATTTTTGGTAAGAGCCTAGCCGCTTCGATTGTGCAAGATGTTAACAGTGATGGAAAAAATGATGTAGTCAGCTTAGAACACCTTGATGAAAAAAATTATCAGTTATGTGTAGCCATAAACGAAAGCAATCGTTGTGTCGATTTCGAACGAGACAATGACAACGAACAAGTACCCATTGTTTTAACCGACACCGATAATGATGGTTGGGCAGAAATATTAGTGATGATGTCAGATTATGTCAACGGAACGAGTTTTCAGGATCCTTGGGAAATAATTACTTTTACCGACGGTAACTTAAATCAGCCAATATCGATAGATATAGAGCGAAACACCACACATAGCCAATCACTAAGAAGCTTTGATTTTGATGGTGATGGCCATAATGATTTAATTTCTGCTTTTGAAGATGAGCTAAGGATTAATTATTGGGACCCTGTTGAGCAACGCTACACCAACATGACGGTTATCGATAACTTTACCGGTGATATTTCAGCAAGCCTTAATCAAAAAGACATATTCAATGGAAGTTGGCAGGCCAGTGATTTTAATGGCGATGGCCGTGGCGACATTATTACCTGGGTTTGTCAGAATAGCTGTGACGATGGCCGCGAGGGTGACAAGCTGTATATTTTTACCAGTAATGGCGATGACTTAGATTTATATTATAAAAAACATATCAGTGGTCACTCAGTCATGTCGACTGATTTTAATGGCGATGGTTTCAGCGACCTGATGTTTTACAATATTTTCAGCGATAACTGGCAAATCTACCTTAATACAGCTAAAAATGATGACGATAGTGGCTCATTTTCAACGAGCAATGTATTAAATCTAGCAACTGATACTGAAGTCATGTCGGAAACTGGCGATGTAGATGACACTGATATTGAGTTTAGCGATGAAATCATGCCGGTCATTGCCGATTTAGACGGTGACGGCAACATAGAAGTTATTCTGTATGCCGATAACAAGTGGTACAGCGCAGAATGGTCACCTGAAGATAATCACTTTAACTTCAATAGTGAAGCCGTCAAACAGGCTAGCCTTGAAAAAGGTGATAGTGCTTATGTAACAGATTGGGACAATGACGGCAGACAAGATTTTATTATCAAAAATAAATACTCAGTTACTGCTAGTATGAATATGTACTCGCCGAATATGCCAGGACTACTTGACTCTGTTGAACAAGCGAATGGTTTAAACACTAGCATAGAATACGGCCCAATGCATGACACTAGCTTATATGAAAAAGGCACTAGTGCTTCATCCATGAGCCATAGCGCAGGGGTTAGAACTATTGATGTGGTTAATAGCATGCCTTTGGTCAAAGCCATAACCCGTGATACGCCAAGTACCGAAGACGCTACACTCAAGTCACAAACAACCTATCAATATAAAGGCGCACAAGTGCAACTGGGTGGCCGCGGCTGGTTAGGTTTTGCTGAAATTATCACCAGCTCCAGTAAAGATGGTCATACGTTAACTGATAGTACAAAGTTTCAGCAAGCCTTCCCTTATACAGGTATGCCGATTTCAAGTAGGCAAAACATTAGTGATGTAAGTTTGCCAATAAGTGAAAGCAAAACACAGTACACTTACGATTTTATTGAAGGCTTAAGCAATCACTATTACCGTGTTTATGCTGACGACTCACGTAGTTGTCAAGCCAATGTCAGCCGAGACAGCGGCCTTACTTTATCGGTTGAACACTATAACTGTAACCAAACCTTAGTAAATAAAAATGCTAACCATGATGTCACTGAAAGCTTAACCAGTACATACGTGGCTGATAACTCAACTGATTTCTTAGCATTACCTGATGAAAGTACTGCTGTGAATTCTGGCTGGCCTAGTTTCACCCAGTCTAAAGTATTAGTGTCATTAACTGATTGGCTGAGTCAAACGGATGTTACCAATATTTTCATTAAACCTGGACGCTTAACTGATTCGCAAGTGGTGCATCGCCGCAAAGACCAAACAGACATCAGCCGTAAGAGCAGTTTTATTTATTACCCTAGCGAGTCACTTCATGCCGATATGTTATGGCAAGAAATCGTCGAGCCCGAGGGTGACTGTGCCAGCTATTTAAAAACCACACATACTTATGATAACTGGGGCAATACTACTGAAAAGCGCGTGACCAACAAAGCCGGTTGTGAAAACGCCATTAACCGCGCCTCAATAACGGTTTATGATGATGCAGGTCGTTACCCTGTCAGTGTGGCTAATGATAGCTTTACCACTAAGACTATCTTGTCACGTAATGCACTCGGCCAGCCTACTAAGGTAGCGAATACCGATAACATGGAAACAGACATGCTCTATGGACCGTTTGGTAGTTTAGTTCATACCTACAATGCTAGCGGCAGTCAATCGACTCAATTAAATCAAGCATGTGATCTTGCACATTGCTACATGCAAACCGTTAGCAGTAAAAATGGTGACATTTTAAGCGTTAATTACATCGATATGGCAGGTAATACCTTCCAACGTGATATTACCCAGGTATTGGGTGGTACGCTTACCAGTTATCATGAGTTTGATCGCTATGGTCGTGAATACTCAACACAGGCGCCGGGCCTATTGGCTGTGACTAGAAGCTTTGATGTTTTTGATCGCCTCATCAGTGAAAATGATAACAATACAAATATTACCACCAGTGTCACCATTAATGGATTTAGCCAAACCACAACCCTAACCGGTGATTTACCTGACGGTAGCCAAAGCACCACAACCACCTTAAACAGTTTTGGTGAAAACAGCACGGTTACCGATAATGTTGGTAATATATTAACCTATACCTATAACAGTGTTGGCAAACTCAGTACAGTGCATAGCAGCGCTGACGATATCATTGTTGTTGAAAACATTTACGATAACCTAGGTCGTAAAAAGGAAATGCACGACAAAAACATGGGCAGCTGGCATTATGTCTACAATGCTTTAGGCGAGTTAGTTGAGCAAACCGATGCCAATTTAACCGTGACAACAAACCATTATGACAACCTAGGCCGAAAAGAGTGGCAAATGGTGACAGGCGAACCTACCAGTTATTGGCATTATAGCGGGCACCAACTGACCAGCGAAAGTGCTGGTGATTGGCAACGTCATTATAAATACGACTTCATTGGCAGAAATGTGGCAAGCTTGACCTCATTAGACAGCAGCACTGACTGTATTGCTGGCGTCGCTTATAATACTAACACTAATGACTTGCGTATCACCGATGATACCTTGAACGACCCAGTAGCAAGTCGTTGTGTTATTCAGCAAAAAACCTTTGACAACTATGGTCGTGTTTTTCAACAATTTGACGATTATCGTCGCTCAAGTAATGGCGACTTTGTTGAAGCAAGAGGTATTAGATACCACTATGCTTACGGTAAGGTGCTAAAACAACAAGAAGCCAGAGAAGGTGAACAAGGGCGCATTTACACTGAAACAGTGAGCCTGAATGCATTTGGGGGCATTAGCGAATATCGTAAAGGCTCGCGTATTATTAACGTTGGAGCTGATGACGCTGGCAGAGCTAATAGCATTAGCTCTGGTGATGGCGATTATATTCAACAAGACAGTTACACTTTTGATGGCATGGGTAACCTGAAAAGTCGTACCTTAACCACACAAGCTGAGCAAATTTTTGGCTACGACGGTTTAAATCGTTTAACAACCGTTAATGGCAGCCAACGTTATCATTATAAAGATAATGGCAACTTTGACAGTAAAGATGGCTGGGCACATAGTTATGGCGAAGACACAAACTCAGTTACGCAACCAATTCATGCCCTAACCAGCCGAACTAAAGATGGCGTGACTGAATCGTTCTTTTACGATAAAAATGGTAACCAATTAAGCGCCAAAAGCAATGGTGAGCAATGGCGCACCGTTGAATACAATGGCCGCAATAAAGCCACCTATATTGATGAAGATGGTGAAATAACTCGCTTTAGTTATGACGCTAATAATAATCGCTATAAGCGCACTTCTGCTGGGCAAACGATTTACTACGTTGGCGCGTTAGAGTTAACCATAGACGATGGCAGTGAAACTCAAGCACAACAAAGTTATATTAAACGTACAGTGGCTGGCCAGGCGCTGCAAACTTATTACAGCGCAGGTAATGCACAACTAAAATGGCTATATAAAGATATTTTAGGCTCGTTAGTGGCGATAACCAATGATGAAGGTGAGTTACTAAAACGCTTTAGTTATGATGCTTTTGGTAAGCAAGAAGAAATTATACCAACGCCACTTGATAGCTTAAATTATGCGCTCTCTTTGGATAGTTTAATTCTGGCGAAAGTACCCATGAATATTCGCGGTTACACCGGTCATGAGCCTGTAGGCACTAATGGCCGTATTATTCATATGAATGGTCGTATTTACGATGCCGCCTTGGGCCGATTTATGCAGGCGGATCCGCATATTCAAGCGCCAAGTAATAGTCAGAGTTTTAACCGTTATAGTTATGTGCTAAATAACCCATTGAGTTATACCGACCCGAGTGGGTATTTCTTTAAGAAGCTGTGGAAGAAAATTAAGCCGTTTGTTGGGGCTATTGCTGCGATTGCTGTGGCCGCATGGTGCACAGCTTGTAGTGCTACAATATGGAGCGCTGCAATGACTGGTGCCGCTATTGGAGCAGGTAGTGCAGCTATCAATGGAGGGAATGTCCTTAAGGGGGCGCTAATCGGCGCATTTAGTGGGGCAGCGTTCCAGCAAATAGGTGCTCATTTTACTGGTGCTGCTGAAGGCAGCTTAGGTCATATTGCTGCACATGGTATAACTGGGGGAATAACGTCTGTACTTCAAGGAGGTAAGTTTGCCTATGGCTTTATCAGTGCAGGTTTAACTAAAGCGCTGAATATTAATAATATTGTCGGAACTGCTGCAAAAGATGCGGGTTTACGCGTTGCGATGGCGGCTGTTGTTGGTGGTACTATATCTAGGCTGACCGGTGGCAAGTTTGCTAATGGAGCGATTACGGCGGCGTTTGCGCAGTTGTTTAATGGTGAGGAGGCAGCGAAAAGAGCAGAAGTACAAAAAGTAACAAAACAAATAACACGTAGAGTTTTTAAGGATGGAGCAGCGGTAAGATCAGAGAGGGAAGTAGGTAAGGCTAAATGGGAAAAACTAGTAACAGTAGGGCCTATTGTAGATAAATTAGCAAAAATGCCAGGTTCTACTTCTCTAGGGGTGAACATAGAGTTACTTACTCAAGAGTGGGGTATTTACGAGCAAGTAGAAACTTATAATGTTGAATACACCTATCTTGTAGGCGATGACTACTCTAGTAAAATAATCCACATCGGTCCTCAAATAGCTACAGGTGAAACTAGTTGGATGTATACAGGGGTCTCGACAGGGTTTTCTATTACTGATGTTAGGGGATGTATAGTAACCTGTGATTTTATTAGCAGAGGAGTATTTGGTAATGGTACTCAATAATTTTATAAATAAACGAGTAGTATTTGAGTTATTGGCCGTTTTATTAATTACGTTAATGTTTGTCAGCGTTACCAATAGCTATAATGTCAAATCTACCATTAAAGATAACGAGTATTCAAATGAATACAATACTAAATTTCAAAAAGGGTATTTAACTGCTGAAGAAGTCTCAGATCTAAAAAAAATGGAGAAAGAACACATAAATGATGAAAAATTGAGAAGCCAGAGGTTTAGTGGCTACTTCAGTATTTTAGCTCTAGGGATGATTACTTATTCAGTTTTAATATACTTATTAAGACGTAAAGTGGTAATAAAGCACAATATTATTAGTTCTTTTATTATTGTTGGGTTTGCATCTTTAGCTGTAACGGGCAGTGTTTGGCAATGTCTATTTTGGATGTTATTTTTCGGAATAGGGATGAAGTCAAAAAATAAAATTATAAAGGACAGTCGCTCATAATTGCATAATACCCAATGCTCAACTAAGTTTAAAAAAATTAAAAATTAACGGGGACAGTCGCTTTTAAATAACATTAAATTAAAATTATTTATAAAAATTTATGAGGGACAGTCGCCTTTAAATCATCCGAAGTTGGTGAAATTAACGGAGACAGTCGCTCATAATTGCTCTTTAAATTCGAAACTTTGACTAAAAAAATAGACCAACTCTTTTAAAATTTATCGAAATTAACGGGGACAGTCGCCTATCTGTCATTGGGTAAATTAACGGGGACAGTCGCTTTTAAATATTATTCATATGAACGGTCGGATCTACAATCCAACTCTTGGTCGATTCCTTCAGGCCGATCCGCATATTCAGGCACCAATGAAAATTATAAAGGACAGTCGCTCATAATTGTTTTATACGAATAATATATGGTTATATTTATAAGAGGTATCATGAAAAAGTTAATAACTATTGTAAAATTATAAAATTATAAAGGACAGTCGCTCATAATTGCTCTTTAAATTCGAAACTTTGACTAAAAAAATAGACAAATTAACGGGGACAGTCGCTCATAATTAGTGGCAACGGGTATACCAAAATTAAAGAAATTAACGGGGACAGTCGCTTATAATTATGGCGGCTGTTGTTGGAAAAATTATAAAGGACTATTTATGAAATTAACGGGGACAGTCGCTCATAATTAGTGGCAACGGGTATACTTAAAAATTATAAATTAATTTATAAGGGACAGTCGCTCATAATTAATTAAAATAATTATAAAGGACAGTCGCTCATAATAAATTAACGAAATTAACGGGGACAGTCGCTCACTCATCATTACTCAAGAGCCTCTACTCCTTATGTGTAGAGACAAAAAGTTTATATTTCAAAAGGAATAGCAATGAAATTTATCAAAGTATTTATATCAACAATAACAATGTTCTTCTTCATTTATAACAATTCGGCTAGCGCTGATCCTTGGCATGGTTACACAAAAATCACTTCTCTTTATCCCGCGAAAAGTGGGTATATTTTTACGGTAGAGAGTGCTTTACCAACGCATAGTACATGCGGTGATGGAAAAAGGTTTTCTATACCGATTAATCATGTCAATTATGAAGCTATGGTAAGTACCTTAATAACAGCTTTTGTAGCAGATAAAGAGATTCGTATAAACTTGGATAATATCACTGAACCAAATTGTCAACCGACAATTAATCGTTTCACAGTAAAGAAATAGCAACTTAAATAATAATTTATAAGAGACCGTCGCTCATAATTGCATAATACCCAGTGCTCAACTAAGGTTAATAAACCCCCTTGGTTGAGCATTTTTTATGACTACTGCCCGAAAGCAGCTAATAAGCCTAGCTGACACCCCTTATTACCATTGTATTTCTCGCTGTGTTCGGCGTGCTTTTTTATGTGGCGAAGATAAAAATACCGGGCAAAACTTTGACCACAGGCGTGGGTGGGTGGAAGACAAGTTACTGTCATTAAGCCAAATATTTGCTATTGAGGTTTGTGCCTATGCGGTAATGAGTAATCACAGCCATTTGGTGCTTTTTGTCGATGAAAATACTGCAAAATCTTGGACAACTCAAGCAGTGATTGAACGTTGGCAAAAGCTGTTTAAAGGTACGCTATTAACCCAGCAGTACTTGCGAGGTGAAGTCATACCCGATTATTTACTCCCGTCACTTGTCGACACGGTTGAGGTCTATCGTCAACGCTTGATGGATATCAGTTGGTTTATGCGCTTGCTTAATCAAAGTATTGCCACACAAGCCAATCAAGAAGATAACTGCACAGGGCATTTTTGGGAGGGACGTTTTAAGTCGCAAGCGCTATTAGATGAGGCAGCCCTTGCTGCGTGTATGGCCTATGTTGATTTAAACCCCGTGCGAGCCAAGATAGCAACAACGCCTGAAAGCTCAGGCTTTACTAGCGTCAAAAAACGCGTTAAAGCCGCAATTAACAGTAAACAGCCTGCTATGCTAATGCCATTTATTGGTAACCCACGCAGCAGTATGCCTAAAGGTTTACCGTTTGAATTAAAAGATTATCTTGAATTAATTGAGTTAACCGGCCGCTGCATTCGCGCAGATAAAGCCGGGCATATTCAAGCAAACCAAGCTACATTATTAACACGGCTGAACATAGCTCCTGAAAACTGGCTGACATTAAGTAAAGATTTTAGGCGAATATTTCATGGAGCATTAGGTCATGGCGATGTACTGACAAATTACTGTGAGCATCAAGGGCTGAAACGTCGCAGCAATATTAATCGTTGTGATAAGTTGTTGACGTAAAAATTCGAATAATTATTACTAAGTATTTTGTCGATTCAATATGATTGCTAGCATTGTAATGTTGCAGTCTCTCAACTCCCCTTTTGTTTCCCTATTTAAATAACCTTAGCTAATACCCTATTCATTATTACCCCTTTAGGGTTAATCTTCTTTTAACTATGAGATATAAGTTTGTATTCTTGATATTTACATAAGCGTGCAACAGCTTTGATTAGTTTGTATGTTTAACAAAACAGCTCAAAACTTACCTTAATGGCTAACCTCATAACAGCGCTAGTGCTGTTAGCTTAATTTGGCTAAAACCTCAATAAAATCATATAAGTTAATATCTTGGATTTATATACAATAAATGCTACTATCTCTCCCAAATTTCAGGGAGGAAATAAATGAAATATTTCATTTTTATGATAAGCGTTTTTATATCTGCAACAACTTTTGCCTGCGAATGCAATGGAAAAATCACCGATATTATTCCATATGCTAACGGTAACATGGAAGTTATCCTAACCAAGATCGAGCAAAACAGTTCATCCCCTCAGTTTTTTTAAGCGAGAAGATAGTCTCATAGCCATGAACGCGAATAGCCCTTGAAAATTGCTATAACCTTTTCGCTAATAGCTATGGCAGCGATATTATTTGTAATGAAATTTCATCAACAAGGAAGAAAATATGAAAGTCTTTAAAAAAATCATTATCTGTTCGGCACTATTTAGTCAGTCAGTATTCGCAGTTGGCGTTTGGACTATTCCATTTGAGATTAGTGCTTTAGATGAGTATGGCCATGGCTTACGAGTCTCTGGAGTCAATTTTCCAGATCCTGCAAAATGCGAAGGTAATACGCAATCGGCATTTCCAAATAGATCGTCTACAACAGAAATGCAAAATAGGTATAACGGTATTTTGCTTGCTGCATTTATGTCGAACCACAAAGTCCAACTGAAAATATCTGATAAAAAATGTACCGAATCACGAGTGATATATTATGCGGTCAGGGTTGTCAAGTAAAACAACTAAATATAAAGGTTACATAAAATAAACAAAATCACTCATAGATTTTTGTTTTATTATAATTTTCTAAAAATCAAAGGTACTGGATATGAATAAATTTCTAATTCATTTTTTATTATTTTTCTCGGTATTTCATACCTTAGCTGTAAAAGCTCAGGGGTTATCCTCTGATTGGGTCAAAGTTATTCAATTAAGACCAATTACAAGCGGTAAAGTATATTTTGTTGTGGACAAAGTTGCTATTTGTAATACGAATAGTTTTCTTATGAAAATAACTGATAATGGTTCAAAAGCTGTTTATTCTACATTATTGGCTGCGGCAATGTCAGGTAAAAAAATAAAGTTAGAAACATGGCGAGGATGTGCTACCAGCAATGGTGGGTGGGGAACTGAAATAGAAGCAATAAAGGTAAAGTTTCCTTAATTGTTGAAATAAATTATCAGTTACAATCGCTCATAGTTAGTTATTACCAAATGCTAAATAACTCAATTTAAAAAATCACTGTTCATTATTAATCTTATTTTGCTATAGGTCATGGCTAAATTAGGTACTATCGAGCAAAATTTAGCGTTCTAGGATAAGTTATCAGCTAACCAACAAGGAAGAAAACGTGAAAAAAATAGTCGTCTTATCAATAATCTTATTATCAAATGTGTCGTATGCTTCAACCTGGTGTTCTTTTAGCAATTTTGACGTTGTAGTAGCAAAAAATTACGTCGCTGTGCATGGCTCTACTTTGGATGCTGAAGGTAAGCACGTATTCCTTGGAAATTTAAATACAGAAAAAGGCAGAGCTATTCATGCAACTCTGTTAGCTGCTGCCTTATCAAAAAAAAGTATTAGGTACGGTCACAACAATCAAGATTTTAAATGTGGGGAATTTCCAACATACTCAAGCCTTACCGCTGATCCTGATTATTTATCTATTTTAACTAAAGAGTAATAAACGATAATCATACATAATTACTAACGCCCACACGTGCAACCAATAAGATTTTAAAGTTTAATATAGTATAAACAATTGGCTGCTTAGCAAGGTGATAAAAATGCTCATTATAAAGTCAGCTTCACGGACATTTTTCACTAATTTTAATATCAACATTGCTTCGTCATTTTTAATGACGTGAAATTCAACGAAAATTAAGAGTTTATATATGAAATACATAATATTACTTCTGCTGATGGTTTATTCTTCTCAAGGCTTGGCCAATTGTATTGAAAGAGGCTGTAGCGGCATTGCCTCTGAATTATTCGATAGATATTATCTTAGCCCAGCTGGCGGCGGACAACTAAGACTAAAATTAAAAGTAGACAGCAGTAAATTGGATTGCAGCTTAGCAGAGGGAAAATACATGACATTAATGGCATCACATCCTCTTTTTGAAGAAATATATTCATCCTTATTAACCGCATCAGTATCGAAGAAAAAAGTCTTTGTTCGAATTGACCAAGGCTCCGATAATTGTCAAGTGTCATACCTAATGTATTATTTATAAATTTACTAAACAAAATAACGAATGCAAACTGAACTTAAATCCCTCTCAATTATAGTTTAGGGTAGCTTTTTCTTTTAATGGCAGTACTTAAATAAAAGCGCTGAAGCTAAGTTATCTTCCCGTTGTCGAGTAATAGCCTTTTCACATTGGCATTAACTTATTAGGCGACCCATAATAACTTGGTTATATTCCCTTCATTAAACCAGCCTTAATTTATCCTTTATAATTTAGCTAAATTAAGTCTGGTGATTGTTATATCTAAGCCTCATTCACAACAAATTAGTTTATTAGATATGCCTTTTTATCACAGATGCAGCTGCACGGTACGCAAGGCGTTTTTATGTGGGGTAGATAAAGAAACGGGGGGTAGTTATGAGTACAGGCGCACATGAATTGAAAACGAATATTTCAATTAGCTCAGTTTTTTGCTATTGATATTTGTGCGCATGCGGTCATGCATAATCATCTTCATCTAGTGCTTCATGTCGATAGTGAGCAAGTTAAAAACTGGTCAACAGCAGAGATACTTAATCGCTGGCATCAACTATTTAAAGGCACACTACGTACTCAGAATTATCAAAATAATCAGGCGCTTGATAAATTTCAATTAGCCATGGTTGAAAGTATCGCAGAGATTTATAAACAACGACTTATTGATATTAGTTGGTTTATGCGATCGCTTAATGAGCCTATCGCTAGAAAAGCGAATCGAGAAGATAACTGTACCGGGCACTTTTGGGAAGGACGCTTTAAGTCTCAAGAATTGCTTGATAAGGGATCCATACTTTCGTGCATTGCCTATGTTGATTTAAATCCCGTACGAGCCGATATTGCCGCTACATCAGAGCAATCTGATTTCACCAGTATTCAATTACGTATAAAAGCCGCAGTAAAAGGTGAGCAGCCTTAAGTATTACTGCCCTTTACTGGTAATGAGCATCAACAAAAAACAATGGGTTTTCGTTTTAGTTTACGAGACTACTTAACACTGGTAGATGACACTGGGCGAGTATTGCGTGACGATAAACGTGGCGCTATTAATGCAAAATCAATCAACATTCTGGCAAGGTTGCACATAAGCGATGACAGCTGGTTAAAATTAACGTCTGATTTTGAGGGTATCTTTACAGGCGCAGTAGGCACAGCCGAGCATTTGTATGAGTTTAGTGAACATGTAAGTTTACAGCGCACACATGGCATAGCTAATGCTGAGGCCTGTTTAAATAGCGCATAACCGCTTTTATTTAGTAACCCCCAAGCTTTTTGTTACGCTAGTGTATCTATACAAACTCGGCTGAAATTTGATATATCGACAGATATAAGTCTTAAATAACTTACCTGTAAGCCATTCATTTTTCAAAGGGTATTTAATTCAATCTTTATAACCTTAGAAAGCAAAAATAAGACTTCGATTATTGTTTGTAATTATAATGGGTGCCATAGTTAGTTTTGGAGTAATCTTAGAAAGTGCTGCTCCATCATTATCGGTTGCTATTAATCATTATTTAACTTCAAAATGGTACTTAAATCCATTGCAAGCCCTACCTATCAAAGCATTGCTTGTAAAGGATTATGCGCTCAGTGAACCACTGTCTTTATTTATCAATACTCCGGTAAGTATTTTTCAAGGCACAGATGATATAAAGACTCCCTTACATCAAATACAAAAGGATTGGAATTACGGTGAGAATGTTACCTTGCAAGAAGTTAAAACAGGCAGGCATTCAAATACCTATATACAAGCGACAAACGAAATTGTTAAAGTGGCAAACTATATGCTGAAACAACCATCAACCTAGCAAGGTTTTCAACTCGAACAGGTAACCGTTTGTTTGGTTGCATTTTGGTTGGTATGTTTACCAGCAATGATAAGCCGCTTAAAACGGCGTTATATTTCAGAGTCACTCTTATGCATAAATTTATATTATTGGCGTTATTATTAATTTCTTTTAACGGTCATTCCAGTGAGGATGAAGCGCTAACCATTGATAAAGTGGTTAGCAGTAATTTTGAATTAGCTTTTCCTAATGATAAAAACATTAAGCCACAAGATAGCGAATTTGCCCTGATTAATTATGTCGTGATGAGTAACCTTATTGGCGAGCGATGGGCAGTGTTGACCCTTAAAAATACATCCGCCGGCAATAGAATGCTAGAACAACAACATATCATGGCATTATTTGCAGATGGCTCTAGAAGTTACCCAGCTGAAATTAAGCTCAATTTTGAAGGTAAAGAAACCCAGTCAATCACGGTTTCATTTGGCGAGAATAAGTTTCCAATTCTTTCGATTCAAACAAGCACTTAAATTTAGTTGTAAATATACACCATGCCAAACGTCACAAGTAACTTAAACACAGTACTGATAGGTGTTTTTGAACATTGAGCAAAAGCGTTAATTATTAAACACTTTTGCTATAAAACCTTTAAGGGTTTGGTGCTAAAATTTATGTTTTAATCGTTTTGTTAAGCAAGTATTAACGTTAACAAAATTATGTTAGCTAAGTTTTCATCACTTGGTTACATTCCTCTCAGGCAACTAGACTGACTTACCTCGTTATTACAAAACACTAAATAAGTGAAAAATCAAAAACATGTTATTGTTTAACCTTGCTATGAATGGCATAGTAAACTGATAAATAAATCGTCAATTTAACAACACTACAACTTCAATTATTAAAAGCTGATAACTAGAGCAATAACATGAAAAAATTAACCACTACTCTTTCTTTAATATCTTTAGCTTTATGCTCAACTGCCCACAGTGAGAGCTTTACTGCAAAGCATGCCGGCCAGGGCTTTACTTCTATTACCCATGACTTTACTTCTGCTTTAAGTAATCCGGCATTACTCAATAAGTTTGATGATGATGATGATTTTTACTTGTCGCTTAACCTTGGTCTAGCCGCAGCAGATGAATATGAAGTATTAGATATCGGCGAAGCTATTGCCGACCAAATTGAAGACCTAGATGAAGATATCGACAATCTTATCAACGTTCCTCCAGAAGAATTGCCCTCATACATTACAGGATTAAATCAACAAATTGACAACATAGTAACCGATTTAACTACCGTAGATGAAAAGCCCGTTAATCTTCGCACCGGCTTAAATGCATTAATTATCATCCCTAATAAGTATTTAAGTATGGGCTTTTTTGTTAATCAATATGGTCGTTTAGGTATGAGCGTTGATTACACAGACTCTGATGAATCGGTTTTAGAAAATGCTATCACGACTGGTAATCTAGATATTAATGACTTGCAATCATCCGCTACAGGGCTTGGTTATTCTGTTGCTGAAGCTGGCGCAATGTTTGGTTATGAAATATTAAAGCATAAAAAATATGATGTGAACTTGGGTGCAAAAATAAAGTATCAACGCCTAGATTTATTTTATAACACAGTCAATGTTGCCTCTTTTGATGATGATGACTTTGATCTCACTGACGATGAGTTTCTAACAGATAGTGATGGTGTCAATGTTGATTTAGGCTTACATCTGGCTTTTGGTGACCAACGTCAATGGCATGTTGCTTTTGTAGCTAACAACCTGACTAAACAAGAGGTTAGCCTAATTGATCAAGATTTAACTTTCCAGCTTGATATGTCTTCATCAGTAGGAATAAGCTATCAAAACCATTGGCTTACCGTCTCCGGTGAAGTTGATTTAACCGACCGCGCTAGTTTCAAACAATTACAAGCGCCCAAATATGCCTCTGTAGGAGCAGAGTTAGATTGGGGTGAACATGTACAATTTAGACTTGGTGCTCGCAGTGACCTTAACGACACTGAAGGCGATTTGTATACGGTAGGGTTTGGTTTATCTCCATGGGACGTCGTTTCTTTCGATATTGCAGCATTTAAGGGTGATAATGACAACCTAGGCGCAGCAATACAATTGGGCATAAAAATATAAAGCACTAATGAAGGCTTAGCTAGGGCTTGATAATATTCCCCCCTAGCTAAGTGTATAACATGTAAAATCAAGTGTTCTTTAACTAAACAGCTTTGCAAGTTACTCAATAACCACAGTCGCTGATGCTGACAATACTTGGCCTGATTAGGCCTATTGCTATAGTAGATGCTCACCATAGCTAATATTTTTACGCATCAGTACAATAGAAATGAGTTATCTTAGCAAGTAGTATCAGCATTTATTCCCGCATAATTATCACATCGATTAAAGGTTAATATGGAAGCGTTATTAGTTACATTGGTTAATATTGTCTGGGGTTTACCTATGGTTTTATTGCTAGTAGGTGGCGGCATTTATTTTGTTTGCCACTCAAGACTGCTCCCCTATAAACACTGCAAACATGCGCTAAGTATTATTGGCGGAAAGTATGACCATGAAAAAAATAGCATAGGAGAAATTAGTCATTTTCAAGCACTCGTCGTCGCTCTTTCTGGTACGCTCGGTTTAGGGAATATTGCCGGAGTCGCTGTCGCTATTACAATGGGCGGACCAGGCGCTATTTTCTGGATGTGGTTAACCGCAATTGTCGGTATTGCGACCAAGTTTTATACCGCTTCTTTAGCCGTGATGTATCGAGGCACAGACCGAAGAGGCAAGTTACAAGGCGGGCCAATGTATGTGATTCGTGAAGGTTTAAGCAAAAAATGGCTACCATTGGCCTGGTTATTTTCTATTGCGTGTATGTTCGGCGCATTACCTATTTTCCAAATTAACCAGTTAGTACAAATACTGCGTGAGGTTATTGCTATTCCTCATGGCTTGGCCGATGTTGATAATCACTTTAGCTTCGATCTCATTGTTGGTATCGGATTATTTCTCATTATTTCTTGGGTTGTTATGGGGAAATTAACCCGAATTACCGCCGTGGCAACAAAAATAGTGCCCATAATGGTCATAGGTTATTTTATGATGACCTTGGTATTACTGTTAATGCACTATGAAAAAATACCTGAAACATTTATGTTAATTTTTACCGGTGCATTTACCGCCAATTCTGCAGCTGGCGGTTTAATTGGATCGGTTATAATTATCGGCGTACAACGTGGTGCATTTTCTAACGAAGCCGGCATAGGTACTGAGTCATTAGCACACGGAGCGGCTAAAACAAATCAACCGATTCGTGAAGGCTTTGTTGCCTCGTTTGGCCCTATTGTTGACACCTTAATTGTCTGTACTTGCACAGCATTAGCTGTATTAGTCACCGGGGCATGGCAAACCGAATATCAAGGGGTCGGCATGACAATGTATGCTTTTGAGCAAACTTTTCCCACATTAGGCGGTTACTTATTACTAGTGATGGTTTTTTTCTTAAGTATAAGTACTGTGCTAACCTTTTGGTATTATGGTAGTAAGTGCAGCGAGTTTGTTTTTGGCAGAAAGCTTGAAATACTTTATCGACAGCTTTACTTATTACTTATTATTGTCGGCGCAGTTGCTTCTTTATCTGTAGTGATTAACTTTTTGACCTTTATGTACGCCTTAATGGCAATTCCGACCATGATATCTACGCTATTGTTATCTTCTAAAGTAAGAGCAGCAACTAAAGCCTATGTAACGACATACTTGTCCAACTAAGAGAAAATTTCTTATTGTTTATTAGTGAGCGCTATTGCCGGCCCTTGAAGCTTGTTCAACGGTGCAATGCCCTGTAAAAGTACTGCAAGTCCAAAAAGTAAATTAGGCGCGACACTAAGGGTTACTTTATTGCTTTGCCCCTAATGCTACAGCAAGTTCTGCACGTAACTCAGTATCACTAAGCACTTGCCAGCCTTTTGTGTGTTGTGCAATTAAACTTGCCATCATATCAATATGACTGGCATCAGCATTTAACGCAGCAATGTACTCATATCGCTCACCACCGGCTTCAAGGAAGTAATCGCGATTTTCTTCGCCTATTTCTTCAATGGTTTCAAGACAATCAGCAGAGAACCCTGGACAGACTAGCTGTACCGACTTTATGCCTTGCCCTGGCAATGTCATAAGCGTTTTATCGGTATAGGGCTTTAACCACTCTTCTCGACCAAAACGTGATTGGAAGGTTACCATGTATTCATCGGCTGTTAATCCTAAATTTTCTGCTAACAAACGAGAGGTTTTATAACATTCGCAATGGTAAGGATCGCCATTAAGTAAATAACGCTTAGGAATACCATGATAAGTGAAAATGAGCTTATCAGCACGGCCATGAGTTTGCCAATGTTGACGAATTTTATCGGCAACCGCTTGAATATATGGGGTAAAATCATGGTAATGATTAATAAAGCGCAGTTCTGGTATTAAGCGCTTTTTCGCAAGGCTAGCAGCGACAGCATCAAAGGTTGATGCCGTTGTTGACGCACAATATTGCGGGTACAGAGGCAACACTAAAAGCTTGCGGACCCCCTGTTCTAACATGTTATCAATGACTGAGTCGACAGACGGTGCACCATAGCGCATAGCAAATTCAACCACCACGTTTTCACCGTAAGTTGACTTTAATTTGGCGCGCAGAGCTGTTGTTTGATCTTGGGTGTTAAACATCAACGGAGAACCACGTTCAGTCCAAACCGTACTGTAAGCCTGTGCAGAACGTTTCGGACGGATGTTTAAGATAACCAGATTCAGAACCATCCACCAAATTAACCGAGGTACCTCAACGACACGAGGGTCAGATAAAAATTCGCGTAAATAACGTTTAAGCTCTGCTTTTTTGGGCGCATCAGGAGTACCTAGATTGGTCACGAGTATACCAATTTTATCAGCCTGTTTATGAGAGAAGTTTGCATTGCCTTGATATTTCATTAAGAACTCGCCCGATAATTTTAAAACACTAGATACGCTATTTTACGCACATTGGATTACCTTGTAACGAAAAATAACTGACAAAGTAATTTTGTGCCTTAGTAAGTGAGATTAACAAGCACTATCATACATACTCGTTTCCAATAGTAGTGTCAAAGACTCAACTATTCATTGCTTCTATGGGCGAAAGAAAATAATGTCAATTGCATATGTCTAAAAAACACACTATACAAATGATATTAATTCGTATTAACATTGTTTTTTTAAGGAGGTCATGATGAAACTGAGCAAGTTAGAAAAATATTTTAGTGTTGAGAAATTGATCTTTAATAGTCTTGATGTCGCACTATATAATGTCAGTGCTATTGTTGAGGGTGAAGAATATATTATTACCGACGAACGTGGTGTTCACTTAACCAGCCGTAATTTGCTTAGTCTACAAAAGGAGTTGCGTCATGTTAAAAGTCAAAAGCAAGTGCTACGTCATGTCAGTGCTTACGATGAAATGATTGGCGGCCCAGTTAAAACCTCTAATGTCCTTGAAGTCTCTTTGGGTGACAATAAACTGTATTGACAGTTATGGCTATAAAGTAAACAAAGCCTTGCTAAGATAATTCCGATAACATTAATCGAGCTCTAGCTAAATAGTTCGATAACAATGATGCAGTTAATCACATTAAGACAAGTTATTGTCAGTAAATACGTGGGCATGTAACATATTATAACATGCCCACTTAGCGCTAATTACTGAAAGCTATAACGAACACCTAAAGCGTATCTTGGTCCGTATTCACGCGCAAATAAGAACTGCTCTTGATAACGCCCAAAACCCTGTTCAGTTTCATTATTCAGGTTGATGCCTTCAAAAAAGACAGTAAAACGTTCAGTAACATCATAGTTAACACTCATATCCCACTGACCAAAGTCTTTGGCAAACTGTGGCGGGTTATCTGATGAACCTTGCGATTGACCTACACCAATAAGATACTCATCACGCCATGCATAAGTTACCTTAACTGATACACCATGCTTTTCATAAAAAACTTGAAAGTTAGCAGAGTCACTTAAACCTGTTAACGGTGTCTGCTGACTAAGGCTGTTAACGTCAAATTCAACATCCCCCTCAACCAAGGTCGCGTTAACACCAAAGCCAAAACCTGTTTCACCAATTAAATGCTGCAAAGCAACTTCAACACCGTAAACATTTTTTGTATCTGGTGCGTTAAATGGGCGAGTAATATCCCATAGCATTAACGGATCATCGCCGTTAGGTACTAGGTAACCTTGCTCATTCAAACTAGAGCCGTTGGCTTGGATCTGAGCAAAAACAGCATCGTTAGTAGCTTGGTCACCACGCGCCTCAATATCTGCCACAGCTTGCTGCCAGCGTGGCCCTTGATAAATATCTCTAAAACCCTCAATCGACGTTTCTGTGATTTGGCTACCAACAAAGTTCTTAACATCTTTATTGAAATAGCCAATTGAGGCATAACTACCTTCGCCATAGTAATATTCAAGACTTAAATCAAAGTTAGTTGACTCAAACGGTTGTAAATTAGTATTACCCTCACCACCATTACGTGAACCAATCTTAGGGCTACCAGATAAACTTCTGCCACCAGCAAGTGAGCCTAAAGGCGCTCGTGAAATTGTTTTCCCCCAAGAAACACGACTGACTAACTCATCGGTGAAATCTACACGCAAATCAATCATAGGTAACAGGACATCATGCTCACCTTCCATGGTTAAGAAGTTATTCTCACCAGCTAAATACTGAGTATGCCACTCACTACCGCCTTTCCACCATACACCCGTTGGAACAGGTTGCATTACTGTACTAGTAACATCAGTTTGCTCATAACGAAGGCCGGCATTAATTTGCACTGGAAAGTCTGTAATATCAAATTCCCAAGAAGTATCAAGGTAAACACTGGTGGTATCTTCTTGCACACCGCCTTGAGAGAATGTGCCCATTGGATGGTAGGCCGTAGTGGCAAAAAAATCATCGCCACCTAAAACATCATTGGTTAAAAAGGCTTCGGAACGAGCGACAACTTCGTCAAAATCAAAAGTATAATAATAGTGAGGGTTTAACTGACTACCACCACCATCAAATGCTTCTAAAAAATTACTGGTATCATGGCGCGTGAACATGCCATCGGGGAAAATTTCAGGCCAAGATGGGTTAAATAAAAAGCCACCAATTAAACCACTCCAGGCATTAGAACCACTCATTTCTTGCTCGGTATATGCAACACCAAATTTGATATCAACTAGCGGGATATTAAAAGTATGATTATCCCAAACACCATCAAGTTGTACTTGCTCAACTGTTGATTCACCCGGCGAGTGAACAAATTGACTAAAGTGTGAATCAATTTCACTTGGCATTAATTCATTCGTACCGTTTCTCCAAAAAATCTCAGCATGAGGTACTTCACCAGTTCGGTAGTCATAAACTTTAGTAGCTAATTGGTCTGAGCCTAACACTAACGAGCCATCACTGCCTAGTCCTTCATCTACACCATTATCAGTCTCACTGCTTGAATCATGGTAATCTAACGTTAAAAACAACGAGTCATTAACTTGCCAATCAATGTTTAACCCCATTGATTGCTCTTTAACTTCAGTCGTGTTTCTCGATGCGGTATATGAGCCATCATTACCACTGATATCGGCATAAATTACCGTACCATTGCTATCAAGTTCATAAGCATTGATATTGCCACCATAGTCATTCCACATACCCCAACCAATAGAGTTAGAGCCCGTTATTGCATTAGTGCCGGTGTAATCTAGAGAGATGACCAAATCATCAATAGGGGCATACTGAAGTACGACATGTCCGTTGGTACGTTCACGTTCAACATTGTTAATGCTGTAGTTCATATCACGTGGAAAAAAATGATTGCCAATCCGATTTCCTTCCTCGTCTAGTGGACGAGGGTCAATAACCTTTGTTGCATCTATACTTGCAGGTAAATCGACATTGGCTTGCCAGCCTTGAATATTGGCACCTTGCTGTTGAAAATCACGCTGGTGATGATTGAGCGAAAAAGCAAAGCCAAAACTCTCATCAAAGAAGGTATTGGAGTATAGCGCTGAAAATTCCGGGGTAACATCATCTCCTGCTTCGTTTGAGCTGTCATGTATGGCTTTTGCTGACAAGGATATTTTTTCGCCAGGGCTTGAAAGCGGCTTAGTAGTAACAATATTTACCGTTGCACCTAGCCCCCCCGTTGGGTTTTCTGACCGTGCTGTTTTATAAACTTCTAGCGCTGAAACACCATCTGAAGATAAGTTTTCAAAGCTATATGAGCGGCTATTCCCAGTACCTGGCATTTGACGACCATTTAAGGTAACAAGGTTAAAGTCTGGCCCAAAACCACGCACGGTAATTTGACTACCCTCACCGTTGCTGCGACTTACCGTAACACCGGTAATACGTTGTAAAGACTCTGCTAAGTTGGTGTCAGGAAATTTACCCATTTCTTCTGCTGAAATGGCATCAACAACACCTGACATATCTCTTTTGACATTCATTGAGCGAATTAAGCTTCCCTTAATGCCTTGCACTTCAATCACTTCAATTTCATCTTGCTCTGGTTCAGTTAATGTTGCTTGTTGTGCAAAAACTTGGCTACCAATACTCGTGCTTAAAAGCGCTGAAATATAAACGGCTATGCGTTTTTTAGAAAATTGTGAATGTTTCATGTTTACCCTACTTTTTAAAATTAGTTGCAACAGAGCGACAATTTGTCACTCGACTATAGCTGGTATAAGTGTTTAAGGATTCTTGATAACCACATTATCTAAGCGATAAACCGCACCTTCACCGAACCCCCAAGCAGGGAAAACCATTAAGACATTTATTGCACTAACATCTAAACCAGCATCATATAAACTTTGTAATGAATAAGTGTAGGTTTGCCATTGACCAACGGTTGGTTTGGCACCTTCTTGACTTGCACTTAAATTTAGTTCAACAGCAGCATTAGGATCACCGGCTTCAATTTTAAATAGCCAATCAGCATCAACTTCATTTGGCATGGTGATCACTTTTAGTTCAAACTGTAAAATACCTGTGTTAAGCAATGCAGAAGCATCGAGACTGACATCAGTGTCTGCTAAAATCCCCATGACTGTTGGTGTTGCTCCAATAACGAATTCTGCAGTCATTCCATGAGTCGCATCATCTTCTATAACCTCGGGGGTTGTGCCTGCACAACAGTCCCAAATACTCCACTGTTCTTTAGGCCCATCAGCAAATAACACATGACTTCCATCAAATGGGTTATAAATTTTCATATTATCAATTCGGTAAATTGCGCCATCACCTGTCCCCCATGCTGGAAAAACCATCAAGACATCAATCGCGCTTACATCAAGTCCTGCACTAGCTAAGTCAGCAAGTTTAAAAGTGTAGGTTTGCCATTGGTCTAATACCGGGGCTTTTGCTTCCATACTCTCTGTAAGGGCTAATTCGGCGTTGGTATCACCGGCATTTGATTCAATCTTAAACATCCAAGCGGCAGCTGAATCATTTGGCATTGAGGTGACTTTCATTTCAAATTGAACAATACCATCAGCGAGAATAGCGCTAGCATCAAAAGGCATAGGTGTGGCATTAACATCAGTAATATTATCGGCTCTTGAAATAAAGCCCATAACCGTTGGTTCTCCACCGATAACAAATTGAGCGACATTGCCATGAGAGTCGTCATCAAGTTCAATAGTTGGCGTTGAGCCGCCACAGCAATCCCATATTGGCCAACTGGTATTTTCTTCGTCCGTAAAAACCACTAACTGAGGTGAGGAAATATCTGCAAAAATTTCTAGGTTATTAACACGATATTGAGCCCCTTCACCAGTGCCCCAAGCAGGGAATATCATCACGACATCAATAGCGCTAAGGTCTAAGCCTGCATTGGCCAATGATTGCAGAGAGAATGAATAGCGTTGCCATTGACCGACAACCGGCACTATGCCTTCATCATTAATGGTTAATAATACTTCCGCTGCAGTATCACCGTCAGAGCTCTCAACTTTTAGCATCCATGCAGCTTCAGGATCATTGGGGGCAGTAACAATATTCAAATCAAAACTGAGCTTGCCGGTTTCAATAATAGGAGAAGCATCAAAAGGGCTTGCTTGGCCTTGAGCATCAGTAATATTATCTGCCCGCGTAATAAAACCATTGACTGTTGGCTCTGCACCAACGATAAACTCGATAACATCGCCGGCACTATCATCATTAACAACAAGCGGTGTCGAGCCACCACAACAATCCCATGCTGGCCAGTTTGGATTAATAGTGCCCGAGAAAATAGTTAAGTTCTGTGCTATGCCTGCAGATGGAAGTGTCGGAGCAGGCGCCTTACCCTCTACCATGGCATCCTCTAGACTGTCCCAACCCGGACGAACTGTTTCACAGCCTTTACCTGTATCGGGGTTTTGAGCACATTGATAGACACGTACATAATCAATTTCAAAGGTTTGACCATGAACAAATGCGTCGGCATTTATACCTAAATTGTTGCTATTTTCAGGCCAATTACCGCCAACGGCAAAATTAAGTATCATAAAGAAATCTTGATCAAATGGTGATGTATCCCAATGCGTTGTTAACTCCCCTGATACCAGATCATAAAATTCGGCAAACCAGCCTTTATGGCTAAGCCCAACGGCTTCACCTTTACTGTTATAACGTACTTCGGATTGACGTTGAGTCGCATATAAATAATCATCCATATACCAGCGGATCTCACCTTCTTGCCATTCTATCGCGTAAGTATGAAAATCATCTGCTGGGTTTACTGCATCAGGTAAGCTATAAGCTTTGCCTGAATATGAGTTATCAGGCCAATCTTTTCCATAATGTAAAGTGCCATGAATATTATTCTCAACATTTCCCTCATCATCGACTGTTTTAAGATTAACCGCTTCAAGAATGTCAATTTCACCTGATTTTGGCCAACCACCATAACGATTATCTGTTGGTAACATCCAAAATGCTGGCCAACTTCCCTGACCGCTAGGTAACTTTGCTTTCACTTCAAAACGACCATACTTAAAGTCCGCTTTGTTTTTACTAATAATACGTGCTGAGGTATAAGGTAACTCTGCATCTTCGCCAGCAGGTAATGCGACTATTTTTAACGTCCCTTCACTTACATAGGAGTTGGCAGCATCGTCGGTATAACATTGTTTTTCATTATTACCACCACCTGCACAATTAACCTCGTGACTCCAGTTTTGAGTAGAAATTTCACTACCATCAAATTCATCGCTCCAGACTAACTGCCAGTCACTGACTGGCTGTGCTGGTTCAATAATACTTGAGTCTGTTTTTGTTTCTGCACTTCCGCCACACCCGATCAAGGTTGATGTTGTCGCCAAAATACAAAGCTGAGTAATCGTCTTTGCAACTTTAAACATAATTTGTCTTCCAAATAGCTGACTAGTTTCTTGAATCACACCGTTAATAATCTTTAGTTGTTTTAGTTAAGCTCTTATTAACCGGTCGATTTGAATGTAAAACAGGTAAACGATGGTTCTTAGATTTACACTGCTCCCCAAGAATCATCGTGGTTCAAATAACAAATGGTTACAATTGATATGCGCTATGGCGTTATACAAATGAGGTATGTTTGATTAATGGTATTAATTCACGACAAGACGAAACATTTTTACGACAAAAGCGATTGACTGGGCATATGGGGTATTTTTAAGGAGTGTTTAAAGTTCACCTCCACTTAGGGTAGCTTAGACTTAACAAGCGCCTGAATAGCATCACTGAAATTTCGACTCACTTTAAGCTTTACATCTTCTGCTAAAGTTAACACACTTTCACTGTTTCTCAGGGCACGAATGCTCTGAATATAATTGACATTAACCAAGGTAGATTTATGAATACGCTTAAATACTCGTTCATCTAGTTGGTTGGCCAATTTTTTCATGGTAATGCGAATAATATGTGTCTCTTTATCCGTATGAACACACATATAATCACCAGCAGCATCTATCCAGCGAATATCAGTTACAGGGACAAAAACTTTTTCATTATCGCTATTTTTTATCACTAACTTCTGACAATAGGTGCTCGGTAATGCTTGCTCTGACCCAAGCCACTCTTCTAATTCAGCTATAGCAATACCCGAAGACTGACCAAGAGCATGCAATAACTTATGTTTTTCAGCACTGTATTTAGCTTTATTAGCAGAGCGACGCTTTTCAACTAAACGGGCAACAGTTTTTTGTAGTCTACCAAGGTTAGCCGGTTTTAATAGATAATCAATAGCGTTCAACTCAAACGCATCTATGGCGTATTCACCATAAGCACTTACAAAAACCACCATAGGTAAAATATCTGCCTGTAATGCTTGTACAACCTCAATACCATTAAGCCCTGGCATTTGTAGATCTAAAAACAATACATTGGGAGTTAATTGCTGACATAATTTGATCGCTTCATCGCCATCACAAGCTTCACCAATAACTTCAAGTTCAGGTATTTTTTCAAGTCTCAGCCGAAGCCCTTCCAACGCGAGGGGTTCATCATCAACGATAATAGCGGTTAATGGCTTTTCATTCATCATTACTGCTCAATAGGCATTGAAATTTCAACAGTGGTGCCTGCGGTTAAAGTAGCGTTTAAATTAATCTCATAATCGCCATTAAACATAGTATCTAAGCGAGCTTTAGTATTGCTTATACCAATACCAAAGCCCTTTTTGCTTTGTTCGTCTTGGCCATCATCTTGTACTGTCAAGATTAATCGATTAAAAGTACACAACGATTGGATAACAATGTTTCCGCCCTTTTTTCTCGGCTCTATCGCATATTTAATTGCATTTTCTACAAGTGGCTGCAATAACATATTAGGTACTTGGCACTGCAAGGCAGATTCACTGATTTCAAGTCGCACTGTCAACCGCTCATCAAAACGCACCTTTTCAATCGAAAGATAAAGCTCCAATAATTCGAGCTCCTTTTTCAAGGTAGTTTTAGTCTTGGTTTTAGCGTCCAAAGAGTATCTAAAAAACTCACAGAGTTTATCTAACATCTCATTGGCTTTTTCGTTTTCACCTTTTAAAATAAGTGTTGAGATAGCATTCATGGTATTAAACATGAAGTGAGGGTTTAATTGGTATCTCAACATTTGTAGCTGGGCGTCTTTTGCCAAGGTCTGCACTTTGAGTAGTCTTTCATGTTCTTTTTGCAGTTTAGTATTATAGAGCATAATGAAGAAGATTGAGGTCCAAGCAAACATAGTCGTCAAAGAAAACATCAACCAACCACCAAACTCTAGCATATCCCATGCTTCATTCCATTGCTGGTTATAGACAATAACTTTATAACAGCTCAATTTAATAATGTTATAAACTAGTCCCAGTAGGGCTGCAAAGGTGAAGCTTAAAAAGAGCGTTTTTTTCAATGGCAGGTGCACTATTTTTCCGATAAATAGCCACTGCAAGTAACACAAACCAAAGCCACTCATGGTTTCGGTAAACAGATTAAGTATTTGTCCAAAAAAGTTAAAGCCAGGACTTTCAAATTGCGGACGAATAATCGCCAGAAAAACCACAATGGCATAACCAAGCCAGCCAGCAATTTGAATTGTCCAAAACTGATGGCTTTGCTTAGAAAAAGCCTTAGGCTCACTTTCAAAGAGGCTGTCATCACGATACCCGCCTAAGGCATTGCTTTCTTTCATAAGATATCGCTTTACATGGAGTTTATTTTTATCACTATAGCAAGATTATAATAAAACAGCAGTCTTGATAATTATTTGCGCCAACATGTGCTTTATATAAGATAACAGGGTAGCAAGATTAAAAAAATGCTTGAATACCGGTTTGTGCGCGCCCTAAAATTAACGCATGTATGTCATGCGTGCCCTCATAGGTATTGACGGCTTCTAAATTCATCACATGACGAATAATATGAAACTCATCACTAATACCATTGCCGCCATGCATATCTCGCGCTTGCCTGGCAATATCTAACGCTTTACCACAGGAATTACGTTTGATCAAAGATATAGCTTCAGCTGGCAAGCAGCCGTTATCCATTAAGCGTCCAGCTTGCAAGCAAGCCAATAAACCGGTACTAATTTCAGTTTGCATATCGGCAAGTTTCTTTTGAATTAATTGCGTTGCTGCCAACGGCTTACCGAATTGCTTTCTATCTAAAGTGTATTGACGAGCTCCATGCCAACAAAACTCTGCGGCCCCTAAAGCCCCCCAAGCGATGCCATATCGTGCTTTATTTAAACAACCAAATGGCCCAGATAAACCAGTGGCATGCGGTAAAATATTTTCTTGCGGTACAAAAACATTATCCATTACTATTTCACCGGTTATTGAGGCACGCAGTGAAAACTTACCTTCAATTTTGGGTGCAGATAAACCTGGCATGCCCTTTTCAAGGATAAAGCCTTTGATAGAATTTGTGCCATCTGCGGCTGTAAGCTTTGCCCAAACAATAAACACATCAGCAACAGGTGAATTGGTGATCCACATCTTTGCGCCGTTCAGCTGATAGCCCCCCTCTACCGCAATCGCTTTTGTTGCCATACTTGCAGGGTCTGAGCCTGAATTTGCCTCAGTTAAGCCAAAACAACCAATATATTCCCCACTTGCCAATTTAGGTAAATATTTCATTTTCTGTGCTTCACTGCCGTAAGCATGGATCGGGTGCATCACCAGTGAAGACTGCACACTCATAGCACTACGATAACCACTGTCAACACGTTCAACTTCTCGGGCGATAAGCCCGTAACTGACATAGTTAACACCTGCGCAGCCATACTTTTCTTCTATGGTGGCCCCCAACAGCCCTAGTTCACCAAACTCTCTCATAATATCAACATCAAAGCTTTCGTAGCGATTAGCCTTTAAAATACCTGGCATGAGTTTTTCTTGGCAATACTGGTGCGCGCTATCACGCACAAGGCGCTCTTCTTCTGATAATAAAGCATCGAGTGATAATGGATCTTGCCAGTTAAACGTCACGTTAATGTGACTTGCTTGGCTTGTGTGAGAGACTGACATGGCTATTTACCCAAAATGTTTAATGAAGTTAGCGAAGTTGAAATACTAATAGAAAGCTTTCACAAGTCAAATCTTTGCTGCATAGATGATGATATAGCACAAGTTTTTAGGCAAACTTACATTTTCTGACATTTTTTCGATATTTACTTTACTGATTGCTGTGACTGATCTTGTTAAGATTATTTTCGTATTGAAAGTAAATTTATTCGTGTTAAACCACCAAGGAAACCTAAAATGAAAGCAACCTTTGCTCTTCAACTGGCAAGCTCGCTATGCGTGCTCGCATTTTCTGCGCCGTTAACCGCTATTGCACAGACCATTAAAGATGAAACTAACAACAATAATGCGATAGCAGAACAAGATAAAGTTGAAGTTATCGAGGTTACCTCAAAACGAAATCAAGCAAACAGTGAAATGACTGAACCAACAGAGCAGTTACTCAGTGTAGCCGGTATTGGCAATGATCCGCTAACGGCTGTTTATAGCTTACCTGGTGTCGTCTATGCGGGCGGTGACACAGGCTCTCCCGCTGTGCGTGGTTCGTCTCCCGAAGACAATGCTTTCTACATTGATGATATTCCTGCAGGTTATATCTTCCATTTATTCGGTGACAGCATATTTAATGAAAACTTAATTCAAGATTTTAGCTTACACCCGGCTGCTTTTGGTAGTGAATATGGTGATGCCACCGGTGGTGTTTTTGATGTGCAATTGCGCGATCCCCGTCAGCAAGATATTGCCACCACCATCGACTTAAGCATGTTAAAAAGTGGCTTTATGGTTGAAGGAGAAACCTTTGACGAACAAGCTTTTTATTTATCGTATCGACGTAGTCAAATCCACTTATTTCTATCTGAAGGCACTGAAGAAGAGGGCTATACGGTATTTAAAGCGCCCATAAGTGATGATTATCAAGCCAAGTATCAGTGGTTACTAGGTGATTCCCACAAACTGACCTTAAGCGCATCTGGGGCTAGTGATACTGGTGGTGTTAATATCTCAGAAGAGTCTCGCGGCGGTAGGTTAGATCCCGATAGAGTGGGTGATTTTGAAATAACCACAAAGTTTGATAACCAGAGTCTCTCTTGGCAGTATTATGGCGAAGAGCAAAAAATCATGCAGTTAATTGCTGGTCGTACTGTCAACAACATCAAGCAAAGTTATGGTCAAGGGCAATTTGTTGATGTAGATGAAGAGGAATACCATCTGCGCTTTTCTTCGCAAATCACTTGGCTTGAACATCATAAATTAGCTTTTGGTATTGATTATAGTCAAAGCGATGTTGATTATAGCTTTGATATTATTCCTTATTACTGTACTGAGACTGATGCCGACTGTAACCTAAAAAAAGGTGAGCGTATTCAAGATGTTGCCAATTTAAAAAATACCGATACCGCTATTTACCTTCATGATATATGGTCAATTAATGAAGAGTGGCAGTTAACGCTAGGCTTACGCGGTGAGCGCAACGATTATACCGAACAAGACTTTGTCCACCCAAGACTGGCACTCGATTGGCTTGCCAGTGATAGCTTAGTTATCAAGGCTAAAGCGGGTACCTATAGTCGCTTCCCTGACATTGATACTGCCTTAAATAAACTAGGTAACCCTAAGATAAAGTCGCCGCAAGCAACACATTATTCCTTAGGATTTGAATACGATGTCAATAGTTTATGGTTCACTTCAGTTGAGCTATACCATAAAGAGCTCACCGAGCTACCGCGTTCAATTGATGAGAATACGCCAGCAAGTGAGTTAGAGGCTAATTACACCGATGATACATCAGGCGATGCGCAAGGGGTTGAATGGTTAGTTAGACGAGAACAGGCAGACGGCTGGTTTGGCTGGGCCTCATTAAGCTGGTCACAAAGCCAACGCACTGATGACTTAACTGATATAACCAGTGATTATTATTTAGATACGCCCTTGGTTGCTAATGTAGTAGTTAATTTTCAGTACAATGAACGTTGGGATTTTGGCTTAAGATTTACTTTAAGAAGTGGCGCAAAATATACCCCGATAGTCGGCTTACGTGAAAATCCTGATTATGAGGATAAATTTTTACCCGATTACGGCGAACTCAATGCCGAAACCTTACCGGTTTATCACCGTTTAGATTTAGAGGCCAATTACCAAACAACCTACTGGGGTTATCAAGCACAGTGGACTATTGCGGTGATTAATGCCATGGCGCAAGAGAATATTTCTGGTTACTACTATGACCCCGAAGAGGATGATACCTTAACAGAATTTAATATTTCTGGAGAGGAAGATATTGGTATTTTCCCATACATTGGTTTGAAAATGACCTTTTAACCAGTCAATTAACGACTATTTACTGACATTTTAAACAATAGAATAATTCTGTTTAGCACAAGTGATATTGGCCCTTGATAACAGCCAATATCACGTTTTCCTCGCCAATTGTCGCTAGCTATGCCATTTTGAAAAAGTCGGCTTTTGTTATCTAAAGGCATTCTAGTGATTGGCGTGCTTATCAGCTGAGTACTGTTGTTTAGTGTATCTTGCTTTCCTGACAAGCAAACAGGCGCGCAACAAAACTTAGCTAAAATTCAAACGGCAGATAACAGCGAATTTGTATGGCGCATAGCAGCAACAATATACGCATCAATATAATCATTGCAGATAACACTAACGTATCGATGAAGATAAATTGGTAATAATATTTATCACTTTTATCAAGCTTGCCCCTGTCAGATGAAGCATTCAAGGACACTTTAGATTAAGTTTAGTTATTGAAAAAAAGTGATGGGCTAACGCCATGTTAAAGTCAGAGCAAGCAAGAGCGAACAACCTAAAAGTGCCTGCTTGCTCTTAAGTACAAGCAAGTAAGTTATCTTGCCAAATCAACCGAAAAAACCATTAGCTTTATTTCGCTAATTCTATAATGCATAAGTTTCTTTTATTTTTGTACAAGATAGTGTCTTGCTCGAAGAAAAATTACTACACTTTTTTACAAAAGAGAGTAAAATTGCCATAAAACTGTCACAATTTACTTTGTCACAATTTAAAGCCTTAGCAAAATAGGCTAGTAAGCACTTACTAGAATTATCACATTGCTAATAAGTAGTCACTAAAAGAAGTAGAAAGCAATGGATAACAAAAGAGCATCTTTGCATACGGATATAGATACAGTCCTCAACAATTATGATTTTGATTTTTCTAAAGCAGAAATCAATGTTTTAGGCAATGGACATATTAACAACACCTACAAGTTAACCACACCCGAAGCCGAGTTTGTTTTACAACAGATTAATCACAACATCTTTACTAAAACTCTTGAGTTAAGTAGTAATGCGCAAAAAATAAATTTGCATTTGTTAGCGCAAAAAAATAAAGGCAATTATCCACTGGAAGTGCCACAGCAAATACTCACGACATCAGGTGAAACCTGCATTAAAATTGGCGATAATTATTGGCGCTTAATGGAGTTTATTAACAACTCTTATAGCCTTGAAGAAGTCAAGACTCCCGAGCAAGCAGCACTTGTTGCAACATCCTTCGCGCAATTTAGCTGCGCACTAAGCGACTTTCCCGCAAATGACATCGCTGTCATTATTGAAGACTTTCATGACATTAGTTTTCGAATGTCGCAACTTGAAGAAGCGGTTAAAAAGAACCTTCATGGGCGTCTATCGGGCTGTCAAGAACTGGTCAATTTCTGCTTCGCTCAACAAAATTTCATCGAGCATGTCGTTAATATCAGTAAAGAGCTTCCCTTACATGTGACACATAATGACACGAAAATAAATAATCTATTATTTACCCATGGCGATGCCCCTTGTGCTGTAATTGATCTTGATACTTGTATGCCGGGATTATTAATGCATGATTTTGGCGACATGGTCAGAACTTGTTGTAGTAATCTTGCTGAAGATGATACCAGTACCGACAAAATGGTTTTAAAGTTTGATATTTTTGCAGCACTCATTCAAAACTACCAAAATGCCTTTGGTGATAAAATGACAGCGCTTGAAAAAGACAGCTTAATTGTTGGAGCAAAATTACTGCCATTTATCATAGGTACACGCTTTTTAACCGATCATTTAAATGGTGATAAATACTTCCAAGTTAATCGAGAAAACCACAATTTAGACCGTGCTATTAGCCAAGTGCAATTATTCACATTGGTATGCGAATCTGAAGATAAATTACAACAATTAGCGCAGTGATAATTATCAAACAATAAATGGTTTTGGGTTATTCAGCCATTTTCACGAGCAAGCAATGCAGCTGTGTTGCTCAGTTTGGCTTTAAGCGCAGTGATAACTACTATTAAAAAAAGCTGTCTTAGTCCGCCAGCAGCAATATATTATCGCTACAATATTAGCATCACTAATTTAGCTTATGCTCAACCCTTATCGCTGCTTGCTGTCGTCTTATATGATGAGAGTCCATTGCAGCATATCGGAGTAATAGCCTCTGTAGCATGAGTAAATTTCCCTTAAAGCAGCAAAAAAACAGCTCATTAAGCATAATGAAATAGCAATGCCAATATATTGTTAATTCTGATATGGCCGGAAAATCAACCTGACTGTTTTGCAATTAGCGACTGAGTTTGATGTCAGTGTTTCTGAGACTGGCAGTGGTATAAGTAAAGAATATATTACTGTTCTTTTTGATGCCTGATAGAGAGCCCCAAATGCTAAGCAAGACAAGATAATGCATACTCTTCTATGGCTGCCATTAGCCAAAAGTTATCTCAAGTGTCGGCCAAATAGCTTAATGTTAGCGCAGAAAAAAATAGCTATTGTTAATAGCTGAGCCAATATAGTTAGCTAAAACTGACATAGTTAACATCTACTTTGCTTTGTTGTTTAACCAAAAAGTAATCATCGCAAAGATAGCAGACAAATAGATTAAAAAATGACTTATTCAGCGTTGTTCACTTTATACAGATAAAATATAAAAATCACCAAGAATAGTAGAGTGCGTAGTAAAGCTTCTATGAGATTTTAGATGCATTATCACTAAAATGTTACTGTCACTTGTTAACCTTAATAACAGCCATTACTATAAGACTCAATTTATTACTTCTTTAGAAGAACTAGGCTAAAAATGTTAAAAAAATCCCTCCAAAAACACTGTAAAAAATCATGTGCACTCGCCAGTTTAATCACTGCTAGTGTTGGCCTGGCTAATGTCGCCAGTGCTACAATTGTTGAATTTCAGACCTCGCAAGGTAACTTTCAAGTAAATCTATTTGATCAAAGCACACCTCAAACTGTCAGTAATTTTTTAACTTACCTTGACTCAGCCCATTACACCAATTCGATAGTTCACCGAGTTGCACCTAACTTTGTTGTTCAAGGTGGTGGTTACACTTTTACCGGTGCATGGCCACTCACGGCGTTAACGCCAAACGCTGCAGTGAAAAATGAAGCAATATATTCCAATGTTCGCGGCACAATCGCTATGGCAAAAAAAGGTGGAGATATAAACAGTGCCACCAACCAATGGTTTTTTAATTTAAATGACAATAGTGACAACCTAGATAGACAAAATGGCGGTTTTACCGTTTTTGGTCAAGTTATTGGCGATGGCATGCAAGTTTTGGATAACATTGCTCAGCTTAAGCTTTGTAATTTTAGTAATCTTGAGGGCATTCCTATGGCTGTCGCTGAAGGACAAACGTGTGCCGACATGTCTTCACCAGGTGTGGAAAATTTTGTTGTTGTCGAAAATATTACTATCATTGATAGTTCAGAGGTAACTGATAGCAATTTAAATCCGCTACTGACAAAGTTCCCTGATAGTGATGGTGATGGCGTAAAAGATATCGATGATGCCTTTCCAAGTGATCCCAACAAACACTTAGCCGATATAGCAGACGATAGTGGCGGCTCGATTACTTGGCTAGGTCTGCTAGCTTTGGCATTTGCCTCAGTCAGAAAAAGACTGTTAAAGAGTTAATCGCTTAATTAAATTAAAAGTCTGATAATAAAAAAAGCAGCGATATCGCTGCTTTTTTATGGTTACTATTTTGCTAGTTACTCATGGTTGAATATAATCGTTTCTGTGATTTCTACAACCATGAGTAAATTATACACTCATCAATTTGAACTATTGACCTCGGGTAAACTCAGGGTATGCTTCCATACCACAGTCAGAAATATCAACACCTTCATACTCTTCTTCTTCAGTAACACGAAGACCAATAATTTTCTTAATGGCGAACCAGACAATGAAGCTAGTCGTGAATACCCAGACAAAAATAGTTGCTGCGCCAATCAACTGACCGCTAAATGTTGCGCCTGAGTTAGTAATTGGCACAATCAATAAACCGAATAAACCAACCACACCGTGAACTGAAATAGCACCTACTGGATCATCAATTTTGACTTTATCTAGCGCTAAAATTGAAAGCACAACAATAATACCACCGATAGCACCAAATATTGAAGCTTGTAAAGGTGTTGGTGTAGAAGGCTCTGCGGTAATCGCTACTAAGCCAGCTAATGCACCGTTTAATGTCATAGTCAAATCCGCTTTCTTGAATAAGATTTTCGCAAGAATTAATGCGGCAATGGCACCGGCAGCAGCCGCAGCATTAGTATTTAAAAATACCATAGCAACCGAGTTTGCACTGTTAATATCAGCAAGCTTTAATACAGAACCACCGTTAAAACCAAACCAACCCATCCATAAAATGAAAGTACCTAAGGTAGCAAGTGGTAAGTTTGCACCAGGAATAGCATTCACTTTACCGTCTTGAGTGTATTTACCTTTACGAGCACCCAGTAATAATACACCAGCTAAAGCAGCAGAAGCACCAGCCATGTGAACAATACCAGAACCGGCAAAATCAGAAAAACCTAAATCACCTAGCGTGTATAAGCCAAAAACAGCTTCACCATTCCAAGTCCAGCTACCTTCCATCGGGTAGATAAAACCAGTTAATACTACAGTGAAGGCTAAAAAGGCCCAAAGTCTCATACGCTCAGCAACCGCACCTGAAACAATTGACATGGCTGTCGCAACAAACACTACTTGGAAGAAAAAGTCTGAAGCGTTTGAGTAAACAGCACCGCCATCAAAACCAGCTTCGGCAGACTCAGCTAGTACAGCACCCACTAATGCATCTGCATCGCTAGCACCATCAAGGCCGATACCATTTAAGAACACACCACCACCATACATGATGTCATAACCGACCACTAAGTACATAATACAAGCGATTGAATATAAGGCGACGTTTTTAGTTAAAATTTCTGTGGTATTTTTAGCTCTGACTAAGCCAGCTTCAAGCATTGAGAAGCCTGCTGCCATCCACATAACGAGTGCACCACAGATTAAGAAGTAAAAAGTATCAAGTGCATATTGTAATTGAAAAATATTTTGTTCCATGATCTTCTCCTCTTAAAGTGCTTCAGAGTCTTGCTCACCCGTACGAATACGGATAGCTTGCTCTAAGTTATAAACGAAAATTTTACCGTCACCAATTTTACCGGTATAGGCAGCTTTAGTGATGGTTTCAACTAAACGCTCAACAATATCATCGTTTACAGCGATTTCTAACTTCACTTTTGGTAAGAAGTCTACTTGGTATTCTGCACCTCGATATAACTCAGTATGTCCTTTTTGGCGCCCGAATCCTTTCACTTCACTGACAGTAATCCCTTCAACACCAACCTCTGAGATTGCCTCCCTGACATCATCGAGCTTGAATGGTTTTATAATTGCACTAATTAGTTTCATTGCTAACCTCTAGTTTTTAAATGTTTATTACTAATGTGCAAATAATACAATTCACATGCCAAGATATAATAGTAATATATATTAATAACTTAGCAGAGGCATGTTTGCACAGTACAACTATTGCGCACCAAAAAGGTGCAACATATAACATCTATGAGGTTACATGGTGCAGCACAGTTAAATGCTAATTAATGAAATAATGAATCAAACAAATATTAATCATGCAGGCTGGTTAAAAAAAACACTGACGCATTGACTTTTATCTTTGTATTTTATCCAGCCATTGCATTGCCCCTGTTTGATAAAAGCTTTAGAATAGCCGCGAAATTTATCACTGCTTAGGCAAACCGTTTTGTTATTAATGATCGACAATTACGACTCATTTACCTTTAATTTAGTGCATTATTTTCAAGCGCTAGGTCAAGAGGTTGTTGTATTTAGAAATAATGAAATTAGCCTACAAGAAATAGAACAGTTGGCGCCTCAGTATATTGTTATTTCGCCCGGGCCTTGTGATCCTGATGCAGCAGGCATATCTTTAGACGTAGTAAAACACTTCGCCGGTAAAACCCCAATACTTGGCGTTTGCTTAGGACACCAATGTATAGCCCAGCATTTTGGCGCAAGTGTAGAAAAAGCGAAACAAGTTATGCATGGTAAAAGCTGTCAAATTCGCCATAATCAACAAGGTATATTTAATCAACTGAATCAACCTTTGCAAGTGACTCGCTATCATTCACTTATTGTCAATAAACAATCGCTTCCGCCTGAGCTAAATATCACGGCATGGAGTCAAGATGAGCAAGGCAATATCGATGAGATAATGGCACTAGAACATAAAACACTAGCAATTAGCAGCGTACAATTTCACCCGGAATCAATACTAACCGAGCAGGGTCATCATTTATTGAGCAATTTTCTCGAGCAATATAAAAATTACTTGATAAGCTAATAACAGAAGCGTTTTAAATTAAAGCCAATTAAAGTAGTATTTTATTAAGTTAAAAGGCTAAAATTAATTATTTTAATGCTCGATTACTATCTTAGGTAAGCAATAAACTCTTTATGGAACTTTTTGAAAACAATCCAACAGTCGACACTATTTACCAACGCGCTATTAGTCTCTCTATTTGTAAAGATTTTGCAGAAAAGCAAAGTGGTAAAATACCGACGATTAACCACCAAGGCAGCGAGCAAGAGAACCGTCGCCGTGAGTTGTTATCAGTTGAAGTAAAGGCTCAACAAGAAAAAATTATTGCCGAGCATGGTGAGGAGCATTTTCGTAAACAAACTATGCAGGCATTTTTTGGTCGAGTAGCCAACAAAATCAACAACGACTTTGATAACAAAGAACACCTTTATCATCACATTTTAGGCATAGACGATGCGTGCCCTGCAATTTTGGATATATTATCAACGCGTGCCGCCTCAGTTAACCAGATCAAAGATCTGGCTGCATCTTTATCATGGTTAAGTGTTGATTTAATAAACCTAGTTAATAAGCCGCAATATAGAAAACGTGCTGATGTTCAGCTAACTGACGCCAAGCTTGCCTTAAGCTACATTGGTTTAGACAATTTAAAGTTAGTGATGCCAACATTTACACTAAAACACTGGTTACCTTCTACCACAGCACCTTATGGGTTGATGAAGCGTAAATTATGGAATGATAGTTTATCAATAGCGCTTGCCACTAGAGCATTAGCCAAAGAGTACCAATTAGATGAATTTTCCGCCTTTACTGCTGGCATGTTATCCAATATAGGGCGATTTGCCGTTACCCAATGCTATCTGAACACCTTTCATGAACTGCATAAACAAGAGTTACGCCAAGCTTTTGAAAAAAAAGACAAACGTTTGCATAATATTTTATCAAAAGTTGAAGCCAGCAAAAGCTTGTTACTGAGCCAACTTGCCATGCGTAGTGCAAAATTATCCGCTGATTTGATTGAAAGAATGAATTTTAATCACCTAGCAATTACTGAAGTTATTTTTGATTTAGCTTATGCAGTAGACCTTGATAAAATGCACCCTATTGCGCAAATAGTTGCAAAAGCTAAAGCTTATGTTGATTTTAGAACCCTAGCAAAAGAGGAACTAATTGACGACGATGAAAAAAAAGCATTACTTAATGTTGTCAATTTAAATTCCACTGATATCACATTATTGAAAAAGACCGATATTGATCACATTAAGCTCACTTTTAACTAATTTACTCTCATATTGTCGCTAAATTGCGACAATATTAAAATTTTAAATGATTTTTTTCTGGTTATTTATTAAAAAATAACCTTCCGCGCTTATTATCTATCAAGCGCTTATTCACTAACCAAACACGCTTATTTCTTAAAAAAAAAACGCATCAATAAATATTCACCTTTATTGAATAAAATCAGTCGAGCCTTTATTTTATCTGGCCTACAGGCAAGGATGACAAGACAAGTAGACAATTTTCTGTCATACTATTGCTCTAATTTTTAACGCGCTGTAATTATTTTTCACAATATTTTAGGTATTCATTAAGCAATATCTCAATTTTACAGTAAGCTGTTAAAAACATTACCCACTTATAAATGAGGATTTTAAGATGTCACAACATTTTTCAGTTGAACGCGAACTATTTGATGAAGTAATGGTGCCGAACTATGCACCTTCAGCAGTTATTCCTGTTCGCGGTCAAGGCTCTCGAGTGTGGGATCAACAGGGCAAGGAATATGTTGATTTTGCTGGCGGTATCGCTGTTAGCGCATTAGGTCATTGCCATCCGGCACCAGTGGGTGCGTTAAAAGAGCAAGGTGAAAAAATTTGGCATTTGTCAAATGTTCAAACTAACGAACCGGCACTTCGTCTAGCCAAAAAATTAGTTGATAATACTTTTGCTGAAAAAGTTTACTTTTGTAACTCTGGCGCGGAAGCAAACGAAGCAGCACTAAAATTAGCGCGTCGTTGGGCACTTGACGTTCATGGTGAAGATAAATCACAAATCATTGCTTTTAAACAAGGTTTTCACGGTCGTACGTTTTTTACAGTAACGGTAGGTGGTCAAGCGGCCTATTCTGATGGTTTTGGCCCTAAACCAGGTGATATTGACCATGCTGAATATAATAACCTTGATAGCTTAAAGGCGTTAATCTCAGATAAGACTTGTGCGGTTATGATTGAGCCATTACAAGGTGAAGGTGGCATAGTTTCACCAACAAATGAGTTTATTAAAGGTGTTAGAGAGCTTTGTGATCAACACAATGCACTGTTAATTTTTGATGAAGTTCAAACAGGTATTGGTCGTTTAGGTTCATTATACGGTTACATGGATCTTGACGTAACGCCGGATATATTGACATCTGCCAAAGGTTTAGGTGGTGGTTTCCCTATCGGCGCTATGTTAACAACGACTGAAATTGCTAAACATTTAAAAATAGGCACTCATGGTAGCACTTATGGCGGCAACCCATTAGCTTGTGCTGTTGCTGAAGCAGTCCTTGATACGGTTAATACTCCTGAAATTTATGCCGGTGTTAAAGCCAAGGCTGCTCTTTATGTTGAAGGCTTAAATGCAATCAATGCTAAGTATAAGGTTTTCTCTGAAATTCGTGGTAAGGGCTTATTAATTGGTGCGGTATTAAACGATGACAACCAAGGCAGAGCTAAAGAATTCTTAAACGCTGCTATGGCTGAAGGTGTCATGGTCTTGGTTGCGGGCGCAAGTATCGTTCGTTTTGCCCCATCGTTGGTTATTCCTGACGAAGATATCACACTTGGTTTGGCACGATTTGAAAAAGCTATTGCCAGCTTAATTTAAGCTAGAATAGCCAAGTCAATGTTAATTATTACCTGTTCTTACATGATACTTGAGCAGGTAACAACTCCCTTTCATAGAGAGCATATATGATCATTGTACGTCCTATTAAAAAAAGTGACTTAGACGCCCTACATCAAATAGCCATAGACTCAGGTCATGGTTTTACTTCATTGCCAGTTAATGAAGCATTACTTAAACAACGTATTGACCGTGCTGAAACTTCATTTGCCAAAGAAGTCACCCAAGCAGGTAACGAAGGTTACCTTTTTGTTATGGAAGATACACAGACAGGTAAAGTGGTCGGCACCAGTGGCATCGAGGCCGCAGTTGGTTTAGACGATGCTTTTTATCATTATCATTTAGGTAAAGTTGTTCATAGCTCACGAGAGCTAAATATATACAATACAGTCGAAACACTATCGCTATGTAATGATTATACCGGTGCCAGTGAAATTTGTACGTTATTTTTAAGTGACAGTCATCGTAAAAATAATAATGGCCGCTTGTTATCACGCTTTCGTTTTCTCTTCATTGCTGAACACCAACAACGCTTTTCTGACACGATAATTGCAGAAATGCGAGGTGTTTCTGATGAAAATGGCAGCTCTCCGTTTTGGAATTGGCTTGAAGAACATTTCTTCTCGATGGATTTCCCAACAGCGGATTACTTAACCGGGATAGGTAAAAAAGTATTTATCGCTGAGCTCATGCCTAAATACCCTATTTACGTTAATTTACTAAGTAAAGAAGCGCAAGAGGTCATCGATAAGGTACACCCCAAAACAGTGCCTGCACTTCGTTTATTAGAAGCGGAAGGCTTTGCCAGACGAGGCTATGTCGATATTTTTGACGGTGGCCCAACGGTTGAGTCAAATGTTAATAACATAAGAACCGTTAGTCATAGCCAGCGCTGTCAGGTAATTATTGGTGAAGTACAATCAACAGATAACTACATTATCTGCAATAGTAAAGTACAAGATTTTAGAGCGACGCAAGCACCGCTTTCATTACGAGAAACAGCAGAGCAGGTTGTAATCAGCCAAGAAGTTGCTGATGCATTAATGGTACAAGAAGGCGATTGGGTGCGCTTAGTTGCCAACTAATAACCGCTTATCAATTATATATGATGACAGGAATACTCACTGTCATCACGACTACTGAGAAGGAAATATCATGTCTCATGCAAACCCAGTTCAATTTATTAATGGTCAATGGCAAGCCGGTTTAGGTCATGACGTTAGCTCAACAAACCCTGCCCGCAATGAAGTCATATGGCAAGGTAAAACAGCCACTAACGAACAAGTGAATGCAGCAGTAACTTGTGCTCGTCAAGCTTTTGAAAGTTGGGCAAACATAAGCTTGGATGAGCGTGTTGCCGTAATACAAAAATTCGCTGATTTATTAACAGAAAACAAAGATAGCTTAGCAACGACAATTGCGTTAGAAACAGGTAAGCCAAAGTGGGAAACGCTTGGGGAAGCTGGAGCCATGGTAGCTAAAGTAGCTATTTCACTTAAAGCTTATGAAGAACGCACCGGCACGGTCGAAAATCCAATGCCTGGCGCTAAGGCATTTATTCGTCATAAACCACATGGTGTTGTCGCGGTATTTGGCCCTTACAACTTCCCCGGACACTTACCTAATGGGCACATAGTACCAGCATTGATTGCAGGGAATACTATTGTCTTTAAGCCAAGTGAATTAACGCCTCGCGTTGCCGAAGAAATGATAAAGCTATGGGAGAAAGCCGGATTGCCTAAGGGCGTAATAAACCTAGTACAAGGTGAGGTAGATACCGGAAAAGCACTTGCTAGCCATAAACATATAGATGGTTTATTTTTCACTGGTAGCTCAACTACAGGCCACCTTTTACATGAACAATTTGCAGGACAGCCAGGTAAAATTCTTGCCTTAGAAATGGGTGGCAATAATCCGCTAATTGTTAAAGATGTTGCTGATATTGACGCTGTGGTCCATGACATTATCCAGTCTGCTTTTGTGACTACTGGTCAACGTTGTACTTGCGCACGACGCTTGTTTATTGAAGCAAATGAGCAAGGTGATACCATTTTAGCTCGTCTTATTGAAGTAACTAAAAATTTAACTGTCGGTTATTATGACGATGAAAATCAACCTTTTATGGGGTCTATGATTTCTGAAAAAGCCGCATTGGGCTTGGTTGAGGCACAAGCTAAACTTGTTGCACTGGGCGCTAGCACTATTGTTGAACTTAAACATTTAGAGACAGGTACAGGTTTTGTTTCTCCAGGTATTATTGATGTAACAGATATTGTTGCAGAGGTACCTGATGAAGAATACTTTGGTCCTTTAGTTAAAGTGTATCGTTACACTGACTTTGATCAAGCTATTGATGAGGCTAACAACACAGGTTTTGGTTTATCCGCTGGCTTACTGTCTGATAGTGAAGCGTCATATAATCATTTCTTTAGCCGCATTAGGGCTGGTATCGTTAACTGGAACAAGCCAATAACAGGTGCAAGCAGCGCTGCTCCATTTGGTGGTATTGGTGCGAGTGGTAATCACAGAGCCAGTGCCTTTTATGCCGCTGATTATTGTGCTTACCCTATTGCCTCAGTTGAAGCCAATAAAGTGACTTTGCCTGAAACTTTGACTCCTGGATTAAAATTCTAAATGAAAAGTAACAATACTCTTAGCGCACCACTCTTAACGGATATAGGTGATGAGAACTTTATAAAAGCTTATCGAGATTTTAGCCAAAATGGAGACTTTATCGCTTTAACACGTCAGTTTGAACAAGGCCTTAAACAAACTGGCGCCAGTAACAAACTTCATTTTAATGTAAAAAATGGCGTAGTTAGGTTACTTGATAGTGGTGTTTTATTGGTAGAACCGAGCAACTCAGTTAAGCCAAATAAGAGTATTGTAATTTCATCAGGCATTCATGGTAATGAAACAGCACCGATTGAAATCGTACAACAGCTCATTAGTGATATTATTAGTCAAAAAACAGCTGTTCAGCATAGAACACTTTTCATCATCGGCAATCCTGTGGCAATGAATATTGCCAAACGTTTTCAAGTCGAGAATTTAAACCGTTTATTTTGTGGTAAGTACCAAGACATCAAAGCTTGTTTTGAAAAATACCGCGCTGAAAAGCTAGAACAATATGTTAGTGATTTTTTCAATAACAGTGCAGTTGATGCAACAAACTATCATTACGACCTGCATACCGCTATTCGACATTCTAAATATGAAAAGTTTGCAATCTACCCTTATCAGCACGGCAAGCCCTGGAATAAAGAACAATTAAGCTTTATGCAAGCTTGTGGTGTTAATACTATTTTATTTGGTCATGGGCCGACCGGCACTTTTTCATATTACAGTAGCGCAAACTTTTCTGCTCATGCTTTTACCATAGAGTTAGGGAAAGTAAGGCCTTTTGGTAAAAATCATATGGGCAACTTCAAAGACATGACGACTAGCTTAAAGGCGTTAATTTGTAACAATCCTATCAAGTTAAAACCGTTTAATAATGAGGATTTTAACTTGTTTGAAGCCTTGGGAGATATCACTAAACAAAGCGAAAACTTCCAATTATTGGTTGATGATAATGCCAGTAATTTTACCGATTTCCCGATTAATACTTTATTATCGGTTGACGCTGAGCAAGAATATCGTACAACACAGGCTGGCGAGAGTATTGTCTTTCCAAACGCAAATGTTGGCAACGGGCAACGTGCTGCGTTAATGGTAGTGCCAACCAAGTTATAGTAAGGCAACACTTTAAAGGACTTTGTTTTGAGGCCTTTTTAATAAAAGTATCCAGGCTATTGATTCACTTTTAATAAAAACGCTAAACTAACTGCTATACTCAAACAGAAACATGAACAACAGTAAAGGTAAGTAAAGCGACTATGGTTACAGATACTGACGGCTACATTCAAATCATTGAGTACTTAACTGAACACCTGAGTTTATTTGAAAATTCAACCGCCCCTAAAAAAGCAAATGAAACTGTCATGTCAACCATTGAGGTAGAGCTAAGTGAACAAATTATCTCTGTTTGTAGCCAGAACGAAAATTTAACGTTTAATCAACGTAATGCTATTATTCGTGAAGTTGATGCAATAGTATACGACTTGGAAGAAATCCTTTCAGGGGTCGTTAACAACCCAGTTAATGAAGCACAACAAGCGTTTATCCATGAGTTTGCCGGTTTAATCAAAAATTTATTTGATACAGTCATTCATAAAGGCTAACAAGCATATTTTTTTATGTTATTCCACTAGCATACTGCTTGCATTTAGCTATAAAAATTACATTATACATTCAAGCATATGACTATTGGGTAAGTTCAATACAGTCTCCTTAACAACACAGATAAAATTAGAGTACGCAATGAAAGCACAAGTTAAATGGTTAGGTGAAGAATTATTTATGGGCATGTCAGAAAGCGGTCATACAATGATACTAGATGCCAATAGCGGTAATATGGCACCAAGTCCACTGGAAAGCGTGTTAATCTCCCTTGGTGGTTGTTCTTCGGTTGATGTGGTAAGTATTCTAAAAAAGACTAAGCAAGATGTGCAATCCTGCCATGTTGAGTTATCTGGTACTCGTGCTAATAGCGTACCAGCACTATTTGAAAAAATTCATTTACATTTTGTTATTAAAGGTCATGATGTTGCAAAAAAGCATGTTAAACGTGCGGTGAGTTTATCTGCAGATAAGTATTGCTCAGTTGCTCTAATGCTTAATGCAAAAGTTGAAATTACCCATGACTTCGAAATTATCGCGAGTTAATCTTAGTTTATAAACTTATGAACTCTAGCAATAAAATCCCCCTGTATGGCTTCAATAACCTAACCAAGAATTTAGGCTTCTCCTTATACAGGATACATTACCTCACCACTAAAGACAGTGGTATTAAGTATAATCAATACATTAATGACAATTATAACAGTCAAAATTTAACATTGTTTCTAAATAAAGTTTGTCATGCTATTGGCGGAAATGTGTTAAATATTGCTAAACAAGATTATAGTCCTCAAGGTGCCAGTGTCACCTTAATGATTTCAGAGGAAGCAAAACCCGAGTCAATAGTTGCTCACCTTGATAAAAGTCACTTATGTATCCATACCTACCCTGAGGAAAGACCACAAGATGGCATTGCTATCTTTAGAGCTGATGTTGAGCTTTCAACTTGTGGTGTTATATCTCCCTTGAAAGTACTTGATTATGTTATTGAAACCTTTGATGCAGATATTGTTGACGTAGATTACCGTACTCGCGGTATGACAAGAGACGAACGGGGAAATAAACATTTCACTGATCACAGTATTTCGACAATTAGTGAGTCGTTGACAGCTCCAACAATTGAAAAGTATCAAGCCCAAGACCATGTGATCGCCGTCAGTAATTTATACCATTGCAAATTAGCAAGGAAGTCAATTGAACTGGCTCATCATGTATTTGAATATAGCAAGCAGCAAATATCGGTAGACGAAGAAAGAGCAATTAAAGCAAAGTTAACTACTGAAATTAGCGAGATTTTCACAACCGAGGAATAAGTGAATGTTCAAGGTGAAAGTATTTAAGATTAACCTACAGTTCTTTAAGCTACTTTGACCTACAAGTCACTCATCCAATCAAGTTGCTTATTCGCTTGGGTTTTACGCTCAATTAAATCCCGTATAAGTGGGGTTAATATCAACTCCATCGCTAAGCCCATTTTGCCTCCGGGAACGACCAGGGTATTAATACGTGACATAAATGAACCATCTATCATCCGTAGATAATATTGGAAGTCGACATTTTTAACTTCACGAAACCTAATCACAACAAAACTTTCGTCGAGGCTTGGAATAGCTTTAGCGCTGAAGGGATTCGAAGTATCGACCGTAGGAACACGCTGAAAATTAATATGGGTACGAGAAAATTGCGGGGTGATAAAAGATATATAGTCTTCCATACTTCGAACAATACTGGCAGTAACAGCTTCTCTTGAATGCCCTCGTTTATTGGTGTCACGAACGAGTTTTTGAATCCACTCTAAATTAACTATCGGTACCATGCCAATAAGTAAATCGACATGCTGAGCAACATTATTTTCCTTTGTAACCACGCCACCATGCAAGCCTTCATAAAACAGAAGATCCGTACCTTCACCAAACTCTTCCCAAGGGGTAAATGTTCCCGGCATTTGATTATACGGTACCGCCTCATCGAAAGTATGTAAATAGCGCCGTATTTGGCCTTTACCTAAATCACCATAGTCCTTAAAAAGCTTTTCTAAAGCATTAAAATCATTAGCTAAATCACCAAAATAACTAATATTTTTTCCTGATTCTTTTGCTTTGCGTTTCTCCATATCCATCTCTTGTCTTGAGAATCGATGGAAACTGTCTCCCTCGACATTAACAGAGGTAATACCAAGCGTTCTAAAGATATGTTCAAATGAGGCTGTAGTGGTAGATGTGCCAGCTCCAGAAGAGCCTGTAACAGCAATAATTGGGTTTTTTGAAGACATAGTTACTCAGAAATGAACTAAAATATCATTGATATCTTATACGGTGAATTGACTTTAAGGTCAAGGATGAAAGCATTATGTCACTATAACTTAACAGTTACTTTGCGACATAGTTATCGGGTAATAACAAAAAACCGAGCCTAAGCTCGGTTTTTTACTGGAAACCTAAGCTAATGCTTAAGCTTCTGCTGACTCTTCAACTACTTCAGGAGCATCTTCTACTACTGGGCGGTCTACTAATTCAATATAAGCCATAGGAGCTTTATCACCAGTACGGTAACCGCATTTTAAAATACGAGTATAACCACCTGGACGTTCTTGGTAACGAGCACCAAGTTCGCTAAATAAAATACCTACTACTTCTTTATCTTGTGTACGAGCAAATGCTAAACGGCGATTTGCAACACTGTCGGTCTTAGCCAATGTAATCAATGGCTCTACTACCATACGTAGTTCTTTAGCTTTAGCTACAGTCGTTTTGATAACGCCGTGCTTAACTAAAGAGCTTGCCATATTGCGGAACATCGCTTTACGATGACTGCTATTACGGTTTAACTGGCGACCGCTGTGACGATGACGCATAAGTTAATCCTTCTCTCAAACTATTAAAAAAATGATGATCGAACTAGTCGTTGTCAACAATGCTTTCAGGTGGCCAGTTTTCTAGGCGCATACCTAGAGAAAGTCCACGCGACGCTAACACGTCTTTGATTTCTGTTAGAGACTTCTTACCTAAGTTAGGCGTTTTAAGAAGCTCTACTTCAGCACGTTGTACTAAATCACCAATGTATTGAATTGCTTCTGCTTTTAAACAGTTAGCTGAACGAACAGTTAGTTCTAAATCATCAACTGGACGAAGCAAGATTGGGTCGAACAATGGTTTTTCTTCCACTTGCTCTACTTCTTTAATATCACGAAGTTCTACAAACGCATCAAGCTGTTCAGCAAGAATTGTTGAAGCACGTCTAATCGCTTCTTCCGGATCCAATGTACCATTGGTTTCCATATCTAAAACTAATTTGTCTAAATCTGTACGTTGTTCAACACGTGCAGAATCAACATCATAAGCAATTCTTACTACTGGACTGAATGAGGCATCAACCAACAAACGACCAATAGCACGATCTTCTTCCTCGGCATCACGGCGCGCTGAAGCGGGAACATAACCACGTCCCATTTCAATTTTTATGCGCATGCTGATAGAGCCTTCACCTGTTAGGGTACAGATAACATGTTCTGGGTTTGCAATTGTAACATCACCATCATGTTGTATATCAGCTGCCGTTACAGGGCCTTCACCAGACTTAGTTAAAGTTAGAACGGCTTCATCTTTGCCTTCTAATAAAACTGCTAGTCCTTTAAGGTTTAACAATATTTCGATGATGTCTTCTTGAACACCTTCTTTACTACTGTACTCATGTAATACACCGTCAATTTCAACTTCAGTTACAGCACAACCTGGCATTGAAGATAAAAGAATGCGGCGTAACGCATTACCTAAAGTGTGACCAAAACCACGTTCTAGTGGCTCTAAAGTTACTTTAGCGCGACGAGGGTTGACGTTTTCAATACCAACCATGCGTGGTCTAAGGAATTCGGTTACAGAACCCTGCATATATGTCCTCTCTTAAAGTGCAACTTTACTATTTAGAGTAAAGTTCAACAATCAACTGTTCATTAATTTCCGCAGATAAATCAGCGCGATCTGGAACGCGTTTAAAAACGCCTTCAAGCTTCTTATTGTCTACTTCAACCCAAAGTGGCTTCTCACGTTGATCAGCTAATTCTAAAGCAGCGATAATACGTGCTTGAGTCTTAGACTTCTCACGAACAGAAACAGTATCTTCAGCTTTAACAGTGAAAGATGGAATATTAACTACTCCGCCGTTTACCACGATAGCTTTGTGACTAACTAACTGACGAGCTTCAGCACGAGTGCTTGCATAGCCCATGCGGTAAACTACGTTATCTAAGCGAGTTTCTAGAAGTTGTAGCAAGTTTTCACCTGTATTACCTTTTAGACGTGCCGCTTCTTTGTAGTAATTACTGAATTGTTTTTCTAGTACGCCATAAATACGACGAACTTTTTGTTTTTCACGAAGTTGAACACCGTAATCAGATAAACGACCGCGACGGGCGCCATGTTGACCTGGTATTGTTTCGATTTTACATTTAGTGTCAATTGCTCTTACACCGCTTTTAAGGAATAAATCTGTTCCTTCGCGACGACTAAGCTTTAACTTAGGACCTAAATATCTAGCCATTTTCTTTCTCCAACTATCCTAAAAAGAGCGATTAGACGCGACGTTTCTTAGGAGGACGACAACCATTATGAGGAATAGGTGTAACGTCAGTAATGTTGGTGATTTTAAAACCAGCAGCATTTAAGGCACGGATAGCAGATTCACGACCTGGACCTGGACCTTTAACGAACACTTCAATATTCTTCAAGCCAAACTCTTTTGCAACAGCGCCAGCGCGGTCTGCAGCTACTTGCGCAGCGAATGGGGTAGATTTACGTGAACCACGGAAACCTGAACCACCAGCAGTCGCCCAAGATAAAGCATTACCTTGACGGTCTGTAAGAGTCACGATTGTGTTGTTGAAAGAAGCATGGATATGAGCCATGCCATCAGCAACTTGTTTTTTTACGCGTTTACGCGTACGAACGGGTGTTTTAGCCATTGTCTAGTTCCTCTTACTTCTTAATTGGCTTACGAGGACCTTTACGGGTACGCGCATTTGTTTTAGTGCGTTGACCACGTAGAGGAAGACTGCGACGGTGGCGAATGCCACGGAAACAACCTAAGTCCATAAGACGTTTAATGTTCATTGAAACTTCACGGCGTAAATCACCTTCAACGGTAAATTTATCCACTTCAGCGCGAAGCAAGTCAATTTTTGCTTCATCTAATTCACTGATCTTCGTTGATTCTTCGATACCAGCTGCTGCACAGATTGCTTTCGCACGTGTAGCACCAATACCGTAAATCGCAGTAATGGCGATTACTGCATGCTTACGATCAGGGATGTTAATGCCAGCGATACGGGCCACTAACACATCTCCTATAAATAATTAAAATTACTTTGATTGGAAAGCCCGTTAGGATACCCAACCATTCTCTTTTTTTGCAAATCGAAGCGGCATTATACAGAGTTATCTGCATAATGCCAGTTCTAAAAGATATTAGGTTAAAAGCTAAGCTTAACCTTGTCTTTGCTTATGTTTTGGTTCAGCACAAAGAACGCGAATTACGCCTTTACGCTTAACTACTTTACAATTACGACAAATCTTTTTTACGGATGCACGTACTTTCATTTTATACTCCGTTAACTTTCAAACTTGGTCTATCGACCGTAGCCTTTTAAGTTCGCTTTTTTAAGTACATTGTCATATTGATGTGACATCATATGAGTTTGTACTTGTGCCATAAAGTCCATAATCACAACCACGATAATCAACAATGATGTACCGCCGAAGTAGAACTGAACGTCCCACGCCATGATCATAAACTGTGGAACCAAACAGACAAAGGTAATATACGCTGCACCGGCTAAGGTTAAGCGAGTCATTACTTTATCAATATATTTGGATGTTTGTTCACCCGGACGAATCCCTGGAATGAACGCACCTGACTTTTTCAAGTTATCTGCTGTTTCACGCGGGTTGAAAACAAGTGCCGTGTAAAAGAAACAGAAAAATATAATTGCTGCCGCTAACATCAATACATACAAAGGTTGACCTGGAGACATTGCACCAGAAACACCCTGTAAGAAGTCAGCTACGGGGCCTTCACCTTGACCAAACCAGCTCGCAAGCGTGCCTGGAAACAAGATTAAGCTTGAGGCAAATATTGGTGGAATAACACCAGCCATATTCACTTTCAAAGGTAAGTGTGTGCTTTGCGCAGCAAAAACCTTACGGCCTTGCTGACGTTTAGCGTAGTTAACAACAATGCGTCGTTGTCCACGTTCAACAAATACAACTAAGAAAGTTACTGCAAATACCACAACGCCGATAAGCAATAATACTAATAAGTGCAATTCACCTTGACGCGCCATCTCAGCTGTTTGACCAACTGCTGATGGCATGCCAGCGACAATACCAGCAAAAATAATAATTGATATACCATTACCGATACCACGTTCCGTAATTTGTTCACCTAACCACATTAAAAACATGGTACCAGTGACTAAACTAACTACTGCGGTGAAATAAAAACCAAAGCCTGCATTAATAACTAAGCCTTGCATCATATCCGGTAAACTTCTGGCAATCGCTATCGATTGTACTGTCGCTAGAACTAAAGTGCCGTAGCGTGTGTATTGGCTGATTTTACGACGTCCTGCTTCACCCTCTTTTTTAAGCTCTGCCATTGCGGGGTGAACCACAGTAAGCAATTGCATAATAATAGAAGCTGAAATATAGGGCATAATACCAAGTGCCAATACTGAGGCTCGCTCAAGTGCACCACCAGAGAACATGTTAAACATTTCTACAATGGTGCCCTTTTGTTGTTCAAAGAACTGAGCTAATACAGCGGCGTCAATACCAGGGATTGGCACAAAAGATCCTAAACGAAGCACAACTAAGGCAACGAATACGAACCATAATCTTTGTTTTAGCTCAGACAAACCGCCTGCGCCTTTACTACCTTGTGAAGTAGCCATTCCTGGTGTAGCCATATCTGTATTATTCCTCTATTTTGCCACCAGCAGCTTCAATCGCTGCTTGTGCGCCTTTAGTTACTGCAATTCCACGTAAAGTAATTGGACGTGTTATTTCGCCTGATAACATAACTTTAACAGCTACGATATTACGTGTAATTAAACCAGCGTCTTTAAGAGCGTGAATATCAACAACATCACCTTTGATAAGGTTTAATTCATGTAAACGTACTTCAGCGCGAACTAAAGATTTACGTGAAGTAAAACCAAATTTAGGTAAACGTTGTTTCAATGGCATTTGACCACCTTCAAAACCTGGACGTACACTACCGCCAGAACGAGACTTCTGACCTTTGTGACCACGACCACCAGTTTTACCGATGCCTGAGCCAATACCACGACCACAGCGCTTTTTAGCTTTATTAGATCCCGGTGCAGGGGATAAAGTATTTAAATGCATTATTAATCCTCCACCTTAACCATGTAATAAACCTTGTTAATCATACCACGTACAGATGGAGTATCTTCTAACTCAACTGTATGATTGATACGACGAAGACCAAGGCCTCTTAATGTAGCTCTATGCTTCGGTAAACGACCAATAGAACTTTTAACTTGAGTTACTTTAACTGTTTTAGACATGCTCAATTACCCCAAAATTTCTTCAACGCTTTTGCCACGTTTAGCTGCAACGCCTTTAGGTGAATGCATATTCACTAAAGCTGATACAGTAGCGCGAACTACGTTGATTGGGTTAGTAGAACCGTATGCTTTTGACAATACGTTCTGAACGCCTGCAACTTCAAGTACCGCACGCATTGCACCACCGGCAATGATACCTGTACCTTCAGAAGCTGGTTGCATGTAAACTTTAGAACCAGAATGACGACCCTTGATTGGATGTTGAAGAGTAGTTCCCTTCAAGTCAACTGTTACTATGTTACGATGTGCTTTTTCCATTGCTTTTTGGATAGCAGCAGGCACTTCACGTGCTTTACCGTAGCCAAAACCAACACGTCCATTACCGTCACCAACGACTGTTAGTGCAGTAAAACTGAAAATACGACCACCTTTAACCACTTTCGATACGCGATTAACAGCGATTAGCTTTTCAGCCATTTCACTTTGCTGTGAGTTTTCTTGATTCTGATTAGCCATTATCAACCCCTAGAACTGAAGACCAGCTTCACGAGCTGCTTCTGCTAACGCTTTTACGCGACCATGGTAAAGGAAACCAGAGCGGTCAAAAGCAACTTTAGAGATGCCTTTGGCTACAGCACGTTCAGCAATTGCTTTACCCACTGCAGTTGCTGCTGCAACATTACCTGTTTTTTCAATTTGTGCACTAACTTCTTTATCTAAAGTAGACGCAGAGGCGATTACTTCAGAACCTGTTGGAGCAATTAATTGAGCGTAAATGTGACGAGGAGTACGGAATATAACTAAACGATTCGCACCCAGCTCGCTAATTTTTGCACGAGAGCGTTTAGCTCTGCGCAAACGAGATGTTTTCTTATCCATAGTATTACCCTACTTCTTCTTAGCTTCTTTACGACGAACATATTCATCAGCATAACGTACACCTTTACCTTTATAAGGTTCTGGCTTACGGTAAGCGCGAATGTTCGCTGCGGTTTGACCAACTACCTGCTTGTCTGCACCTTTAAGTACGACTTCAGTTTGGCTAGGAGTTTCTACTGTTACGCCATCAGGGATAGCATGAGAGATTGGATGTGAAAAACCTAAAGATAAATCTAACGATTTACCCGCAGCTTTTGCACGGTAACCAACACCTTGTAGAAGTAATTTCTTTTCAAAACCTTTACTCACACCTTCAACCATGTTGTTGATTAAAGCGCGTGCAGTACCGGCTTGTGCCCAAGCATTTTTTTCATCACTAGCAACAGTAGTTTTAATTTCATTCTCTTCATGAGAAACACTAACTAAACTATGTATTGTACGTGATAATTCACCTACTGGACCTTTAACTGTAATGTCTTGACCTGATAACGTAACGGTAACGCCAGCAGGAACAACGACTGGTGCTTTTGCAACACGAGACATATTATTCTCCTTACTCTACGAAACCGATAACTTCACCGCCAATACCCGCATTGCGAGCGGCGCGATCTGTCATCAAACCTTTAGAAGTTGAAATAATCGCAATACCCATACCTGCAAGAACTTTTGGTAGTTCGTCACAGCTTTTGTAAATACGAAGACCCGGGCGTGAAACACGTTTGATCTTTTCAATTACTTCTTTACCTTCAAAATACTTCAAGGTTACCGCTAGTTCAGGTTTAACATCACCTGAAACTGAATAATCTGAAATATAACCTTCTTCTTTAAGTAAGTTTGCAATAGCAACCTTTACTTTTGAAGATGGCATTTGTACTGCAACTTTTGCTGCAGATTGACCGTTGCGGATGCGTGTAAACATGTCCGCGATAGGATCAGTCATCATAACCATTTACTCCCGTGAATTACCAACTAGCTTTCTTAAGACCTGGAACTTCACCACGCATGGTTGCTTCGCGCAACTTAATTCGACTTAGGCCGAATTTACGTAAGTAACCATGTGGACGACCAGTAACATTACAACGGTTACGTTGACGGCTACTTGATGAATCACGAGGTAAACTTTGAAGTTTCAATACTGCATCCCAACGATCTTCCTCAGAAGTGTTTGGACTTGAGATGATTGCTTTTAACGCACGACGCTTTTCAGCGTACTGAGCTACTAGTTTAGTACGTTTTGCTTCACGAGCTTTCATTGACATTTTAGCCATAACTCTACACCTTCTTCTTGAACGGGAAATCAAAGGCAGACAATAATGCTAGTCCTTCTTCGTTATTTTTCGCGCTAGTAGTAATAGTGATATCTAATCCGCGAATCTTATCGATTTTATCGTATTCGATTTCAGGGAAGATGATTTGCTCACGAACGCCCATGCTATAGTTACCACGACCATCGAATGACTTAGGATTTAAGCCACGAAAATCACGGATACGAGGGATTGAGATAGAGATTAAACGCTCTAAGAATTCCCACATACGCTCGCCGCGTAGAGTTACTTTTGTACCTATAGGGTAGCCTTCACGAATTTTAAAGCCCGCTACTGATTTGCGTGCTACTGTCGTGATAGGCTTTTGCCCTGAGATTGCAGTAAGATCATTTGTGGCGTGCTCTAACACTTTCTTATCAGAAATAGCTTCACCAACACCCATGTTAAGGGTGATCTTTTCAATCCGAGGGACTTGCATGATACTTGTATAACCAAATTGCTTTTGCAATTTAGCTGCTACTGTACCTTTATATAAATCATGCAGTTTCGCCATCGTTTACTCCAATTAAATTAATTCGTTATTAGATTTGAAAAAACGCACTTTTTTGCCGTCTTCAATTCTAAAACCAACACGATCCGCTTTACCCGTTGCTGGGTTAACAATCGCTACGTTGGAAACATGTAAAGGGGCTTCTTTTTCAATGATGCCACCAGGCTGCTGTAACTGAGGTACAGGCTTAGTGTGTTTCTTGATTAAGTTAACGCCTTCTACGAATACTTTGCTGTCATCAACAAGCACTTTGGTCACTTTACCAGTTTTGCCCTTGTCTTTACCTGCAAGTACGATTACTTCATCATCACGACGAATCTTAGATGCCATTATCGTGACTCCTTATAGTACTTCTGGTGCTAATGATACGATTTTCATAAATTTTTCATTACGAAGTTCACGTGTCACAGGCCCGAAAATACGAGTACCAATTGGTTGTAAGCTTGCATTAAGCATTACAGCCGCGTTTTCATCAAAACGGATAGCTGAGCCATCTGTACGACGAACACCTTTCTTAGTGCGCACCACTACCGCAGTGTGAACATCACCTTTCTTTACTTTACCGCGAGGACTTGCTTCCTTTACGGCAACCTTGATGATATCACCTATACGTGCATAGCGACGGTGCGAGCCACCAAGAACCTTTATACATTGAACACGCTTTGCGCCACTGTTATCAGCAACATTAAGCTGTGATTGCATTTGGATCATTGATTTTGCTCCATTGTTACCTTTTACCAGCCCATTGTAAACAAAGGGAAAAGTAGAAGATAAATTAAAATTCAAGGCCAGAAATTGACCCGTCACTGCCTTTTGAAAGACCCCCATTTTGTCTGAGATTTAAGCATATTTACTAGCACTCAAACTCAGTGGGCGCGAGATTATAACACCACTTAGCTAAAAGTGGTAGTTTAATTAGCTAAAAAATAAACAGGCTTGAACGGCTTCTAATATTGATTAAATTGTTAGCCTGAAGGTGACAGGACCATCATTGACTAAAGACACTTTCATATCGGCGCCAAACTCACCGTTGGCTATGTTAATGCCGAGATGAATTAACTGTTTTGTAAAATATGTATACAGTTGCCTACTTAACTTTGGCTCAGCGGCAGAGGTAAAACTAGGCCGCATACCACTTGTAGTGTCTGCAGCAAGAGTAAATTGTGAGATTACTAAAATATCACCACCAGCCTGTTTAACATTTAAATTCATCTTATTATTTTCATCATTAAAAACTCGATAACCAGCAACACGTTCAGCTAAACGCCTGGCTTTAGCTTCATTGTCCTGTGGTTCAATCGCCAAGAAAACCAATAAGCCTTTGTCAATTTGGCCGATTACTGTATCCTCCACTTTAACACTTGCCTCACTTACCCGTTGAATTAATGCGATCATAGCTTGCTCATTATTTGATTAAGGTTGTTGGCTTGCTTGCCGTTTACTTGATTCTACCCTGACATATTCTTGAAGTGAAACAGTAAGTAATGCACCAACCAGCACTATTAACCAAGAGACATAAACCCATAAAAATATAATCGGAATTGTTGCCAACGCGCCATATATAACTTGATAAGAAGGGAATGCCGTTATATAGAGTGCAAAGATTTTTTTCGCCAACTCAAATAAAATTCCAGCAACGATGGCACCCCAAAGTGCATATTTAAACGGTACAGCTTTATTAGGTACAGCCATATATAGAATAACGAAAGCGATGATAGACGATAGTATAGGTAGTAAGCGCAGAAAAATGTCAGATAGGCCGAAGACATCATATTCACCCACCGCAACAATTGAAACCAGATAAGATGACAATGCTATACTAGCACCCACTAATATTGGTCCTAAAGTCAAGACCATCCAATACATAGCAAAAGATGTAATCGTTCGGCGTTTGTCATTCACTCGCCAAATTTTGTTAAAAGTGCTATCAATTGAGGATATTAATAATAATGCCGCAAGGAATAAGAACGAAATAGCTACCGCGGACATTTTAGAAGCATTGTCGACAAAGCCAGATAGATAATGTTGTACGACATCACCAGCCGCAGGAACAAAATTTTGATAAACAAATTGCTCGATATTCTGCTGTAACTCAGCAAAAAGTGGAAAAGCTGTCATAACAGAGAACATAACCACAACCAAGGGTACCAATGACATTAAACATACATAAGATAAATAGCCTGCTACAACTTGTATTTGTTCACGTCTAACGCGTCTAGCAAAATAAAATAGTAACCCCTTATTATTATGCCAATAACTTTTTATTCTAGAACTTTGCCATGCACTCATATTTACTAACAATTTTTCAATTTGCGCTAAGTTACATCTATATTAAGATAGTGTGATAAAATATGCTAGTTTAGCCCTAATTATCAATTATTAAGCTCGGAGTTTTATATGGCAAAGCAAGGTTCAGCAGGAAATGTTATTTCTGCCATTTGTAATGTATTTTTCCCCGGACTAGGACAACTAGTTCAAGGTAGGTTAATTGCCGCGATCATCTTTGCTATCGTTTGTGTTGGTGGCTATGCACTTTGGTATCTAGTCATTCCAGCAATCATTGCTGGGATATTTCATTTATGGTCAGTTATAGATGCAGCAACTTATCAAAATAATAACTAATTTAGTCATTGCAATTAGCACAAACTTAAGTAAGTGATGATCGATCGCCTAGTTGCGTGCCATGATAGCGATTTATTTGTGCCAATAAATCTGACAACTGCTGAATTTGTTTGGGATTTGCTTTACCTTGACTAAAAACTTGGCTTAACTCCTGAAGTGTTTTAAGTTGTTTTGGTGACATAATACAATTCCTTTTGACTGTGAAATATTAACTTACTTGTTGAATGGGATTATAAAGCTTAGATTCAAAATGCTAGTTTTGCCTAATTTTTTTAAGAGAATAATCATAAGTAAACATTAACTTCCCTTTTGGTAATTACCTTTAATTAAATATAACAAGAAGTTAAAGACTACAATATATTGCTTGCAAGACAAAACTGACAAAAAATACAGAGATGTCTTACAAAACTATTTAGCAAGAGCAAGATTAAAACCTTGATGTAAGCTCATAATAAGCTCTGTCAGGCTGAACAAATAAGTATCGTAAGTTGTTTGACTGATTATGACACTCAACTTTTGCAATACCATAGCGATTAGTGGACGACTTGGCTTGAATTAACTAGAAATAACAGTTAAGCACAAGATTAAACTCACCAAGATCATTTATCAATCTAAGCGAGATAGCTTAAATAGCAAGCATAAAAAACGCTTATCAGCTAACTAACAAGCGTTTATTCATTATTTTTTGGTTTAAAAACTATTTGGTTTAAAAACTACTTAGCAGCACGACCTTCACGTTTACGATCACTTTCTTTTAAGAACTTCTTACGGATACGAATATTATCAGGCGTGACTTCTACTAACTCATCATTATCGATAAATTCAAGTGCTTGCTCTAAGGTCATATCAATCGGCGGCGTTAACACTTGTGCTTCATCACTACCCGATGAACGAACATTAGTTAGTTGCTTACCTTTAAGTACATTAACAGTTAAATCGTTGTCACGGCTGTGAATACCAACAACTTGACCTTCGTATACTTCAACACCATGACCTATCATCATACGGCCACGAGACTGTAAGTTGAAAATCGCATTAGTTAATGCTTTGCCCGTTGCATTAGCAATCATGACACCATTTAGGCGTTGACCAATATCACCACCTTTATGAGGGCCATATTCATAGAAGGTATGATAAATTAAACCGGAGCCAGAAGTAATTGTCATAAATTCAGTTTGAAAGCCAATTAAACCACGGCTAGGCATAATGAAATCCATGCGAATACGGCCAGTTCCATCTGGTGCCATGTCCGTTAATTCAGCTTTACGAATGCCCATTTTTTCCATAATAGTACCTTGATGTTGCTCTTCAACATCAATAGTTACTGTTTCATAGGGTTCTTGCAAAACGCCATCAATTTCTCTTTCAATAACTTCAGGGCGAGATACTGCTAATTCATACCCTTCACGACGCATGTTTTCAATTAAGATACCTAAGTGCAATTCACCACGACCAGAGACTTTAAACTTATCAGGATCATCTAATTGTTCAACACGTAAAGCAACGTTATGAACTAATTCTTTTTCTAGGCGGTCTTTAATATTACGCGAAGTTACAAATTTGCCTTCTTTACCACAAAATGGCGAAGTATTTACTTGGAAGGTCATATTGATTGTTGGTTCATCAATTGACAATGCAGGCAAACTTTCAACTTCGTTTGGACAACAAATAGTATCAGAAATCTTTAATTCGCCTAAACCGGTAATTGCGATAATATCACCGGCATGCGCTTCTTGTGTTTCATGACGGTCTAAGCCAAGATAACCAAATACTTTACCAACTTTACCATTATGCACATTACCAGCTGCACATTGAACTGTTACTTGTTGGTTTGGTTTAACCGAGCCACGAGTGATACGACCTACACCAATTACACCAAGGTAGGAGCTATAATCAAGCTGAGAAATCTGCATTTGAAAAGAACCATCTGGATCGGCATCTGGTGATGGTACTTCATTAACAATCGTTTCAAATAACGGTGTCATATCACTGCCAGTCTCACCTTCTTCAAGAGTCGCCCAGCCATTGATAGCCGATGCGTAAACAACTTTAAAATCAAGCTGTTCATCAGTAGCGCCCAAGTTATCAAATAATTCAAAAACCTGATCCATAACCCAATCAGGGCGAGAGCCAGGTTTATCAACTTTATTAATAACAACAATCGGCTTTAAACCTTGAGCGAAAGCTTTTTGAGTGACAAACCGCGTTTGCGGCATCGGCCCTTCTTGAGCATCTACAATAAGTAATACGCAATCAACCATAGACATTACACGCTCAACTTCACCACCAAAGTCAGCATGGCCTGGCGTATCGACGATATTCACTCGATAATCATTCCAATTAACAGCGGTATTTTTAGCTAAAATGGTAATACCACGTTCTTTTTCAATATCATTTGAATCCATCACTCGTTCATCGTGATCTGAACGCGCATCTAAAGTACCTGATTGCTCAAGTAATTTATCAACTAAGGTAGTTTTTCCGTGGTCAACGTGAGCAATAATTGCCACATTTCTTAAGTTATCTAACACAAGCTTTACTCGCTGTTACTATCGTTGACCCATGATAATTATCGGGTAAACGAATAGGGCTATAATTGGGCGCGCATTATACAGCTGTTCAGGCTAAAAAGAAATCAATATATAAACTATCAATTATTTAATGTGCTTGATGCAAGCGCTTTTAACAACAAAGCTTACTTTGTCAGCAGAGTAAGCTTTGTTGAATAATAGCTAATTATGTTAATCAAGCCTAAAAGAGCAGCTCAATTAATACTTGGCAGCTTTATCTTCTGCCGGCAAGCTTTGTTTAATAAAATCTCGAATGTCTTGATTCGCATCTCTTAGGTCGTCATGGCGGAGGTACATCATATGACCACTTTCATAACCTTTAAAAGACAAGCGCTTCTTCATCATACCGCTGGGATCTAACTGCCACATAGTATATTTCGCGTCAAAGTAGTTAGTCGCACCATCAAAATAGCCTGACTGAATCATGACATTTAAATAAGGGTTTTCCGCCATCGCTGAACGTAAACCTTCGCCGGTATTATTGCCTGTTCTATCCCAAGGATGCACATTACCAAACATATTGTATTTAATATCAGTTTTATACTCTAACTCCTCTCGCAAATAATAGTTAATCGCTGGAGTAAAACTATGTAACCATGAACTTAACTCAGCATTATAATCTGGTCGTGAACCTGCGACCTTCTTATCTATACCTATGTAACGAGAATCTAAACGACCGATGGTTTGCTTTCTGTTTCTAAGTAACTCTTTCCAGAAGAAAGCATTATTTATATCGAGGTTGTTATTCATGACTGCGTTAACTGATAAACCCGAATATAAGGCTACTTGCTCAGCTATCGCTTTTTTCTCTTGCTCCTGGATAAACCCTCCTTTGGCCAAGGCAGGTAAGTATTTCTCAAGAGTATACTGCTCCACCTCAAATAAAAGCGCTGTTAAGGATTTACTTTGCAACTCTGGAGTTAGGGCTTTGTGATACCAAGCAGCCGCCGCAAAGTAAGGTAAGCGGTTCGCAGCTTTCACTGGGCCATCACGTTTAATACCAATATCAGTTGGTGATACTAAAATAACGCCATTAATATACATCCACTGACGCGATTGCAATTCTTTAGCTAATCCAGAGACTCTTGTTGTGCCGTAACTTTCACCTATTAAGTACTTTGGTGAACGCCAACGATTATTTCGGCTAACAAAAGTATTGATCCATTCTGCTAAATATTTTACGTCGGCATTAACACCAAAGAACATTGCCTTTTGTTGCGCCTTTGTTGGCATCTTGCCATCTTTTCCAGGCAGAACTCTTGAATAACCGGTGTTGACCGGATTGACAAAGACGATATCTGCCACATCTAGAATTGAGTATGGATTAGTTTTAACGCCATAAGGCTGTAATGGATAACCTTCATTATCAACATTTAATACTTTAGGTCCGGTATAGGCTACATGCATCCATACCGATGCAGAGCCTGGTCCGCCATTAAATGATATAACCAATGGTCGTTTCGCAGTATCTTTTACATCAGTGCGCTGATAATAAGTATAAAACAAACTAGCGATAGGATGGCCTTCTTTATCCCAAAAGGGTTGCGTACCAGTTGTCGCAGTATAATTAAACTTCTTCCCTTTGACCTTGGTACTATGTTTTGTCACATTCTTCTCATCGACGGCCAACTGTCGCTCATGCTTTACTGAACTTAATGTTACATTATCGCTAGCAATGACGGTATGAGATGAGATACCAAGCATTATTAAAGGCAAGAATAACGCTGTGCGCGCAATTAAAAACTTTTTAACTGTTAAAGTAAAAATAATAAAATCCTCATCAGGTCAAGTGAATTTATTTGGCTCTTAAATTTCAACTAATAAGCTATCAGCTAAAAGCAGGTAAAAATATCTATTTTCGCTCAACTGAAGATAAAATAAGATGAAAAGAAGTTAGTTTGATTGAATAATCTATCCTACGCTCATGTATACTTGATAGAAATATATTAACGACAATACCTTACATCTTTTATACAGTTAATACCTTGCGATAACAGGCAAACAAGGTTCTAATTGAGTTAATGGAGAAAAATAACATCACAACTCAGTTATTTATTTAGATCAAACACACTAAATTGACAAAGTTACGCTAAAATTATGCTTAGAATAAACTAAAAAATTACCACTTAGGCATTAATGCTGTTAAAGTTTTACTAATTTTCGCCTTAAAGCATGGAGACAAACATGAGGAATATACTTTTATTGGTTACTACGTTATTGGTAGCGACTGGTTGTTCAAGTACCAAATCAAGCACAGACATTGAATCTGATATGGGCTTAGACGGAGCACCTGCCTGGGTAAATGAGGGAACTAAGGCCATTAGTAATGAAGAAGGGCAATTAATTCATGGTGTTGGTTCAGCACCAGCGATGGGAGATAGATCATTACAAAAGGCTACAGCAGACAATAGAGCGAGAGCTGAAGTCGCTAAAATTATGTCAACTTTTATCGATTCAACATTAGCCGATTATTCTGCAAGTAATGGTGACGCTTTTGATATGTCTATTGAAAAAACATTAAAATCATCAACTAAGGCAGCTTTATCAGGTGCAAAAATAATGGGTAGTTGGCGTGATCCTAATACCGGTGACGTTTATTCTTTTGCTGAGTTAAATTTAAACTCGTTAGAAGCTTCTATTAGTAACGCTGACAAAGTCAATAAAGCCTTTAAACAGTATTCAGAACAAAACTTAGAAGCAAACTTTGAAAGATTTACTCAGGAGAATAAATAATGAGGTTTTTAGCATTAATTTTAAGTGTGGTTTTACTTTCCGCTTGTAGTACTAAAGTCGAGCGCATGGATTCGTCAGAAACGATTGATTTAAGTGGTGCTTGGAACGATTCAGATTCACGTATGACGGCAGAAACAATGGTAGCAGATGTCCTTAACCGTCCATGGATAAACCGTCATGTCAGTCGAACTGGAAAACAACCTACCGTTATCGTCGGTAACATTAAAAACCTGAGTCACGAACATATTAATACCAATACCTTTATTAGTGACATTGAGAGAGAGCTAATTAACTCGGGGATGGTTGAATTTGTCGCTTCAGCGAATCAACGTGGTGAAATTAGAGAAGAACGCAAAGATCAAGATCTAAACGCTACAGAAGCAACACGTAATGCTGCCGGTCAGGAAATTGGGGCTGATTACATGCTTTCGGGTCAAATTAACACAATAATTGATGTTGATAATTCAACGCAAGTTCGTTATTACCAAGTTGATTTAACATTAATTAGTATGGCAGACAACCGTAAAGTGTGGATAGGCCAGGAGAAAATTAAGAAATTAGTAGAAAACTCTAAACTGCGCTATTAAAAAGACCTCCCTCGCTAAAAGGATTCTTCATTGGGTAAGTTAAACCACATAAAAGCAATAAAACCAACAGTGATTCTGTTGGTTTTATTGAGTTTTGTTTTATCTGGATGTGCTGCAAGTAACCGAGATATGTCTGATGTTGCCGATCAACTTAGGCATAACCTCCCAATTCAGAGCGCAATAAACAAAATAGAAGCTGTTCAGGTTGAAAGCCAAAGTACTGCTCAGCATCAACTTAACTTAGGTTACTTACAACTCCTCAATGGCGACTATAACAACGCTTTGATTAACTTCGAGCAAGCTAAAAAAACCATGGCTTCATTGCAAGCTACTTCAATATCAGAAAATCTAAGCTCTGCTACCGTAAATGAAACGTTAAGAAGTTACTCAGGTTGGCCGACAGATCAAGTATTAGTCCATGGTATGATGGCCTTGGCTTATTTACTCAAAAATGACCTCAATGGCGCCAGAGTTGAGATTCTGCAGGCTGATGTCAGCATGAATAGATTGGCAGCATCTAAAAGCTCCCAGGGGCAGTTAGCATTTGTCCACTATTTAGCCGGCGTTATATATGAGTTAAATAAAGAATATGATAGTGCATTAATCAGTTATAGAATGGCCTTGAATATTCTGACAAGGCACAATGAAATCATCCCTGTGCCATTAAGACAAAGCTTGATTGACTTAACTGCTCGTAATGGTCTAGATAATGAGTCAAAAAGCTATCAAGAAAAATTTCGCCTGAGTCTATCAAAGCCGCATAAGAATAAACAATTTATTTTTGCCTTTGATGGTGTTGTAACACAAATGCAAGAAGCTAAAACGACACTTTGGTGGGATATAGATGATGTCTACTTATCTGTTGCCTTACCTAAGTTTCCTCAAAATCGTTACGTTGAATCTCCTTTCTACATAAACTCAGGCAATGGGGAAATAGTTACCCAAACGATAGAGTCTATTGAGAAACGAGCCCGAGAAGATCTCCAAGAAGAAATGCCTAAAATATCTGCGATGGCCCTCGCCAGAGCGGGAGCTAAATTTCAAACGGTTAAAGAACTCAATAAAAAAGATAATACCCTTGGTGCTTTTGCCAATGTCTTATCCATCATCTCTGAAGTAGCCGATTTGCGACACTGGAGCCTATTGCCCTCTTCTATTCAAATAGCGACCATTTATGATAAATCTGGCGCTATAAACCCATCTGGCAGGTACCATCTACAATTGGGTTTACCTCAAGGAAGGTTAGCAAACAATAACAAAATTACTGATGAAGATACTAACCAGGTAATTAGTACCGGCAATCAACTTTTAGCCAATAAAAATGCGGTAATATTACTTTCTAGTCTGACAAATAAAATACATATCGCGAATTTTTAACTTAAGAAAATTAACATTAAATGGCCAGGGAAAAATAATGAAAAAACTGATTACACTATTAATGGTATTGACTATTGTCGCTTGTAGCTCGACTAAAAACCAAGTACCTACTTGGCTCAATCAACCTGAAAAAGTATACCCTGCAAGCCAATACTTGGTTGCAGTCGGGCAAGGAAGAGATTTAGAACAAGCAAAACAAATAGCTCTTGCTAATTTATCGCGTATATTTTCTGTTTCTATTGTTGAAGAGCAGATAGACAAAAGTACCTTTTCCAGTGAACAAGGTAAAACTGATACTGAAGTAAGTCGCTTTATCTCAGCAAAAGCTAATCAGCAATTAAAAGGTGCGGTCATAAAGGAAACTTATCAAAATCAGCAAGGGCAAAGTTATGCTGTAGCCACACTAGAGAAATTACCTGCGGCCAAAGCCTTCAGAGAATCTATTAGGCAACTTGATAGCAAAGTTACAGGAAATTTATCCTATGCAAAGAATGATGCCCCAAATTTCTTCAAAGCCCTTAAAAGCCTTGAGCTAGCTCACCTTGCGCAACAACAACGTGAAAATGACAATAGAAGCTTATTAATAGTTGCCCCTACTGGTATACCCAGTTCAACCACCAGTGCCGAGATTGAGCAATTAATTAAACAATCATTAGCCAAATTAAGCTTCAAAGTTGAGAGTGATGATGAATTTTTACAGCAGCAATTAAGTGCTGCAGCTGCTAATTTAGGTGTAAAAGTTTCTCAAAACTCATCAATAATCCTTAGCGGTAGATTAGATAAAGAAACAACATATGCCCAAGGTGGTTGGTTCTGGCTACGAGGCAACATACACACAACTGTTGCTAATGCTGATAATACCACTCAGCAAATGGTATTCCCTTATAAAGTATCCGCTCAACAAGAATCGATGTTAAATTCCCGATTAGAAGACTATATCGCTAAAAATTTAGAAGGTTTTATTATTAAAACAATCTTTAAAGAGTAAGTTAAGTTTTGCTGACCTTAACCCTCAAACTAATAAAAACCATTAAGCTAATAACGTTATTGTTAGCTTAATGGTATAGAGAGTTCAACTTTTACCTGCTTAATAATTTTTCTCTAGAAGCCTACACCTTAGTGCAAGCGCTATTTTCTCAAAACTAGCCCAGTAAAGACCCTCTACCAGTTTTTCCTGTCAGTAAACTTTCTAGGTAATTTATCTTGATTGCTTTGATTATAGGTTTTAATTTTGAAGTTTTTACCAAGTATAATTTTGATTTGATAATATGTTTCACGAATGAGGGCAAAGCCCGGTTTACTCCACCAACTCTTATTATATAAGCTTTTAACAGCAGCAATTGTATCGGGAGACTGTTTAACTATAGAGCTAGCAATCTCTATGGCACGTTTAGCAGGATTATTATCAATATGTGTTATTAAGCCATGGCAAAATGCTTGTTCACCATTTATTTCTTTTCCAGTCATCGCAAGCTCTTTAGCGACATCGAGTTTAATAAGCTCTTTTAGCGCAATTGTACCACCCATATCAGGTATCAAGCCCCAACGTGCCTCCATAATAGAAAGAGAAGCATCAGGTGATGCAACACGGAAATCACCTCCTAAGGCAATTTGTAAGCCGCCCCCCCAACAACGACCCTGTATCGCTATAATGACTGGCACGGGAATACTACGCCAACCCGTGGAAACATATTGAGCTAAATTAGCTTGCCATGGCAACCATTTGAAAAGAAGCTTTATAGCATTCACCCAAGATTTCTTCACAGATTTAATATCTAAACCTGAACAAAAATCTTCACCATTACCTTTAACAATAACAGCCCTAACATGCTTATCTTTTTTTAATTGTTTGATCGCTGCTCTAATGGCATAAAACATTGCCATATCAAGGGCATTATGTTTTTCACCATGATCAAGATTTACATGTGCTATTTGCTCGCGTATTTCAATATTAACGCGTTTTAAATGACTATAATCTTTCATAGGCTAATCAGTGTTACTATATATCTGGTATGACCACAATTAAATAACTATAACCAAATTTGCCCAAGTAAGAAATTATTATTTATCTTGTTTAAAATTTGCAAGCCTGAGTTTGTTTTATAGTGCTATGGTTATTATGCTAAATTAAAAATACCCGGCGCTTTCACATGGGCTTATCCTAACATCAGTCACACTACCATCGGCGTAACTGCGTTTCACTCAACTATGAGCAAGCCAGAAAGCAAAAAGCCCGACGCTTTCGCATCGGGCTTTGCTCTAATAGCAGTTAAGCAATGTGCTTGGCTCACATGGGCTTATCCTAACCTCAGTCACACTAGCATCGGCGTAACTGCGTTTCACTCAACTATTATAAAGCCAGAAAGCAAAAAGCCCGATGCTTTCACATCGGGCTTTTCATGTTCTTTCGAACGAATTAGAAGTTTAGCAATGTCCTACTCTCACATGGGAACTCCCACACTACCATCGGCGCAACTGCGTTTCACTTCTGAGTTCGGAATGGGTTCAGGTGGGACCACAGCGCTATTGTCGCTAAAC
>JBFONR010000012.1:0-121513 GCA_040779365.1 Colwelliaceae bacterium MEBiC 14330
TGATGGCGTATATGCGCTATTACAACTTAGAAAGGCTTCATACGGCTAATGGTGATCTGTCGCCAGTAGAGTATGAACAAAATTCCTTAAGAAAAGTGTCTTGATTTAGTTGTGCAGAACAGTTATTACAACTTAGAAAGACTTCATACAGCTAATGGTGATCTATCGTCTATAGAGTATGAGCAAAATTCCTTAAGAAAAATGTCCTGATTTAGCTGCGCAGAGTACTAGTTACTTTTGTTTTCTAATCCGTTTAATTTAGCAAACTGTTGAATGAACCATTTTATTTTAGGGTCAGCTTGACGTGTCTTATGCCAATAAAGTAATAATGTATAATTTGGTACTTCAAATGGCATTGGGTAGATATTTAAAGAACTATATTCTTTGATTATATTGGCGTACTTATTTGGTAGCGTCAGAAGGTATGGTGTATTTCTTAAAAAATAGGGCGCAGCGATAACACTTGTTGTTTTTATCGAAATTCGTCTTTTCTTTTTTATCTTGGCTAAAGCTATATCAATAATCCCTCTTTTTTCATTCCATGGAGTAACAAGCACGTGTTGATGAGACAGGAATTGCTCTAAAGTAATGTTACTCTTTGATAAATCGTCTATGACACTAGTACAGACATACTTATCTTCGAACCATTCTATGTATCCAAGGCTCTCTGAAGAACTCTTCTGATGAGAATAACCACAAACTAAATCTATTTCAGCTTTTTTTAAAGCTGATTCTGGCAATTGTTCATCAAGGCTAATAAATTCAACACTGATCCCGCTAAAGTTTTTACTTAAATGTGCAATAAAAGGTTGCATGCACCAAGCAGTGTAATCAGTAGCAGAAATTTTGAAAGTGTGCAGTTCATTTGGGTTAAACGAACTTGATGACTGCAACCCCTTATTAATCAGTGCTAGACCAGGCAATAAATTTTCAGCTAATTTGATTGAAAGCTCGGTTGGTATCATTTTATTGTCTATACGGATAAAAAGTTTATCACCTAGACGTTCTCTCAGCCTTTGTAAAGCATGACTACAAGCTGATTGACTAAGGCTTAATTCATTTGCAGTTGTAGTAACAGAGCCTGTTGTATATAGGCTTACAAATAGTTTTAATAAATTTAGATCAATGTTTGGAAAAATCAATATGCACCTTGTTAATTGACTAATTGAATATAATGCATTTTATTCATTAATTGATTAAGAGTACACTATTTATCTAATTATGAACCTTGCCTGATTAGTTAATTAGAAGGCTGAGCTGAAAGCAATTTAATTGTAATGGAAGTAAATATGTATAGTTTTCGACAAGCAGAATTGAAAGATTTGAATAAAATAGCAGAAATTGAAAAAAAATGTTTCTCAAAAGAAGAAGGCGCATCTTTGTGTTCTTTTAAAGAAAGGTTTGCAAGATTTTCTGAGTGTTTTTTTGTAGTAGAAGTTGATGAAAAGATAGTAGGACATATAAACGGCTGTATATATGATACTCCAGAATTACCTGATGAACTGTATAGTGATCCGTCATTACATTCACCTGATGGCAAATATCAAACTGTCTTTGGTTTAGCTGTAGATCCTGATTTTCAAGGAAACGGTTACGCCTCTTTACTTATTAAGCACTTTATTGAAATGAGCAAAATGAGACAACATAAAGGGATCGTTTTAACATGTAAAGATCACTTGATTAATTTTTATCAAAACTTCGGGTTTAAACATCTTGGAAAGTCTGACTCTAATCATGGCGGAGTAAATTGGAACGATATGTTATTAACTTTTTGACCTCAACAGCAGCAATGAGCTACTACATAAATAAAACTTCTGAGCTAATCGTGCAATAGATAGAGTCGGTAGCTAGCTATAAGCTGACCGCTCTGTAAAATTTGAAACGTAACAATTTGCCACTTTAGCCAAATCCATCAGGATTAAAATCTAACATTGTTTTGCCACCTCTGGCAACAAAGTTGACATGAGCTAGAGTAAAATGCCATTTCCGCTGATCGCTAATAGTTGACCATTTGTGAGAATGAATTTTTTTTAAAAACCTTTAAAATTGACGCTAGCAGTGTTGAATATTTAGTTAAAGTGTTTTAAAACTTTTGCTCATGCGGCATAGCAAAGGATAAAGTATCCTATGGTGATGATTTACTAATGAAACAACCTTAATACAAAAACCTAGAAACAAAAAAACACCAATCGTTACAATTGATGCTCTTTAGAATTTAAAACATTAAGAAAAATTAAGCTTGTTTCTTAAATCGACGTGATGTTAAGCCCATTACTCCTAATGCCAAAATAGCAAGTGTAGATGGTTCCGGGACGTCAGTTACACTTTTTTCAAAAGCAATTTCCATTATTCCTGTACAACAAGAAGAGCCATGATTTGAAAGTACTTCGATGCGAAAATGGCTTGCTAGTGTATTTGAAAAATTAAATACTTGAGCTGTTTGTGTCCCTTCTATTGCTGCAAAAGAACCTAATAAAGTAGAAGCGTTAAAGTCAATGTTGTTAGCCGCATAAAGATTAAACGTATTAACCCCCTGTCCTGACGTTTGGCTTTCATTCCATAGTGCCAACGAACTAATATTGAACATTCCACCTAAACTTAGATCAAAATAACCAGAAGAGACGCCAACAGACGAAAACCAAGTGTTTGAATCAGCTATATGTGTAGGATTAAGAGATAAATAAGTATCAAAATCACTAACACCAGAAGTATAACCGATTGATAAACCAGATTGATCTATAGCGTCATTTGCAAGGTATGTGGCACTATACTCTCCCATATTTGTTGTAACACTATCAGCTTGTATTATAAGCCCTGCATTAGCAAAACAACTTACAGATAAAACCAATCCAGCAACTGTTGCTTTTAGCATTTTTAAATTCATTTACTTTCCTTTTCATCCCTTTCAATAAATTTGGCAGGTAATAGTTAAAAATTAGAACTACTAAAAAGGCAATGAACATACCAGTATTTTAATTCCCTTAAAAATCAGTTTTTTTTAATGTATATTGTTGTGTCGAATATAATTGAACTGTAAAAAAAATGACACTAGATAGCACACCTATTCATTGATTTAATTGAAAAAATTTTAACAAACGGCAAATTGGATTGGTTTTATTATAAGAATATAATGAGGTGATAGAATCTCACTTAGCACCATAAACAAACCTTCAAAATAATCAGAAATAACTACTTAAAACATGCGTTTTAGTCGTGTTATTGAATCAGACTAAGTGGTGCTAATTATCATAAATCACAACTTATACACCGCTGTAAGTGGGTAAAACCAGTTAATCGATACCATTTAGCGACTCCCCCGAATTACTAAAGTACAGTGCAATGACTGTTACTATTAAGTTTTACAAATTGTTTATAGCTTACTTATGTCCATATTAACTGGCGTACACCATTTACATATTTTGAATGACGTGAAGGTCTTAGGGGGCAAGTAGCCAGTAGTGATGATAATTCTTGCTCATACATATCATCGCACTTTAATTCAAGTAATATATAATCGCCTAAGGGTACTGATCTTGTTAAGTTCACTCGGGTATTAAAGCGTTGGTCAAATACGGCTATATTTTGATCAAAAGTGGCTCGTATTCTTTTACAACTAGAGAGGTAATACTCCCTTAGGTATCGGCAAATTAGCACAGGATATTGCTCATTACCCCACTTTATTTTGCCTTCGGCAGGTAAATCGGCATAACATTGCTTTAACACCTTTGGCCAGTGGAAAGGTTGTTGCGATAGGTCTAAATCAGTCTGATAAGATATTTTATAGCCCTTACCCGCTTGTCGATGTTTAAATTCTAAAGTGGCGTTTTCTGCCTGCGTTAATTCATGGTACCAGCGTATGCGAATCTTTTTTCGTTTACTAATGCCCGATAAGTTTTCTTCAAAAGAGGCTAAATTTTGCATGTCTAAATAAAGGCTATTTACCCATCTTGGTGGGTGGTGTGGTTTAAATAATAAGCCGTGGTTGTTTAGCCAAAGTTTGACAATCTCGTAGCGGTTAAGCGGAATTGGGATTTTAACTTCATATCGATAAGATAAACTCATTTTGGTTTGTCCGATTTCATGATGGTGTTATAAAGGTTTTTAATATTGAGCTCTTTGCTAGTTAACTGTTTGCCATTAACAACGAGCACGCTTCCGGTTTCAGCGGTTAGTTTTTTATTACAGTCCTGGTCTAAACATTTAAAATCATCAGCGAATAATTTCGCTGCACCAAAAATACTCTTTTTGCTATAACTCATTAAGGCTTTATGGGTTATGTCTCTTGCTGTAATCAACGAGGCTGTGATATTGGTGGCGTCTTTGGCGACAATGCCAAAATTTGCTTTATTTAGTTGAATATTTTTAACCGTTAAAGTACTTGCTTCTCCACCAGAAATAGCTTTATCACGTATACCGGTGAAATTGACCTTTTCAATGTGTAAGTCACTGCCACTAACGTCTATACCATCACCGCCCGATCGAAAACCTATTTGATTAAAGTTGCTATTGTTAATTGTGCCCCGGCAAAAGTCGCAATCAAAAGCGTCTGACAAGCTATTGTTGATGCTTAGGTTTGAGATAGCTATATCACTGTTAATTATATTTAAAGCATCTTCAGATTGGTTGTTACTAATCTGTAAATGGTTGATTTTTAGCTTACTATTGATAAAAGTGAAAGCACCACGTGGTTGCCACAAGCCAAGTTTAGGGCTGCCAGCACTATAAATACTCAGGTGTTGTATTTCATTTTCTTCGCTTGTCGAGTCACCAAAAATGGTCATTCCTTGCCATTTTGGGTTGTTATGGTTTGTAAATTCAACCGGCATCGCTTGTGTACCATTAACTAAGATCTTACCAAAAACCATCAGACCGGCATTCGCTGAGAATTTTAATTTAGCACCGGCATCAAAAACCACTTGCCAATTAGCAGGCGTTTTTAAGTAATGGTTAATATGCCATTCTCCTTGGGGGATTCTCCAACTATTGTTTGACTGAATAATAAATGGGTAATGACTGCTCAGTTTTGTTGAGGCCAGCTGTTTTTCTGCTGGTCGAGGAATAAATGTCGTCGCAGCTATATTGTTCGTAAACTCATAATTCGCCATTTTTTTGCCATCAAGGGCTGCTCTAACAACAACCGCCGAGATATTAGGCGCTATCGGAATAGTTAGATTTGAGTTTGGTTTGATTGCTTTGGGTAAATCAGCGTTGGCTTCTTCTAGTAAATCTATTTCTTCAAATCGTGTTCTACCAGTCACGCCTTTGACATTAAGCATTGTTTTACTGTTGTTATAAATGCTTAGTTGATTATTAAATATAGATGAATAGCTAGAGAGCAGATCCCAATTATCATGTACTTTGACCTGATCCATATTTAGGTGTAACTCAGCTTTCATCGGTAATATTTTATTGCAGGGCGCTTGATGATAACCCTGGTGCAAACATGTCATCTGTTTAGATAAATTACTGAGCTCAAAGTCAGAGGTTAATGGTGCACTGGCATGTAGTTTTTTTAAGGTACCTTGCTGGTAATCAGCCAATGTCGTCAGTAAGTCATTGGACTCTATGAGTAATTTTAAGCGCTTGATTGCCTGATGGTAATGCATCGCTACTATCGGGTCGGCTAACATTTTTTTGCTCAAATACAGTGTTTTACTTGGCGGTTGCATAAGCCAATGGTGGGGCGCAGGTGAAATCCCCACATCACTTTGAATCGGCTCTAATCTTGCAGTATGTGGATTATAATACCAGCGCCAGTTATTCCAAATTAGAGCATGCCAAGCCCCCCAAAGATCGGCTGTTGCTAGGTATTGTCCAAGCCTTATTGGATCAAAAACATCACTTGCTTGACGTTTACCAGATAAAAAGTCACTTATCAGTTGTAAGGCGAGTTGTCTTTGCTTACCTAGAGCACTATTTTTTAATATGGTCTGTTTTTGAATAACTCGAGGTTTTAACGTGCGTATTATCTTACCTGCAATATCTTGCTGTTCATCATACAAGTCAAGTCTGACGATAAGCCCTTCAGTGCGATTATTGGTCGCTAATAGACTTTGGCTAAAAGCTTGTTCAAAGAGCATTACGCCCCAATCTATACCGTTAACAATGACTCTGACCGGGATGTGTTGAGGAGAAATGATATCAAAACCTGCAACTTGCATTGTTTTGGCAAATAATTGTGGTCCCTGATGGACGCGTACATGCGGTGATACTAAAGAGAATCGTCTTGATGAAAATAGTGCTTTCTTCTGCTTAAGTTCTATACGTAAAGACCAACGAGTCGCACTATTAATGTGATCTAACATATCGCCTTGTAAGCGAACTTTAGCTTTATATTGACTATTATTGTGAAAAACCACGGCATTGACTTCGTTACGTTGTTCGCTGATGAGACCTTTTTTTAAAGCAGCATCCCGGTCTTGCTCTAATAGCAGCCAGTCTTGGTATTTAATATCAAGTTTGATGACGTCTTCTACTTGCTCAGCCGCAAAATAGTTCAACGGAGCTTCACTGAGGTTGCTAAGTAATGCGCTTGCTTTAGCTCCCCCTTGCTGATGTTTAGCAACATAGCCTTTATGAATTAAATATGTTTTAACCATATTTATTGAGGGGAGTAGCAAAAGTAATAATAGCAAAACGGCTAAAATACTATTGCGGTATTCCCTGCGGGTCATTTTAGAGCCTTCATTATCTAATCGCATCATTAAACCCCGGCGATATTATGTTGCTCTAATATTGAAATATTAATGCCTTGATATTTTTCTTTGCATCGTGACATTAAGGCATCAATTTGCTCAGCATCTTTGATTGATATAAAAAATGTTGCGTTAAAGTGCTCTTTGTCGAGATCAAAACGGCGCATTTCAATGCGTTCGACGTGCTGTTCGAGCATAGTTTTTATTTCATTCACAGAAATATTGGTCGTTGCTTTATCTGGCAGCATGTAATCAAGTAAGAGAAATAAGCCACTTTCTTGGTAGTGTTTAACATGGCGTTTTTTAGTGATAGTTACTAAAAGCAAAATGCTAATACAGGCAACAATAGCCGCTAGCGTTTGTCCAGCACCAAGTGATACTGCAATCCCTATATTAAGGAACAAGTAGATGAGTTCTTCAGGCTCTTTTATTGGCGTACGAAAACGAACAATGGATAAGGCACCCACTAAGCCGAGTGATAATGCTAAAGAAGACTTAACCACAGTAATGATTAAGATAATAGTCAGCATTAATAACGGAAACAGACGTGAGAAATCTTGCCTATTACAAAATGCAGATGAATATTTTCGAAAGTGCTTACCAATCACTGTTGCCATGATATAGCCAATAAGCAAATTCAATAATAGAGCACCAAGCTGAATACTGGCATAAGGAAAAAACATTGAACGAACATCTTTAGGTAGGTAAGCAATAAGTAGTGGATCAACAGGTTCCATAAATAATCCTTAATATATTAAATAGAGGTTTGTTTTATGTTTAGCTATTTGCAAAGCAAGTTGCATTTTAAATGCTGAAACATCATGTTATTACTGTGCTTAAAATCTTTTTACTTAAAATCAATTAACTACAAATAGATTTGTTGATTTTCCGCTAATATCTCTAATTTATTGGGCTGTAGCTAAATTAGTTATTTTTATTAAGTGTTTGTAGCTAACTTCCTTTATTATCTCTAAGCAAATTACTAGCCAACTTCGTTTTAGCTTTTGGCATCAATATTGAATAACTCTATTAACACCAATATTTAGTTTTTTAATTTTCATCAGTGTTGGAGTTGCTTATGACTAAAGTGTTAACTAAGCTATGTAAACATTCAATTGAGTGCATGAAAGTCGTGCTTTATTTCGTCATCAGTATTAATTTGACTGCCTGTAAATATGAAGCTGCTGAGCAAGTAGAGACTGGTCAAGCAATCATTGGTCAAGAGAACGAACAGCCAGTGGATAATAGCTCAGCGAGTGTCTCGGCTGGTGGCTCAACTACTGATTCACTTCATGCGGGTAATAGTGGGCTTGTATTACCAGAGATCTCTCAATGTGATGGTGAATGCACATGTGATGAAGTGTTGGTCAACTTGAATGATACCGGGGTCGTAGCCTCAGCAGAGTCTGCAACAGCCAACTTGTCCACTTGCAGCTTTTCAATACTTCTCGGCCAAGACTGTAGTTATGGTCGTGATGCACAATTATCATTAGATAAAGTAGGAGCGGGTAATGGAGGGTTTGATTTCAGCAAAATTAGCGCTGATGGCACTGTATTAGCTGAAGATGCAATAGAGTGGCAGTGCGTTTTGGATAATCACACAGGCTTAATGTGGGAAGTTAAAAAACATGGCTTTAGTGGCGAGATAGGTAATAAAACCAATACGTTTAGTTGGTATATGGATGAAGTTGTTGATTACTCTACGGCTAATAATGGTATTTGTAATTTAACGACATCTTGTGACACTAAAGCTTATATAGAAGCAATCAATAATAATCAAATGTGTGGCTATGATGATTGGCGTTTACCTAATAAAACAGAGTTACAGGATTTAGTCGACTACGGCAGTTCAAGGCCGAGCATTGATGACTCTTTTTTTCCACAAACTATGCTTGGTTTTTATTGGTCATCTAGTATTGATAGTGATGATTTTAAAAGTGCCTGGCAAATTGGCTTTTTTTATGGTCGAGTGGCAGGTATTCCAACTGAATCTCCTCGATATATTCGTTTAGTACGTGAACATCAAAAAAAGGCTGTAGTCATGCCTGTCGCTGGCATCTCAGAGCAAAATATGACAATTAGAAGAGCACTTGCTCCGAGACAAAACTGTAATAGCCAAGCGGAGTCATCAGCACCAACAACTCGATTTAAACAAGATAATCAAGGTAATATCTTAGATAGATTTACTGGACTGATTTGGAAACGTTGTGTTGAAGGCTTATTGGGAGAATTTTGTGATCAAGGTGAAGAATTAAAAATGTCTTGGACCCAAGCATTGATGTACACCGAAAAGGTTAATAATGAGCAGACAGAAGTACTGACATCAAGCTGGCGTTTACCTAATATAAAAGAGCTGCAAAGTACCATAGAAACCCAGTGTGAAGAACCTGCACTTAACCCTTTTGCCTTTCCAAATGTACCTTTGGAGAACGTATGGAGTGGCACGCCACACAACCACAATGTTGATAACAGTTATTATTTACAGTATCAAAATAGTGTCGTATTTTTTACCTCGCGTGAAGAGGAGTTGTTAGTGCATTTAGTTAGAGATTGTCAATAAATAAGGAGTGTTATGATGAATAAGCTGATGTTGGTAACTATGGTTTTCTTGTGCTGTTTTAAGGTGAATGCTTACGAACTGGGGTTTTCAGATTTTGGTATAAATTATCAGTTAATGCAGGTTGATGAGGAGACGAAGACTGAAATGCAAGTCGGCAGTGCAGCACATGCTTTAGGCTTATATTTCACTTTTAAGCCTTTTAAGTATAGTCGAACATTATACCGACATTGGCAGACGAACATTGGAGCTGATTTAGTCTATATTAAGGATGAATCGCCTTTTAAGCAATTGGTGAAGGAAGATAACGACAGTAGTGTTTCAAGCAAAGAGTCAAAAGTTCTGGGCTATTCTGCTTATTTAGAAACGGGGATATCATTTTACATTAATGGCGTAAACTCACCGAAAATAGGGCTTATGCTTGGCTATAAATACAATGATATTACGCGAACAATTTTTAAATGTAGTGATTGTAACACTCAAGATTTATATCGTTTTGAGCATGCCGCTTATCTTAAACCTTTCATCACTTTTAAATTTTTCCATAATCTTGATGGGCAATTCTACTTAACACACTATTTTGGTGATAGTGGCTTTAGAAATGGCTTAGGTTTACAAATTAATTTTTGAGCTATTGTAAGTGGCTCTTGAGCTCTCGAGATTACTTTTGCAGTAATTTATTTGGTATTTAGACAAGGCAAAGCATGTCAGGTGTTGCTGGTTACTCTCACATGCGATCAACAGTCGCTAATATCCTTTTTGTTATTAACATTTCATAATAGTCTGTTTACAGACTTTTCTCCTATACCCAAACAAGGAAGCTTTTGATAAAATAACGTGCAAATTAAAGGAGAGCACTTTTATGCCAAATTATGTTGTAGGTCACAAGATACCGGATTCAGATTCAATCTGTTCAGCTATCGCATTATCATACTTAAAAACAACTTTAGGTGAGGAAACTGTTCCCGCCAGATTAGGTGAACTTAGCCCTGAAACAAAGTTTATTCTTGATAAGTTTGGTTTTGAACAACCAGAGCTTAAAACAAGTTATGCTGGCGAGGGAGTATATGTTGTTGATCATAGCGATATAGAGTTGGCGCCTGATGATATTGATGAAGCAACCATTCTAGGTATTGTCGATCATCATAAGTTAGGTGATTTAACCACTAGTACACCACTAGAAATTTGGGTTCGTCCTGTAGGCTGTACTAATACAATCATTAAGATGATGTATGATTTTTATAATGTAGACATTCCTAAAAATATTGCTGGTGCTATGTTGTGTGCGATATTAAGTGATACTGTTATTTTCAAATCACCAACATGTACAACCGCAGATATTAAGTGTGTTGAAGTGTTAGCAGAAATAGCTGGCATTGAAGATTTCAAAGCATTAGGTATGGAAATGTTCAAGGTAAAATCAGCCGTTGAAGGAACGCCTATTAGAGATCTCGTTAAGCGTGATTTTAAAGATTTCAATATGAGTGGCAATAAAGTGGGTATTGGTCAGCTTGAAGTTATTGACTTATCCGTCTTTGATGAAATTAAAGATGAGCTTTATGCCGATATTGCGGCCTTAAAAGCTGAAGGTGAACGTCATAGCGTATTTTTACTGCTAACCGATATTATGAAAGAAGGCTCGGAGCTTTTAGTTGCAAGCGATAGCGACACGTTAGCAGAGCAAGCATTTGGTGTGGCGCCTAATAATGGAAAAGCTTGGTTAGACGGTGTTCTTAGTCGTAAAAAGCAAGTGGTACCGCCACTTCAAGCTGCCTTTGAAAAATAATTTAACTGCTTCAATGAAAAAACCCAGCTTATGCTGGGTTTTTTATGTCACGATTTAAACATTAAACTCGTTCAAATACCGTTGCTATACCTTGACCTAGTCCTATACACATAGTAGCCAGACCAATATTAACATCTTGACCTTCCATTAAGTTAATCAAGGTACCTGAAATTCGCGTACCAGAGCAGCCTAGTGGGTGACCTAATGCGATAGCGCCACCATTTAAGTTGATCATATCATCGATCTTCTCAGTTAATCCTAGTGCTGAAATGCAAGACAGCGCTTGTGCACCAAAGGCTTCATTAAATTCAGCCAACTCAATATCGTCAATAGACAAGCCGGCACGTTGTAATGCTTTTTTCGTAGCAGGTACTGGGCCGTAGCCCATAGTTGCTGGATCGCAACCTGCAACCGCCATGCCTTTGATTTTAACACGTGGTGTTAAACCTAGTTCTTTTGCTTTATCGGCTGACATGATTAACATCGCTGAAGCGCCATCAGAGAGTGCTGATGAAGTGCCTGCAGTCACTGTGCCATTGACCGGATCAAAGACAGGGCGTAATGCTGATAAGCTTTCTGCTGTGGTATCTGGGCGGATAACTTCATCATGTTCAACTAGGGTTAAAACGCCATTTTCATCATGTCCTTCAGTAGCAACAATCTCATTGTCCCATCGACCTTCGACCATGGCTTTGTGCGCAAGTTGATGTGAGCGAGCACCAAAAGCATCTTGCATTTCGCGGCTAATACCATGCTGCTTACCCAATAATTCAGCAGTTAAGCCCATGCTACCCGAAGCGCGTGCAATGTGTTTACTTAATGATGGGGCAAAATCTACATCATACATCATAGGCACATGACCCATATGCTCAACACCACCGACTAAGAATACATCACCTTGGCCGGCAATGATGCTAGTTGCTGCGTCATGCATAGCTTGCATTGATGATCCACATAGACGGTTAACCGTTAAGCCACCGATTGATTTTGGTAAGCCCGCTAATAAAGAGGCATTACGGGCAATGTTAAACCCTTGCTCTTTAGTTTGTTTAACACAGCCCCAAATGACATCTTCAATGTCATTAGGATCGAGTGCAGGATTACGCTTTAAAATTTGTTCCATTAAATGTGCTGATAAAGTCTCAGCACGAACATTACGAAAAACACCTGCTTTAGAGCGCCCCATAGGAGTACGTATGCAGTCAATAATTACAACTTCTTTCATCATATTTCTCCTATTAATTACTTGCTTAAGCCGGCAGTTTTTACATCGGTAAAAAAGTAAGATTTACCTGATTTAGCCATTTCACGAAGACCATCAGTTACTTGGTATATCTCACCAAGGTGAGCATATTTATCTGCCATGGCTATAAAATTCTCTAGGCCAAGTGTTTCAAGATAACGAATTGGACCCCCTCTAAATGGTGGGAAACCAATGCCGTAAATTAAGCCCATATCAGCCTCTGCAGCAGTATCTACGACACCTTCTTCTAAACAGCGAATAACTTCATTGACCATAGGGATCATCAATCGGGCGATAATTTCTTCCGCACTAAACTCTTTTTTATCAGCACAATGCTCAGCAAATAACTCATAAGCTGCTGGTGCGGCTACTTTTGATGGGCGACCAAGCTTGTCTTTGCCATGATCATAGAAACCTTTGCCATTTTTCTGACCAAAGCGATCATTAGTATATAAAGCGCTTACTGGGTCATTAGCTATTTTTTTCATACGAGTAGGGAAACCAGCAGACATCACGCCAGTACAATGATCCGCGGTGTCGACACCAACTACATCAAGTAAGTATGCCGGTCCCATAGGCCAACCAAACTGCTTTTCCATGATTTTATCGATAGCTGCAAAATCAGCACCTTCAAGCACTAATTGGCTAAAACCAGCGAAGTATGGAAATAATACTCTGTTGACATAAAAGCCAGGGCAGTCATTAACAACAATGGGTGATTTGCCCATTTTAGCGGCGTAGGCCACAACACTAGCGACAGTCTCATCTGAAGTATCTTTACCACGAATAACTTCAACGAGTGGCATTTTGTGCACAGGGTTAAAGAAATGCATACCACAGAATTTTTCTGGACGTTTAACGCTTTGTGCTAGTAAATCAATTGAAATCGTTGAGGTATTAGAAGTTAAAATTGCATCTTCGCTAATGATTGCTTCAACCTCAGCTAAAACCATGCCCTTAACTTTTGGGTTTTCAACGACAGCTTCAACGACAACATCGACATCTTTGACACTGTCGTAGCTAAGGCTAGGGGTTATATTATTTAATACCCCAGCCATTTTGCTAGCATTCATACGTCCACGTTCGACTTGCTTAGTGAGTATGCCTGCTGCCGTAGTTAGGCCTAAATCTAATGCCGAGTCATTAATGTCTTTCATAATGATTGGCGTACCTTTATAGGCCGATTGATAAGCAATACCACCACCCATGATACCTGCACCTAAAACGGCCGCTTTATTGACGGTCTTTGATACTTGTTTAGTGGCTTTTTTCGCTTTACCTTTGATGACTTGATCAGCCATAAATAAACCGATTTGTGCGGTGGCAGCGTCCGTTTTTGCTAACTTAGCAAAACCGGCATTCTCGATTGCCATAGCACCAGCTCTATCTAGGGTAGAGGCGGCTTCAAGTGTTTTAACCATTACCATAGGGGCAGGGTAATGTTTACCCGCCTTAGCGGCAATCATGCCCTTGCAGGTGGTAAAGCTCATGACTGATTCAATTTTGCTTAATTTTAAAGGCTCTAATTTCGGTTGACGTTTGGCACGCCAATCTAATTTACCGGCAATAGCTTGTTTCAATATACTTACAGCAGCATTTTGTAAATTTTCAGGGGTGACTACCGCATCAAGTAAACCAACAGCTTGAGCAGATTCAGCTTTGTGTGCTTTACCGGTACTCATCCATTCAACGGCATTATCGACACCAATTAAGCGAGGTAAACGCACTGTACCACCAAAGCCGGGCATTAACCCCAGTTTAACTTCGGGCAAGCCAATACTGACATTGGTATCTGCGACACGAAAATCACAGGCCAGAGTCATTTCACATCCACCACCTAGTGCAACACCGTTAATGGCGGCTATGGTTGGCAGATTAATGTCTTCAAATGCATCAAAGACATCAGATGCTTCTTTAACCCAAGGAACAAGTTGCTCTTCAGGTCTTTTAAATGTTTCTAAAAATTCGGTTATATCTGCACCAACAAGAAACGCAGGTTTACCTGAAGTAACCATAACGCCTTTAGCGTCTGTGCAATTATTGATTGCACTTATCACTTCGATAAACTCTTTAAACGTTGCTTGGTCGAATTTGTTTACTGAACCTTGGGCGTCAAATTTTAAATCAACAATCCCATCCTCTAGTAATTGGGCAGAAAGGCTGTTGCCTTGATATATCATGCCTAGTCTCCTCACCTATTTTGGCGTCAATTATTTGCTTAGTTAATGATTAGTTGTCGCTGTTATGTACATCATTATTAATAGTAGTCGATTGAGTGTGCCTTGAATGGAATTTAATTGCAATAAATTTAAACGGTTGTTTTAATCAAGTGTTTGCTTGTTGTGCTTGCGATGTAGATTTTCCGGTATCTACATAAAAAAATACCCAGCGTTGACATGGCTGGGTATTATAGGGTGCGTGAAAAGATTAGCTAAAGTGATTAATTGATAACTTATTAACTTTTTAGGTGAAGAAAGTTTAAGAATTCATCGGCGGGCATAGGCTTAGCGTAGTAAAAACCTTGAACTTCATCGCAGCCTAGTTCGACTAAGCGTTGTTGCTGCTCAATTTCTTCAATACCTTCAGCAATAACTTTTAATTGCATTTTTTTACCTAAATTGATGATGGTTTCTGCAATAACTGACTGACCGTCTTTATGAATGTCTGTGACAAAAGCACGATCAACTTTTAAACGGTCAAGTGGCAGTTTTTGTAGATAATTCAATGATGAAAAACCGGTACCAAAGTCGTCTAAAGCAATACTGATACCTTGTGATTTTAAGTTAGTTAGCGCATCAATAATAATTTGAGGCTCATCCATTAAGATATTCTCTGTGATTTCTAATTCTAACTTACCTGGTTTGATTTTATGTTCAGTGATGGTGTTGATAATGTTGTTAACAAAATTATCTTGCCTAAATTGTGGTATTGAGACATTAACAGAAATACTAATATCGAAAAAGTTTTGCTCTATTATTTGTAATTGCTTACAGGCTTGCGCAATCACCCAATCACCTATTTCTATAATTAAGCCAGAGTATTCTGCAAGGGGAATAAACACTGTAGGTGAAACAAATTTACCGTTAGCCGTGCGCCAACGCAACAATGCTTCTGCCCCTATGACTTGGCCTGTACTTAATGACAGTTGCGGTTGATACCAAAGTTCAAGGCAGTCATTGGCGAAGTCTTTGCGTAATTGGCTGATCATGTTTAATCGCCATTGCATTTGATCTTCTATATCAGAGTGATAATAAGCAAAATGTTCAGGGCGATTCTTTTTAGCAATATTTAGTGCAATATTGATTTGGTTTAACACTTGTACACCACTACTTTGCGCATGTTCCTTAGTACATAGACCAAAACAAGCATTAATAGGCAGGTGTTGATCGCCGGCTGAAAAGGGTTGATGAAATATTGCCATTAAGTTTGCAGGCGTTACCTGATTGGCTGGGCCAATGATACCAAATACATCGGCGCCGACACGGGCAAATTGACATGAACTATCCATACTTTGCAAACGTTCACCGACGGAAGCAAGTAATTTGTTGCCTATATCTTGTCCTAGTGCATCGTTGATATCACTAAAATGATTAATATCGATTAAAGCAGCGATATTATTTTTTTCATCATTTTGGGCAAAATTATCGAGTAATCTGACAAATTCAAGACGATTGGGTAAGTTAGTTAACCAATCTCGATAAGCAGCATTAGTTAGCTTTTGAAATAAATGGACATTTTCATAACCAACGGCGACACCCGTTAAAAATACATTTAATAATTGTGTTTGAATTTCAGTGAGTGGGCGAGGCAACTCGACATAAATAACAGCACGATAATCACCTTTAGCTACATAAAGGTTTAAACTGTCATCTTGATAGTGATGCTTTTGTTGCAAAAAACAGCCTTTAACTTGCTTGCTTGCCTTATCATCTTGCAGGCTATCAAGCTTTTGATTAATTGATGTATTATCCAGACCAGTTTGTGCAAGTATATAAAAACTTAAATCATCGATATTATCGATAATACCTTGCCCTCTAGCACAAAAAACAGCTTTGATATCTTCACTTATTAGTGTCTTTAATTGTTCTAGCACCCCTTGAGAATAGCTAGAAAGGGAATGCTGAGATGACAATTCTGTGGAACCTGAAACTATCTTCTCTAACCCTTGGCGATTTTCATTAACGGTAGCTATTTGTTGAAATGAACGTATGGCGGCAAAAACTGTGGTAACTAGCTTGCGACGGGTTAACTCTGTTTTTGTTTTATAATCATTGATGTCATATTCTTTGATGACACTTTCTTCAGGAGCATACCCAGGTTGCCCTGTTCGCAATACAATGCGTATATCACTTCGCTGGAGTGTTTCTCTGATATGTTTTACCACATTTAAACCAGCATCATCGGTTTCCATAACAACGTCAAGCAGCACGAGGACAATATCATTATGCTCTTCAATAAGCTGACAAGCAGCTTTTCCTGAGTAAGCATGCAAGTATTCAAGACGACGACCTAACACGACTAGATCTGATAATGCTAACTTAGTAACCGAATGAATCTCAGGATCATCATCAACGATAAGAACTTGCCAAGTTTCATTAGTACCAGAGGCTAAAATCTCGTCTTCATCACTATCATCGATAAATAAAAAATCATCGTGTGAGTTTTCTGATGCTTGCATACTGCCCTCATAACTAAGTGCATTTGTAACAAACATACCTAGTTAAAGTTTAAATTTATTTAATTTAGGTTAACTATAACCTATTACTACTTTTTTACACCATTAGGCCTAATAATAAAAGCCCGATTAGAATATTTTATTTGTTTTATTTTGCTGGTATAGAATAAATTTAAGATGTTGTTATGTTCTATGTAATAGATAGCTTTTAGTCTTCAGTACTAAACTGTATATTAAATGAGCAGCAAGAGTTTTTTACCTGTTTCATAGGTAATAAAGGAGTTGAATATGAATAAAGACAAGTCTGAAGGTAATGTGATTAAAGCCAAGCACGATGATATTGCTCTTGAAAATAATTCTAAAAGCGATAGTAATACTACTGAAATTGCTAAAAGCAATGTTATCCCTAATGGTGCTAAAGAAGACAATATCTCTCCTCAGTTTTTGAAGCTAGTTAAGCGTTTTGCTATCGATGGTGCTTTGTTGCCTGAAGCACAACAAATGTTGATTGAGGATAGAACATCCAAACGAGTTAGGTTAAATCAATTACGTAAACAGCAGAATATTGAAAATATTATGCAAAAGACCCTCGGTTATTGTAGTGACTTTGAGATAGCTCAAAACACAGATCTTGATTGGTTTACTCGCTACATTGCATTGTCTGAAGATGTCAGTAACCCTACTATGCAGGACTTATGGGCTAAAATATTAGCCGGAGAGTTAACTAATCCTGGTTCATATTCATATAAAGCTTTAAAGGTTTTTCGTGACATGAGTATCTATGATGCCAAGCTTTTGGCAAAAGCCTGCTCATTAGCTGTTAAGGATCCTAATAAAAAGGGGATACGGTTAATCAGTGGAGCCTATCAAAAACCAGGTTTACTAAACTTATTCTCCAAGGAGCGACAGTTTTTTTGTAATTTAAGTCATTATGGTTTGAGCTACGCTGATTTATTAGTGTTAGCAGAAAACAACCTGATTTTTCTACAAGAAAATGAATCAAGACTGATGGAAAAAGGTGATGTTCTACCGTTTTCTTATAACGGTTTAGCTTTAAAGTTAATAGCGTCTAAGGCCAATATAAGTTTACAATTTTATAAATTTACCCCGATTGGTGCAGAGCTTGCCCATTTAATTACCGATAAAGTCAATCGCGAATTTTTTGAGCATTTAAAAGCCATGTTATCTCATTATTTTACTATCCAAGTTGACTAATATTATAGCTACCAACCACAAGCAAGTTGATGGTTTGCGACCTTGCAAGAGATAAAATAATTTACTAATGTTATGTTATATCAAACGTGATATAATCTCGCTCTTTATGCTCTATTAAGCATATAGCTAGGGCAGAGATAATTAGTTTTTTTGGAAATATGAATGTTAGATAGAATAGGTATAACAGCAACATCATTATGTGCATTGCACTGCATATTATTACCAATATTGCTGCCTATTTTACCTCTACTTGGCTTAAGTTTTTTAGCTGATCATGCTTGGGAAGACATATTCTTATTGTTGACTGCTGCATTGGGTACCATTGCTCTATTTTCTGGCTTTAAACGCTATCATAAACGTCTATATCCTTTCTATTTATTATATTTAGGGGTTGCGTTGTATTGGATAAAACATGATTTTTCTGCTGAGTTAGAACCGTTTTTTATTATTGGTGGTGCTTCGCTGATTCTTGCCGCCCATTTTATTAATATTAAATTATGTAATAACTGCAGACAATGCGATGATGAGGCATGTAATAGCTAAGTTCATTAATAACTAATGAACTTAGCAAGTTATTCATACTACTCGTTTTCGAATACTATGAGTTGTCGAATTCTTTTAATTTCCTCGTTAAAGTATTTCTGCCCCAGCCTAATTTTTTTGCTGCATCTTGCTTATGTCCTTGAGTAAAAATCAATGCTCTATCAAGCATTATTTTTTCAAACTCAATTTGAGCATAATCAAGAATTGCATCTTTACCTTGCGCTAGCTCTCGGTCCATCCAAGTACTCAGTGCTTCTTGCCAAGAATTAGACTCTTTTTGTAAAGGTGTTGAACGCTCAGTTAATTCACTGGGTAAATCTTCAATTAATATTTCTTGACCGCTTGCCATCACGGTTAAAAATCGACAGATATTTTCTAGTTGCCTAACATTACCAGGCCAATGGCAGTTATTAAGAAAATCGCTTGCTTTTTTACTTAATGTTTTAACCTCCACACTCAGTTCATTAGCCGCTTGTGTTAAGAAATGTTGGCTTAGTTGGGCTATATCCTCTTTACGCTCTCTTAAGCTAGGTAAATGAATACGTATAACATTAAGACGATGAAATAAATCTTCTCTAAATTCGCCTTTATTGACTCGTTCTTCAAGGTTTTGATGCGTTGCAGCAATAATACGTACATCGACCTGCACAGGTGAATGACCACCAACTCGATAAAATTGACCATCAGATAACACACGCAGTAAGCGAGTTTGAATATCCAGTGGCATATCACCAATTTCATCTAAGAATAAAGTTCCGCCATGGGCTTGTTCAAATCGTCCTTGGCGAACAGAGTTGGCTCCAGTGAAGGCTCCTTTTTCATGCCCGAATAACTCGGATTCTATAAGATCTTTAGGAATGGCAGCCATATTTAGTGGTATGAAGGGTTGGTTTGCTCTAGGACTATGTGAATGAAGTGCCTGGGCAACTAACTCTTTACCTGTGCCTGATTCACCATTAATTAAGACACTAATACTTGAACGGGACAAGCGTCCTATTGCTCTAAACACTTCTTGCATTGCTGGAGCTTCACCTATTAGACCAACGGCAATAGGTGACTCTTCTTGTTGCTTATTCTTCTCATTCTGTTCCCTTGCATGAGTCAGCGCGCGTTTGGTTAAACTAATGGCATCATCTATATCAAAAGGTTTTGGCAAATATTCAAACGCCCCTCCTTGATAGGCATTAACTGCGCTATCAAGATCAGAGTGAGCTGTCATAATGATCACTGGAATATGATTGTGCTGTTTATTAATCTTCTTAAGTAATTCCATGCCATCTATATTAGGCATGCGTATATCAGAGATAATGACTTCGGGTTGCCCATGATCTAGCGCTATTAGTAAATTTTCAGCATTTTCAAAAGTTGCGCAACTGATATTTGTTTTAGCAAAAGCTTTTTCCAATACCCATCGAATTGAGCTATCGTCATCGACTATCCAGACTTGTTCGGTGATCATAATTTACCCTCTTGTGATATTGATGTTTGATTGATGGGTTGTTGTTTTAAAGGCAGTAAAATTGTGAATTCGGTATGACCGGGGCGACTATGACAAGATAACTTTCCTTGATGTTGATTAATCAAAGTTTGTGAAATTGATAGACCTAAGCCGGTACCATTAGAGCGTCCAGAAACCATAGGGTAAAATAAAGTATCTTGTATCTTACTGGGTATACCTGGGCCATTATCGATAATACTAATTTCTACCGCTAATTTTATTCTATGTCCATGAACTGTTTTATTACTGGCGATACGTGTTTTTAAGGTGATGGTATTTTGTTTATCTATTGCTTGTATCGCATTATTTACGATATTAAGTACCGCCTGTTGTAACTTCTCCTGGTCACACTCAACCTGGGGAATTGATGGATCGTAATCCCGAATTAAACTTATCTCTTTTTCATTAGAATAACTGACTACCTGGCTGACTTTCTCTAATACGCTATGGATATTCTGTTCTTGAATCTGAGGTAATTGATTAGGGCCCAATAAGCGATCGACTAAATTGGTCAGTCTATCGGCTTGTTCGATTATCATGTTGGTATATTCTTGCTGTTCATTACTTACCTCGGTGCTAAGTAATTGTGCAGCGCCACGCAAACCACCAAGTGGGTTCTTTATTTCGTGAGCTAGGCCCTTTATTAAATCTCTCGCTGCAATCCATTGTTGTTGCTGAAACACTTCTAAGCTAATTTGTTTTTGCTGATCAATTTGCTTTAATTCAAGTAAGACATGTGGGGCGCGATCAAATTCAACAGAAGAAGCGGTTACTTCTGCGGTAAAGCGATGATTCTCATTCAGTTCAACAACAATATCGCTATCAGTAAATTCTTGTCCTGTAGTTAGCAGTTGCGCTAAGCGCAGATTACTAATGCTGGTATTGGCAAAGATTTTTTCTGCAGCGATACCGTATAGACGATAAATACTTTTGTTCAAAAGTGCTTCAGCAGCAGGGTTAACATAAACGATAGTGAGTTCTTTATCTAGAATAATAACTGCAGTCACCAGCTGATTCGCAAGCGACTGTTGGTAGGACAACTTTTGTTCTTGTATAAAGCTTCTATTATGCATAATAACCCTATGGAGAATAATCTTGATGCACTCTTTTGGTGCGAATTATCTAAATCTACTACAGAAAGGTTTTAGTTGCAGTGTTAAGTTTATTAAAAGAAAAGTTATAACTTTTTTAACCCCTTTTATATCAGTCACTTAAAAGAGGTTACTTTAATTTAATTTACAGAAGCTCTGTGCATATAAAACGTTACTGTTTTTGATGATGCAATAATCTTGCCTTTTTCATCAAGTAGTAACATTTTTATTGTATGCTCACCCCTATCAATATTTTTTAATGAAAATATTGCGTGTTTTTTTGGGGAGGGATATGGTTTTTCATCTAGTACTAGTTGTACTTCCCAGTTAGGCTTAAAACGAGGTGTAATAGCACCACTTATATATATTGAACCAGTGTTATCACGAATAGTGGTATTATTGCTAGGGGTTGTTATGGCAATTTCGTATTGCTCAGTTGTCTCTTTAGGTGTGATATCTAGTACTTTAATATCATAAGTGCTATTCGATTGTATAATATTATCTGTCTCTGTTATCACGACTTCTGCACCAGGTTTTGGCGTATCTGAAAACACTAGAATACCTTGTTCATTTCGCCAAACATAAACTTTAGCGGTTTCAGGGTGCACAGGTATCGCTAATGTCATTAGCAAAAATGTAAATAACAATAACTTCAGCATAATTGGTTATATTTTCCAGTGCGCCAGATGTAAATTATAGACACCATCCTATAGTCTAAACTGATTTAAGTATATATTTATAACTGATACAATAAAATTTTTTATGATTTTTGCGCAAAATGCTCATGATAATAATTTTCACTGACCGCAATGCTTGTGACTCTGAACACAGATTTAACAATGAGTTAAGCTAAAACTAAAAAACTCACCGAAGTGAGTTTTTTAGTTAAGCACAACGTGCTTTTAGTAATATACTAAAGCGAGTTTAAACGCTGTAGTACATATCAAATTCTACTGGGTGAGTTGTAGAGTTTAATAATTCAACTTCTTCACGTTTCAGGCCAATGTATGCATCAATCATATCACTATCCATAACACCACCAACTGTTAAGAATTCTTTATCAGCTTCTAATGCATCTAAAGCTTGTTCTAATGAAGCTGCCACTTGAGGAATCGCAGCCGCTTCTTCTGCAGGTAGGTCATATAGATCTTTATCCATAGCATCACCAGGGTGAATTTTGTTTTTAATACCGTCAAGGCCAGCCATTAACATAGCAGAGAAAGCTAAGTAAGGGTTAGCTGAGGGATCAGGGAAACGAACTTCAATACGTGTTGCTTTTGGCGTAGGTACAATTGGAATACGAATTGACGCAGAACGGTTACGCGCAGAGTAAGCAAGCATTACTGGTGCTTCAAAGCCAGGTACAAGACGTTTGTATGAGTTAGTAGAAGCATTTGTGAAAGCATTTAACGCTTTAGCATGCTTGATGATACCACCAATGTAGTAAAGTGCAGTTTCAGATAAACCACCATACTTATCACCAGAGAATAAGTTAACGCCGTCTTTTGCTAAAGATTGGTGAACGTGCATACCCGTACCGTTATCACCAACTAATGGCTTAGGCATGAATGTCGCAGTTTTACCGTAGGCATGAGCAACATTATGTACAACATACTTATAAATTTGAACTTCATCAGCCTTTTTAACCATGGTGTTAAAACGACAAGCGATTTCGTTTTGACCACAAGTAGCTACTTCATGATGATGCGCTTCAACAACCAAGCCCATTTCTTCCATAACAGTACACATAGCAGAGCGAAGGTCTTGTGAAGAATCTACTGGTGATACTGGGAAGTAACCACCTTTAACACCAGGACGATGTCCCATGTTACCTTCTTCATATTCAGTACCAGAATTCCAAGCAGCTTCTTTATCATCAATTTTGTAGAAAGAACCTGACATGTCAGTATGGAAACGTACATCATCAAATACGAAGAACTCTGGCTCTGGACCAATTAATACGGTATCAGCAATACCTGTACTACGCATATATTCTTCAGCACGATGAGCAACTGAACGAGGATCACGGCTATAACCCTGCATAGTTGCAGGCTCAACGATGTCACAACGGATGTTTAAAGTAACAATATCAGCAAACGGGTCTAAAACAGCCGTTTCAGCATCAGGCATTAATACCATGTCTGATTCGTTAATTCCTTTCCAGCCTTGGATTGAAGAACCATCAAACATTTTTCCATCTTCAAAAAAATCTTCATCGATTTGGTGATGAGGAATAGAAACGTGTTGCTCTTTACCTTTTGAATCTGTGAAACGTAAATCAATAAATTTAACGTCGTGTTCTTTAATTAAGTCTAATACTGCTTGTGACATTTTGTCTCTCCAGTGAGGTTAATCTTATAAAATTGTTGTAAATTTTTTTATTAATAATGAGTGAAGTTATTGAAAATAACTACTTTCACTATTTGGCCATTATTTGTGTACCTACTAAGCTAGAATCATGCCAAGTACAATAATACTGATTAATATAGCTTTTTAATGCTTACTGCTAAATTATTGCACTATAATGGTGCGTTGCACGATCTATATTGGTGCAATGAAAATAATTTGTCACCCTACTATAGAATATATTTACAAGATTGCCTGTAATAATTTGTAGTTTTTCGAATTATTTACTTTAAAATACCTACCAAGATAGCCTTAATCTTCTATATTAAGTATCTACATATTGTTTTTTAATTATTTTATAATTTAGTACTGCGAGTCGTAGTATTTTCAAGGGATAGATTGGACATGAATAAATTCATAACTTCAGCGTTAACTAAATCTTTAATTGCAAGCGCTTTTATCATGGCTTCAACATATACCGCTGCTAACCAAGAGCCAGAGCAATGGCAAAAGCCAACACCTGTTTTTAAGCAAGATTTTGATTGGGTCAAATTAACATCTGATGAATGGTTAAAAGGTGATATTGTCTCAATGTACGATGAAACGCTAGAGTTTGATAGCGATGAGCTGGATTTACAAACCATTGATTGGGAAGATGTTGCTGAGTTGCGCAGTAAAGAGCTGCAAAGTATTAGAATGTTTGATGGTACTATTGCAGAAGGCTATATTGTCATCAAAGATGGTCAATTAACTTTAGTCAAGGATGGTGTAGCCACGCCATATGAGCTAAGTAACTTATTGTCTATTGCTTCTTCAGCACAAAATGAAAGGGATTTGTGGGATGGTTATGTCAATATAGGCGTTAATTTACGTGACGGTAACACAGTACAGGTTGACTATACCCTTGCTGCGGGTGTTCAAAGAAGAAGTGCAAGTAGTCGTTTTAAAGCAGACTTCACTACCGATTATAGCCGTTATGAAGATCAAGATACTGGCGAAACTAAGGTTACTGCCGATAGTCAGCGCTTGACTTCCTCTTATGATTGGTTCTTTAGCCCGAAAATTTATTTACGTGCCGCAGATTTTGAGTACATTGCAGATGAATTTTTAAACTTAGACTACCGAGTGCGTTATGATATAGCTGCTGGTTATCATATTATTGATAACAGTAGAACTACATGGGATGTAAATGCGGGTCCAAGTTATCAAAAAAGCAAATTCATAGATGTACAAGAAGGTGAAAGTGACTCTGAAGACTCTATGGGGTTAACGCTAGGAACAGATTTTACCTATGAAATTACTAGCGACATTGATTTTGATGCTTCATATAGTGTTCAGATGGTTGATGAAGCGTCGGGGAAAAATATTCATCATTTGGAAACAGGTTTAGAAATAGACCTTGCTAATGATTTTGATCTTGATCTGACCTTTTATGCGGATCGCACCGATAAGCCTAAAGCGGATAGTGATAATAATATTCCTGAAAAAAATGACTTTCGCTTAGTTATCGGTTTAGGTTATGACTTTTAAATAAATAGCTCTATAATTAGGGCGTGTATTCTTGTCGATACAAGCCCTTTTTGTTAACCACTTGGTATGAGTAGCTATTGAACAATAATGTGATTAAATTCTTCCTTATTTGCTTGAGCTTATTAATCTTTACTACAAATGGGCAAGAAAAAGAACCCGCTCAAACTTTTTGGTATCCACCTTCTCCTATATTTACTCAAGACTTCGACTGGCTAAAATTAAAGTCAGGTGAATGGCTTAAGGGGGATATCATTTCTATGTATGATGATGAACTCGAATTTGAAAGTGAAGAGTTCGATACCATCATTTTTGATTGGCAAGATGTACTTGAATTAAGGAGCCGATTTGACCAGCAAATCCGCTTTGACAATGGCGAAGTTAAGCAGGGTTTTCTCATTGTAAAAGATGGTCATGTTATATTGCTAAGTGATGGAACTGAGCAGCATTACCCTTTATCTGAACTCTTATCAATTACTTCATCTGCAGGTGACAGGAAAGAAATTTGGGACGGTAAGGTTGCCTTGGGCATTGATGTAAATTCAGGTAACGTCAATCAACTTGATTACCTAGCAAATGTTACCATGCAAAGAAGAACGCCTTTTAGTCGTTTCAAAGTTGATTATATTTATAACTACAGTAAATCGATTGCTGAAGAGGTGTCGAAAGTTATCGCAAATTCAAGCCGCTTAACCACAAACTTTGATTGGTTTTATAGCAGTAGAGTTTTCTTTCGAGTGTTTGATTACGAGCACTTTCGCGATTCTCAACAAAATATTCATTCAAGAGATACTTTAGGGCTGAGTTTTGGTTATCACCTTTATCAGAATAAACGTTTGCAATGGGATATTACCCTTGGCCCTAGTTTCCAGAAAACTTCTTATATTAACGAGAGCCCAGAAAATCAGCAATCTAGTGGTGTCGTCGCCTTAGGGACTTTTTTGGATTATAGCTTCTCAAGTCGAATTGATTATGTACTCGATTACCAAATTCAATTTGTTGAAGAAAATTCTGGCAAGAGAAATACTAATTTAAAAACAGGCTTTGAATTTGAGTTTAGTCATGATCTTGATTTAGACGCGATGTTTTATTTAGATCGTGTGGCAGAGCCAGTCACTGCAATGAATACTAATCGACCTGACTCCAATGATTTCAGGCTAGTGATTAGTCTTGGTTATAAGTTTTAGTATAATTATTAACGTATCTTCTTATTCTTCGTGACTTAGTTCCACGTCCGTTAGTGGACTGCTACAGCAAAGTAAGATGTAACCGCGCTGTTGTTCATCAGCCGACAGGCCATCAGTGCAACCTTGCTTGACCTCACCACTGATTAATTTTGCTTTGCATCGACCACAACATCCAGCACGGCATGAATAAGGTAAAATTAAACCCGCACTCTCTCCTTGTTCTAAAAGTGTTTGTTGCTGGTTGCCTTGGTGTTTTTTGTTCCAACGTTTAAAATAAATTGATACCTGAGATTTCAAATTCGGCGAGTTACTATCGGGAGAGTTTTTATCGTCTGAACAAGCCTGCCAAAGAGGCGGTTTTGATGAGTGACTAGCTAGGAGAGTTTCTCTTGAATACTCATGCTCGCCAAAGCTTTCCTCATGATAATTTTGCTCAGGTAATTTACTGGCAATTAAAATTTGTCGAACAGTAGCGCGAAAGCTCTTTGGACCACAGCTAAAAACTTGATAATCTTTGATGTTTGAAATATTAACTAACATCGATTCATTAACTCGCCCTTGAAAGCCAAGCCAGCGTGGTTTAGCCGACTGTGTTAAGGTATAAACTACCTCACAATGATTTAATTGGTGGGCTAATTGTTCAACTTCTCTACGTGCGATTAGGTCGGCTTCACTTTGCGCACTGTGTAAGAAGATGATATGACTTTTAGTTTGCTGATGAGCGAGATAGCGTAACATTGATAGCATTGGTGTAACACCACAGCCGGCACTAATAAACAATATTTTCTGTGGTAAGGGCTCAGGTAAATAAAAACTACCAGCTATTTTTTGTATTGAGATGGTATCGCCAACACTGAAGTGGTCGTGAAAATAGTTTGATACCTTGCCACCGTTAACTCGTTTTATGGTGATGCTAATAGCCGTTTTGTCTGTAGGGGAGGAAGATAAGGTATAATTGCACTGATGTTTTTCGCCGGCAATGTTAATGCTAAAGCAAATGTATTGACCTGCGAAATATTTAAATTCGTGGTTTGGGTAAGAAAATATATAGCTTTTAACATCATGTGTTTCAATGTTAATTTCTTTACATGTCAGCACAACCTGTTGTGTATTATCTGATGATGAATTTAGCGACATTATGTTTTACATTTCCTGACTGCTTGAAACCTTATATAGTCGAATCTATAAAAAATAAGGCTTAATAATGTGGGTGTTAAAGATAAAGTTTAGTAACTAAGGTATGATATTACCAATTCTGTCACTTCTTAATATTTTATACATATATTTATGAGTAAAAAAATACAACACCTTCATATTTTAGGAATTTGCGGTACTTTCATGGGCGGTATTGCCGCAATTGCAAAACAGCTAGGTTATAAAGTTAGTGGCTCAGATGCAAATGTCTATCCGCCGATGAGCACACAATTAGAGCAACTTGGTATTGAGTTACGTGCAGGCTATAAAGTAGAAAACTTTACTGATGATGTTGATATGGTCATTGTCGGTAATGCTATGTCGCGCGGTAATGTCATGGTTGAGCATATGCTAGATAGAAATATTGCTTATACTTCAGGGCCACAATGGCTTTTGGACAATGTATTAAAAGAGCGTTGGGTACTTGCTGTTTCCGGTACGCACGGCAAAACAACGACTAGTAGTATGTTGGCATGGATTTTAGAGTACGCTCATTTATCGCCAGGATTTTTGATTGGTGGCGTGCCGCAAAATTTTAGTTGTTCGGCACGATTAGGAGATGCGCCATTTTTTGTTATAGAAGCTGATGAGTATGATAGTGCCTTTTTTGATAAACGTTCTAAATTTGTTCATTATCGTCCGCGCACCTTAGTCATTAATAATTTAGAGTTTGATCATGGCGATATTTTTAATGATCTCAGTGATATTCAAAGGCAATTTCATCATCTTATTCGCATGGTACCAAGCAACGGCCTAATTTTAGCGCCTGCTAATGAAATAGCTATTACTGAAACTTTAGCCATGGGGTGTTGGAGTAACACTGAGTTTAAGCAATCAGCAGCGCAAGCCGATAAAGCGTGGCAAGTTGAAAAGCTCAATGCTCAGGGCAGTGAATTTATTGTCAAATTTGATGGGACAATTCAAGGTAAAGTAAAATGGGATCTGATTGGCGACTTTAATATTGATAATGCAGTCATGGCAATTGCAGCTGCTCGTCATGCCGGTGTTCCCGCCCACATAGCCATTGAAGCGTTATCAAAATTTATAAATACTAAGCGTCGTTTTGAGTTACGCGGTATTGTAAATGGTATAAGTGTCTATGATGATTTTGCCCATCACCCAACAGCCATTGCCAAGACCTTGGCTGGCGTAAGAGCAAAAATTGACGATCAAAATAAGGCTGGCAGAATAATCGCTGTGCTTGAACCAAGATCAAATACTATGAAGTCAGGTGTTCATAAAGATACATTACCTTTATCGTTTGCTGAAGCAGATCTGGTCTATATCTATCAGGGGGAAGACGTCGCTTGGCAAGTAGATGATTTAAAATTGAAATGCCCAGTAACCTGTCATGTTGAAGACACTATAGCCAGTCTTGTTGAAAAGGTATGTCAACAAGCGCAAACTGGCGATATCATTGTTGTTATGAGTAACGGGGGGTTTGAGGGGATCCACGACAGATTATTAGCTGCCTTGTAGCCTTAACAATATTTGGGTGAGTACTTAGCTTAGGGTATAGGCTAGATATCAGGTTATTTGAATGATCATTCATAACCGTTTTCTCATAGCATCATTTTATGCAATCAAGTCATTACAAAAATGACATGTATTAACGCTGTATGTTGATGCTACTGAGTGATTATTTGTTAGTTTTCAGCTTAATAATTACCAAAAAAGCACCTAAATAAGGTGCTTTATTCTTACTTTTATATCAACCTTAAGGGGATTATTGCCTCTTCCAAATTTGGGTTACATCAATTCCATATTCGTTTTCAGGACCCGTGTAAAATCTGGCCGTGACTGTAAATTGATCAGGAGAGTTAATTATCACACTGCGGATTTCAGAGTCTTCCAGTAAAGTCTTGATTTGCGCTGCACTGAGGTTTTCATCGGCCCGGAAAGTATCGCTTTCATCTTCATCATCATTCAAGCCAATTGTACAATCACGAATTGAACTGTCTTCCTCGTCACCACCTAATTTTACATCCTGATTGTATGTTTGATGGAAAGTATATTCTCCGTCAGCATAATCTAGTGTGACCGTACCATAATCGACTGTTAAATTATTTATACAAATATCATAGGACTCAGTTAATTTCCATGTTCCAGGAAAACTAATTGTTTCATCTTTGCTTAATTCAATTAACGTTTCTTCTAAGTGCACAATCGCATCATGGATATCCACCAACTCTGACACAATCTCATCCTGACCAGCATCTGCTAGTAATAATAAAACATCGGCTGATGAAGCAAAGTCAACCACAGGTAAGTTGAAATTCAAAAAGGCGGTGGCAGAACTTTTAGCTGTGTCGGTAATTTCAATGCCGTTACTCGGATCACCATCTTTATCTAAAGATTGTAATAAGCGTGTCATATTAACAACAGATGGCTCTGTGATATCTTTCGATTCAGCAAGTTCTAATGGGGTGATAATCGAAGCTGCCGGAACTAATGGAAATACTACTTCGCCAATGGAAAAGGTTACAGATTCTCCGTCAACATAACTAAATTCACCTTGCGCATTGGTGATGCCTGAGATTGTGTCAGTTTGAAAATTAACATTTGCTACGGCACTGTCTAAAAATACCCCTGTCAATGTATCAATTGGCTCTGGTGCAACATCTTCACAAGTTACAGTAATGTTATCAATGTCACTGGTTGCAAGCGTGCCAGAGCCATCGTTTATAGAACAAGTTTGGTTTGCAGGCTGAACTTGAACATCTACGTTGTAACCCTTACCACTGTCAAAACTTTCTTCAAAAGCAAAGTCAATGGTCTCATTTGAGCTCGAAAGGTCTCTAGTTTCCCAGTTTTGACCATCGATTTGAAGTAATAAGGTGAGGTCACCGTTTAAGCCATTGACTTGTCCACCAATAGAATATTTTGGGCTATTATCCGAACCGCCACCATCACTATCACCACCATCACCGTCATCACCACCACATGCGGCTAAAGTAAACATCATTACACTTGTAAAGGTTATATTTTTAAGTTTCATATTATTTCCAATTAAAATTTTCTAGGTGGTGGTTAAAATTTATTCATTGGCCAACATAACTTAACAGGCAAAATATTACTATAAATATATTTTGAAACGCCTAGCTCAACACATTGTTGATATTTTAAGTTGAGAAGTAATAATGAGTATGAGTTGTTTAGAGAAAATACAATAGCCTGCTAAATACAATACTTGATTATAATTCGACTAATTTTCATGAGAGACAGTTAATGGCTTTATTTATGGCGTTAAGGCTTTAAATAGTTAACCTAAAATAGCCATGATATTTTCTTTAGCTAAACTCGACATCATAACTTTGAATATTTGGGGCCTGTTTAGGTATAATATTAAGGTAGGTTATATTTCAGCTAATTTCGATAAAAATAAATATGCTTGTTGTGATATTAAATGAGAGTGTTGAGGGTATTCATGATAAATTACTTAACCACTTAAACAATAAAATATTTACTTAATTCGTAGTAACAAAGAGCCAAGTTCGATGACAGTGTTAACTATATTGACTGCCCCAAATGAGAAACTGACCCAACAGGCAAAGCCTGTTGATAATGTTAACGATGTTCAGGGTTTAATCGATGATTTATTAGAGACTATGTACAATACTGACGACGGTATTGGTTTAGCCGCAACCCAAGTGGGTAGTAGTGCGGCGGTTGTTGTGATTGACATCTCAGAAAAGCGTAATCAACCACTGGTATTGATTAACCCAGTCATTGTTAGTGGTGAGGCTAAAGCCAAGGGGCAAGAAGGCTGTTTATCTGTTCCTGGTTATTACGCAGACGTTGAGCGTTATACCAAGGTCACTGTTGATGCATTGGATAGAGAAGGCAAGGAAATCTCTATTGTAAGTGATGATTTCCTTGCAATAGTAATGCAACATGAAATTGATCACTTAAATGGGGCTTTGTTTATAGATTACTTATCACCACTTAAACGGCAAATGGCGTTAAAAAAAGTCAAGAAAGTGATAAAAAACGCCTAATGTAATTTTGGCAGGTAATAAAACTTCAAGAGGAAAGTAAATAGCTTATGACACAAGCATTGAGCCACTCCGCGTTAACTAAAGATGAATTCAACGGAAAAATAACCTTAGCGATAACAGGAGCCTCAGGGTCTGCTTATGCTCTACGTTTAATTGAATGTCTGCTTGCTGCGAATTATCAGTTATATATTTTGCTCTCGAGTGCAGGTCGAATTGTTTTAGATACTGAAGTGGGTGTAAAAGTTCCTGGTTCACCAGATGGTGCTACTCAGTTTTTAATGGAAAAATATCAAGCTAAAGCCAATCAAATTAGAGTTTTTGGCAAAGAGCAATGGTTTTCACCAGTAGCATCAGGCTCTGCAGCACCAAAAAAGATGGTTGTTTGTCCTTGTTCAACGGGCACTATGGCTGCAATTTGCCATGGTATGAGCGATAACTTAATTGAACGCGCTGCTGATGTAGTAATAAAAGAACGAGGACAACTTATTTTACTGGTAAGAGAAACACCATTGTCGACTCTACACCTGCAAAATATGCTTAGCCTTTCTCAGCAGGGCGTGACTATCATGCCGGCGTCACCGGGCTTCTATCATAACGCTAAGTCCATTGAGGACTTAATAGACTTTATGGTCGGTCGGTTGCTTGATCATTTAGGTATAGCACAAGATATTATGCCCAGATGGGGTTACCGCTAACTCAAATCTGTGTTGTAGAACATAAAAATAGTAAGTTATTAGAATTTTAATAGCTATTAATAGTTTATTTTATTCGTCAAAGCTAAATTCGATGTAGGCCTTACCTAAATTATTTTTTAGTGGAATAAGTACAATAGGACCTTTAGCTTTGTGGTGAATACTGTGTTTGGGGCCAGAAACAACAATAGGAGTGGCCATATCAAACTCAAAGCCTTTTTCACTTAACATACGTTTAGCACCACCTGTAACCATGTTAGTTATTTCACCAACAAGGTCAGTTATTTCTTCATTGACTTCATCGGGTGCTTCACCGACCATATTTTTCATTGTAGCTAACGCTAATTCACCTTCAAATGTGATTGAAAGTGAGCCTTTGGCTTGATCACTGACCATACCGATTAAGCCTGAGACGTCACCTAGGGCTATTTCATTTTTCTTGAGACGTGGCTTTTCTGGGGTTAATTCCATTTGTGCCATAGTAGACATCACGTTAAGCATTGATGATAAAAATGGATTAATAAACTCTACATTCATGAAGATTCCGAATCTTAACTTTTTAAATAATGTACTTTATTTGATTCTGCATGCTTATTTTACAAATGTAAATCAAATAGCGTAATAGTTTTAAAATTTATGTAGTTAATAATCAGGAGATTTAATTCTTATGGGGCAGTTATGAGAATACTTTGCTTCCTTACTTAGATATTTAAAATTTAAGCTAAAAAATATCTGCGCCTTGATGATCTTTATCCAAATAATTAACTGTATTTAAACATTTAAGCTAAGTATCAATTAATATTGTGTTTTTTACCACTAAATAGTGGTGCTTTTTTTAATTACACGTTTATATCGTTTTGAATAATGCATTAATAAAACACTTATGATGGACCTGGGTAGTCTATGACAAGGACCTAAATTGTAGCGTCTCTATAGGCAGCTTTTACAACTGCCATGCGCTTCAACAATTTGATGGCTGATAGTAAAACCGTTTGCATCGGCCATCGTCCGCAAAGCTAAATCAAAATTATTCGATTGTATTTCTTTAACATCACCACACTGATCACAGATCAAGAGTTGCACGGGGTGATTGCATTCACCAAAGTGATGGCACATAACAAAGGCATTGATTGATTCGATTTTATGAACAAATCCGTGTTTAGATAAAAAGTCTAAAGCACGATAAATCGTGGCTGGTTTAGCAGCAGGATCAAGCTTTTTCAGCTCATCTAATAAGTCATAGGCTCCAACAGCAGATTTATTTTCAGCAAGCAATAAAAATACCTGCTCCCTGACCTTGGTAAAGCGAGCGCCTTTTTTTTGGCACACAAGCTGTGCTTGATGTAGTAAAGATTCTGCCGTCATGTTGATAATTAAGTTTTTTTCTAACAATTTGATAATTGTAAAGTGTAGCATAGCTCAATATGTACAAGTAAATATATTTTACTACAGCTTAAGATTTTCACTCATATAAGCGGTCACTTTTGGCTACAATTAGCTAATATAAACCATTCGCCATTTAATATTGCTTACATTACAATAATTACTAAACATATAAAAGACAGCGCTGTCTTTCGTGTGTATTGCTTACTTATTTAATTAGGAAACTACCATGACCCGATATCTTGCGCTTGATGCTTTTAGAGGCATTACTATAGCTTTAATGATTTTAGTCAATACACCAGGGACATGGTCACATGTGTATGCTCCCTTATTACATGCTGAGTGGCATGGTGCAACACCTACTGATTTCGTCTTTCCTTTCTTTCTCTTTATTATTGGCTCTGCGATGTTTTTTTCATTTAAGAAAACAAACTTTGCCAGTTCACCGGAACAATTTAAAAAAATCATTAAACGTGGTCTTATCATGTTTTTTATCGGTTTTATGTTAAATATTATCCCTTTTACCGCAAATATCGAAGATTGGCGTATTATGGGGGTGTTACAACGAATAGGTATTGCCTATGTTATAGCAGCCTGCTTAGTCTTGACATTGAATCGTCGAGGCATTTTTATTATTAGCGCTGTTATTTTATTAGCTTATTGGGCACTTTTATTGAGTGTAGGTGATGGGGCATTTACGATAGAGAATAATATTATTCGTCAAGTTGATTTAGCTGTTCTTGGGGCTAATCATATGTATACCATGCGGGGTGTCGCTTTTGATCCAGAGGGGTTATTGAGTACGATTCCTGCAGTAGTGAATATGCTACTTGGTTTTGAACTCACTCGTTATCTAACCAGTATTTCAAATAAAAAAAATAGTGTAATTAAGCTAACACTGATTGGTGGTTTAGCCATTGGTTTTGGCGTCTTGTGGGGGGTAGTGCTACCGATTAACAAATCGTTATGGACATCTTCTTATGTTATTTACACCACGGGCTTTGCCTGTCTTTTACTGGCAGCCTTTATTTGGCTGATTGACATCATGAAACAGGTAAAACTTGCAGAGCCGTTATTAGTCTATGGTACTAACCCTTTATTTGTTTATGTTTTGTCTTTTTTAGTGGTAACGCTTTACTTAAATATCAACATTGGCGATATCACTATGTATGCGTGGTTATATCAACAATTTAGTAGTATTTTTGCAGCTAAACTTGCGTCATTTCTTTTTGCTTTTTCTCATGTTGCTTTGTTCTGGTATGTTTCATTAAAACTCTATCAGCGTAAAATTTTCATTAAAATTTAGCGTATCTCTTTCGGCCATTAGTTCAGTTTATATTACTCTGAATTAATGGCCGAAAACACTATCAAAAAACCTTATTTTTGCTATGCTTACCTTATAATACCTCATTATTAATGTTGGTAAAATTAAGGAGTTATTCATACGAGTGAATAAAGCAAAATTAAGTCAAGATGAAAACTTATCGTTCAAAATAAGTCATCAGTTATTACCCCAAGATTATCAGCGCATTGATATTTATTTCTCCCTTCCTGTGGAGATGGGCATAAACCCGAGTACGTTAAACGAAGAAGATTTTTTCTATTCACATATCAAGAATCATAGTGCTTATTATGCCGATCAATTGCATTTACCATTAGTGAGAAGTCGTTTTATTAGTCAAAAGAAAGGTCAACAAAGTGATTATCGATTAAACCTTAACCTGTATTCTTACCAAGTTAAAAAAGCGCTTGATGCTGATATCAAACAAACATTAAAACTAAAAGCACCAGAAGATTTTTATCCTGCGGCGACAGAATTAGCCGAACAAACTGTTTCACTCACTAAAAAATTAAGACGTTATACTCCGCCAGATAAGACACTTAACTCGTTTTTTGAAAATGCCGATAATTATTTGAGTTGGCATATTGAGCAGTCATTTTTAAAGTTATTAAGCAAGGGGCCTAAAAGTACAGACTTTAGTATTGAACGAGAGTCTCTTTTAAGTTTATGTCGAGATGAGAATAATTACCGCATTGCAAATAAATATAACTCGCAAATTACTTTAGCTGATGCCAATCGTATAACCAATAAAATGCGCTTGTTGCAGAGGCTAATTGAATATGGGGTGGTGTTTAAACGTAAAACACGTTATCTCAATGTAAATTTAAAACGCCTAGTGCGAGGAGCTGTAACCGCAGTGATCATGGCTTTTGTAATGGTCCTTGTCTTAAATGCTAGAACAAATTTTACCGAAGTGACCTTAGCCTTGGTTACATTTCTAGGGTTAATTTATGGGTTACGTGAAACCTTTAAAGAGGATTTGACCAGTTTAATTTGGCGTAAAATCCAAAAAGGTCGACCAAAATGGCAGAACTTATTTACCCATAGTGTTACTAAAAAGCGTATTTTGAGTCAGGTGCTTTGGCTTGAATATATTAATAAAAAAGATTTACCCAAAACGGTTAACGCTTTATTTCAACAACGCAGGCAGCAAAATAAACAAGCGGCAAGATTGTTACATTTTCGTTGTGATAATAAGGTCATAGCCAAAGAGTTTTTGCCGGGATACGATGAAATTCAGCAGCAAACTTTTTTTAACTTAACGCCTTTTGTGCGCTTTCTAAAAAAAGGCGCGGGTCGATTATATACGCTTGATGGTCAGAAAATCTCAAGTCAAGGTGTTGAGCGTCGTTATCAAATAAATTTAATTTTACGACATTTCTGCAAAGGAAAAGAATCACTGCAGCGCTTTAAAATAACTTTGAATCGCTCTGAAATTGTCAATATTGAACTCATTGGTGAATAGCTTAATTGGCTAAAATTAAACAACATTAAAATTTTTAAGCCAGCTTAGTTGAGTGAGCTTTTAGCCGCTGTTGTTAATGCTTGCTTTTATTGGTTGTTTTCCCTACAATACGCCTCCTTAATTCAGCCTGAACTTTTTTGTTCCTTGCCTCAACTGGTGTTGGCTGAGCCAGATAATGAGGCTACAACCGTAAGGAGCTCGTAATGCGTCATTACGAAATCGTATTTATGGTTCACCCTGATCAGAGTGAACAAGTGCCTGGTATGATCCAGCGCTATACTGACTTGATCAATGCTGCAGAAGGCAAAATACACCGTCTAGAAGACTGGGGTCGTCGTCAATTAGCATACCCAATCAATAAACTACATAAAGCACATTATGTTCTTATGAACATTGAAGCGCCACAGTCAGTTATTGATGAACTAGAAACAGCTTTCCGTTACAACGATGTTGTTATTCGTAACATGATCATGCGTACTAAAGACGCGATAACTGCTGCATCACCTATGGCTGCTGCAAAAGATGACCGTCGTGAAGTTAAGAAAGATGTTGCTGCGCCAGTTGAAGCTACAGAAGAGCAATCTGAAGAAGCGGCTAGCGAATAAGTAATCAGTGATGCTCTCGCAAGCTTCCTTACAAGGACACTTACAAGAGAATTGCCTAGTATTGACTGGTGAAGTGGTAAAAGCCCCAAAACAGTCAAAAAGCCCTGCAGGTATTGTTCATAGCCAGTTTTCAATAGACCATAAGTCTATGCAAAGTGAAGCGGGTATGAATCGACAAGCTTTTGTCAGAATACAAGTAGTGGCAACAGGCGAGCTATCACACTTAACTCGTGAATTAGTTGCTGGCAGTGTAATTAAAGTGTCTGGTTTTATTAACCGTCACGAATCTAGAAATGGTAATCCACTTTTAGTGTTACATGCTCAGCAAATACAAATGATTAATTAAGATTTTTTCCTATCACGGCTGCAAAGCAGGATGAGAAAATAAAGTCAGGAGAATATTATGTCTCGTTTTTTTAGACGTCGTAAGTTTTGCCGTTTCACAGCGGAAGGTGCAACTTCTATCGATTATAAAGATGTTGCTACTTTAAAAAACTATATCACTGAAAGTGGTAAAATTGTTCCTAGCCGTATCACTGGTACTGCTGCTAAATATCAACGTCAATTAACTCGTGCGATTAAACGCGCTCGTTACTTGTCATTGTTACCATACACCGACTTACATAAGTAAGCTAATAAGGGGTTTAAAATGGAAGTAATTCTTCTAGATAAAATCGCCAAATTAGGCGGCCTTGGTGACAAGGTATCTGTTAAATCTGGTTATGCACGTAACTACTTATTACCACAAGGTAAAGCAGTATTTGCATCAGATGCTAACGTTGAGCACTTTGAAGCTCGTCGTGCTGAAATCGAAGCTAAATTAGCTAAAGTTTTAGCTGAAGCTGAAGCTCGTGCAGCGAAAGTTGTTGAGTTAGCTGAAGTTACTATCGCATCAAAAGCTGGTGATGAAGGTAAATTATTCGGCTCTATTGGTACGCGTGATATCGCAGAAGCGATTACAGAAGCTGGCGTTGAAATTGCTAAGTCTGAAGTACGTTTACCATTAGGTGCTATCCGCGAAACAGGTGAATTTGATATCGCTATTCACTTACACACTGATGTAGATACTAGCATCAAAGTTGTTGTTATCGCTGAAGCATAATAACTTTACTATAACGATTAGTTATAGTTTTTAAGTTATTAATTAAACACCGTATTCTCATTGAGGTACGGTGTTTTTTTATGCGAGAATGAAAGTCTCACGTCAACAGGAATTTAGTATGTTGTTATCAATGACTCGATTGTTTATATCTGCGCTGATGCTTATGTCTTTTTCGATTTTTGCCAGTAGTGAACTGTATCAAGCTCAGGACTGGGTTTTAGATGACACCTTCACTCAAGGCATCGAAGGTCCTGCGGTCGATAAACGTGGCATGTTATATGTCGTTAATTTTGCTAAGCAGGGGACTATTGGGCGCATTCGCGCAAAGAATAACGTTGAACTATTTATACAGTTGCCGGAAAACTCGGTCGGTAATGGTATTCGTTTTGATCAGCAAGGTAACATGTATATTGCTGATTATGTTAATCATAATATTTTATTAATTGATCATTATGCTCAGAATCAAGCATTGGTAGAGCCAAGGCATATTCAGGTTTATGCTCATTCTCCTTTAATGTATCAACCCAATGATTTAGCGATTATGGATAATGGTATTTTATTCGCTAGTGATCCTAATTGGGCAAAGAATACCGGCAAGTTATGGAGGGTAAATGGCAAGCGCGAACTTCATTTACTTGAACAAGATATGGGAACCACTAATGGTATTGAAGTTAGTCCTGATAATAAAATTTTATATGTGAATGAAAGCGTTCAGCGCAATATTTGGCGTTATGATATAAATGAGCAAGGCAAAGTGAGTAATAAACGCTTATTAATTCAGTTTGCCGATTTTGGGCTTGATGGTATGAGAACAGACCGTGCAGGAAATCTATTGGTTGCTCGTTATGGTAAAGGTGTCATTGCTATTATATCACCTGAGGGCAAATTAATTCGAGAAGTGAATTTAAAAGGCAAATATCCTACCAACCTCGCTTTTGGTGGTATTGATGGTAAACAGGTGTTTGTGACGATGCAAAAGCGAGGAGCTATTGAAATGTTTACCCACGAATGGCCGGGGCGTAGTTTCAAGCATTAGCTTGTGTTGCAATTGTTATTAAAGTAATCAGGGATAAAAGCGAATTTTATAATACTAAAAAGAAAGCTTACCAAGCAGAGCCTGCTTGAATATAAAAAACATTATCTTCAGGGCCCTTGGCAATATCTATTCCCATATTGAAGTCATATCTTCGCGCAATTAAATAACGAAAACCTAAGCCTTGGGTTTTTCGGCTGGGACTTTTTGAAAATTCGGAGTAATCATTCGTTGCTTTGCCAATACCAGCAAAGGCACTAACTTCCCAACGTAGATTGATTCGATAAGCTAGCTCTAGCTCAGTCATAGCCACTGATTGCCCTTGATAACGCGCTGATGGTATACCACGTAAAGAAATACTTGGGGTAGCGTAGGGAGGTAATAAATTATCACTGTTTGCATAATTTGCTTCAATCCGAAAAGCAGTTCGCCAACTTTTTGATAGATTAAGATAATGTAAGGCTGTTAACTCAGTAAGTTGATAATCAACATCAGAGCCAATTACTTCATTAAACCAAAGGTGGGTTAAATCATACTTTATGCCACTCGTTGGCGAGAAGAAACTATTGCGAGAATCGTATTCCAATGTTAAGCCAATACCCGATGTGGTGATATCTTGGGTAAGTAGAGTAACCAGAGGATCCTGCCAATCCGTCGGTAAATTCTCGAGTAAATTATTGGTGTTAGTAGGGGATATTTCTGCATCGATGTAACGGTGAGTTGGCCCGAGATAAAAGTTACTGCTCGCTATTTTAAACTTAGCTGTTTGCATAATGGCAGAGGCCTGAGTTTTTATCTCTAAAGGCTTATTAAGTGTTATATTGCCAAAGCCGTAGAAATCAATATTTACCTCGCCGTAACCCACACCGCCAATATATCTTAGCCGTCCTTTATTAAAAAAACCCAGGTGCCCGCCACCAAAAAAATAAGAGTCATTGCCAGTGAAGGCACCAAAACCGGCTGAGACACTTGGTGGTAATAAATTATGGCCAACCTTGTCATTACTTTCATCTTGCATGATGGCTAATCGTGCTGCTTGCTCTTCTTCTGTTTCATGAAAAAATAAGCCCATCATACCTAAACCACCTTCAACAGCTGGATCGGTGATAATGATAGGAACAGGCAAAAAACCATAAGCATTTTCGGAAAGATAACGCGAAGCATCAAATTGCCCATCGAGTTTGTCGGTAAAAAGCCCTGAAGCGGCGAAGCTAACGAAAGAAAAAAGCAATAAGTATGTTGCAAGAAGGAGGTATTTTAATACTGTCATTAGCTCTTTATAACCCTTTACGCATTGTTTGCGAAGTGACTATTTAGTAATCATATTCTACTATAAGCTACTGATTTGCAAATGGCTGAAAATGTCTCTGTTCCATTTTTTTTCGTTAATTATTGAGTTTAAGTATTGTAATAAAGATTGTAGGGTTAAGATGGCAAAGACAGCATAGTTAAAACTATGCTGTCTTTAATTTACTCTGTAATTACTTAAGTTGTGCTGCTAGTAGGTTGAAATCGGTGACTGATTCATAATCCGAAATAATACTTGCCGGCTTTTTACTGTCTGGGTTTGCTACTGCCAATAAGTGTTTAATACCGAATTGTTGCGCGGATTTGAGTATATCTAGACTATCGTCAATAAATAAAGTTTTATCACATTCGAAACCTTGTTGCGCTTGCAGGCGTTGCCATAACAATTGTGATTCTTTCGAAACACCAAAATCATGAGTAGAGTATAAGGTATCAAAATATTGATCTAACTGGGTCCGCTCTATCTTTAGTGATAACGCATCAGGGTGAGCATTAGTAACAAGAATGACTTCTCTACCACTTGCTTTTAATGCTAATAAGAAATTTTTTGCATCACTACGAAGCTGAATCAAGTGTTGAACTTCTCTTTTAAGTGCTGTTATCGGCAGTTGTGTTTTTTCAGCCCAATAATCAAGGCAATACCAATTAATTGTCCCTGCAACAGCTAAATAATCCTTTTGAAGCTGCTCTTTTGCCTCTTCAAGGCTAATTGCCATTTTTTCACTATAACGTAATGGCAGGTGCTCTAACCAAAAGTGACTGTCAAAATGAAGATCTAAAATGGTGCCGTCCATATCTAATAATACGGTAGTCACCTCTGGCCAACGAATATTTGCCATTTTATTGTCCTTTAAAAATTTTTCCATGGGTTCGCGAAGTGATGATTAATTCTGAACGAATGGAGTTTTTCATTTTCTTTGAGTAAATATTAGCATTTAGCTATTCCAAAAGTATTGTTTATCGTGTCATTATAGTGATATCTAAGAAAAATAATGACTAAAGTGACTAGCCATATGGCAGACGATAATCAACTACCTATCATTACTAACCGTAAACAAGTAGCCCAAAGCGCTTTGTTTGCAATTGAACAGATAGATCTGACGTTTAGCAATGGTCAACAACGGCAATACGAACGCATGATAGGCTCTGGCCGCGGAGCTGTCATGGTAGTACCTATGATAGATGATGAGCATTTATTATTAGTGCGTGAATATTGCGCAGGTACACACAGTTATTTATTAGGCTTCCCTAAAGGTTTAGTTGATGAAGGTGAACTTGCCGAGCATGCTGCTAACAGAGAGCTACAAGAAGAAATAGGTTATGGTTGTGAGCAAATGCTGAAAATTTCTGAGTTGATGATGGCTCCCGCCTTCTTTAATGCCAAAATGACCATATTTCTTGCAAAAAACCTTTACCATGCAAAACTTGAAGGTGATGAGCCTGAGCCTTTGCAAGTGGTATCTTGGCCAATAAAAGACTATAAAGAATTGTTACAACAAGCTGATTTTACCGAAGCACGCAGTATTGCCGCATTAATGTTAGTTCGAGATTTACTGGAAAAGTAAGCTATACAGCGATTAAGGCATCAATGAACAGGGTATCGCATGAGCCAAGATAAACTATTAAACATTGCTTTAGAAAGCGCTAAGAAAGCCGGCGTAGAAGTAATGAAGTACTACCGTCAAGGAAACTATACCGCTGATACCAAGGCTGATGAAAGTCCCGTCACCAGTGCAGATATCGCTTCAAATGATATTTTAATGGATCAATTACAAACCTTAACACCTGATATACCTATTATTTCTGAAGAAGTTGGCTCGGTGAAACTAGCAGAGCGGAAAGATTGGTCTCGATATTGGTTATTAGATCCTATTGACGGGACCGGCGAATTTATAATCGGTAGTGGTGACTTTGCCGTGAATATCGCTCTCGTGGAAAATGGTTGGCCAACACTAGGAGTTATTCATGCACCTGATCACTGTTTGACCTATTATGGTCAACAAAACCTTGGTGCTTTTAAAGATAATTATCAAGCCAGCCATACTATTCGGGTTGCTGAATACCAAGAAGACAGGCGTATTAAAGTAGCCATTAGTAAGCGTCAACAATTAGCATTGATGGGGCAATACTTAAATGATCAATATGAATATGATTATGTCGCATTAGGCAGTTGCTCATTGAAGAACTGCTTGATTGCAGAAGGCGGAGCCGATTGTTATTTGCGTATTGGCGTAACTGGAGAGTGGGATACTGGCGCAAGCCAATGTATACTTGAACAAGCTGGCGGGGATATTTTAGATAGTGAATTTAAGCCACTCAGTTATAACCAAAGAGAAAGTTTGCTTAATCCCGATTTTATAAGTTTAGGTGCCAGGGATTTTGCTTGGCAGAAAATTATAAAGCCGCATAGAAAAATATACGAATAACAAGTAATTACCAATTTAGTATAATTTTAAGTGTTATTTATTAGTGCTTTTTATGCCTTTGTTTAAATGAAGTAGTTCGTTTTGTTTAACAATTATGCTAAATTAACCTACTTAAGCAGGGCTATTTTTAAGTTCCAGCATTTTCATGTTTAGGTCGTTTATTTAATTTATGTTATCAATTATTTTAAAAGAACATACATGTCATCACCAAGCAGGCGATCGCCCTTGCTTCTTTAAAAGTATCGATCAAATTTAATCATTGGCAGATAGCTTGTGCTGTCAGCCAAAATACTTCGTTGTTATTTTTCCGACTGTTTTGCTATCTGCAAAAATTCAGCTAAAAACTTTTACTATACTTGGCATTTGTTATTAGTCTGAAATCAAAAATAGCTTAAATATAAAGCTAAGTAGCATAAGCAAAATTCAATTAGTCAATCTCATTAAGTACAGCAAAGGAAAAATTATGACAGCTCAAGTTAGCGCACTTTTTAAAAATATATGGCAACAATATATTGACGTAACACCGTCAGCAGAAAAAATTCATCAATTATTAGGTAATGGCAATGATATCATTAATGATCATGTCGCTTACCGTACATTTAATCACCCTAAAGTTGCTTTAGATAAATTAGCCAAAGGTTTATTAGCGCTTGGCTATACAGAGTGCGGCCAATATGATTTTGCAGCTAAAAAGCTAGATGCGAAGCACTATGAGCATCCCGATGCTAGTATGCCGAAGGTTTTTATCAGCGAGCTACGTGTTGAAGAGTTTTCAGCGCAAGCTCAAGAGATAATTGCTAAGCTCATTGCGCAATTACCTGAAGATGTATGTGATAGAGCGGACTTTTTGTATTCGGGGCGTTTATGGGAAATTAGCTCAACTGACTACCAAGTATTATTAGCAGAAAGTGAGTATGCAGCATGGCTTGCTGCTTGGGGCTATCGAGCAAACCACTTTACCGTTAGCATTAATGATTTAGAACATTACGATGATATTTTAGTTGTGAATGCGACTTTAAAAGACGCTGGTTATATACTTAATAGTAATGGTGGCGAAGTGAAAGGTAATCAGGCGGTCAAGCTTGAGCAATCATCTACCCTTGCTGATAAAGCAGTGGTTAATTTTATCGATAAGAGTATGGAAATACCGAGTTGTTTTTATGAATTTGCCAAACGTTACCCACTGGCAAATGGCAAGCTATATACCGGCTTTGTTGCGGCATCGGCTGATAAGATTTTTGATAGTACTAATGCTCAAAGCTAAAAAATCAATAGTTTACTCAACATAAAAAAGCCAACTGTTGTTGGCTTTTTTTATACAGCATGACTTGTGATAGACAGTTGTTGTCAAACCTACCTGCAATGCATTTAAGTTTGCTCTTCAACACCTTGTTGAAGTTGCTCACTAGGTACAATATTTACCGTTTCGTAGAGCTCTGAATAAACTAACACGGCACTGCCAAACTCAAGTTGTTGCTTTACTTGGGCAATTTTAGTCGCGTTACAGATGTTCTCATCACCATAATCTGTACCTTCACGTAATATAAATTCTTCAATAATAGCGAGTAGGGTCTCCCCGGAAATTTTGTCTAATGGAATTATCATAACGTGCGCTCATTAATGCTTTGCAAGTAGAGTACTATTGTACGCTTGTGTATTTGTCAGTGGCTATATGAATTGATAATACTATAAACTCTTCGGTCATAGATAAGTCGAAAAGATCAAGTAGTCATCTTGAAAGTTATAGCGCAAAAATTGCTAAAGTAATTTACTGTTTAGCAAGCCGACATCAACTGACTTACCAAGCATTAAGTATACTTAATAGATAACATCACACAGCAGTTGCTAAACCAAAGAAGTAAGCATAACTGCAGGATCATTAATTAACATTAATAGTAAGTTTATATTGGGCTGCTAAATTTTTTGGTAATTGTTAATAAACCTAGTGTAATTAAGTTGCCCAATAACTAAACTGATTTAGATCAATAGAAGCGTTGTTTTTCTGCCATTTTCGCTTTGATATCTTGTTGTTCCCTGATTTTATGGTAAATAGCCGTGGCTTTTTCTTTACTGGCTTCAATATTTTTATAACTCGTACTTCTTGCTAAATCACGCTCATCCATAAGTCGACTCTTTTCCGCATTATCATAGCCGTTCCATGAGGCGATCGTGTTCCAAACATAAGACATTTCAGTGCTTTTTTCGACACCTTTACCTTCGCTATATAGTAAGGCTAAGTTGTACTGTGCTAATACATAATTTTGATCGGCTGCACTTTGGTACCAGCGAGAAGCTTTAAAGTCATCTTGTTTAACTCCTTCACCATTGGCATACATTACCCCTAGGTTATACTGCGCACTCGCTAAGCCTTTCCTTGCTGCTTTATGGGTTAATTCAAAGGCGGCCTTTAAATCTTTTTTTACTAGTTTTCCTTCAGTGTAAAAGAGTGCCAATTCAAACTGTGCATCTGGATAATTTTGTGCAGCAGCAAGTTTAAATAATTTAAGTGCTTTGAGACCATCTTTCGCTACAGAATACCCATGTTGATACATTAAGGCCATTTGATATTGCGCTGGAGCATAACCTTCTGCGACTAAAGGGCTGAATTGCTCAAAGGCTGCTTGAAATTCACCGCGATTTAATTCGTAAATCCCCTGATCAAGGTCGTAGCCTTGGCCACAAGCTGAAAAACTACTTATTAGTGCAATGGTAAACAGTACTATCTTTTTATTCATGGTGTACCCTCTTTGGCTGTAACTACCTCTATTCATTATAAAGTGTAGGTCATAAGTTAATTATCTACTGACATTATTTCTTCAATTTGTTCTGCTAGCTCAAACCAAAGCATTTCATTTTCTTCTATATCACTTTTTAAACAGCCCTGTGACTTCAGTAACTCGGTCAGTTCACTTTTATGTTCTGCCTGATAAATGTCACTATCAGCAAGTAACGCTTCGACTTTGGCTAACTCATCTTGCCACTGATGAATTTTTTTTTCTAATTTTTCAGCTTGTTTTTTTAACGGTGCCGCTTTTTTTCTTAGTTCGGCCTGTTGTTGACGAAGCTGTTTTTTGTCCAAGCCCTTATCAATGTTAGGCTCGGGAGATCTATCTGACTTAATTGTTTGCTTTTTATCATCATTTAACCATTGTTGATAGTCATCAATATCACCACTAAAGGTGCTTACCTGACCGTTGGCAACGAGGTAAAATTCATCAACACAAGATTCAAGTAGAAATCTATCATGAGCAATTAAGATAATAGCACCGCCAAAATCTTGTAAGGCCATTACTAATGCTTGACGCATTTCTAAATCTAAGTGGTTGGTTGGTTCATCTAATAACAAGAGTTGCGGTTTTTCTAAGACGATTAAAGCAAGTACTAAACGTGCTTTTTCACCACCGGACATTGTTGCGACCTGCGATAAGGCTTGATCACCACTAAAACCAAATCTGCCTAAAAAAGTTCGAGCTTGGGGTTCGCCTAAGGCAGGTTTAGCCCGTAAAATATGATCTACGGGGCTTGATGGTAGATGAAGCTGTTCTAATTGATGTTGAGAAAAGTAACCTATTTTTAATTCTTGCGCGCAATAACGTTCACCCTTGAGCAGTGATATTTCGCCAGCTAGTGATTTGATTAAGGTCGATTTACCTGCACCATTTCTGCCTAATAAGCCTATTCGGCTTCCAGGTACTAAGGTTAAACCGACGTCTCTTAGAATGATGGCTTGTTCACTATAGTCTGACTTAGCATAACCACATTGACTCTCAGAAAGTGACAAGAGTGGATAGGGCAAGTTTTCTGGTTGTTCAAAGCTGAAAGTAAACTGACTATCGACATGAGCAGGTGCTAAGTTAGGTAATTTTTCCAAACGCTTTAAACGACTTTGCGCTTGTTTGGCTTTACTGGCTTTAGCTCTAAATCTATCGACAAAAGCGGTTAGATGTGCAGCTTCTTTTTGCTGTTTTTGATATTGCGCATCTTGTTGCGCTAAATGTTCCGCCCGCTGACGTTCAAAAGCAGTGTAGTTACCATTGTATAATTTAGCGCGCTGGTGCTCTATATGTAAAATTTGCCCGATAACGGTATCAAGGAAGTCTCTATCGTGCGAAATGAGCACTAATGTACCGGTAAAACGTTTTAACCAACGTTGTAGCCAAATAACAGCATCTAGATCTAAATGGTTAGTAGGTTCATCGAGTAATAATAAATCAGCACGAGAGATAAGTGCTTGTGCTAAGTTTAAACGCATGCGCCAACCACCGGAAAAATCTTTGACTGGATTATCTAGTTGTGACTGTAAAAAGCCTAAGCCATGCAATAATTCGCCGGCTCTGGCTGGTAAACTATAGCCATTGATTGTATCAATCTTGTTGATAATAGAAGCTTCAAGGCTGCCATTTTCAGTTAAACGTGCTTGTGCTAATTGTTGTTCTAGTTGACGAAACTCTGTATCTCCGTCCATAACATAATCGAGTGCGGTTTGCTCCAACGCAGGGGTTTCTTGTTTTACGGTAGCTATATCCCAGCTTGCTGGCATAGACAAGTCACCACTATCAGGGGCTAAATCACCAAGTAAAGCGGCAAAAAGTGAAGACTTACCACAGCCATTACTACCCACTAAGCCAACTTTATGATTAGGGTGTATGGTAAAGCTTGAAGATGTGATGAGGTTTTTTGCACCTCTATCTAAGCTTAAATCAGTTGCTGTGATCAATGTTACTTCCTCGATATAATGCCATGGAGATAGCTAGTTACGGTCATTTGAAAAATGCTCATGCATTGTCGCTTTTACTAGCACCACTATTCAAGGTAAAATAACAATAATTCTTCTATTAGTATAATAAGTAGTAAGTAATAATGAGCAAAGCCCATAAAAAGAGATTTATAGCCGGTGCTGTTTGCCCTAAGTGTAAAGCAATGGACACCATGGCGCTCACTAAAGAAAATGGCGTTGAAAAGGTAACCTGCGTAAGCTGTGGCGAACAAATGGTTCAAACCGAAGCGCAAGTTGATAAAGTTGTTCGAGAGCATGAGCAAGTAATAGGTGTTTTTAAACCTTAATGACAAGTACTTTTTTTCAGGCTTTGTTAATAGTGAGGTGGTGGCGGCTCAATTTCTTCTTTATCGCTTGATAAGTTGCCGGCATCTTTTAGTCGGTTAGCTACCAGTTGAATTTGTTGTTTTAGCTCTGCAAGTTCATGTTGATGAGCAGCGAGCTCTTCACTGAGCTGTTCGATGACATCATCTTGAAAAACATTACGTGATTCTAAGGCATCAACACGCTCTTCAAGTTGTTGTACATAATTTTCATTGTGGCTATGGGCACTAAGGGTTATTTCTGCATTGGCCATGATTCAACATATCCTGATGAGCTTATCGTTAAGAGGTTGTTATTATCGCCAAATGCGACACTATACACAACCGCACCAGTAGGTCTTTTTGCTTCTTTTGGTGTAACAAACCAGTGTGCTTTTCGTTGACCTGTTGCTATATCCCAGACACTAACCTTTCTACTGGCAGCTCCTGTGACCATTGTTTTTCCGTCAGCAGAAAACTTAACACTACTAAACACCTCATGACGCTTGGTTCCTTTCAAGCTAGTGATACGTTTACCGGTTTTTAAATCCCAGATATAGGCACCTTTCATACTATCTGCGGAAAAGGCAAAACGACCTTGAGCATCTAAAGCAACTTTGGAAACACGCGAGCTATGGTTAAATTGGTAGACTATTTGCCCTGATTTGGTATCCCAGACATAAGCGGTAAAATCATTTGCTCCCGAGATAGCAACCCGACCATTGGGTAACATATCAACACTATTAACTTTTTCTTTATGTCCTAAAAACTCTAGCCGTCTACCCGTATCAACAGCAATATGTACCACGGTACCGTTACTTTTGCCTATAAGTAAGTAGTCACCTCGGTTGCTTATTGCTATATCTCTAATGTTTGACTCACGTACTTGCCAATAGCCTTCAGATTTTCCTGTTTTGAGATTCCACAGAGCAAAGTTATTGCGATTAGCGGTAATGACATGACCCGAGTCGTCACTAATATCAATTGCCAGTACTAGGTTATCACTACTATTTTGCTCTTGCGCCCAATTATATAAACGTTGCTTCTTAGTTAAATCCCATACGCTTATACCATGATGAATAGAAGAAATAACGGAAAACTTGCCATCATTAGATAGTTTACCGGCATAGGCACCTTCAACAGCTTGCTGCCAGCGATTTAATGGCTCCTGTGTGGTTGGCTTACAAGCCGATAAAGCAAGTAAGAGCAGCAAGGGAAAATAACATTTATATTTTAACAAGATATTAATACTTTTTTATTAAGCTATTTATCGTTAGTATAAGTTCTTTTTTAAAATTGTTTAGTGTTATCTTGATTTATTCGTTAAGAGTCACCATACAATTTTTAGATTTGTTAATTGGGGTACGTCTCCAATTGTAATATGTTAATGGAGATATAAATGAAATTATTTAAGCCTACCCTAGTAGCACTTGCTCTTGTAGCCGTTGTTGGTTGTAACGAGAAAGCTGTTGAAGCAGAGCCAAAAGCACCAGTGTTAGATACTGAAGTTCAAAAACAAGCCTATGGTTTAGGTGCATCAATTGGTATGTATATGCAACGTAATCTAGCTGAGCACGATAAATTAGGTTTATCTTTAGATAAAGAACTTATCGTACGTGGCTTTGTTGATAGTATCGAAGGCAAAGCGGTTATTGAAAAAGAAGAAATCCAAGCTTTATTAATGAACCTTGATGCTACGATGAAAGAGAAACAACAAGCAGCAGCGCTTGCTGCTTCTGAGGCAAGTTTAGCTGAAGGTGCGAAGTTTCTTGAAGAAAATGCCAAAAAAGAAGGTGTTCAAGTAACTGAATCAGGTATCCAGTACTCAGTATTAACCGCTGGAGAAGGTGAAAAGCCTACAGCAGCAGATACTGTAAAAGTACACTACCGAGGTACATTCTTAAACGGAGAAGAGTTTGATAGCTCATATAAACGTGGTGAACCAGCAGTTTTCCCACTGAACCGTGTAATTAAAGGCTGGACTGAAGGTGTACAACTAATGCCTGTAGGCTCTAAATACAAGTTCACTATTCCTTCAGATTTAGCCTACGGACCAAACGGTAATCCGCCAAGCATTCCTGGTAACTCAGTACTGCAATTTGAAATTGAATTATTAGAAATTCAAAAAGCTGAAACAGCGCCTGCAGCTGAAGGTCACGATCACGCAGCTCACTAGTTAAAACTGTTATTTACATTATTGCCTGGTTTTACTGGCGTATCATGCAAAAGCATCAGTCAATCTACTGGTGCTTTTTTTTGTCTATTTATCGCTCTAATAGCTTTTGTTATATTGCTTATTCAAACTGAGTTAATCGATAAGAATAATCGCTTTAACTGAACAATTGTTGAATTATTGTGATAGAAAGTAACGATGTGATTGGATATTTAACGCATTGAAATATAATATAGCCATATGAAAAAACTCTTAATCATCGGCTATGTATGGCCAGAGCCTAACTCTTCTGCGGCAGGTAGTCGTATGATGCAGTTAATTAACTTCTTCTTATCTCAACATTACCAAATAACTTTTGCTAGCCCAGCTCAACAAACAGAGCATATGGTTGATTTATGCAGTTTAGATATTGTTATTGAGAATATTGAGCTTAACTCTACTAGCTTTGATAAATTTATCGCACAGTTACAACCAAACATAGTGATGTTTGACCGTTTTATGATGGAAGAGCAATTTGGCTGGCGGGTAGCTCAACAATGCCCCCAGGCGCTCAGAATTTTGGATACCGAAGATCTATTTTCACTGCGCAATGCTCGTCATCAAGCTTATAAAGAAAAGCGAGAAATGACAGAGCACGACTTACTTAGCAGTGATATGGCAAAACGAGAAGTAGCGTCGATATTTCGTTCAGATATCAGTTTGATGATCTCTAAAGTTGAAATTGAACTCCTGCAACGCTTATTCAAAGTCGATACAAAACTGATTCATTATTGCCCATTTATGTTAAGTCAAACACAATTAACGCAGCACAATCCAAGTTATACACAGCGTGATGATTTTATGGTAATTGGTAACTTTCGACATGCGCCGAATTGGGATGCGGTGTTGTGGTTAAAACAACAAATATGGCCACTCATTCGTCAGCAGTTGCCTGATGCTAAACTCAATGTTTATGGCGCTTATCCTCCACCTAAAGCGACAGATTTACATGATGAAAAATCAGGTTTTATGGTACAAGGTTGGGTTGAGGATGCGATACTTGTCATGAAAAGTGCAAGAGTATGTTTAGCACCATTACGTTTTGGTGCTGGTATTAAAGGTAAACTTGCTGAGGCTATGCTTTGTCAAACCCCATCAGTTACCACAGATATTGGTATTGAAAGTATGCAAACTGAGCTTGCTTGGCCTGGTATAGTAGCAAACAATGCTCAGTCTATCGCTGATGCTGCAGTAAAACTTTATTCAAATCAACAAGCTTGGCAAAACGCCAGTGATTTAGGGCAAAAAAATGCCCAATTGTTGTATCATCGAGACGCTATTTTAACAAACTTGGCTGAGCGTTTAACTGAATTAAGGGCAAATCTTGCACTGCATAGAAAGCAAAATTTTATTGGTGGTATGCTTAATCACCACCATCATAAAAGTACTCAATATATGGCGCAGTGGATTGATGTGAAAACTCAGTTAAAAGCACTATTATCTTCAGACGATTAGCAATCATTTATCTGCAATATTGACTCACTATGAGTATATGGAAAGTTATTCAGATGGCGTCATGCTCTTCTGGCGTTATTTATCTTACTGTCGGTTGCTATTACTCAACAAAAATCTGCATTTCTTCGCCAATTTGTTTGCGCATTTCCATCAGTTTTACCGCAGAAGCATGTTGTTTTTTATCGGCTTCTGTTTTTGGTTGCCATTGCGGTACTCGTTCAGATTGGCCATTCTGATCAACAGCAACCATGATAACGATACAATGGGTGGTTAAACGACGGTTTAAAGATTTAGGGTCGCAAGCGTTGACTTCTAAAGCAATATGCATTGAAGAATTACCGGTATAAATGACTTTTGCTTCTACTTCTACTAAGCTACCGACATGAATTGGCGCGACAAATCGGATACCACCGGCATAAGCAGTGACACAGTACCTTCCACTCCAGCCTGCAGCGCACGCATATGCGGCTAAATCGATCCACTTCATCACTGCGCCTCCATGGACTTTACCACCAAAATTAACATCTTGTGGCTCTGCTAAAAAGCGCAGGGTAATATCACGTTGAGGTGCATTCATAATAAGTCTTTAGTTGTGTTATTAAATGAGATAGCACAAAAGTATAGTGTTTAGAATTAATTGGCAAATATTATCTTGTCAGGATTTTTTATAAATGGCATAAAGCTTTAATATCGCAGGCCTTGTTAATGTTTGAAAGCAAATCAACAAGTGGTTTCAATCATGCTTTTATAGGCTTGCCAAGAAAGATTTATTCGAAATAATCACAACAACCTCTAGCATAAAAATAATTTTTAGTTTTTGCTTTACAGTAATTAATAAAATAAATACAATGAGAATCATTCTCATTTGTGTTGGTTGTTTTTATTGTAATGGAAGTATGGCAATTACTGCTTTTAAAAGGCAATGACTGTTTTAATAAACAAGCATTTCCTTTAGCTGAAGAATATTACCATCAAGCTATAGAGTGTATTGAACAAAAGTGGCTTGCCGATATTAAAGACTATGAATTATTGATGGCATGGGTCAGTGCATTTCATAACTTAGCAGTATTGTATGAAGAACAATCTCAGCCAAAAGTAGCATTTCGTTATCTACAAATCCCCCACCAACGCTTGACTGAGTTGTCGCAACAAACTGAACATGGTGAAGAGTTACAGTTAATTGCGATTAGAACCTTAAAAATAACGTTAACTCCGCTACTAGCATTTAGTAAAAAGTACCCTGCATGTGGCGGTTGCTTATCGTCGTTAAAAGAAATGGAAACCGCTGTAAATGCTTGTCAGCCGGTTATGCACTAATTGAATTAATATTGAGGATTACAGTATGAAAAGAACAGCATCTTTATTTACATTAATAATTTTAATGTTGGCTACGCCAGCTTTTGCCCATCCCGGACATGATCATAGCGCCGCGAACTCAGGTTTAATACATTTATTGTGGTTGATTCCAGTGATTGTTGCTGCCGTTATTGTGGTTTTTAAAGAAATTACTGGCTCTGATGCTGGGACAGATAAAACAAACAGGAGAGGATAATGTTTTATAATATAATTGCTAAATTAGATAAAAAATTAAATTTTCAAATGGTTTCGGGTCATTGTGATATTCCATGTAAAATTTATGATCCGATCCACGCTCAAATTGCGGCACTAACTATTATCCGAATGGTTGATCTTTTAGAGGCATTAAAAGCTAAACCTTCATTAACGTTAGATGAGCAAGCTGAATTTCAAAGATTAGTTAATCAAAAAGAAAAGCATGGCTTAGTGGTAAAAGAAGAAATTAATGTTATATGGGGGGACTATATAAAATCACCTCAACTTGAAAAGTTTCCTGAGCTACATGAGTTAGTGCACAATATTATGTTAGCCGGCTCTCAAGCTAAACAGAATATTGATAGGGCAAAGTCTCTGCATCTTTTAGCACTTGTAAATCGTTTTGCTGAGATATTCTGGCAAACTAAACAGGTGTCGACTTTTACGGCTACTTGCCCTTATCCGCCCGCTGAACAGTTAGTTTACCCAAATTTAGCTGAATAATATTTGATTGAGGATATCATGTTAGGCTTTCACTTTTGTAAAGTTTCTGGGGTGAGTATGTCACCACGCATTCCGGAAAATAGCTATGTGTTTATCGTGCCCTGGTTAAAGATATTCAATTTAAAAGAAGGCAGCCTACTAAAAGTTTTTCATCCAAAATATGGCTTTATTGTTAAGACGTTAGCGCAAGTTGATAGAAACGGTTTGTTTTGGCTCAAAGGGCATCATAAAGATAGCATCGCGATTGAAAAACTCGGTCCGGTTTCTAAATCACAAATACAGGGCAAAGTGCTGTGGGTTTTTCCCCCTAAAGCATAAATACTGATGTGAAAATATTGGGGAAGCTATAGCTCTCATTTCCTAGCTATAGCTTTTATTTGTTTAAAGAAAGCTTAAGCCTTTTTTCAAAGACGCTGCTGCGTCCCCATAGCCACTTTTATCTATATAAGTACTAAAACTGTTAACCAGTTCAGGGATTTTTTGTCGAGAAACACCAAGCTTATCAAAAGCTGCATTAAGGTAATTTAAGCTATCAGCTTTTTTACCGGCTGAACCAGCATCAGACAATAATGATGTGATTGATGATGTACTAACTTTAGGTGCTTTATCTAAGAATTTTTGTGCATCGGGTACTGCTTTATTGATAAGAGCGAAGTTTTCTGAGCTTAAATTATCTTGAGCTACTTTAAGTAAGGCACCAAAACTCGATGAAACAGTACTTTCAGAGAAGTTAAGCTGTTTGGCAGCGTATGCAATCATCGCATCAGTATCTAGCGGCACACCAGCCTCTGTCGCAGCCATCTTTAGCTGTTCAGTAGATGATTTACTTAATGATTTTAAGTCTATTGCTTGTACGCTATTAGAGGTTATGGCGAATATAGCAGCAAGCGCAACTGAGCTAGCAAAATAAATAGTAGGTAATTTCAACGTAAACTCCATATTCAATATGATTAAAAAAACTACTTTAACATATTTAGCAGAAATTAAATCAAGGAATTTACTGGCGACAGGCTTTAAGATACATTGTATCTTTTCTTGATACTTAGCATATAAATAAAAAAGCCTTTCTCAAAGAGAAAGGCCTGAAATGCTCGCATTATGGTCTTGTTTACCAAGCTTCTTATTATTTGTATTTAGCTAATATTTGTTATTATTTTTAATATTTAGCAAAAGGAATTTAACTTTTTATTATTGTTTTTATTTTGTTTTTATTATTGTTTTTCTGTAGCGCAGGGAATTTATATCAAAGCATTTTTACCATCGCAAGAACTTTAATAGAGCATAAACTCCACGACTTTTTTCGTAATAAACTGGTCATACAAGTTAGAGGAGCTAAGCTATTGATTCAGGAATAGTTGGTAAAAATCAAGAATAAATTTACTAAATAAAAAAAATTAAAAAAAATTGAACTTTTATTGAAACGTCGCTTTTAAAAATAAATTTTACGGTTGATAATTTTTTTCACTGAGTTGCTTTAGTACATAGATCATGTCGCTGGTCGATGCTAAACTGCGCAGCAAAAATGATATTGGCAAAATACTTTTGTACAGCTTCTAATGAACAACAATTTAATAAACCATTGCACACTCGTAAAACAGAGTAAGGGTGTAAATTAGTGGTTATGCAAGAATTTAAGAGGAAATATTGGTGACAGAATTAAAAAATGATAGTTATTTACGTGCTTTATTAAAGCAACCTGTAGATTTCACGCCGGTATGGATGATGCGTCAAGCCGGCCGATATTTGCCTGAGTACCGAGAAGTCCGCAAAGATGCTGGTGATTTTATGTCGGTATGTAAAAATGCGGAGCTAGCGTGTGAAGTCACAATGCAACCTTTACGCCGTTTCCCTTTAGATGCTGCTATATTATTTAGTGATATTTTAACTATTCCTGATGCTATGGGTTTAGGCTTATATTTTGAAACAGGTGAAGGTCCTAAGTTTGAGCGTCCCATCACCTGTAAAGCTGATGTTGAAAAGATTGCAGTCCCTGATCCCGAAGATGAGTTAGGTTATGTAATGAATGCTGTGCGTACTATTCGCAAAGAATTAAAAGGTCAGGTACCGCTAATTGGCTTCTCTGGTAGTCCTTGGACATTAGCTACTTATATGGTTGAAGGTGGAAGCTCTAAAGCTTTTACTAAGATCAAGAAAATGATGTTTGCTGAGCCACAAACACTGCACTTGTTACTCGATAAACTGGCTGATTCCGTTATTAGTTATTTGAATGCTCAAATTGCTGCAGGTGCGCAGTCGGTGATGGTCTTTGATACATGGGGCGGCGTGTTATCGCCACGTGATTATAATGAATTCTCATTACAGTATATGGCGAAAATTGTTGATGGTTTAATTCGACATAATGAAGGGCGACAATTACCTGTAACCTTATTTACTAAAAATGGCGGTATGTGGTTAGAGCAAATTGCTGCGACTGGTTGTGATGCCGTTGGTCTTGATTGGACGCTCGATATTGAAAGTGCTAAAGCACGTGTTGGTGATAAAGTTGCCCTACAAGGTAATATGGATCCTTCAATGTTGTATGCCCCCTTGCCACGCATTGAACAAGAGGTCTCTAAAATACTTGCTGGTTTTGGTGATGCTGGTACTGGTCATGTCTTTAATTTAGGTCATGGTATTCACCCTGATGTAAACCCTGAACATGCAGGTCATTTTATTGAGTCAGTTCATCGTTTAAGTAAGCCGTATCATAAATAGAGCCTTGTGCTAGTCAAACCTTAATTAGTCTAAAACATAATACAGCCGCCGGTATCCCATTTGGGCTATCGGCGGCTTTTTTATTACTGCATTGTATTGAGATTCTTCAGAGTGTATTAACAACGGCCAGATAAAGAAAGACCGGGAATATTTCGCCAGTCATTCATTATTTGTAACATTATTGATAACTCAGTACTTGTATATTTATTTAACTTAAAATCAATAAGTTATTTTCAGAATTGGTGTATAAACTATCGCTGGCTTTTAAAAAAGTGAAAAATAATCTTGTGTTATGGTGTGTTGGTGATGTATAACACTATTATCTTTTGGTTTGGTTTAAGGAAAAGGGCATGACACCTCAATGGGATCCAGAAAAACCGATATATCTGCAGCTGTATCAGCAAGTGGTAACTCGACTACTTGAAGGTCACATCAAAGAAGGAGAGGCTTTACCTTCGGTAAGAAAAGTGGCCGCTGAGTATCAACTTAATCCAATTACTATTTCAAAGGCTTATCAAATGTTACAGGACGAACACATTGTAGAAAAACAGCGTGGCAAAGGTTTATTTGTTAAAGCGGGAGCACAAGATCTGATGTTAGAGAGAGAAAGGGAGAATTTTCTATCTCATCAATGGCCAGAAATTGTTAGCCAGATTTCGCGATTAAAACTTTCTGCAGAGCAGTTATTATCAGACATCACTAATAAGCCAGCGGAGAGCTAATCATGGAAGCACTTATTTCAATTACAAACTTAAATAAATCTTATGGCAGTAAGAAAGTTTTGTCCGGAGTGAATTTATCGTTAACTGCTGGGCAAATTATAGGTTTAGTTGGCCCCAACGGAGCTGGAAAAACAACTTGTTTGCAAGCTGTTTTAGGCCTTACAGATTATGAAGGTGAGATTAATGTTTTAGGCCATCATCCAAGGAAAGACAGAGTAAACATGCTAAAAGACGTCGCCTATATTTCTGATGTCGCTATTTTGCCAAAGTGGTTAAAAGTCTCTCAGGCATTAAGTTATATGAATGAGGTTCACCCAAACTTTAACTTAGCAAAAGCTGAGGCATTTTTAGCGAAAACCAATATTGTTGATAGCGATAAGGTGAAAGCGTTATCTAAAGGTATGGTGGCACAGTTACATTTAGCTTTAATTTTAGCCATTGATGCCAAGGTGTTGATTTTAGATGAACCAACCTTAGGTTTAGATATTTTAACTCGCCGTCAGTTTTATACGCATTTACTTGAAGACTTTTATACCGAAGATAAATGTATTGTGGTAACTACCCACCAAATAGAAGAAATAGAGCATATTTTAACTGATGTCGCTTTTATTCAACAAGGCAAAATAATGCTTGCGCAAAGTATCGAAGAGATTAAATCTCGCTTTGATTTAGTTGCGGTAACCAGTGAACAAGTGTCAGAGGCTGATAAGTTACAACCGTTATTTAGAAATAGCATGATGGGATTGACCACTATGTTGTTTGATAATCAAGATCAGGAAACATTGCAGACACTGGGTAAAGTAACCGTACCAAGCTTAGCCGATGTTTTTGTTGGAATAATGAATAAGGAGACTTGCTGATGAACAGTGCAATAATGAAAGCTTCGCTCAAAAAAGAGTTATGGGAATTCAGTGGGGTGTTTAAGTGGGTGCCTATTATTTTAGCGAGTGTGTTTATTTTCATTCCATTGTTGGTTTTTATACTTAATGGCCTACCTATAGAGAGCATTATAACTGAGCTATCACGGATATCTCAGGAGCTTGGTCAGCTCTCCCAGAGTCAGCAAACAGCTCGATTATCAGAGATCTTTTTTGTCTCTGCTATTGCTTTGTTTACGCCATTTATTACCATTGGTTTCATTGTGCAAGTCTATTATTTAACCAATTGCTTATTTGATGAAAGACGTGATCTATCCGTAATGTTTTGGCGTTCATTACCGGTATCAGACGGGGTGACAATTGCCTGTAAGCTAATTACCGGTGCACTTATCATTCCGGTGATTTTTTTTGCTGCTGCAACCCTATTAGTGCTAATTATATTAGTACTTGTTGTTGTCGCTAGTGTTATTTTGTCAGTGGGTTATGATATCTCTTTGTGGGGTTGGTTTGCTAGTGCAAGTATTCTAAGCGGTATCGGTTATATTTGGTTATCACTCGTGCCAACGGCTATTTGGTTATTACCTTTCTATAGCTGGCTAATGTTAGCATCAGTCTATGCTAAAAAAGCACCTTTCTTGTGGGCAGTGTTGCCTATTGTGACATTGCTAATTATAGAAGCAATAGCCGTACACTATTTAAATTTATCTCAAGCATTTTTTGGCCACTTCATTGTAGATTACTTCTCAATGACACCTGATGATATTGGCACTGTAACTGTTGGAGCAAAGCAGTTAAGTTTTTCAGGCTTTCAGTCAGTTATTGCTAAAATTGACTATAGAACGCTATTGATATCGGTAAGCTTATTAGGGGCTACTTACTGGTATCGAGTAAATAAAAGTGAGCTATAAAGGTGATAATGTAACGTTTTTTGATATTTAATCGGCACTTGATAAGTGTCGATTTTTATTTCACCGATACCCGATTTCTACCAGCACTTTTTGCATGATAAAGCGCTTTATCTGCCCGGGAAAATAAAACACCAAAATTGCAATCTTTATCCTGATAACTACTGATGCCTATACTGACCGTTAGCTGAATCTGACCTTGCCAATCTCCCGTTATTTTTAGCTGGCTTTGACAAGCTCTAATACGTTCGGCAAATACTAAGGCTTCGGCTGTGGTTGTTTCTGGTAGCAAGATAGAAAACTCTTCACCCCCTATTCGAGCAAGTATATCTGTTTGCCTTAAATTGATTTTAATTTGTTTAGCGACCTCAATTAATACTTTATCTCCAGCTAAGTGGCCATAGTTGTCATTGATTTTCTTAAAGTGGTCAATATCAATAGAGATAAGCGTTAAAGCAAGTTGGTAACGTTGTGCTCGTAAAAACTCTTTTTCGGCTTGCTCAGTAAAATAGCGCCGATTATATAAGTCGGTCAAGGCATCTAAGGTAGCAAGCTTCTTAAATTCCTCTTTTAAATTAAATAATTCAGTTACTTCTGTTGAAAAGCCGATTAGCGCGGGTAATTTTCCGGGTGAAAAAAAAGGGATTTTTGTACTAAGATAATGATGGCTATTGCCTTCATCATCCATGGCTTCTTCTTCGATAATTTGTTTTTCTTTGGTATTAAATACAACGCAGTCAGATTTATAAAAGTGATCAGCAATTTCTTTTGGTAAAACATCAGTATCTTTTTTGCCGATAATATTCTCTGCAGTGTCGCCAAAAAGTTCGGCTACTTGACTATTAACATAGAGAAAATTGCGCTCACAGTCTTTCATGTAAACGTGGGCATTAATATTATTTAAAATAGTATCTACGAGAAGTTTTTGTTCGCTTGCTTGGCGTTGTAGGCTTTTTTCAGCTGTTATATCAGTTGATATGCCGCACATTCCTGTTACATTACCATCACTATCAAATAGTGGCTTTTTTACTGTGCGATAAACACGTGTTTCATTGATTGACTTAATATAATTAGTTTCTTCACTTTCAATTCTTATAGCGTTTTTCATTACCTTACGGTCATTGCTTTGCAACTCTACCGATAAGCTTAAATCAAAAAAGGCTTCATCGCTTTGCCCTACAACTTCAGACAAACTTTTATCAAATAATGCTAATACTGCGGGGTTAGCATAAGTATATTTACCTGATAAATCTTTAGTATAAATATAGGCATCGATACTATCGAGTACTTGTTCTTTGATTTTTTCAGCGTTACTTATGTCCAAGCTATTTACCTATTTTATGATGTGAGAAGTGAAATACCATCAGTGATGGAACTAGTATAGTATAACAATTGTAACACAGTCTTTACTGGCTAATAATTGCACATAAGTTCTATAGGGTAAAGGTTGAAGTGTTTACTCTGTTCAGTCTTAATCAAAATATCGCGCAGGTGAGGTTAAATAATATGGTGAGTGCTTACTAATAAGTATAAAAAAGGTACTTAAAAAGTACCTTTGGTTTAATTTTACTGTTAGCTTAAATGCTATTCATCATCAACTTCATAAGCACTAAAGTCTGTAATACCTTTAGCTTCAAGCAAGCGTCTAACACTAGCCGGTAACTTTTCATTATTGTCTTTTGCTAAATCTTCATCGTCTGGTAAAGGTTGGCCTGTGAAAGCATGTAAAAAAGCTTCACATAATAACTCACTATTAGTAGCATGGCGTAAGTTATTTACTTGGCGTCTGGTGCGTTCATCCGTTAAAACTTTTAAAACACGCAAAGGAATAGAGACGGTAATTTTCTTTACTTGCTCACTTTTTTTACCGTGTTCGGCATAGGGATTTATATACTCGTCATTCCACTGAGCCATGTTTATTCCTCTGTATAAATATAGATTTTTAAATAGGTTATGAGATAGATTTTACCTGTTGCAAAAAGCCAGTCAAGTAGAAGTTTAGATGTCTAAAATTACTTGACCCATTTAAGTAAAACGTTTAGATTTATAGACGTCCAAACATCTAAACGTAAATATCACTATTTTTTAGTTGTTTTTCTATAAATAAAGCAATGAGCATACTTGCTCAGAGTATTCATAATGAATAAGTGGAGAGAAATAAATGTCGAATGCCAAAACCAGTAATATTACTACTTCGGCAGTAAGAGGCGGTATCAATACCGATCAACATCATGGTGCGGTAGTTGCGCCGATCCACTTATCAAGTACTTATTCGCTGAAAGGGTTTAATGAAAAGCGTCAGTTTGATTATTCACGAACCGGTAATCCAACTAGAGCCAACTTTGCTCAAGTTATTGCTGATTTAGAGCAGGGCAGTGTTGGTATTGTGACTTCAACGGGTATGGCTGCTGTGCATTTAATTTGTCAGTTATTATCCACTGAAGATACTGTAGTTATTCCTCATGATTGTTATGGTGGAAGTTTCCGCTTATTTACTCACTTGGCTAAACGCGGGCAGTTTAATTTGATTGTTGTCGATCAAAATGACCAAACTGCATTTGAGCAGGCATTAACGCATAAACCTAAATTAATTTTATTAGAAAGTCCAAGTAATCCATTATTACGTTTAGTGGATATTGAAGCATTAACCAAGGCTAGCCATGAGGTTGGTGCATTGGTTGCAGTCGATAATACCTTTTTATCACCTGCATTGCAGCAACCCTTAACACTCGGTGCTGATATTGTCTTTCATTCAACAACCAAATATATTAATGGTCACAGCGATGTTGTTGGTGGTGTGCTGGTAACCAAAGAGCAAGAGCTAGGTGAGCAGCTTGCTTGGTGGGCAAATTGTATTGGTATTACAGGCAGTGCCTTTGATAGCTTTTTAGCACTGCGAGGTTTAAAAACCTTACCTGTACGTATTAAGCAGCATCAAGAAAATGCTTGGCAAGTTGCCGAATATTTAAGAGAACACAAAGCAATTGATGCCGTTTACTTCCCTGGCTTTAGTGATCATCCAGGTCATGAAATAGCCTGCAAGCAGCAAAGTGGCTTTGGCGCAATGTTGAGCTTTGAAGTTAAAGGTGGCGTAGAAGCTGTTAAGAAATTATTTGATAATCTGACTCTATTCACTTTAGCACAATCCCTAGGTGGTGTTGAAAGTTTGATCAGTCACCCTTCAACCATGACACATGCCGGCATGGAAATAGAGGCTCAATTAGAAGCGGGTATTACTCAGTCCTTAGTACGCATCTCTGTAGGGATAGAAGATATCGATGATATTTTGGCAGACCTAAGTCATGGGTTAGCGCAAAGCCAAGAGTAAAGAAAAAGTGAGCAATAGCAAGCGAGGTTTGCAGTGCAAATAAGGCAAAAAGATGACACATGAATTTAAAATAGCAGAAGAGCAAAGCCAAAAGAAGTCAGCAGCAAACTATCATAGTGCGGAGTTTGATTTTGTTTCTGATAATACCATTGAAAATAATTTAGCTAAGCACGCAATTCAAGTACACAAGTTTGGTGGTAGCTCTTTAGCAACACCTAAATGCATTAACCGTGCTCTTGAAATTATTCGAGAAAATTGTCAGTTAAATGATATTGTTGTAGTTTCAGCCAATGGCAAAACAACTGACGCACTGTTTGCTTTATATTCCCTTGCCGAGCAACTTTCTGCTCAATCGACAAGTCAACAAGATGAAGAATTAACTCAAGCAGTTACTGAACTTGCGCTCCAACAAACGGGACTTATTACTGAGCTATTAAATGACCGCAATGCTAAACGATTGTTACAGCAACTTAATAAAGATATTGAGCAATTAAGCCATTGGTTATCAAAGGACATTGCTCAGCACCGTAATGATATCTTAGCTTTTGGTGAAATCTGGTCGGCAAGATTATTATCAGCCTTGCTCAATGAGAAAGTATGCCCGAGTAATAGTATTGATTCTCGCGACTTTTTGGTGATAGATAACGAGCAGAGCTGTGTTGTTGATATGACAACCAGTACTGCGCAATTAAGAAAAAGACGTCAGTTTGGTAAATTAGCGGTTATCACAGGATACATTAGTAAAGATAGCTTAGGGGTAAGCTGTACTTTAGGTCGAAATGGTAGTGATTATTCTGCCACTATTATTGCATCGTTAGTTGCTGCTAGAAACGTGACCTTATGGACAGATGTCGATGGTATTTATAGTGCAGATCCTCGTGTGGTACCTAGTGCTAGAAAGCTTCATCGTCTGCCTAATGGGGTGGCAAAAGAATTAGGCCGACTAGGTAACCCGGTATTACATGCAAAAACATTATTACCACTTATAAACCCGTTAAGTAAACACCATACGCATTTACATGTGGCGAGTAGTTTTGATGCTGAAGTGGTTGGTACCGAAATAGGTAAGTTTGGCCAAATAGCCAAACAAGAGCTATCAGTGACGTATTTAAATGATTTATTACTGGCAAAATCAGTGAGTTTGATTGGTAATTCTGGTTTAAAAGCAAAAGAGGATTTTTCGCCTATCTGTATGGATGAGCAAAAAGGCATTATGGTCATCACGCAAGCCCAGCAAAAAACACTAAGCCAGTGGTTAGCAAGTCATGATGTTGAAGTAACTTTTAAACCTGTCGCTATTATTGCAACTGTGGGTCATAAAGTAGCTGAGCGTGGTGATATCAAAGCTCGCTTTAAACGCGCATTAAAGATTGCTAAGCCTATTGATTTATTGGGTAGTGACAACAATCACAGTGTTATTGCTATTTTGCCTGAAGCTTGTTCTATTGAGTTATTAAATACTGTTCATCATGATATGACTAAAGATGCACGTCATATTGGTTTAGTCGTTGCCGGTATGGGAAATATTGGTGAGCGCTTTTTAGAGCTTTTACCCGCACAACTTAATAAGGTCTATGCTTTAGAAAACTTACATCTAGTAGGCTTATTGTCTTCGAACAAAGCACTTATTAATAATGATGGTATCGACGTCACACAAGCATTTTCACTATTTGCACAAGAAGCAAAAAGTTATGATGGTGAACAACTTATTTCATGGTTAACACACCACCCGTATGATGATCTCATTGTGGTTGATATTACCCCAAGCGAAAATTTCAGTTTACTCTATGAACAATTCTTCGAGTTAGGTATTCATGTCATTGGTGCCAATAAGTGGGCAGCTTCAAGTGATACTGACCACTATAATAACTTGGTCAATGTTGCAGATAGTAATAACAGTTTGTGGCTTGGTAATACAACGGTAGGTGCAGGCTTACCAATAAATTATGCCATTGATGATTTACGTCAAAGTGGCGATAAAATTAGTGAGATTTCAGGTATTTTTTCAGGTACTCTTTCTTGGTTGTTTGAAACCTATGATGGTAGCGAAAAATTTTCTCAATTGTTATTAAGTGCACAAGCTCAAGGTATCACTGAGCCAGACCCTCGAGAAGATTTATCGGGTCGCGATGTGCAGCGTAAGTTACTTATTTTAGCTCGAAAAGCAGGGTTTGAGTTGGCATTAGAAGATATTGATTGTCAAAACCTAGTACCACAAGCGTTGCAAGCAGTATCAACTGATGAGTTTTTAGCTCGAGCAAGTGAACTGGATGACTATTTCTCTACCGCGTTAACTGCAGCGAATGCTCAAAAAGCCTGTATTCGCTATGTTGCTCGTTTTAAATATGATGAAGCAAATGGTGTTAGTGCCAAAGTGAGTTTAGAAGTTTTATCGCAAAGTGATGCTTTTGCTAATTTGACACCTTGCGATAATATTTTTCAAATCAGTAGCCAATGGTATCAAGATAATCCGCTGATTATACGCGGTCCTGGTGCTGGTCGTGATGTTACCGCGGGTGGATTACATTCAGATCTTGTCAGTATTTGCCAACAATTGGCGCATAAACAAAATCAAGTGAAGATAAAGGGAATGAACTAAGCTCTGTTTAGTCGATACACTAGAGAAGAACAAGTTAGCGTTTAATACAGCGTTAATTTGTTCATCAATCGAAAGTCTTTTTTCTAACTATTGCTTTTATTTAGTATTACTAGCATGATAGCTATTATTTTTTAGTTTATCTGGTGCAATGGCTAAAGACACTCCTCACCAAACACATTACACACGACAAATTCGTCACTTATTATCGAAAGTTTACGGACGAAGTGCGGTAAAAGACTCGTTATTAGATAGAACCATTGATTACTTTGAAGGTCATGAGTTTCGTCCTTCTGAAGAAAATAATAGTATTGATGAGTCGCAAACTCTTAAAAATCAGCGTTTTGAGCGACATTCGTGTTTATTGTCTATCACCCTGACAATTCTAGAGTTAGCTGAAGGGGATAACTTTGCAGAGAACAATCGAAAATCAGCGCAATTTCTTGGTACGGTTCAGTTATTAAGTGCCACTGAAGGCAAACGAATTTCTAGTTCCCATGAACAAAGTAAAGCCATATATAAAGCTGTTTTATGCCTGCGTTTACTTGATCAATTGATTATTGAAGGAGAGATTGTTGCTCCTTATATTAAAAAGTTTTTAAATGATATAACGCCTAAACAATATTTAGATTTTGCCAATCATGATCGAAAGGCTCATCGTCGCTATATTGCACAAGTAAAAGTTCCTCTTATCATGGCCGCGCTGTTGCAAGATATTGGCAATTATCATCCAAAAGCGCAAGGCATATTAAAAGGCAGTGACGGTAAAAAAGATCCTTTTCGTACGCTATCTGTAAAGGAGCGAAAAGCATTACTACAAATTAATTACCGGGAAACAATTAACTATATCAATGAAGGTATTGGTATGCCTAATTTTATAGGTAATACTAAAGCAGAACGCGAGCAGTTTTTAATAGATGAGCAAGATAAATTAAACTTTATTAAAAATTTATTAAAATCGAGCGTTCACCCAAAAAATACCATTGGTAACGTACTAAAAGTACCTCAAATTTATACCTCTATTATTTTGTCAACCAAGCCGGGTTATAACTATAAGTTGTTGCCACAAGTATTTCAGGTGTTAAATAAAAATGCCGAATTAGGGGCTTGTTCACAAGGTGTTGTCGATGCGCTTTATAAAGTCACAGGAATGTTTCCACAAGGCTTCGGCATTGTATATATGCCGTTAGGCGAATTAGCTGAGCAAGGTGATTGTTATGAGTATGCCATTGTAAATGGTTTATATCCGGCGATACCTGAGCACCCTAACTGTCGTATAGCTACGCGTAAATTAACTTTTATTGGTTACGGGCAAAATATTGTCATTAAAAAAAATACTAACCTTTACTTCAAACAAACCGCGAAAAAATTAGCGACATTGAGTAAAGAAAGGTTAAATGAGATATTAGAGTTATTAAGCTCTAACTCTCAGGAAAGAAAAGAATCAGATTTATTACCTAGATGTTGGCATGCCCAAGAGTATTTTTTTGATAAAAAGAACCAGAACTTATGGAATAAAGCAGACTATTAACTTAAGCATTCTATAAAAAGTTTTATCCTTAGTGAGAGATTATATTTAACTCTTGGCCTTGAAGGTAAGGCAACAAGAAAAAATATGTCAAATCATTTTATCATGATTTTTACCCACTTCCCTATACCCCTTCAATAGCAGGACATCTTAGATACCACCAAGTTTAGCCAATTAACTAAAGATAACGATTTAAGCTATAGAGGTAACTTACTTAGCACAGCTAAGCTATTTTAATCAGCTTATCGATAACTTTATTATTGTTTTAACTCATTGCTACGCATTATTTAATATTGCACTAATTAAAAGGTGAGTTATTGCCTAAATTACGCTTTGTTGTTGATTCGGTAATTTTGGCAGGTATCAAAGTATGAATTATCATTAAATATTTATGCTGATTAGTTGCATAACTACCCATTAAGTGTTACTTTACTTTTTTCGTATAAATTATGTGTTTTTATAGGGCTACTTCAACATGGCGCAGGCTAGATCAGATTCAAATAACAGTATAAAAAAAATTGCCATCATTGGCGCAAGCGGTTATGCAGGTGCAGAGCTTGTGGGTTTATTAATTAACCATGATCATGCCGAGATAGCCCACCTTGTTGTATCAGAGAATAGTAGTTCTGAGGGTAAGCTTTTTAGTGAATTACACGGACGTTTTCAAGGTGTTTGTGACTTACCTTTACAGGCCTTTTCCTCTGCATGGTTTGACCGTTATGCTGGCACAATAGATATAGTCTTTTTTGCAACACCTCATGATTTTAGTGCTGATTGGGCTCAAGGTTTTGTTGATGCTGGTGTTAAAGTTTTTGATCTCTCAGGTGGTTTTAGATTAAAAGATGCAAAGGATTACCCCAAATATTATGGCTTTGAGCATGCTAATACTGATGCTTTAGCCTCAGCCAAGTATGGTTTAGCCGAATGGCAAGAAGATGATATTGCTCAAACCAATTTGGTTGCTGTACCCGGCTGTTATCCAACCGCAAGTTTACTATGCTTGAAGCCATTGATAGAAAATAACTTAAACATTGAAAACACTTTAGTGGTAGTAAATGGTATTAGTGGTGTCAGTGGCGCGGGGAGAAACGCATCACTTGCGACAAACTTTAATGAAGTGAGCTTAAAGCCATACAATATTTTACAACATAGGCACCAACCTGAAATTGCACAGGAAGCTGGTACAGCGGTTATTTTTAATCCGCATTTAGCTCCTTACAAAAGAGGCCTATTGTCTACTGTGACCCTGCAATTGAAAGCGGGAACTACCAGTGCAGAAGTACAAGCAGCCTTTGAAGCTGCTTATGCCGATAAACCTCTAGTCAGGCTAGTAAAAAGCTGGCCCGAAATAGCTCATGTTGCGCACACACCATTTGCTGATGTGCATTGGCAATTTGATGCCGAAAAGTCCGTTGTTGTGGTGAGTTGTGCAATTGATAATTTATTAAAAGGTGCTGCATCTCAAGCTTTACAATGCTTCAATATCTCACTGGGTAAACCAAGTGAATATTCATTAATCAATTGCTAATCGCTAAGTAGCTAATAGAGAAATTTAAGGAATGGAGATGAGTAATCAAATGCATACCCCCCTAATAAAGCCTTTAGTGATTAAAATTGGTGGCGCCATTCTTGAAAAAGAATCTGCACTGACTGCTTTGCTAAATGTTATTGCCAAGCTTAAAAATAAACAAGTTATCTTAGTGCATGGTGGTGGCTGCGTCGTTGATGAAATGCTTAGTCAAGCCGGTTTTACTACTGAAAAAAAACATGGTTTACGCGTGACACCAAAGGAACAGATTGCATTGATTAGCGGTGCTTTAGCGGGGACGGTTAATAAGGCCATTGTTGCTACCGCTAACAGTTTAAATTTAGCCGCCGTTGGTTTGTCATTAAACGATGGCGATATGATTTCTTGTCAGTTATCAACACAAGGTTTAGGTCAAGTAGGCGTCCCTACAACAAATAATAGCAAATTACTTGATAGTTTATTAAAGGCTAAATTCTTACCTGTTATTTCCTCCATTGGTGCTTTAGCTAATGGTGATTTGGTGAATGTTAATGCAGACGATGCAGCGGTTGCTATTTGTCAGTTATTAAACGCAGAGCTATTACTGCTTACCGACGTCAATGGGGTTAAAGGCAGTGATGGCGAATATTTAGCATCGCTCAATAACGAACAAGCAACTCACTTGATTGAACAGGGAGTGATTGCCGGTGGCATGACAGCAAAAGTTAATGCGGCGTTGCAAGCAGCTCAACAATTACGACGAAGTATCGCGGTTGCCAGTTGGCAGTCGCCAGAACAAATAAGCCTATTACTTGATGGTTATGGGGTTGGTACGCAAATTCAACCTAATTAACTAAAAAATTAACGATACTTTTCGGATTGAATAATATGACAGTTTCACAACTTGGTACACAAGCTAACCCGCTTGAAAACTTTTTAGCGGATGATCAGCTGAGTAAAAAACAAATCCAAGCCTTGATTGATTTAGCAATCACTATAAAGCAAACCCCTGCTAAATTCAGCCAAGCACTAGTTGGTAAATCAGTGGCGATGATTTTTGAAAAGCCATCGCTGAGAACCCATGTTAGTTTTGATATGGGCATCGCCAAATTAGGTGGTCACTCATTGTATTTGGGACAACAAAATGGCAAGTTAGGCGAGCGAGAAAGAGTCAGTGATTATGCAAAAAATCTTTCATGTTATGCAGACGCTATTGTTGCTCGTGTTTTTGAAAATAGTGCCATTGAGGAATTAGCAGAACATGCTAGTGTTCCTGTGGTAAATGCATTATGTAATTTATATCATCCATGCCAAGCATTAGCCGATCTTATTACCCTGAGTGAAAACTTTACTGACCTTGCAAAGGTCAAGCTTGCCTATATTGGTGATGGTAATAATGTTTCCAACTCTTTAATGCTAATGGCCGCGACATTAGGAGTTGATTTTACCTTGGTTTGTCCTGACGGTTATGGCCCATCAGAAGCGATGGTGACTAAAACTCAGTTACTAGCAAAAACTAGTGGCGCTAAGTTTTGTTTTACCTCGAATATTGATGAAATAGGTGCGCAAGATGCTATATATACTGATACTTGGGTTTCTATGGGGGATGAAGATGCCAGTAAAAAGACAACTATTTTAGATGTATTTGCTCCTTATCAAGTGAACCATGAGCTGATGAAAAAGGCTGGCGCAAGTGTAGTAATGCACTGTCAACCTGCACACTTAGAAGAAGAAATTACGACAGCGCTTTTTGATGATGAAAAGTATTCAGTAGTCTTTCAACAAGCAGAAAACAGAATGTGGGGACAGTGTGCTGTTCTCGTCAGTTTATTGAACCCTTCGTTAGCTATTTAATGAAATAGCTATCGTTCAGTAAACAATAAAAACAAATAATGGTCAGCCGGAAATTTTAGGCTTCAAAGAAAATTTTAAATATACAGGTAATCAAGATAAACGAGATTTAGGTAAGCCAGTAAAATGAAGGTGAAATATTTATATCGTAAAGTGTTTTATCAAAATACCATGGCAATAGCAGTAAATCTTGTTTCCCAAGATTAAGGAAAAGAAAATGGCTTTAGCAAAGAAAAAACAAATCAAAAAAGTAGTATTAGCATACTCAGGTGGCCTAGATACCTCGGCAATTATTCCATGGTTAAAAGAGAATTATGATAACTGTGAAGTTGTGGCCTTTTGTGCTGATGTTGGCCAAGGCGAAGAAGAGCTTGAAGGTATCAAAGAAAAAGCAATCGCTTCGGGTGCTTCTGAATGTTATGTAGCTGATTTAAAAGAAGAGTACGTAAAAGATTATATTTATCCCATTTTAAAAACAGGCGCAGTGTATGAAGGTCAATATTTGTTAGGTACGTCAATGGCACGTCCTATCATTGCTAAGGCACATGTTGAAGTGGCACTTAAAGTGGGTGCTGATGCCGTATGCCATGGTTGTACAGGTAAAGGTAATGACCAAGTGCGTTTTGAAGCATGTTTTGCTGCGCTTGCGCCACAACTTACTGTGATTGCACCATGGCGTGAGTGGGATATGGTCTCTCGTGAAGACTTATTGGCTTACCTAGCCGAGCGTAATATTCCTTGTGCGGCATCCTTAACAAAAATCTATAGCCGTGATGCCAATGCTTGGCATATTTCTCATGAAGGTGGTGAGTTAGAGGATCCATGGTGTGAGCCTTCAAAAGAAGTATGGACTATGACTGTTGACCCTACGGATGCACCCGATGAAGCTGAACGCGTGCAATTGAGCTTTGTTAAAGGTGAGTTAGTGGCGGTTGATGGCAAAGACTTTTCACCGCAAGGTGCTGGTGCATATGAAGCATTAATGTATTTAAATACCAAAGGTGCAGCACATGGTGTTGGTAGAATCGATATTGTTGAAAATCGTTTAGTGGGCATGAAATCGCGAGGTTGTTATGAAACCCCTGGTGGCACTATCTTGATGGCCGCATATAAAGGTTTAGAAACCCTTATTTTAGACAAGGAATCTTTAAAATATCGTGAATCCGTTGGTCTTGAGTTTTCTCATGTTATTTATGACGGCCGCTGGTTTACGCCACTTGCCAAAGCACAACTCGCTTCTGCGGCATCGTTTGCTGAGCAACTTACCGGTGATGTCGTGGTGAAACTTTACAAAGGCGTCGCACAAGTGACTCAACGTCGTTCGCCAAATAGTTTGTATTCAGAAGAATTTGCTACATTTGGTGCTGACGATGTTTACGACCAAAAGCATGCTGAAGGTTTTATCCGTTTATTCAGCTTATCAAGCAGAATTACAGCGCTTTCACAAACAGATAAGAAATAGAAGGGTAAAACACCATGGCATTATGGGGCGGAAGATTTAAAGAAAAAGCGAGTTTACAATTTAAAAAGTTTAATGACTCGTTACCTGTTGATTATCGTATGGCAGTACAAGATATTGTTGGTTCAATTGCTTGGGCTCAAGCAATTCATGAAGTGGGCGTTTTAAATGATGATGAGTTAACCCGTTTAACTGCGGCATTAGAAGAGTTAAAAGCCTCGGTTGAAGAGAACCCCAAGCAAATTTTAGCTTCTGATGCGGAAGACATTCATAGCTGGGTCGAAATTCAGTTAATTGAAAAAACAGGTGATTTAGGTAAGAAACTCCATACTGGCCGTAGCCGTAATGATCAAGTAGCGACAGATTTAAAGCTGTGGTGTAAAGAAACGGGCGGCGATTTATTATTCGCCTTAGTGAATTTACAGCAGTCGATGATGAACTTGGCAGAACGAGAAAAAGACACTGTTTTGCCAGGTTATACGCACCTGCAACGTGCTCAACCGGTCACTTTTGGTCATTGGTGTTTAGCTTATGTTGAAATGTTTAACCGTGATATAGGTCGTTTAAAAGACGCTTTATATCGTTTAGATGTGTCACCACTTGGCTCAGGTGCCTTAGCGGGGACAGCTTACCCGATTGATAGAAACGCGCTAGCAAACCGTTTAGGTTTTAGAACGGCGACGATGAACAGTTTAGATGCGGTCTCTGATCGAGATCATGTCATTGAGCTACTTGCTTCAGCCAGTATTTCCATGATGCACTTATCACGTTTCGCCGAAGATTTAATTTTCTACAACTCTGGCGAAGCTGGTTTTGTCGAAATGAGTGATTTAGTGAGCTCGGGCTCCTCATTAATGCCGCAAAAGAAAAACCCAGATGCATGTGAATTAATTCGTGGCAAAGCAGGGCGTGTTTTTGGGTCATTAACCGGAATGCTCACTACCATGAAAGCCCTCGCCCTTGCGTATAACAAAGATATGCAAGAGGATAAAGAAGGTCTATTCGATGCCATGGATACTTGGCAAGAATGTATGGAAATGGCGGTCTTAGTAGCCGATGGTTTAAAAGTTAACCGTTCTCGCACTTTAGCTGCGGCTCAGCAAGGCTATGCCAATGCCACAGAACTTGCTGATTATCTTGTTGGTAAAGATATTCCGTTTCGTGAGGCGCATCATATTGTGGGTGAAGTCGTTCTTGCTGCGATTGATAAAGGTGTACCATTAGAAGACTTAAGTATTTCGCAATTACAAGAATATTCTGAAAAAATTGAGCAAGATGTTTACCAACACCTCTCTATTGAATCGACGCTTGATAAGCGAGAAGCACTAGGGGGAACATCGCGCGCTCAAGTTGAGAAAGCTTTGGCGACAGGTAATGAAGAAATCCTTAATGAACAAGTGGTAGGCGCACCTGGTAAACAACAAACACAAGTGGCGTTAAAGCAAGTTAAACAACGTTTAAATGCTCAAAAAGCTGCAGCCATGTCGGTACGTCGAGCCAAAATGTCAGATGTAGACAGTGTTTATCATTTAGTGAATTACTGGGCTGAAAAAGGCGAAATATTGCCACGTACACGCGATAGTATTATTCACGATATTCAAAACTTTGTTGTTGCCGAGCTTGGCGGTGTTGTCGTGGGTACTGCTTCACTGTATATCTACCAAACAGGCTTAGCGGAAATTCGCTCAGTGGTGGTGGAAGAGGATGCGCAAAAGCAAGGTCAAGGTGAAGCATTAGTTCAGTATTTACTTGAGTTTGCTCACCAAATGGAATTAGAAAAAATTATCGTATTAACTTACATTCCGCAGTATTTTACTCAGCTTGGCTTTAACTTAATCGATAAAGATTCATTAGCAGATAATATTATTGAAGACAGTCAACCTAGCCCGCATAAAGACCCCGCCGATGAAGTCGCTATGCAATACATTGTAGGGCAAGGTTAGAGTTTAAGTAAGTTAACACTACGGCTACAGATAAAAAGGTAACACTAAACAGTAATGGAACATATGAATAATAGCGATCAAAATTATGTTAAATGGTTTAGAAACGCAGCGCCATACATTAATGCACACCGTGGTAAAACCGTGGTACTTATGTTCGGTGGCGAAGCCGTTTCACATCCCAATTTTGCCAATATTATCCATGATATTTCTTTATTACGTAGTTTAGGCGTTAAGTTAGTTGTTGTTCACGGTGCACGACCACAAATTGAAAGCAGCATTAAACAGCGGGGTATAACCCGTAATATCGAAAATAATATCCGTGTTACAGACGCGAACACGCTTAATGCCGTCAAAGATGCAACAGGATCGTTGCGCCTACATATTGAAGCGCTTCTCTCCACCGGTTTGGTAAATTCACCCATGCATGGCTCACAAATTCGAGTCAGTACCGGTAATTTTGTCATTGCAAAACCTATGGGGGTGCGTGGTGGTGTAGATTATAAGTATACTGGCAGTGTACGCAGGATTGATTCAGACGGCATTAACATGCAGCTTGACTATGGTTCAATTGTATTACTTTCCCCAATTGGTTACTCACCAACTGGCGAAGTCTTTAATCTAGCTCTTGAAGATGTTGCCACGCAAACGGCGATTGCGCTTAAAGCAGACAAGTTAATTGCTTTGACCGCTGATGAAGGTTTAATTGATCACTCAGGTAAGCTAATTCGTAGTTGCAGTGTTCGTACAGTTAAAACGTTACTTGATGAAAAAGATTGTCATGTACGTCAATTATTACTGCGTTCAATTATTCACAGTGGAGAAAATGGTGTTGAGCGATGCCACTGTGTGAGTTATCAAAGCGAAACCGCACTTTTGCAAGAACTATTTACCCGAGATGGCGCAGGAACACTTATTGCGAAAGATCATAAAGAAGAAATTTCAGTGGCAACTATCGATGATGTCGCCGGTATTTTAGAATTGATACAGCCACTTGAAGAAGAGGGGGTATTAGTTAAACGCTCGCGTGAATTACTGGAAGTTGAAATTAATCGTTTTATTGTCTTGAAAAAAGAAGAAGTCATTATCGCCTGTGTAGCACTCTACCCTTATCCAGAAGCCGATACCGGTGAGATTGCTTGTGTCGTTATCCATCCTGATTATCGCAAAGGTAATCGTGGAGAAAGGCTAATGAACTCGGTTGAAGCACGTGCAAAATCGCAAGGGTTAACGTCGGTTTTCGTCCTTACTACGGTGAGCGGTCATTGGTTTATTGAACAAGGCTTCGTCGAAAAATCAATTGATCATCTCCCCGATGGCAAGAAACAGATGTACAACTTTCAGCGCAACTCCAAGGTGTTTGAGAAAGTTATCTAACAGTTAAAAAAGTTGCTAATTAGCAACTTTTTTACTTTATATCATCTAAGATTTTTCATTCGAGTAATTTATTTAAAAGAGTTTGACAACTTTATATTTTTTTAGGCAAAGTGGTCTGAGCTTTGATGTATATAAAGTTTTATTTTCTTTTATTTACTCGTTAAGGGTAATAACTCAATGAGGAGTGTTTGGTGGCATTTGATTATGGTTCAATAGATTTAGGTCTTAAAAACCCTTTTAAACTTGAGGGAAAAATTACTGCAATTAGAGGGGCGTTGCAAACGATAGTAGGCATTACATTGCTAGTTCTTGCTTCTAGCATAGTTAAAGAAGATGCTGGCTCTGGCTGGGTATTAATGGTTTTTGGCTTAGTAACACTTGCTTTAGGTATTAGGGTATTAGCTGGAGGGATTTATGCTAACCTACGTTTTTTTGTTGGGCGAAATCACCCAACTTCTCTTGCGCGAAATTATAGTAAGTCTGAACGTTCGACCTCACAAGAAGAAACTAATGAGGTTGCCTATAGTGCATCATCATTAGAAGAAATGCTCGTTGGCAGAAAAAATAGCACATTTGTTGAGCCCATAGGTTTTCTCTCACGTCTTTTACATAGCTTTTTTCCAAAACTATTATTTCTCCCTTTTCCTATTAGAAATATGGCGCAACGCTTATTTGGCACAGCGGTTAGTACTCTAGTTGCTTTAATAGCTTATGGTTTGGTTGCTTTTGTCTCTCTAGCAGGATTCGCTGGCGAAGGCGGGGAGTTAGCTTTTCCAATTTATAGCGCTATCTTAATGCTTTACATTTTGCTTTGTTGGCGAAAAGCAGGAAAGCCTATACCGAGAAGTGCAGAGCATAGCATTGAAGCCCTTGGCTCTGGCACTCTAGCTAAAGTAATCTCTCTTTCGTTTATTTTACCAATAGTCATCGGCTTATCAGTATCCTGGTTAATGGAACAAGGAAAAATAAATACAGCTCAGTTCACACAATTTTTTGCGCAAATTCCCAATTTGAATTCAGGCTACTACCTCGTTGTTATGTTGGTATTGGCGATATTATCAACTGCGCTAATCTCTGTCATGGTCAAAGCAAGAGCAAGTCAAGCTAATCCTATCGTTGAAGTTTCTGAGTTGAGAGAAAATTGGCAAGAATCTGTACATCCTAATGAAATCTTCATCAACTTAGACAATTTAGTCATGGCTAATCGTCGTTATAAAGAAGTGCCCAACAGAGTATATCGAGAGCTTGATCCTAGCTTGGAAGCGCAAATAGAGGGTAAAGGTGGTTTTTCAGGAGAGCTTATTCACGAAGTTCAGCCAAAATTTCGCAGCATCGAGTTAGGAAGTGCTTTTACCAAATCTCGATTAATCGCGCTATTATTTGGTAATGCTATATATCTAGCAGCATTGGTCTGTACTGTGCTGTTAGCTTATTCTTTCATTGATATTTATCACTTTGTCGTTAATAACAATGTCGCTAATATTGAAGAAGTATTCAACTCAGCAAATATAGTTGAAGCACTTAGCTTATTTATGGCAAGCCTGCATATATTATTGATAGGTGCTTTATTAAGGGCTTTCGGGCAATTATTGACATCAAATGCCCATTTGTTTTTTGCGGAAATGCAATTTGAATCTTTATTAGTTTATTTTAAATGTGAAGGAACTTTTACCGAATCAAAAATATCTACGGGTAAAGGCATAAATGATAGTACCCAGTCCGAAAATATTCTTGTTCGCAGCAGCATTACCCCTTGGGTAATCGTCTCTAAAGTTATCTCAACAACATTTGCTGCAACGGGTATGAAAAATCTAGAGCATCCTCGACATATTATGGAATTACATAAGGATGATAGCCAACTAGCCGCAATAAAAGCAGATGTGGTCAGTTTCTTGAAAGATAGAGAGTCTATCGCTTCTATCACAAGTGAGCGGGATTTAGGTAATGCTTCACAAATTTACCAATTAAATGAGCAAACTAGGGCTAAGCTTGAAGGTTTGGAATCCGCCAAACTCGAACAAGAGCAAGGTGGTGCTTATTTAAAACAACAACAAGTTGAAGCAGAAGATAAATAATCAGCAGACATGGCTAAAACTATAGTCATTATTCAATGCTAGCTACCGGCAGTTAACTTCAGTGTTAACTGCCTTGATTAATTCTAACTATTTTTAGAATAGCTCTTCTTCGTCTTCTGAGCCTTTTGTCTCGCCAGAAAGTATGTCTGTGCTAACACTTTCAGTTACATATTCAGAGGGAACATTGCCTAAACGAAAGTACTCAAGTTGACTTGACTTGTCTGTTTTAGTGGTTAATTTTCCGGTGGCTTTATCAATACGTACCGAAACAATATCTACTGGTGGCTGAAATGGTTCTACGTCAATATCTTCAAGGGCTATGCGCATAAAATCAATCCAAGCTGGTTGCGCAGACTTCGCGCCAAATTCTTTACCGGTAGTTTGATTTTTACCTAAGTTACTATTATAAACCGTTTTACCCAGTATATGGCTGGGGTCGTCAAAACCTATCCAAGAAGTGGTAATTAATTTTTGGTTAAAGCCAGAAAACCAGGCATCTTTGGCTTCATTAGTTGTACCGGTTTTTCCAGCAATATCACGGCGTTTTAGTGATCTTGCTCGCCAACCTGTACCTTGCCAACCAGGCTTGATAGACCAATCAGCCCCCCAAATTGCGCTGTTCAAAGCTTGAGTGATTAAAAAAGCATTTTGAGCGCTAATAACTCTGGGTGCTTGTTTAACTTCGCTGACAACTTGAGTCTCTTTCTTAAATAATTCAGCAGGAGTTAACTCCATATCATGTGTTAATTCATTGTCGTTATGAGAGGGTTGGGATTCAATTAAGTTTACTTCATCGCTTATAACACAAGAATCACAGGCTAATGCGGGATTAGCTTGATAGACAATTTCCCCTTCACTGTCTTCAATTCGCTCGATTAAATAAGGTTGAATTAAGAAACCACCATTGGCAAATGTAGCAAAACCAGTAGCAACCTCCAGCGGGGTTAGCGAAGCAGAGCCAAGTGCTAAGGTTTCACTACGAGGTAAATCTTTAGTATCAAAACCAAAAGCGCTAAGATGTTTAATGGTTGCAGTAAGTCCAATACTTTTTAATAAACGTACCGCAACAACATTTTTAGATTGCGCTAACGCAGAGCGTGCTCTTAGTGGACCGACATATGTTTCTGGAGAATTTCTTGGTCGCCAAATCCCGCCGGTACCGGTATCTTTTTGACTGATTGGCGCGTCATTAACCAGTGTAGCCAGTGTAAAACCATGTTCTAATGCAGCAGAATAGATAAAGGGCTTTATATTTGAGCCAACCTGTCGCTTCGCCTGGGTGACACGATTAAATTGACTTTGTTTAAAGCTAAAGCCGCCAACAGCGGCTTTGATTGCACCATCCTCGGGTGATAGCGATACTATTGCAGCACTAGCCATGGGTAGCTGCCCTAAACGGTAGCTATTATCTGACATTTTATTGACCAGAATAACATCACCATAGTTTAGTATTTCTTTTGCTGATTTAGGTGGCCTTCCTTGCTTTTCATCATTGATATAACGACGTGCCCAAGCAAGCCCCTGCCAATTAATATTAGCCGTTTCATTATTACTTAGCTGTATGGCAACTGACTTTTCTTCGATAGCTATCACTACAGCGGGGACCAGCATTTGAAAATGACTTGTTTGAGCAAGCGCGGTGGTTATTTCGTCTTGGGTCAGTAACTTTATCTCATCAGAGTCTTGCCTGAGCGAAGCGACTGGACCTCGATAACCATGGCGCTGATCATAATTTATTAAGTTATTTATCAATGCTTGTTGAGCTGCAGTTTGAAGTTTTTTATTTACTGTCGTAAACACTTTAAAACCGTGACTATAGGATTTTTCTTTGCCATAACGGGTTAACATTTCTTGATGGGCCATTTCGGCGACATAAGGAGCATTTAGTTCTATTTCTGCGCCATGGCGTTTTCCTGTGATTGGTGCTGAACGAGCGGTTTGATATTCTTGTTGAGTGATGTAGCCACTTTTAAACATACGGTATAATACAACCGCACGGCGATCTTCAGCTCGCTTAGGAGAGCGGATAGGGTTTAATGTCGAGGGCGCTTTAGGAAGACCAGCCAATACTGCGATTTGAGCAAGGTTAAGTTCATTGAGATCTTTGCCATAATAGACTTGTGCAGCAGCACCAAAACCAAAAGATCTATGTCCTAAGGGAATTTTATTAATATATAACATTAATATTTCATCTTTAGTTAACAGGCTTTCAATATGAAATGATAAAAAGATTTCTTTTAGCTTGCGGGTGTAAGTAATTTCGCGAGTGAGAAAGAAGTTACGTGCTACTTGCATAGTAATAGTACTTGCACCACCTTTGTCTTGGCCCCTTAACTTGCCAAGTACTGCACGGCCCATCCCTATGGGATCAACACCAAAATGCATATAAAACCTATCATCTTCAGTCGCTAATAAAGCATCGATAAGTTGTTGCGGGACCTGATCAAGTGTTAGCGGCATGCGCTTCTTTTCACCAAACTGAGAAATTAACAAGCCATCACTACTATAAATTTGCATGGGGGTTTGCCACTGCAAGTTTTTCAACGACTCAACACTTGGCAGATCACTGCGCATTAAAATATATAAACTATAAATCCCAATTAGTGATAAAATGAGCAGTATCAGACTGACTTTTAATAAATTTTTGATTGAAAACACAACAAAACACCAATTAGTAGATAAAATTGTAAGATAATACTAGTATATCGCGTAAAAGCATGTAATAAATGTATTTATGCGTATTTTGCGTCTAAAATAATTACAAAAATAAAAATTGTAGGTTGTTATGCTAGACAAACTGTTCAAAAAGAAATCCTCAATGATGGTTGGGATAGATATAGGATCCCATTCGGCTAAAGCCGTTTTGTTGAGTCAAGGCACTGAAGGATTTATAGTTGAAGATTATGCAATTGAGCCTATGCCCCGGGGCTCAGTTGTTGATCGTGAAATTCAAGATATAGAAGCTGTAGGGATAGTTATAGCTAAACTTAGAAAGAATATATCAGCGAAAGCAACAGAAGCTGCTGCTGCTGTTTCAGGTCAAACAGTTATTACTAAAGTGGTATATATGGACGTAGCTTTATCAGAAGATGAGCTTGCTAGCCAAATAGAAATTGAAGCTGATAGCCTGATCCCATTCCCGCTTGATGAAGTCAGTTTAGACTTTGAAACCTTAGATGTTAATGAGTCAGATCCAAGTAAAGTCAATGTGTTACTTAGCGCTGCACGTACCGAATCAATTGAGGCTCGAGTGGCCGCTTTAGATGCCGGTGATTTTCATGCCAAAGTAATCGATGTTGAATCTTATGCTGTCGGAAGAGCTTACGATCTTTGTTTAGCGCAGTTACCTGACGATGCAAAAGACAAAGTTGTTGCAATCGTTGATATTGGTGCTACGGTAACGCTATTTTCTGCAACCGATGCAGGTAAGCATATTTATAGCAGGGATCAAATGTTTGGTGGTGAGCAATATACTCGCTCAATAGTCTCTTATTATAATCAGTCATTTGAACAAGCTGAAGAAGCTAAAACATCGAATGATCTGCCGCCAAATTATACTTTTGAAGTACTAGCGCCTTTTCATACCGTACTAATGCAGCAAATACGACGATCTATTCAAATGTTTTTAACAACATCTGGTCAAGAAAAAGTAGATTACCTATTAATCTCTGGCGGCACTGCAGCACTAGAAGGCTTAGAAAGTCTATTATCAGAGGAGTTGGGGATACATACCATTATTGCTAACCCATTTATTGATATGTCTTGTAGTGACAATATTGATCAGGAGGAGTTGGCAACTGTTGCACCTCAGTTAATGGTCGCAACAGGTTTAGCTTTAAGGAGTTTTACGCCATGGCACATATAAACCTACTTCCTTGGCGCGAAGCAGCACTAAAAGCTCAGCAAAAAGAATACTTTACTATTTTAACTGCTGTAGGCGTCGTTGCGATAGCGCTAGTCTTATCTGTTAATTTGTATTATCAGGCACGTATCGATGGGCAGAGTTCAAAAAATCAATATCTCAAAAATGAAATTGTTCAGCTTGATATTCAAATTGCAGAAATAAAGACTTTAAATGATAAAAAAGCTGCATTACAAAAGCGCATAAATGTTGTTGAGCAATTACAACGTAGTCGTAATGTTGGTACTCAAGTTTTAGATGAAATAGCTAAAATTATTCCTAATGGCATTTATATCACCGAATTAGAAAAAAAAGGTAATATTATACAATTAACAGGAAAAAGTGAGTCCAATAACCATCTAGCTAATATGATTCGTGCAGTTGAGCTGTCAGATTTGTTTGTCGATGCGACACCTGAATCGATAACTGCCGATGATGACTCGCCTAAGTTGCTCAGTAGTTTTAAAATGAAAGTCAAAATAAAAGGCTTAGCAGATGATACGGTAGGAGGAAGCAAATAATGAAATTTGATTCATCCCAGTTTGATGATCTAGATCTCGAAAGTATTGGCCAATGGCCAGCTGCTGCAAAACTGTTATTAGCTGTTTTCTTAGCTGTAGTTATTACCTTTCTTGGTTATATAGGTTTAATTAGTGGTCAAATGAAAACACTTGAACGTGCTTTTGCAGAAGAAGAAACCTTAAAACAGGCATACCAGACTAAGTATCATATTGCGGCTAATTTAGATTTATTCCGCGCTCAGATGATTGAAGCGGAAGATACTTTTGCAAATCAATTGAGGAGTTTACCTAATAGTCACGAAATTCCTGGCTTATTAGACGATATAACTTTTGTTGGAACAACCAGTGGTTTGGATTTTGTTAAGTTAGAGTGGCAGCCAGAAATAATTAAAGAAATATATATTGAATTACCTATTGATATTGAAGTTATTGGCCCCTACCACTCCTTTGGTCGGTTTGTCAGTAAAATTGCCGGTTTACCACGTATTGTTACTTTACACGATTTCAAAATCATTATTCCCCAAAATGATATTGATACCCTTAATTTAAAGCTACAAGCGAAAACATATCGTTACCAAGAGGAGGCAACAAAATGATAACAATCTCGATATCATCTACCAGAGCTTTTTTGTCTTCTTTGCTTGCGTTAACTTTAGTAACAGGTTGTTTTGACGATACTAGTGAAATCAAAGCCCATATGGAGCAAGTCAAAGCGACGACGACTAATTACATCGAACCTATGCCGGAAGTGAAACCTTTTAATCATATTACTTATTCAGCAGATGATTTACGTAGCCCTTTCGTCTTGCCAAAAGCAGAAGCTATACAGCAAAAAATACAGCAAATGGCTGATTGTTTAAGCCCTGATACAAATCGTCGTAAACAACCGCTAGAAAAATATGCACTAAGTGACCTAACTATGCGAGGTACTTTAGGTGATGAAAATATGTTATGGGCTTTGTTAGAAGCTTCAGATTTAAGCTTACATAGGGTTGCTGTTGGCAATTACCTTGGTTTATATAATGGTCGTATTACGCAAGTAAGCGCAAAATCTGTGAAAATAATTGAATTAGCTCCTGATGGTTCAGGATGTTGGGTAGAGCGAGAAGCTACTTTGAATATCGTACAATCTGAAGAGTCAAATAAGTAAAGGAAAATAATAATGCTATTTAACCAAATGAAAAATTATAAAGGCTTTACTGCTATTAAAAGGCTCTGGCTTATAACACTATTTTTGCTATCTACTTTGATGCTTTCCCTGTCTGCTAATGCAGTGGCCGATAATAAACTTGTTAGTATCTCCTATAATACAATGCAAAGTGATCAAATTGTTTTAGTTTTTAACTTCTCTGAAAACATTACTACCTTGCCTGAAGTGAAAACGGCAATGACGCCCGCCTTAGTAGAAGTCACTTTTGATGCGAACGCTTTTAATACTGCACTCAAAGACACTTTAGTTGATCATGCTGGGGTTAAAAATATCACCTTAAATACAACAAATGACAAAGTTGTTGCTTCAATAAACCTTGAAAAGCTGACTGTTTTTGATGTTGCATTAAATAACGATAAAGAGTTTGCAATCACTTTTAATTATGGTGATTCAGCTGAAGTCGTCGAAAAGTCGAGCCAGTCAGGTAAAGAATATATTAATCATATTGAGTCGATAGACTTCAGATTAAACAGTAACAACGAAGGGCAAGTGTTAGTTTACCTAAAAGATAAAGTATTAGCTGCGGATGTTAATGATAAGTTGGGTAAAGTAAATGTAGAGTTTCATAATACGGAGATTGTTGAAGATTTACTTTATAAATTGGATGTAACTGATTTTGGTACCTTAGTTACAAGTATTGAAACATTTAAAGAAGGGCGGAACGCTCGACTAGTGATTGACGTTGAAAGTGGTTTCATTTTCACTCAAGAACAAGAAGGTAATCTGTTTATATTAACGGTTAAAGAAAAGCCTCAAAAAGTACCAACCTATCTAGGTGATGATGATGATTTCAATGGCCGTAGTATTTCTTTAAGCTTTCAAGATATACCGGTTCGAACCGTACTACAAATCATTGCCGATTATAATGAATTTAATTTAATTATCAGTGATACCGTAACGGGAAATATTACCCTGCGTTTAGATGGTGTTCCTTGGGATCAAGCGCTCAGCATTATTTTGAAAGTGAAAGGCCTAGATAAACGTATGCAAGGCAATATTTTGATGGTAGCTCCAAGTGATGAATTAGCTGCTCGTGAAGCTCAATCATTACAGGCAAAACAGCAGGTAGAAGAATTAGCAACTTTGTATTCTGAATATGTCCAAATTAACTATGCTAAAGCGACAGAATTTGCAGAGTTGATAAAAAATGAAGACACAAGTCTATTGTCTGCAAGAGGCAGTGTCTCTGTTGATGAACGAACTAATACCTTATTAATACGTGATACGGCCAACAGTATTGAAGATATCAAACGTATGATAACCATCTTAGATGTGCCAATTCGCCAAGTTGTTATTGAAGCTCGTATGGTAACAGTTAAAGATAACATGAATGAAGAACTAGGGATTCGCTGGGGGGCAACCAATACCGATGGAGAAAATACTACCTCAGGTTCTTTAGCTGGTGTTGATACCGCGCGTGGTGGTACCGTACCATCATTGACAGATAGATTAAATGTAAACCTACCGGTGGCCTCACCTGCTGGCACGATTGCATTCCAAGTTGCTCGTTTAGCCAATGGTACTATCTTAGATCTAGAGCTTTCGGCACTTGAAAAAGAAAATAAAGGTGAGGTAATTGCTAGTCCTCGCATCACAACATCAAATCAAAAAGAAGCCTATATTGAGCAAGGTGTTGAAATCCCTTATCAAGAAGCCGCTTCAAGTGGGGCGACGTCAACACAATTTAAGAAAGCCGTTCTGAGCTTAACAGTTACACCACACATTACCCCTGATGATAAGATTATTCTGGATCTAATTGTTACTCAAGATACTGTTTCTGAAGTTAAAAGCGGTTTAGCACCTGCAATCGACACTCAGCGTATTGGTACTCAGGTATTAGTCAATAATGGTGAGACCATTGTTCTTGGCGGAATATACCAACAAGCCATTATTAGCACTGTCAATAAAATCCCTGTATTGGGCGATATTCCCTATCTAGGTTGGTTATTCAGTACATCAAGCCAACTTAACGAGAAAAAAGAGCTATTGATCTTCGTAACACCTAGAATTGTCACTGAAAATTTTTAAATATATGTTTAAGGAAAACCCATTAAATGACGCATTTTTCGTCATTTAATGGGTTTAAAATTTTATAAAGAGAATTTTTGACTAAGTTAATACTATTGTTGCTTGCAATTTAGGCATAACACTTGCGATAATTACGCCCTTGAAATTTCCGAGGGAGACCTCTTCTGCGTCAAAAGCACTATTTCATCAACATATAGGCTTTTGACTGTTCTGTTAACACAACGAGTATTAAGTAAATCTAATGGCAGAAAAACGTAACATATTCCTTATAGGCCCTATGGGTGCTGGCAAAAGCACTATCGGTAGAGAAATAGCCGACCGATTGCATCTTGAGTTTTTTGACTCTGATCAAGAGATAGAGCGTCGCACAGGTGCTGACATTGCTTGGGTTTTTGATCTTGAAGGTGAAGAAGGGTTCCGTAAAAGAGAAGAAACCGTAATTGAGGATTTAAGTGAAAAACAAGGTATTGTTTTAGCTACCGGTGGTGGTTCGGTTATCAGTACTAATGTCCGTAATCGCTTATCTGCACGCGGCATTGTTGTTTACCTTGAAACCACTATCGATAAGCAAGTCGCCCGTACTCAAAGAGATCGTCGCCGTCCACTTCTACAAACTGCAGAAGAGCCACGTACAGTATTAGAAAACCTTGCTGTAGAGCGTAACCCGCTTTATGAGGATATAGCAGATGTTATTGTACAAACTGACGATCAAAGCGCAAAGGTGGTTGCTCACAAAATTATTGAGAAGCTAGACTTTTAAACTTAATTTAACCCAGAGTACTATTCTGAAATGGCGATTCTTAACCTTGAGCTAGGCATTCGTAGTTATCCAATATACATTGATTCAGGTCTGTTGAACAAAGCAGATCTGCTGTCTTCACATATTCGTGGTAAACGAGTTTGTATTGTCACCAATGATCTTGTCGCGCCCTTATATCTAGAATCTCTTAAATCAAAATTAGCTGACTTTATTATAGATGAAGTGATTTTACCGGATGGTGAAGCTGAAAAAAGTTTAGCTAATTTTGATGTTATCATGTCGCATATGCTAAAGCATGAGCATGGTAGAGATACCACTATGATTGCTTTAGGTGGCGGGGTTATTGGCGATATTACCGGTTTCGCCGCAGCTTGTTATCAACGTGGTGTCGACTTTATTCAAATTCCGACAACACTTCTTTCTCAAGTTGATTCCTCAGTTGGTGGTAAGACCGCAGTAAATCACCCTTTAGGCAAGAATATGATTGGCGCGTTTTACCAACCTAAAGCTGTGTTTATTGATATCGATAGTCTAGATACTTTGCCTATTCGCGAGTTTAATGCCGGTATGGCCGAGGTGATTAAATACGGTATTTTGGGTGATAAAGATTTCTTTATTTGGCTTGAAGATAACATTTTAGCTATTAAGTCAGGTGATAAAGACGTACTTGCTCAGATGATTGAAAGATGTTGTCAATGTAAAGCTGATATTGTCGCGAGTGATGAAACTGAGGCGGGTGTTAGAGCGTTACTTAATTTAGGACACACTTTTGGCCATGCAATCGAAGCTGAACAAGGCTATGGTAAATGGTTACACGGTGAAGCTGTAGCTACTGGCATGGTACTTGCTGGTAAATTAGCAGTAGCAATGAATTTGCTTGAAGTGTCAGAATACCGACGTATAGAAAGTTTAATTACAGCATTTGATTTACCAATTATCGCTCCTGATAATATGGGCTTTGCTGAGTTTATTCGTCACATGCGCAGGGATAAAAAGAATATAGCTGGTAAGTTAAGGTTTATAGTACCTACAGCGATAGGAAAGTCTGAAATTCGTGATGATGTATCACAGGAGATGCTTCAAGAAATTCTATAAATAAACTCTTGTCATAACCTAAGTACAAATGACAAAAATGAGCGTATAGAAAGGATTAAGCATGTCAGCATTAGCACACACTACTTTGTCAAAGCAAGTAATGCCAAAGCTATCAGAGAGTAATACCTTACATCCAGGTACTAATATCAGCGTAACTGCACGAATTGATTACAACCTTCGTTTTACTAAACAAGCAGTGTTAGTCGTTGGTGATACAACTGAGCAATATTCTCAGCAGGCTAGTCAATTCTTAGCAAGCCTTTCGGAAACTAAATCCGATAAAATGATATCAGCAGCAGAGCCAGTCAATGTTGCTTTTATTTCCTCTTCTAGTAAGTTAAATGATATTCAAATACGCTGCCGTTTGATAGAGCAACTATTTGTTAATACTTTATTCGATCCAGAGCAATCTTTAGCGGTCAGTGTAATCAAATTTGCGAAACAACAAGGGCAAGCTATTTCTATAGTCGTTGATCATGCCCACTCACTATCGCTCCAAGTAAAATACGAATTATGTCAATTGGTCAGCATGGCTAAAAAACATAAACTTACTATTAGTGTTGTGCTGTTCGGTTTAACCGAAGCAGCCCAGCAACTTGCCTTGAATAAGAGCCTCTTTAAGAATAAATTGGCGGTTATTGAGGCAAGCTCGGGTCAAGTCATCAATCTAAATGCCAGTAGTTTAGTTAAGAAAAAACATAAAAGTAATTTAACCTTATGGCATAAAGTCTCACTTACCTCAGTGGTTTTATCGCTTATTGCAGCATCTTGTTGGCTTTATCTATTAATAAAAGAAGATATAGCTCAGCAAGAAAAACTCATTGCAACCGTTAAAATAGAAAATAAGCGTAATTTTCAGCATGCTCTGCAGAACAGACCTGTATTGGCTGGCGAAACAGCCACAATTGATAGCATGCAGCAGCAGAAAATAATATTATCAAAGGACAGTAATTCAATGAACTTTGGAGCAGAAATTGCTCAAGCAACAAGCTCAGAAATACACCAAGCATTGCTCATTGATAATGCTGCTGCAGCGCAAGATAAAAGGTCTGCAAACGTTAAAGAGATGCTAAGTGCTATTGTAGACGATAGTAATAAAGTGTTGCGCAATGATAAAACCATCGCAACGGATAAACCTGCTATGGCTGAAGATAATACTACCAAAGAAATACCGAATAGCTATTATTACCAAACAATAGCAAAGCAATATCCACAAGGTTTTGTAATGCAGATTGCCGGGTTTACAGATAAAAAACTATTGAAACGTTTTCTAGAGCAGAACGCTCTAGAAGAGCTATATCATTATGAAAAAATGCTTAATGGTAAAACATTTTCTGTAGTAACCTCTAAAGTCTATGCAAATAAAGCAGAAGCTAAAGCGGCAATGTTAGAACTACCAAAGCAGTTAATAGAGAGAAAACCATGGCTCAAGACCCTATCGTCTGTAATCAATGAAATAAATACCTTTAAGGAGTGATTCAAGCTACAATCCCGCTTGAATTTTATTTAGCGATCTTATTGCTCTATCTAAGGGCATAAAATGTCTATTGGATATTGTTTAGTATAGAAAATAATGTCATTTGCAGCGTTTGAAGTTAGACTTGAGCACTTTCTTCCTGTTAAGATCAATGTAGAATATTAACACTGCTATTATTTCCCTGAAACTTCGCCAGCAATACACAACAGAATTGGCAATAAGGTCTAGAGTGAGTAAAGATACATTGCAAACTAATATGCGATCTGCTTTAAAATGGGCAGGAGGAAAAAAGCGCGTTATTGGTGAGATTCTGAAAGTACTACCCGTTAAAGGTAAAAAAAGGCTCATTGAGCCATTTGTCGGTGGTGGTTCCGTTTTTTTAAATATTGACTTTGATGAATATCTTTTAATAGATATGAACAAGGATCTGATCTCATTATTTAATATTATTAAAAACCAACCGACAAACTTCATTGCTGATGCTGAGCAGTATTTTTATGGCGATAATAATAACCCTGATAGCTATTATGAATTGCGCAAAAAATTCAATCAATCTCAAGACGCCTATGAGCGAGCATTACTTTTTTTGTACTTAAATAGGCATGGCTATAATGGTCTTTGTCGGTATAATAAAAGCGGTGGTTATAATGTTCCTTTTGGTCGCTATAAACATCCTTATTTTCCCAAAGCTGAGTTAGCCTTCTTCGCTCAAAAGGCGCAAAGAGCCACCTTCGAACAAGGTGATTTTGAAAAAGCCTTTTCACAATCGAAAATTGGCGATGTTATTTATTGTGATCCTCCCTATTCTCCAATTAATAGAACAGCAAGTTTTACCGCTTATGCTGGTAATACTTTTACTGATGACGATCAAGCTAGACTAGTCTCTTGCGCTGAGACAGTTAAAAAACAAGGCATTCCTACCCTTATTTCTAATCATTATGTAGATTTTACTAAAGAGCTCTATAAAGGTGCCAGTAAAAAAGAATTATTTCAGGTGCAACGATCTATAAGTCAAAAGGGGAAAGCTCGGGTAAAAGTTAAGGAAGTATTAGCGCTTTATAAGTAAAAACTTAGCCCATAATACAAGCCTTAACTAGGTATAATTATGCTGACTATCGTTAGTAATATAACAACAAACATGATGACAGATATTATCCCGACAACAACAAAATGGCTGAGCCTTCCTTGAGAAAAGTCTCGTTTACGGGTCTTATTACTTTGCACACCAAAAAAAGCGGCTGCGACACTTTTGAATGTGTCGATTAAACTGCTGGCATGGTGGCGAATAAAGACTTTCATAACATGATTGCTATTAATTCATAGTAGCTTAACTGTATACTACCGAGAGCAAAAATAAAAACCTTAGCTTACTTCAAGGTGTTATGCACGAGTTCTACTAAGTCTAAAAAATGAAGGTATGTTGATTTACTATCACCAGAAAGCCATGAAATCCAGCTATTATTGGCCATGTTAGTTTGTTGACAAACATGATTCATCTTGCCGATATTAAGGGCTGATTGTTTTAAAGTGCAGGGGTTTGATAATGAAGTGGTTAAATATTCATTATTTAGTGTTAGCTTAAAAGTCGATAAGATAACCGTGATAATTATAGCAAGCAGAGTTATTGTTTTAAGTTGAGCGAAAGAAGTCATTGTCATCATCCATTTTGACAGCTGTATTGAAATTGTTAATAAAAAAGGTGAACCAGTATAAAACAGGTTCACCTTAATGTCTTTAGATATTTATCGAGCGATTACATATACTAGCGATTATAAGCGCTAGTATATTAATTGCGCTAGATTAGCTTTCGTCACTGATGCTTATAGGTCTATGTCCATGCTGTAAGCAACGTAAAATTTAACATCGCCATCAGCACCATCTATATCAGTAGCAGATGCACCTATAGTGAAACCATCCTTGCTTAAGCTAACACCGTAATCAATGTAGTCATCAGCTAAGAAATCACCACTGTATGAGCCAAGGTGAAAAGCAACTTCAGCTTCATTACCTAGCGTTAAACTATAGTCAGCACTGGCATAAATAGAGTCGCCCGCATCAGCACCTTCAGCAGAAGTTAGCACTGATACACCTAAGGTTAAATTACTAAAGGTAAAACTACCATATACTTCAGAAAAGTCTGCATCACCTGAAGTCTCGTCAGGGTAAGCATAGTAGATAAAACCAACATCGTATGACATGCTATCGTTGATGTCAGCACCGAAACCACCATAAAAGTCTAATTCGTATGACATACCATCAGCCCAGCTAGCATTTGATACCCAAGTACCCACATAGAAACCACTGTCTGCAGCATAATCAATACCACCAGAAATAGCGGCATCATTTTGGTTTTGAGTAACACCACGCCATAAATAGTTTGATGTCATCGCTACATTTGCTGATAAACCTTCAACAGCAGAAGCTTGAAAAGAAAATGCAGACGTGGCTAATACCGAAGATACGGCAAGGCTTGTTATTAATTTTTTCATAATTAATCTCGTTAGTTAGTTTGTGTGTAAAGTGTCTGAACTATGAAAAGCAAACATGGTGCCTAAATGTAACACATTTATAAAATTTACATTTATTGCATTATTATTCAATAATTTAACATAATTTTTTAGTTTGTTTGTGCAATAAAATACTCTTGACTATAGCTAGCTTTGAACAGATATGGTGCAGTTGTGCTGCAAACGACCAATAAAGGTGCATTTTTTATTATTTTCACAGTAGTGCTTAATTAGCATTTTAATTTTGCATGGGTATAATAGCCGAATATTTTTTTAGGATGTTAAGCTTATGTCTTCATTTTTAATTGCTCCCTCTATTTTATCCGCTGACTTTGCGCGCTTGGGTGATGATGTTGCAAAGGTTTTAGCTGCGGGCGCTGATGTTGTGCATTTTGATGTCATGGATAATCACTTTGTACCAAATTTAACCTTTGGTCCAATGATATGTCAGTCATTACGTGATTTCGGTATTAAAGCGCCGATTGATGTTCACCTCATGGTAAAACAAGTAGATACCTTGATTCCTGCCTTCGCAAAAGCCGGCGCAGATATCATTACTTTTCATCCTGAAGCGAGTGATCATATCGACAGAAGCTTACAGTTAATCAAAGACAATGGTTGCAAAGCCGGTCTTGTGCTTAACCCGGCAACACCTTTGCATTGTTTAGACTTTGTTATGGATAAACTCGACGTTATCTTACTCATGTCAGTTAACCCAGGTTTTGGTGGGCAATCGTTTATTCCAACTACTTTGGATAAATTACGCTTAGTCAAAGCAAAGATAAAAGCAAGTGGTTTTGATATTCGCCTAGAAGTTGATGGCGGTGTTAAGGCTAATAATATTGCAGAGATTGCCGAAGCAGGCGCAGACATGTTTGTTGCAGGTTCGGCAATCTTTTCACAGCCAGACTATAAAGTTGCTATTGATGAAATGCGAGATGAGTTAGCTAAAGTATCATCATAGAGTACAGTAAAATTAATAATCTCTAAGGGAAATAACATGACAAATAAACCTATTGTATTAAGTGGCTGTCAGCCATCAGGCGAGTTAACTATTGGTAATTATTTAGGCGCATTAAAACAATGGGTTGATATGCAATCAACGCACGAGTGTTATTACATGCTTGTTGATCAGCATGCAATTACCGTTCGTCCTAAAGCTGAAGATTTACGAAATGCGACCTTAGATGGTTTAGCCTTGTACTTAGCTTGTGGCGTTGATCCTGAGCAAAGCACTATTTTCATTCAGTCACATGTGCCTGAGCATGCGCAGCTAAGTTGGGTACTTAGTTGCTATACTCAAATGGGCGAACTAAATCGCATGACGCAATACAAGGATAAGTCACAAAAATCTGAAGCAAATATGAATTCTGGTTTGTTTACCTATCCAGTGTTGATGGCGGCAGATATTTTACTTTATGGTGCTAATAAAGTGCCGGTAGGCGATGATCAAAAACAACACCTTGAGTTAGCACGCGATATTGCTACGCGTTTCAATAACCTTCATGGTGATATTTTCAAAGTACCAGAGCCTTTTATTCCAGAGCACGGTGCTCGAGTAATGAGCTTACTTGAGCCTACTAAGAAAATGTCAAAGTCTGATACTAACCCAGGTAACTTTATCGGTCTTTTAGAAGAGCCTAAAAAGATCGCTAAAAAGATCAAACGCGCGGTAACTGATTCTGATGAACAAGCAAATATCTACTTTGATATAGCTGAAAAGCCGGGAGTTTCTAATTTATTGTCGCTGCTTTCATGCGCGACAGGAAAGCCGGTAGCAGAGCTAGTGCCAGCTTATGAAGATAAGATGTATGGACACTTAAAAGGGGATGTTGCCAATGCGGTTGTTGAATTACTTGAGCCTATTCAAGCGAAATTCCATCAATATAGACAAGATCAGGCCTTTCTTGAAGAGGTAATGCAAAAAGGTGCTGAGAAAGCTTCAGCCCGTGCGAGCGAGGTGCTTGCTAAAGTATATCAAGCAGTAGGTTTTATTCCTCGTCCATAATGTCACCTAGTATTGTGATATGAGCGCTTTAATATAAAGCTTATTTAATGAAAATAAGCTTTTTTTGTTGATAAAGTAAGGCTTAGTTATCTTGCGCAGCTTTATCTACTTTTTCGAACAAGCTATTACTGTGTGTAATAAACTCATCGACATTACTACTGTTACTAAGTAGAAAGCTAGGTGCCATAATGGTTGAGTCATAATTTGGCCGCGGGCTAAAATCGGGCTTTTTACTATATTGTAATAAATAGCTACCACCAAATAACAAAGTTGTAATACTTAAGGCTGCAAATATCCTTCGTTTAGCACTGACTTGAAAACCAACATAGCTATTTAACCAGAATAAACAAAAAGCAAAGATTATAGGGACTATGGTAATGATTATACTTAGCATTGAATTTGCAGGGGTGTTAAAGGCAATAATTCTTTCCAAAAAGTCGCTAAACCACATTAAGATGAAAAATGAGAAGCTGATACCGAGTTGAGCTAATATTCTTGGTTCATTTTTAGTCAGATGTGAGACTAATGCAACACAGCTTGGCCATAGTGCAAATAACAAAGACATGGTAAAGGCACTAACAAAAAGTTGGCTTATATTGGTGTCAGTTTGTTGATTTAAATAAGCGATGTTTCCGGCAATTAACATAAATAACGATAACGCTACAAACACTGCAAGTGGATGACTGATGAAGTCAATCACAGATTCGAAAGGGCTTAATGCAATTGTTGTCGCTACTTGGTGATCGCTGAAGATAATTCTTAACTGACTTTTTCCTAAAGTAATAATATCACCATCTCTGATAATTTGTTGCGCTAGTCTAGTTGATTTATCCTGCTTGCCTTCTATGTGTGAACCATTTATCGAGTTTTGATCACTAAGGTACCAATTACCATCAATAAAGCTCAGTGATAAATGTTGTGGGCAAATATAGGGATCAGTAAGGATGATATCGTTTTGATAATCGCGACCGACAGAAATATGCTGTTGGTTTAACCTATGGCGATTTAATAATTTATGATTTCGACTGATTTCTTCAATGATAATTTCGCCTACCACCACTGAACTTCCGGCTTTGCTTTTAGCTGAATTGTGCAAGGGCTGAGCATTGATATCGATAGCTTGATTTGTTACTTCCATGAAACAGCCTCCATAAATTTATCGGTAAAGGTCATGGCATTTTCTTGGCTAACTCCGGCTAAAGTAAAATGACTTACTAACGCTTGTTGGTTTTTATCGATACTGGCACTTAAATATAAAACATCATACAAACCTTGGAAGTCCTTATAAGCTCTAGTGCAGAAAATACTTTTATTATTAATCGATTGCTCTGTGTTGGCAGTACTCTGTGGCCTGACAAGATCATGATGACATTGATACTCACTAACATCTTCTTTGCCGGCCCGATTACCAGCGCCTGCACGTGCTATTTGCTGCTGGTATAAATGATAAAATTTTCTATCACTTAAATTTTTTGCTTGCATGTAACGAAATTCAATCTCTACGCTACCGGTAAAGAAATGAGATGAAAGGTAGGTATTTTCATCCAAAGAGCAATTAGCAATGGCTGCTAAAATTAAAGCATCTTTTTTATCTGCATTGGAGTCGCCCCAACAGCGAATAAATGGCACATCAATAATTGGAATAAGTGCTTTTCCTGCCAACTCTTTATGTTGCCATTTATTCTTAAGTAAACTACTCATCAGTTTATCTTGGTTTATTAATAATTGTTCAGCCATTTGTGCTTTAATGTCTGTCGGTGGTTTTACTTGGTATTGCTGAAACAGCTTAACAAGTTTTTGATGAGGTACTAAAAAGCCAATCTGGTTGCCTGACGTAGCGACATTAATTCCCACTACTTGCTCTGCTTTATTAACCACTGGGCCTCCACTCATACCGGAGTTAATCGAACCAGTAAAATGGATGCGTTCATTAAAGGATTCTTTCTTTAAGCCATTGTAAGTCCCCGGCACCACAATCATCCCTAAATCATGAGGATTACCTAATGCAAATAATTTTTCACCTTTTATAGGTGGCGCTTTAGCTAAAGTAAAAAATGGAATATCATCTGTTATCTTTCTTTTTACTAAGGCTAAATCATTAATAACATCAACACTTTGTAAAGTAAGATTACCTGTCTGACCATTTTGATCTAAATATTCCATACGATATTTTTCAGGATGTCGAGCATAGTTTGATATAACATGGTAATTAGTGGCAATGATACCCTCTGCGCTAATTTGAAAACCTGAGCCAATTGATGATTTTTCACCGCTGGCTTTATCAATTAATTTTATTTGATATAACGATGGCATTAATTGCGCAAATATTTCCTCTGCTTGCTCAGTGGCTAAAGCGCTATAACTCAATAGTAAAAAAAATACGCTTAAAAAAATTCTCATTCATCTTCCTGTCGATAACTTATTTAACTATTGTGACATTAAATTTAGATTTGTCACCTTATCAATAACATAAATCGACTTGCTTTATTTTCAGTGATACTGAGCAGAACTAAAAGTAAAAAAGCTCTCATCAGTACAGTCAAATTATTCAATGGCGATTTTTAATATTACACTATTGATTTTAATGGATATATAAGTGTTTTTATTTGTTATTCTGCGACAATTTGACGCATATATAAGGATAGGTAAACTGTTATCATAATGTTAATTATAATTAATATAATAACATTGAAATGATGAAAACTAACTTGTTTACCCCAACATTACTTTCCTTGCTAATAGCCAATGCTTGCTTTGCTTCATCAAGTGAATTAACCCAGTTATTGCCTGACGGCTCGGCAAAAAGTGACGTTGAGCGCATGATAGTAACGGCAACTCGAAAGGAAACACTTGATACCGATTTAGCCATGTCCGTGCACGGCATTAATAAAGATGAACTGGACATGGATAAGGGTCAACATCTAGCTGAATCATTAAATAGCATTGCTGGGGTACTTATTGATCAACTTGCTGGTGGTCAAGGACACAAAACGGCTATTAGGATGCCAATGAATACTGGCGGCTATTATTTATTTTTACAAGATAATGTACCACTTCAATCGGCAGCTTTTTTTAATCACAATGCTTTGTGGTGGTCTAGCTTTAATTCTAATGTGGGCCGTATGGAGGTGCTTAAAGGGGCGGGCACTGCGTTATATGGCTCTGGCGCGGTTGCGGCAACAGTAAATATTCTTACTGAACCTGTGGCTGAGCAAGTTGAAACATCGATTGATGCCATGTTAGGTGAAGATGACTATGGCAAAATACAAATGAGTCATAGCAATAACCTTTCGAAACAGCAGGGCATAAGAATATCAGCATCATATATCACTAACGATGGCTGGCGAGACCATACTGCCTCACAGCGCGCAGAGATTAATTTACGTCATGAGTATGAGATATCAAAGAATGAGCGCTTGATTACTTCTTTTGTTGCTTCCGATCTTGAGCAAGAAATGGCTGCCGGTTTAAATGATGAGCAAATTGAAAATGACCGAACTAATTCTGGCTTATCTGATGATGTACTTGCCAGTGATCCGCTAAGAGAAACACAATATTTTCGTCTTTCGACTCAGTGGGATAAAGTGAATGCCGATAACTATTATTCACTTATTCCTTATTTACGCCATCGTACCAATGACTATACCGCAACCTGGAATAAAAATATGCCGAAAGTACAATCGACAGTAGATACTCTCGGTTTATTAGCATTGGTAAACTTCAGTCACAATGGTGAAGATGAAACTAGCTTAGGTGTAGACTTTGAGTACACTGAAGGTGAGCAATTATCGTATCAGCCAATTGATTTTACTACGACAGGCTGGGGCGCGGACACTTTTGTCGCTGGGGAAAAGTTTTATGATGACACTACGGTTTACACCAGTATCTCACCTTACTTACAGCATAAACGAAATTTAACCAATAACCTTGATTTAGCGGTAGGCTTTCGTTATGACTATGCCAACTATGACTTTGATAACCATCTAGGTGTCTTTGGCGATATTGGTCATGGCAAAATTAGTATTGCTGATCGTGATGACGACTTCTCTCATTTTAGCCCGAAAGCGAGTTTAAATTATCACCTATCTGAAAACACCAGTACCTACTTAAGGTATGCCAATAGCTTTAGGTTGCCTACCGCAGGTAGTTTATACCACTTAACTACCAAGGACAGTGATGTAGCAGAGCCCGTTGATCCCGAAACGTCAGACACTTATGAAATTGGTTATAAGGGCAATTTTGAAAGTATTAACTTTGATGCTGCTATCTACTTTATGGATGTCGATGATGGCATCGTTCACGCTTATAACAATCAGGGACAGCGCTATTTAACCAATGCAACTCGAGTACTACATAAAGGTATAGAGCTCTCCTTATTTTGGCTTATCAGCGAAGAAGTTAATCTTAGTGTCGCTTACAGTAGAAGTCGTCATGAATTTGATCAACATGATGAATATTCTGGTAATGAGATGAAAATGGCGCCTGATTACATTGCTAATGTTCGCCTTAGGTATTCACCAGAATTCCTCGTTGGTTTTTCCTCTCAGTTAGAGCTGCAATCTGTTGGTGAGTATTGGATGGATGACGCTAACAGTACTGATGCTGATACAGGACTTGATAGAATTTATGATGGTTACAGCATTGTTAATTTAAAAGCACGTTATCAAGTAAATCCACAATGGTCATTTAATGCTCGCATTCTTAACTTAGCTGACAAGGTGTATGCCCAAGAAGCTGAATATCGCTATGGTCGTAATTCTTGGGCTCCGGGAGCGCCAAGAACGGCATATATTGGCATGAGCTACCAGTGGTAAAATCGACGATAGACAAAGAAGGAGTATGAAAAATGTTATTGACTCGACAATTGAGCAAGTACACTATCGCTTTTATTAGTGCCTTAATACTGCTTAGTGTTAGGGCCCTTGCAGGCGATGAACCGCATCAAATGGCGCAAGCACTTATTGCTGACAGTGAGCTTGATTGTCAGCAAGTAGATATTCGTTGTGCTAAAACCATCACCTCTGCTTTTGCGCCTAATGGTGATTTATGGCGTCTGTGGAGCCAGCACCAACAAATGTATTACCAAATCTCGCTTGATCGGGGCAAGACTTTTTCAGCCACTAAGCATATTGCTATTAATAAAGAAAAAATATCAGCGCGTAATGAAAATCGCCCTAAACTTGCTTTTGATAACAAACAAGGCGTGTATTTATCATGGGCCATGCCTCGTGAAAAAAAATATACTGCGGACATTCGCTTTAGCTATTCTAAAGATTACGGTAAAACCTTTTCAGCGCCGATTACTGTCAATGATGATGGTGTACTCACTGGTCACAGCTTTAATGAAATGTTGCTCGATAGGCAGGGCAATATCAGTATAGTTTGGTTAGACGGACGCTTAAAAAAAGCGCAAAGCAAAGGTCAAGGCTCGGCAATTTATATGGCTGAGCTTAACGTGGATAAAGAGCCTATATTGAGTGCTAATAAAATGGTGATCAATGGTACTTGTGTCTGTTGTCGACTAGCACTTGCTCACAATAACAAAGGAAATCTCGCAATATTATGGCGACACATATATGGCGATAATATTCGAGAATTTGCTTTAACCACCTTGAATGAGCAAACCACGCCTTATCAAGTGAGTTATGATCACTGGCAAATAAATGGTTGCCCTCATCAAGGTGGTGCACTAGCAATAGACCGTAATAATCGTTATCACTTAACTTGGTATAACCAAGGCGATAAAGGCAAGGGAGTATTTTATGCTTTTTCAGACGATGCGGGTAAATCGCTTTCAACGCCCATTGCCATTGGCGAGCAAGCAGCACAAGCAGGGCACCCGCATTTAAGTGAACATAATGGCATTATTGATATTGTCTGGACACAGTTTACTGGCGTAAAACATCAGCTTTGGCAACAACGATCAATCGATAATGGCAAAACATTTTCTAAGGCTAAAGTCATTGCCAGCGCAAATAACGGAGCAGACAGACCTTTTATTATCCATTATCAAAATAAAAGTTATGTTTCATGGCAGCGCTTTAAACAAGGACATTGGCTGAGCCAGATATGAAAAAATTAATTGCAATTTTTATCGCTATCGCTTTGATATTACTGTCTATTGATAACAGTTTGGCAAAGCAAAAAACAACAGCTTCTAAAGCGTTTAATCCGCAGACATTTTCACAAATAAAGCAACAATATTTTGGTCAGAAATGGTTATTAATATTGTGGTCTGTTGAGTGTCCGCCCTGCATGAAAGAGCTGGCGTTAGTGAAAACATTACAGCAAGAACAAGAAGACCTCGCTGTGGTCATTATTAATGTCGATACTGGCGAAGAGCATGAAGTACAGCGGCAAGAAATCATTGCACACTTCCAGTTAACACAAGTTACTCAGTTATATTTTCGTGATGGTTTTGAAGCCCATAGTCGTTATTTGATTGATCCCCAGTGGTTTGGTGAGCTCCCTCGAAGCTACTTTATCGATGAAGCGGGCATTTTTCATGGCAAAAGTGGCTTAGTCGATAAAATCATAATAAGTAAGTGGTTGCTTAGTTAGTTTTTTGACCAGTATGTTTTAGATAACTTATGGTTTGATAAATGAATAGTTAAACTATCCTAGTAAAGGATAACAAGGAGTTTTTTATGCGTGACTATACTCACCAGCAAGCAGTGCATTACTTACTCAGTAAACCTCAAGCTTTGCTTGATTATCCATTTGGTGATGATGTAAAAGTCTTTAAAGTTAAAAATAAAATGTTTGCTACTTTATCGCTAGGTACAGGGAATGAGAAAGGTACCGCTGGAAAAATGAAGGGCTATTACTGTATGAACTTAAAATGTGCGCCTGAAGAAGCCGTGATGTTGCGCGATATATTCCCAGCGGTAATTCCTGGCTATCATATGCATAAAGCACAATGGAATACTATCATTTTAGATGGCTCAATTGGTCAAGGTGAAATTGAGCGCATGATTGATAATTCTTTTAATTTAGTGGTCAGTAAAATGACCAAGAAAGACCAGCAATCAATCTTGATGCACCTTGAGTAAGGCATTACTTGAGGATATCAATAATGATAAGCTCGCAAGCTTTGGTTGCCTTTATCCAAATTGATTTTAACTGAGTTATTTCACAGCCATCACCTTGATTCATAATAATAGACTCTGTTTTATTTTCTCTAATATTTTCAATGCTAAAAGTGCCAGTTGATGCCAAAATATATGCTTGATTAGTAATCTGATGCTCAAAGTAACTACCTTGGATGAGTTTACCGCCATAAATACGTGCTTGTTGATTAATAAAAAGTGCATGCTCCTTATCCGCTTCATACCCAGAAACGAGCAAGGCCAACGCTGTCTTTTCTTGTCTGGGGAATTTTTTACTTTGCCAGCGTGGCGTTAGGTTTTGCTTATTAGGTTCAATCCAGATTTGGTAAAAAGTTAATGGCGCTGTTGTTCTATTGTATTCAGAGTGAGTAATCCCTGTGCCTGCAGTCATTACTTGCACTTCACCGCTTTTGGTGATGCCTTTATTACCAGTACTGTCATGATGAGTAATCTCACCCGAGCGAATGACGCTAATAATTTCCATATTTCGATGTGAATGTGCAGGAAAGCCAGTATCAGGAGCAACCCAGTCATCATTTACAACACGTAATTTGCCAAAACCCATCCGGCTGGGGTTGTAATAATGGGCAAAACTAAAATGATGTTTAGATTTGAGCCAGCCGTGATTAGCGCTGCCAAGGTTGTTATAAGGGTAGTGTTTTATCATCATAGGACCTGTTAATTGTTTATCATTGAGCTATTAAGTCAATAGCTCTGCTCTGTTGTGGGCCACAGTCCAATCTTGTTTATGGCTTATTGGTACAATGCCATAAGGATTTAAGCTTAAATGGCTAGCGTAATAGTGTCGCTTGATGTGGGCTTCATTAACGGTTTTAGCGATATTCGGCATTTGATAAAGCTCCAACATAAAGTTATATAAATGATGGTATTGCTTAATCAACTTTAAATTACACTTGAAATGCGTATGATAGACCGAGTCGAAGCGCACCAAGGTCACCCACAAGCGCCAGTCAGCCTCGGTAATTTCATTACCGGTTAGATAACGCTGTTTTGACAGCTTCTCATCAAGATGCTCTAGCGCAATAAATAGCGCGTTAACATGTTTGTCGTACGCTGTTTGTGTGGTAGCAAAACCGGTTTTGTAGACACCATTATTAATGTTTTGATAAATGAATTCATTTTCATTGTCTATTTTTTCTCTCAAATGCTCAGGATATAAATCGATAGTATTGCCGGTTATGTCATTAAAAGCGCTATTAAACATACGAATAATTTCAGAGGATTCATTGTTTACAATCGCTTTAGTTTTTTTGTCCCATAAAATAGGTACGCTATTTACGCCGCTATAGTTGGGATCTTGAGCAAGATATTTCTCTGCAATAAAGCTATCCTGATATAATGTATCACCCGTGGTGCCATAAAGTTTTGCTGATTCTTCATCATGATGAAAGCTCCAGCCTTTATCATGCATATCAGGGTGTACCACACTGACGGTAATTAACTCTTCTAAGCCTTTTAGTTGGCGAAAGAGTAAAGTGCGATGAGCCCATGGACAAGCAAGTGAGACATATAAGTGATAACGATCGGCTTGTGCTTTAAAACCACCTTGCCCACTTAATCCAGGACTACCATCTGGTGTTATCCAATGTCTAAATTGTGAGGCTTTACGTTGGTATTCGCCATTTTTAATACTGCTGTTCCAGTTACTTTTTACAGATGACATAGCATTGACTCTTTGGTTGAAAGTTGTGAATTATTTTAAAAGTTACATTGCTAAACAATGAATTAAGTTAAGCGTTGAACTATTTTATTATCTAGCGATAGCTTGCCTGCGCCACTTATCATTAATGAGATAGATATTGCTAATAAGCTCAGCGCGAATTCGTAGCCATTGTTTGACATGAATAGACCATGCTCTAAATGCACAGTAACAATGGCAACAGCCATGGTAATAGCTAAAACAAAGCTAGTAGGTCGGGTAAGTAAACCAATAATTAATAGCAAACCGCCAAAAAATTCAGCACTACCAGCCATTAACGCCATTAAATAACCCGGCGTTATTCCAATCGACTGCATCCATTGTCCTGTTGCTTCAAGTCCATAACCACCAAACCATGCAAAAAGCTTTTGTGCACCATGCGCTGTAAAAATGATGCCAGCAATCAGTCGTAACGGTAAGGCTGCGTTAGATTGTTCAGATGCAGTGATATTTTTTAATACCTTGTTAATAGTCATTGTTAATTACCTTTATTAATTTTGTTAAGTAGATTGTTAAGTGAGTGTGAAAATATTATAAATTGCATTATTTACATGAATAACCCTTATAAATTGTTTGGTTTGTTCAAAAAATTTGAATAATTTTTGTTGGCTCAGTATGCTATTTAAAATTGAAAAGTTGGATAAAAAATGAAAGCGCCTCCCCTGAGTATAGAAGCTTTGCTAGTGTTAGATGCGATTGAGCAGCGCGGTAGTTATGCTGCTGCCGCTGAACAGTTAAATAAAGTACCTTCGGCATTGTCCTATGTTGTGCAAAAGTTAGAAGAGCAATTAGAAGTGACCTTATTTGTCAGGCAAGGTCGTCGAGCAGTACTGACGCCGGCAGGGAAACATTTACTCCTTGAAGGGCGTAAAGTGCTCAATGCAATAAATGTATTGTCAGAACAAACGCAAACCATTGCCAATGGCTGGGAGCCGAAAATTCGCATTGCTTGTGACGCTATTATTGATATTAAGCCGGTATACCGTGATATTCAGCGCTTTTTAGTTGAGCATGGCAATATAGAGGTCGATGTTCAAGAGGAAGTAATGAACGGTACATGGGAGGCATTAATGGAAGATAAGGTAGATTTAGCCATAGGTGCACCTGCACCAATGCCGACTCAAAAAGGTATTAGAGCTATTAAAATCAATGAACTAGAGAATATTTTAGTGGTTAGCTTTGCTCATCCTTTAGCAAGAGTTAATGCGCCGATAGCGTTAAGTGAACTTGTTCAATATCGCCATGTGATAGTACATGATTCTTCTAAGAATGAAATACCCTGGTCTGTTAATATTATTGAAGGCAGTCAACGGTTTTATGTCAGTAATATAACCCATAAAATTGCAGCAATTAAGGCAGGTATTGGTATAGGATATTTACCTAAATATTTGGTCGAACAGCACATCGCTTCTGGGCAATTAATTGAAATAACATTAACGGATAAAAAGTTACCACAAGATCTTTATATGGCGTGGAAAATTAGTAATAAAGGCAAAGGGTTGAGCCGGTTAAGGTCAATGTTATTACATGAGAATTAACACACTATATTTCGAGTTAGGTTAGTTTGAAGGTCAGTAAATTTGTCAAGAAAACTGATAGGTTATTTCATCTAGCTATTTACTTAGCCATTGCTACTATTAACTAACATCCGTAATTGCTTGAGTGCTGCCACTGAAAAGCCTTGATCGTAAAAGTAAATTATTTCTCCAGCTTGATTGAGCAGAATAACCCTGGCGTTGTTTGGATTTACATTACCTGTAAACTGTTGAACTTTATCACCATCTTTATAAATAGTGATCACTCCTTTCCATAAAGGCTTAGGGATACCGCTTCTCATACCATTATCAATAAACGTGCTAAACATGCGAGGAAACATGCCTTGTATTGCGGGTAATTCATAAACGGGTATAACAGTTTCGGTCATATCTAAGCCGATTAACCATCGGTCAATATCAAATTGAGCGTCTTGTTTATAACCAACAAGTAAAAGTGTCAGCTCTTCAGTAAACATCGCTGGTATGCTTAGCTCTTCTTTTTCTAATGATGTACCTGTGATTGAGGGAAAATTTTGACCAATAATTTGCCGATTTGGATAGGTACTCGAGCAAGCTGACAAGAAAAACAAAAAGCTGATGATAAATGTTAAGCGCATAAGTATCTTAAATAAAAACTAACTATGACAAACATACTGTACTTAGTCGTATTTGGATCACTTTTTGGGTTGAACTTTTATCTGGCTCAATGCGTATAACAAAAGGTGAATATATTAAAAAGCTTATCGTTTCATTTAACCTAGTCATTTAATATGTTGTCGCGTCTTGGTTTGTTGATATAACAGAAAGAGGGGGAGGTTTATGGGGAATTTGCGAAACTACAACCGCAATTATTTACAAGCTTTTAATGCTATTTTAACAATAGGAGAGAAAGTAGAAGGGGGGGTTGAATTTGATGGTATTAAAGCATTACATGACTTTGATGGCTATACCTGCTGGTTAACATATAAAGACCTAACCTTGACGTTGAAGTTTCACAATAATTATCAATTTGAATATGCGAACACTGAGACCTTAAGCCAATTCATTAAGAAAATTGATAAATTGTTAGCACATTGAGACTATTCTAGAGGTATTAGCATTGTTAAACGAAAAATTTCACGGTGTTGTTTTCGATCTTGATAACACCCTTGTCACATCTTCTTTAAATTTTAATGAGATTAAAGCCGCGATAAAATGTCCACAGAAGCTAGATATCCTTGAGTACATTGAATCACTTCCAAATGGCGAAAAAAACAAAGCCGAGCAACTTGTTCATCATTATGAAATGGCAGATGCTGAGCAGTCAAAAAAATTACCGGGGGTAGATAATATCCTGCTTTTGTTAAAGCAATTCAATATCCCCTGTGCGGTTATCACTCGAAACAATAAAGATGCAGCACGAAGCAAATTGCACAATAATGGTATTGAAATACCGCTTTTATTAACGCGTGAAAGCTTTAATGCTAAACCTGCGCCAGATGCCTTAATTTATGTTGCAAAATATTGGCAAGTTTCACCTGAAAACGTACTTTGTGTTGGTGACTATTTATACGATATTCAAATGGCTAATAATGCTAACACCAAATCATGTCTAGTAAGCTACGGAAATAATATTGATTATGCTCATCTAGCCACGTTAGTGGTAGAGGATCTAAATGCTTTGAGTGAGCATATTTTAAAGGTATATAATGGCTAAAATCTCAGCGGCAATACTCGTTGCTATTCTCAATATGACCTTTGTATTAAGTACATATGGGGCAACTTCTAAAAATAATGTAGGTCATTGTCGTGATGTCACTATAAATAAACAGAGTATGACTAATATGATAGTCAATTTTAATGATCCTCAAGAATGGAGACTTTGGCGCACTATCAATGATGGTGTCATGGGAGGAAAATCACAAGGAGCTATGCAAGGCTTTTCTGGTTATGGTACTTTTAGTGGATATATTTCTTTAGCAAATAATGGCGGCTTCAGCTCTGTTGTTCGCAAGATAAAACCACTATCGCCTGGGGTGGAGCAGTTAAGCCTTGATGTCGCTGGAGATGGCTTAACTTATCAATTAAGAGCGATTGTTTATATCAATGGTTATCGCTTGGCATACAAACATAATTTTCAAACCGATAGCGTCCAAAGACAGCAAATGATCTTCTCTTTATCTGATTTTGATGCGACATTTAGAGGCAGAATTATCCCCAGCGCGCCACAATTGCTTTCTGAAAATATTGCTGAAATAGGTTTATTGATAACTAAGAAAAGAGAAAGTCACTTTAATTTAGATATTTTTTCTATCTCCAGCTGTACTGAGCAAGTCAATATCAATACTTAACCAGAGGTTTGCACTAAAACATGAATAAAATAAGCCCTAAGGTTCTACTCAATAGTAAGTGGACCAAAATGAAAGTGACTAAAAAAGAAAAGCATTTTATCGTAACCAAGGTCACTTTTGATGATGAGCAAAAGGTTACTGAGTGTATTGTTGAGGCAGCAATCACTAAAAGTGAATACAATATTAATTGGCGTGACTTAAAAGACGCAACTATATGGCGAATGGGGTGGCAAAAATGAAAACTTTACCAATCGATTACATTTCCCTGCCAATCTACATAAATTAATTCTCCATCTATTTCTGCTTTTTTACTGATGTCAACTAGCTGTTGAGCGACAAAGTCAGCGGAAAAAAGTTTACCTTTGGGGACATTCTTTTGAAATGGTTTAGACAAAGGCGAGTCTGTTGTGCCAGGATGAAAAGAAATGAGTTTTATGTTTTTAGCACGCCTTGCTAATTCAATTGACGCTGTTTTTAGCAGCATATTTAATGCTGTTTTCGACGCTCTGTAACTATACCAACCCCCGAGTTTATTATCAGATATGCTCCCTACCCGTGCAGATAATACCGCAATTTTACAAGGTTTATTGAAGGATAGTTGCAATACTAGCGCTTTTAACCACAACATCGGCGTAATGGTATTGGCTTTAAATACCTCGTTAAAGCTATCTTGAGAAAAATCTTCTAATTTTTTTTCAGGTTGGCAATTCTCACTATGGAGCATGCCATTGCAAATAAAGATTTGTACAATATCGATATTGTCTATTTGATTAATTAATTGCAGCGCTCTGCTGATCTCACTTTCTTGATAATCTGCTACCGAAATTACCTTGGTATTAGTAAGTGCTTGCTTACAGTAGTAGTCATCGTGGCGGGTAATAACAATAAGTAATTGATTGTCATCTGCAATATTTCTAGCCAACCCTTTGGCAATACTACTATTTGCGCCGATGATCAACGAGGCTGTTTTTTTCATAACAGGTACCTTTCGTACAAATGGTCTGGCCTATTCCTAAACGTTTATACATGAAATGAGAAATAGGGTGGCGATATTTAGCGATCAACAAATATATTAAATGAGCGACTTGCTTGATTACAGGAAACTGCAGTGGTGCAACAAATAACCCTTTGCCAACTATAGTCCATGCTCGATGAGTAACATTTAAGCCAAGTAACAACTGGCCTTGATAATAACCATGCAGTATAGCCATGGCTTTGTCGAAGTCGATATCAGGATAAAGTGTGGTGAAACCTTTTTGGTGTAGATTACATAATTCGATCTTATTCTCGGTGTCGTATTGTTTTAGCTTTAACATCTCTAAACTGCACATGGGGCAATTGCCATCAAAAAAAATAATCAGTTTATCTGATGTTTCGGTATGCTTTTTCATGCTATCACCATTAGTTTTTATCATCAGTTGTTACAGCAACCGATTTTTCAAGTTCGACTACAGTGGTTTCTGGCTTAGCATAGCTTAAGCGAGCTAAGCTTTTTGTGGTGTGATAGCTATCTAACCCAGAGATAGCTACAGAAGTTAATGACTCGATATCGATGTGCCCATCAGGGCTAATATTATTTTTATCACAAATGATATCGGTAATCTCACCGATAACAAGTAGAGTGTTATTGAGTTTTATCGGTAAAATTTCTTTTAAGCTTACCGCATATTTACAAAGGCTTTCTTTGACAAACGGTGCTTTTATTTCATTATAAAATTGTGTTGTTAGGCCCGTTGCTTCAAATTCACTTTCATGACGCTTGTAGCGTGCAGAAGTCTGATGCGCTGCTTTGTAAAATTCTTCACTGACTTGATTGATAGTATATTGCTTTGTTTGCGCAATATTATCTAAGGTATGACGTTCAACACTGTTGGGTCGCATTATAAAGCCGACAAGTGCCGGCGAAGCGCCCAGGTGAACTACCGAGCTAAATATGGCGAGGTTTGTTTGGCCAGCTTCATTAATTGTTGCTATCAGGTTGGCGCTTTTAAAGCCTGATAAACTATTAATTAGTTTTGCTCGATATCGTGAATCCATCTCGAGTATTTCTGCCTGTGAAATTAAATTCAAACTGCTATTCCGAAAAGTAATTAAACATGCTTATTAAATACGTTACTTGTTAAGAAAGGATCATTAATAGCTTTATTATCATAGGAAAAAATGGCTATTTATACGTATAGGATTAGCCTATTTTGAAAGGGCAATATTTAGGTTGACGATTGGGCCTATAAGGTATGGCAAGGTAATAAAAAAGTAAAACATAGTTGACTATCAAAGGGTAAAAAAACAGATACAATAAAACCTCAATTGGTGTAATTGATGTTTTATTGTGCCTATCTTTTTATTATCAGTATTTTAGAATTGCTTTCTAACGCGTTTAGAGGCTAAACCAAAGATTACCACAGCAAATAACGCCAGTATTGAAGGCTCTGGAACTCTTATCATTTGACCATTAGCACCTTGTGCAACGGTACCATCCAAGCTGTTAAATTGAGCGCTAGAATTTATGATAAAGTCTGAACCACTGTCATTACTGTCTAACTCTTCCCAACCAGGTAAGCCATCGACAATACTTATGCCAGCAAATAATTGCGCATCAGTGACATCACCTTTTAAAACCGCAAAGTCAATTTCAAATGAAGCCCATAAGTCGCCGTCATTATTAGCATCAGCCCAATCGGTATAGTCAGATTGCGATAGGTCACGTGTTTCATCAATGTATACATTAAATATGGCATCGGTAGTAACTAATCCAGCAGCGTTAGCATCAGGGTTAGTTGGATCCCAATATGCGCCTGACACTGTAAATGTAAGTTCAGCACCATCAGTAAAGGCGGTGTTATCGGTAGGCTGGCTTTCACGACCTGCAGAAAAACCGGTAAATTCACCAAATACAAATAACTCAGCCCCAATATCAGCAAGACTGCTTGGTAGGGGAAGAATATCCATACTACTGAAGTCGCTTGAATCTGTTGTATACCATTGATTAAAAGTAAAGGAAGCTGATAAAGGGTTACCATCATCCTCATCCCAGGTAACACCGCCATAGGTAACGACACCTGCGTGCGCGCCAAGTGTTATAAAGGAGCATATTAAAATGCATATTATCTTTTTTAATGTAGTCATGTGATTATCCTTTTGATAAATATGAAAGCGATTAAATAGCATTACACAGGGGTCAATGCATAAACTATGCTGATTTTTAAAAGTTATTATTTAACAGTGGTTTAAGGTGTTTTTTTCTGTAAAGAATCTAGATGTAGCTAGCTAAAAAGAGAGTTTATTCTTTTTTAGCGATGCAATATAAAAATTGCTAAACTAGGAGAGAAAGCGATTTGATTACTTCACAGCCTTTGTCATTGAAATGAGTTATCTCAGTTGCAGAGAGTTATTTTATTCGAGTATGGCTGTTAGCATGACAACCTAGCGGTATGTCAGTTTTGTCGTTAATTATTGAATTCTAGTGTGGCATATTTAGCGCAATTAGAGCGACTCACCTTTCATCATAGGCTGATGCTTGCTTTAAGTTAACGAATGAATTTTTCCCAATTGATTAGAAATTAGCATCGACTTCAAAAGTTAATTGTTTTTTAGTGATGGGATGAATAAAGCTCAAATGTTGAGCATGTAAATATAATCTGTCTGATTTTTTACCATACAAACCATCACCAATAATTGGAGAGTTTAGACCATCGGGATGTGCGCAATGCATGCGAAGTTGGTGGGTTCGGCCAGTAATTGGGTATAAAAACAATTTAGTTTTTCCCGCGCTTTGTTCAATAACTTGCCAGTGAGTCTCCGCATATTTTCCATGTAGATAACAAACCATTTGTCTTGGTCTGTCGTTAAAGTCAACACAAAGTGGCAAACGTATCTCGCCAGCAGTTTTGTTGATTACCCCATCTATTAAGGCAACATAGCGCTTAGTTATTTTCTTATTAATAAATTGTTGTTGTAGGTGTTTGTGTGCTCGCTGGTTAAGAGCCAAGACTAATAGACCTGAGGTTGCCATATCTAAGCGATGTAAGATTAAATTACCGGTAGCTTGAGGAAATTTTGCTTTGATACGTGAGTAAACAGAGTCTTCTATCGACTTACCAGGCACAGATAAAAGCTCTGCAGGTTTATTGACAACCACTATATGTTGATCTTTAAAGATTATTTGCAGTTTTTTATCTTCAGCTAGATTAGTTAATAGCGGGTTTTTTTCAACATCCATGCCTTCGAGCATATGGCTTAAAATAGGTTGGCACTTTCCTTGGCAAGCAGGGTAAAAATGTTTGTGTTTTCTTATTTCTGATTTAGGTTGTGCCCCCCACCAAAATTCAGCCATACATATTGGTGTGAGTTTATTTTTGAAAGCATATTGTAAAAGCTTAGGTGCTGCACAATCACCTGAGCCAGCCGGTGGCTTTTTCATTGCTGTTTCAGCAAATATGTCTATTAAATTTCTGCTATTTCCCTCAATATTGAGCATTTGATACTGTTTAAAGAAGTGCTTTTGCAACATTGTAGAGATTTTTCTTCTACGTTTTTTTAATAAATCAATGTCATCGGTAAGTTTCAGCAGCTTTTTTCTGATTGAGTCGATAATTGTGTTATGTTTTAGCTTTAATGCTTGCAGTACTTTTTTATCAGCGACACTTGCACGTGATAAATTGATACTAATTGATTTATGCTCTTGCTCAGTTAAGCTTGCCGTCATTAACCAATGGCGTTTTTCTTTTCGAATTTTTTTATTCGCTCGCATTTTTTGCTGTTGAGTATCTATTGCCTGGTCAGCAGCCATAACCGCATTACTCAATAATTGGCTCAAGCGATTAATGTCTGGATTAGCGCTTAAACGTTCAATGTTAGTATTGAGTTGATTAATTTCAATGTTTTTTTGCTGTTCAAAGTCGCTATTTAAGTAGGCTTGATGAATTGCAGGAACAAAATTAATTATACAATCAGTTTTACAGGCAGGCTCATTAATACCACCAGAAAGTGCCGCAAGATATCCTAATTCTCCTTGGTTATTTTTGACCACTAAAACGCCATACATTCTGCCTTGTTTATCACTATCAAGTTGGTGACAAGTGGTTAGTTTGCCTTGCAGCTCATTAGATGCCGCTAATGCTAGCGGGTGTGGTTGATAGCAAAAAGGATAGGTAAATTTTTTAGGTAAATTGTAATGAGAAACATCACTACTAAAGGCAGTAAAATAATTTGATATAGAAGAATTAGGCATAAAAGTAAGCGATGATTATAAAGGATATCTTGGCTTTACTATCATAATTTTATTTTAACTATAAAGCTATCTTGGTGATCATTATCATTATGTGAACGGATAATATAAGGTGTTTTAGTTGGATGTTAATAACTTTCGATAATCAAATACTAGCCTAATGCCAACCAAAGGCCGACCAGCATCATCAAACTACCTGATATTTTGTTTAGCAGTTTGACATTTTTTTGTTGTGTTAATAACTTACCGATTGTTTTTCCGCCTGTGGCATATATCATCATGCAGATAAATTCAGAGCATAAAATAATTGAGATTAATACCATCAGTTGTACAGGAAGCGCAAGCTCAGGGTTAATGAACGGTGGCAGAAGTGACACCATAAATGCCCAGCCTTTTGGGTTGGCAATCGCAGTGATTAACCCTTGGTAAAATAATTGCTGGCGATCTATTTGAATATTGTTATTGCCAACCTGACTGATGACCAGCTTACCTTTTAATCGCCACATATTAATGCCAACATAGATAAGATAGCCAGCGCCTAGTAGTTTTAAGACACTAAATACTTGAGGAAATTGTAACATAGCCGCTGAAACACCCAGCACCGCGGCAATAGCGACTATAGCTACACCTAGTAATTCGCCCCACATCATCCATAAGGTTTTTCTTAAACCTATAGACATGCCTAATGTCATGGCTAAAGTCATACACATACCAGGGGTGATACTGACAACGAAAAAAGTGGGCATGAATAATACCAATAATGTGCTATCAATCATATTTTTAAGGTAACAGGAGCTTTGCACGAAATGAAAGCATTTTAGCTGACTTTTGCTTAGCTAGCTATCTTAGTTCATCGTTACTCAGAGATTATGTACAGTAATTTTATATAATCCGCTGCTATGTGTTGATAGTGGCCACCACCTCAACGTCATTTTTACTAATGAAGCGTTCGACGAAACACAACCGTGATCATTTCTCTATACCCGGACTGGTTAAATATTGTCCGATTTCTTTACACATTATAAACAGAGTTAAAGAGGGAATATTATATCTAATTGTCTTTTATCACTTTTTTATATTTGGTACGCACTATGCAGTCTATTAATCGTACAATAAACCAAGTCTATGTATTCATATACAAATTTATATAGAGAAATTGAGGGAAAAGTTATGAATCTCAGTAAAAAAATATTGGCTAGTATGGTAATTGTAGTTGCAAGCTTTTCTACTTCAGCATCATTAATTAATGTCGGTGGTGTAATTTGGGATCCTGATGCTGGCCTAGATTTTCAGGGAACAACAGGTGCTATTTATCAAATTATTGCAATGGATGGCTCTTTGAGTGGTTATGGTACGGTTGCTGCCTTGAACGGAAATGGTTCAAATGTGTTTTGTCCTGGATGTGAGTTAACTTTCCAGTTTGGTGGTTTTACGCCATCTTTAGTTGATATCGCCGCTGTCAAAACTAATTTTACCGGTGGATGGGTTAAGTTTTATGTCGATAATACTCCTGATGCCAATCCATTCAATGCCTTAAGTTTAACTGATACTAATACGGGCAGTGAAGGTGGTAATAACTTACTGTGGTTAGACTTAGAAGGCGCAGTCATTATAGGCAGTGAAACTACTTTGAACGCAGGAGCAAATCTAACCGGAGGCTCTGCAGGTGGTGATGGTGCATTAAACGTTGTCGGGGGAGCAGCTGCTGGTAATTTTGATACTAATTCCATGGTTGCGGGCTCAGATATTATATTTAGCTCTTCTTTTAGCCTTCCTGCTATAGATGGTGGAATAACTTACTCTACAGGTTCAGCTAACTTTGATGGGCAATCAATTCCGGAGCCTGCCTCATTAGCCATTTTTGCTATAGCATTACTTGCTTTTAGTGCTAATGCCCGTAGAAAGTTTTTCTAATACTTACCAATGAAAGATAGCTTCATAGAGCAACTAAGGTTGAATAGACATAACTAGTAGAAAAGCTTTCTGTTGAGAAAGCTTTTTTATTGGCTCAATCCGGTGAAATTAGTGACCACTGGTGATAACTTTAGTTCGTATGTCACTGTTAACTAATGCGGCATTTGCTGGTAACTCTTCTTCACCAGCCAACAAATAAATGATTTGCTGCCCTTGTTGTGCGAGTTCTAAGGCATGTTGATAATTTAACAGTATTGTTGAACTTATATCTTGTGGGTATTTTTCAGCATCGCGTCGAACATACTCTATCAATTCTACATTAACGGCTTGATCATAAAAAACCGCATCAGCAAATTGAAGAGCTCGATGAGCACTTAACGTTAAATTATCAGGGTTACCGTCTTTGGTATGGATAAAGGTAATTTCGCCGGCAGGTGGTGCCACCTGATCTTTTAAGCTAGCAATTAATTGTTGCTCAGCAAGCTTAGTTTTACCATCAAGTAAGTTTTGTCCAATTGAACCGCGTAATACTTTTTCCCAAAAAGCTCTTCGATTAGGTAACCCCTTGACACGGGCTTTGACATGATCGCGAAACTTCAAAGAAAAATCAGCAAGGCGCCCATAGCCTCGCGGTAGTATTTTCTCTATTTGTTCACGTAACATGCGCACTAAAATGGGTGCACTGCCTGAGCTTGAAATAGCAATTAGCATAGGTGAACGATCGATAATAGACGGTGTTATATAAGTACACAGCTCAGGTTGGTCAACGACATTGGCTAAAATTTTAAGGGCATCGGCTTCTCGATAAACTTGTTGGTTAATCGCAATATCGTCAGTTGCAGCTATGACTAAGCTCATTGCCTCGAACAAACCCTTTTGGTAATTATGGGGTAACCAGTTAAGCTTGTTTTCGTTAATTAACCGTTCGACGCCAGGCGAAACTATGGCCGACATTACGGTAATATTGTTGGTTGCTTTAAGCAATAACTCAATTTTACGGGCTGCAACATCACCACCGCCAACAACCATGGCGTTAATTTTATTGCCATCAAGAAAAACAGGAAAATACTTCATCTATAAATCTACTCGTTTAGTTATGCTCAGTGCTACGAATAGATTAACATAGCCTAGATCAGAAAACCTCAATCTATCAAAAGCTTCTTGATAGCATTTGATACTAATATAAGTTAAGTAATGACTCGCTTACAGCTAGACCATTGCTATCTCCATAAATATAGTGACCAGGGATAAAGTCAATCTCGGCAAAGTGAAGGGGGATATTAATGTCACCTACCCCTAATTTTTCTGTTTTAATGGGATTACAGCCAAGTGCTTTTACCGCTATATCTAAGGTGGCAATAGTCCCGGCATCTCGAATGCAGCCATTAATGACGATAGCTTGCCAATTATTTTTGATAGCACTTTTTGCAATCAAATCACCTAATAAGGCTTTATTCATACTTGCTTTACCATCAACGACTAAAACTTTTCCTCTACCATCCGTAGCCAAAAGCTCCTTAACTTTTGAGTTATCTTCAAAACAAGCAATGGTGACAATTTCACCACTAAAAATAATCTTTTTACCATAATCAACAAGCGGTAATTTTGCCAAGGTTAATTGCTCAGCGAAGTGATCAAATAAATCGGGTAATAGATCTAACATAGTTATTTCTTCTAAATAGGTTATTTTTTTCTACTCTAACAGCAATAAATGGTAAAATAGTATCATGCATATTTATTGTTACTATTTGCCATGTTCATTGGCTACACTTGCCTGTAAGTGAAACAAGTAACAACCATCACATATAACAGAGAAAATTAAATGCCTTGGATACAACTTAGATTAAGCGCCAATGAAGACAATGCTGAAAAATTTAGTGATTGGTTATCGGCTTGTGGATCGCAAGCGGTTACTTTTATTGATGCTAAAGACACCCCCATATATGAGCCACTCCCTGGTGATGAGGTCACTTATTGGTCAAATACTGTGGTAATGGGCTTATTTGAGGCCAGTCACGATATGGATAAAGTGATTAGCTACCTACAAGGTATTCACCCTGATAAAGAAGCCATGCAATATAAGTTAGAGCAACTTGAAGATAAAGATTGGGAACGTGAATGGATGGATAATTTCCACCCAATGAAGTTTGGGGAGCGCTTATGGGTTTGCCCTAGCTGGCGTGATATACCTGAACCAAATGCCGTCAACGTTATGTTAGATCCAGGGCTTGCTTTTGGTACCGGCACTCATCCCACCACGGCTTTATGTTTAACGTGGTTAGACAGTCTAGATCTCAACGGTAAAACTGTCGTTGATTTTGGTTGCGGCTCAGGAATTCTATCGCTTGCAGCATTAAAGCTTGGTGCTGAAAAAGTTATTGGTATTGATATTGACCCGCAAGCTTTACAAGCAAGTCTTGCCAACGCGCAACGAAATAATGTTGCCGATCGACTGGAGTTATTTTTACCTAAAGATCAACCCACGTTTAAAGCCGATGTTGTTGTTGCTAACATTTTAGCAGGGCCACTGCGTGAGTTAGCACCTACTATTATTGAGTTTGTTGCTGATAAGGGCTTACTTGCGCTATCTGGTGTATTAGAAGAGCAAGCAGAATCATTGCAAGAAATTTATGGTCAATGGTGTGATATGCAACCCATTAGCGTGCAAGAAGAATGGGTTCGTCTAAATGGACAGCGAAAGTCATAATAACTTACACTCTCACCCCTGAATTTTCTTATTGCTATTTTAGCTAAAGCATTAGGAATGCGTCAGGGGCAAATGCATCCTTGGCATTTATAAATTACACCCCGAGTTACTGTTAATAATTAGTTTGGCAAAAATATTGTCGATAAGCACACTGAATAAAGTATGCCTGTAAGCTATCTTTTTTTAATTATTATTGGTTTAGTGAACAACTTAACAAGCTGCAGGTATTGTTACTTTGTCGCAGTTGTAGCCTTTATTGAAGCTTAGTTTACCTTATTTTAGCGTTAGTCTTTTTTTTTACCTTGTTGTCAATAATTTTGTTAGTAAATTGTACAATTAATGCCCACTTTAATGCTTTAATAAATGTCAATATCAAAAAGGTGAAAAAAAGTAAAAATTGTTCAAATTCTATGCTTTTCAATTGAAATAAAAACGCGTAAACTTAGCGCCTTTTTGAAGGTAGCTCAAAAAAACAGCAGTATGAATATAGGTTCTTATCAACTTAAATCTGAGGTGTTACTTGCCCCTATGGCAGGAATAACCGATCAACCCTTTAGACAATTATGTTGTCAATTAGGTGCTGGTTTAGCGGTTTCTGAAATGCTTTCTTCAAATCCGAAAGTATGGAATACACAGAAGTCTAGGTTAAGAATGTTGCATAATGATGCCGCAGGTATTCGTAGTGTGCAAATTGCAGGCAGTTGCCCTGAAGAATTAGCTTTTGCTGCCCAAGTAAATGTTGATAACGGTGCACAAATTATTGACATTAATATGGGATGCCCAGCAAAGAAGGTAAATAAAAAGTTAGCGGGTTCTGCTTTGTTAAGAGAACCAGCACTGGTTGAAAAAATCGTTCAGTCGGTTGTCAAAGCGGTAAATATTCCGGTGACACTAAAAATTCGTACAGGGTGGTGTGAAGATAGCCGTAATGGTATTGAAATTGCAAAAATTGCTCAAGATAGTGGTATAGCATCACTCGCAGTGCATGGTCGTACCCGCAATGACTTTTATAAAGGAAATGCAGAATACGATACGATTAAAGCAATAAAATCATCGGTTTCAATTCCGGTTGTGGCAAATGGTGATATTACCTCACCTGAAAAGGCACAACAGGTTTTAGATCATACGGGTGCTGATGCCGTAATGATTGGTCGTGGTGCTCAAGGACGTCCATGGATCTTCCGAGAAATTAATCATTTTTTGGCTACGGGCGACAAAATGGTAGCACCAACATTGAGTGAAGTTTGCTCAATTGTATTAGCCCATGTTAAGGAAATACATCAGTTCTATGGGGACTTCAAAGGAGTGATGTTCTCAAGAAAACATGTTTCTTGGTACATACAACATTTAGTTGAAACCAATGAGGGTTTTAGCGAAAAGTTTACCATTGACCAAGGCAAAGCGTTTAGAGCTATTTTTAATGCCCTAACGTCTACCGATGAACAGTTGGTGACCTTAAGTAAATTTTTTGATGGTTTTGCTGAGGGATCTTTTAGATCCTAGTAAAAAGCATTGTAGTTTTATTTTAATTTTTATTAACAAAAGAAAGAGTTATATTATATGTTCGAACAAAATGTATCTTCTCCATTTATCACTGGCGACATTCAAACACAAACTAAAACGTCTCCATTACGTAGCCAGGCTAAAATTGCTATCAGCAACTATTTATCACAATTAAATGGTAACGATGTTGATGATATGTATGACCTTGTATTAAGCGAGATTGAAGCGCCAATGTTAGAAGAGGTTATGATGTATACTCGTGGTAACCAAACACGCGCAGCTAATTTATTAGGCATCAACCGTGGAACCTTACGCAAGAAGCTTAAAAAATATGGTATGAACTAATATTGCATTGTAATTAAAAAGCACCCTCGGGTGCTTTTTATGTTTTAAAAACACGTTAAACCATTTTAAATAACCCTGTAACTTTGCAAGTTAGCGGCGAGTCGGCACTAAGTTAGCAGTGAGTTACAACCAATAAGGTAAATAAACGATGGATACTCCTCGTCCAATTAAGCGCGCACTTTTAAGTGTTTCTGATAAAACAGGTATTGTTGAATTTGCTCAACGTCTAAGTGAGAAAGGTGTTGACCTGCTTTCTACTGGCGGCACGGCAAAATTATTAGCTGAAAACGGTATTAAAGTTACTGAAGTATCGGATTATACCGGTCATCCTGAAATTATGGATGGTCGTGTTAAAACATTACACCCTAAAGTACACGGTGGTATTTTAGCGCGTCGTGGTACTGATGAAGCGGTTATGGATGAAAATAATATCAGCGCAATTGATATGGTTGTCGTGAACCTTTACCCATTTGCTAATGCAGTAAGCGATGAAAATTGTTCGTTAGAAAACGCTATTGAAAATATTGATATTGGTGGCCCTACTATGGTTCGTGCTGCGGCGAAGAATCATAAGGACGTAACTATTGTAGTAAATGCAAGCGATTATGAGCGCGTATTAGCTGAGTTAGACAACAATAATGATTCTTTAACATATAAGACACGCTTTGATTTAGCAATCGCTGCCTATGAACATACAGCGAGTTATGACGGTATGATAGCCAATTATTTTGGTAAAATGTTACCCGCATATGGTGAAACAGAATCTTCCGCATCTTTTGACAATAAAGTTAAATTTCCACGTACTTTTAACAGTCAGTTTATTAAAACGCAAGATTTACGTTACGGTGAAAACTCACACCAAGATGCTGCTTTTTATGTTGAAGCTAACCCTGAAGAAGCATCTATTGCCACTGCTAAGCAAATTCAAGGTAAAGCATTATCTTACAATAATATTGCGGATACCGATTCTGCACTAGAGTGTGTGAAAGAATTTGAAGAAGCAGCTTGTGTCATTGTTAAGCATGCTAATCCGTGTGGCGTTGCTATTGGCGACAATATTTTAACCGCTTATGAAAGTGCTTTTAAAACAGATCCAACGTCGGCCTTTGGCGGTATTATTGCCTTTAACCGTGAATTAGATGCACAAACAGCCGAAGCAATTGTATCTCGTCAATTTGTTGAGGTGATTATTGCGCCTAGTATTTCCGCACAAGCCGCTGAAATTGTTTCAACTAAGCCGAACGTACGTTTGTTAGCCTGTGGACAGTGGGATAGACAAACGACTGGTCTAGATTATAAGCGTGTTAACGGCGGTTTGTTATTACAAGACCGTGACCAAGGTAAAGTTGCAAGCAGTGATTTAAAAGTTGTCACTAAGCGTCAACCGTCAGCAGAAGAAATGCGTGATCTACAATTTTGTTGGAAAGTTGCTAAATACGTGAAATCAAATGCAATTGTTTATGTTAAAAATAGCATGACCATAGGTGTTGGTGCAGGCCAAATGAGTCGTGTATATTCAGCAAAAGTTGCCGGTATTAAAGCGGCAGATGAAAACCTGGAAGTAAAAGGCTCGGTTATGGCCTCTGATGCTTTTTTCCCATTCCGTGATGGTTTAGATGCAGCAGCGAAAGCAGGTATTACCGCCGTGATTCAACCCGGTGGCTCAATGCGTGATGATGAAGTTATCGCAGCTGCGGATGAACATAATATTGCTATGGTCTTTACAGGTATGCGTCACTTCCGTCATTAATTTTTAGCCTTAATGCTGTTAACCGCTTAGTTATCATTATCTACAGTAGCTGCCATAAGCTTTGTGTACTTAGCTATAAATAGCATGTTAACAGCTTAAAGAGTTTTTGTTACTGAGCGTAGGCATAGGCAATGAACTTGTTGTCATTATTTATTAAAGCAGCGTTGATTTATTATGTTACATAACAGTATTAATCAACGCTGTTTGTTTGTTTTAAATCTGGTATAAATATCGCTGAAAATTAATATCTTTAATGATATTTATTAAAACTCAAATAATGTTTACGAGGAATATAGTTATGACAATGAAAATAAACACGCTTAAATCTATCGCTATTGCGGTTACGTTAAGTTGTGGTGCGTTAAGTTTATCTGCTATTGCACATGATACTCACTCACATAAACCGACTGCTTCTGTACAAGCATTAGAAAAAGCGGTTGCGGGTGATCATCGTACTGCTAACAATAAAGCACGTGATAAATACCGCCACCCTATTGAAACCTTGAGCTTTTTTGGCTTTAACTCAAATATGACGGTAGTAGAAATTACGCCCGGTGGTGGTTGGTATACTGAAATTTTAGCGCCAGCACTTAAAGGAAATGGTACTTTATATGGTGCCCATTACCCTGATACAGGCAAAGATGACTATTACAGTAATTCTCGTAAAAAGTTAGAAAAAAAATTAGCGTCTGATGCGGTATTTAGTGAAGTTGTACTTACTGATTTTACACCGCGTAAGCAAAGTGAATTAGCGCCTCAAGGTACTGCCGATTTAGTGCTTACCTTTAGAAACCTCCATAACTGGAAAGATGCGGGTGTTGAGCAAGTATTTAAAGATGCTTATACCGCTCTTAAACCTGGTGGAGTATTGGGTGTTGTAGAGCATAGACTACCGGTAGGCGTCGATTCAGATAAAGCTCGTGGTTATGTCTCTGAGACAAAAACAATCAAACAAGCTAAAGCCGCTGGCTTTAGATTTGCCGGCTCAAGCGAAGTCAATGCCAATGCTAAAGATTTAGCGGTACACCCAAAAGGTGTGTGGACTTTGCCACCTAGTTTGGCTTTAAAAGATAAAGATAGAGAAAAATATTTAGCGATTGGTGAAAGTGATCGCATGACATTAAAATTTGTTAAACCGTCTATAAAATAATTCGGTTAACACAAGAGAAAATACATAGGAAATACATATGAAAATCTTAGTTATTGGTAGCGGTGGTCGTGAACATGCGCTTGCATGGAAAGCGGCTCAATCAAGTCAGGTGACTAAAGTTTTTGTTGCCCCAGGAAATGCTGGAACTGCAACAGAAGCCAAGTTAGAAAATATTGCTATTGATGTTAGTGATAATACTGCCTTAGTTGCTTTTGCGAAAAGTGAAGACGTTACCTTAACTATTGTTGGACCTGAACAACCACTCGTTGATGGTGTGGTGGATGCTTTTCAAGCACAAGGACTAGCTATTTTCGGCCCTAGTGCGAAAGCTGCTCAATTAGAAGGCTCGAAGTCATTTACCAAAGACTTTTTAGCACGCAATAAAATTCCAACCGGTAGTTATGCTAATTTTACTGAGGTAGAGTCAGCGTTGGCTTATGTGCGTGAGCAGGGCGCGCCAATTGTTGTTAAGGCAGATGGTTTAGCCGCAGGTAAAGGAGTCATTGTTGCATTAACACTTCAAGAAGCTGAAGATGCAATTAAAGATATGTTAGCAGGCAATGCTTTTGGCAATGCCGGCCATCGTGTGGTAATTGAAGAATTTCTTGAAGGCGAGGAAGCCAGTTTCATCGTCATGGTCGATGGAAAAAATGTATTACCTATGGCGACGAGCCAAGATCACAAGCGTGCATTAAATGGTGATTTAGGTCCAAATACCGGTGGTATGGGAGCATATTCTCCTGCACCAGTAGTCACACCAGCAATTCATGATCGTATTATGTCTGAAGTGATTATGCCAACGGTAGAAGGCATGGCTAAAGAGGGTGCACCCTACAATGGTTTTTTATATGCGGGTTTAATGATTGCTGAAGATGGCACACCTAATGTGATTGAATATAATTGTCGTTTCGGTGATCCTGAGACACAACCAATCATGATGCGTTTACAATCAGATTTAGTCGAGCTTTGTTTAGCAGCTACTCGTGGTGAACTTGATAAGGTTTCTGTTGAGTTTGATAAACGAGCAGCAGTCGGTGTAGTTCTTGCTGCACAAGGTTATCCCGCAAGCTACCCCAAAGGAGATATTATTTCTGGTTTATCGATAAATCAAAATACGTCGGCAAAGACCTTCCATGCTGGGACTAAGCTAAATGAACAAGGTGAAATTACTACTAATGGTGGCCGGGTACTTTGTGCAACAGCATTAGGTGATACCGTAACTAAAGCTCAACAGAGTGCTTATGAATTGTTGCATCAAATATCATGGCCAGGTGTAGAGTTTAGAACTGATATTGCTTACCGTGCAATTGCTCGTGAACAAGAAATTAATTAGGATCAAGTCGTTAAATATTATTGAGAAGATCAATTATATCATTCTACCGAATTAATTTTATTGTCTAAAGAAAGCCAGCCTTAGGGTTGGCTTTCTTATTAAAATGAGCGGAAGCAGTAAAAAAGCTTACTAACTGACGAAATATTCTATATTTTTATTCGTTTAAGTTAATTCAATGCGCTTTAAATAATTTTTAGTTGCCGTTGAAAGATCATAAATGATCATTACCTTTAGCATAATATATAAGCTGACTGTACTATAATTAAGCAAACAATTAATTAACTTGAAATAAGACTTGATCCAAAATGAAAACCCTCTAAAATGCGCGACCAGTTCAGAGGCGTAGTCTAAAGAACTATTTTTATAAGTTATCTACCGATTTTAAAGGCGTAAATAGCTTACTAAACGTTTACTTTTAATAAGTTTTAAAAATAATTAGAAATAAACGTTGACATCAAAATCTGGACGCGTATGATACGCATCCTGCTTCGGGCAAGCCCTAAAGCAAAGCGAGTAACGAATGCGATTACCGCTTATCTCGACAGAGAGTTCTTTAACAATTAGTTATCATGCAATTTGTGTGAACACTCACATTATGTTGTTTTACAAGGTTCTTTACTGTTTTCAGTAAGAACAAAATAAACGCTTAATGAAGTTGTTCATGCAAACTATATAAATACTTATATGTAATGCGATATCAGTTTGTTTTAATAAATTGGTATCACGACAGAATTCATTGAGCAGGAACATAAGTTCCACAAACGATTTTTAATTGAAGAGTTTGATCATG
>JBFONR010000013.1:0-108054 GCA_040779365.1 Colwelliaceae bacterium MEBiC 14330
TAGCGACAATAGCGCTGTGGTCCCACCTGAACCCATTCCGAACTCAGAAGTGAAACGCAGTTGCGCCGATGGTAGTGTGGGAGTTCCCATGTGAGAGTAGGACATTGCTAAACTTCTAATTTGTTCGAAAGAACATGAAAAGCCCGATGCGAAAGCGTCGGGCTTTTTGCTTTTTGGCGTTTTAAAATAACTCAATAGAGCGCAGTTGCGCCGATGGTGTGTTACTGAGGTTAGGATAAGCCCATGTAAGCCGAGCACTTTTTGCTGTGTCATATTTTATAGTTCTTATTCTATGGTTCTTCAAAACTGTTTAATAACCCAATTATTACTATTTCTCTAAGATTAGTGTTTTAGCAAACAGCAACAGTTAAGTGCGAAGATTTTTCTTAAGCATTGATAATGTTTAATCTGCCTTATTTAACTTATAGTTAACCTTGCTGTTTATTCTGGTGTATTAATGCTTTTGATTGAAAGCGTTTTTTCGATAAATATATATTATTCGCACAAAATCAGGGCAATGAGTGCCCTTATATCTTGCAAAAAAAGACAAGTTAAGTATACTTGCGCAAACTTTCTAGACTTAAAGTTTTTACTTTAAAAAATCAGTGACTCATACGAATATTGTCGTATGAAAATACTTGAGTAATTATGGCAAATAAATTAGCAAGGCCTGGACGAAAATTTGCTCTCCAGCAAAGTGCTTTAATTACTTGTATCGTAATTTTTAGTTCGATGTGCATATATTTTGTTTGGGGTTATGAACCAGCAAAATCAGCTGCATTAGGCGGCTTTATTGGGATTTTACCTAATATTTTATTCGCATATAAAGCATTTAAATTTGCTGGTGCGAGAGCTTCTAAGAAGGTTGTTGAATCCTTCTTTAGTGGCGTAAAACAAAAAATGATTTTAACGGCTCTTCTTTTTGCCTTAGCATTCAAATTTGTTGTGCTTATCCCGTTAGCATTTTTTGGTATGTTTTGTTTAGTTATGGCTATGCCGTTAATAACACCGTTTATTATCAAGCAGCAGCGGTAACTCAATTTTTTATTTTTAAACTTTAATCATTGGGAAATTAATATGTCTTCAGGTGCTGAATTAACCAGCCAAGAATATATTGTTCACCATCTAGCAAACTTGAAAATTGGTGAAGGCTTCATGGCCATTCACTTAGATTCAATCGGATGGTCAATATTCTTAGGTTTAGTCTTTTTAACGATCTTTCGTTCCGTTGCTAAAAAAGCAACATCTGGCGTGCCAGGTAAGTTGCAGTGTGCAGTTGAAATGGTTGTCGGTTTTGTAGATGAGAGTGTTAAAAGCACTTTCCATGGTAAAAACGCATTAATTGCACCATTGAGTTTAACAATCTTTGTTTGGGTTTTATTATTAAACTCTATGGATTGGGTTCCTGTTGATTTAATTCCCCACTTAATTCATTGGGTGTCTGGTATGCCTTTAGCTGACATCTATATGAAGCCTGTGCCAACAGCTGATCCAAACATAACCTTTGGTCTTGCTTTAGGTGTTTTCATTCTAATCATATACTATTCAATTAAAGTTAAAGGTATGGGTGGTTTTATTAAAGAATTAACTACGCAACCTTTCGGTCATTGGTCTTTATACCCAGTAAACTTTATTCTTGAAACGGTAACCATGCTTGCACGTCCGTTATCTCTTGCTTTACGTTTATTCGGTAACTTATATGCAGGTGAGTTAATTTTCTTACTTATTGCAACAATTGGTTTATTCCAATTACCAGTACACTTTTTATGGGCAGCATTCCATTTATTGGTAATCCCATTACAAGCGTTCATCTTTATGATGCTGACTATCGTTTACTTAAGCTTAGCGCATGAAGATCACTAATTTGTCTAGAACAAGTTAGAACAGCCATTGGCTGGCCCATATGGGCACAGGACAGGAGGTCCGAAGTACTAATTTCTAGAACAAAAATTAGAACAGATTGATTTGGCCCTTCAGGGCTATGGACAGGAAGTCCGAAAGGATTAGGGCAGGATGCCCGAGAACAATTTTTTATAACTTTAACTTAACTTTAAATAATCGGAGAAAAATATGATTGCTATCGCAGTTGCTCTACTAATTGGTTTAGGTGCTCTTGGTACTGCTATTGGTTTTGGTCTTTTAGGTGGTAAATTCCTAGAATCTGCTGCTCGTCAGCCTGAACTTGCGCCACAACTACAAGTTAAAATGTTCATCGTAGCAGGTCTTATCGATGCTATCGCGATGATCGGTGTTGCAATTGGTTTATACCTATTATTCGTTAATGGCCTAACTCAGTAATAAGCCATTTTTTTCTAACGAATAATTGATAGGAGGTACGCACAATGGACATTAATATGACCTTAATCGGGCAGTTAATCGCTTTTGTCGTATTTGTAATATTCTGTATGAAGTATGTATGGCCACCCATTATTGGTGCCATAGAAGAACGTCAAGCAACTATTGCCGACGGACTTGCTGCTTCAGACCGCGCTGCTAAAGATCTTGAGCTTGCTCAGGAAAAAGCTACTGCTCAACTTAAAGAAGCTAAAGCTCAAGCTGCATCGATTGTTGATGCTGCTAAAAAGCATGAAGCTAAAATTGTTGAAGAAGCTGCTGGTAAAGCGCAAGCTGAGAAAGAACGTATCTTAGCTGCTGGTCACGCAGAAATTGAAACTGAACGTAACCGAGCTAAAGAAGAACTTCGTGCACAAGTTGCCGTTCTTGCTGTTGCCGGTGCTGAGAAAATTCTTGAGCGTTCAATTGATGCCGCTGCACATAGCGACATTTTAGATAAACTCGTCGCTGAACTTTAAGAGGAAAGAGCTATGTCTGAATTGACAACTGTCGCTCGTCCTTACGCTAAAGCAGCGTTCGACTTTGCTGTTGAAGCTAAAGCAATGGATAGCTGGCTAAACCAGTTAACCTTTGCCGCTGAAGTTGCACAAGATACAACCGTAATTGGTTATATCTCAGGTGGCGCTTCGGTTGAGCAAGCACAAACACTATTTTTAAATGTTTGTGGTGAGCAAGTAGACAGTCAAGGCCAGAACTTTTTAAAAGTTTTGGCGAAAAACGAACGTTTGTTGGTGCTACCACAGGTTCTTGAACAATTCATTGAATTAAAAGCTGAATTTGAGCAAGAGATAACTGTGGATGTAACCTCTGCTGTTGAAGTAACTGCAGAGCAAAAAACGACATTAAGCGCCGCGCTTGAAAAGCGCTTGGCACGTAAAGTAAAGCTTAATTGTTTTGTTGATGTGAGTATTGTTTCAGGCTTAGTTATTAAAGCTGGTGACATGGTAATTGACGGTTCTGTAAAAGGTAAATTGAACCGCTTAGCAACAACACTACAATCTTAGATAAGGGAACAGAGCATGCAACTGAATTCCACTGAAATCGCTGAACTGATCAAGAATAGAATTGAACAGTTTGACGTTGTCAGCGAAGCTCGTAACGAAGGTACTATCGTTTCTGTAACAGATGGTATTATTCGTATCAATGGCCTTGCCGATGTAATGCAAGGTGAAATGATCGAACTTCCTGGTAGCCGTTTTGCTATCGCGTTAAACCTAGACCGTGATTCGGTAGGTGCGGTAGTTATGGGCCCTTACGCTGATTTAGCGGAAGGCCAAAAGGTTAAAGGTACTGGTCGTATTTTAGAAGTACCAGTAGGTCGTGGTCTTTTAGGCCGCGTAGTAAACACCCTAGGTGAACCAATTGATGGCAAAGGCCCAATTGAAAATGATGGCTTCTCTCCTGTAGAAGTTGTTGCACCCGGTGTTATCGACCGTAAATCAGTAGACCAACCAGTGCAAACTGGTATTAAGTCTATTGACTCTATGATTCCAATTGGTCGTGGACAACGTGAATTAATCATTGGTGACCGTCAAATCGGTAAATCAGCGATTGCACTTGACGCGATTATTAACCAAAAGAACACTGGTATTAAGTGTGTATACGTAGCGATTGGCCAAAAAGCTTCTACCGTAGCGAACTTAGTTCGTAACTTAGAAGAGCATGGCGCGTTATCAAACACTATCGTTGTTGTAGCGTCTGCTTCTGAAGCAGCAGCACTTCAATACTTAGCACCATACTCTGGTTGTTCTATGGGTGAATACTTCCGTGACCGCGGTGAAGACTCACTAATCGTATATGATGATTTATCTAAGCAAGCTGTTGCTTACCGTCAAATCTCATTACTTTTACGTCGTCCGCCAGGTCGTGAAGCATACCCAGGTGATGTTTTCTATCTTCACAGTCGTTTATTAGAACGTGCTGCTCGTGTAAACGAAGCCTACGTTGAAAAATTCACTAACGGTGAAGTTAAAGGTAAAACAGGTTCATTAACTGCATTACCAATTATTGAAACGCAAGCAGGTGACGTATCAGCTTTCGTACCAACAAACGTAATCTCAATTACTGATGGTCAGATCTTCTTAGAATCTAACTTATTTAACTCAGGTATTCGTCCTGCGGTTAATGCCGGTATTTCAGTATCGCGTGTTGGTGGTGCTGCACAAACGAAAATCATCAAGAAACTTGGTGGTGGTATTCGTTTAGCACTTGCTCAATATGCAGAATTAGCAGCATTTGCTCAGTTCGCCTCAGATTTAGATGACGCCACTCGTGCTCAATTAGAGCATGGTCAGCGTGTAACTGAATTGATGAAGCAGAAGCAATACAGCCCATTATCAATTGCAGAAACAGCAGTATCGTTATTTGCTGCTGAAAAAGGTTTCTTAAACGACATTGCTATAAACAAAATCGTTGATTTCGAAGAAGCTTTACATGCATATATGAGTAATGAGCAAGCTGCATTGATGGCTACTATCGATGAAAGCGGTGACTACAATAAAGACATCGAAGCGAGTTTGACTAAAGCACTTGAAAACTTCAAGTCTACTCAAACTTGGTAATCGAGTTTTAATTAAGTAACCTTTTCGGAGAAGAGTCATGGCCGTTGGTAAAGAAATAAAAACCAAGATTTCGAGTGTTAAAAACACTCAAAAGATCACAAACGCTATGGAAATGGTAGCTGCGAGTAAAATGCGTAAAGCGCAAGATTGCATGGCAGCATCACGCCCCTATGCGACAAATATACGAAATGTGATCGGTCATATTGCGCTTGGTAACTTAGAATATCGTCATCCATATATGGAAGAACGTGAAGCTAAGCGTGTTGGCTATATTGTCGTCTCAACCGACCGTGGTTTGTGTGGTGGCTTAAATATTAACTTATTTAAGAAAGTCCTTGCCGATGCTGCTGAAAAGCAAGCATCAGGTGCTGAAGTTGAATTTGGTGTAATTGGTGCTAAAGCCACATCATTTTTCAACAACATGGGCGCTAAAGTTACTTCGCAAATATCTGGCTTAGGTGATAGCCCTTCACTCACTGACTTAGTTGGTAGTGTTAAGGTTATGCTTAAAGCTTATGATGACGGTGAAATTGATAAGCTATACGTAGTATATAACAAATTTGTAAATACTATGACGCAAGAAGCGACAATCGATCAGTTGTTACCTCTGCCTAAATCTGATGACGAAGAAATTAGTCATCGTTGGGATTATATTTACGAACCTGACGCTAACGCTTTGTTAGATAAATTACTAGTTCGTTACATTGAATCTCAAGTATATCAAGGTGTTGTTGAAAATTTAGCATGTGAGCAAGCCTCACGTATGATTGCGATGAAAGCCGCAACCGATAATGCGGGTGAGTTAATCAACGACTTACAATTGGTATACAACAAAGCGCGTCAAGCGGCAATTACTCAAGAGTTGGGTGAGATTGTTGCCGGTGCAGCTGCGGTAGGGTAAGCAGTTAGTTCTTAGGAAGAACTTAACTGATAAGAATTTTCGTAATTTAACAAAAGTTAGCTAAACCAGGTTTAGTTAACTTAAATTAAGAGGAATAAACATGAGTACAGGTAAAGTCGTCCAAATCATTGGCGCAGTTGTGGATGTAGAATTTCCACAAGATGCCGTACCTCAGGTATATGACGCATTAAATGTAACCGAAGGTGACCTAAACGGTTTAGTACTTGAAGTACAACAGCAGCTTGGTGGCGGCGTTGTGCGTACTATCGCAATGGGTACCTCAGACGGTTTGCGTCGTGGTCTGAATGTAGAAAATACAGGCAGTGGTATTAAAGTACCAGTTGGTGTTGAGACCTTAGGTCGCATCATGAACGTACTTGGTGAGCCAATTGATGAAGCTGGCCCTATTGGTGAGCAAGATCGTTGGTCAATTCACCGTGAAGCGCCTGCTTACGCTGAACAATCGATGTCTAACGAACTGTTAGAAACCGGTATCAAGGTAATCGATTTAGTTTGTCCATTCGCTAAGGGTGGTAAAGTTGGTCTATTCGGTGGTGCTGGTGTTGGTAAAACCGTTAACATGATGGAACTTATCCGTAACATCGCTATTGAGCACAGTGGTTACTCAGTATTTGCTGGTGTTGGTGAGCGTACACGTGAAGGTAACGATTTCTATCACGAAATGAACGACTCTAACGTACTTGACAAAGTATCGTTAGTTTACGGTCAAATGAATGAGCCGCCAGGTAACCGTTTACGTGTTGCGATGACGGGCTTAACTATGGCGGAAAAATTCCGTGACGAAGGTCGTGACGTATTATTCTTCGTAGATAACATTTACCGTTACACACTAGCGGGTACAGAAGTATCAGCATTACTTGGCCGTATGCCATCAGCGGTTGGTTACCAACCAACACTTGCTGAAGAAATGGGTGTATTACAAGAACGTATTACTTCTACTAATAAAGGTTCAATCACTTCAATCCAAGCGGTATATGTACCGGCGGATGATTTAACTGACCCTAGCCCTGCAACGACTTTCGCTCACTTAGACGCAACTGTTGTACTAAGTCGTGATATTGCTTCACAAGGTATCTACCCGGCTATCGATCCGCTTGACTCTACTTCACGTCAATTAGATCCGTTAATCGTTGGTGCTGAGCATTATGAAGTGGCACAAAGTGTTAAATCAACACTGCAACGCTACAAAGAACTTAAAGATATCATCGCCATCTTAGGTATGGACGAGTTATCTGAAGAAGATAAGCAAACGGTATCTCGTGCACGTAAGATTCAACGTTACTTATCTCAACCGTTCTTCGTTGCTGAAGTATTTACTGGTTCTCCAGGTAAGTACGTTTCATTAAAAGACACCATTGCTGGCTTTAAAGGCATTTTAGCAGGTGAATTTGATGAATTGCCTGAGCAAGCATTCTACATGGTTGGTTCTATTGAAGAAGCCGTAGAGAAAGCGAACAAGATGTAATCATCTAGTAAGTATCTAGGTATTGACTTAGGTACTTACGCTAATAGAGGTCGAGTCAAATGGCATTATTTACTGTAAATCTAAATGTTGTTAGTGCAGAAGAAAGCTTATTTTCTGGTAGCATTAAATCATTACAGATCACAGGTAGTGAAGGTGAGTTAGGTATTATGCCTGGTCATGCACCTTTATTGACCTCACTAAAACCTGGTATGGCATTAATCACTAAAGATGATGATTCAGAAGAAGTTATTTATCTTTCAGGTGGTATGCTAGAAGTTCAACCTAATAACGTTACCGTATTAGCCGATGTTGCTACACGTGCTGACGACTTGGATGAACAAGCTGCTCTTGAAGCTAAGCAACGCGCAGAAGAAAACATGAACGCCTCTGGCGGTGATGTAGACTATGCTGTTGTTGCCGCTGAATTAGCGCGTGCTGAAGCGCAATTACGCGTTATTCAAGCGACTAGCAAGAAAGCTTAGTATCTAGTTTTCTAGGTTACTCACTCAGGTTTAGTGGCTTTTGGTTTGGTTACGAAAGTGACAACTAAAAGTGGACACAGAAACTGATTTTAAAGCCGCTTACTGGAAAGTAAGCGGCTTTTTTATCGTTAGTTCTCACCATTTCATCCCAGTTTCTTTCTTATCTAGCGGACTGGTTGTATGACTAAGTCTTGTACCAGTAACGTGAGTATAAATTTCTGTTGTACGAAAATTCGCATGACCAAGTAGCTCTTGAACCGTTCGAATATCTTTAACGTTTAGATGAAGTTGCGTAGTAAAAGTATGGCTAAAGGTATGGGCTTTGACAGACATTGGTAATGTTGCATTTTAGCGTTGTTTCTCTTAATTTCTTTCTAAACGCTGAGCCTTGTAGGTGATGCCGAAAGGTAAAACCATCGTAAGGGTGTATACAGCGAGTGCTCGAAGGTAATAAATATTACCAAGAGATGTCTTTAGCAGCACTACTGTATTTTCTTAGTATGGGTGTAGGTAGTGAGGTTAAACCAAAGCCTTATCATAAATCTTTATCATGTATTAATTTAACCTTTTCTATTTGATGCGCTATTGGCAAATCTAAACTATGTGGCAGTATGGAGTATCTATCTTTTCGTCCCTTACCTCTAAAAACAAATAATGTGTTGTCAGCTAAGTTAATATCTTTGATTCTTAGCTGTAAAGCTTCATTTATTCTAAGTCCACAGCCATATAAAATAGAAGCAATTAACCAATGTTTGCGATGCAGATAACCGATAATACTTTTTGGTTCATCATGTGTAAGCATCGTAGGCATGGATTTTTCGCGTTTAGTAAAGCAGTAGCGTAATTCACTAATATCTTTTTTAATAATATATCTATAGAGGAAAAATAATAGCGCATAATGCCTGATTTTGGCTTGCAGCACTAACCTGACGATTAACAGCAAGGCGATTTAAAAAAAACGCTCAATTTCGAAGTTACCCATCTCTTTAGGATGTTTCTTATCGTTAAAAAGGATTTAGCGTTTAATCCAATAAATGTAGGTTTGAATAGTTCTTTTAGCAAAACTAAGTGTGAGCATAAATTCGCTAATGCTTTTTAAAAATAAAGATTTAGTCATAGTAAAAAAAACAACTCGTATATGTTTATTTACACAGTGTAGGCTAAATTAAAAATGTGTCTTTGATAGACGGAAAGTTTCCGTAATGCACGCAATCACTAAACGGTGAAGACCTTATTAAGGTTATTGATATTAAATATGAAATAGCGTATTTTGGCTGAAATAAAAACTCATGATAGACGGACATTTTCCGTGTTGAAACACGGAAAATGTCCGTCTATTAAGCTGTTAGGCATATTGATAAAGTGGCATATATGGATATAGAGTTTCCCATAATTATTAAGCATAAAAATATTACCTTACAGCTATTTGATTGGATGGATTATCCTAAAAATAAAGCTGCCCGTAATGTAGAGGCTTATGATTCAAATGGAAACCAGATTTGGGTTATCGAGTCATTAGGTGGTATTTCTCAGTCAGATTGTTATACAAATATTTCATCTCGCAATGGCAATATTCATGCTTTTAACTTTCAATGCTATGACTGCATAATTGACGAAAATAATGGCAAAGTAATATCGAGCTCATTTACAAAGTAAGTGGCAAAATATGCCTAACAAGGCAATCAACAGGACAAATAACAGCTTGGCTTTTGCTCCTGTGTCGCTATTTTATCCAACCATTATTTGCCCATTATTGTGGCGTTAGCTTTTAAAAGGAGTTTAGTTTGCATTCAGAAGTAACTTTTCCATCGGATAAAATTCTCCTATCAGGTACGCTTACTGTTCCTAAATTTGATTCACCGTTACCCTGTGTCATCATGGTTCATGGTAGTGGCGCGCAAGATCGAGATGGGAATATCTCAGGTTTTAACACTCAGATCTTTAAATACATTGCAGAATTTTTAGCCGAAAAAGGAATTGCTTCTTTTCGATATGACAAAAGAGGCATTGGAAAAAGTGAGGGGTGTTTTAAGATTGCTGGTTTATCTGAAATGGTTGAAGATGCTTGTGCTGCAATTGACTTCATTAGCAAGCAAGCAGACGATGTAGATTCTAAACAAATTTACTTGCTCGGACACAGTGAAGGCGCTGTCTTAGCTCCTGAAATTGCATCGAAAAGGCATGACCTTGCTGGTATATTAATGTTATGCGCCAGTCTAAGAAGTTTTGAAGAAGATGGCGTAAAAAACGCCGAAGTACTTAATCGTGACTTAAATAAAATGACAGGTTTAAAAGGAAAATTAGCCCGATTATTTCTATATTCTAAAACCCCATTAGAGACCATGATAAAGCTCAGGCGTAAGGTAGAAAAAACAAAAGCCAAGAGAATGTGGGTTTCTTTTTCTAGGGTGAGCACTAAGTTTTATCGAGAGACATTTAACTATGATGTTAAATCATTCTTGAAAAAATCAGGGCATCCAATACTAGCTATTGGAGGTAGCAAAGATTTCCAGTGCCATCCAGATGATACACTTTTAATTTCAGAAGTATCCCCAAACCAAACAGAAACCTATATTGTTGAGGGTATGGATCATATGCTTAGGTTTCAAAAAGAAGAACCTTCTATATTGAGCTATGCCAACTCATGTAGCTCTCCAATAATGCGTGAAGTTAATGAGAGAGTCTATACATGGATCAGCAACCAGAAAGCTAACAAGCAAATTAATCAGGATAAATAACAGTTGGCTTGCCTCACTTCGTTAGTTACTGTAGCCAAACTATTTTATTACCGCTTAGCAAAGCGTTAGGCATACATATGAAGTTCGGAGTAATTTGTTTATTCATCTCAACGTTAGTCGCCTGCGGAAAAGCGAAACTTCCTGATGGGTCGTATGATTTAGATTTTGACAGTGAGTTATGGAAGAATAAGGCCTCATTAGACTTCGATGATAGTTTTATAACAATGCGACAAAGAATGCTTGGAGATTTAATTGATAATCACCTTTTAGGTAAGTCTAGTATGGTGCTAATCAAGGAGCTGGGGAACGCTTCCGATAAAATGGATCCAGACGGTAAGGGACCAGCTTTATCTTATCCGACAGGCCCTCAAAGAGATAGCTATATGGCTATTGACTCTGAGTGGTTAATAATTGAGTTTAATGAAAAAGGTTTGGCTTACAAATATAGTATTCGTTCTGATTAAGTATGCCTAATAAGGCGTCGAAACGAGACGCTGTAGTTCCCCCGTTTTAGTGGACACCTCTTCATTACATTGAGGAGGCTAAAATGCCCAGATATACCCAACCTAGAAACTCTCCAATTACTTTTAAAATCAAAGCGGTCAAACTAAGCTTACATTATCGTTATTAGAGAGATTTTTATGAAAAACTGTGGGGCAACTACAACCAATCCTATAATCCTATATGGAAAACGCCATATCAGACCCGATATGATCGAGCAATACAAAAGGACATATCAGGATTTCGCGCAATCAGTTTATGGTTCAAACTCTGAAATTAAGGCTGTTTTCTCCTTTCCCGACAAAAAAGAACCTTCAGCCTATTGGCAAGTTGTTTGGGTAAATAGTATAGAATCTTTCTCTCTTAATCTTGTTGATTCATCTACTTTTACACAGTTACAAGAAACATATCTGAGTACAGAAGAATACCCCGATTTAATCAGAGTTTATGGTGGCTGGAATGAAAACATAGTCTCTGAATCTAAAGAAATTAAAACCCTTTATTTTGATTTTCTAAAAAGTTCAGCAGGTTTCATGAAGCAGGATGGTGCAGGAGAAGCTGGCCCTGCACTTTTGGGGTTTACTGTACGGCATATAAAACCAGGCAGGCTAGCAGAGTTAGCAACATCCTTTCAGGCTGTTTGTGATTTATGGTATGAGAAAATTCCTGGGATATTAATGGCTGCTGTATTCCCTGATACGCATAATCCCACAGTGGTGCATGATTTAAGATTATTTGCCAATCATCAAGCTTATTTAGCTCACACTGATAAATCAGATAAAAAATTAACCAGTGCGATGTCAGTTTGGTTTGAAAATTATGACACTAGTATTCCATTTTCAGGTCAGCTCTATGCTGCCAATACTCAAGATGAAGCATTACATACTAGCTCTATCAAGAGAAGTACAACGCCAAGAGCTCAACTTGAGACATTCCACTTTGGTGAATCTAGTATGCTTGGTATTATGCCAAATATGACAAGGAATAATGGCTAAACATTCAACGGCTAGTAGCTAAAAAGTAAATGCGGGTGACGCCTACGGCGCACTTGATTTGGGCGTTACGTTCGCGTTGCCCCCTAAGCCGACTGTCTAAATGGCGATGTTCAATTGATGAGGACAAAATAACAATGAGTGATTCAATTTTCAGAAAAGATGGCACAGCGCAGGGTGTAGCAAAACAGCGTTTGATTGAATCGCTCGCTAGACCTGATAAACGCATAATAAGTGATCCTTATGCCGATAGGTTTGTAATGGGCGCTGGCTTGATCAAGCTGATGGGGCATAAGTTCAGTGTCTGGTTGACTCAAAAGTTCGCGCCGGGTTTTCATGAACATTTAATTTCCCGTACACGATTCATCGATGATCTTGTTAAAGAAAGTGCTGCTAATGGGGCAGAGCAATATGTCATTCTGGGGGCGGGATATGATATGCGGGCTCATCGGCTTAATCTTCCGTCTTCAACAAAAGTCTTTGAAGTAGATCAGGCTGAAGTTCAGGATAAAAAGCGTACCAAACTTCCGAAAGAGTTAACGAATTCAGAAAACGTCACTTATGTGAGCGTAGACTTCAGCCACCAACGGTTAACCGAACAACTTTTGGCCGCGGGTTTCGATCAAAGCAAGCCAGCGATTTTTACATTGGAAGGTGTCTCGCAGTACATTACTAAAGAGGCCGTTGCTTCGACGATTAAGGAAATCGCTTCGCTTACTCATAATACTGACTCCACTTTTTTCATATCTTACGTAGATAAACTTCTGGACGAAGACCCTGAGGCATGCTTTGGTAAGGGCTATCCTAAAGCTGCGAAGCGGGCAGAAACAGTAAAAAACTTAGCAGCTAAAGTGGGGGAACCTTGGATATCACTATACTCGGCTGAAGAAGTAGAATGCCTGTTTTCTGAAAATGGCTTCTCATTAAAGAAAAACGTGTCTTTACAAGATCTCAACGCCATATACTTTACTCCGGTCGGCAGAACCATTCCTGAAGATCAAATCTTTAATCTTGAATATTTTGTGGTAGCAACATCGTAGACAGAATCTGAGTCCATGAGGATAGTAAACATAGGTAAACGTAACAAGGCAAATCAGTTCGAACTGCTAACATTGTGCAGACTTTTGCATGGCTACGCCATTGTAATGCAAAAGCCAGCCAATATTATCAGCCGCTGTTTGGGGGGCTGGTTAATGTTGAGTTTGGCAATCCAAGGATGAACTTTTGAATAAATTTTAGAGAAAATAATGTGCTCTTAAATACGTTGGGGATTTCAGTTTTTCATGCACAGCTATCTTATATTTATCATGGAATAGCTTTATATTATTTGATGTATGGCAAAAAGGAAGTATAGGGCCTGCTCAAGGTTATTTGGGGTTAATTTTATTGTTCGGCAGTTTCAAGGCGGTTTTTTGGGGTTGTGTAGTTGCTCTTCTAATACATTATATTCCTTTGCTATACAAACAGTCAGCTAAAAAGCAATTCAACAGGAACAAATAACAGTTGGCTTTGAGCTCATTCCTCGCTAAAGTTTAGCCAACTATTTTTTAGCCCTTATGCGGGCATTATATGCAAATGGAGATCGCATGAAGTATTTATCCCTACTACTTATTATCCTTATATCAGGCTGTTCATCTCAGCCTTTTAGCCATCAAGTCGTTGATGCCATTTGGGAGCAGACTTTTGAAAAAGCCACCAATACGGATATCAGTTACAATGCTTCAAGCTGTCCTAGTGTAAAACGCAGCTGTTCAAGTGGTAATTACCAAGAGTGGTATCAAAAAGATGGAAAAAAGGCTTGTGCTTGTAATAAGTAATTGCATATAACAAGCGCATTAAGTGCGGGACTGCTAACCGTTTGCTCGGCTCCGCTCTGCTTCATATTTTAGCAAACAATTACCAGCCTCTTATGCGGGTATTAGATTTTTCAAGGGCTAGTAGCCAAGAAAGCTTATGTTTTGGATATTAACACCTAAATGTTGCTAGATTATAATCCTACTCAAGGAAAAGTCGCAGACGAGGGCGCCTATAAAGTGCAGCAGCCATTGCCGCCGTTAAATTATTGGGTGCAATCGTATTGGCAGCTCACAGTTCCCAATGGCCAGTCCCAATACCATAGTGTGCCGGATAACTGCGTTGATTGGATCATTAATCTAGATTGTTTCGAAGACAATTTTCTTATTCCGCCATTTATCTCACCTACTGTATTTCATATCGATGGTCCAGCGTGCTTTTTTGCTATTCGTTTTCGAGTTTTAGGGCATAAAGGCTTGATCTCTGTGCCTATAGGCGAATGGGGTGAGGTTGCTAGTGTAAAAGCGGAAGACTTATTACCCAGGGATGTCCTTTATTCTGTATTTGAAGTCATTGTTAACGCAACATGCTTTGGTGAGCGCTGCAATAGTTTATCTGCAGTAATACTTTCTGCCATAAAATTTACCGACGTTGACCCTCGTCTAGCTCGTTATATTCGATACTGTTACGAAAATGTCAGCTCTAATCTTGACCTGTCAGAGCGCCGGATTTCTGAATTTGGAGTGTCTGCACGTCAGCTTAGACGTTTGGCCAAACAGCACGTTGGCTTGCTTCCTAAAGATTTTGGCAAGGTGTTAAAATTTCAGAGTGTTCTCAAAGCGATGAATGCATCACAAGACAAAAATGCCTACCTAGATCATTACTACGACCAGCCCCATTTTGTGCGTGAGTTTAAACGTTTGTCTGGAGTTACGCCGGTACAGTTCAGAAAAATGTCCGTTTTATACAATCACAACTCTTCTGAGTGACGAATAATGTAATTCAGCTAATCAATAGTAAGAGGTTAATAAAATGATTGAAATAGACGGGATGTTTCCTGTAATGGTAACGCCAAAATTAGATGCGGTGAAAGCATTCTATGAATCCGTATTTGGCTTTAATGCCGTATTTTACGACGATAGCTTTTATTTGCATTTGGTGTCACCCAATTCAGCTATTCAGCTTGGTTTCTTGTTACCCGAGCATGCAAGCCAGCCAGACTTTCTTCGACCATTAATGTCTCCCGATGGCTATGTGATATCACTAGAAGTTAAAGACGCAACTCGTGCCTATGCCGAAGCACAAAAAATGGATTTAACGATTGCGATGGAGTTCAAAGAAGAAGTTTGGGGGCAGGTACATTTTATGCTAGAAGACCCCGCAGGGTTCCGAATCGACGTGGTTCAACATCTAGAAGTTTCAGGTAACTAGTCAGAGCAAAATCTAACAAGGCGCTGCACTGGGAAAAATTACTCGCTACGCTCTTAATTTTCGGGTGAGCCCAGCGTTACGTGCCGTAATAGTATAAGAGCTGTGCAATTAGAATCGTATCATCTTGCTGTTTATAAACAATTCTATGTTCATCATTTATGCGTCGAGACCAATAGTCTGATAAGCCTTGCTTTAAAGCCTCAGGCTTTCTAATACCTTCATTGGGAGTTCATTGAATATCTTTAATGAGCCAATTAATACGTTTCAGTATCTTTTTGTCTGTTGTTTGCCAATAAAGGTATTGCTCCCAAGCTTTAGTTGAGAATGTTAGCTTCATTCAAGAAGCTTTCTTTCTTTACCATTGCCCGCTTCTAGCTCGACAATAGATTCTAAAAGATCTCTCGCATTTGCTGGTGATCTGAGTAAATTTGTAGTTTCCTGCATTGCGTTGTAATCTTCCAAAGACATCATAACAACAGGGGCTTCACTTTTTACGGGTAATAATAGGGGCGTGGTCATTACAAACATTTGCCATAGTGCTTGCTAACTTGGCTTTAGCTGAGGTATAACTAATTGCATCGATGTGACTCTCCAAAATGTCCATTTACGTTGATTGGTACTAAGTAGCGTAATTGTCCATAACAAGCAATTAAAGCAGGACAATGCAGCTGGCTTTTTGTTTGTGCCTCACTTATTTTAGTCAAGCATTTATGCGTCCATTAGTGCGTTGTTATATGTACAAGGAGATTTGGTGATAAAGGTATATCTTTTTGATTGGGGCGACACGTTAATGGTCGACTTCCCGGGTGTTAGTGGCAAAATGTGTGACTGGGAAGTTGTTGAGGCTGTTCCAGGAGCTAAAGAGACTTTAGAGGTATTAGCTCAACATTCCCAAATATATATTGCTACCGGTGCTGTAGATTCAACCGAGTTAGAAATTCAACGGGCTTTTGAACGTGTAGCTTTAAGTCAATATATATCAGGCTACTTTTGTAAAGCTAACTTAGGGCTATCTAAAGGGAGCCCTGAATTTCTCAGTACTATTTTAGAGACGTTAAAAGTCCCTTCAGTAAATGTTGCTATGGTTGGTGATAACTTTGATAAAGATATTAAACCTGCAATCGCTACTGGCATTCAACCATTTTGGTTTACAAACAAGAAAATTGAATCTGTACCAGATAATGTTAAATTAATTAGACACTTAAATAGTTTGTATATAGCAAAAATTTAGACAAGGGCTAAAAAAGTTGGTTTTTGCTCATTAATAAGGTTTTATTTTTAGGAATATTAACGCCAATGGAATCACCAGAGTTCTCAATTATATTATTAAACCTAGCGATAGTTTTAGTCGCCTATTTTTCTTTGTACCCCAAGTTAGCAGGTAATAATTTCAATAAAATTTCATTCTATGACCTTTTTGCTTCTGGTTTTTCGGTGTTGGTAGTAGGTTTAAGTTATTGGGGCAGTGGCCATGAATTCAATTTGTTGTTTTTTAAAACAAATTGGTTTTGGTTTACTATTGTCAGCTATGGGGCAATAGAAATACCTATTATGCTTTGGTACTTTAAAAAACAGCAAGTTAAGCTATAAACAATGTAATAAGTCGCTCATTACATCATACGGCCTGTTAGCATTGTATTTTATGGCGAAATATTTGCTCTGATGCGGCGAGTTAACGAGGTTGTTAATACTGCTGAAATTTGCAACGCTAACCTAGTAAATCCAGAGGGCAAAGGCTGCGCTTTAGAGCTCGGTAATTATTGGGGTAAGCCTTGGCAGCGACATTGCATATTCAATCGAAAAGCTATCGAATGCCGACCATTGCTCAATGGCTAAGCCGCGCATTCTATTCTCTACTTCGGTATTTTCTATTTCGGTATTAGCTGTAGGCTTGATATTGGATAAATACCATAAGCCATTGATAAAAAAACTATAAACAACATAATGAGAGAGCAAACTACTCTTTAATTTGCAAGTAGGCACTAAGGTCTGATATTGAGCGACTAGGTCAGTAATATCTTGTTTGGCGATATTATTGACTGCGATAAACATGGCTAACTCGAATTCTGCAGGTGCTAGTTGCGCACATTCAAAATCAATTAACCAAGCTCTGTTGCAATTGTCTTGCAATATGTTGCTGAAGTTTATGTCACCATGACAAATAACATTACCGGTCTTTGTCTGAGCAATGATGCTTTCGATGTTAGTCGATAATGATTTGCTTATTATCATTAAAATATTGCCATACGATGAGAGAGATGCCGGTAATTGAGTGACTAAGTCATTGATTGTAGCTATAGGGTTTAATGGCGGAATAGGCTGGCTAGCAAGTGTTATAGGCAATTGATGAAGTTTTGCCATGAGCTTAAGGGCAATTGTAATTTTTGGGTGGTTGCCAATATTTTTATCAGCAAGGGGAAGCCCGTTAATAAAGTCGGTTACTAACCACTTTCGGTCGTGATAAATAACCTGCGGAGCTAACTGCTCAGTAATACCTTGTTCTAAATGGTATTTGTTGGCCAAATTTGCACAAAGCAGCGCACAGGCTATTTCAGTATTTGCTGTTGCTTGCTTAAGCTTTTTAGCAAAAAAAATCTGTGATGTGGTCGTCACTTTAATCGCTGTTTGGCTCAAACCCTCAGTGATTAACTCAATGCTTTGAATATCAGTAAAACAAGGTAAAGACTTGAGCTCATTTAGTAGGTCACCAGTAATACTCATAAAGCCATATTGCCTTAGCTGCTAATTTCCGGTTGTAAAGTAATAGCAGACTTTTTATAAAGGGTTAACCATTTAAGGTATCCATAACAGGCAACAATAACAAAGATGATAAATAAAACCGTGGTCGGTACTAAGGCTTTTTCGATATATAAGTAGATCGACACAATATCGATGACAATCCAGTAAAGCCAATTTTCCAATACTTTTTGGGCAACCAAATAGGTTGCAAACACTGCATAAACTGTCGTAAAAGTATCTAAATAAGGGAAAGAGGCAGAGGTATAATTAGCCATTAAATAACCGACAGCGCTGGCGAGTAAAGCTAATGCAAAACAGGCTTTGAGATGCCAACTTGCGCTCCAACTAACAATAGCGAGTGTCGCACTGTTATCTTGCTGGCTGTTTGTGTTTTTAGACCATTGCCAATAACCATAAATCGCCATTAACAGGTAGTAAGCATTTAAGGCACTGTCCATGAGCAATAAAACATCATAAAAGATATAACTGTATAACGCGGTACTGATAAAAGCGGCCGGCCAACACCATAATGAACCTCTAGCGGCTAATACAACATAAGCCAGTGATAACAGCATGGCAATGAGTTCAAGCCAAGGCAAGTGTTGAAAGTAACTTATTACCTGAGAGAATATTTCAGTCATTAGTTGCTTGCTTCTACGTGTGAACGATCACCATTAATAAATTTGCACACAAATACCGCCGCCCCAGTATTTTGATGAACATGTTTAATTTCCGCCATAACATGACTAACGGCAAGATCGTAATCACCAAAGACTTGGGTACTCATGCCGTTTGTTATGACCTGCAAGCCTTCAACAGCTCTCAATCTTTTAATAAAGGCCCAAATTTCAGCTTTATACTGCTGTTCAGCAAGTGGGTATAAGCTCAGTTCAATAGAAATTTTCATAAATCACCTCTACAGTAAAAGTAAAGAGGGAGTAACTGCTCCCTCTTGATTTAGTGAACTACAATAAACCAGTGTAATACTAAAACTGGTAATTGAAAGTAGCACCAAACACTAACGGCTCAGACAGCTGTGTATATTGTTTAGGTGTATAACCATCACGAGAGTCATTACCAAAATAAAAACCTCGGTTAGCGTACTCTTCATCTGTTAAGTTACGACCCCAGAGTTTCACTTGCCAGTTATCTTGCAAGTAACTGATAGAGGCATTCAATAGCGTAACCGAATCAGATTGTTGATCATGGCTATCTGAGAAGTAGAAACTGTCTTTACCCTCTACCGATAGGTTAATTAACCAATTGTCGGTAGGTTGAAGCTCAATCCCGAAATTAAATTGATAATTTGGCGCATGGGCTTGTTCACGACCGGTCAATGATTGACCTTCAGCATTGATATAATCTGAAAACTCAGTTTCTAGCAAGCCTAATGAGCCGTATATATTTACTAGCTCATTGAGCTGCCATCCGCTCTCAATTTCAATACCGTAGTTACTACCAGAAGCGGCATTACCCAAATAACTAATAAATTCAGCACTACCATCTTCACGGGTTATTGTTTTTGAACTATTAACCTGCATGTCTTCGCGATCCATATAAAATAGCGCGCTACGAAGGTAAGCATCATGATTTAAAAATGACACTTTGTAACCTAGCTCATAATTTAGTAAATACTCTGGTGTAAAAGTACGTAATTCCTCTGGTAATGTACCATCAGTATTATGTCCACCCGCTTTATAACCGCGATTTATCGAGCCATACCATAGGCTATTATTGTTTTGTTGGTAACTAAGTACTAACTTACCACCAACCATAGTGTCGTCGATACTGTCGTCAAAATTATCTGAATTAGTATAATCCGCGTTGTAATTCTCAATACGAAGGCCGGAAACTAAAGACCAACGTGCATTTAATTGGCTATTTAACTGAGCATATAGCGCAATAGACTGACGCGTATTAGCTGAATTAAAATCAGTTTCAGCATAAGTGTATTGGCGCTCTAAGTCTTCATCGTCTTGTTTAAAATAAATACCAGTAACCCAAGCTGTTGAGCCGTTGAAGATTTCTTCACCTTGCTTTGATAGCGCGCGCAGTTCCGAGGTCAATACCGCTTTATCGCGGTAATAGTGATCGGTAGAGTTATATTCCCAATAAGCAAATTCTGGATTAATGTTGGGGTTAACGGCAGGATCAGAAATACCCACATAAGCCCAATCTTCGTCATAACCGTAGGCTAAGTCAGAGTCAGCATTACTGACAATAGCAACGATAGTGGCACTATTGAAACCTTCATAAGTAAACTTGCCAGAAAAAGCGGCAGTTTCTTGTTGGTCAAAGCCCGGCTCATCCGATAGCGTTTCGCGGGTGTTATCTAGTGAGAAAGCATCGTAGCCATTGTCGAAATCAAAATAATAGCCAGCAAGGTCAATCGTTAAATTGTCAGTCGCTTCGATTGCTAACTTACCGCGTATGGTAAGTTCGTCACGGTTATTGGTATCTTTACGATCTAAATATGTATTTTCAATGAAACCATCACTGGCTAGCTGATTGACAGCAAAGCGATAATTCACAGAATCACTGGCTGGGCCTGATAAGGCAACACCAAGATCATAACTGTTGTAGTTGCCAACACCGAGTTTAATATTGCCCTCAAAATCTTCTGTCGGCGCATTGGTGGTGATATTCATCATACCTGCAATGGCATTTGCACCAAAACGCGTGCCTTGCGGGCCACGAAAAATTTCTGCTTGTTGCACATCAAATAGCGAGGCAATACTGCCAACACCAGTAAAGTCTACGTCGTCAATAATGACGCCAACAGAAGGGTTGATTGGCTCTTGAAACTGACTACGTTCACCAATACCACGTATTTGGTAATAACGGGCGCGTTGTGAGCCACTGGCAAAGTTAACGTTGGGACTAACCGCAATAAGCTCTTCTAGGTGGTTAGCACTGCGTTGCTGTATTTCAATCTCTGTTAGCACTGACATTGAGATAGGTGCTTTTAATAAATTTTGCTGGCGAAAGTCACTATTCACCGTAATAGTTTCAATAGTATTAGTGTCGCTAGCTTGTTCTTCAGCCGAAACACTGAAGTGAAAGATACTTGCCGTGATAGCTAAACAAATAGCTGATTTGGAGAAAGTCATAAAAGTCTCATCAACAAAAATAAAAAATGAGGCATGTACAAGGAAATTTGTTTTGATGAATCATGTGCTTTATCAATACCATCCCTTGCCAGAAAACTTATGTGGAAGTTCCTGCCCAGGTTCAAAGGGTATATATCTCAGCGACTTATTATTGGTAATAATCAAATAATAGTGCACCCCTTGGCGTTACGATAAAGTGATTTTAATGACCACTGTTTAACAGTGAATTTGCTCAGCAATATCGTTGGCATATTGTATCAAAGAATTATCAGAGAATCTTTTTATTGTCGTGTTGATTAAGCATCTTTGTGCATAATACTGGCAAAAAAGTTATTTTTTGATGATGTTGGCTTAACTAAGCAACATTATAGCTAAGCCAAATTAGCGGTGCTTTTATCGGTTACTGATCCACACAGTTTGGTATGGGCTCAGGGTTATTTCATCGGTAAGGCAATCTAGCGGTGTTGCACTAATTAACTCAACCCATGATTCAGTGACAATTAAATTTAATTCACTTAAGGGTAGTACTAAGTGTTTATCGGTAATGTTGCTAATACAAAAAATACTCTGCCGTCTATCTTGGCTTTGCCGCCAAAAGCCAAACAATTGTAAGCCTAAATGTAAGGTAAACTGTGTTGCATTGGGATGAAAAGCGGGTTGTTTAATTCGTATTGCTAGTAATGATTGTAAGCTTGTTAGTACCTTTTGATGGTGCAGCGCTTTATCTGCTAAGGCGGTATTTAATGCCTGTTCTTGCCAGCGGTGGCGATTAATGGCGCGATTATGGTGGGTGTTTTTTAACTTTTGATAGTCGTTTTGTGTGCCTAATAGGCTGTGAATGTAGATGCCAGGAATACCTTCAAGACCAAACATTACAGTATGCGCGCAGATAAAGCGCTCAAGGTTCCATTGATCTTTGCCGTTAACGGTGCCTTGTAGTGCGTCATATAGGGCTATGTTCATTTCATAAGGTTTTTGTTCGCCGTTATCGCCGCTGCGCCATGAAATTTTTCCACCAAAAGATTGAATTGTTTGTACCAGTTTTTCTAATTCACTGCTATTAAGTAATCCTTCTGCAGGGCGTAAACCAATACCATCATGTGATGCAATAAAGTTAAAGTACATGGTGCCATTTTGAGCAGGCGGCATACTCATTAACCAACGCTTTAAGTACAAACAATTACCGGTAAGTAAAGTGTTTAGCAGTAAAGGTGGTAAAGAGAAGTTGTAAATACCATGTGCCTCGTTGGCATTGCCAAAATAAGTAAGGTTTTGCGTATTAGGGATATTGGTTTCAGTAATAATAATCGCGTTAGGGGCAGCTGCTTCGATTAAGGTACGTAATAGCCTGACAATTTCATGGGTTTGCGGGAGGTTAATACTGCTTGTGCCTGCTTCTTTCCAAATAAAGGCAACAGCATCAAAACGAAATATATTCACCCCTTTATCTAAATACTGGCGAATGATTGAAACAAACGCCTTGATGACTTCAGGGTTTCTAAAATCAAAGTCGACTTGATCGTGACTAAAGGTACACCATACCTGTTTTTCTCCTTGCGGGGTCAGTACTGTTTTTAATAAAGGTGATGTTCGAGGTCGTACTACTGATGATAAATCATCGTCTGCTTGTGCAGTAAAAAAGTAGTCATAGCCCTGGCCTTGGCCATTAACAAAGTTAGTAAACCAAGCACTTCTACTTGAGCAATGGTTAATCACTAAATCTGACATCAACCGATAATCGTTACTGATATTTTCGATGTCTTGCCAACCCCCCAGTGCTTCATTAACTGAAGAATAATCAATAACAGCAAAGCCATCGTCTGAGCTATAGGGAAAAAACGGTAAAATATGGATGCTATTAATATATGGTTTTATATGATTATCAGCAAAACGTTTTAGTGTTGTTAACGGCAGCTCGCCATCATTAATAATGCTGTCGCCATAAGTGATTAAAATAACATCCTCTTCAGACCAATGATTAACATATGGCTGACTGACAGCTACTGCTTCAGATAAACGCATAATATTAACTAAATCTTGGCTGATATCAGCGAGCGACTGGTTAAGTTCAATATTTTGATAAATTATCGTTAATTGTTGTACTAATTTAGTAGTTAATTGTTCAATCGGGCTGTGCATAGTGTACCTGCTAAAAACACTTTGATATTACTTGGTTTTAATCTTGATGGTTGATGAGTGAAAACGGCAACATTATTGGCTATTAAACTCTGCGTTATCTAATTCTACCGCCTCTTTTAATTGTGACAATATGTCTGGTATGGCACTAACAACCCGGTTCCATGAAGGTATAAAGGGCGTTTCCATGGGTTGTTCTAAAAAGGTATTGCCGGCGGTGATAATGTTTTTAGCAAACATTTCTATGGCTTTTTCTTCGTTGTGAATATCGAGTTTAAGGCCATTCATCATCGCATCGTTGCGGTATGTTTCTACATAATCTAAAGCAATACGGTAATAGGTTGCTTTTAATGTTCTAAATTTTTCAGCGGTAAAGGTTTCACCCTGAGTCGCTAGTTTACGAATAAATGCCTTACTGATATCTATCGACATTTTTGATAAGCCACCGTCGGTATTGTCCAAAGACAAGTCTTGATGTTTATGATCATAGGTAGCGGCGATATCGACTTGGCAAACTCGGTTCGATGAGTAGTTACGATACATTTCAGACAGTACACCAATTTCTAAGCCCCAATCACTAGGTATGCGAATATCATTTAACACATCACGTCTGAATGAAAATTCACCAGCAAGCGGGTATAAAAAGCTGTCCATGTATTCGAGGTAATCACAATGACCTACTGTTTTCTTTAAGGCTTTAATTAACGGGGTAACCAATAAACGAGATACTCGACCATTAACCTTTCCGTCGGCAACACGAGCATAAAAGCCTTTAGAAAACTCGTAATTAAACATTGGGTTGGCAACAGGGTAAAGTAAGCGATCAAGTAACTCGCGTTCATAAGTTAAAATATCACAATCGTGCAAGGCAATAGATTCAGCTTTACCTGAGGCAAGCATATAACCCATGCAATACCATACATTTCGCCCTTTACCGAGTTCTTGTGGCGCTAAACCTTGCGCTTTTAATTTAGCATCAATGGCCTGTAAACGTGGCCCATCATTCCACAGTACGCGATGATGTTGTGGCAATTGTCCAAAGAAGGATAAGGCATGTTGATATTGATTGAGATCTGCTCTATCTAAACCAATAACTATTTCAGATAAATAATTTACCTCGGTCAGTTTATTAATAATATCTGGCAATGCTTGACCTTGCAGCTCAGAAAATAATGAAGGTAAAATTAACCCTAATGAACGCGTTTTAGAAAAATTATATAATTCATCGGCAATGGCACTTGGTGAACGCTGTGCTAAATTATGTAAGGTTGTAACGGTACCGTTTTGATAAAAATCAGCCATGATTGACTCCTAAATGCGTAGAGATTGTAGATAATTGTTTTGCTAATAATGTTTGAATGGCCATGGCCCAGCCTTTTGGCCCATAATGCTCGGTTTGTATAACATTGTCTCGCCTATTGAGCGTTGGAAAATTGTGAGCAGGGGAGCGTATTTGTACTGCATGATCAGCCACTTCCAGCATAGCCGTGTCATTTTCACCATCACCTAGCGCAATAGTAGACATAACGCTGTTGGGATATTGTTGGCGATACTGCGCTGTTAACCATTTTAATGCTTGGCCTTTATTACAGTCATCACCAATATGCAGAAATCTGCCGCCGTTAACTAAGTTAGCACCTGCTTTGGTTAACTTTTCAATAAAAGTGAGCTTATCTTGTGAGCTCCCCAACCAATGTATCGGTTCACCAAATTCCCTTTGTCTAGCAAGTTTTGCTGCCGCTAAGTTTAAACCGGTAAGCTTAGCAAGCTCTGTATCTGATAAGCTTGAAAAGCTTTGAAAATATTGCTGAAATTCTTTGCCATGCTGAGCAAGTACACTTAACCAGTGTTCTCTGGGTAAACTGAACGACTTTAGCCAATAGTTGCCTACGCGCGTAGTGCCTGCTGGCTGTTGGTTAAAGGTGTCAACCGGTATGTAAATGGCGGCGCCGTTTTCAACAACAAACGGGCTGGTTAACTGTAAATCCGCTAAAATTTGCGTTAATTCGGCAAAGGTCTTACTGGTATTTAAAATAACCGGGATATTGACCGCCTTAAGTTGTAATAAGGTCGCCGAAGCCGCCGAAAATTCATAATTGTCATGATCTAATAAGGTGCCATCTAAGTCACTGAATATAAGCGTAAAGCACATATTAACCCACCGCTTTATTAGCAATTTCTGTAATTTTTCGTTGGTTATCCAAATAGCAGATAATATCAGCAGATTCCTTAAAGGTATTACACGCTTGTACGCTTAAGCGTTGAAAATATTGCGTGAAATTTAAGATTTCTGCTGATGACATTATCTTTGAATTTTCTAAGCCAACATTTCGAGCTTTTAACTTTTCTTCTTGCTCAAGACGCCATTTATATACACAATCAAATGAAGGCGCTTGCAATGCTAACCAAAAATCCATTTCTTTATACAAGGATACATATTCATCTTTGAGTTGCTGATTGACATAATTACGCCATTTCCCAGTGGTATCGTACTTATATTCCAGTTCATTAATGGGGGTTTTTAGCTGTTCTTCAGTTTGCGGTGATACACCCCAACACCAACCTTCGACGATTACTATGTCAGCCGACTGGTTGATAACTTGCCAGCCACTTTCAGGGTAAGGCTCATCAGTAGCCTTGTTAAATTTACGGATAGTAAAACCCGTTTCCCGTGCTTTTAGCTTTGTCAGCACTTGTCTCAGCTCTGTCATGTCATGGGTGCCTGGTACACCTCTGGTAGCCAATAATGGGTGTACTGTATTGGCTAAATTTTGCCTATCTAGACTTGAGTAGTAAAAGTCATCGAGGGACATTACCACTACGTTAAGCTTATATTGGCTGGTTAAATACTCACCGATATAATCGGTTAATGTTGATTTACCGCTACCTTGACAACCATTAATACCAACAAAAAAAGGTGATGTTGAGCGCTTAAAACGATCAAATAGCTGTTGGGCAATTGGCTTGTAATACTTTTCTACAGACAAAGAAAACTCTTCTGGTAAGTTGTGTTGTTTTATAAACGTTGCGAGCATAATTCCCTCTCAATTTATCAATAAATGTATATAGCTAATCAAATCCTATGCCATGGCGTATAAATAACTAATAAAAAATAAAAAAACACTTTAAAACAGTAGTTTAAATTGTTATATCTTTTTATTATTACTTGGGTGTTTATAGTCTAGTTGTCTCTATAAAGTACACTCTGCACCTTTGTGGTGCATACTGGGAAAGACTTGAGAACACGCTAAAAACAATCATTTTTGGCATAACTGCAAACCACAATAGAAAGCTGTCGCGACCTATTAGCGAGGTGTGATAAGATTGAATTAAGCTGTGAAAACAATGCTTAGATGTTTATTAAAATGCCTTTAAGTCACTGTTTTCATAGTGTTAAACAGCTATGACTTACAGGTTTTATAGGTCGGTAGCCTAGAAGCGACAAAGTGAACATGATAAGAAAGTGCCGGGACGAAGAAGCATGAATAAATTGATAAGCTATTGTTTTATTTACTTAATAGTTGCTTGTTCTGATGAGTCTTCTACAAGCCAAAGCCCTCTACCCATAAAGCAAACGTCACCCATTGGCAATCACACCGATTTTTATCCTCCTGTCACGCAGCCCGTATCATTTGCTACCGTCGAAGGTTTGCCATACGAGCCATCTAGTGTAACTAGATTCTATGGCGCTAGCAGTTTACAGTTTTCTGAATATTGGCAACCAACATTGACTTCAGGAACAAGTCAGCGGCAGGCCATTATTATTGTTCACGGAGGCTGTTGGTCAAATTCATTTCGTATTAATCAAAGCTACCCGCTGGCGACCGCGTTATCTTTAAATGGTTTTCATGTTTGGTCAGTCGAATATAGAGCCACAGGTGATACGGGTGGCGGTTGGCCGGGAACTGTTGAGGATGTCAGTGCGGCGATTGATAATATTATTGCAACATCAAGTGACTTATATTCTCAGCGAAGCCACCTGATACTTGGGCATTCTGCTGGAGGTCATCTTGCTCTTTTGGCTATCCACCAGCGTGAAGAAGCGCTCAATAATGATGTTAGTGGTGTTGGCATTGCTGCCATTACCAATATAAGCGCTTTTGCTGCACAGTCAGGGGGATGTAATGTTTTGGCACGTAGCTTTATGAATGGCACACCAGAAAGTATTCCAGAGCAATATTCGCTGGCCACACCTGACCTTAACGCGTTAAGCGAACGAGTATTTCTTTTTAATGGTTCGCAAGACTGGATTGTTCCGACAGCTCAAGCAATCAATGCTGGTTTACCGTTTGAAATTGTCGAAGGAGTTGACCATTTTGACTGGCTTCATCCGGGTACTGCAGCATTTAGTCGTTTATTAGATTTTTTGTTAAGTAATACTTAGTGTGTTTCATCAAGTTCAACCATCAAAATACACTAAGGTCTGTTGATGAGGTATCTAAATTATTCCAGGCAAAGAGTGTATTGCTCAACCACATACAGACAAAATATGTCAGTTAAACTTGCTTAAAAGTAGCCGCTATTATATTGCTTACATATTATGTAACAGCTTTTTTACTGCACTAAATTATGGCTGTGTTATATCTATATTTTAAAATTTAGGGGAACTCTGCTTGTTTTTGGAGTTCTACATCTACTTACAAATAGTTACTATATGGAGATACCCTTTGCTGTTTTCGAAGAACCCCTTTTCCTCTGTACTCGCTATTTTCGCTTGTGCAACGACCTTAAGTACTTTTGCGATTAAGGCCAGTGCAGTAGAGTTTAATGAAATCATTATTGATGTGCCTTATAAGCTAACGCAGGAAATCGTTGCCGCTGATTTGTTAGCCAGCCCCGGCAAAGAGCTATTAACTTTTTCTATTGATGAAGAAAGTAATCGCTGGTTGATAATTTACCAGTTAGATCAAAAAACCAATAAATATACCATTGCTGAACAAAGTATTATCCCTAAAAAGTTTTATCGTTTTGATTTAACTGACGAAAAATCGAGTCAACAACAAAAGCTTTATTTTTTATCTGATGAGGCATTAAGTCTTTATCAAAATAAGACATTTACTTCGATAGCAAAAATTTCATCACTGTATATACAAGAACAAGCTGACTTTCTCAGCCGAGGAAATTTTATTCAAGATCTCAATAATGACGCTTTTGAAGATGTCATTATTGCTGATTTTAACAAAATACATATTTTAATTGGCCAGGGTATGTTGAGTTTTTCTAAGCAAACTTTACCGATAAAGCCAGAAGTAAGGGTGTTTGCTGATGGCGCGACTTATACCGAAAGCAAATTATATTTCAGTGATGTTACTTTTGATGACAAAACCGATATTTTATTAGTGGGTGATGGTGAAATGGTTATTTATTCGCAATATGATAATAGCCAGTTCATGAGTAAAGCGACCTTGTTAACGATTAATGATGCTATCAGTGGTACGGATTGGTGGGACAAGCGTGATGAGAGTGGCGAGCCACTTGACCAAAGTAATCTTGAATACAGAAAGTTAGAAGAGCTTCGTGATGTTAACGCTGATGGTATTGCCGATATGGTTGTCAGATATACTAAAGCGTCAGGTGTGCTTGATCGGGTTAACGATTATGAAATATTCCTTGGCAAAGCCAACCAAGGCAAGTTGAGTTATGCGCAAGAGGCGCATAGTGTCATTCATGCAGAAGGTACCTTAACAGGGCTAGAGTTTGTTGATATTGATAGTGACGAAAAACTGGAAGTGTTACTGGCTGGCTTTGATATTGGTTTATCACAAATTATTGGCGCATTGGTATCCGGTGCCATCGACCAAGATGTTTATGTTTTTAAGATGAATGAGCAAGATAAATTTTCTGACAAGCCGACAATTAAAAAAGATGTTGAGTTGACCTTTAGCTTAACCTCAGGACAAAGTGGTAGTGCGGTAGTTAAACTTGCTGATTTAAATGGCGATGGATTAAAAGAGCTGGTTTTATCTGATGATGATGATGAATTAAATATTTATCTCGGTAAAAAAGCCTTAGCAAGTAAAAAGTCTGCTAAAAATAATAAGTCGTTTAATAAGCGAAGTATTCGTTACAGTACGCAGTTACCTAAAGATGGCAATCTGGTGATGGTTGATGATTTAAACGGTGACGGTAAAGATGATTTATTGATGAGGTTTTCACGTCTTGATGGTGAACAGTATGCTAAAAAAGTTAAAGTACTTTTTTCCAAGTAACGATTAACTTACTAGTCTAAGGCAATGCTTTTAAATCAATGGTTAGCTATGAAACAAGCAATATGTGGTTATCATCAAGATGAAGAACAGCATTGGGTTGCTGAGTTGGCCTGTGGTCACTATCAGCATGTAAGACATAAGCCGCCTTTTATTAATAGACCTTGGGTAGTTTCAGCTCACGGTCGACAAGCAATGCTGGGACATCAACTTGAATGTAAAAAGTGTGATCAGTTTGCCCCGAGAGATTATAACTGTATCGTTACCAAGCAAAAGCCGTAATCTTTTCAAACACTATTACGGCTTTTTTTGCTGGTTTAAAGCCTACTTGCCTTAAGCCATATATCACTTGCTGCTTGGTAATTTCCTTGCTGGCTATGTGCGCGTGCTAATGCTTTTAGGTCTTGCAGGTCATAGGGTTTATCATCACCTTCATGGTCGAGCTTTAATAAGCTGCCAAAGGCTTTTTCAGCCATCGAATATTGTTGACTTGATAACGCTAAATGGCCTAAACAACTTAACCATTTAGCACTTTGCACATTATTGTGCAGGTGTTTTTGGACAATTGCGATAAGTTCATCGGCACGTTTAATCGGTAAGTTACGGAGTTCTTTTAGCAAGTCACTACTGGGTGATTTTTTTAATACCGGCACTAGAAGTTTATTTAACGGTTCAGTAATGTCATGCTCTGCCAATACTTTACAGTAGGCAAACAGCACAGCTTCTCGTTGTTTAATTTTACGGCTTAGTTTTTGCCAGTTTGCATGCAAAGCTTCACTGTCATGCTGGCAGATGCTGTCATTAAAACTGCCATAAAAAGCTTGGTGTTCCCACGCGGTAATTGTCGCTTGTGCAATGGTTTTTTCTTTCCTGGCCGCAGGCAAGTATTGTATAGCCTGTTCAAAGCGTTGTTCAAGCAAACATAAATCTATTTCAAGTGTCAGTAAACGAGGGTCATGGCCAATGTGTTTATGGTTTTCATCAATAAGCATCCTTGCTTTTGCATACGCTGCTTGTTTCGTTTGATTCATTAATAATTTGATGTTGACTAGGACACTTTCTAAGCCTACCTCTTTAAGTTTGACGGTTTCTTTTTCTAGTAATGTTAAATAGTGATTAGTATTGCTCTCTTGGTCTAATTTCGCGGCAGCAGAAGCCGCCAGTAAATAAGCGCTTTGCTTTCTTTTTGAAGGGATAGCACTTTTGGCAAAGAGTTCTTCAGCCTGGCGATAGTCTTCTAGCATATAAGCGGCTAAACCTTTGTTAAAATTAGCGATACCACGGCGTTGTCCGGCAAAGGTAAACTTATGCCAGGTACCAAAACTTAAGTTCAAGCCACCGCGAAACAATTTTAAAATAATAATTAATACTATAAAAAATAGCGTTAACATAATGGCAGCTGATAAAACGGTTAACTCTATGGTGGTATTTCCCATCGCAATAAGAATGTAACCTTTTTCACCTATCAAAAATGGGCTGATTGCCATAGCGCCAAGAAAGATAACTAAAGCGACAATAATACGGATCATAATTGACCTCCACTTGCTTCATCATCGTTAGCTTTTTCTTCTTTAGGCAAAGCGTCAGCGGCTTCAACTTCGGGTAACACTTGTTGAGTGGTGCCTTCAGGCCTTTGTGGTTTAGTGGCAGTTGCTTGCTGCTTGAGCTGGTTATTGTCTGTTAATAAGCGCTTAATTTCAGCTAATGAGCGCAAGTCACTGGGGTAATCATAATGAATAGTCTGCTTTTTTAGTTGCTCAATAGCTTGATAGAACTTTTGATTAACCGGCAAGTCCATATCAAAAAATTCATTTAACCATTGCTGAATATCTAATAAGGTTTGTTGGTAAACTTCAGATTTTTGTTCACTAGCGGCCCATTGCACGAGTTGCAGTTTCAAGCTTAAGTTTTGTTTTAAATGTTGTTGTTGCTCAGGTGCCATTAATGGTTCAACCATACCGGATCTTCGACGGACGGTGATAAAATCATTTAAAAACTTCTGCCATGTTTTGCCGAGGTTTTCTTGCCAGTCACTGACATCGTCAGACAATGATAAATCTTCCTTATCGTTTAAGGCTTCAGCGAGGTTGACACCGGCAAATTCTAAATTCGGTACCTGCTTATTCAAGGCCATTAAGGTTAAGATAGCTTCTTGATTTTGCAGCCTTGGCATCAAGGCTAGCGCCTCTATATCTTCATTAATTAAGGATCTAACCGGTAAGAATTTGGGCTGGTTTAACGTTTGTAAACGATTGTCAGCATCGCGTAGTAAACCAATCGCGGCCTTGGTATCTTGCTCTAACCACATAGTTCTTGCCGCAACACGAACTAAGTATTCTGCTTCATGAATTAACCAATCACTTGGTTGGCGAAGTTGTACTTGCTGCTCAAGTTGATTGACTTGCGCTGTTAGTTGCTGAATTTTGGCTTCACTATCGAGCAAGGCTTGCTCAGCTGCTTGCTTTGATTGACTGTTGTCTTTTTGCAGCGCTAGCTGGCGTTGAAATTCAGAGCTTAGTGTGCTTTTTAATTGTGCATTTCCTTGCTGTAATATTTGTTGAGTCTGCTGGTTAATCGCCAGCAATTGCGTATTTTTTTGTTGTTGCTGCCAAATAAAGTGACCAATTGAGGCCAGTACACTTAGCGAGGCAACCGTGAGCGCAAAAATGGCTGTTTTATTGCTTGGCTTTTTCTCAGGCGGGTTATCCGTTGATTTTTGACTAGCAGACTTAGCTGGTTTTGTCGCTGATGTTTTTTCGCTAGTTTTATTGACTGTCGGGCTCAGCTTGGCAGTTTTTTCTGTTTCTGATTTGTCAGTGGCTGCAGCGATGGTATTTTTGGATGACAATTCTGGTTCTGAAACTTTTTTATCCGACATAGTTCTATGTTCCATGGTTATTAACTTTTATAAATAGGTTTAGCTAGCGGTAAGGCTTTTGAATGCCTTACTCAGTATTTCAGTGCTAGCTCCTTGCGTATTCACTATTTGCTGTAAGCCTGAGGCTTTGGCATTGTTGGCAATACGCTCACTAACAACAACCCATAAGCATTCTCGTTGCCAATAGTTGTCTAACCTACCTGTTTCATTGGTTAAATAGTTGAGTAATGCTGTTAATATATCGTTACTGGTAACGACAATACAGTTAATTTGTTGTGCTCGCCATTGCTGGGCAATATTTTTTGGTAATGTTCGCCATACACGTTGGTAACTTTCAATATAACTGACCTGCGCACCTCTTTGTTTGAGCGAATTAGCGATATGCTCACGACCACCGTTACCTCGAACGATAACCACGTTTTTACCGCTGACATTTTGTAATTCGGGTAAATTTAGTAGGCCTTCGCTGTGTTCTGCTTGCGTTGTTGGTGATAGTACTTTTGTGATGCCAATACTATGCAATGCCTGTTTGGTGGCATTGCCTATGGCAAAATATAACTGCTTAGGTTTGGTTATCAATGGTTGCTTAGCCTGGGTAAATTCAACCGCAGCGACACTGACAAAAATCACTATGTCCGCGGCGTTAATATCTGGGCTTATCGCTTCACTACTGGCATTGGCCTGATAATCAAATAACGCCTGGCAGGTGTTGGCTATTTTTTGTCGACTGAGTAATAAAGCCAGTTGCTTCGCTTTGCTTTCAGGACGGGTGATCAGTACATTTAACGGCTTAACTATTGACTGCTCAGGTGAGCAGGCCCCAAGTGCATGCACTTGAGGCGATATGCTTGATTTTGAATACGCAACTTTAGCTATTTTCGTCATTATTGACAGCATATACCTGTTGTAAAATTTTATCCGCGCCACGGTCTAATAACGCTTGTGCAAGCTTATTACCAAGGTCTTCACCGTGTTCAATCGGCCCCGTTATTTCACTTTCAATCAATTCGCTACCATCGACAGCACCCACTAAACCCCTTAGGTAAATATCTTTACCATCGGCTGAGATAACACCATAACTACCAATGGGCACCTGGCAACCACCTTCAAGTGCCTTGTTCATTGCTCGTTCCGCTAAAACTCTGGCACGGGTTGTACGACATTCTAATGGTGCTAATAAATTTTTAATGGTGCTATCATCGCGGCGACATTCAATGCCGACAGCACCTTGGCCATTTGCCGGTAACATCTGTTCTGGCTCGATAAATTGGGTAATGCGTTCGTTCATTTCAAGGCGAATTAAACCGGCTGCCGCTAAGATGATGGCATCATATTGACCGTCATCTAACTTTTTTAAGCGAGTATTGACATTGCCGCGTAAGTCTCTGATATCAAGATCTGGTCGGCTAGCTTTTAATTGACATTGTCGACGTAAACTTGATGTCCCAACGATAGCGCCATCGGGTAAGTCACTGAGTGTGTTATAACGGTTGGAAACAAAAGCATCTCGTGGATCTTCTCGAGGACAAATCACTTCAAGGCCTAATCCTTCAGGAAAGTCGACCGGAACATCCTTCATGGAGTGCACGGCAATATCAGCACGATTTTCTAACATGGCCACTTCAAGTTCTTTGACAAATAAACCTTTACCACCGACCTTGGCTAAAGGCGTATCTAAAATAATATCGCCTTTAGTGGTCATTGGCACTAGCTCAACATTAATATCGGCATGGAAGTGCTCAAGCTGAGTTTTTACATATTCTGCTTGCCATAAGGCTAAGGCGCTTTTTCGGGTGGCAATGCGTACTGTTGTCTTGTTCATTTACTTTCCAAATTTAAATTTATTACTGAGCTGACAGTGTTAAGCCTTGCTCAGCTTGTGTGCTGACCGCATCAGATAAAAATTGCCAAAACTCTTCTCCGCTACGTTTATCTAGCCATGTATTGTCATTATAGACAAAATGGTGACCATTGAATTTTGTTGCTACCCAAATTTCATGTAATGGTGCCTGTTTGTTGATGATTATTTTGCTGGCGTTTTTGAAGGTTAGTGTTAGTAAACCACCAACCCCCTCATAATCTATGTCGACACCACAGTCTTCAATCGCTTCTTCTATGGCAAGAAGCAGTTCGTCGGCGATTAAGTTGTATTGGCTATCGTTCATTACCTATCCTTTCAATGTCATTGGTTGTCTAAATCAGAATGATACCAAGCCCATTGAGTTAATGTCGTCTAAGCGTTTGTCAGCCTTATGACAATAAACTTAATAGATTTGGTATAAATGTTGATAAGCATGTGAGTATAATAGCAATCAGACAAAATAAATACAGATACAGCGCGGTTAAGTTAAGTGAAAAGCTTGATTTAAACGACTTTCATGGCAAAAAACATCATGAGAAGCATTAGACCCGATAACTTTTTAACAGCGTTATTAAAAAGACTGCCGCTTAAAGCGCTTTTACTGACGTTCACTAGTACTATTTTTCTATCAGCTTGCGGTATTAAAGGTGAATTATATCAAACACCAGTACAACCTGGGGTAGAGGAAAAAGCGAACAGCAAAGACAGTGAAGCAAAACAACAAGCAACAACTGTTGAGTCAAACAAGGCGGTAAATGAGTTTGTCGGTGCTAGCCAAGTGCTATCTGAAAAAGTACTAGAAACAGTAAAGAGCAATAATAATGTTAGTTAATTTCTCTAAAATGCATGGTTTAGGTAATGACTTCTTAGTACTCGATAATGTCACGCAGAATGTCTTTTTATCGCCAGAGCAAATTACTAAATTTGCAGATAGAAACTTTGGTGTTGGTTTTGACCAGTTATTGGTTGTTGAACCACCTTATGATCCTGACTTGGATTTTCACTATCGTATTTATAACGCAGACGGCAGTGAAGTGGGGCAGTGTGGCAATGGCGCTCGTTGTTTTGCTAAGTTTGTCCGCATGAAGGGCTTATGCAATAAGCATAAAATAAAAGTGTCGACCAGCACCGGCAAAATGAATTTACATATTGAACGCGATGGTAATATTTCGGTCACTATGCCTGTGCCGCAATTTGAACCCAATAAAATCCCTTTTACCGCACAAAAACCAGAAGGGAGTTATATTTTGCGCGGCGAGAGTGAAACCGTGTTATGCGGCGCCGTGTCAATGGGTAACCCCCATTGTGTTGTTACCGTTGATAGTGTCGCCGATGCACCGGTAGATATTTTAGGTCGAGAGTTGTCAGTTCACGAGCGATTCCCTAAAGATGCCAACGTAGGTTTTATGGAAATTGTTAAACCTAATTACATTAAGCTGAGAGTTTATGAACGTGGTGCTGCAGAAACATTGGCTTGCGGTAGTGGTGCCTGCGCAGCAGTTGCCGTTGGTTATATGCAAAAAAAATTAGCGAAACAAGTGACAGTAGAGTTACCTGGGGGTAAGTTACGTATTTATTGGCAAGGACCTGGTCACCCAGTGAAAATGTCAGGACCCGCTACCCATGTTTTTGATGGTCAATTATCAATATAGGCCGCGCCTTTTCTTATCTGAGTAAGCGGTAGTTCCCAATAAAGAAGAATCCAGTAAAATGAATGATATTCCACAAAGTATAAATAATGATGATGACGTACGATTAACAGATGAATTAATTGTTGCCTATTTACAGGATAACCCTGACTTTTTCGATCGTAATAATGACCTTATTACAGGTTTACGTTTACATGATGAACAACGCGGCACGGTGTCATTAGTGGAGCGTCAGCAGCAAAAACTTCGCCAAAAAGTATATATTTTAGAGGAAGAAATTACTCAGCTGATGTCTGTTGCTAGTCATAATGAACAGCTATTCGTCCTTTATAGTGACTTATATTTACGTTTAATTGATTGCCAGTCAGCAGAAGAGTTACTCGATTGTTTACACCAAGCAACGACAGAGTTGTTATCACTCTCAGAATTTAAGTTATGGCTTGTGCCATCAGCCAATATTCTCCCTAAGCACCATTGTTTCGCCAATAATGACTGTGCCGGTATTATGCAAAATCGCTTAAGCAAGCATGATTATTATTTTGGTCGTTTGCAAGCGAGTGAACAAGCGTTGATTTTTTCTCATCAATGCGCTGGTTCCGTGGTTTTGATTAAATTGTGTTATGAGGACAAGGTTATTGGCTTTTTGGCGATTAGCAGTGAAGATGCCCATCATTTTGATCCGCGCATGGATACTTTATTACTAAGCCAGTTTAAACGACTAGTGGCGAAACTATTACAGCAACAACTCGCTCGTTAGTTATTAAGGAGGAGAAAGTGCAATTTTATCGGCGTTTAACCACTATCAAAGCAATCAGTTTTGATTTAGATGATACCTTATACAGTAATCGTCCAGTAATGTATGACATTGAAAAGAAGATGGTTAGTTATTTTGCTGAAAAACTTGCCAGCTTGTTGCCTGATTTACATGCGGTCTTTAATCGCGCTTTTTGGGGACCTTATCGCCAAGAAGCGATTAACGCTAATGGCGATATTAGTCATGATGTTGTGCAATTACGATATGAAAGTTATCGCTTGGGGCTAATCGCCCATGGAGTGGCAGCTGCACAAGCAGCAAACGAAGCACAATTAGCGTTAAATTACTTTATTCAACTTCGTAGTGATTTTTCTGTTCCTAAAGCAAGTAAACAATTACTGGCGCAACTGAGTCAGCAATACCCCTTGCTCGCTATTAGTAACGGTAATGTCGATACTAAAACCCTCGGTATAGCGCAATATTTTCACTCCATTTACCATGCAGGCTTTCAAAACGGTAATCATGCAAAGGTTGGCCAACATCTCCTTGCCGGCAGATTACTCAAGCAAAAACCTGCTACCGATATGTTTGTTGAAGTATGCCAAGAGCTAGCTATATCTGCCCATGAATTATTGCATGTTGGTGACTGTGGTTTTGCCGATATTCATGGCGCCTTAAACGCAGGTTGTCAAACAGCTTGGTTACCGCAGTATGGTGTTGGTAAACCTTTACAGCAATTACCTCATCTTGAGTTAAGTGATGTTAGTGAATTATTGCGCTTGGTAAAGTAAGTTCTGCTGTGCAATTAGCAGGTAAATTTTTAAGCTGTCTGGGCTGATGTGAGTTTAATTTTACTAGGAATGGTTATTGTATAACTCACGCCCGATGCTGTTTGTTGATTGTATTCGATGCTACCCAATAGTTTTTGAGTTACCTGGTTATAAACAATGGGCATGCCCAAGCCAGTACAATTTGTGTTGCGCTTGGTGGTGTAAAATAATTCAAAGACCTTTTTTATGCCTTCGTCATCTAAACCTATGCCATTATCAACATAGTTGATGGAAACTTGCTCTGCTAATTTTGTCACCTTCAAGGTGATTTGCGGTGACTTAATACCAGTAAAGCCATGTGTTAACGAGTTTTCAATGAGCTGCGTTAACACTTCGACAATAACCTCTTGAAAGCTGCTAAGCTCTATCTTGCCTTCGCATACTACCGTGAGTTGGGTATGGTGTGCTTTTAAAATTGACTGGTAAGAGTCGCTTAGTGATTGCAGTAGCGTATTTAGTGAAAATTCTTGGGGTAATTCTTGGTTATTATAGGTTGAAAGCGATTTAAAGCTATTAATTAGATGGATAGATTTTTCAAGGTTTCGATTGAGTAAATCGACCCCTAATTGACATAATTCTTCACTCCGTTGTAAATCACGACGACTCAATTTTTGCGATTTTACTTTGGCGAAAATACTCTCTACTTCACGTTCAATTTGGCCTATTGAGGTGACCATAATGCCTAAGGGGGTATTGAGTTCGTGTGCTACCCCAGTCACTAAACTAACCATAGAGGCCATTTTTTCAGAAGCAATCAACTTTTCTTGTGTGCTTTTTAAACGTTTTAAGGTTGATTCTAATTCTTCATTGGTCGCGGCTAAAGCTTGCGTTCTTTGCTTTACTTTATCTTCGAGGTGTAAATTTAGCTCATTAAGTTGCCGGGTTTTTTCTGTGACGCTCGAATTATAGCGTAAAAAGCGCATTTCAATATTATTGGCAAATGCCAGTGATATAAGTAATAGTATGAGACATGCTGTTGCGCCAAGCACTAAGGCATGAAACAACTCCTCTTGATTCTGTTTATTCAGAGCTTGCTTTTTTGATCTGATAAGGCTTTCTATATCATCTAAGTAGGTACCTGAGCCTATAGCCCATTGCCAATCTTTATAGCCTTTAACATAAGAGGTTTTATGGGCAGGTAAGCCGGTACTTGGTTTTATCGTTCCTATGTAGGTTAGATAATCTTCACCACGTTGACCCACTTTGATAATTTCTTGGGTGATCAAAAAGCCATTACGATCAGTAAGGTCGAATCTATTCTTACCAATGTACTCCTTCTCAATGTGGCTGAGGTAAACGCCAGCGTTGTTAACCACAAAGATATAACCATCTTTGCTATATTTCACTTGGCTTATGCGTTGCAATATCTCCGCCTTGAGCTCCTCTTCGTAATCAAGCACGTAATCACCTGTGCCAATGAACCAGTCAAAGGGCGCAAAATATTTACTGTAGCCAATCTTTTCGTATTCGTTGTTAGTGTCGGCAGGTTTGTTCCACCACCAACGTAAAAAACCTTCGCCTTGGCTGGTGGCGATGTTACTTAATTGACGAATGACATAGTTGCCCTTAACATCTTGAAAATCCCATAAATTGGTATTTTGTATATCGGGTAAAATAGGGTGCATCACTGATAAACCATCACGCTGATAAACAAAAAAGTAACCTCTTCCTTTGTTAAAACGAATGTCTCTTAGTGCATCACTGATCAGTTGCTTAATTTCATTTTCATTTTTACCTTGGTTATTTCGATAGATAGCGCTCGCAATCGCGTGGGCTTGTCGTACTCTTTCTTGTAAATCTACTTTTATTTTTTCAATCGATTGGGCTTTTTCATTTTTGATAAGTTGATGAACTTTTAATACTTCATTTTTGATGAGCTTGGTTTCTTCAGCAATCGAATTAGCTCTGATGCGCTCTACTTCGGCATTATATTGGTTATCATTATTTTTGTAGATGAAGGCTATGACCATCAGTGAGAGTATTGAAATGAAAAGCGGCGCGAGCTTTACCGTACGTAGGATTTTTTTTTCGTCTTTATTGAGCATGAAAATTAGCTAAGTTAGCGCTATTTGCTTTTAATTCAGTGTAGCGAAATTGCTGAATGGTAGGAAGCTATATTCTATATTTTATCAAAATTAAAATGATTGATAACCATGAAACCAAGTTAATCGAACAGAGACATTATCATGAATAATTTTGCAATGTGCGATAGAAAAAAGCACTAAAACCAGAAGAGCAGTGCTTTTATTATAGTACCGTTGGAGTTATTTTTTTAAGCGACGAGCGCCAAAACCGATTAAACCTAAAGCAAAGATGGCTAAAGTAGAAGGCTCTGGTACATCGTAAGAAATGTTACCACTAGTAAAAGCGTGTGGATCTGAACAACAGTTTACAGCGCTAGATAGATCAAAGGCGATAGTAACTAAACCATCTGCAATAATGTTTGCCCAGTCGGTTTGAGCAATTGTTGCAACACCCGTCATGGTAATATAATTACTATGATTTCCTACATAGTTATCACCTGAAAAGTCAAAAATATCATTGTTAGGGTTGTTATCAAAAACAACGCCTAAAGAATAACCATCTACCGTAATAGCAACATTTTCATATGATGAATCCAAATCGCCGGCAATATCTAAGGTGAAGGTTGCATCTGAAATAGTTGTTGAAGCTGCAACTAAATTTGTATAGCTGATAATACCACCATTTACGCTAGTAGATTGTTGATCTAAAGTGATTAAACCAGCATGGGTAATGTTAAGTATTGAACTTACAACAAAAAATAACCCTGCAAAGGTAGTATTGAACAGTTTCATTGTTTATTCCTAATGTTTGAATATAATTTAGTATTAAACAATTGTGCAATAAATGGGCCACACTGTTTTCTTTATATATATCAATGCAATAATTACCTGGTTGGTTTTTTTTATACAAAAGTGTAAATTTTTTGGACAGCTATTAAGGTTTTGCACAATCTAGTGAAAACCCTTTAGGTACTGTAAAAATAACCAGCAAAGTACTATACCTGACTTTAAATAGTGATATACTTTTGCTTCTTATTTAGTACTGCTAGTAACCGCATTAGATAATGCTTCCTCAATAAAGGTTTAACTCCTATGGATGTATCAGAATTACTCGACTCTCTTAATGATAAACAACGTGAGGTTGTTGCTGCGCCAAAACAAAATATGTTGGTATTGGCTGGCGCTGGTAGCGGGAAAACGCGGGTTTTGGTTCAGCGTATTGCTTGGTTAATGCAAGTTGAAGGGGTATCTCCACACAGTATTTTAGCGGTTACTTTCACCAATAAGGCTGCCGCTGAAATGCGTGCCCGGGTAGAGCAAACCGTTAACGGCAATACCCATGGCATGTGGATAGGGACTTTTCATGGCTTAGCGCATCGGTTATTACGTATGCATTTTCAAGAAGCCAATTTACCACAAAGTTTTCAAGTATTAGACAGTGATGATCAACTACGTTTGATTAAAAGAATTATTAGGTCACTGGAACTTGATGAAAAGAAATGGCCAGCAAAGCAATTTGTTTGGTATATCAATGGTAAAAAAGATGAAGGTTTACGGCCACAACATATTGATGCGCAATTTGACCCGAGCGAAGAGTTATTTGTTAAAGTTTATAAGGCCTATCAAGATACTTGTGATCGTGCTGGTTTAGTCGATTTTGCCGAACTATTATTAAGAGCTCATGAGCTTTGGTTAAAAAATCCCGCTTTGTTATCGCATTATCAGCAACGTTTTGGTCATATTTTGGTGGATGAATTTCAAGATACCAATGCCATTCAATATGCTTGGTTAACCATGTTAGGGAAAGCACGTAGTAAGGTGATGATTGTTGGCGATGATGACCAATCAATTTATGGCTGGCGCGGTGCAAGAATAGAAAACATAGAACGTTTTACTGAAGAATATAACGATGCTAAAACTATTCGATTAGAGCAGAATTACCGTTCAACAGCTAACATCTTAAATTCGGCCAACCAACTTATTGGTAATAATAATAATCGTTTAGGTAAGGAGTTATGGACCGAGGGTGATGCTGGCGAGAAGATTGCTATTTATACTGCCTTTAATGAAATTGATGAAGCACGCTTTATTGCTGGACGCATTAAGCAATGGCGCGATGAAGGTGGCAAGCTTGATGAGGTCGCTATTTTATACCGTTCTAATGCACAATCACGCTTGTTGGAAGAAGCCTTATTACAAGGGCAATTACCTTATCGCATTTATGGTGGTCAGCGCTTCTTCGAGCGTCAAGAAATTAAAGACGCTTTAGCTTATATGCGTCTTATTAATAACCGTGATGATGATGCTGCCTTTGAGCGTATTATTAATACACCAACACGTGGCATTGGTAATCAAACGTTATCACTAGTTAGGGATGCTGCACGTGGCATGGAGATACCGCTTTGGCAAGCCTGTCAACAAATGTTACAAGCCGAACAGTTAAAAGGGAGAAGCGCTAAAACGATTACCGCTTTCATTCAGTTAATTGAACAGCTTGAAGATGATACCAATAATTTGGATCTCGACCAGCAAGCTAATTTTATTATTAGTCACAGTGGTTTAAAGGCCATGTACCAAGCTGAGAAAGGAGAGCGTGCTGCCCAGCGTATTGAAAACTTAAATGAGCTGGTAACTGCATGCCAAACCTTTGAAAGCGATCCTGAATTAGTTGAGGAACAGACACCATTAACGGCTTTTTTAACCCATGCAGCCTTAGAATCGGGCGAATCCCAAGCAGATGAGTTTGAAGCGGCCGTGCAACTGATGACCATGCACTCGGCTAAAGGTTTAGAGTTTCCATTGGTATTTATTGCCGGCCTGGAAGAGGGCATGTTTCCGTCACAACAATCAGTTGAAGAAATTGGCCGTTTAGAGGAAGAGCGCCGACTATGTTATGTTGGCATGACAAGAGCAATGAGTAAGTTATACTTATGCCATGCCGAGAGCCGACGTTTATATGGTCAAGAAAAGTTTCATAAAGCGAGTCGCTTTTTGCGAGAGCTACCGGAAGAGTGTATTGAAGAAATTCGTATGCAATCACAAGTAACACGACCGAGTAAAGTCGGAAAGTTCTCCAATACTTTTACACTTGAAACCTTTGAAAATACTGGCTTTAAGTTGGGCCAGCAAGTGAAACATGCTAAATTTGGTGAAGGTGTTGTTTTAAATTATGAAGGCAGTGGCGCGCAGTCGCGTATTCAAGTTAACTTTGCTGATGTTGGTAGTAAATGGTTAGTGGTAGAATTTGCTAATTTACAAGCTATTTAGTGTTATAGTCTTAACATTCGCTTAGGTGAAAATAGTAAGTTAACGTGCCCATTATTAACATGAAAAGGTATAGTAATGTCTCAACGATTATTGGTAGTAGAAGATAGTAAACCGATAGCGACAGTAATTAAACAAATAGCTCAATCGTTGAAGTTTGAGGTAGTAGTTGCGTCAACCTTGGCAGAAGTAGAAGAGATTTTATCTAACGATACTAATTTTTTCGCGGCTACTATAGATTATGCTTTGCCTGATGCGCTTGATGGGCAAGCCATTGCTTGTGTACTTTCTCACGGTATTCCTGGTGTTGTTATGACAGGAAAAATGGATGATGACACGCGTCAGAAGATATTATCTCAAGCGGTCATTGATTATATTCCAAAAGAAAATAGCCAAGCATTTTTATATTTAAAACGTATACTCAGCTGGCAGTTAACTAACCAAGAGAACACTATTTTAGTGGTTGATGATTCCGCATCAGCGCGTAATCATGTTGTTGAGCTATTAAAGCGTCGAAACTTTTCTGTCGTCACGGCACACAATGGTGTGCAGGCATTAGAAAAACTCTCGCAACATAAAAATATTAAGATGGTGATAACGGATTTAGAAATGCCCGCAATGGATGGCATAGAATTAACTAATGAAATTCGTCGTGTTTATACCCGTGAGCAATTGGCAGTCATTGGTATTTCAGGGGCTAGTAACGGTATTCATTCAGCGCGCTTTATTAAAAATGGTGCCGATGATTTCTTACGTAAACCGTTTTGTCCTGAAGAGTTTTATTGTCGTATTACGCAAAACATTGAAAGCTTGAATAATATTGCCAAAATTCAGCATGCTGCGAATACCGATTATTTGACTGAATTAGCGAACCGTCGGTCATTTTTCCGCAGTGCTGAATCGCGTATTAATGAATATATTCGTAAAAAAGTACCCTATTGTTTAGCTATGATGGATATCGACTTTTTTAAGAAAATTAATGATATTTATGGTCATGATGCTGGCGACCAAGTGTTAAAAGTGGTTGCGCTTTATATGCGTAAGCATTTTGGCTTAGGCTTGACCGCACGAATAGGCGGTGAAGAGTTCGCAGTATTAATCCATGGGGTTGATAGCGACAACTTATACAATAAGTTAGATGATTTTAGACGAGAAATTGCTGTTTCTAGTATCCCGGTTGGCAATACACCAGTATCGGTAACCTTAAGTTTAGGGGTAGTTTTTGATAGTAAAGACACCTTGTCTAAGCAAATGGGCGAAGCAGATAATGCGCTATATACCGCTAAAGAAAATGGACGAAATCAAATAGTTATTTCAGGTGCTGACACCGACACTTAATGCACTGATGCAACGAACAATCAAAAAAATGGCGCTAATAGTAAAATATTAGCGCCATTTTTTATCAAGGTAACTTATTAGCCGCGTTTTTTTATCGAATCTAAACTATATAAAATTAACGCCGCCCAAATGAAGATAAAGGTGATCAGTTCCGCGGTTTTCATGGTTTCTTGGTAGTAAAAAGTCGCTAATAAAAACATAATACTTGGGCCTAAATATTGAAAGAACCCTAATGTTGATAAGGTTAACCTTTTCGCCGCTGCAGTAAAAAACAGTAACGGTGCGGTAGTGACCACACCTGCCATAACTAAGATGAAATTTAGGCTGTAGCTATTTAATGCCATATTGCTAGTATTACTTTCAACAAAGAAATACCAATATATCAGTGCAACAGGAAGCATAAGCAGTGATTCAATCAACAGACCGACAAACGAATTAACCGGCAGCTTTTTTCTGATTAAACCATAAATAGCAAAAGTACTGGCTAACGCTAATGAAATTAACGGTAGGGTACCAAGCGCAATGAGCTGCACTATGACGCCAGATAATGCTAATCCGACGGCAATCAACTGATTACGTCGCAAACGCTCATCAAAGAACATCATGCCTAACACCACATTAAAAAGCGGGTTGATATAATAACCTAGGCTAGCATCTAACAAATGATCGTTATTGACCGCCCAGATGAATAAGAACCAGTTAATGGCAAGAAAACAGGCCGATAACGTTAACTGCAATAAGACTTTTGGTTGCTTAAGTACGCTTAATAATTGTGACCACTTTTTCATGGCAATAATCATCACTAATAAAAATACCGTTGACCAAATGACGCGGTGCATTAAAATTTCACCAGCGGCGATCTCGGTAAGTAACTTAAAATATATTGGCGCAAAGCCCCATAATAGGTAGGCGCTTAAAGCACATAACGCACCATTACGACTACTATTATTTTCAAGCTGGTTAGTGACAGTTGAGCTCATCAGTTAGGTTTTTAGACGAAAAAAGGATATTGGCGCGCATGATAACACGGTCAATAATACGGATGTTACTATCTGACAAGTAAACTTTATTGCCGCTGTAAAGCAGGGGCTACTATAAGCGTAAGTTTAGCCTACCACATCAACTTGCAGGCAAAACCTCTGAGTTTTCGGCTGTGTCACCTTTACAGAAAAAATATATTTCTCTGCTATGTTTTTATCGCGATGCTGAGTTAAAATAGCGACATTACTCGCCAATCAAATTAGCTTACTGTCTTTGAATCCCTCGCCAACCATAGAAAATAATACTGCTGAGCAAGATGCACTTCTGCTTGAAACCTTAAAACATCATTTTGGTTATCAGAGTTTTCGCGTTGGTCAGTCCGCAATAATTAAAAACCTGTTATCAGGTCGAGATTCGTTAGTCTTAATGCCAACAGGCGGTGGTAAGTCATTATGCTATCAATTACCGGCAGTATTGCTACCAGGGATTACTGTGGTGGTATCACCGCTGATAGCCTTAATGAAAGACCAAGTAGATGGCTTAACCAGACAAGGAATTCCTGCCGCATTTATCAACTCGAGCCTAGCGCAAAGTGAAATTACTGAGATATTTGCCAAGTTAGCGCAAGGTGCAATTAAATTACTCTATGTTGCGCCAGAGCGTTTAACTAATTATTACTTTCTGCAAAACCTTAGCGAACTACCGCTGAGTTTATTTGCTATCGATGAAGCCCATTGTATATCGCAGTGGGGCCATGATTTCAGACCGGCATATACCAAGCTACAATCGTTAAAGCAGCATTTTCCAACCGTGCCTGTTATGGCATTAACCGCGACTGCCGATGTCACAACGCGCAAAGATATTTTAAATCAGTTAGCGCTTAATAACCCTTATATACACCTTGATAGTTTTGACAGAGCCAATATCCGTTTCACCTTAGCACCAAAATATAATGGTGAAAAACAGCTATTGGGTTACCTGAAAAAGCAAGGAGGCGATAGCGGTATTATTTATTGTAATAGCCGTTGGCAAGTGGAGAAATTGGCAAAATATTTAGCCGCCAGTGGTATAAATTGTGCTGCCTATCATGCGGGTTTAGAAAATGATATTCGCTCAATCGTGCAAGAAGGCTTTACTAAAGATAATATTCAAGTTGTCGTTGCTACAGTGGCTTTTGGCTTAGGGATTAACAAACCGAACGTACGTTATGTTATTCATTATGAGCCACCGAGAACGTTAGAATCTTATTATCAAGAAATTGGTCGAGCAGGGCGGGATGGTTTAACGGCAGAGGCATTATTTTTGGTCGATGATAAAGATGTCGCTCGTATTAAAAAGCGTATCAGTGAGGGGGAAAACCCAGAACGCGTTAATGTTGAAATGCAACGCTTTGCCGCAATGAATGCGTTTATTGATGCACAAACTTGTCGACGTAAGGTGGTGTTAAATTACTTTGCCGAATTTACTGAGAAAGGTTGTGGTAACTGTGACATTTGCTTAGATCCACCCAGCCAGTTTGACGGAACGATTGAGGCACAAAAAGTTTTGTCCTGTGTATATCGCATTGAACAACAAGGTGATATTAATTATGTTATTGCAGTGTTACGTGGTGAACTCAATGATAAAATTAGCCAATTAGGCCATGATAAGGTTTCCACTTTTGGTTTAGGTAAAGGTAAAACCGCAGGCTATTGGTTTTCAATTATTAGCCAATTAATACACTTGGGGTATTTACAACAAGATATTGAGCAACAATCAATATTATGCTTAACCCAAGCTTCGGGAGCGGCACTTAAGGCTGAAGAGCCGTTAATGCTAGCAAGTCCTCGCTTACAAAAAGCTAGCTACTGGCAACAAAAACCGATACAAAAAGGCTACGATCGCGCCTTATTTACCAAGCTACGTGAATTACGAAAAGTCATTGCCGATAGTGAAGATATTGCGCCGTTTATTGTCTTTAATGATGCCACCTTAGCTGAGCTGGCAAGGATACAGCCAAAAACCTCACGCGAGATGCTTAATGTCAGTGGTATTGGTGATGTAAAACTATCGCGCTATGGTCAGCCGTTTCTTTCGCTAATAAAAGAGCATTGTTAAAGTACCTAATCGTAAATGATTAATAACGTTACTTAACGATTTTTCATTGATTAGCAAGCTTTTATAGGTATGCTGGCTAGTTATTAACTGCTTTTCTCTATCGAAAAAAAAGCGATTAACCGGCGTTAATCGCTTTTTAGCAAGACAGTTAAGAGTCATTATTTAGCTAATTCAGTAAAGCCCATGTTGTACAAAGTAAAGGCATAAATATCAGCATATTGCTCAATGGTTTTAGAGACTGGGGTACCGGCGCCATGACCCGCATCGGTTTCAATACGAATTAACGTCGGTGCATTTCCTGCTTGTTTAGCTTGTAGCTCGGCAGCAAATTTAAAGGAATGTGCCGGCACAACACGGTCATCATGATCGCCTGTGGTTATCATTGTTGCTGGGTAACTTACTCCAGCTTTAACATTATGCACAGGTGAATAAGCGCGTAAATAATTAAACATTTCCTCACTTTGCTCAGCGGTACCATAATCGTAAGCCCACCCCGCACCTGCTGTAAAGGTATGGTATCTTAGCATGTCTAATACCCCAACCGCCGGTAAGGCAACTTTGACCAGATCTGGGCGTTGTGTCATAACAGCACCTACTAATAACCCGCCATTAGATCCACCTTGTATCGCCAAGTAATCGCTTGTGGTGTACTGTTGGTTAATTAAGTATTCGCCAGCAGCAATAAAGTCATCAAAAACATTTTGTTTACTTAATTGTGTGCCCGCTTTATGCCAGTCTTTACCGTATTCACCACCACCACGTAGGTTAGCGACAGCATAAATACCGCCTTGTTCTAACCATACTGCTCGTGACACGCTAAATGCAGGCGTTAAGCTGATATTAAAGCCACCGTAACCGTATAAAAGCGTAGGATTTTTGCCGTTTAGGACTAGGCCTTTTTTATGGGTGATAATCATGGGTACTTTAGTACCATCTTTGGAGGTGTAAAATACTTGCTTAGATTCATAAGCACTGCTGTCAAACTTGGCGCCAGATTCTCGGTATATTTTACTGCTACCATCTTTTACGTTGAAACCGTAAATAGTGCTAGGCGTTTTGTAGTTACTAAATGAATAATACAAGGTACTAGCGTTTTTCTTACCTTCAAATGCTGAAGAACTGCCAACACCAGGTAAGGCAATTTCACGGACTTTATTACCTTGATAATCATACTGGTAAACTTTAGATATAGCGTCAACCATATATTCAGTAAAGAAGAAACCACCGCCAGTAGAGGCACTTAATACATGATCTGTTTCAGCAATAAAGTCTGTCCAATTTTTAGCAGCGGGTGCTTTAGCATTGACAGATACGATTTTTTTGTTCGGAGCATTAAGATTAGTGACTAAAAATAACTGGTCACCGTCGTTGTCAATTAACGAGGTGTCAGCATCAAAATTATCGGTAATGGTAATTAACGGGCTGTCGTTTTTGCTCAAATCCTTTAAGTAAAGATCATTACCTGAAGTTGACATTGCACCAGATATTAATAAAAAACGATTGTCTGTGGTGACTTCGCCAAATACATAGCGGCGCTTTTGCTCAGGGGTATCACCAAAAACCACTTCATCATCTTGCTGGGCTTGACCTAACTTATGATAATACAGTTTGTGTTGGTCGGTTTTAGCAGATAGCTCGCTGCCTTTGGGTTTATCGTAACTTGAATAATAAAAACCTTCATTTTTAAACCAAGAAATGCCTGAAAATTTCACGTCAACGAGAGGCTCTTCCAGAATTTTTTTACTTTTTACATCAATAATAATGATTTTTCGCCAGTCACTTCCGCCTTCTGAGATAGAGTAGGCGGCAATTGATCCGTCTTTGGAAAAGCTTAATTGACCCATTGAGGTGGTACCTTCTTTACTGAAGGTGTTAGGGTCTAAAAATATTTCGGCTTGCTCATCACCTTGTTGGCGATAAATTACGTTTTGGTTTTGCAAGCCATTATTTTTATAAAAGTAAGTGTAATCACCTTCAGTAAATGGGGCGCCAACTTTTTCATAGTTCCATAATTCAGCTAAGCGAGATTTTAACTGCTCGCGATACGGTATTTGTGCTAAATAATCAAAGGTGACTTTATTTTCTGCTTTGACCCATGCACCAGTCTCCTCGCTGCGGTCATCTTCTAACCAGCGGTAAGGGTCTGCAACACTGTGGCCAAAGTAGCTGTCTACTACGGTGTCTTTTTTGGTAATTGGGTAAGTAAGTTTTTGTGAAGCGTTAGATGAAGCCATAGTTTTTGCATTATCGTCTGTGTAATTGCCGCTACAGCCAGTGATTAAAGCACTGGCTAAGAGGCTGGTGATGAAAAGAGATTTTTTAGTCATGGTATTCCCCGCTGAATTTATATGCTGTTTAAGCTATTTACCTGGTTGGTAATAGATATTAGTGGTATTTTTTTTAAGTGCAAATCAGTTTAGCAGAGTTATTTCCGACAAAATTATTTCCTGAGTAATTGTATTGGGCTTAGACGTCAGTATTCATTTACAGCATGTGCAATGTTATAAGTCACTAGTCAGGTTTATGAATTTATTCTCTTATCGATTTTCAAGGCGATTAAAATCCAGTAGTCCAGCTGATTCGGGTTGATGTTTAAAATACCAAGCATGCAATTTATCAGCAAATGCCCAAAAATTTTGGTTGGTGCGACGAATCGCATAACGGTCTTTCAGCTGACGGTACTCGTGTTCAGAGGTGATTGCGGTAAACCTAGTGATAAAGTCATCTAAATCATTAGCATCAACAGCAAAAAAAGCATTAGGGTACGAGCCGACAATGCCGCGTAATATCGCGACACTGTCTTCAGCGGGAAGTCGTCTGTCATCTTCAGAAAACAAATGCGCAACATTACTATGCGCGGCATTACCTAATAAGCTGTAAACCTTACTGTCATCGTTATCAGATACCATGATGAAACTGACTTGCGGCAATATATTAATATACTGTGCCGGAATCGTGTTTAGTTTGGCCAGTTGTTGATCTACCGCATCACTGTTGGCCGCCGTTAAGTTAAATTGGTTCACTGCTGAATTATTAGTATGTTGTGCTACTTTGTTTAATAGCTCTAATTGCGGCGTGTCTGTGGTGTAAGTGATACCTGACTCGGGTAACTGGTAAAAGTCATCTGAAAAAATATACGCTTTTATGTCATCACTGGTATCGCGATACCAATATTCATGAATCGCTTTACGTTTGGCTTTGGGCAGCAAACTAATGAAGTTACTCTCGGCTTCCATGCGTAAAAAATCCATGTAGAGGCGTGTGGTCAGTTGATGTTCAAGGTTGCCATAAACATCAAAACCCGCGACGAGTAAATAATGAATGCGCTCAAGTATGGGGTAACTGATCAGCCAAGCCGTTTTTGGCGTTGGGCCAACAAATCCCTTGGTAACACTGGCGCTATCAAAGTGTCGAAATATTGTTAAGGTCGCATTAGGGTTACCTTCACCGGACCAAATTAAATCAAGGTTTAGCTCGTTAGTTTCTAAGCCGAGACTTTGCAAGTAGGCTAACTTATTTTGAACATAGCGTTGTTGTTGTTTGGCATATTTTCGCCAGTAACGTAACGATAGCGCTTTATCACTGGTTGAGGCTGGCATTTCCAATAAATCAGCACTGGCCTCGATAAAATTGTCGGTTGGGAATTGATCAAAATTGTCAGGACTAAGAAAGAAGACCCAAAAGTTATCATCAATAACATTAAGTGCTACTTGCCCTCTACAAACGGGTCCCTTCATAAAATTCATAATTGAAAATTGTGCTTGGTCTAATAAAAACTGATAACGCGCCTTATTAGGTATTGCTTGAAAGGTCTTAAAAGGATTGGCAGCATTGGCAAGTTGGTAATCAGGTAAGGCGTCAACAGTAAAATCAGCCTGATAAAATAACTCGGTTAACCGCTGATATTTAGCTTCTCCAAACGGATAGGGCATATGACGCTTGGCTGTGATAGCATCATTATTTTTAATTAATCGGTAATAAAAACTCGGTTTCTGCGGTATATCAGTGCCTTGGCTATTGCCATAAGGGGAATCAAAAGGACGTCGCGTCGAGATGATTTTCACTGGCTCGCCACTGGGAGTACTTGACCTAACTAGAGTAAAGTAGTTCGTTTGTGCACTATCAAAATACAAGTTAGCCAAATATAAATGTTCATACAAATAACGGGCAATAAGTTGAGACTTGAGTGCGCTATTGTTTAAGCGTTTTTCCCATTGATCGATCATGATTTGTTCTGATTCATTAGCGACTGAAGGCTCTGGCATGATAGCGCCTTGCACTAACCAGTCGCTAAGCAAGGCATGTTCGTTATCAGATAAGCCCGGTAAACCATAGGGCATACCTGCGAGTGGGTATTTTTGCTGGTACTGCTCAAACTCTTCTATGGTAGGACACTGTTGATTGCGATCTAAGCTGATATCAAAGCTATCATCAAGTAAGGTATCTTCAGGTAAAGGGTGTGCTTTTTTCAAGGCCAGCATTTGATAAAGCAAGCTGCTTTGTGCATTAGCTTGTGGGCTTTGCTGACGCTCATTCAGTACCGGGAAAAAGCCTTGTTGCCGCATTGCTTGCAAGTTTTCTACGTTCAGGTTTGTATATGAGTTTATATTTTCTGTGATATTTGCGGTAAGTAAGCGTTCACCATTGTATACTTTAACCTTATTGGCACCACGAATAATGCCCGCTGGGCTTTCCATTTTAAGTTGGCAAGGCGCATCATAGCAGCCATGGCAGACAACACAGCGGTTTTCTATGATCGGCTTAACTTTTTGCTGAAAATGGTAGGCCTGTTCACTACTTGGTTTGGCTTGACTTAATCTATTGTTAACATTGCTTGCACCGTAAAGTTTATCATACTCCATGACCCCGATAGTGGCACAGCCAGAAAACAACAGAAAAATAAAAAGCCAGTTAAACTTACTCATCACAACCCTTAAATAGCTAAACAAGCAGATAATAGTTTAGTTTAAGTCATGTTAGCGAATTGTGTAAAGTAGCCATGTATTTCCTGTTAAGCCGTGACATATTAATAACGATTTCTTAATGCAGGTACATCAGTGTGATATTGAACAAATTCAACTTCATAACCACTTGGATCTAAGAAATAAATATTATCACGGTAATCATCCGGCATGCCGTCTTTGTGAATGGCAAAGCCAGCCGCATTTAATCTGGCTATGGTGCCTGATAAATCATTAGTGACATAAGCAAAATGTGCCAAACCGACTTGGTGTCCAGTTAAATCTCGGTTTTCTCCCTCGCCATTGTCTGCCAAGGCGATGTACTGATAGTCATCACCAAAATGTAGCCAATTTCTTGGTTTACCGTACCAATCGCCTTTATCACCGCCACGAACACGCCAGTGCGGGAAGGCAGCTTTATAGAAAGCCAGGCTTTTGTCGATATCGGTTACCACTAAATTAATGTGTTCTAATGTGATCATATTACGCTCCTTTGCCTGAAATTCAGGCGCTTTTACTCGATTCTTTATTGTGCTTGGTATTTTTTATTAACCCGCCAAGGAGGATTTAATCTATTTTCTCCGGCCCAAAAGAGCTTTAGCTTATTACCGCTTGGATCATAAACAACCGCCTCTCGCCATAAATAACTTTGCTGTGTTGGTGCTTGGGTTACCTCGATGCCACGTTGTTGAATTTCTGCAAGCCAGTCATCGAGCTGCTCATGTTCAAAATAAATAACGGCACCATTGTTAAACCCTTTCTCTTCAAGACTAAGCGAAAAAGTAGCTTCTCCTTCAGGGCAGGCGAAACGCGCATAATGTGGTGTATCAACTATCTGTAAAAAACCCAATTTCAGGTAGAAATCAGTGCATGCTTGCATGTTGTTAACCGGCAAAGTTACTTGGTTTAAGTTCATTATTATCTCCTTAATCATGATTGAGAAAATGTTTAATTACATACCGTAAGGGTATAAGTGCTCGTTATGATAAACATTTTGTTGTAATGTTCGGCGCAATGACTTCATTGCCTGACTGTAATGTTTCAGTGTATGGAGACTATAGCCAATTCGGTGGCGAATACTTTGATCTCGGCGAGTGATATTGTTGGCCTGCTTGTTATAGTCATTTAATATCTCTTCAACATTACGAATAATGAGGTGATCAGGAATGGCGACTAACTTATTATTTGAAAAAGCATTCATTCTTAATTCAGCGATGGGGTAGGCACCACTAATGCCATTAACCACGGAAACAAGCAGTACCGGTTTATGACCGGTATCACAAGCATCCGCCATCATCAGTAAATTCTTCAATAAAGGTGAAGCGGTACCTCCCCACTCAGGGGTCACCAAAATTAACGCATCTGCGGCAATTAACTGCGCATTAATGGTTAACCAATCGCTATTACTGGCTAATTTACTGGCCATTTCGCCATCCCACATGGGTAATTGCTGTTGGCATAACTCAATATGCGCGATATCGGTAAAGTATTGATTTGTTTCGGCAATATAGTTAGCAACTTTACCGCTTTGTGAGGGTGAGCGTTGACTGGCACTGATAATTAATAACTTCATTTTTACCTCCAATTCATTTTTATATTAAGTAAAGCTTTTTGTTTATTTAATAAGGTAAACGCTTTATTAAAGAAGATCAATGTTAAATAAATAAAAAAGTTTACTTAATCTTGATGCAAGCCATGTATTTTTATAAAAAATGCGTAATAATAGCCAAGTAGCCAATTGAGCTGTTGGAGAGCAGATGAAAACGCATGATAAAATTATTCAATTACTGAAAACCCAGGGACCTCTGACGGCAAAAATTTTAGCCAGTCAGCTTGGTCTCACTACCATGGGTGTTCGTCAGCATGTTCAAGGTTTAGAAGATTCAGGTGATGTTGTTTTTAAGGATGAAAAGGCGGCGCGAGGTAGGCCAACACGTTATTGGTCGTTAACTGATAAAGGCCATGGTCGTTTTGCTGATCGCCACGATGAGTTAACCGTGCAGTTGCTTGATTCAGTTATCAGCTTATTTGGTGATGACGGTATGGAAAAGCTGATCAGTCATCGCGAAGAGACCGCGATGGCAAATTATCGTTTAGCCCTTGCTGATCGCTATGGTGTTGAGGAAAAGTTAGCTACGCTAGCGCAAATACGCACCGATGAAGGTTATATGGCGACAGTGGAAAAGCATGGTGATATCTATTGGTTATTAGAAAATCACTGTCCGATATGTGCCGCCGCGACAAAGTGCGCTAATTTTTGTCGCTCTGAGCTGCAAATGTTTCAAAGCTTGTTGCAAGAAGTGGCCACCGTATCACGTGAAGAACATATTATCGAAGGGGCGCGGCGCTGTACTTATAAAGTGACACCCATTGATTAGTTTTTAAGTGTATTTACTGCGCAACAATTGACAACGCAGCGTTTGATAATAAGGCTAGTTAATATCAAGCGCTGTTGAAAAAACAAGCTTCAGTTAATTTAGTGAGCAATAGACTGTTTTAGTGATCACTGAGCGCAATTTTACTGACATGATTATCGCTGCCCGAATCAATTAAATGAATATCTTGTTGCGGGAAAGGAATGGTAATTTTTTCTTGCTCAAAAGCTAAATAAATCGCTTTATAGGCGTCGTATTTGGCTGCATACAAATTAGTCGTTGGGATCCATAATCTAATACCAATGGTGATGGCGCTATCGGCAAATTCATCGATACCCACTTGCATGCGCACTTTATCAGTGAAAATATCGAGATTTTCTAATGTTTGCTCAACTAGCTTTACCACGGCAATCGGATTGTCTTGATAAGAAATGCCAACCGAAAGTTGCAATAAACTATCTTTTCTTGAGTTACGCATCACCTCACCTACAATGTGTTTATTGGGAATAGTGATTTCAGCCGCATCTTCATCTTCAATAATAGTAAAAGCCAGTTGTACTTCTTTCACTATACCGGTAACACCCAGTACTTCGATGGTATCGCCAACGACAAAAGGGCGGGTAATGATAATATTAAAACCTGCGGCATAATTAGCTAATAGCCCTTGTATTGCCAAACCAGCCCCTAAAGATACCGCACCAATAGCAGCGATAAATGGCGTAATACTGATGCCTACTTTACTTAAGGCAACAATACCGACCATCACCATAACAACCATTTGCGTAGTGCTGGCAAGGAAGCGACTGAGGGTGATATCGAGTTGCTTTTTCTCACATAAACGCAATATTGCTTTAGATATTTTACCTGCAACAAAGTAACCAATTAACAGTATCAGTAAAGCGCCAACCAGTTGAAAACTATAGTTGGTGAAGAAGTTAACCACTAATTTGTAAAATGCTGATACCTGTTCAATTTCAGTGCGCAATAATTCTGCTGGTAGGTCTGTTGCTTGTTGCGCTTTATCCATCAGCGATTCAGCGTTGTTTTCGTTTTGTTGCTCTGACATTTTCTTATCCATTGGAGTTTAACTAAGGCGTTACATCATCATTAACACTATGCTAAGTGATAGCCTACTGACATCATAAATTGTTGTCTATTAAAAAAGCTAAAGTGCGCTTATCTTGTTCAAAAAACGGCGACAGTGCAAACGCTTAACATAATTAATTGCTTGTTGAGTTATAAAAACTCATACCATAGCGATAAATTTTAATCTTTTGAGTTAGTTCCCTTTTACTTTTGTTCTAATAACTCATTTAAGCTAGTTACTTGCGCAGATAATTGGGCAATTTTCTCTTCAAGTTCGGCAACTCTTTGATTAAGTGTTGATTGCGCTTCAGCTTTACTGTGCTCAGGCTGACTATTTTTTGAAGCCGCGGTTAAAGTATTGTCATCAAAATCGCTGAACAGATGGACATAGCGTGATTCACGTTTACCTGGCTCTCGGGTAAGCTTTTTAACCAGAATTTGCCCATTAAGATCTTGCAGTGCTTCGAGCGCCGACTCTACTTCACTGACATCAGTAAAATCAGCCAAGCGGTTAGTGCGGGTTCTTAATTCGCCCGGTGTTTGCGGCCCTCGCAACAACAACACACACATAATTGCTCTTTGCTGCGGGCTAAACTGCAAATGTCCAAATTCGGTATTACAGAAACGATGAAAATATTTATTTACTCTACCTGAGGCTTTGTGATCAACCATAAGTTGGTTGCTTTGCACCAGTTCATCAACAATAGTTTGTACCTCAGTTTCCGTTAAAGCCATGACAGGCTCACGATTACTTTTTTGATTACAAGCAGTTGTTATTGCATTTAACGACAGTGGGTATTGATCAGGGGTTGTGGTTTCTTTTTCTAGCATGACACCGATAACACGGCATTGCTCTGGCGATAGTGAAATCATATCAAGGTATCCTAAGGAAAATAACTGATGATGTTATAGCAAGCTCTTCCATGCATTGCTATCTTGTTAGGTAACTTGCTCAGAAAAAAGCCATAGCTAAGGGGAGGGGCAATGCAGTGATGGCTTGAGTTTGTTGTGAGTTATGTGACTTATTCAATATTCTGGATCTGATAGCGCATTTGTTCAAGTAATACTTGTGGCTCAACTGCGCTGGCGGTTAAGGCGCTATTAATCGATTTAGCGCCTAAGGTATTTGTATCAGGGTTGAGCGCTTGCATCATAAAGTCTAATCGGTTATCTGAAAAAGCTCTGGCTGAGAATGTTATTTTGCTGGTGAGGGTGAAGTATAAATCGATAGACTTACCCTATCTCAATATTGCTAGCTTAGTCTCGATTATACAGTAATCGAATGCTTTTAAGGTATTTTCGGCCAACGGGTATACGGTGTTGTGCTAGGACGAGATCGTAATCTGCCGATGTTCTTCGAGTAAGAGTAAAACCGCTTTCGAATCTTACTAAATATGATTTGTGGCAGCGTAATATTTTCTTAGAAACTAACGCGTTTTCAATGGTATGGAGATTGATATCAACTAAGAGATTTTTAACCACGCGTCCGTCTTGATATATCACTTCGGAGTAATTTCCCGCTGCTTTAATGTATAGAATTTTATCGATTAAGGCCACTACTTTAGCTATGTGAGGGCAGAGTATCGGGTTGTTTTGTTGGCTTTCTAACCAAGCTTTACTTTCAGTCAATTGCTTTTGGGTGGTGGCTAATTGTGCGGTTACAGCTTGATATTGTACCTCTCCATCAACCAGTTTAACCATAGATTCTCGAAACCAATACATTAACCCAGACGCTAACAGGCACATCTCTATTAGCGAACTAACCTTAATGAAGGACCAGCCAAGGTAAATGTCTAGTATATTAGATATCGACAATCCTGAAATTACGCTACAAAAAATAAAAACACTCAGTGCTGCGATGTAAAACCGACTTTGTAAGTTATTTTTGGCCAATGAACGAGTAGCAGCAATAAAAGAAGTTATCAGTACAGAAAAGCAGCTAATGAGTGCGATACCATAAAAAACTTGATAGAGCCAAGAATTAAGGTGATTGAAGAGCAAACAGTATCCGAACCAAATCAATATCAAAAACGTTTGGCTATATTTAAGTATTTTTGCAATGTTTGATGTTTGGTCGTTGAGCTTTAAATAGTCATAGCTAAAGTAGGCAAAGGCGATAAAAAACAGCAAACCAAGCGAGTTCGCTGTAAAAAATGGTAAGCCTTGCGTTACGGGAAAATAGCTCTTAAGCCAACCTTCGCCGGCGGCTATCCATAAGAACATAGCACTAAGTAAAGCCGCGTATTTGATAAAAATTGATTTTTTGAAAATGAAGTAGCTTAGTAAACTCAATAATAAGAATAAAGTAACGATTCCAACATATACACCGTTTTTAACGGCTGTTTTTTTGATGTACTGAGTAAATTCATTGGGCGTGAGAATATGAATTTCCCCGCGTAAATAGCTGCCTGAAAGTGCAAGATATAACACCTGATCTGCTGAATTATTCGGCAGTGTGGTGCTTAAAAGCTTATCATCATTCGTTGTTGGCGCTAGTGGAATTTTTCTAAGCGTGCCACCTTGCCGGAAATAGAGTGTACTACCAGTAAACACATTGTTTTTGGTGAGCGCAATGACTACCTCATCGGAGCGCTGACTTTCTGATTCTGATAATTTTATTTGGACAAGTCCATAGCGTTTGCTGCCAAGATTAAATGCGCCTCCAGAGAGGTTTAGCCAACTTTGTGTGGACTCGAACTTTTTAAAATTGGTATCAATAGGGAAAACTGGTGAATTACTTGTAGAAATAGCGAGGTTTACAACACCAACAATCTCTAAAGCGCTTTTTTTTGTCATAGCAAGGGTGAGTAAATAGAGGATAGCGATGACAAAAATAACCAAGAAAGCTGTTAAATTATCACGAACTATTTTAAAAAAATGTCTACTGTTTATCAAATCCTTGATAGTCCATATGTTTTTATTGTTCATCATTATCAATAGGTTATCAATATTTTTTCTGAATAGCTATACGGTTGGTAAAAAAGCATCCGCGACCTACTTCTCATCACTCGCTCAATCGTTAATCTACTAAAGAGCGGAAACAATAATTAAATGCACAATGAAGCAAATGAAATATACATTGTATTTCATTTTATAGTTCAAGGAAGGAGACATAAATAATGTTGGCTTGGAAAACAGTTATAATTAATTTAGTGATGTTAGTGTTAGTAGCTTGCGTTAATCAGGAGCCGGAGAATAATGAAGACCTATTGGATGGAATTGAAATTTCCTGTGGTACGCAACTCGAAAAAAATGAATCTTTATGGCGAGTATTAACTCGTCGTTATTTATGGAATGACGCGCTTGATCAAACGACTAACCTATCTGACTTTGATTCCCTTTCTGCGCTAATCAACGATGTAAAACAAAAAAATCCACAAGATCGTTACAGTAGTGTTCAATTACCAAACGCTGGCAGTTTAAGCGATGCTATCGAAAATGGCACAATGACCGATAATGGTTTAATACTTACTTTTTCACATGACAGACAAGCAGTGATAGCAAAGTTTGTTTGGCCAAAGAGTTCAGCAAATGAGTTAGGCATTAAGCGTGGCAATAAAATTATTTCGATATCAGGAGTATCTATTGCAGATCTACTCGTAGCAGAGAGCGAGCCACAAAATACAATCATTGACTTACTGTATGCGAGTAAAGAAGTTGCCATACGCTGGCAGGACCATAATGACGAAGAATATCAAGGTGTTCTGACTCGTCGTCGTTTTGAACTTGAAACTGTTTTTCATAGCGAAGTGATTAACACAGAGCTCGGCAAAGTGGGGTATCTGGTATTCTCAATGTTTTTACCCAAGTCAGTAGCAGAGTTAAATGCTGTCTTTGAACAGTTTGTTGACGATGAGGTTGAACATCTCATTATTGATTTGCGTGTTAACGGCGGAGGGTGTTGTTTAGATGGCCAGATTGAAAGCCAGATCGCTGGAGACTATGTTATTGGAAAACTCGCCGGGCGTATCTTTTTTAATGATAATTTAAGTGATGGAAATAGCGAGAATTATTTTGCCTTGAATAACAGCATACCCGCTTTTAACATGGATTCAGTCACTTTTCTAACCAGTAAAGACACTGCTTCTGCAAGTGAAGGCTTGATATCTGCACTATCACCATACATTGATGTAAAAATGGTTGGTGATAACACATATGGTAAAACTGCTGGGCAAGGCATTTATCAAATTTGTGGTGAAACGGTATATATTACAGAGGTTACTGCCGAGAATGCAAATGGTGAGCGAATACCATCAGAAGGGTTATCGCCGACATGTTATGTTGAAGACAATGTTAAGCCATTATGGGGAGATCCCAGCGACTCAGTTTTAGCAGAAGCACTCTATCTCTATCAAAACGGCCACTGTTCAAATTAATTGTGGTTAATATTGAAGGAATTTAGTTTGGTAAGTTGCACTTAAAACTAAGCAAGCTTGTAGCGATACGTTTGATTGAAAAGGTTGAGTGCTACTCGACCTTTTTTTAACTTGCACAGGTCTACAATGATACATGTGGCGCATTTAGCTTTGATAACGACCCTGAAAATTAACGAGTGATGCAGGTCAAGGTTAAATGCTTCTGTTCCCACTTCTTCAAGTTCTACTTCGACTTCATCTATGGCGAATTGAGCACAGTGAGAAACACGGAAAAATTTGTGTATCGACTGCGATTGTTAGCCAGTCGACATATAGCCAATGTCGCTACGTCGGGCTTTAGGTCAAACTGTAATATTTTTTAACACATTAGCGATAGCCATACAGTTGGATGTTCGCTAACTTTTATTTGTTGCGGTTGAGGTGTCGTATGCTCAGGATTGGCTACTAACTCACGATTATTGATTTGAAATAGTATAAATTTTTAAAGCAGTGCTGAGTGAATTAACTAATTTGATAAGGATTTTAAATGCTATTATTTCACATTATCGTAGGTTCAATATTATTGTTGTCTGGTATAGGTGCATTGAGTTTTACTAAAGGCTCTGTTAAACACCGATGGTCAGGCAACGTATTTTTCATTGCGTTGTTATGTATGACCTCCAGTGCGGTAATACTTAGTGACAGCCCGACAATGCCATTGCTTAGCTTTTACTACGGTACTACAGCTTGGGCGGTTGTGCTTAGAAAGGAAAAATCCACAGGCTTGTTTGAGATTTGCGCCATGTTGCTAATCGCCTATGTGAGCTTTGACTTGTTCTACTTTCTAGCGACTACTACTGACACTCCTCAGACATTTAAAGTCATTTTTACTATCTATGCCTATATCGCGGCACTGTCAGCGCTGCTGGACTTAAACATGATTGTTCGCGGCGGCTTGTCTGGAAAACATAGAATGGTACGACACGCATGGCGAACATGTTTTGCCTTACTCGGTGCTGTTATGTCTTTTTCAGCCAATACTTCAGACAACTGGCCATCATTTATTGATAGCAATACATTGATTTATATAATGATAGTAATTTTATTCTATTGGTTAATTAGAGTCTTGTTTAGCAATTGGTACGATCATATAAAAGTGATGCTGGGAGAGAATCTTTTGACTAAAAAGCTCATGCTCTATAGGCGAACGTTGAAATAAAGTTGAATTTTAAGCTTCTATTTTAAAAAATTTCAGTTAGCTAGCGTTAGTCGCTAACTGTAGGTATTAATGCTGTAGCTGCCTTTAAACTCAGCCTTATCATTTATGCTTATTGGTGCAATAGTGCGCAGTAAATTAAAAAGGGCTAATGAGCTAAAAGCAGGGGGCGGTAATGAGATAGGGCTAAGCATTTAAATATAGCCCTAACTGAGGTTGTTACTAATGCGTGTTGAATTACTCAATATTGGCAATTTGCTCGCGCATTTGTTCAATTAATACTTTTAGCTCTACTGCGCTGGCGGTTACATCGGTATTAATTGATTTTGAGCCTAAAGTATTGGCTTCACGGTTAAATTCTTGCATCATGAAGTCTAAGCGGCGACCTTGTGCACCACCTTTTTTCAAGATTTTTCGGGTTTCACCCACATGGCTGTTTAAGCGATCAAGCTCTTCGGCAACATCCATTTTTTGGGCAAGTAGCACTAATTCTTGCTCAACTCGGCCTGAGTCTAAATCAATTTTAGCGTCGGTAAATTTTTCAATAATGCGGTTTCGTTGCCATTCAATAATGGCCGGCATATGCGCTTGTACTTTATCGGCTTCGGCAGAAATTGCGTCAAGGCGCTGATCAATCATGGCCTTAAGGTTTTCACCTTCACTGGCGCGGGCGGCAATAAGGTCTTTTAATGCTTGGTCAAATGCGGTTAACAATTGAGCTTGAATCGCTGTCATATCGGTTTCTGGTGCTTCCATCACGCCAGGCCAGCGCATTACTTCTAACGGGTTAACTTGGCTGTTTAAGGTTTGGCCATTTACCCAGTTAGCATGCTCGATAAGTTGTAAGGCGAGTTTTTCGTTCAGTGCTAGTTCGCTTTTGGTCGCTGGGTTGGCATTAAAACGCAGGTTACACTCAACTTTACCGCGGTTAAGCTGTTTACGAAAACGCTCGCGTAAAACAGGTTCTATACCTCTAAATTGCTCGGGTAAACGAAAATAGGTTTCTAAAAAACGTTGGTTTACTGAGCGGATTTCCCACACAGCGTTGCCCCAATCACCTTTAATTTCAACACGAGAAAAAGCGGTCATACTGTAGATCATAATCTTTCCTATTAATAAGTTTTATAAGAATGAACCGCTCGATTATGCCTGACATAGCGGTGTATCACCAGATAAAACAAGCAGTATTATTGGCTCGCTTGACTATGCTGTAAGCTGCAAAAGTCATTTATTTGTATGATAATACTTTGCTCATAAATGGCTTGAAAATAGCACGATAAATTATTATTTTTTATTATTATCAACAGTATAAAGAACACCTAGTTTAGCTAGAATGAAATAAGAACTGAGCTTATATAAAATATAACTAAAAAATACTTCTACATTGATTGACCGACTGGTTAAGATGGGATGAAAAACGGGTGGATGAATAACAGTGCAAGAAAAACAACAAACTAAAAAAGAGCTTACGCGCGAGAAAAATCAACGACTTATTTTGGCAGCAGCAGAAAAGCTCTTTGCACAACTTGGTTATGACGGCGCAAGTATGAGTAAAATAGCCAAAGAAGCAGCGTTACCCAAAGCCAATGTCCTCTATTATTTTAAAAATAAAGATAATTTATATGAAGCGGTACTAGATAATATTTTAGGTGAGTGGAATTTAGGCCTAGATAATGCCTCTGTTGACGATGATCCTGCGAGCGTGCTCTATCATTATATAAAAAATAAAGTGATATTAGCGGTAGAAAAGCCTGTGCCGTCACGTTTGTTTGCTTCTGAAATGATTCGTGGAGCACCTTATTTACAAGAGTATTTGAAAAAAAGCACTCGGCCATGGATTCAGGCAAAGTATAACCTTATCCAAGACTGGATAGCCGCGGGTAAAATGGACAAGATTGATCCTAATCATTTATTGTTTGCGATTTGGTCAACCACGCAATATTACGCTGATTTTCAAACTGAGGTTTTATTAGTACTTGATAAACCAGCTTATGAACAACAAGATGTTAGCGCCATTACTCAATCCATTGCGCAAATCATACTCAAAGGCGTTGGTTTACAACTGCCAGAGCCAATAGCACAATAATTATTTACCCGCTTAACATTCGGTAGGTCAAATTTATTGCCTTAGCTTTTGCTACCAAGCCAAGTGATAACAATTGCCTTGCATCTTGGGTGATTAATGCCGCTATATTGTTCATTATAGCGTCTGTTATAAAAATCTAGTTAACCTTTCTTAGTAACGAAAACTCACCAAAATAGTGCGTTTTGCACCAAGCTAACTTGCTAGTTTCGCTATACTATAATTATTCAGTCATGCCGATATGTCTGCTTTATTAGTCAAGTTGACCGAGCGGACAAAATATGGAGGTTTGGCATTAGATTTGCTATTTTATTTGGCATTAAGGTGTGTTTTTTCACAGTTACACCAAGAGAAAAAATAACACGGCTGTGGATTTCAGCTATGTTAGATATAGTAATTACTCTGATTTGCTGCGTTAACACAGCCAATCACCTTTTTATAGCGTTAACTAGCTTAACAATATGAAAAAAGCGTCGTTTGAGGAGATATGTATGGCAGAAGTAACAATTGGTTGGCGAGATAGGATCTTAATGAACATTAGCTTGAAAACAAAGTTCATGTTGCCATCATTATTTGCTTTAATTTTGAGCGGTTTTCAGTTGTTTGCTTATTGGCAGACATTAAATCTATTGTCGCAGCACCAGATAGAACATCAATTATGGTCGATGTCAGCAATGGCAATGATGGTTATCGTGTTTATGGGTTTAATTCTTTTTGTAGCGATGTCAATTGCTCAAAATATTATGCCATTGTTGGCACATATTATTAAGGTCATGCAACTTATTACTTCAGGTGATATGAAGCAGCGTGTTGGTTTTTCTGGCTCGGATGCTTTTGGCTTAATTGGCGGCGCTATTGATAGTACTCTTGATAAATTAGTGGAATTGCTCGGTACAGTTTCTGTTGCATCAAAACAAGTGAACCAGCAAACGGTTGAAATTAATCAATTGTCTATGGCTTCACAGCACCAGCTTGAAAGTCAGCATGAAGAGTTAACTCGTTGCTCAGCCACTATTAATGAAACGGTTGAAATTGCAGGTGATACCGCTAAACGTACACAGGTTGCCGATGGTTTAGCACAGCAATTACAAACAAAAACTGACGAAGTAACTGATGAATCAGCTACATTAATTAGCTTAATGCAACAACTTCGCGCTGAAATGAAATTATCAACCAATGCCAGTAAAGAATTGCGTGATATTTCTTACCATGTAAAAAGTGTTCTCGATGTTATTAATGGTATATCTGAACAAACCAATTTATTGGCACTAAACGCTGCAATTGAAGCAGCTAGGGCTGGTGAGGCCGGGCGTGGCTTTGCTGTTGTTGCTGATGAAGTGCGCTCTCTTTCGGTGCGAACTCAAGAAGCTACCGTTGAAATTAAGGCGATGATTGATAATTTAGAAAATACCTCAGACCAATTAGTTAACCATGTTGAAAAAGGCTCAGAGGATGTTATCAGTATTTCATCTCGGTTTGATCAATCAAAAATTCAGCTAGTAGCTATGGCAGCGCTAGTGACAGAGCTTGCTGAACTTAATAGTATGGCAGCTTTGAGTGCTGAGCAACAATGTGATGCGTCAACATTAATGTCCAAAGATGTCATGCAAATACAGCAACGCTCACAATCATGTGTTGACAATATGACCGCTATTTTGTCAGCAAAATCAGTATTGCTTGATACGGCTGACAAACTGCAATTAGCATTGGCAGACTATGAAAAAGTATAATTGCATGCTAAATCAGACACCTAAACTGATATAAGATAAAACAAACAGCGATGAAACTCATCTGGTTTTGGTGAATAAGCAAGATCAGGCTTATGGACTAGTAGTGCGCAATTGCTCTTGTTTTCGCATCGGCATCTGATCAATAGTGCTAAATATTGCTGTCATATGAAGTTTTTGCCCATAATCTTTCAGGCCACCATCTTTGCCAATGAGGAAGAATTGTCCTTTTGCTTGGGGAAATTTTACCCTTATATGCTCTGCTAAACTGACCGTTAACTGTCCGTGGTAATTGCTCACCATTAAGGCTTCTTGATTCATTACCAGTATGATTAACTGCCGATCCGTTATCTCGGCCTGATAGGTTTTTAGCAGTTGCTCTAAATCGCGCTTTGGCGTGGTTGACCAAAGTATTAACACACGATTTTGCCATTGTAATTGTGCGATGTTATTTAATTTAGCGCTGTATGAGCAAGCATAGGCACTGATCAGCAGTGAAATTAAGCAGATAAAATACTTCATTATTCACCTTTATCGTCGCAGAAATACTGAGTATCAATAAATTAATCTTATCTCAAATTAGCATCTTATCACCAGTGTCGATAATTTTTGATGGTGTCATTAAACAGAGTAAGTACAAGGGACATTAAAATAAACTCATTTAATTGTCAAAGCGACTCGTTAAGGTTGGTGAGCTAGCGCTATTTAAAAGCGCAATGAGCTAAAAGTGGAGCTTAAGGCAACAAGTGATGTTTGTTGCCTTAATGATTAACTGCAGGTTAACTTAGAACACCCATACTGCCAGCAGTTGTACCGCTTTTTCATCGGTTTGTGTGCCGAGTTTATTTTTCCAATATTGCAGCTCAAGTCCTAAATGTAGCTTATTTTCTGTGTTGAAAAGCGTTTTACCAGCATCCCAACGAATTTGCGGTTGTGCTAAAATCCAGGCTTCTTGTGTACCTGTGCCAAAATCTGCGGTGAAATTACGTTCAGCAACATACTCAACATGACCTTCAATAGAGAAGCTGGCGTCACCAATGGCAAAAGGGTATTTCCATGCAATATCAATCATCCAGCTATTGTCATCTTCAATACCAAAAATAGTGGCGTTACCGTCATCAATATAAGCCGTTACTAAGGTTGATAGAAAAGCAAAGCCTTCAACATTCCAGTCAATTTGTATGCCTGGTAGATATTTGAGTTCGTCTACATCGGCTGCCATGTTAAGGCCCATAACAAAGCCTACGTCACGGATAGGACCACCAAATTCAGCGCCTAAAATACTTGAACCGCTGAAAGTCGAATACAATTCACCGTATAACTCATCAGTGCCTTGCGTTGAAATATAATCAAAAAAGAAGAAGTTAGAGCCATATTCCCAACCACTGGCATGTTGAAACGTAACAATATTGGTGGTGTGATCGGTGTCGGTAAAGGCATTTTTTAGTTCGCCGTGTTGAAATTGTAGTTCGGTATTACTCCAGGTGGCAGCCGAACTGGTAAATGCCGCAGATAAACCAATAACAGTGGCTAAAAGTTGTGCTTTAAGATTCATTGAATGTGTACCTTTTAAAATTATTAAATTGTTGAAATTAAGTTATATAATGAATGATTAGGCTTATTTAAGCTTACCTTCTACGCCTTCGACATAGTAGCTCATGCCTAATAATGTTTTGTCGTCCATCACCTGACCTGCGGCAAGGATTTCAGTGCCGGCTTGATTATTAATCGGTCCAGTGAATGGGTGAATCTCACCTTGAGCAATTTTTGCTGATAAGGCGTTAACTTCTGCTACTACTTTTGCAGGGATCGCTTTATTAAATGGCGCTAATGTTGTCATACCGGCGTCCATACCTTTCCAAACATCGGAAGATTTCCATGTACCATCAAGCACTTGCTGAACGCGCTCGGCATAAAATTCATTCCAGTTGTGCACTGCAGCCGTTAAATGCGCTTTTGGTCCATAAGCACTCATATCTGAATGGTAACCAATGGCATAAATGCCAGCTGCTTCTGCTGCTTGTAATGGTGCCGGTGAGTCAGTATGTTGAGTAATGATGTCTGCACCTTGATCGATTAGGCTGTCTGCCGCTTCACGTTCTTTACCTGGATCAAACCAGCTGTTAACCCAGATAACTTTAACTTTGGCGTTGGGCTTAACTGAACGCAAACCTAAGGTAAAAGCGTTAATGCCACGAACCACTTCAGGGATTGGAAAGGCAGCAATATAACCAATGGTATCAGATTTGGTCATATGGCCAGCAACAACTCCTGTTAAATAGCGACCTTCATAGATACGATCGAAATAAGTGCCAACATTTTTAGCACGCTTATAACCTGTGGCGTGTTCAAATTTTACCTGAGGAAAACGTTTAGCAACTTTAAGAGTAGGGTTCATGTAGCCAAAAGAGGTTGTAAAGATCAGATCGTGACCACTTTTAGCGAGTTGTGTAATGACTCGCTCAGCATCAGCGCCTTCTGGAACACTCTCGACAAAGGTGGTTTCAACCTTATCAGCAAATTTTTGTTCAAGGTATTTACGCCCCTCATCGTGGGTGTAAGTCCAACCTGCTTCACCTGTTGGGCTAACGTAAACAAAGCCTACCTTAACGCTGTCTTTAGCAAAGCTAAATGCCGATGCACTCAGTGCTAGCGCAATACCTAATGTTTTAATCACCTGTTTCATGTTGATATTTCTCCCATGTTTAATGTTGTTGTAAATGCCTGTTATAAAAAATGTTAATGTCTAGTGCTTAACTAAACTTTTATGCTGTGGTTTATTCCGCTATGTTAAGTATCTAATTATTCGATAATTTAATGCCCCTTGTGCCATGATTTACCCAGTGACATCGGCTCAAATAACTTTAAGCGGGCTTTATCTTTACTGAGCATAATCAGAACCACTAAGGTGGCGACATAAGGCAACATAGCCAGCAAATTTGAATCAATTGATAAACCAAGGCCTTGCGACACTAGGTGCATAATGCTGGCAAAACCAAATAAGTATGCTCCTAAGATCACCCGTTCAATGCGCCAGCTAGCAAAAACCACTAGGGCTAAGGCTATCCAACCACGACCAGCCGTCATGTTCTCTGTCCACAGTGGCGTATAAGCAATAGATAAGTAGCCGCCAGCCATACCTGCCAGAGCGCCACCAAACATTACCGCGAGATAGCGAATACGCATGACTGGTAGGCCTAAATTGCTTGCAACACTGGGGTTTTCACCCACTGCGCGCACAGCAAGTCCAACGCGGTGATGTTTAAAAAATAAATACACGATAATTACCAAGCACCAACTTAAATAAACTATGGCATCCTGGGCAAATAAGGCCTTACCAATAACGGGTATATTTTCAAGGCCACTTAAGGCGAGTGTTGGTAATGCCGTAACTGTTTTACCCTCGTAGTCAGCCCCTAAAAATGCGGATAAACCCGTACCAAAAATAGTTAATGCTAGACCAGCCGCCACTTGACTCGCGTTCAAATTCAGCGCAATAAAGGCAAAAACTAAGGAGATTAACACGCCAGTTAACGCGGCGGCTGCAAAGCCTATCAGCAAGCTATCACTGTGATACATGGCAATAAACCCGGCAACAGCACCGAGTAACATCATGCCTTCTTGGCCTAAGTTTAATACGCCACTTTTCTCACAGACCATTTCACCTAATGCCACTAGCAAGAGTGGGGTACCGGTACGAATGGTGGCGTATAGTATGTTAGTGATTAAATCTATATCCATGGTCGATTACTCCGCTACTTTGGTTTTGGCAGATGAAATCTCTGCTAATAATGAGGACATTGAAAAACGTAAGCGATAACGTATTAAGACATCGCAAGATAATAAGAAGAACAACATTAACCCTTGAAAAATACCGGTAATAGCATTGGGCAAACCAATTTGTATTTGTGCCATTTCACCGCCCATGTATATCAGTCCCATTAATAGGCCGGCTAAGGTGATACCAACAGGATGCAAGCGACCTAAAAACGCGACAATAATTGCGGCATAGCCAAAACCCGGTGAAATATGAGGCACTAATTGACCAATTGGGCCTGCTACTTCACTGGCACCGGCTAAGCCAGCTAAACCACCACAGACCAGCAACACCATGGCGGTTAATGTCGATTTTTTATAGCCGGCCATCTTGGCAGCGGCGCTGTCTAGGCCGAGTACTTGTACTTTAAAACCTGCAAAGGTTTTACTGATAAATAGCCAGCTTGCGACTAAAGCCACTAGGGTAAACACTAAGCCAAGGTGTAGTCGTGTGCCTTCAAATAAAATGGGTAGTATGGTGCTATCGCCAAACAGCGCACTTTCAGGAAAATTAAAGCCATAGGGGTCTTTAAGTGGCCCGTGAACTGCCCATAATAAAATATTTAAGGCGATGTAGTTCATCATAATGGTCACCAATATTTCATTGGTGTTGAGGCGCAGTTTCATTAACGCGGCCAGACCTGCCCAGGCCATACCACCAGCTATACCAGCCAGTAAGGTTAATGGCATAGCCCAGAATGTTGTTGAGTCGACAAATTGTAAAGCCATGGCCGAAGCACAAACGCCACCAATTAACAGCTGTCCTTCTGCCCCTATGTTCCAGACTGCAGCACGATAACAAAGCGCCAAGCCATAGGCACATAGGAGGATTGGCAGGGTTTTAACCAGTAATTCAGAGACACCATACCAATCGGCAATCGGTGCAATAAAAAAGGTATAAATTGCTTGTGTGGGATCTTGTCCTAGGGCAGAAAATAAGCAATACCCAGTTATTAATGTTAACAACACTGCTAATAAGGGGGATAAATAAGTCCAGACACTTGAGCTTTGCACACGCGCTTCTAATTTGATGATCATGCTAACTCTCCTTGACTTGCTTGCTCAGTGAAGTCACCTGCCATCCAACGACCTAATTGTGGCAGTGGTAAATCATCGGTTGGTAAGAAAGCTGATAACTGTCCGTGACAAATAGCACCTAAGCGATCGCTAATTTTATAGAGTTCATCAAGATCTTCTGAAATGACCAGAATTGCACAGCCTTGATCTCTTAAGCTTAAAATGGCTTGATGAATGGCCACTTGCGCACCGATATCAACACCCCAAGTAGGATGCGACATCAGTAAAAATTTGGGTTGTTGCTCAACCTCACGACCAATGATAAATTTTTGTAAGTTGCCACCCGATAAACTGGCCGCATGGCTATGATTTCCTGAAGCTTTGACTTTATATTTTGTGATGATTTTATCGGCTAACGCTTTAATTTTTGGCTTGTTGAGTAAGCCTTTAGCCACCAAGCCTTGATCAAAGCTAGTTAATAAGGCGTTTTCACATAAATCCATTTCAGGTACAGCGCCGCGCCCCAATCGGTCTTCTGGAACAAAGGCTAATCCTAAACGACGTCGCTCTAAGGGAGACATGGCGTCAACGATGTCTTCACCAAAGGTAATCGCATGTGAATTTTTTTCTGGCGCTTCACCTGATAGTGCCTTGAGTAATTCTTCTTGACCATTGCCGGCGACACCGGCAATACCAACAATTTCTCCTTTTTTTACCGTTAAGTTAATGCTTTTAAGGGCAACATCAAATAGGCCCTGAGGATAGGTAGATAAGTTAGAGACTTTAACAAAGGTTTCTTGACCTTTGGCTCGGCGAGTTTCATTACTTATGGGAGTATCATTGCCGACCATCATACGTGCAATAGAAGCAGGGGTTTCTTGTTTAGGGACACAGTGACCACTGACTTTACCTGCACGAAGAATGGTGGCGCTATCACATAAAGCGGTAACTTCATGTAATTTATGACTGATGAACAATACCGAGCAGCCCTCACTTTTTAAGGTGTGTAGAGTCTCGAACAAGGCATCGACTTCTTGCGGCGTTAATACCGAAGTCGGCTCATCTAATATTAAAAGCTGGATATCTAAGAGCAAACAACGAACAATTTCGACACGCTGGCGCTCACCCGTTGACAAGGTTGAGATGCGACGCTCAGGATCAAGTGGCATTCCGTATCGGTTTGAGGTCTCTTTAATTCGACGTGATAAGGTGTTTGGATGACCCGCTTGTTCACCCAAGGCTAGCGCAATATTCTCAGCGATGGTTAAGGTATCAAATAAAGAAAAGTGCTGAAATACCATACCGATACCTAGTGCTCGGGCAGCGGCCGGCTCACTGATGTTAATTGGCTGACCATTCCAAATAATAGTGCCTTGATCCGGTTTAACGACACCATATAAAATTTTCATGAGTGTACTTTTTCCTGCGCCATTTTCACCTAATAAGGCGTGTATTTCACCATGCTTGATTGCTAGGTTGACCTGATCATTTGCTTTGCAACCAGGATATTCTTTGGTTATTGCTTGCATTTCAAGCCGGTTATTATTGTTCATTACGCATACCTATTTACTGCTTACTTATTGTGCTAGTTCAGCAAAATTTTTCATGTTGACCGATGGGTCAAGGTCGATAGGTGTATTGCAATAATTTTACCAATATGACCAATGCCTATTTTAAAATGTGCAATTCAGCTGACAAAAAATGAATAGTAAATTTAAATAAAACATGATCTTCTCGAATTTTTGCGGCTCGATGTGATTAAATATTTTTTAGCTGAAATAGCCATTGAAATAGAAATTTTTTGTGTTATCCGCACTTTTTTGGATGCTGTTGCACTAATTTGGTGCGAAAGCTGTCACCAAGCACTCTGCTATTTTTTACTTACTGGCAGCTATTAAAGGTTGAGCTGTATTTATCATTTACGCATGCTGATAAATGGCTGGCATAGCAGCCGTTTAAGCTCGAGGCACTGCTGATTTCGACATATGACTATGACGTTTTTATACCGATATGGTAGATTTCATTAACGACAGCGTTTGTTGAGGTGATTTAATCATAGCACCACTTGAGCAAGACCTATGCTGTCGTTATATACCCAAGCAGCACCACAAGCAGCATCAGCAGCACGAGCATTTTGAAGTAGCTTGGGTATAACACGGCAATGCTCTGGTAAGCAAACTGTAATCGGCTTAGCCAGTGTTTAGCTGGGCTAAATGTGCCTTTATTTTGTCCGCGACGCGAAAGGCGTTGGCATAAATAGTAAAGGTGTAAGGTACGCTGCCGCCAGTGGGCATAAATGAGCCGTCGGTAACATATAAGTTTTCTACTTCGTGCGCTTGACAGTTTTTATTGAGCACCGAGGTTTTTGCATCATTACCAAAGCGACAACCGCCCGCCATGAGGTTGGTTGCGGGCGAGCCACTGACCGAGGATGAGATATTTTTAGCCCCTAAGGCAGCTAATAGCTTTTTAGCTTTTTCGGCGAGGTATTCACCGACCTCAAGATCATGGTTATGATAACCAATACGGACTTTAGCGACTGGGTCACCCCATTGGTCAGTCACGTTATTATCTAAACTGACAAAACAATCATCGGTTGGTAGCCAGTCATTAAATACTTCAAAACGTAGCGTTTTGTATGTGGTAAATTCGGTCTTTAAGCTTTGTTTAAGTGCTTCGCCCCACAGTAATTGTTCATTGCCATTTTCATCTTCGCCCCATTGTGTGCCGCGTGCACGAGCGATAGGGTTTTGATGAAAAAGAAAATCAATGGTGCCACCTTTGGCTTGACCTTGCTTATTGGCGCCGATAAATTTTTTATCATTAATTTGATACCAATCTTGTAAAGCGCGATTGATGAAAGGACCTACTTGCTTTAATTCGCTAACTTGCTTTTCAGATAAATCCTTATAGAAAAAATCCCCTTGACCTGTGCCGCCACCACTAAACAATAAATTTTTACCGACTTGGCCATTATTGTTGGCTAACCCATGAGGGAATTTTTCACCTGTTGACGCCAATAACAAGCGCGAGGTTTCAATAGCTTGGCAAGCAACAACATATATTTTTGCGCTAACTGACTTTTTTCGGCCTATTTGGTCGTAATAATGAACGCCAGTAATTGCGCCCTTGTTATCAGTAGCAATTTTATAGACTTTAGCGTTAGCTTTTATCGTGCAATTTCCTGTTGCGACAGCATGGTTTAAGAGTGCGGCTCTAGCGCTACCTTTTGCACCTGAAGCACAACCATAACTACTGCAATAGCCTGAATATTCGCAGCTTCGCCTACCCATATCAGCTTGAGACAAAATCGCTCTGGGCACAGGAATCGCGTGATAACCGATTTTGGCGGCTGCTTTATCGATCCATGATGATATCGGCAGCTCTGCGGTGGGCGGATAGGGAAAATCGCTAGAGCGGGGCTCCTGATGCGGGTGGTTTACCACACGACCTGACACGCCAACTTCGCGTTCTACCTTGGCATAATAAGGCTCTAGTTCATCGTAAGATATCGGCCAATCGGCGACGTTTGCCCCTTTTATTGGGCCAAACTCTGATTTTAGGCGAAAATCTACCGGCTTTAATCGGTGAAAATAGCCACTCATAAAGTTTGATGAACCACCGACAACGTTGCCGTTCCACCAACTCCAACCAGAATCACTGGTTTTTTCACCTTGCCAAAAAGACTGATCATTTTCATCAAGGTACTCTTCTTCAATAACGTGTTGCTCATCACTCAGTTTAGGATTGTATGCATCATGAATACTGATGGTGAGCTCGTCTTTAAAGAATTCTTTTTCAGTTAGCCAGGGACCTTTTTCAAGCACTAAAACCTTGGCTCCCGCTTTTGATAGTTGATGCGCGATAGGCGAGGCACCTGCGCCGCTACCGACAATACAAATGTCATAAGTCATGCTTTGTGTATTCCTGAATTAGGTTTTTTTCGGCGAGCCATTTTGCCTTTTTGCTGATATTGAATAGGACTGACTAAATCGATACGCGCTCTTTTAGGTAATTCATAATATCGTTGTCCTTCTTTGGGAATTGGGAAACCTGCTTGATGTTCCAGCCATTGGTAGCCAATATTATTCGGGTTACCACCATAACTTGGTGGTGCTAGCATTGCTTGAAAAATATATCCGAGTAAGGTGTTTAACCAGTTTTCTCCGGCTCGTGAGCGGCTAATACTTTGTAGTAACTGTTCTTTATCGGCAAAGTTTAGTAAGGCAAAGGGTTTTGATTTTTGACTATTGGCATAATCATTTAACCAACCGACACCTTTAAGGATAAAGTCTTTCTCATCTTGCTCGGTTGGTTGTACTGTTATTACTTGAAATAAGTATGCCGTTGCTTGTATGTCAGTGGCGCTAGGCCCAGTGGCGGAGCTCGGTAATAAGTGATTAAGGGTGGCGTTGAGCGTCAGCCAAGGATCTGTTTTTATGCGTTCATTCAGTTGAACTTGTTGTTTGTTAGTTAATGACATCACCGGCAAAGCTGCCATAGCGCTTGCGCCGGCGGCAGATTTCAAAAAAGAGCGGCGGTTTTGCTGCTTTTTTTGTAAAAACGCAGGCGTTTGATAATTTTTATCAAAAAAAGAGCGAATAATAGACACGGCTTATTCTCCCGATTTTGCTGAACTTTGTTGAGCTTGCAAGGCAAAGTTATTGACTGACCATTCATTTAAAAAGTTCAACCATTTGACGGTTGAGTAATCATCATTGTCTAATAATTCTGCGGTATCTTTAGATAAGATCATTTTGCCCTCAGCTGTTGAAACATACATATGCGGGTATCCGAGCACAGGGGGTAACGCTTTCATAAATTCGCTATTTTCATTACTGTCGCTAACATTAACTTTTAATAAAACGTATTGCTGATGTAATGCTTGAGAAACTTCGGGGTTTTGAGCTAAAAAGCTAGCCATTTTTTTGCACCAGCTACACCAATTACCACCAATTTCAATTAACACTTGCCGATTACTTGTTTTGGCAAGCGCAAGTGCAGCATTGGCATCTGCAAAGGGATCTCTTTGCTCGTCATAGATTTTGCTGTATGTGGGTAAGTTTTCTGCGTTGTAGTTTGCAGCGCCTTTGGCAATGGCAGCATTATGGATTAACACGCTTAAACTGATCACTATGATATGGATGACTCTCATCTGGCTCTCTATTTGAATTCATTATTCGGACAAGTACTATGACCTTGCTTTACGTTACTTTATTTCAAAAACGTTAAATATGCTCGTTATCATGCTAAATCTTGATTGGTCACTGATATAAGCATTATAATAACGGCAATTAATATATCAGTCTTTTATAAAGGAACAGAGCATGCGTCCAAGCGGCAGAACATTAGGGCAAATTCGCCCAGTAACCATTACTCGTCAATTCACTACCCATGCAGAGGGCTCGGTATTGATTGAGTTTGGCGATACCAAAGTGATTTGCAATGCTTCTGTTGAAGTTGGCGTACCACGCTTTTTAAAAGGCCAAGGTAAAGGTTGGGTTACTGCAGAGTATGGAATGTTACCACGCTCGACTCACTCGCGTATGCGCCGTGAAGCTGCATCTGGTAAGCAAAGTGGCCGTACGTTAGAAATTTCACGCTTAATTGCCCGTGCATTGCGCGCCGCTGTTGATTTAAAAGCGCTAGGTGAAAATACTATTTCTATTGATTGTGATGTTATTCAAGCCGATGGTGGAACGCGTACTGCGTCAATTACCGGTGCTTGTGTTGCGCTAGTCGATGCATTGAATTATATGCGCGCTAAAGAAATCATTAAAACCAATCCGCTTAAACATATGATTGCTGCGGTATCTGTTGGTATTTATAACGGAGAACCGGTAGCCGATTTAGATTACCCAGAAGACTCTGCCGCTGATACGGATATGAATGTGGTGATGACAGATACTGGCAAGCTTATTGAAGTGCAAGGTACTGCAGAAGAAGAGCCATTTAGCTTTGAAGAAATGCAAGCAATGCTTGAACTTGCTAAAAGTGGCATCAATGAATTATTCGACTTACAAAAAGCAGCATTAAGCTAGGTAGATAGGACAAAACTATGAAAGATTATCAACGCGAGTTTATAGAATTTGCTATCGAAAAGCAGGTATTACGCTTTGGTGAGTTTACTTTAAAATCAGGGCGAGTTAGCCCCTACTTTTTTAATGCCGGTATGTTCAAAACGGGTGGTGACTTAGCCCGTTTAGGTCGCTTTTATGCGGCAACCTTGGTTGACTCAAAAATAGACTTTGATTTGGTTTTTGGTCCAGCTTATAAAGGTATTCCAATTGCAACGACGACTTCTGTTGCCTTGTACGATCACCATAATATTGATGCCCCTTATTGTTTTAACCGCAAAGAAGCCAAAACACATGGTGAAGGCGGGTCATTAGTCGGCGCTGACCTTGCAGGAAAAATAATGTTAGTTGATGATGTTATTACCGCAGGTACTGCCATTCGTGAGTCAATGGAAATCATTAAAGCGCAAGGTGCTGAGCTTTCAGGTGTGCTAATTGCACTTGATCGTCAAGAAAAAGGCCAAGGCGAACTATCAGCAATTCAAGAAGTTGAACGTGATTTTGCTACGAAAGTTGCGGCAATTGTTACCCTAGCTGATGTTGTTACTTATCTTGAAGAAAAATTAGCAGCGCCGGGTAGTGAAAATTCAGGATTAGCAGAGAATTTGGCGAACATTAAAAAATACCGTGTAGATTACGGTATCTAAATTTAAACGTTGCTTATTGCTAAAAAGGCCGTTGAATTTTGTAATTCAACGGCCTTTTTTGTTAGATAGTGCTGGCATCTGTATTGATTATAATAACGGGTTAACCTGACCATCTTCAGTAAATACCACGGCTTCATCAATTAAGTGATTAGCCGTTAAGTAACTGGCTATAGTAGTAAATGTAGCGGTATAAACCTTACCGTTATGATCTTTTGTTGTCACATCATCCATTACCATGCTACCTAGCATAATTTTAAATGGGCTGGTATGAACACGTTGTGCTTTAAAGTGTGCCTGTGCATTACGTTTTAATTTCCCACTATCAGTGGTCTGGTAAATTGATGAGTTCACTATATCTAAAGTATGTTCGGTACAGTTTTGAAACTGACTGGTAAATGGGTTAGCGATGACAGAATAATTACTGTTATGTAAGGTTTTATTATTACCGCTGGCTATGGTGGTCATTATTCTTTGCTGTAATTCAGCGGTTGGAATAATAATACCTGCTTTTAGTTGATTGACTCCCCAAAAAAAATCGACCGGATAATCTACAATCAGCGCACTTTGATCGAGTTGTTCAGCATTTTGATAAAGGTTATGGATGGCATAACCATTAGCGGTTTTACCATCGGCGAGTTTAATACTAGAATATAACGCTATTGCCGTATGGGTAAACGCTATGCCTTTGGGTAAATCTTTTGCTGGCCGGCCAACTCTGCCAATAATAAAAGCTCTAGCGCCTTTTTTTGCCGCATATTTTTCAACGTCTTTAGCAAAACGCATAATTTTTTCTGGTGCTAATATAGCTTGAGTTGCTTCAGTACTGCCAGCAAAAGCCAAATTGATAGTTAACGGCAATACAGCAAGTGCACTAATAATTAAGGCTAAGGCTTTATTCATTATTTTTGCTCCTTAACTTTAGTCATCGTGGTCGTTGTTTTACTGTTATGCGTTGTCGTCACTTGCGTGGTTTTGACAGTGTTTGTAAGCTTGGTATTCATTACGTCTTGCGGAGAGGCATCAGCGGTAATAGTTATATCAGTAACCTTGAGTTGAGTTTTTTTTGTCGCATCTGTGATTAGGGCATCACCTGCAGAAGTACTTAATGTGCCCGCACCTTGCATTATACTTCCTGTTGCAAGTAAAGGTATGGCGACTGCTGCGCTGGCAACTTTAGCTGTCGATGCTGCGCCATGAGAAACAGCCAAGGCAGAGTGTTTGCCTGCTTTGCTAGCATGATCAGTTGAATCAGCAGCAAAAGCAGGGCTAACAAGTAAACTCGTGATTAACACTAAACTGGCTTTAATCGTTTTACCTGTTTTGTAAGTCATTTGGTTGTTTGTTGTAGTGTGAGACATTTTAATCATCCTTTATATTTTTATTTAGCTGTTAACTTGTTGCTAACGGGATAGAAATATAGAGGTGAGCATAAATAGTGTAAACTATCTTGTCTTGTGTATACTGTTCAGCAACCTTAAGTATTAAATAACTATACTATGAGCCAGATAAAAGAAATTAGCACAACCTTAAAGAAGTTATTACGCCAAAAAAATATTACTTACAAAGATGTTGCTGAACAACTTGATATGAGTGAAGCTAATATTAAGCGAATTTTTTCAACACAGTCATTTTCGTTAGAGCGCCTTGAACAAATTTGCCATTTAATTCATATCAGTCTGTCAGATTTATTTTTAATTGCTCAAAAACAACAAAAACAACAAAAACAAATATCACAGCTGTCAGTAGAGCAAGAAAAAGAGTTAGTTACAGATACCAAACTATTTTTAGTTGCCGCCTGTGTTAGAGATTCATGGAGTTTTGCCGAAATAATTCAGCGTTATCAAATTAGTGAACATGAATGTATTCGCTTAATGGCTAAATTAGATAAGTTGAAGATGATACAGTTATTACCTAATAATGAGTATAAACTGTTAATAGCTCAAGATTTTAGGTGGATTCCTGATGGTCCTTTAGAGCAGAATATTGCTAATGAAGTTTTCGGCGAATTTATGAATGCTAGGTTTAAAGGAGAGCACAGCTTTAGGTTCTATTTACGTGGTACTTATTCAAAATCTTCTGTTGATATAATTCAACGTAAATTAAATCAAGTGGCAAAAGAGGCGGCTATTTTAAACCAAGAAGATGCCGCTTTACCTTTAGATAGTAGGCAGCACGTTGGTATGTTAGTGGCAATGCGCCCGTGGGAATTAGCCCGATTCTCAAAAATTAGGCGATAATTAATCATGAAAGGATTGAAATGAAAAACCTTAAGCAACTATGCGTTCTTATCACTCTTATGACAATGAGCTTTTTATCAGTAGCACAATCTTCGATAAATTGTTTTAACATCGGTGAAAACGCTGCTGAAATCGCAGCACTTATTGATGAGGGGAGATATCGCTATGTTAATGAGCAAGGTTTAAAAACGACAACAGATTTCAATTTTCAAATTGATAAGGACTATAGTGAATACCTGAAATTTGCCATGGGTGAGATAAAACGCAAAAATCCGAGAGCGGATATGCCATGTCCTATGATGACGAAAACCTATCAACAATTAGCCAAGCAGAACTTATGGTCAAATAATACCCCCAACATTAGCCAGTTAATTGCCCCTTTTGAATTGGTGCACCAAGATAGTAAGAAAGCGATTGTCTTGATTCATGGTTTAACAGACTCGCCATATTCTTTTCACGATTTGGCGCAATTCTTTTATCAACAAGGTTTTACTGTGCGTACTTTACTATTGCCGGGTCATGGCACGGCACCATCAGGCTTGCTTGATGTGACTTATCAACAATGGCAGCAGGCTAGCCAGTTCGCAATAGAGCGTACTCTACAAGATTTTGAGCAAGTTTACTTAGGTGGCTTCTCAACGGGAGGGGCGCTTATTTTTGATTATCTGATGCAACAATCTCAGGTAGATGAAAAAATTAAAGGCTTATTTATGTGGTCACCGGCATCAAAAGCGAAAAGCGATTTAGCCTGGTTAGCAAAATATGTTGATTATATTCCTTTTGTCGATTGGATTGATCTCGATGCTGATATTGATTTTGCTAAATATGAATCTTTCCCTTATAACGCCGCAGCGCAAGTTCATGCCTTAATGAGTCGAATCGTAGGCGATAAGGCAATGAAAAATAGGGTGATGCACAATATACCTATTTTTGTGGTTGCCAGCGAACATGATCAAACCATAGCAACGGAACAAACTTTGGTGTTGATAGAACAATGGCAACAAGCTGAGAAAAAGGCTGAGCAAATGCAAAACAAGCAAAACAGTATGTTGGTTTATTATGGTAATAGCGCTAAAGTGCCAGACTCAATTAAAATTAAGCTTGAGCGACCAAAATGCTTAGCAAATGACTTATGTCATGACGTTTATGATATTGCTCACACGGCGACAACCAATGCACCAAGTAATCCTCATTATGGTGTTAACGGACAATATAGAAATTGCGGTCATTATATAAAAGAGTTTTCACGTTACATAGCATGCAAACAAAGTGATCAGGTAGTCAAAGGAGAGCTGACCGAAGCGAACTTAAGTGAACACCAATTATTGCAACGTTTAACTTATAACCCTTATTATCAGCACATGCTCGACAGTATGACGACGTTTTTACAGTTAACGCGATAGAAGATAGCATTGTTGTATTACTCTAACTCGTTTCAACGTATAAAAGTCTATTATAATGATACCTTTAGCTCATGTTAACTGAACCTTTATTGTTTAGGTTTATTTATTATGATCTTTCTTTCATAGTGCTCTGGTCAACATAAATTAACTAATGAAAGGGAAGTATTATTATGACAACCAATACAGCAGCAACTGCAATAGGCAATGTAAATATCAGCAGGCCAACTAAATCATTTACACTCGCATCAATATCCGCGCTAGTTATCGGCATTGCTGCATATGGTATCGGCTTATTTAATGCAGAAATGGCATTAAATGAAAAAGGCTACTACTTAATTGTTTTGTTATATGGCTTATTCTCAACGATCTCTTTACAAAAATCGGTAAGAGATGAACAAGAAGGTTTGCAAACATCCAATATCTATACGCGTTTATGCTGGCTATCATCACTGATCGCGATAATACTATTAACTGTTGGCTTATATAATGCTGAGATGTTATTGAGTGAGAAAGGCTTTTATGGCATGGCATACACCTTGAGTTTGTTTGCTGTTGTTGTCATGCAAAAAAATATTCGAGATAGTCAACTAGAAGAAATACCCTCTGAACTTGAGAGCAAAACAAGCCTTGAATAAGCATCGATATCGTACTTGAGCCCAATACATGCTTATTGGGCTTTTTCCTCACTCACTCTATAAGTTATTTTGCATACTTGAGCCAAAGCTTATAAAAAACCGCATTACAACTAGCATTGTCATCCATCTTACCATCGCGATCGCAATCCGAGCCGGTTAACGACTTCATATGTGGGCCATATTGGGCTATTTCTTGCTCACTTGGCGCAACATTGATGGTCACTTGCGGTGATTTATCGATAAAGTCGGCAACATCGCTGTATTGTAAAAATTCTTGCTTAGTTATTAAGTGACTAATATCTCGTGTTTTGTTTTTAGCAGCAAAAACACTAAAGCAAGTCATGAGTAAACAAATACTCAAACTTGTTGTCAATAAGCTTGAAACTCGCAATGTCGGCCTCTTACTAAATCAATCAAAGATTAATCATTATACAAAGTGTTGCTTATGATAACCACGGCTTTGTTAATCTAATCAAATAGGCGGTTGTTAGGCTGAAATATTATTACCAAGGGTTTAGCTTAAACCCCAGTGTGGTATCCCTTTATTAATGTTTGCCAGTTTTCATCGGTGAAGTAAAATTGTGCTAGCTTGTTTTTTTCTTTTAAAAAAGAACGTTGTAAACGCTGCATATTGGCCTGTTTCCAGGCAGCATTTTTACTTTGATTTGCTTCAGTATTGCGGATTTCACCGCGATCAAAGTCAATTAAAAATACCCGATTCTGATTATTAATGAGAATATTGTGCGCATTTAAATCATGATGGTAGATATTGTGATCATGAAAACCTTTGATGGTAGCTCCGATCGCTAACCAAAGTGACTTGTCTAGTGGGGCTTGCGATAAAATTGCAACTAAGTCATTAGCTTGCATAATGCGGCTTGATAATAGATCGGCCTGATAAGTCAGATGATGACGAATTACCCGGTAAGCGATTGGCTGTGGTGCTGGTAAGCCAAGTTGCTGCATATGAAGTAATAATGCAAACTCACGTGCGGCTCTGGTATTTGATATACCAGTAAAAAAGTAACTATCTTTAATGACTCTGCCAATAAGCCCACCACGATAATAGTGACGTAATACCCAGTCATGTTGGTTATTGTTTTCATCTTGATAAGCAACAAACCAGGTTGTGCCTCGCCCTTGTGCCGAGCCCGTTACTTCATTGTTATCTTGCCAATAAGTTGGTGTTAACATCTCGGCACTGAAATGAGTAATAAGGTTATGATTAAAAAGATAATAACTTTTATCTTGTTCAATACGCGACAGTTGTTCATCGACTATAGTTTGGCTCAAGCACTTTCTCCTAATAACTGCTTTACCACAGCTAAGGTTGTATCACTTGCCCCTTGGTTTTGCATGACAACCTTGAGTGCTTGCTCGCCAAGTACTTTTTGTTGCCTGGGCTGTTGTAATAAATGACTAACCTGCTCAGCTAAATGTTGTTCAGGTGAATCTTTGGGTAGTTCAACTATGGCATGTTCTTGTCTGAGCTGCTGCATGATTTCATTGAAGTTAGTCATGTTATGACCAACAATAATCGGTTTGCTAAATAAGGCGGGCTCTAATGGATTGTGGCCACCAACGATACTGAAACTGCCACCCATGGTAACAATATCACTTAAGGCAAAGGCCGGCATTAATTCACCAAGACTATCGAGTAACCAGATTTGTTGATTGTTTAACACAGTATTTTCACTGCGTTTAGCCAGGCTAAAGTTTTGCTTAAGGCAAAGTTGTTCAACTTGATCAAAGCGCTCAGGGTGTCGAGGCACCAATACCAATAGCAGTGTCGGGTATTGCTTTATTAGACGAGTAAAAGCCTCTAGTACGATGGCTTCATCACCTTCGTGGCTACTAGCAACTAACCAAATGCTTCGTTTTGCTTTATCATTATTGGTACAGAGTAATTTGGCTAATTCAGCTTTCTTTTGGGTAATTTCAGCATTAATGCTGATATCAAACTTTAGGTTGCCGCTATTTAGGCAGGTTTCAGAAACCGCACCTAACTGTATAAAATTATCACGGTTTTCTACGCTTTGCGTTAAAATTTTATTGAAGCGCTGTAAACATGGAGTAATAAGTTTGGTTAGTTTGCTATAGCTACGTAATGACTTGTTTGATAACCGGCCATTGATCAGCAAAAGCTTTATTTGTCTACGCTTACATTGAGCAATTAAATTCGGCCAAAGCTCTGTTTCCATAAAAATTATCATACGAGGTTTTAGTTGTTGCAAAAACAGCGCAGTACAAGGAAATAGATCAAGGGGTAAATAGCCATGTTGAACACGGTTTGCAAACAGTTTTTTAACTTGCGCTGAACCGGTTGGGGTAAAGGTGGTCACTGTAATAGGTAAATCAGGGTAGGCGCTTAGCAATTTGTTAATAAAGGTCTTTAAAGCAATCACTTCACCGACACTGGCGGCATGAACAACAATACCACCAGCTTGAATAGGTTTTGGAAAAAAGCCAAATCGTTCGGTCAGTCTTCTGCGGTAATCAGCATTATTTCTAGAGCGCAGCATAAATACCAATAATAATATAGGGAGTAATAAAATTAACACCAGACGGTAGGCAAACAGGGAGATCATCGTTTGGATTATTGCTCTATTATGGGTTATCTGTAGATTATAGTCATTGTATCAAATGGATAAATATAAGCGTTAATTATTATCAGAATAAAAAGTTTGTCATCTTTAATTTGCTTGTTCGGTTTTGTTTAAGCGCACATGTTATCTTGGCTTTGCTTATTGATACCGTATGACTTTATAAGTGTGCAAACAATGGCTTCGCGGCTATTATCAGCATTAAATAACAGCACTATGTCTGCTTATCAGCTTGTTTTTAAAGTAAGAGATAATGATGACCTGAGATTAATCACTATTATCGCTCAAAAATGGTATCTAAAATAATGGCGGAATTGGTCCTTTCAACCCCTTCAGTCGAGCAGACCATGTTAAGTACCTCACTCAGTTTTTCTAGGGTATTTGCCTGTATACTCACTAATAAATCATATTCGCCACTAATAGAGTGTATATGACTAATTTGATTGACTTTCCTTAGCGCAATACAAATAGTTTTTCGTAAATTGGGTTTTACTTTTAATGAAACATTTGCGGAGATTAAGCCACTAGTGTAGGCGCTTTCAAGCACAACACTATAGCCTTTGATGACATTATTATTTTCAAGTTTGTTGAGTCTATTTTGAATCGCTGTTCTTGATACTCCTGTCGCTCTGGCAATATCAGACACACTTGCCCGGGCATTTAGCCTTAATATTGATAGCAATTCTTCATCTTTTTCAGTTAGCACACTAGACTCCATTTTACCGACTATAATCATAATATAGGCTAAAACTTACATTTTAACAGTCTAACATGTCAATTTGACCATAATAAAGGTCAAATTACCAAGTAATGTCACTTTTATTGCAGGGTGAGCAGCGTTGATAATATGCCTAGACAAAATACGCATAAATATATTGACTGCTTAGTTGAGCAATAGACAAGTGCAATTGATGTTCAGACACTAATTAATTAAGGAATTTACATGACTGATTCTGCAGCGACTAAAGGCTTTTATTCACATTTATCCGAGCAAGTAACTCAGGTAAAAAATGATGGACTATATAAAGCTGAACGTATTATTACGACAGCTCAACAAGCAAAAATTTCCGTGACCAGTGGTGAGCAGGTAGTCAATTTTTGTGCAAATAATTACTTAGGCTTAGCTAACCACCCATCACTAATTGAAGCGGCTAAACAGGGTTTAGATGAACATGGTTTTGGGATGGCATCTGTGCGCTTTATTTGTGGAACGCAAGATATCCATAAAAGACTTGAACGAGGTATCAGTGAGTTTTTAGGCATGGAAGATACCATTTTGTACTCTTCATGTTTTGATGCTAATGCTGGTTTATTTGAAACCTTGTTAGGACCAGAGGATGCCATCATTAGTGATGCTTTAAACCATGCTTCTATTATTGATGGGGTACGTTTATGTAAAGCAAAGCGTTTTCGTTATGCAAATAATGATATGGCTGCATTAGAACAAAGCTTGATTGAAGCTGATGCAGCGGGTGCTCGCTTTAAGCTTATTGCTACCGATGGAGTATTCTCAATGGACGGTGTTATCGCAAACTTAACAGGTGTTTGTGATTTAGCTGATAAATATAATGCCATGGTAATGGTTGATGACTCCCATGCTGTTGGCTTTGTTGGTGAGCAGGGGCGCGGTAGTCATGAGTACTGTCAGGTGATGGATCGTGTTGATATTATTACCGGTACGTTAGGTAAAGCAATGGGTGGTGCTTCTGGTGGCTATACTTCAGCTAAAAAAGAAGTGGTTGACTGGCTACGTCAACGCTCGCGTCCTTATTTATTTTCAAATTCACTAGCGCCGGCAATTGTGAATGCATCTTTAAAAGTACTTGAATTATTAGCCCAGGGTGATGGCCTGCGTAAAACGCTTAAAGATAATGCCGCCTATTTTAGAACAAACATGGAAGCGGCAGGTTTTACTTGCGCTGGTGCTGATCATGCCATCGTTCCTGTGATGTTAGGTGACGCTAAAATTGCCAGTGAAATGGCTGATCGTTTATTAGCAGAGGGGATTTATGTTATTGGTTTCTCGTTCCCAGTAGTACCTAAAGGACAAGCCCGTATTCGCACGCAAATATCTGCTGCTCATAGCAAGGAACAACTAGACCATGCGATTGAAGCTTTTATCCGCATTGGTAAAGAAATGGCTGTTATTTAATTGCTGTAAATAACAGTGATACAAATTGTTCTACATTGAAATAGAGAGAGCTTTAATGAAGTCTTTATCAAAACTAAAAGCGGAACCCGGTATTTGGTTAACACGGACTGAAAAACCTAAGTTGGGTCATAATGATTTATTAATTAAAATTAACAAAACGGCTATTTGTGGTACGGATATTCATATCTATAATTGGGATGAATGGGCACAAAAAACCATTCCAACCCCTATGGTTGTCGGTCATGAATATGCCGGTGAAGTGGTTGGCATAGGCCAAGAGGTAAAAGGCTTTAGTTTAGGTGACCGAGTATCTGGTGAAGGCCATATTACTTGTGGTCATTGTCGTAATTGTCGTGGTGGCCGTACACATTTGTGCCGAAATACTGTTGGTGTCGGCGTTGATCGTGCCGGCGCCTTTGCAGAATATTTAGTGATACCCGCTTATAATGCGTTTAAATTACCTGATGAAATTTCAGATGATTTAGCCGCAATTTTTGATCCCTTTGGTAATGCAGTACATACGGCGTTATCGTTTGATTTAGTTGGCGAAGACGTATTAATTACTGGCGCTGGCCCTATTGGCATAATGGCAGCGGCTGTGGCAAAGCATGTCGGTGCTCGCCATGTTGTTATTACAGATATTAACGCATACCGTTTAGATTTAGCAAAACAGATGGGGGCGACCCGTGCCGTTGATGTCAGTAAAGAAAGTTTAACTGACGTTATGAAAGCTTTAGGGATGACTGAAGGTTTTGATGTCGGTCTAGAGATGTCTGGTGTACCTATGGCGTTTACCAACATGTTAGAAAATATGAATAATGGCGGGAAAATTGCCATGTTAGGCATTCCTGGCAGTGATATGGCCATTGATTGGAGCCAAGTGATTTTTAAAGGCTTAACCATTAAAGGTATTTATGGCCGTGAAATGTTTGAAACTTGGTATAAAATGGCGAGCTTAATACAGTCAGGTTTAGATTTATCACCCATTATTACTCATCATTATCATATTGATGATTTTCAGCAAGGTTTTGATGTTATGCGCTCGGGCCAATCAGGGAAAGTGATTTTAGATTGGCGTTAATTGAGTATATACTAATGGCTGTTAATAAATGAGGATTTAGCTGTGTCAGAAAGTAGTTTTAAACATATGTCAGTTAGCACCTTGCATCAAGTATTGGCAGATAAATCACATGTTGTGGTAGATATTCGCGATGCTAATTCATTTGCAAGTGGCCGTATAACCGATTCACTTCACTTAACCAATGAATCATTGGCTGATTTCTTAAGAGATGCAGATCCAGATGCGCCAGTGGTTGTTTGCTGTTATCACGGAATTTCTAGTCAACAAGCGGCGCAATTTCTTATTAGCCAAGATTTTACTGATGTTTATTCTCTTGATGGTGGCTTTGCACAGTGGCAAACAGAATTTCCTGAAAGTGTTGAGTGCTAATAAATAATGGCCAGTGGACCGTTAGAGGAAAGAGACACGTTAGTCGCCTTGGTTGAAATTAAAGATCATAATATTGCTTTATTATTTAGCAATTATTTAGTCTCTTTAGGTATTCAATCAGCGCTGAAAGAGAGCCCTGAACAGGGCTATATTATTCTTTGCTCTGAACATAAACGCTTGCAAGCTAAAGATGAATTTGATGCGTTTATTTTACAGCCTCATGCAAGTAAATATCAGCAGGCTGCATGGGATAGAGGTGAAACGGTTAGCTTAAATACCGGTGACTTGACTTTGCTGAGTAACTTTAAAGATAACTTTCTCGCTCATGCAGGTAGGGTTACCTTGTCGGTTTTTCTGTTTTGTTGGCTGATTTTTATAGCGAGTCAGTTAGGTTGGGCACAACAAATATTTACTCGTCTTCAATTCTATCCGCAATTATCCCTTGATGCGTTAATAGCCAATCCGATACGTATACTTGGTCCTGCTTTTTTTCATTTTTCTTGGCTGCATATTGTTTTTAACACCATGTGGTGGTGGCAATTAGGTGGTAGCATTGAAAAAACCTTAGGTAAAGGCTCGTTAATAAATCTGCTATTGATATCTGCCATTGTCTCTAACCTAGGTCAGTATTTGGTTTCAGGAGCTAATTTTGGTGGGTTATCTGGGGTAGTTTATGCCTTAGTAGGTTTTGTATGGTGGTATGGTTATTTAGTGCCAGAACAGGGCTTATCATTGTCTAAGCCTTTAGTTGGCTTTTTACTGTTTTGGTTAGTCTTGGGCTTTGCTGATTTACTGCCAGTAAATGTAGCTAATACTGCGCATTTGCTTGGTTTACTATCAGGATGTCTGTTGGCTTTATTTACCGTCAAAGTTCTCGGTAAACCCCATAAATAAAGTAAAACGGTTTAAAGGTCCTGCTGTGTCATTAGCATTAGTTATCCAGCCATTGCGTGAAGAGTAGCTTTTTTATTAAGGGTTGACCGGTTTCTTCAATTAATAATTCTTTTACTTGATTTTCACACAGTTGTTGAATTTCTGCTCGTCCTTTGATTGATTTTACTTTGGATTCCGTTTGTTGACCAATAATATTAATAATAGCGTCGCGAAGTAAAGGTGCATGATGTTCAACGACTGTCAGATTTTCACCATCAACCATCAATTCAACCGTAAGACGGACGTAGCCCATCTTCTTTTTTACCGCCACGTAGTTGGTCACTATATCGGGTTGAAAGCCATAATAGGCGTATTTACTGGCATTAGCACTTAATGAACTGGTGGTTAAAGTAAATAAATAACAAAATAGCAATAAATATTTAAACATAAAATAACAGTCAATTAGAGGTAAGTGATCGTGTTCTTATCATAACCTGAATTTAGGTATTTGCTTGAATATTTTTTAACTTATTTATTTTTTATAGCTAACTTGCTAGAGAAAAATGAGATCCGCGCCAAGGTCTGCTACTATATCGGCGATTTTAACCAGCTTTGAATTCTATGAAATCACCAGCATCACATTTTCCAGTAACATTGCTAGGACATTGGCAAGCTCCCAGTCAACAATTATTAGCGCCAATAGCGTCAGAGTTGAGGGATTGGCTATTAGATCAAGGTTCACTTACTGCGCGATTAAAGCGAAATAGCACATTATTTAGAGTTGAATTATTAGGGCAAGCAAAGCAACTATGCCATGAAACTGAAGCGAATGAATTTATTAAAGCGGGTGAGCCTGTTTTGGTCAGAGAAGTACTTTTATATTGTGATGACATACCTCAGGTGTTTGCGCGCACTTTAATACCGCTTTCTAGCCTCACTGGAGAAGAAAAAGCTTTAGCAAATCTAGGTACTCAACCTTTAGGGCAGGTGCTTTTTAATAACCCATCATTAAAGCGTGAACAGCTTGAACTGTCTGTCTTTGAGCAATCATCCAAGGTTGCTCAATTAGCATTGGCTTTGGGTAAGGCAGAAGACAGCAATAAAAGTCTTGTCATTGATGAGCTATGGGGTCGTCGTTCAGTCTTTGTTGTTGAAAATAAGCCCTTGATGGTAGCAGAGGTATTTTTACCTCAAGCTTTCGCGTATCAAACCTATTAACTCAGGAACTTTTCATTAGATGCTGAACAAGATAAAACAAAAATGGTTAGCGATTAAATTAATTACGCGCATGGATAAACCGATTGGTACCTATCTGTTATTGTGGCCAACCTATTGGGCATTATGGATTGCGAGTGATGGTTGGCCCAATCTACAAATTTTAATCGTGTTTAGCTTAGGCGTTTTTATTATGCGCAGTGCCGGCTGTGTCATCAATGACTATGCCGACAGAAAAATAGATGACAAGGTGGCGCGTACAAAAAATAGGCCACTCGTTAATGGCATGATGACCAGTAATGAGGCAATTAATCTGTTTGGTGTACTTATTGGTATGGCGCTCGGCTTAGTATTAACCTTAAGTTGGCCAACTATTTACCTGTCAGTTGTGGCACTATTTCTTGCGACCCTTTACCCCTTTATGAAACGATATACTCAATTGCCGCAAGTTGTTCTTGGTGCAGCTTTTAGCTGGGGCATGATTATGGCATTTTCTGAAGCGCAAGGTGAAATACCTTTGGTTGCTTGGTTGCTCTTTATTGCCAATCTCTGTTGGACTGTCGCTTATGATACTATTTATGCGATGGTTGATAGAGATGATGATCTGAAAATAGGTGTTAAATCGACGGCGATATTATTTGCAGATAACGATAAGCGTATCATTGGCTTTTTACAATTACTGACATTGGTGCTGCTATGGACAGTGGGTGATATTTTAGCTTTTGGCTGGCCTTATCAACTTACACTTGTTATTGCTGCTGCCTTGTTTAGCTACCAACAAGTGCTTATTTCAAATAGAGAAAGAGAAGCGTGCTTTAAAGCATTTTTACATAATCATTGGGTTGGCTTAATAATATTTGTTGGCATCTTGTTTGAATATTTATAACGATTCAGTTAGCAGAGCTAAGTTACTTAGCGTAATATTTTGATAAACTCTTCCAGTGGCAGTGGCTTACTAAAATAGTAACCTTGGTAGTTATGACAACCAAGTGCTTTTAAACAATCAAATTCAGCCTCTGTTTCAACACCTTCAGCCATTATGCTCATGTTTAGCGTATTTCCTAAACTAATAATCATATTAGCAATGGCTGCACTTTCTCTGCTTTGCTCAATTTTGGCAACAAACGAGCGATCAATTTTTAAGATACTCGCTGGGATACGTTTAAGGTAAGTAAGAGATGAATAGCCTGTACCAAAATCATCGATAGCACAATCGATGGATTTCTCTTTAAATGAAGTTATTAAGTTTATTGAGTCTTCAATATTTTCAACTAAGAGGTTTTCAGTCAATTCAAGTACTAAGCGCTCAGGTGAGATGTTGTTTTTTTCAATCGCTTGCAAGACTCTATTTTGAAAATCACTTTGAATTAACTGCTTTGCGCTAATGTTAATCGCAATCTTTTTAAAACTAGTCGGTAATTGCAGTTGTTCAAGTCTTTTAATGTCATAGCATGCTTGTTCTAGTATCCACTGACCTATTGCTAAAATCAGTTCACTTTCTTCAGCAATAGGAATGTAATCGGCAGGTGACAAGGAGGCATATAAGGGGTGGTACCAACGCAGCAGTGCTTCGGCACCGATAATATCACCCTGATGGTTATATTGAGCTTGATAATATAAGGTGAAATCGTCTTGCAATAGCGCTTGTTTCATATCATCAGCATAGGTCAAACGTTGTTTAATTTTTTCAGACATAAACACTTGGTATTGCTTACCTTGATGCGCTTTCGTTCGTTTGGCTTCATACATTGCTATTTCAGCAAATTTTATTAGGTTATTTACTGTACTGCTTTGTTGTGGAAATAAAGTATAGCCAATACTGCAATTAAGCTTGTAGGAATTGGCATCAATAACAAATGGCACTTCAAGTAATTGATTAATTTCTTTAATAAGTAGTTTAATATCATCTTGATAGTCCAGGCTAAGGTTTTTCACTAGAATGATGAAATCATCACTGCTGAATCGACCTATCGCTATTTTATCATTACTTAATGAAAGCAGACGTTTGGCTAAAGTGAGTAAAACTTTATCTCCTACTGAGTGACCCATTGCGTCATTGATTGGTTTGAAGCGGTTTAAGTCTATGAAAAGGACACTACCTATAGATTTATCTTGGTGGGCTTCTGCAATGGCATTACTGAGTAAGAAATTTATATGCTGGCGGTTGTATAAACCAGTTAAACTATCTCGTTGTGCTTGAAAGGCTGCTCGTTCTTCTATCAATTGCCTTGAATGAACTTCTTTCACGAGAGAGTCATGCACTAATGAGGTATTACAACTGGTGGCTAGTTTTTGTAAGATAGGTTGAAGCGCTTTTTGCACTTCAGGTTCAAGTAAGTAATGAGTCTCCAAGGTGAGTAAGCCATGATCAGGAATAATGAAACCAAACAGGAAATGGCCATTGTCATATTGAAATGAAATATTTTCCTGTTTATGGCAAAGCTTTTCACTAAAGTGAGTTAAAACCTTATCTTGTGACCAAGGCTTGCCTTGTTTACGTTGGGGAATGCTTAATAAATGTTGGTAGTTTATGCTTTCAAGCGGCATTATTTTGCACGGTGAGCCACTTTGATCACAATATATGTGTATATGTGCACTGGTCAGATTAAGCCTATTAAAGCAGACTTTTAAAAAAACTTTTAACATAGCTTTTAAATCAAGCTTATTACCAATAGCCATCGCAAGCTCATGTTGCAGTGAAATAATAAACAGTGCCTTATTCATTGTTTACCTACTGGCTACCATGAGCCGATGATAGTTGATTTATTAAAAAGTCGTATGGCACCACTCTGACTATTCGCGATTTCGCCAAAGGATAAAACACCGAATAAAACAGGCGTAGAGCAGTGCTCTGCTATTGCGAGAAGCTCTTCATTAAAATGCTCACCCAAATATAACATTCTACTAATACAATCAAAGACTATAGTAATTTTTTTGTCAAAGTTGGCAACCTCAATTGCTGCCCGTTTTGCAGATGAGATGAGTGTTTCATTATCGGTTTTGAGGAGGTACACCATAGAGTTTATAGGGATATTTCCAACACATTTGAGGTGATTATTTTCGGTGAGAATAGGATCGCGTATAATGAGGTTATTATTAATATCTTTAATCCCTAAAGGATAATTTTTAGCAATATCAAGAAAGTTATCTTCGGTGAATTGATGATCGGTTTTTGCGGATATTGTTTGATTATAAACCTTAAAAGCAGGTTGATAATTGAGACTTTTAACTGTTTGATTTTGTGCGTCTGAAACCAAATAAGGCCCTTGAAAAATATCCCAACCGTGGGCAACACTGGTATTAAGTTTTTTAGGTAAGGTAACCAACAATAATGTATTACTGAGCAGCCCTTGGTTACTAAAAATACATGGCCGCTGGATTAAATCTAAATTTCCTGCGCCGCCTCCTGCAACATTAACGTTATGATCCAAACATTCAAAAAGACAATCGATAAAATCTTCAACATTGTTGGTTAAAGCATCATAAAACATTAAAAAACTATCATGTCCAGAGAAATAGTTTTTTTGCTCGAGTGTTTCGGTAATCATTGTCTCTAGACAATCATCATTGCTTATTAGCTGTAATCTTGAAAAGTAGCTGGTATCAAACTTTTCTTTAAAGCCAATAATCACTGCTCCCTGCTCCAATAGTCTATCTTGTAGGATAACCATGGGGTAGATACCACCAAAAATGGGTAAGTTACAGGTTTTCAAAAGTGAATTTAATGCTGCTTCACAGTAATTGTTTTGATTGCAAGTTAACATCAGTAAGCTTTTAGCATAACTTTTTTGAGCAAGTAGTAAACCTTGCTTCAAATCGTCCAATGTATTGCTATACGTATGCCAAGTGAATAATTCAGTATCCATCTTATTGTATCTCTTGGTTTTTTTTATTTTTATAACTTTACAGCATCTAGCATAATGCCAATGTTCTTAAAAGAAAACTAGTGTTAATTAAGCTAATTTTCCCTCAGAGTAGGTTTAATCGTTGATATTGCTTAGCTTAGTTTGGGATAATAGCGTAACACCTTATTGCTAGTTGCGTTGGTTATTCAACTTACAGTACAACAAGTTAGTATAATTATAGCGGAACAGGCTTAAGCGTTACCTACACTAATAACAATAAATATTGATAATGAGTTAAAGGAAATAGCAAATGAGAAAATCGATTTTGATAAAGGCGGCATTAGTCGTTTCCCTTGGGCTATCATCCTTGGGGCTGTCGGCATTGTCACATGCGGGTGATGATAAAAAATATCGCTGGCGCTTAGCTGAAACTTGGGGATCTAATTTCCCTATTTTTGGTGATGCTACCAAGAATATGGCCAAAATGGTGAGAGAAATGTCTAATGGTCGATTAACTATTCGCATTGATTCAGCTAATAAACATAAGTCAGCGCTAGGTATTTTTGACTTTGTCAAAAGCGGCCAATACCAAATGGGCCATTCTGGCTCTTATTACTGGAAAGGAAAAAACTTTAATACGATGTTTTTCACCACCGTACCCTTTGGTATGACAACACCCGAGCAATATGCTTGGTTTTATCATGGTGGTGGCATGGAATTAATGGAGAAAGTGTATGGTCAATATGGAATTTTATCCTTTCCTGGCGGCAATACTGGTAATCAAATGGGAGGTTGGTTTAAGAAAGAAATCAATACGCTTGAAGATTTAAAAGGTTTGAAAATGCGAATTCCAGGTTTTGCTGGCGAAGTTTTGGCTAAATTAGGCGCTAAACCGACTAATATCTCTTCAGGTGAGCTATATACTGCTTTAGAACGAAATACTATTGATGCCCTAGAGTGGGTTGGCCCCTCGTTAGATTTACGTATGGGTTTCCACAAAATTGCCCCTTATTATTATACTGGCTGGCATGAGCCTGGCGCGGAACTTCAGTTTATGGTAAATAAGAAGGCTTATAACTCACTACCAAAGGACCTGCAAAAAATTCTTACGGTAGCAATGAAACTGGCTGCTTATGATATGTATATTCAATCCTATCATGAAAGTGCAATTAATTTAGCTTCATTACAAAAAGAATACCCTGAAGTAAAAATGCGTTCTTTCCCTAAAGCGGTTATGGATGCTATTCAGCAAACTAACGCTGATTTATTAAAAGAATCGGCCGCAAAAGATCCTATGACAGCAGAAATTTTGCAGTCACTTAGCGACTATCAACGTAAGGCAAGAGCTTGGACTAATTTGTCTGATAAAGCATATTTAGATAACTTTGAGCAAAAGTAATTTGCTTAAATGCAGAAATTATAAAGATTAAAAATTAAGCCAGCGGTTATTACTGCTGGCTTTTAGTTTCTGTCATGCTATTTTATCGCATTGTAATTATGCCTATATGTAAGTAATTGAGAGTGTAGATGGATTCAATACTAAAAATAACTGGAAAAATTATCGATATTCTAGGGAATTTTTGTAGTTTACTGATGATTTTGATGATCATGAATGTTTTTTATGATGTCATCATGAGGTATTTTTTTAATGATGTCAGTATCGGTATGCAAGAGCTGGAGTGGCATTTGTTTGCTGCCATGTTTATGTTTGGTATTGCTTATACCTTAAAAGAAGATGGTCATGTACGTGTTGATATTTTTTATGATGCGATGTCAGCTAAGAAACAAGCGATAATCAATGTATTTGGCTCACTTGTCTTGGCTTTACCTATTACGATTTTAATTCTTTACTATAGCTGGGATTATACTCTTGAAGCATATGAAATGGGTGAGGGTAGTGGTGATCCAGGTGGACTGCCTCATCGCTGGATTGTAAGAAGCGTTATCCCACTTTCTTCTATCTTTTTAATTCTTGCTATTTTCCATGTCATCATAGCTCAGTTAAAAGTACTTAGCACACCGACTAAAAACAGCGCAGGAGAGCAATAATGACAGGTATTGTACTTTTTGCCATCGCACTAGTGTGTTTGTTTTTGGGTTATTCTGTTGCTTTTACTTTTGCAGGGGTTTCTTTAATTGTTGGCACCATCGTTTTAGGCGCCGATCTTTTTGCTTTTATGCCTTATCGCATTATGAGCATTATGGAAAATACCATATTAATGGCTGTTCCCATGTTTATTTTTATGGGGGTAGTGCTACAAAAAACTGGTTTAGCTGAACGGTTATTGGAGTCGGCAGCAAAACTTTTTGGTGGAATTGCTGGTGGGGTTGCAATATCAACCATTGTGGTTGGTGCATTATTGGCTGCGTCAACAGGAGTTGTTGGTGCTAGTGTTGTTGCTATGGGGGTCATATCTTTACCTGTGATGTTAAAGAATCATTACCATCAACCTACTGCAACAGGGGTTATTTGTGCTTCAGGAACATTGGGACAAATCATTCCGCCATCAATCATTCTGATTATCCTAGGGGATGTAATGGGCGTGCCTGTGGGAGATCTATTTCGTGCCGCAGTATTACCTGGCATGTTATTGGTTTTTGCCTATGCAACTTACATTTTAATATTGGGTAAATTGAAACCGGAATTTGTGCCACCGATTGTGGTTAACGAAGATAAAAGTGCAATATTACTTCAGGCCGTGAAAGACATTGTGCCACCATTGATACTGATTGTCGCTGTGCTTGGTTCTATTTTTTCAGGTATCGCTACCCCGACCGAGTCTGCTTCAATTGGTGCGGTAGGTGCGGTTATTTTGTCAATTTTCTATGGCACTTTTTCCTTTACTAAAATGCATGAAGTCTCTAAAGAAACAGTTAAAGTCACGTCAATGGTTTTTGCGGTGCTAATCGGCGCAACAGCTTTTGCTATGGTGTTTAGCTATTCTGGCAGTGAATACTTGATTGAAGACTTTTTCCTTGAATTACCCGGTGGTAAATGGACCTTTATCGCTTTGGCTATGATAGCTATCTTAATCTTAGGGTTCTTCATTGATTTTATAGAAATAGCTTTCTTAGTGGTGCCAATTCTCTTACCGGTAGCCATTGCGTTAGATATTAACTTGGTATGGTTTGCTATTTTAATTTCTATGAATTTACAAACGTCATTTTTAACACCACCCTTTGGTTTTAGTTTGTTCTATTTAAAAGGTGTAGCACCGAAATACCTTAAAACAACAACTATTTATAAAGGTGTTATTCCGTTTATTTTAATGCAGGTAGCTGTACTGTTATTAGTATTATTCTTTCCGGAACACTTGATTATTTCATAGTGGTAAGCCATTAGCCCTTGATGATCGGTAATGCTGGTTTAGGGCTTTTACGCTTAACTTAATATAGTACTATGAGCGTCAGTATCAGCGGAAGAAGCTGGTGGTTGATAAATGATGTCATTATTTTTTTATCGCTAACTTTGCCGCGACTTTTTGCATGTGCGCTTTGAAATTCTTGTCGAACTTACTCTCTCCACAAGCAAAACTTGAAGTCGTTGCTTCAACAGGGCTGCCCAGTATTTGCTCTCGATAAATTGTACAAGTGCCATTGTCATTTTTAGTGATCGAACCGACATGAGAAGTGCTGGTATTTTTTTGGTATTTCTGTTCATGGGTTAATGGCACTATTGTCTGAGGTACAGGTAATGGTGCAGCATCCATTATGTTAATGGACCTTTTTTGCGTTAGTTCATTAAACGCTTGTTCACGTTGTTGCTTTTCGATGTTAGCTCTAAGACGAGACAAACCGTCAAAACTTGAAAAACTGTTTTTTACTGTTGGCTGACGCTGTTTTATTGCTTTGCTTTGAGTTGATAGATTGAGCGCTTTAGTGACTGGTTGCTCGACTATTTTTGGTGTTTTTTTGACCGGTTTGGTGTTTTTCTGAATTGAAGCAGGCAACGTCTTTATCGCCGTCGGCATCACCTTAGCTTTATGTTGTGATTCATTAATCGAGGGCAGTTGTTTAACAATCTTGTTGTGCCGCTTTGTATAAAGGAAGCTTTTTATTGCCTTAATTTTGGGCTTAACTGGGTTAAATTCTTTAGGCGTATTGATATTGCTAAAAATTAGCACTGCAAGCAGTAATAGGTGTAGCAATACTGAGAGTAAAATGGCAGTGCCAGATCCTTTTAACACAGTACAATTAAGTCTTCATAACATTGAAATCAGTACTGTTATGGACTAAAAAAAGCATCATAAGTTCAATACCCTATGATGCTTTTATTCATGTTGTGAGAAATTACTGTTAATTAACTTAACGGGCGATACTTTGTAATACTTCAATATCAACTAAATTAATGACTGTGGCTTTAATTTTGGCCATGCTGTCACTGGCGACAAGTAAATCATCAGCGTTAACTTCAATGTAGCCTTGTTCGCGAATACTGGTAATTAATGCTGATTGGGCGCGCTTATCAGTAAACTCAGGGGCATTGATATTGTTTAATACCGATAGACGTTTAGCGATTGCAACAACCTTATCTTCTAAATCACGTTTACTTAATGGTGCTAAGCGACTAGTTAGATAAGTGATAATTGCCAGCCGCTGTAAACTCTCATCTATACATTCTGCCATAGCGTGTACTTGGCTCAACGAGGCAACATCCTCTGATAGAGATAAGAAACCTGCCTTACTTTGTTTTGCTATACCTAGATTAAATAACACGGTTAATACTTGTTGCGTTTGTGCGCTTATTGTTTCTGCATCTTGATAGAGATAGAAGTCTTCTTTTAATAAAGCGGCCAAATGTTGCACTTTGTCGACTAACTCATCTTGACTAATTTTACTGTGTTTATCGAGTAGGCGACATATAAGAGCAGGAACAACATAGGTATGTAAGATATTGTTGCGATAATAGCGCATTTCTAATTGAGCTGTATCAGAAAGTGATATTAGGCTGCCAAAACTATCTTCAGTAACTGTAACTTTATTTAAAGTAATAACATGGGCTAGTAAGGCTTTGCCCGACTCTTCAGGTATAGTTAAAGATTCACTAAAAGGTGCTTGCCTTTGCATTGTTAAAAAGAAATCTAACTGAGTTTCTAATTCTATTTTTGATAACGCTTTATTTTTACTGGTATGTAAAATTAATGCGATAAGAGCAACACCATTTAAAGCAGCACTTTTATTGATGTTTTGCATGACTTTTTCAGCAAGTATATTAACTGTTGGTGTTAACCATGTTGGTTTTTGAGGGTCGATAGGGTCTATTGATTCTTTCCAGTTTGGTACTTGGTTATTTAAAAATTCGTTAATATTCATTGGCTCGCCAAAATTAACATAGCCATTACCGTAGTTACGTAAATTTTTAATTGCTTTAAGCACACCAAACATTGATTCACTCTGTTTTTTGCTGCCGCTTAATTCTTTGTGGTAAGTACCGACTTCCATAACATGTTCATAACCCAAATAGACAGGTACTAAGGTCAGTGGTCTATCGATACCACGGAGTAAGCTTTGAATGGTCATCGCTAACATCCCTGTTTTGGGTGCTAGTACTTTGCCAGTTCTGCTGCGGCCACCTTCTGTATAGTATTTAACGCTATAACCTCGTTCAAACAAAAGCCCTAAATATTCACGAAAAATTGTAGAATATAAACGATTACCACCAAAACTTCGGCGAATAAAGAATGCACCGCCTTTTCTAAATATTGGGCCAGCAGGCCAGAAGTCTAAGTTTATGCCTGCTGCGATACGAGGCATAACTATACCTTCTTGTAAAATAACGTAAGACAGTAATAGGTAATCCATGTGACTGCGGTGACAAGGAACATAAATGATTTCGTGACCATCTTGGGCTAATTGTCGTAAAACTTTCGCATTACTAACATTGATAGCACTGTATAAGCGTGCCCATAACCAATGTAAGATAATCTCACCAAAGCGAACCCAGGAAACGCTATAGTCACCAGCAATTTCATTCATGATCGCTAGGGCCTGTTTTTTAATTTCTGCTTCAGAAACCTTCTTACTATTGGCCTCATCAATAATGATACGTTGTACAGATGGGTTGGCAAATAATGCGGTAAACATTTGCTTACGGTGCATTAAACGAGGGCCTTTCGCGGCAATTGTTTGACGATGAAAATGAAAACGTGCGACACGTAGAAATTTATGTGCAGCAATTTCATCATTACCATGGTTATCCGAAATATTTCGAAAGGAGAACGCTTCACTAAAACGGACTAGGCTATCGCGACCCAAAAATAAGACAATAAAGAACTTACGTAACCAGTTAGGAGATTCTTGATCCGCGAGTAACGTGCCTATATTTAAATTTTTACGTTCTTTAGTTGGTGTACGTCCCCAAATTAAATTAGCTGGAATCAGTTGCGCATCAAGGCTCTCATTAATAGCGTGTTGATTTAATAGCGCTAAACCTTGCTCCATCGCTTTGGTCTCACCAACTTTTCGCCAAGAGAAAATAGCGCTTGGTTTAGTCAAGCACAAAGTGCGATTAAAACTTTTACCATTAAGGTTAACTTGCCCAAGTGGATCCGGAAGGTTTTGTTTTTTACAGGCACTTTGTAGAGTTAACAAGTCAGAAGCAGATTGATGGCGCACAATATAAAAGATAGGTTTATTTGCTTGTTCAATTATTTCTGTTTCTTGGCTGTCGGTGATAATTTTATAGCGAACCAGCAGCTTAATAGGGAGTTTTAATAATAAGTAAAAAAAAGAACGTAAGGCCAACATATTGTGTCGCTCGGATTAGTCAGTAATTGCTATAAAAAAAACGATTTTAACACTATTGGCTAACATTGTCTTGGTTTGTGATTAAAGAGATAACACACTAATATACAGCGATTGATAATATTAAAACATAATAAATTCAGGAGTTAGCATTGAAGAGAATCGCTATTTTTGTTGATGTACAAAATATTTATTACACCACTCGAGATGCTTTTTCCAAGCAATTTAATTACCGCTTATTATGGCAAGAATTGCTAGCACAAGGTGATATTGTTATCGCCAATGCCTATGCGATTCAACGAAGTGATGATCAACAACATAAATTTCAAAAAGCACTTAAACATATAGGTTTTGAGGTAAAGCTAAAACCATTTATCCAGCGCAAAGATGGCTCTGCTAAAGGAGATTGGGATGTCGGCATTACGATTGATATCATGGAGGCTGCCGGCGAAGTCGATACGATTATTTTGTTGTCAGGCGATGGAGATTTTGACCTCTTGCTGAGGAAAGTTCGAGAAAAGTATGGCGTTAGCACAGAGGTTTATAGCGTTGAGGCTTTAACTGCAAAAAGTTTAATCGAGGCTGCCGATATTCATCATAAAATAGAGCAAAGTTTATTAATATAATGGCCTTAATCTCATGCTTAAGCAGTAATATTGCGCTTATCTTTGTGTTGTTTAAGTAAATAAGCACTGAGTAATAGTGCGACGAAAAACAAGACTAAACTAGCAATAAGTTCATTCTTTGCATCTAAACGAATACCACTACCTGCTAATGAAAAAATAATCATTTGCGGAATGAAACCGACAAATGAGCCACTGACATAGGCGCGTGCTGAGACCTTGGTAACACCAGCGACAATATTGGTTAAAAAGTTACTGCCTAGCGGTAATATGCGTATCACAATGGCTTTTACAAAGGTTTGCTTGCTAAGAAAGTTAGATAATGTCGCTAGCTTTTCTGGGTATTTTTGGCTAACTTTCTCACTCAAAAGATAACGTGAGACACTAAAGGTTATAAAGCAACCTAAGGTTGTTGCCAAGGTTGCAAGCACAAAGCCAAATAAAGCCCCTAAGTTAATACCTGCAACCAAGGCTGCTATTTGTCGTGGTAAACCAATGCTTGTGGTCAGCGCTAAGAATATAAAAAGTAATAAAGTGTTTACAGAGAATGGGCTAGCGCTTTGTTGCCAATTAAGTTTATCAATTAAATTGATAGTCCACTGGGTTAAATTAACATTGCTGATTGAAAAACTGAGGGGTTGCCAAACATAATAGGCAATAATACCAAAACCAAGTAACAGTAATAATAGTTTGCTTTTATTGCGATAAATTTTTGAGAAGGCCTCACGGAACTTGGCAATCATAACTACTTTTTACTCGGTTCTACTTACGGTACCTAACAACTTAGCTTTGGCCTGTCCAAATTCATCATCATTTAAAAAGCCCTGTTTTTGTAGTGTAACTAATTTCTCAATAGCATTCACTAAATCACTTTCTACTTTGTCAGTTTCTAGGTTATTACTTTCTGTTTTAACCGATTCGATTTTACGCTCTTTATAAAGCGAAGTGAGGTTCTCTTGTGGTTTCTGCTTGTCATGCGCATGTGTCGCGGGTCGAATAATGGCGGCTTGAGTATGCAGAGGAATATTATCATGGGGTTTATGTTCTGCTTTTGCTATATCTGCAGCTGTTATTTTTGCTTTGATCGCGCGTGTACCTGTGCCCTGACTATTAATTTTTTTGGCGATAAACCAACACCAATCAATGACATCATCAACAACTTCGTAATAACTCTTTTTGGTTATCCTATCACTACCTTTACGTAAATATAAACACACAACATATTTGCTTTTATCTTGGCTACTCAGTACTAGGTTAATACGACGAATTTTGCCATCAACCATTTTATCTATATATTCGGTATGAAATATCTCGCGAACTTCATCTTCTTTTTCATTACCAAAACCATGGTCTTGGCTACTGTTTATCATGGTAATAACACTATCGCCCAGTAATAGTTCACACTGAGAAATAGCACTTATAGGTATAAGTTTTTGTACTTTATATTTATGGCGTCTATATAAACCTATTGATAAGCCATCTTCAGTGACAGCGAGTCTAGAAAATGTTCTTCGCACTAATGATTTTGCTGATTTCATTTGTTTGCTGATCAAACGGAGTATATAGGCAATTAATAGTGTAATGACTAGTATAATAAACACTGTACTAACATTAATGTTAAGGTCTTTTTTTATTGGAACATAAGCAGCATAGTCTTGTTGAAATAATTGGAAAATTGAACCATTGACTTCATCAAAAAACAGTATTTCTCCACGGTTATCTTGATAGAGACTTAGGTGTGTAGTTGTGAGTTGATTTTGCTGTAATAACCATTCGAGTTTAAGTGAAGAAAGTAGTTCTATATGGCCTGTTTTAACTTTTTCGGCAGGTGAAGATTGCTGAACAATTGAGTTAATTTGCCATTCACTTTGATATTGCGTTAATAATAATAATTTATTGCGTAACGATGGAGCATTTTGCCCACGATATAGCAATAATTTGTGAGAAGAAAGCGGCTTAATATTGTCAGGTAAGAAACCTTTTGGCCCATATTCTCGCCAATCTTCACCACCATCACTATAAGATAAATAGTTTTGTATTGAATTATTTAAAAGGTGTTGATGTGAGATAAGCAATGTAGGTGAATATTTTTCAGGCCAAATAAATTGCTGTATTTTTCCAGCCCCGAATAAATAGAGGCTTTCTTCATGTTTGTTGTCGGCATAAAATGGATTGCTATGGGGAATAGAGTAATTCTTGTTGTTAGATGGTGTTGGATCTATTCGTAAAATAGCGCCTGAGTATAGCGGAAATTGTTCATACTTTGGGCTAGGAAATAAGGATATATATAACTGGGCAAAGTTATCATCCCAGGGGGTTGTGTAGGGGTTAAAACTCAATTGATTAATTGCGTTATTAGCAGCAGAAACAGCTATCCTTATGACTTCTCTTTGACTCGATAACTTTACCTTTCGTTGTTCATTTAGTTGCCACTCGGTCACAACGGCATCATATAAAAGTGGCGTTTCTATTTCAGGGGCTGTTAAGCGTTTGGTTTTAAGTTTTCCGGAGAACTTTTCCACATGTGCGGTATAAAAGGTGTTATAACCAGGTTGATCACGTTGTGAAAAATTAGGATGCAGGACAAAAGCGCTAAGCTGCACTTTAGGTAAGGCTGCCACGTTTTGTAAATTCATCATTAATATGGAACTTTGTCGATTACCATGTTCTAGTTGATAGATTTTTCCTTGTTTATTGGCAATGTAATAATGCTGACTATTTCCTGGTTGCTCAAATAACTGTAGCCATCTGCTCTCATTATTCTCAGTAAGAGGCGCTTGGGCAATTTTTTGCAATAAATAGCGGTTGCTTTGATTTGATTTGGGTATCGACTCATTCGTTGCTAAGCAATGATAGCTAGCTGACATAAAGCTCAAAAGGAGCAAAAATAGAATATTTTCTTTTACAGTAAGCATTTAGTTGAGTCATCCATAGTTCAGTATATTGCTAACGAGTATTTTTTATCTAAAATTTATAGTTTACTTACCCTTAAATAGATGTATTTTGCTTGCTTCAATAAATTGCTCTTTATTGCCGCTACTGTTGTAATTAAGCTTGCCTTCTAAAATTAGCTCATCTTCTATATTACCGTTGTCGGCTAAATATTGAGCTTGTTTGCCCCAAGCATGAATGGCTCGTTCTATTGAGATAATTTGCCATGCTTTTTTATCAGTATTGTAAATATGTTGATGAATAACAATATTTGCTTGGGTTATTTTTTTATTTTGTTCTGTCAGCATCAGCTTAGGTTGTGACAAAAGTTGCGCACTACAATGAATTTGGTTAATTGATTGGGTATAACCTTTAGTAAATCTTTTGACAAAATTAGCATGGACGACTCCCAGATAATTATCCGTTTGGCTACTTGTTTTCACTTTAATATTACTTAAATAGCCATGCAGTAAAATAATATCGCCTTTATTGGCAAACTGTAATGCTTGTTCAACTAAATCACCTTCCACTTTTACATGGTGATAACTTGTCCATTCTTTGTATTTATTGGTGTGCTTATCTAGCCATTTATTCGACGTTGCTAAAACAATTTCAGTTATTGCAGTAGCTGGATTTGCCCGATAGCGAATATCAGGTGTAGCGACTAAATTTCCCAATAAAGTTACAGCACAAAGCTGTGGACGTGGCATTTTTGTATGTTTTAATACAGTATCAGATAACGACAAAAGTTCTTCCTATGTAGAGTAAGTGTATACCAAGCAAACAGTTTTATAGTATCTCTTTGCAAGGTAACTCGAGCAAGTAGCTATTTTAAGCACAATAATCTATTGATGTTATTTCTTGTTAGCTAAATACTTCGGGTAATGTTATTTAAGCTTACTTTAAGATGAAATAAAGAGCCAATTTTGCGGTCAGTGAAAGACAAAGCAGGTTATGGCTTATATAATGAGGACTATATTTTAGCGTTGAATCAAAGAGTCTTGTCATTTTGGGATAAGCATATAGGAAGTTAATGAACCAAGTTATTGCTAGCGATAAAAATAACATTGCTTTAGGGTATGTCGATAATGTTGATAGTGAACAAGCAAAACGACTTGCCAAAAAATGGCAGTTTGATTACCTCGGTGATGTTGCAGCGGTTAATAAAAATCCACAGATTAATTTTTTGTTGCAAATGAACTTGCAAGCTCTTGAATTGTGTAAATTGGATGAACCTAAACTTGGTGCTATAAAAGTCGATTTTGTTGAAGGCGCCGTTGCGCATAGACGAAAATTTGGTGGCGGGCGCGGTCAAGATATTGCTAAAGCAGTAGGCTTAAAACATGGCTTTACACCTCATGTTTTAGATGCAACCGCGGGACTTGGTCGTGATGCTTTTGTGTTAGCTAGCTTGGGCTGTCAGTTAACATTAATGGAGCGTATGCCGGTAGTAGCTGCACTGCTTGATGATGGTCTTGAGCGTGCTAGGTTAAACAGTGAAGTGGGCGAAATTGCACAAAATATGCACCTTATCCATGCCTCTTCAATCGAAAATATGAATTTAGTCAGCGCCCCTGATGTTGTATACCTTGATCCTATGTATCCACATCGGGAAAAATCTGCCGCAATTAAAAAAGAGATGCGTATTTTTCAATCTTTAGTGGGAGAAGATCTTGATGCTGATGGTCTGCTTGAGCCGGCATTAGCGTTAGCTAAGTACCGCGTGGTGGTAAAAAGGCCTAGTTTCGCGCCACCATTAGCTGATAAAAAGCCTTCAATGAGCATTAAAATGAAAAAAAATCGCTTTGACGTTTATGTTAATCAAGGTATTCCCAAGCCTGAACATTGAAAATTAAGTAGTTATTCTCTGTTTTGTCACCGCCCCTTAAGTTCAGCAAATATCCTGATGGAAAAGGTAATTTATTAAATTGAATGAGTGTTTTTTACTCATTTACTGTCTTGATAGGTTTTATCCCCGCATTGCTTTTGAATTCAAATTTAAAGTGCAATTTTTTGTTTTATTGAATTAATTCGAATTGATTGATCGCAATAGTTACTTTCTTTCGTAATAGTTTTGTTTATCTATTGAACATAATTCATAGGATTTATGTTCTAAATATTATAAGGTGATTGTGAAGGTTAATATTTTTGTAACATTAGTGTTTTTTTTGTTCTTATAAAGTAAACCAATAATAATTATAAAGTTAATTGAGTCAGAAGTATTCAAATTAAGGAAGAGCATGAGCATTAATAAAAATAAAATTTTATTAAATGAATCACAAAATAATACATCTTTAGTAGCCAAACTAGACAATACTAAGGAAGATTTTGTTGATGTTGATGTTGATGTTGATGTTGATGTTGATGTTGATGTTGATGTTGATGTTGATGTTGATGCTCAAGATATAGCCGAAATTGAAGCCATACAGTCGGCTATAGAAGAAAATGATGATCTCATCGATGACATTGAAACCGCTGCCGGTGAAGCAAATGATGGTCGACGTTTTATTGCGGTTAATGTTTCTCGCGTCGGTTCAGAGACTATTGCAAGTTCTGCTTTTGAAACAAATGCATATTATTTAGAATCCAAATCAACAGAGTTAATTGATGATACTAATAGGCAACAATTTGACCTAAATACTGTTGAAATTATTTCCATTGACTCGACAACTAGCGACTTTATTGAAGATTCAACCAGTGCAAATGACGTTGTTGTCGCCTTTACTACCAGTGATGAAGACGGCGATAGTGTTACTGTATCACTCTCTGATACAACACATTTCGCCATAGATGAAGGTAATAATACTGTAGTGCTAAGTGAGGCAGGTGCTGCGTTAGTTAATAGCGGTGGCGATCTGCCTAGTTTTACTTTAACAGCGAACGATGGTGAGCAAACAACAACTCTTGCTGTGAAACCAGCTGCGACAACGGATATCAATGACGCGCCATCAATAACAATTGGTGACGTTACACAATTTATCGAAGACTCAACGAGCGTTAATGATGTTGTTGTCGCCTTTACTACCAGTGATGAAGACGGCGATAGTGTTACAGTATCACTCTCTGATACAACACATTACGCCATAGATGAAGATAATAATACTGTAGTGCTTAGTGAGGCAGGTGCTGCGTTAGTTAATAGCGGTAGCGATCTACCTAGTTTCACCTTAGTAGCGAACGATGGTGAGCAAACAACAACTCTTGCTGTGAACCCAGCTGCTACAACTGATGTCAATGACGCGCCATCAATAACAATTGGCGACGTTACACAGTTTACCGAAGACTCAACTAGCGTTAATGACGTTGTTGTCGCCTTTACTACCAGTGATGAAGACGGCGATAGCGTTACTGTATCACTCTCTGATACAACACATTACGCCATTGATGAAGAAAATAATACTGTAGTGCTTAGTGAGGCTGGTGCTGCGTTAGTTAATAGCGGTAGCGATCTACCTAGTTTCACCTTAGTAGCGAACGATGGTGAGCAAACAACAAGCGTTGTTGTGAGCCCGGCTGTTACAACGGATGTCAATGACGCGCCAATGATAGCACTCGATGGTGATGTCACACAATTTACTGAAGATGATAGCAGCGCTGATGATGTTGTTATCGCCTTTACTACCAGTGATGAAGACGGCGATAGCGTTACTGTGTCACTCTCTGATACAACACATTACGCTATTGATGAAGAAAATAATACTGTAGTGCTTAGTGAGGCTGGTGCTGCGTTAGTTAATAGCGGTGGCGATCTGCCTAGTTTTACCTTAGCAGCGAATGATGGTGAGCAAACAACAATTGTTGACGTGAACCTGGCTGCTACAACGGATGTCAATGACGCGCCAATGATTGCACTCGATGGTGATGTCACACAATTTACTGAAGATGATAGCAGCGCTGATGACGTTGTTGTCGCCTTTACTACCAGTGATGAAGACGGCGATAGCGTTACTGTATCACTCTCTGATACAACACATTACGCCATTGATGAAGATAATAATACTGTAGTGCTTAGTGAGGCTGGGGCTGCGTTAGTTAATAGCGGTAGCGATCTACCTAGTTTCACCTTAGCAGCGAACGATGGTGAGCAAACAACAAGCGTTGTTGTGAGCCCGGCTGTTACAACCGATATCAATGACGCGCCATCAATAACAATTGGCGACGTTACACAGTTTACCGAAGACTCAACTAGCGTTAATGACGTTGTTGTCGCCTTTACTACCAGTGATGAAGACGGCGATAGCGTTACTGTATCACTCTCTGATACAACACATTACGCCATTGATGAAGAAAATAATACTGTAGTGCTTAGTGAGGCTGGTGCTGCGTTAGTTAATAGCGGTAGCGATCTACCTAGTTTTACCTTAGCAGCGAATGATGGCGAGCAAACAACAACTCTTGCTGTGAACCCGGCTGCTACAACCGATATCAATGACGCGCCATCAATAACAATTGGTGACGTTACACAATTTATCGAAGACTCAACTAGCGTTAATGATGTTGTTGTCGCCTTTACTACCATTGATGAGGACGGCGATAGCGTTACTGTGTCATTCTCTGATACAACACATTTCGCCATAGATGAAGATAATAATACTGTAGTGCTCAGTGAGGCTGGTGCTGCGTTAGTTAATAGCGGTGGCGATCTGCCTAGTTTTACTTTAGCAGCGAACGATGGCGAGCAAACAACAACTCTTGCTGTGAATCCGGCCGCTACAATTGATATTACCCCTACTCTTGTAATCATCTCTAATGATAGTGATTTAGTGGCGGGTGAAACCGCGACGATTAGCTTTACCTTCTCTGAAGCGACGACGAATTTTGTTGATGCAGATATTTTGGTCACAGGGGGCACGTTAGGTACGCTCAGTACTTCAG
>JBFONR010000014.1:0-96086 GCA_040779365.1 Colwelliaceae bacterium MEBiC 14330
GTACTTTAGTTAAAACCGCAGAGATAGCGGCTGTTAATGTTGTTTTACCGTGATCAACGTGACCGATAGTACCAACGTTTACATGTGGTTTCGAACGTTCAAATTTTTCTTTAGCCATTTTAAAATACCTCTGGGTATAATTTTCTGTTTAGTTTACTATTTTAATGTGAGATAAGGATAGATTAATCTAGGAATGGTGCTGATAGGCAGATTCGAACTGCCGACCTCACCCTTACCAAGGGTGCGCTCTACCAACTGAGCCATATCAGCATTCATATACAAAGATTGGAGCGGGTGGCGGGAATCGAACCCGCTTCATCAGCTTGGAAGGCTGAGGTAATAGCCAGTATACGACACCCGCTTAGTCTATCAGATTATCTCTGTCATTTGATTTACCCTTGCTTAAAAAACAATGCAAGCATAAATCGAAATATGGTGGAGGGAGGTGGATTCGAACCACCGAAGGCGGAGCCGTCAGATTTACAGTCTGATCCCTTTGGCCACTCGGGAACCCCTCCACGTAAAGCCTATACCTTTTAAAAGGTACCTTATTAAAACCTTAGCTTTAATAAGTATTAATGGTGCCGACTGCCGGAATCGAACTGGCGACCTACTGATTACAAGTCAGTTGCTCTACCAACTGAGCTAAGTCGGCACTACATTAAGTGGTGCGAATTCTAGTGTAATGTTTTGCCCCTTGCAATAGCTAAATTAAAATATTTTGCACTTTTTTCATCTTTATTGTGCATTTGTTGTTTTTTTACCCATACAGAGTCTAGTTTATTGCTCACAAGCTATGTTTAGTCGGCTAAAAAGCAAAAATCCAACATTATCTTAAATGTTGGATTTTATTATTGCGATTATGATTATTTTAGCTTTGTTTGCTTCTACCTATGATTAGCAAACATTTACCATTAATGTGACAGTGATGTTGTCGCCATATTACCTAACTGTCCTGAAGTCATTGGTGGCATTATTGCTGTTTCCTGTTCAGCTTGCGTTCTTGCAGCGGCTGCACTCAAAGCCCCTACCGATTTGTTTCTTGCTCTCACCATAGGTGCAGGGATTACACGACCTTTAACTTTTGGCTGTGGCGCAAAGTTAGCTGCCAACTGCCCAAACAGGCGAGTTTGGATACAAGTTCTAATTTCTTCCAAAGTGTAGTTAGCTTTTACTTTAATTCTAAGATGTGGGATTGAAGCAGCTTCTAAACTACCACTAACAAACCAGTCTTTCTTAATCTTATAGCCTTTTCCTTGGGTATCAACCAAATCAATTGCACCGAGGAGTTTCATCGAGCTTCTTTCACAAATAACAAAATCTAAATATTTAGTTTCAGCACTTTTCGCCGCGGTTTGACTGGCGCGGCTAGAAACACCTTGACGAATAGTTACCACGTCACTTAAACGTACACGATTTAATATACGATACTTTGGCCCCAATGCTTGCTCAACAAGGTGTTGAAAATTCTTCTCTGCAGGCGTAAAAATAGCCTTTTTACTGTCAAAAGGGAAAGGGAAGCTATTATCGTTTAAACGACTAGCTAATACAGCAACAATCACTACTAGGGTAATTAAGGCAAATAATATCAGTTCCATACATTTCTCCGGCTACCCCCTTAATAACCATTAATTAATTTATTGATTTACTAAAAGTGATTAAGGAGTTGATTCAAATTCTTGACGCTTTTTCTTTACTCAAAGAAAAAGCTAACACTTAATTCAAATTAAGCAGCATCTATGCCAAGTTTATGCCGGATGTTTCTTTATATAGGTAACTTATAGGGTAATCGAAGCATTTACCCTATTGTTTTAATTTTTATTGCTTGGTAAGTACCACTAGATTGCAGTACTTATTTATAGTCGAGCGTATAGCTAGTTGCTAGTTTGGATAGTTTTCTTCTAACGCCTGATAAAGCTGCTGCTGAAAGTCATCGGCTCCAGCATCTAAACTGGCGACCAATTTTGCTAACACTTCATTGTCTTCTTCACCATGCCATTGCTTAATATAGGTACCTTCTTTATAGCCATGATCCTGACGAAAAAAGTTTAAGGTATTTTTACCCACGTATTGACGAAATAGCTCATCAAGATCCATGTTCATTAATGACATACAGTCTGCTAGTGCTTTAGCATCAAAAGCCTTGCTAGTGACCGCAGCAGAAGCTAAATTTTCTAACGCAATTTTAAAATCACTTTCGCCGGTTCCTTGATGTAGCTCTTTGGCAAGTTCAGTTGCAATAAATTCAGCACTATTTGTTGATAATAAACGTAAACTTAAGCCAAAGTGAAAAATATCAACTAATTCTAGCTGTACCTGAGCAACATCAATTTCTTGGTGTTTCCACCACTTCCAGCCATGATGATCTAACATTTCAGCACACTCTACCCAAATAGCGCGATACCACTCATAGCCATTCTCGCGCCATGTATCACTAACACGGCTATTCATTGCATCTTGCATAGATAGCATTTGGGTAATTTGTTTTTCAGCAATTGATAATGCCGTCGATAAGTGTTGGCTCATGATTTTCTCAACTTATAAGTGTTAATGCAGTTATTCTGCCGTAGGTAATTGTTATAGACAAGTGATTAAATGTCTTTTATCTATCAAAACCACAAACATAAGCCATCAGTAAATCAAAGCACTGACTCTAGTCGCGACTATACCGTCAAAATATTTTACAACTTGTTAACATTATTTTAACCAAAATCCGGAATAACAAGCCAAGCCACTGTTATTAAATGATATTTTTTTATTGGCACATTTTAAGCTAAGTGAGCTTCGCACAATAATTTATTCAATAAAATACAAAAGGATTTTCATGAAAGTTAAAAATTTATCAAAAACATTACTTGGCTCATTATTGGCTACAAGTTGTTGCATTAATACTGCGTATGCAGGCCTAGTGGTCACTCAAAATAACAATGCCAGCCAACTTGTTGATAATATTGTAGGTAATGGGATTACGACCTCAAATGTAACCAGTGTTGGTGCAAGTGGTGCTTTTGGCACGTTTACCGGTGGTATTAGTGCCGGCATTGGTATTGAAAGCGGTATTATGCTGTCTTCAGGTAATGTTGTTGATGCTGAAGGACCAAACAATAACGATGGAACAACAACAAGCCATAGCACTCCAGGCGACAATGACTTAACCTTAATTGCTGGTAATAACACATTTGACGCCGCAATATTAAGCTTTGATTTTATCAGTGATGGCGATGACATCTTTTTCAATTATGTCTTTGCATCAGAAGAATATAATGAATATGTTAACAGTAATGTTAATGATTCATTTGCATTTTTCCTCGATGGTTCTAATATCGCCTTAATCCCAGGTACCAATACCCCGGTATCAATTAACACTGTTAATGGCGGTAACCCATTCGGCTCTAATGCATCAAACTCTCAGTTTTTTAATAATAATGATCTGCAAGATGGTGGACCATTTTTTGATATTGAATACGATGGTTTTACTGATGTCTTTCAAGCCTCATTTAGTGGTTTATCAGCCGGTGCCCATAATATCTCATTAAAAATTGCCGATGCTGGGGATTCAGCATTAGATTCAACCGTCTTTATTGAAGCTGGCAGTTTCAGTGATACACCCACAACGATTCCAGAGCCGTCAACTATCGCTATTTTTGCCCTTAGCCTGTTAGGTTTAAGTGTTCGTAAAGTAAAAAAGTAAACAAATAACGTAACTGTGGCGGTGTTGAACCATCGCCACTTATTGGCTGAATAACTTCTTTCTTACCATGGCACGATAATCTTTAGGTGTTAACGATAAACTTTGCCTAAATAAACGGCTGAAGTGACCCTGGTCTTGATAACCCACTTGTGCCGCCACTTCTTGAATAGATAAATTACTTGATGATAATAAGTCTTTTGCTGTTTCAATACGTAACTGTTGCCAATATTGTGTTGCTCTTATACCCGTTGCTGCTTTAAATCGTCGTGTAAAAGAGCGTTGACTCATACCAAATTGCTGAGCTATTTCCGCAATTGATAATTCACTCGCCAGGTTCGTTCCTAGCCAAAACTGAATTTCAGCTATTAATTCGTCCGCATGTCTATCTACAGCTCCTTCAAGATATCGTTGCTCTTCATAAGGTTTTCGAATTTCATGGGAGAAATTACGCTCAACATTTTGTGCTGCCGCCTTCCCATAATGCTGAGCAATAAGGTGCACAATAATATCTGCTAGCGCATTTAAACTGGCCGCACAGTAAATTCGTTCAGATTGCGTGATAAAATAGTCTGGTTTTAAATCAACCTTAGGGTAATCTCGTTTAAATTGGGCTACATAATGCCAATGCGTGGTCGCTGAATGATTATCCAACAATCCAGATTCAGCAAGAAAACACACCCCTGTGCCGACGCCAATTAAAGTACTGCCTTGTCGCCAAGCTGATTTTAACCAGGTAACGAGTTTGGGATGCTCTTTCAAAAGTGGTCGTGGATTCCTCCACAAGCTTGGTACTATTATGATATCTGGTACTGACGTAAACTGTTGTTCAAGTTCTAGTACTTTATCTGCGACCATAGTAATCCCTGCTCGCGACTTAATGCGTCCAGTTGATTCACTTAATAACTGGGTATGCAATTTCGGTAAAGATTTATCATATCGCCTTGCAAAGGCTTCTCCTGCAAGTAACATTTCAATAGGCAAGGTTACACTTGTTGCTAAAACATGTCGGTATATCACTAACGTTACCTTGAGCTGCTTTATTTCTCTAATTTTATTAGCCATAGTTATGTCTTTACACTTTTAATTGGCCATTATTACATAATACAAGGCCATTTTAACCCATTATTTTTTTTTGTAATCACTAAAATAAAGTCTATTAACCTTGCATTTTCAATTATTTTGCATTTATTCATATTTTATCAATAGGCTTTTACATGAAACGTTTACCTTTAGTTATTGGCATGGGCGGAATTAATGCTGCAGGACGTACTTCTTTTCATCAAGGCTTTCGCCGTATTGTCATTGACAAATTAAATGCACAAGCCCGTCAAGAAACCTTTGTTGGTTTAGCCAGCTTAATGAAAATAGTGACCTGTCAAGAAGGAGCTTTAACAGATGCTGAAGGTAATGTTATTGAAGCTTCTGAAATAGAAGCTAAATTTGGCGAGCAAATCTTAGCTGGCACATTAATTCGAAAAATAGAAAAAAATCATTTCGATCCTGATGCAACCCATTGGCATCAAAAAATGAATATTAGCCCAACGGAGCAATACATTAGCTTTGAGTTACGTGAAAAAGAATTACCTCAGCCAGTACCAAGCTCATGGATTGTTACTGAGATAGGTGACAAAAAAGTTTCCGTTAAAATTCCTGAACAACTCACTATTACTCATGATGCCTACCGTGATAACCCTATTAAAGCTGCTGGTCAATTTCCAACTGGGTTCGAGCCTGAAAAGTTATATAACAGTCGTTATCAGCCGCGCGGATTACAAGCGACTATTTTCGCTGCAACAGATGCTATTCGTTCAACAGGAATCGAATGGGATGCGATTTTAGATAAAATTAGTCCAGATGAAGTGGGTACTTATTCGGCTTCAATTATTGGTCAAATGAATGATGAAGGTTTAGGTGGTTTAATTCGCAGCCGGTTAACTGGTTCTCGTGTCAGTACAAAACAATTAGCACTTGGTTTAAATACCATGTCGACCGATTTCATCAATGCTTATGTTACCGGTAACGTAGGTACAACATTCACCAGCTCAGGTGCTTGTGCAACATTTTTATATAACTTACGTGCTGCTGTGCATGATATGGAAGCAGGCCGAGTACGTGTTGCCATTGTAGGTAGTACTGAAACAGCAATTACCCCAGAAGTTGTAGAAGGTTTTGGTAATATGAGTGCGCTTGCTAATGAAGAAGGTCTTAAAAAGCTAGATGGCAGTGATAAAGCAGATCATCGACGTACAAGTCGCCCGTTTGGTAAAAACTGTGGTTTTACCATTGGCGAGGGTGCACAGTTTGTTGTATTAATGGATGATGAATTAGCATTAGCAATGGGGGCAAAAGTTTTAGCATCTGTGGCTGATGTTTTTATTAATGCTGATGGCTATAAAAAATCTATTACTGCGCCAGGGCCAGGTAACTATATTACCATGGCAAAGTCAGTGGCTTTAGCAGAGCAAGTATTAGGAAAAGAGGCATTACAAGAACGCAGTTTCATTCTTGCTCATGGCTCAAGCACACCGCAAAACCGCGTGACTGAATCACTTATCTATCATAAAGTTGCGGAGTGTTTTAATATATCCAATTGGCCTGTCGCCGCGCCAAAAGCCTATGTAGGTCATACATTAGGTCCCGCTAGTGGTGATCAAATGGCCATGGCATTAGGTATTTTTAATGATAATATTATGCCTGGCATCACCACTATTGATGAAGTAGCAGCTGATGTACATGATGAACACTTGCATATTGCCACCGATCATTGGCATTGCCCTGATATGGATATTGCCTTTATTAACTCAAAAGGATTCGGTGGTAATAACGCAACAGCCACTATTTTTTCTCCCAAAGTGAGTTTAACTATGATGGAAAAACGCTATGGTAGCCAAGCAATGCAAAATTACCATAAAAAGTTATCTGATGTAGAAAAAGCTCAACAAGTTTATCGTGACAATGCCAACAAAGGTAAATTTGACCTTATCTATAAATTTGGCCAAGGTTTACTTAATGAAGAAGCTATCGAATTAACCAGTGATAATTTAAGCTTTGCTGAATTTAAAAATAGTATTGCCTTACCTAGTGAAAATCCTTTTAAAGATATGGTTTAGTATTAGTTGCAGTGGTGCTAATGTTAGTTTCAAATGATTAATAATTAGCGCCACATGAAAGAGCCCACTCTTGATAAAATGTTACAGATAAGGCTCAGCTCTCAAATCCGTATCTTCTTCATTACCTTGCTAGCCTTAACCGATAATTCCTTATTTATCCGGTTAGCTTCGGATAATAACGCCATTGATCAAACAAACTTTACTCTGCTTCGAATCATTTCAGCTATTGTTTTGTTTTTAGGACAAGACTGTAAAAATCCTAGCAATCAACAGCTGGTAACTTTATAACGGCAGCCGCAATAGAGATATTATTTTGTATTCTATCTTGCCCAAGCGAAAATCAAGCTACACTAGTACACTTGAGTGTGCCAATAATAAGTTACTCTAAACACGACACAACTCGCTAAAGCTGAGGGCATCAGAGCCCCTTAATCATCAAGACATTAATGAAAAGTCTAAAAATAGTTAACATCATTTAAATTGCACAATATCTGAATAATATACAAACTAGAAAAGATAAACAGCATTATATTCAAATAAATTCTAAGCTAATAGCATTATATTCTTAGGATATTTTTAGCTTATGCAATTTAGCAACAGCTTAGCTCAAGCATTTGATTTCACTGGTTTCCCATCGATACAAAACCATTTTGCAACATTATTTATTGTTCATTTATGACACAAATGAACAATAAATATGTAGAAAGTATACAATATAAGATATATAAGTGTATTTGTGTTTTATGTGTGAGCTTATTTACACACACTATCTGACGAATAAATCGTACATAGGAAAGTCAGACTAGGGATAAAACCACAACACTATAAAAAACAAAATAAAAAAACAGGTATAACAAAATGATTACATCAAGCTTTAAGACACGAAAATCACTTGCTGCCATTGCGGTAGGCACAGCATTAATGTTCCTAGGACCCAGCGCTATGGCATCCGACGCATTCAATGGTTCATTAAAAGGGGTTATCACTAACACTGAAAATCAAGTAACCTCTGGCGCGGTGATTACTCTTGTCCACAAAGGCAAAGGCATAACTCGTACGATCAAAACGAATGAGAAAGGTGAATACTCTTTAAAGAAACTTCCTGTTGGTGATTATCACATGACTGTCGTTAAAAATGGTTATAACACTATTGAAAAACATGACTTAACCATTAAAGTTGGTGGTGCAGTTATTTTTAACGGTATGATGCTGTCAAGTTCAAATACTGATGCAGACGTTGAACGCATCTCTGTTGTTGGTTCAAGAATTAGTCGAGTAGATCTTGAGTCATCTACAGGTGGTATTACGATTACAGCAAGTGAGCTAGATAAAATGCCTGTTGAATCAGGCTTTGAGGCCATGGCTTTGTTGGCTCCGGGTACTACGAGCAACTCTGCTTTTAGTGGCGCAAGTTTTGGAGGCTCCTCTTCAGCAGAAAATGGTTACTACTTAAACGGTATTAATATTACTGCGATTAAAACAGGCATAGGTTCAATCAATATGCCCTGGGAAGCCATTGCACAAACTGAAGTTAAAACTGGTGGTATAGATCCTGAGTTTGGAGGAGCACTTGGCGGTATCGTCAACGCAGTATCTAAGTCTGGTTCTAATGATTTTGAATTTGGTGGTTATGCACGTATTGACCCAGAAGCAACACGTGAACATCATGAAAACCTATATAAATTGGATGGTTCGATTTATTCGAACTCTGCCCAAGATGAATCAACCTTTACTCGTTTCAATATATGGGCAAGTGGTGCTTTAATTGAAGACACTTTATTTTTCTACGCATTATATGAACCACAAAAAAATAAATATATTGCAGCTTACAATACGACTTTAGATGATGGTGAAGAAACGTCTGATCGTTACTTTGGTAAATTAGATTGGTACATCAATGATGATCATTCCATTGAGTTGACTACTATAGGCTTTGAAACTGATGGCAAAGCTAGTAACTATGAGAATGATTGGCAAGCACAACAACGTGGTGAATTTCAGAGCCTTAACACATATGGTATGGGTGGAGATGTTTACGGCTTAAAATATACGGGTTTATTAAATGATGATATGTCATTAGAGTTTATCGCTGGTAGAACAACTGATAACACTTATAATACCGTAGAAAATACCGACCCATTAGTATGGTCAAATTTAACTGGCAGTTGGGTGCGGGTATCATCTGAATCAAGTGCAACAGTTTCTGAAAGTGAGTTCATTCGTGATCAAATTCGCTTTGATTTTAACTGGGTACTTGAAAATCATGACTTAAAAATGGGTATTGACTATACCAATATCGATGTTGATTATGAATCTCGTCCTAATGGTGTGCCTGGGCGTGAAGGCTGGTGGGACGTAACATATGCAGGTGCAGGCAGTGTAACAGGCCTTGCAGAAGGTACTCCATATGCTGATCAACGTATTCGAACTGATTTTACTAATTCTAAAGTAACCTCTACAGCACTGTACATTCAAGATACATGGACAGTAACTGACCAGTTAGTATTAAACCTGGGGTTACGTTATTCTGACGTGTCAAATACTGTAACTGATGGCAGAAAGTACGTTGATGTAAAAGGGCAAATTGCACCACGTGCACAAGCAATATACGATGTCACTGGTGATGGAACAACTAAATTATTTGCGACTTATGGCCGTTATTTTCAGCCAGTATCAGCCAACATGAACATTACTCAAGGTGGTGCTCGTCGTGATGTACATGACTACTACTTACTCGATCAAACCGATGCCAATGGTGAAATTGTGCTATTAGCCGATGGCTCACCATCAACAGGCGAGTTTGTCAGGACTCGGGTTGTTCAAGAAGGTATAAGTGATCCAGAGTTAGCTGCCAGTGCCAACTTAGAATCTATGTATTCTGATGAAATAACCTTAGGCTTTGAGCAAGAGTTGATGGAGGGTGATATGGTATTAGGGATGCGTGCCGTTTATCGTAATCTTGGCCGGGCAATTGAAGATACAGATTATGGTCCGGTCATTAATAAATATCTTGCTAGTAATAACCTACCGGGTGACGCATCTTACACCTATGTATTAGCAAATCCAGGTGAGACATTAGACATAAAAGGCGACTTTAATGGCGATGGTAACAAAACACACGTCATCATTCCTGGCTCTGAAATAGGTTTACCAGAACCAGAGCGTCAATACGGTGCTTTAGAAACCACGCTTTCGGGTGTCGCATGGGATAGTTTTTACTATAACGCATCCTACACTTGGTCGCATAGCTGGGGAAATACTGAAGGTTTAGTGAGAACGGATAATGGTCAGGCTGATCCAGGTTGGACTACCTCTTACGATTATGCCGAATTAATGGATCATTCAAATGGTAACTTACCTAATGACCGTCGTCATGCATTTAAACTAAACGGTTATTACGAAATTACCGAAGATCTTACCGCTGGCTTTAATGCTCGAGTGGCTTCAGGTATGCCAATCAATATGTTCAGTGTCCATCCTCAAGGAGTTGATAGCTGTGCACCAGGTTCAGTATGGGAAGAGTGTAATGGCGTATATTATGGCCAAGCTTCTTTCTATGATGAAAATGGTAACCCAGCACCTCGTGGCAGCGCAGGCACCACAGATTGGACAACTGAAATTGATTTAAGCCTAGCTTATAATATTGATGTCGTCGGAGGTGATTTACAACTTAAAGCGACCGTTTATAACGTGTTAAATGCTGATACTCAGATATCTGTTCAGCAAGAGCGTGCTCAATACGGCGACAACGGTTTAGAGCGAAACCCAAACTGGGGTATGACTACAGGCCGCTTAGGCGCTCGCTACATGAGCTTTGAAGCAAGTTACCGTTTCTAAGAGCCACTAAATTACATAAAGGCAAGTGAATAAAACATCAGGTAAAGCCAGTTTAGTCATCGACCAATAAGGAAATGGAAATGACTAAATTGGCTTTTTTAATATCTTAGAAAATAAACTGTACAAAAAGACAGTATCAATACTATAATCAAAACTATCAAACGTATCATCTCGATTTAAAAAATTTGAAACTCTATATCGCTGAAAAACCTAGCTTAGGACGCGCTATTGCCGCAGCATTACCTAAACCGCATAAAAACCATAAAACTCATATAGAACTTGCGAACGGTGATGTGGTTAGCTGGTGTATTGGTCATATTTTAGCGCAAGCGGATCCTGAAGATTATGATACTGAATTGAAAAAATGGCGTATGGATTCCCTGCCTATCGTGCCAGAGCAATGGCAACTAAAGCCGATTAGCCGAACTCGCCCACAGCTTAGCGTGCTGCGAAAATTGGTTAAACAAGCGACTGAAATTATTCATGCCGGCGACCCTGATAGAGAAGGACAGCTCCTAGTCGATGAAGTCATCGACTATTTCAAATTAAGTAAAACCAAGAAAGCAAATATAAAACGACTACTGATTAGCGATTTAAATCTACCCGCGGTAAAACGCGCGCTTAGGGCTTTAAAGCCGAACAGTGAATTTATCCCCTTATCTATTTCGGCATTAGCTCGCGCTCGTGCCGATTGGCTTTATGGCATCAATCTAACTCGCGCTTATACCTTACAGGGGCAAAAAACAGGTTATAACTCAGTACTTTCGGTTGGTCGCGTACAAACTCCGCTGCTCGGCTTGGTGGTAAGGCGCGAGCAAGAGATCAGTAACTTTGTTAGCAAGCCATTTTATCAAGTGCATGCACATATTAGTATGCAAGCAAGTGAGCAAACAAGCTTTACCGCGACCTGGCAACCCAGCGAAAATTGTCGGCCTTACTGTGATGATCAGGGGCGTGTATTAGTTAAAGCATTAGCCGAAAATGTCATTAAACGTATAACGAATCAACCAGCAAGGGTGCGCAAAATTGAGCATAAAGACCAACAGCAAGCAGCCCCCTTACCCTTTAATCTATCTCAATTGCAAATTAGTGCCGCAAAACAATTTTCGATGAATGCTAAATTAGTACTTGATGTGTGTCAGGCACTGTATGAAAAGCATAAATTAATTACCTATCCACGTTCCGATTGTCGCTATTTACCCAAAGAGCAACTTAAACAATCAGCGGCTATTATCACTATGTTGGCAAACAGCGCAATGCCATGCAATAAGCCGGCACAAGGCGCCACGACAACACTGGTAAGTAAGGCTTGGAATGATAAAAAAATAACGGCGCATCACGCCATCATCCCGACAGAAAAATCACCTGATAACATTAATCTCAATACCTTTGAAAAGAATGTTTATTTACTGATCGTCAGGCAATATCTAATACAGTTTTATCCTGCTTATCTATACCAGCAAAGCCAATTGAGCTTAACTATTGCTGGGGGAGAGTTTATTAGTAAAGCTAAGACAGAAAAGCAATTAGGCTGGAAAGTACTGTTTCCGAGAAGTAATAAAGCCAAAAACTCAAACAACAAAGAGTGTGATGAGCAAGAGCAAACTCTGCCTGTTGTTAAGCAAGGTCAAATATTACATTGTCAACAAGGCGAGTTAATTGAAAAGCATACAGCGCCGCCACAATCATTTACCGATGCAACACTACTGGCCGCCATGACGGGTATTGCTCGCTATGTAAACGACTCTGCTATCAAGAAAATTTTAAAAGAATCTGATGGACTAGGCACAGATGCAACGCGCGCAGGTATTATTGAATTATTATTTAAGCGCGGCTTTTTACAACGCCAAGGCAAAGCAATCACCGCAACACAAGTGGGTATTGAACTTATCAATGCCTTGCCTGAGATTGCCACTTTACCCGATATGACCGCTCAATGGGAGGCCACTTTAACTGCGATTAGTGAAAAATCTGCTAGTTATAATCACTTTATGATGCCATTAATCGAAACAGTGACACACATGGTGCATGGTGCCAGCCAGCAGTCTTTTGCTAATTTACCGCAAGTGGCCTTTAAACCTAAACGGGGTAAAAGAAAGTCTCAGAAAAAACCAGTCAAAAAAGTTAGTTAACAGTTAATAGCTAACTAGATCAGCTACTCTGTACTTCCTCGACACTCCCCCTTCTCTATCGAGTTAGATTGTAATATTATCAAAACAAATTTTATTCAAATAGTTTAGAGAACAAGATGATTATTCTAAAAAACGTCATGGAAAAAAGTAACTTATATAAGGTAGATGAGTTTGGCGTGACCAACTATAACTATGGTGCATTAGGCTTACTTTCTTTCCTCCTATTTTCTCTTATCAACTTAAGTTTAGGTTATGTGGCCTTTATGGCTGAAACTAGCGTCATTGGCTCTCCGGTAAAAACCTATTCTGATGCTGTGTGGCTTATGTTGATGTCCTCCTCTACCATAGGCTTTGGTGATGTTTACCCGATAACTTTAGTTGGCCGTATTGCTGTCTTTGTTATGTTTGTCTTGGGTGTAGGTATATTAGGCGGCGTTGGTGCCGTTTTTGCTAATAAAGTTTTTGGCTTTGCTGATACCAACATTAAAAATCGCGAGCTAAGAAAGCAAAATGAAGAGATATTGCTACAAAATAAATTAATTCATGAAAAACTTGCTAAACTTGATAAGAGGTTAGATTCACTGAATAGGTAACGACAAAGATGGCGCTGGATCCTCGTCAAACCATAATCCTAGCAGTATTAGTTTTATTCTTAGGGCGATTTTTAAATAATAAAATCTCCTTACTTCATCGTTATAATATACCGGATCCCGTGACTGGCGGTATTATTGCCTCGCTATGTTTTAGCATTTTTTATTTTATCACCGATAATAAAATTGAATTTTCACTGCATCAACGAGATATTTTGCTCATCGTTTTTTTTACTTGTGTCGGTTTATCTGCGCGTTTTTCTGCCTTATTACAAGGTGGTAAAGCGTTGATTATACTTTTAGTTATTGCAGTATGTTATTTATTTATCCAAAATTTGACTGGCCTTGCCGTATCCTCAGTGACTAGCTTAGCAACCCCCATCGGTGTATTAGGTAGTTCAGTCTCCTTAAGTGGCGGCCATGGCACCGCAATCGCTTGGGCTGCTATTTTTTCAAAACATTACGGCATAGAAAATGCCATGGAAATAGGTATTGCCTGCGCAACCTTCGGTTTAATTCTAGGAGGACTTTGTGGCGGTCCAATTGCTAGTTATTTGATTCAACGATATCAATTAAGCTCTAATTCGCGCGAGCCATTATCAATAGGTAGCAACAACGAGGACGATCAAATTACAGTGCATAGCATCTATAGTGTCGTGCTAATTTTGTGTATCGCTATTGGTATTGGTATTCACCTTCATCAATTTATTGAAACTATAGGCATTAAATTACCGATATTTGTTCCTTGTTTATTTGGTGGCATCATCTTAACTAATACAGTGCCCTTGCTATGGAAAAAACTTCCTTGGCCCACTGGCACAGCAAGTTTAGCGCTTATTTCTGATTTTAGTTTGGGCTTATTTTTAGCGATGTCACTGATGAGTTTGCAGTTATGGACCTTGATGGAATTAGCCCTACCAATTCTCTTTTTACTCGCCATGCAAGTGTTCATTATTGTAATTTTTACTATTTTTGTTGTATTTAGAGTCTTGGGTAAAAATTATGATGCCGCTATTATGGCTTCAGGTTATACCGGTTTAGCCTTAGGTGCGACTCCAACAGCCATTGCCAATATGACTGCGGTGACAAAACAATTTGGCGCTTCACCAAAAGCTTTTATTGTTGTCCCTCTCATTGGAGCATTTTTTATTGATATATCTAACGCTTTCGTTATTCAGTTCTTTTTGAGCTGGCTATAACAATGGAGTTTATCAACTCAATGGCTAATAAGTTTTCTTTTGAAGACATACTCTTAGCAAAGCTCATCGCTTAATTACCCTAGAAAGTTAATCTTTTTTCATAAGAGTTCTCAACTTTGCTGAACAGTTTTTACTATCTTCCTCATCTCATCTAAGGTATAACAGCGCAATGAAAATACCAAAAAGACTATTGCCTCTTGTTGAAGAAGGCTTAATTGATGAAGTACTCAATCAATTAATGAGCGGTAAAGAAGCCACCGTTTACCGTGTACGATGCGGTGAAGAAATTCGTTGTGCCAAAGTATATAAAGAAGCCAGTAAACGTAGCTTTAAAAAAGCCGCACAATATACTGAAGGTCGCAAAAGCCGTAATAGCCGTCGTGCTCGAGCGATGGAAAAAGGCTCTAAGTATGGTAAAAACCAACAAGAACAAGCCTGGCAAAATGCTGAAGTTGATGCTTTATATACCCTAGCTGAACATGATGTGCGTGTACCACAGCCTTTTGGTTGTTTTGATGGTGTTTTACTCATGGAGTTAATCACCGATGATGAAGGCAATGTCGCACCTCGCCTAAACGATGTTGTGATGTCAGCTGAACAAGCCATTGAAGATCATGCTTTGATGATGATTTATATTATGCGCATGTTATGTGCAGGCATTGTCCATGGCGATTTATCAGAATTTAATGTTTTAGTTGATGCTTATGGCCCGGTTGTAATCGACTTACCGCAAGCAGTTGATGCCTCAGCCAATAATAATGCTAGAGCCATGTTATTGCGTGATGTTAATAATATTACTACCTATTACGCACAATTTGCCCCTGAACTAGCGTTAACTAAATTTGGTGAAGAGATGTGGGCGCTTTATCAATCTGCTGAATTAACTGGCACCACTAAACTGACCGGTCAATTTGCCGAGAATACCCAATCTGCTAATGTCGAAAACGTGCTTGCAGAAATTCAAGCGGCATTTGAACAAGAGCAAGATAGGCTCGCTTACCTAAAAGAGGCGGCTGAACAAATATAAACCTTGCTAGTCTCCTTCTTGGCCTAACTAGGGTGTTACTCGAACATTCTTATTTGAATGACAAAGAGTAAAAACAAAAAAGGCAGAGTAAACTAAGTTAATCTGCCTTTTTATTTAGCCTTGAAAAACAATTATTGCTTAGTGTATTTTGCTAACCATTTAAAGACTTCATCATACCAAACCACTAAGTTATCGGGTTTACGAATATGATGATCTTCATCAGGAAACATCACCAAGCGACTATCAATGCCTTTACGCTGAAGGGTAGTAAATGCACCTAAGCTTTGTGCATAGGGCACACGAAAATCTAATTCTCCTTGAATAACCAACATAGGTGTTTGCCAGTTGTTGACATAAGCCGACGGATTAAACTTAGCGTAATCAATACTTACCTGCTCTTTATCTTTACCGGTTTCTTTACCCCAAGATGGACCACCCATTTCATATTCTGGAAACCATAGCTCTTCGGTTGACTGGTAAAAACTTGGCATATCATATAAACCAGCATGATTGATCAAACACTTAAAACGAGTTGGCCAATTACCTGCAATCCAGTTCATCATGTAACCACCATAAGATGCACCTAATGCACAAGCATTGTCGCCATCTAACCAAGGTTGATCTTTAACAATAAAAGCTAAACCTTTTTGTAAATCCTCAAGTGGCTTTCCTCCCCAATCACGGGTAATTGAATGGGTAAATTCTTGCCCATACCCGGTAGAGCCATGAAAATCTATCATCACTACGCCATAACCTTGCGCAGCCCATAATTGCGCATTCCAGCGATAATGAAACATGTTGCCAAAACTACCTTGTGGGCCGCCATGAACTAAAAAAGCAATGGGGTACTTCTCACCTGCTACATAATTTGCAGGCTTTAACCAGTATCCGTATACCGTTTCATCATTCCAACCTTTAAAGTTAAATTGTTGGTAATCTGCAAACTTAACGCCAGCAAGCTTCTCTTTATTAATAGCGGTTAGTTGCTTGAAGTCACTGCCAAACTGATCAATAGTAAAAACATCTTTTGGTGAATTGAGTGTATGGCGAGTAAAGTAAAGTTTATTGCCATGACTCGTTACATCACCATTACTGCCGACATTGTAAATTTTACGTACTTCATCAAATTCATGGGTAATAGAAAATATACTTTTTTGACCAACATCTTGCGCGACGACATACAGTGATTTGTTATCCGGTGCAAAAGAAAAGCTACTAATTGAGCGGTCCCAATCTTGTGCTACCGCTCTGGTTTTACCTGTTCTACTATCACGGAGTTGCAAAGTAAACTTATCAGATTCATAACCGGGTGTTTTCATTGCTTTGTAGGCAAGAAAACGTCCATTAGAAGAATAAACAGGGCTAGCATCCCAAGCCTTATTGTGCGCACTTATATTAATTAAATTGAAATCTGCTTTATCTTTTGCCAAATCCTTGTCTAAGGCAAGCTCAAAAATATCATAATTAGTGGTCCAAGCATGGTCACGTGCAGCCTCTTTAGTTGAAGAGTCTTTTGCAGAAAACGCGAGTGAAGTCCCTTCAGGGTGAATAGTGACTTGGTTAATACCGGCAAAATCACTTTGCCAATCAGCCATAATATCTTGTGCACTTGTTAATAAGCCTTGATCATTTAAGTAACTAACAAATAAATGCTCTTTATACTCTGTCGCCCAAACATCCCAATGGCGAACCATCAACTGGTCATAAGTTCGCATGTTATACTTTTTTTCTTTATCTGCTTTTTGAGCAGCAAGAGTACAAGCAAAATCTTCACAACCTGGCTTTACTGTAAATGATAGCGCAAATACTTGGCCATTTTTAGACATTTTAAAGCCATTTACATCAAGGGGAAAACTTGAAATTTGTTTCGCAGCATCACCATTGAGTTTTTTTTGCCAAATTTGTGAACTGCCACTTCTCGCCGAGATAAAGTAAACAGAGTTACCATCATCAGCCCAAATAACATTACTCTCTGCTTTATCATCTTGGGTCAACGGACTTACTTGACCGGTTTTTATATCTTGTGTAAAGAGGTTATTGTTTTTACCTGCTTTTAAGCCATAAATTAAAACATCACCGTTTGGTGAAACTTTAACATCATGCAAGTGATTCAAGTGATTTAATTTTTCGACAGTAAGTACTTCACTGCTGGTAATAGCATGGCTCGATAGCGATACTGATGCTGCAAGTGACATTGCGGCAAAGGGAAAAAATTTTTTCATTATAATTCTCATATGAAAAGCATAAAAATCGACTGCTGCAAGAATATACAATCTAAAAATTATAAGCAATGTCGGCGGCGAAGCTGAGAATAATGCACTTGTAAACTAAAGCCACCGTTGACAAAGCATGGTAATTTCAAGTAATACCAGCTCAAGATTTGATAACAATGCTGTCTTTAAAACAACAATGCCAACTTAACATAAGTTGGCATTGTTAATAAGACAAATACAAACGTTACTTAGCCGCTTGTTTTGCCTTTTTATCATGCTTTTCTTGGCGGCGTTCTTCAATAATATTTTGCACCTCTCCGCCAATATGAGCTTCACCCCGTTTGGCAGCTAAAGCTATTTGACGTTGGCGCTCGGCATAACGATTACGTTGCGCTTCTGTCACCTTATCATAACAACGATGACAGCTAACACCTTCAATATAGTGCTCACTTTCTTTTTCAGCTTCTGTGATAGGGAAACGACAGGCAAAACATTGGTCATATTGTCCTTGCTCTAAATCATGATTTACCGCAACTCGCCCGTCAAAAACAAAGCACTCACCCTGCCACATCGTTTCAGTGCTTGGTACCTCTTCTAGGTATTTTAAAATACCGCCTTCTAGGTGATACACTTCCTCAAAGCCCTGCTCTTTTAAATAAGCGGTCGATTTTTCACAACGAATGCCACCGGTACAATACATGGCAACTTTCTTATGTTTATTTTTATCTAGATGCTTTTCTACGTAGTCTGGAAATTCACGAAACGTAGTTGTATTTGGGTTAACGGCATTTTTAAAGGTACCAATTTCTATCTCATAATCATTTCGGGTATCCACTAATAATACCTCGGGATCAGAAATTAACGCGTTCCAATCCTTAGGCTTTACATAAGTACCGACAACCTGATTAGGATCTATCCCTTCAACCCCCATAGTGACTATTTCAGTTTTCAATTTCACTTTAGTACGATGAAAAGGATTTGTCTGTGCATACGACTCTTTATAAGCGATATGATCTAAACCTGGTTGTTCATTTAAAAAAGCTAATACACTATCAATTCCTGCCTTTGGGCCTGCAATAGTGCCATTAATACCTTCTGCAGCCAGTAATAATGTGCCTTTTACTTCAACACTGGTCATCTTATTGATTAATGGCTCACGCAAGGTTTCAAAGGTATCTAAGCGGACAAATTTATATAGTGCACAAACGGTAATTGCATTTTCGGGATCAGTATTTACTGATGTTGTAGATATAGTCATGATTTCTCCATTGAGCTAACTGAAACGTAAAATCAGTGCTGTAGAATTAATATAGTCACCTTGATTAGGGTCAAGGTTTTAAAGCGCGCGAATTTTAGCAAAATAACTCACAAATTAATATAGCTCGACTTTTATGCGAAGCTTTACAGCTTAAGCAGTTTTAATTATCAGGTAGGATTTACTTTGTGTTTGCTTATATTTTAGTGAAAATCTTTAAATAAAAGTTAATTATCACTGATAAAGTGGCATAATATGGCAACTAAAATCTCCGCCTAAATTAAAAATAAATCAGCTTAGTAAATATCATTAACTGCTCACTTCCTTGATCAAAAGCGCTATAAATAAAGTGATACGACCACTATAAGTATACTTTCTATCAAGCATAAACAACATGAATAATGCTTATTTAGTCAAATGATTCGAAGTCGGGAGAAATTCAGGTAAAATAAAGAAAAAATTTGTCCTTGCTAATCGCGATATTATTAGCATCTTATAATTGCCTGAGAGAGTATCGAATGAGTCTTTATTTAGAATACATTGCAGAAATTGAAAGTCGTAAGAAAGAACAGGGTTTAGCACCTAAGCCGATTGATAGTGCTGAGTTATTATCAGAAATCATTACTCAAATTAAAGATTCTGGTAACCAGTACCGTGAAGACTCTCTTAACTTCTTCATTTACAACACGTTACCTGGTACCACTAGTGCTGCTGGCGTTAAAGCAGCTTTCCTAAAAGAAATCATTCTTGGCGAAGCCACTGTCGCTGAAATCACACCTGAGTTTGCTTTTGAATTGCTTTCTCATATGAAAGGTGGCCCTTCAATAGCAGTATTACTTGATCTTGCATTAGGCGACGATGCCTTAGTTTCAGCGCCAGCCGCCGAGGTTCTTAAAACACAAGTATTCTTATATGATGCAGATACTGCCCGTATTGAAGCAGCTTATAAAGCCGGTAATGCGGTAGCAAAAGCGCTTTTAGCAAGCTACGCAAATGCCGAGTTTTTCACTAAACTCCCGGCTATCGAAGAAAAAATTGAGGTAGTGACATACATTGCTGGTGAAGGTGATATCTCCACTGATTTACTTTCTCCGGGTCATCAAGCTCACTCACGTGCTGACCGTGAATTACATGGTAAGTGTATGATCACCCCTGAAGCCCAAGCAGAAATTCAAGCGCTTCAAGCTAAGCACCCTAACGCAAAAGTAATGCTTATTGCTGAAAAAGGTACTATGGGTGTTGGTTCTTCTCGTATGTCAGGCGTTAACAACGTTGCACTTTGGGCTGGTAAACAAGCAAGTCCTTATGTGCCTTTTATTAACATTGCCCCTGTGGTTGCTGGTACTAATGGTATTGCCCCCATCTTCTTAACCACTGTTGATGTAACGGGTGGTATTGGTCTTGATCTTAAAAACTGGGTCAACAAAGTTGATGAGCATGGCAACAATGTCACTGATGAAAATGGTGACCCGGTCCTAGAAGAAGCCTACTCAGTCGCTACTGGTACCGTATTAACTATCGATACAAAAGCACAGAAATTATATAACGGCGATAAAGAGTTAGTTGATGTTTCTTCTGCATTTACCCCTCAAAAGCAAGAGTTTATGAAAGCAGGTGGCTCCTATGCTGTTACCTTTGGTAAGAAGTTACAAACATTTGCCGCAGAAACCTTAGGCATCCAAGCACCGGTTGTTTACGCCGCTTCGAAAGAGATTTCACATGAAGGACAAGGCTTAACAGCGGTTGAAAAAATCTTCAATCGTAACGCTGTTGGTGTTGCTTCAGACACGCCATTGCATGCAGGCTCTAACGTCCGTGTTAAAGTAAACATTGTTGGCTCTCAAGATACTACTGGCCCTATGACTTGTCAGGAATTAGAAGCAATGGCCGCTTCGACTATTTCTCCAATTGTTGATGGTGCCTACCAATCAGGTTGTCATACTGCTTCAGTTTGGGATAGCAAAGCACAAGCAAATATTCCTAAATTAATGGCATTTATGAATAAGTTTGGCCTAATCACCGCACGTGATCCAAAAGGTGTTTATCACTCAATGACTGATGTTATTCATAAAGTCTTGAATGACATTACGGTTGATGATCGCGCTATTATTATTGGTGGTGATTCACATACCCGTATGTCTAAAGGTGTCGCATTTGGTGCCGATTCAGGTACTGTTGCCATTGCGCTTGCAACAGGTGAGTCAGCTATGCCAATTCCTGAGTCTGTAAAAGTGACGTTTAAAGGTCATATGAAAAGCCACATGGATTTTCGTGATGTGGTACATGCTACGCAAGCACAAATGCTGAAGCAATTTGGTGGTGAGAACGTATTCCAAGGTCGTATTATTGAAGTCCATATCGGTACCTTAATGGCAGACCAAGCTTTTACCTTCACTGACTGGTCTGCAGAAATGAAAGCAAAAGCTTCAATCTGTATCTCCAATGACGAAACTTTAGTTAAGTCCATCGAACTTGCTAAGAGTCGTATCCAAATTATGATCGACAAAGGTATGGAAAACGAAGCAGGTACCTTATCTGGCTTAATCGCTTTGGCTGATAAGCGTATTGAAGAAGTTAAATCAGGTGAGCAACCGGCACTGGCACCAGATGACAATGCAAAATACTACGCTGAAGTATTAATTGATTTAGATAGCATTGCTGAGCCAATGATTGCTGATCCAGACGTCAATAATGAAGATGTCTCTAAGCGTTATACACACGATGTAATCCGCCCAGTTTCATACTACGATGGTAAACCTGTAGATTTAGGCTTTATTGGCTCTTGTATGGTACATAAAGGCGATATGCAAATCGTTGCGCAAATGTTACGCAACCTTGAAAAACAATATGGTACTGTAGAGTTTAAAGCGCCATTAGTTGTTGCGCCACCAACTTACAACATAGTTGATGAATTAAAAGCTGAAGGTGATTGGGAAATTCTGCAAAAATATGCGGGCTTTGAATTTGACGACGCAAAACCTAAAAATGCAGCACGTACTAAGTATGACAACATCCTTTATCTAGAGCGTCCTGGTTGTAACTTATGTATGGGTAACCAAGAAAAAGCTGAACCAGGTGATACCGTAATCGCAACGTCAACTCGTTTATTCCAAGGGCGTGTCGTTGCCGATACAGCTGAGAAAAAAGGTGAGTCTTTGCTTGGTTCATCGGCGTTAGTCGTACTTTCAACCGTATTAGGCCGCTTCCCTACTATGGCGGAATATAAAACGGCTGTTGAAGGTATCGATTTAACTAAATTTACCCCACCAGAAGAAGAAATGACGACTCAGTTCATCCCTGTTAAAAGGGTATAGTTGGTCATTAATACTCCAGTGCTAACATAATTATAGCTGAAGTATTTTAGTCATACTGGCAAACTGACAGCATAAAAAGGGTTACCTTAAACCTTAAGGTAACCCTTTTTATTAAGATTAGTCCTCTAATCAGCACGGCTAAATGACTAAACTGCGATTATCTCCTCTACCTTACCTCAATAACTAGCCACTTGTTCTTATCAATTTTAGTTAACTATCTTAGTGCTAAGCCGTTACTGATTAGTGCATAATTTTTTTTAATCATCTCATGGGAAAATTTAATCTACTGATATTATTGAGTATTTTCAATTGGCGTAATTATTGCTGTAAATATAGAAAGAATATTTCGCATTACGCTAATAGTTAGGTTAAAGAATATGAGTCATCAACAAACATTTGCAAAAAGTAATAGCGACGCTAAAGAAGGGCTTAGTAATAGCGTGGTGTTAATAGAAGCACAGCACACAAGTACCTCGATATTGAAAAAAACTTTGCTTGAGTTTGGCTATCATATTGCTAAATGTGCGCCACTAACTAGCGATATAATGGCGCAGGTTGCAAAGTATCAACCTGATATGCTGATATTAGCAACCGATAAACCCAATCAAGCTTTGCTGCAAACCTTAGCAGAGATTAATAAAATGTTACCGCTGCCAATAATTATCTTTGCTGAAAAGGATACGCCAAGCCTGATTAAAGGCGCAATAAAGTCAGGTGTCAGTGCTTATATTGTTACTGAGATCATCCCGCAACACCTTAATAGTATTATCTCGGTTGCCAATGAGCGTTTTAAATCAGAGCACGCCCTAAGACAAGAGCTGCACAAAACTAAACAACAACTAGAAAGCAGAAAATGTATTGAAAAAGCCAAAGGCATTGTCATGGAGCAAAAACAACTTAATGAACAACAATCTTATGATTTATTGCGAAAAATCGCTATGAATCAAGGCAAACCTATGGTTGAAATAGCACAAAATATTATTGATGTTCAGGCATTATTATCATGCAATTAAACAACGCTTACTCGCTAGATTAGCCAGCTAGTGCCCGAAAGCATACGCAATAATGTTCTGTCCAGTTCAATGGTAAAGGATGCAGGCAAAAGTACTAAACACCAGAATCGTTACCCTTTATTCAATAGCATCACCAACTATATTCATAGTAAAAAATTATATAGACGCTAAGCGAAACTTTGATAAACGCTACTTCACTTGAACTGAATTAGTGCATTAGCTCAACTTTGTGCAAACAAGCCTGGTAAAAAAAACAAACAAATCAATTAAAACAGCAACTTAATTATTGGCACATAATCTGCTTAATATTAGTTAACTACCTGTTTTTTTCAACGGCGATAAAAACTGACCAATAGATCAAATAGTAACGATGCTATTTGAGTAGATTAAACCATATTGTTTAGTCTCGAATAAGCAACGACGCTCACCAAAATTCCCTGTAACAAGGCGGATTTCGGTGAGCGTTTTTTTTTGAAAATTTTATAACTTTTATCAATACCGACAGGAATTAATAATGAACTGGATTAAATCAATCACGATTGCATTAAAGAATGCTTCACTCAGTGTTGCTGTAGCTTTTTCAGCAAGTAGCCTTTGCTATGCCGCCGAGCTAGGAGAGCCTGAAAAAGAAGAATTAAAATTTGGCTTTATCAAATTAACCGATATGGCGCCGATCGCTATTGCCTATGAAAATGGCTATTTCGAAGATGAAGGTTTGTATGTAACCATTGAAGCGCAAGCCAACTGGAAAGTGTTACTCAATGGCGTGATTGATGGCTCTTTAGATGGTGCCCACATGTTAGCAGGGCAACCCATTGCTGCAACCATGGGTTATGGTACCAAAGCACATATCATCACGCCTTTTTCTATGGATTTAAATGGTAATGGTATTACTGTTTCCAATGAAATATGGAAGAAAATGAAGCCAAACATCCCTAAGATGAGTGATGGCAGACCTGTACATCCAATTAAGGCCGATTCATTAAAGCCGGTGATCAGTGAACTCAAAGATGCTGGTAAGCCTTTCAAAATGGGCATGGTATTCCCGGTATCTACCCATAACTATGAATTACGTTACTGGTTAGCAGCTGGCGGTATTCATCCTGGCTTTTATGCGCCGCATAAAGGGGATACTTCCGGTCAGATTGATGCGGTAGCATTATTGTCGGTAACACCACCACCACAAATGCCATCAACCATGGAAGCGGGCACTATTTATGGATATTGCGTCGGTGAGCCTTGGAATCAGCAAGCAGTATTTAAAAATATAGGTGTGCCAGTAGTCACCGATTATGAAATCTGGAAAAACAACCCAGAAAAAGTATTTGGCATCACAGCAGAGTTTGCTGAAAAATATCCTAATACCACGATTCGCTTAACACGTGCATTAATAAGAGCGGCTAAATGGTTAGATGATAAAAATAATGCTAATCGTCCAGCCGCAGTAAAAATATTATCTCAATCTAACTACGTTGGTGCTGATTATGATGTCATTGCCAATTCAATGACTGGCACCTTTGAATATGAGAAAGGTGATGTCCGTGAAGTCCCTGATTTTAATGTATTTTTCCGTTACAATGCAACTTATCCTTACTATTCAGACGCTATTTGGTATTTAACACAAATGCGCCGCTGGGGACAAATTAGTGATGACAAAAGTGACCAGTGGTACAAGGACTTAGCTGCTAAAGTATATCGTCCTGATATCTACGAAAAAGCGGCAAAATCATTAATAACTGAGGGAATAATTCCTGCCAATGAATTTCCAGATTTTGCTAAAGAAACTGGCTTTAAACCGCCGCAGCAGCATTTTATTGACGATATTGTTTATGACGGTAATAAGCCTAATGCCTATTTGCAAAAATTTAAAATTGGCTTAAAACAAGGCGACAAGATTTAAGAACAATATACCAGTCTGTCACTAACAGATTGGTATAACTCAACGTGTTCTCAAAGGAGTTAATCATGAGTTCAACTACAGTTAAATTCGATAGTTCAACGGGTACTGATAAAGTAGTACAGATCATAAAAAATATGATGAATAAATGTACTGACACCATGCTATTACCCATTATTGGCATCACAAGCTTTTTGTTTTTGTGGTCCATTACAGCGCAAAGTATCCATACATCATTAGGTGAGTTTCCTGGACCTAGCGCAGTTGCACAACAATTTTCAGCATTATATGACGAACATATTACTGAACGTGAAAAAGCTGATGCTTTTTATGAAAGGCTAGCTAAACGTAACGCAGCTAAATTAGCTAAAAATCCAGATTACGTGGTTAAAAATCGTACCTATACCGGTAAAGAAACTTTCGTCGATCAAATATTTACCAGTCTATTTACCGTCACTGCAGGCTTTATTGTCGCCGCTATTATTGCCATTCCTTTAGGTATATGGATGGGGTTAAGTAAACGGTTAAACTCAGCGTTTAACCCCATGGTACAAGTATTTAAACCTGTCTCACCTTTAGCCTGGTTACCTCTAGTAACTATGGTGGTTAGCGCACTGTATGTCTCAGATGATCCCATGGTATCTAAATCATTCTTAACCTCAATGATAACGGTCAGTTTATGTAGTTTGTGGCCAATGCTAATCAATACTTCTATCGGTGTCTCAACCATCAATAATGACTTGCTCAATGTCAGTAAAGTCTTGCGCTTACCGACGTTAACACACATTAAGAAAATAGTATTACCGGCATCAATCCCGATGATTTTCACAGGTATGCGATTATCCTTTGGTGTTGCTTGGATGGTATTGATTGCTGCAGAAATGCTCGCTCAAAATCCTGGGCTTGGCAAGTTCGTCTGGGATGAGTTTCAAAATGGTAGTTCAGATTCATTGGCAAGAATTATGGCGGCGGTGATTGTCATAGGATTTATCGGCTTTTTATTAGACCGAGTGATGCTGAAAATTCAACAAAAAGTATCTTGGGATAAAACAAGTTAAGGAGAAGGTAATGAACCCAGCAATAAACGACTATGACGCAGAAAAAGCTTTTTTAAATATCAGTCAAATCGACATGGTTTTTCCAACAGCTACCGGTGGCTTTACTGCATTAAAGGAAGTTGATTTACAAATTGCTAAAGGCGAATTTATTTCGCTAATAGGTCACTCAGGTTGTGGTAAGTCAACCGTACTTAATATTGTCGCTGGTTTGCACCAAGCAACAAAAGGCGGCGTTTTATTAAAAAATAAAGAAGTTAATGAACCAGGACCTGAACGCGCGGTGGTATTTCAAAATCATTCGCTATTACCTTGGCTAACAGCCTACCAAAATGTCGAATTAGCAGTAAAACAAGTTTTCAACAAAACCATGTCAAAGGCTGAGATGAAAGACTGGATTGAGCACAACTTAAAGCTTGTTCATATGGATCATGCCATGCACAAACGGCCAGATGAAATATCAGGCGGAATGAAACAACGGGTTGGTATTGCTCGGGCATTAGCAATGCAACCTGAAGTTTTATTAATGGATGAGCCTTTTGGCGCACTTGATGCGTTAACCCGTGCCCATATGCAAGACTCATTAATGGAAATTCAAAACGAATTAAATAATACCGTCATTATGATCACCCATGATGTTGATGAAGCAGTGCTGCTTTCTGATCGCATTGTCATGATGACTAATGGTCCCGAAGCGACAATAGGCGAAATTCTGCAGGTAAATCTTGAACGACCGCGCAGTCGCTTATCACTTGCAAAAGATGTCGAATATAACCGACTGCGCTCAGAGGTATTAACTTTCTTATACGAAAAACAACGTAAAATTGAGATCATCACTGAAAATAAAGCTGTCTTAAAAACCCCAGCTAAAAAACGTATGACTAACTAGCAATTAAATTTAATAACAACATATACCACAAAGGAAAATAACTAATGATGCTTAATAAAGCCACTTTATATCTTTCAACTATTTTAATGGGTAGTTGCTCGACAATGGCATTAGCAAACACGATAACCGACGCAGTTACAAACGGTAAAACCAAGGTTAATATGAATTTACGTTATGAAACCGTTAACCAAGACAACCCCCTAAAGGATGCTGACGCTTTTACCTTAAGAACACGCTTAACTTATCAAACCGCTGATTTTAATCGATTATCTGCCCTAGTAGAATTTGAAGATTCTCGTAATGTATTCGGTATTGATGATTACAATAATACCTTAGGTAAGAATACAGACTACTCTGTCATTGCTGATCCTGAAACAACCGAACTTGACCAATTTTTTCTCAAATATAAGCTCGACTCACTCACAGCAAAAGTTGGTCGACAAATTATCACCATGGACAATCACCGATTTGTTGGACATGTTGGCTGGCGTCAAGATAGACAAACCTTCGATGGCTTAACCTTTGACTATCAACCGATAAAAGACTTAAGCCTAAAATACGGTTATATTACCAAACGTAATAGGATTTTTGCACAAGCAAAAGATATCAATTCAAACGATCACTTAATCAATGCCTCGTATAAAACATCATTAGGTAAATTAACCGCTTACGGTTATTTACTTGAAGTTGATAACGATACTGATAATGGCTTAGATACCATTGGCCTTCGCTTCAATGGTTCTGCAACGCTGGCGACACAAAAACTGACTTATAACTTGGAATATGCAACACAATCTGCTGATACGGCAACAACGAGTTACAGCACGAATTACCTTTCTGCGGAACTTGGCACCAACATTTCAGGCATTAGTTTAAAAGCAGGTTATGAATTATTGGGCTCTGACGATGGTATGTATGGCTTTTCAACTCCCCTAGCAACCTTACATAAATTTAATGGTTGGTCAGATCAATTCCTATCAACACCTAAAGAAGGTCTGAGTGATATATACGCCAGTGTTGGTGGTAAGCTAGTTGGCGGTAAATGGGCCCTTATTTATCATAAATTTGATGCTGATCAAGCTTCTGCTACAGTTGATGATTTAGGCTCAGAAATAAACGCGGTTTATACAAAGAAGTTTAATAAACATTATCTAGCCGGCATCAAATTCGCTTCATACTCTGCCGGTGATACAACCTCGGGTAAAGTTGATACAAATAAAGTCTGGTTATGGGTAAACGCTAATTTTTAATAGCGCACTTTACTAAAGCAGGTTGGCGATATGAGCGAAGATAAAGAGTTCGCTCATATCGCCGCTACTTTTTTACAACAAATAGTCATTAACGCCATTCGTTAGCTTACTCATCTCTTGGACATTCAATTTTAGCGGTCAGATTTGGCATAATCATATTGGGTGACGCTCTAAAATGATCAAAACTCTCTATTCCCTTGATTAGCTCTAATTTATAGCCATAGCCTCCACAAATAAGATAACTTCGACGTAAAAGAAATACTGATAAACGTTCAAAGTTAACTTTACTATTGGGGATAACTTCTAATTGATAGGTATTTTCATCAAATTTAGTTTTCTTATATTGCACTTTATGATCAAAGTCCCATGCAGACTTTGCTTGGCCTACAGGCGCATCAGTTGACTGGGTAGCGCAGCCAGCAATGCATAAAATTAATAATGCTGCTTTACTACTTAGCACTATATACTTTATCAATATACTATCCATGATAAATTCTCCTGTTAACATTTATTATTAGAAGTCTAATGACATTGCGATAACCATGCAAAATTATTTCGCCTAATTCCATATGCCCCAGACTCCATTATATATTGCCTAACAATCCTCCCCATAGAACAGACGTATTATTGCAAGATAATTTTCAAGGTTAATATTGTCGTCAACAAGGAATTTTTCAGCATTGACGATAAGATTTTTTATACGATCTAAGCGAAACTGCCGATAGTCTTGCCGAAGTTTGCCCCATGCGATAAGGGTCTACTTTTGCCCCCAATACACTGAACCTAATGGTATTAGTGTTCTCATTGAGTTTTCACCATCGGCTCTTTGATAATGAAGGGTCAGATACCGGCTATCATCAATAGCTTTGCGAATCGTTAAGGAATGCTTTGCAGAGTCAGTTTCTAGATAATGTTTAGTCACCAATAAACCATTGTGCTGACTTGCTTGTTTTAAACGATCAGGAATTACTGCTTCAATTTTAATCCTTGCTTGTTCAGCGGCCTCAGCCAGCTCTCGATCACTCATGCCTGGAGCCATCTTCAAGCCTCATTGCAAGGCAAGTAGTTGTTCTGTCGTAAACATTATTGGCGGTATTTCAAAACCTGGCTGCAATCTATAACCAACACCAGCCTCTCCTTCAACAGGGAAACCACTGTCCAATAAAGCTTAAATATCTCGGTATACTGTACGCTCTGAAGTTTCGAGCACTTCAGAAAGTTGCCGCGCTGTTATCATAGTGCGCCTACCTTTAAGCAGGGTAATTATCTTTAATAAGCGATCGGCTTTAGCCACAGTGTTAACTTTCTGAACAAGATGACAATAGAATATCAGCGTGCGGCATGGTAGCCGACTCGACATCAAGATTAGCCATTAACTGCTGGCATAGCTTTGACTTGATAAACTGTTCCTGTGCCGATTTAGCAGAAACTTCATCTTGCCAATACACAACATCAAGCCATGTATCGCTATCCGCCTTATAACATAAAGAGCGATATATAAAACCTGAGAATTGTCTAACTTGCTCCATCACTTGTTTATTGATATCTAAAATTTGTTGCTTGCTTACACCTTGTTTAGTTTTAAAAGTAACCAGTTCTAATACTTGCATAGTATTTCCTTCTGTAACGTCTATTAATGTGAGTAGTTGTTTTCTCGAAATAATTATTAATGTCTACTGACAAAAACTGTCAGTAGACATTAATAATTTCAAGCTTTACAGATAGTTGTAATTTAAGAAAATTACAAACATCCTACAACAGTAAAAGTCTATTTCACTTACAATAGACAACTTCATGAAAAAAACTCCAAATTACAGTCAGAAACGAGTATGATAATCTGTCATCATAATTTAAGCCGATGTTCTTTTGGTACTATCAGAGCCAATAGTGAGTAGTTGCTGACAAATAAAACAAGAAGAATAGTTGTATGCAAATCAAAAATAAACTTTACAGGCAATGCCTGCGCACCATAGCCTTTACAGGGGTTTCCCTAGTACCATTTCTCAGTTTTCTGGTAAATGCCAGCACTGTTACCGCCCAGATGAGTCCTGAAATTAGCGCTGAATATAAAAAGCATTTGGCTGCACAAACTTGGCCAGAAATGTATAAGAAATTAGCCTTGATGGATAACCCTTATAAAGCCAGTTTTAAGGCATTGAAAAAAAGGTTGAAACAAGAAGCTGAACCAGGACAAAGGCGCAGATTGATGACCAATGAAGAGAGCATTATGGCTGCAAAGAAGAAGCGTTTTGATTATTGCCAAGCTTCAATAGAGTTTTTTGTTAGCTTTGCCAAACGCGCTCACACCTTATCAAAAGTAGAGCAAAACCCTCTGACTAAAGAGCAACTAATGTCTGGCAACGGTGTCGATTATCCTTTTACTAAAGCCCAAAAAAATGACGGTAACTTAAGACCTGCACAAATCGCTTTAGAGTTAGGGTGGAAATACCAAGGCAAAGCCGAACAATATGCTGAAGGCTTTCTTGGCAACTGTTTAGCAATTCCGCTTGAATTATATTTTAAAGAAGACAAGCGTTAATTATCTTAACCATTAGCTTACACTCTAAAATTATCTTGGCTCAGCTGCATAACATCTAGCCATTAAACTGCAGTTTTTGGCAAGTTGAGACAGCAAAAAATTTTGCTCGATTGACTATTCGTCACTATCAGTTGATTTGATTGCGTAAGCTTTTGACATGCTTCTTTGCCTTGACTCAAAATGAACAAGCTAGCACTTGGTAATCTTTTTAATTTTCTCTAGCTATCAGTTATTTTACATAAAAAAGCCAGTCTATTTGCAGACTGGCTTGATAATTTGAAATGATAGCAATTTACTTCACTTTTATTTCTTTTTCTTCACTGCTTTAGCATTCGGTAAATCAGTAATTGAACCTTCGAAAATTTCAGCCGCTAAACCAATTGATTCGTTTAACGTTGGATGAGCATGAATAGTTAAACCAACATCCTCGGCATCTGCGCCCATTTCAACCGCCAAACAAATTTCACCCAGCATTTCACCAGCATTGATACCGACAATCGCACCACCAAGTACACGACCTGTTTCTTTTTCAAAGATCATCTTAGTTTTACCTTCTGTACGTGCAGATGCAATAGCACGACCAGAAGCAGCCCATGGGAAGTTAGCAACTTCAATATTTAAACCTTGCTCTTTTGCTTCATGCTCAGTAACACCAACCCAAGCCATTTCTGGATCAGTATAAGCAACGGAAGGAATACAACGTGGATCGAATTCATGTTTCTTACCTGAGATAACTTCAGCAGCACAATGTGCTTCATGAACCGCTTTATGAGCAAGCATTGGTTGCCCAACGACATCACCAATAGCAAAAATGTGAGCAACATTAGTACGAAGCTCTTTAGAAACATTAATGAAACCACGCTCATCAACATTGACGCCCGCTTTATCAGCAGCAACTAAATGACCATTAGGCTTACGACCGACAGCCACTAAAATTTTGTCATAACGTACTGGCTCTGCCGGTGCTTTTTTACCTTCAAAAGTAACGTATAAACCATCATCTTTTGCGTCAACAGCAACGACTTTAGTAGACAACATAATGTTGAATTTTTTCTTATTGTAGTTAGTGTAAGCCTTAACGATATCTTTATCTGCCGCAGGTACTAATTGGTCAGCAAACTCAACAACAGATACATTTGAACCTAAGGCAGAGTATACAGTACCCATTTCTAAACCAATAATACCACCACCAAGTACTAACATTTCACCTGGAATGTCTTCTAACTCTAAGGCACCAGTTGAGTCGATAACTCGTGGGTCATCATTTGGAATGAAAGGCAAATCAATGACAGAAGAACCACAGGCGATAATTGCATTATCGAACGTGATAGTAGTATTACCTTCAGCACCTGCTACCTCGATTGTTTTATCAGAAGTAAACTTACCAAAGCCTGTTATTGTTTTAACTTTACGTTGTTTAGACATACCGCCTAAACCACCGGTTAATTGACTAACTACATCTTCTTTCCAGCCACGAATCTTGTCTAAATCAATTTCAGGCTTACCAAAAGTAACGCCGTGAGAGGCCATTGCAGCGGCATCATCAATTACTTTCGCTACGTGAAGTAACGCTTTAGAAGGAATACAACCAACGTTTAAACAAACGCCACCTAACGTAGCACGACTTTCTACTAAGACTACATCTAAGCCTAAATCTGCTGCGCGAAACGCTGCTGAATAGCCACCAGGGCCAGCACCTAAAACCACTACTTGAGTTTTGATATCGTTACTCATGCTTATCCTCAAATTAAATTGTTAATGATGATAAGCGACATTTCACTCTCACCATTTGCTTGTTGTTAATTACCTGAAAGTTTACACCAATTCGCATAAGAAAGTGTTTTCTTAAGCAATAATTTCAAAGCGCTTAGGCAAGGATTTGATTATTGAGAAAACATGTTTCCTTAAAATCATCAACTCAGCCTTAATGCCGTTAAAACCTGCCTTTTAAGCGCGTTTATGCTCATAATAAAAGTACAAAATTATTTCGATGTAGCATGATGCCATCTTCATCAATTTCATTTGTTCTACTATTACTAATACCGCACTAAATAATCACTTTTTTATACGAAATGATATTGTGCGGCGATTTTACTCCTTGCAAAGCAAAATCGCCATGATTAATTCACAAGAAGCGACTAAAGTCGCATTCTTGTTGCTTTAGCCAGCCTACTAGGCTGCACTAGCTAATAAGTGGCTAAAGTATTAATTTACGAATATCTGACATCACACCCGCTAAATGCACAGTAAATCGAGCAGCTAGAGCACCGTCAATAACACGATGATCGTAAGACATAGATAATGGCAGCATTAACTTAGGCTCAAATTCTTTACCATTCCATTTAGGTTTCATTTCTGATTTTGAAACACCTAAGATAGCCACTTCCGGTGCATTAACAATTGGTGTAAATGCTGTGCCACCAATACCGCCAAGACTTGAAATAGTAAAACAGCCACCTTGCATATCAGCCGCTTTTAACTTGCCTTCTCGTGCTTTAACGCTGATTTCAAGTAACTCACGAGATAACTCATGAATACCTTTTTTATCTACATCACGTACTACCGGTACAACTAAGCCATTTGGTGTATCAACCGCAACGCCAATATGGATATATTTTTTCAATATTAAACTCTCACCATCTTCACTCAAGCTTGAGTTAAACGTTGGATAAGCACGTAATGCATCCGCTGCGGCTTTCATAATGAAAACTAAAGGCGTGATTTTAAAGCCAAGCTTTTGTTTTTCACAGACGAGGTTCTGCTCTTTACGGAAAGCTTCAACATTGGTGATGTCTGCTTCATCAAATTGCGTAACATGTGGAATAGTTACCCAATTTTTATGTAAGAAAGGTCCTGAAATCTTTTGAATACGTGATAACTCTTTCGTTTCAATTTCGCCAAATTTAGAGAAATCTACCGGCTTACTCGCAACAACCTGTAAGCCACCTGTACCACTACCAACATTACTACCGGCATTAGCTTTCGGACGAGATAACTCATATTTAACGTAAGACTGAACATCTTCTTTAACGATACGGTTTTTACGACCAGTTCCTTTAACTAACGCTAAATCGACACCGAATTCACGTGCTAAACGACGAATTGCTGGTGAGGCATAAATAGCACCTTTATTAACATTACCCACTTGCGGATGATGTGGAACTGGGGCAGGTTTGGGTTCCGTTGTTGGCGCAACCTTGGGTGCAGGCGCTTCTGCAACCGGTGCAGGAGCTGCCGGTGCAACAGAAGTTTCACCGCCGGCGGTTTCAAGCTTAATAACTAAAGTGCCTTCTTTAACTTTATCACCTGCGTTAACGAAAACCTCTTTAACTGTGCCGGCGTGTGTTGAAGGGACATCCATAGTGGCTTTATCGGTTTCTAGGGTAATTAAACCCTCTTCTTCTTCAATGACATCGCCAACGTTAACTAACACTTCAATACAATCAACTTCACCGTCTTCACCAATATCTGGTACCGCAATGTCGATGATTGCCGAAGCAGTAGTGACTGGTGCTACTGGAGCTGTTGCTGCAGGAGCTGGTGCTGGTGCCGCTGGTGCAACAGAGACTTCGCCGCCGGCGGTTTCAAGCTTAATAACTAAAGTGCCTTCTTTAACTTTATCGCCTGCGTTAACAAAAACCTCTTTAACTGTGCCGGCATGTGTTGAAGGGACATCCATGGTGGCTTTATCGGTTTCTAGGGTGATGAGGCCATCTTCTTGTTCAATGACATCACCAACATTAACTAACACTTCAATACAATCAACTTCACCGTCTTCACCAATATCTGGTACCGCAATGTCAATTATTTGAGCAGCGCTTGTTGCAGGTGCAGCCACTGGCGCACTCTCAACCACAGGTGCTGGCGCAGGTGCCGCAGATGCTTGTTCTACCGGTGCTGCTGGTGCTGCTTCTTCTGAAGGAGCCGCTGATGCTGTTTCCATTTCAGCAATGACATCACCTTCTTTGATCTTATCACCAACGCTGACCGTTAAACTAACAAGTTTACCGGCAAAGGGGGCTGGAATATCCATTGAAGCCTTATCAGTTTCAACGGTTAATATACCTTCGTCCGCTTCTAGGGTGTCACCGGCGGCAAAACAAATTTCAATAACTTCAACTTCATCGCCACCAACATCAGGGACTAGAATTTTTTCAATAGACATTATTTTTTCCTTCTCTAGTGGCTCATTAAGCGTAAAGTGGGTTAAGCTTTTCAGTATCGATATTAAAGCGTTTAATTGCTTCGGTGACGACACTGCGTTCAACATCACCACGGTTCGCTAATTCATATAAAGACGCCACTACAACGTAGTCTGCACTTACCTCAAAGTGAGTACGTAAGTTGGCACGGCTATCACTGCGCCCAAAACCATCAGTACCTAAACAACGGTACTCGGTATCGATAAAGCCGCGTATTTGGTCTGAATAGTTTTTGATATAATCGGTAGCAGCAATTGCAGGGCCCGCTTCTTTGGTAATGACTTGTGAAATATATGGCACACGTTGCTTACTTTCAGGGTGAAGCATATTCCAACGAGTGACATCTTGGCCATCACGCCCCAACTCATTAAATGAAGTGACCGAGTAAACATCACTAGAAACATGGTAATCATCAGCTAAGATTTTCGCGGCTTCACGTACTTTCTCTAAAATGGTGCCTGAACCGAGTAGCTGCACATTGGCAATGGCCTTTTTCGGTGCAACTTGTTCTAATAGATAAATACCCTTGATGATTTGCTCTTCAACGTCTTTGTTTTCAGGCATTGCTGGGTGCTGATAGTTTTCATTCATTAACGTCAAATAGAAGAAGATATTTTCATTTTCTTCGTACATACGACGTAAACCCTCGCGCACGATAACAGCAATCTCGTAACCATATGTTGGATCATAAGTAACACAGTTAGGGATTAAGCCCGCTTGTACGTGTGAATGACCATCTTGGTGCTGTAAACCTTCACCGTTAAGTGTGGTACGACCAGCAGTCGCCCCTAATAGGAAACCACGCGCTTGGCTATCACCTGCAGCCCATGCCAAATCACCAACACGTTGGAAACCAAACATCGAGTAGTAGATATAGAAAGGAATGGTTGTCGCGTTACAGGTTGAATAGGAAGTACCTGAAGCAACCCATGATGCCATTGCACCTAGCTCGTTAATACCTTCTTGCAGCACTTGACCTTTTTTATCTTCACGATAATAAGCAACTTGGTCAGCATCTTGAGGAACATATTTTTGACCTTCATTGGCATAGATACCCACTTGGCGGAATAGACCTTCCATACCAAAGGTACGCGCTTCATCAGGTATGATTGGCACGATACGCTTACCAATTTTTTTATCTTTTAATAAGCTGTTTAGTACTCGAACGAAAGTCATTGTTGATGAAACTTCACGTTCACCTGAGCCTTTTAAGATGGCATCAAAAACTTTTAACGCTGGTACCTCTAATGACTCTTCAGCTTGTTCACGACGTGCAGGCAGTGAACCACCTAAGGCTTCACGGCGTGCTTTCATATATTTATATTCTTCACTGTCTTCAGGGAACTTGTAGAAAGGTAAGTCGGCAATATCCTCATCTTTCACTGGAATGTTGAAACGGTCACGATAGTGTTTGATTGACTCAACATCCATTTTCTTAACATTATGCGCAATATTTAATGCTTCACCTGATGCGCCTAGACCAAAGCCTTTAACTGTTTTGGCAAGAATGACGGTAGGACGACCTTTGGTTTTAATTGCTTTATCAAAAGCGGCATAGACTTTAACGGGATCATGACCACCACGGTTTAAACGCCAGATGTCTTCATCAGACATATTAGCGACCATAGCTGCTGTTTCTGGGTATTTATTAAAGAAGTTTTCTCGAGTGTACTTACCACCTTTGGCCTTACAGTTTTGGTATTCACCATCAACGGTTTCATTCATCAGCTGTAATAACTTACCCGAAGTATCACGGGCTAATAAGGCATCCCAATATGAACCCCAAATAACTTTATTGACTTCCCAACCTGCGCCACGGAAAGTACCTTCAAGCTCTTGGATAATTTTGCCGTTACCTCGAACAGGACCATCTAAGCGTTGCAAGTTACAGTTAATCACGAAACATAAGTTATCTAAACCTTCACGGGCCGCTAAACCAATAGCACCTAATGATTCAGGCTCATCACACTCTCCATCACCTAAAAAGGCATAAACACGTTGGCCTGAACAGTCTTTAATACCTCGGTCAGTTAAGTATTTTAAGAAGCGCGCCGTATAAATTGCCTGTAATGGACCTAAGCCCATTGAAACCGTTGGGAACTGCCAGAAATCTTGCATTAGGTGTGGGTGGGGATAAGAGGATAAACCTTTGCCATCACATTCTTGACGGAAGTTATTCATTTGCTCTTCGGTTAAACGGCCTTCCATAAAGGCACGTGCATAAATACCTGGTGAGATATGACCTTGAGCAAAAATAAAATCACCACCATTTTCAGGTGTTGCTGCTTTGAAGAAGTGATTGAAACCGACATCATATAAAGTAGAAGAAGAAGCAAAACTACCGATATGACCACCAAGCTCTAAGTCTTTTTTAGAGGCACGTAAAACCAATACTAATGCATTCCAACGAATCGCAGCACGAATGCGAGATTCAATCGTTTGATCAGCAGGCATATGTGGCTCTTGGCCTGGTGAAATAGTATTGACATAAGACGTTGTCGCATTGAATGGTAAATGTGTACCAGCACGGCGGGCACGTTCAATTAATGATTCTAATAAATAATGAGCACGTTCTGAGCCTTCATTTTCTAATACTGATTCTAATGATTCTAACCACTCTTGGGTTTCTGCTGAATCAATATCCATATTTGGTAGATCTGACATACTGTTTAGTCTCCAATACTTTATTTTTTTGATGAAAATTTAAAATTATAATGTGTAAATGTTACGTTGTTTATTGCTATTGACCTTGCTCTATTGAATACCAATACTTGCTCAATAAAAGCACGCTTTTTCTCGTTTACATACGCCTCATCGATCTTTCCATGCGGCTATTTTCTTGGGTTAACTTTAATAATACTTCTTCAATGAATGCTAAGTGACGATGACTAGCACCCCATGCCTTTTGCGGCTGACCACTAATAATGGCAGTCAATAAACGTTTTCTGTAGTCTGTAATCTTGCTAAAAATATCTGGTCGTTTTGCCAATATAGTTAAATTTTGTGCAATATTATCAGCCAATAATGGCGACATGCTCCGAGCTAGCTGCAATATCACGGCATTGTGTGATGCCGCACAAATAGCTAAATGAAACTCAACAACAGCCTGAGCTTCACCGCGAAAGCCATCTTCAATATCTTCTAATTGGCTATTGCCAATCTCATCATGCTTGGTTTGAATTAGCTCAAAGTCAGTAGGTGTCCCTCGCATCGCAGCATAATAAGCAGCCATACCTTCAATACCATGACGAAACTCTAATAAATCAAATTGAGATTCATTATTAGTCGACATCAATTCAAACAAAGGATCGGAAAAACCGCTTAGTAAATTATCACAAACAAAAGTACCGCCACCCTGTTTGCGATTAACCAAACCTTTTGCTTCTAACTTTTGAATCGCCTCACGAAGTGACGGTCTTGAAACATCAAATTGTTGAGCCAGTTCACGTTCAGGTAATAATTTTTCACCTGGCTGCAAACTACCTTCAATAATCATCGTTTCTAACTGCGCTAAAATAATATCGCTAACTTTTTGCGGCTTGACTTTAGCTTTTAAAGGCGCTGCAACCATGGAGTTTCATCTCTTTTTAATGTAAAAAAACTACTTATTTTAATGCAAACCACTCTGGTAAATTGGTAAGACCATTAATTTTTAAAGGCAATAAAGTAGCAAACTATGCTACTTTTGACAAGTGAATTTAAATTAGCGAGGGCATTTAAGCAAGGATAAAATACGCTAAAACGAAAAGTTTTTATATGTTACTAGCGTATTTTTTGATAAAAAACACAATGGTCTGACCAATTTATTTTTGATTAATTAATAAAGCCGGTAAGCGTTAATACCGCAATGACAGCAAGCATTAATAACACATTACGTTTAGCTAAACGTACTAACAAACAAGGCTGTGAAGTACAATCTTCACTATTAACCATGATATCTTCGGATTTTTCTGCAACATCAATCAATACTTGATGTGTTGGCTTATCACTTTCAAATAAGCTTTCTAACCACACAGGCATAGCTTTTGAAAAGTGACCGACAAACATATAACCAAATGAGGTTATTCGTACGGGTAACCAATCTAACCAAAAAAGCACATCATGATGATTATGACAGCCTTGAGCAAGATCTGGTGTTACATTACTTTCATGCACCGCATCGAGAGAATCACCCGCTTGCTCTGCATTTTTTTCAGGCTGCATGCCTTGTGATTTATTATGTTCTATTACTGTTGTCAGTAGTCGATAAAACACCGCCCCCGCAGCGCCAAATAAGATAAAATAAAGCATAATTGCAATATAATATCGATAATTTAACCAAATCAGCGCTTGCCCAAAGCTCATTGGTGGTAAATTTTTATCTGATAGCAACTGCTGGTGATACATTTCACTGCTAGTTTCTTCACCCCGAAAGGCTGAATGTAAGTATTGTTTATAACTTTTACGAGTTACTGAACAGCCAAAACATACGATCAATATCAACGTAGACATAATCATTTGTAACAGGGCATTATCAAGCCAGTCAATGATACAATATGTCAAAATGACGGGCAGTAAAACAAAAACAATGCTGGCAGTAAGTCCTTGCCTTGCCGTAAAGTTTTTACTAAATAAGTGTTGATAATGTAAATAATAATAATTAAATCGCCACACTTTATTAGATAAAGTTCGCTCTGCTGCTAATGCAATCAATAAACTAATTAAACTCATGCTAAGTACTTTTCCCTCTAGCTTCGATAGTTAAACTTCGACGGTATAATGGCCAATTAAATGATGGTCCAGGATCTGTTTTTCTATATGGAGCGATATCACAATGACCAACGATATTATCCATGATGATAGCAGGAAATTCATCTTGCAAACAGAGAGTTAACGCCGTTAATTGTTGATATTGAGCTTGGGTATAGGGTATTTCATCTGTGCCCTCTAGCTCTATACCGATAGAGAAATCATTACAATTGCCTTTGCCGTTATAACTCGAAACCCCAGCATGCCAAGCTTTATCATAAAAAGATACGTATTGAATAACACTGCCATTTCGACGAATTAAGCAGTGGGCAGACACTCTTACTGCTATCAAATCAGCAAAGGAAGGATGAGCTTGGCAATCTAATTGACCGAGAAATAAATCACTGACGTAATCACTACTGAAATCGCCAGCAGGCAATGAGATATTGTGGATAACTAATAAGCTGATCTCATCTGCCAATTCACGAGGACTATAGTGTGGTGAAGGTAAATGCTGTGCTTGCACTAACCAGCCCGAATCAATAGAAAACATTAATCAGTTTCTCCTTTATTGTCCAATAGTGACGCATAAGGTTACATTTTGCACTTTCTTGCTCAGCAGAGACAACATACAATAACCTATCTTAATTTATAGATAGCAATAGTATGACTGAAGTTGACCCAACAAACAAAATGGCTAAAACATTTGTCTGGATTGCCTGGATAATTGCCTTAGCATTATTAATGTTCATCTTTGAAGATGTTCTTGACCAGCAGTATAATCCTAATAGCCAGCCTGAAATGCGACTTACTTCAGACGGTAAAGCAGAAGTTATCTTAGATCAAAATCGACAAGGACATTATGTCGCGCGAGGTACAATTGATGGCAGCCCAGTAACATTTCTACTCGATACTGGCGCAACTCAAGTTTCAATACCTGCTCATATTGCCGATCGACTTGGACTTGTTGCACAAGGTAGTTATCGGGTACAAACCGCCAATGGCAGTGTCACCGTCTATAAAACTGAAATTGCGCAATTGAGCTTAGGCAATATCTTCCTGTATAATGTCGCCGCTCACATTAACCCTGCAATGAAATCTGACGCAATCCTTTTAGGTATGAGCGCATTAAAACGCGTGGATTTTCAACAAACAGGTAAACAATTAATTTTACGGGATCCCCTGTAATAGGAAGAAAAGCAATGCTCAGTTCGCAACTCAAAAAATTACAGCAAGACATTCGTCAAACCGTCACTTGGGCGCTTTGTGAAGACTTAGGCGCGAGTGGAGAAACGGCGCCGAAAGCTAGTGATGATATTACTGCCATGTTGATCCCAGAAAATGAACAAGCAGTTGCTACGGTTATTACCCGCGAAGATTGTATTGTTTGCGGTGTTGCTTGGGTTAATGAAGTTTTTGCTCAACTTGATGCTTCTTTAGCTAAAGAAGCTGCACAAGCAACAAAAATCACCTGGTTTGTTAATGATGGCGAAGCCGTCACAGCAAATACCACCTTATTTGAATTATCTGGCGACGCGCGAACATTACTGACTGGCGAACGGGTTGCACTGAACTTCTTGCAAAGTTTATCAGGTACAGCAACATTGACTAGTCAATATGTTAAAGAGCTGGCCGGCAGTAATACTAAATTGCTTGATACCCGTAAAACTCTGCCAGGTTTACGTAGCGCACAAAAGTACGCCGTACTTTGTGGTGGTGGTGTAAACCATAGAATAGGCTTATTTGACGCCTTTTTAATAAAAGAAAATCATATTGCCGCTTGTGGTGGTATTGCACAAGCTGTCGCTACAGCAAAACAAAATCACAGTGACAAAACCGTCGAAGTTGAAGTTGAATCCTTAGATGAGCTACAACAAGCGTTAGCAGCCGGCGCAGATATTATTATGTTAGACAATTTCAGCCCTGAAATGATAGAGCAAGCTGTTACAACTACACGCGGAAAAGCTAAATTAGAAGTTTCTGGTAATATGACCATAAAAACATTACAAGAATATACTAAAGCGGGTGTCGATTTTATTTCCTCAGGCGCACTGACTAAGCACGTTCAAGCAATAGATTTATCAATGCGTTTTAAATAGAACAGAAAAAACCTATGACAAAGGGCACTTGATACTAACCATCACGTGCCTTTTGTCATAACTTGTTAAGCTGTATCTGCAACACTAGGTTCCCATAATTCCCCAAATCAAAGCAATTAATCCTGCCACCATAATCATTATAAGGTACATAATCCCAATGATTGCATATTTTATAGAGGTGATAAAATAACCTTGCTGATAGACTCTCTTTTGCATGATAAATAAGTAAATAGGGATCCAAGCGAGTAACACTGATGCTGTGGTTTCAATATAATTAGCAATATCAGGACTCGTTGGCATGAAATACTCATAAAGGCCATCAAGTATTGTTGATAATAGCAAGACAATAAAAATAAAACTGTGACTGTGTAGCGCGACAGTTAAATGTTCCATGTAAAGACGCTTAGAAAAAATAAACATCACTTTTAGCAATACCGCAAATAGTGGTAACAAGAGAAACATCAGTTGAGGCATCTTACCGATAACTTGCTCTATTAATGGTCCGGTATCTGAATTAAAGGCTTTCTCTGCTTTAACAGAAAAGTCTTTAGAGAATTTTTCTAGTTTTTCATTACTCTGCTCAGATAAAAAATCAAACCTTAATGAGCCATCTTCTTTATTACCAATGGTAAAACGACTGTCACTTTCTCCTGTATCTATACCCTGAAGATAATCATCTCTTTTAGATAGCAACCTAGCTAACTCTTGCTGTTCTTCTTCACTCAGTTCAGCTGAAGCTTTGTCGAGTTCAAACGCAACTAGCTCTTTTGTTACCTTAATAATATTTTTATCACTGGCTTGTGTATCACTATTTTTCAGATCAGTTAAATAGCGATTAAACTTTGCAATCTCTTCAGCAAGCTTTTGCCTTTTTACATCGCTATCAGTTATTGCTTGCTCTGTTAAAACCGCTGCTTCAACCGGCACAGAGTTAACAACTTTTTTTAATTCACGCTGTTGTTTTTCTAGCACTTCAATATGCTCTGTAACTTGTTCAATAACAGCCTTGTTTTCATTTTCAGTATTGACTTTGTGATTAGAGGCAACAAAAAACTTTAACGTGATAAAAAAGACAATACTAATAAACAAATACAATCGTAATGGCGGTACATAATGCACTCTTCTACCGGCAAAATATTCTTGAGTAAGAAAGGCTGGTTTTGCGATTAATGGTATAAGCGTTCGACTTGCTCTAGAGTCAAAGCTGAATATGTCATCTAATAAATGTAATATCACCACCCAGAAATACTTCAATGTTGAGTCAGCTTCTTGGCCACAATTAGCACAAAATGGCCCCGTTAAAACTGCCTTGCAATTTTCACAGTGTTTGATATCAGCAAGCGAAGTATTTTCTAGCTCTAATGAAGTTTCTGATTTGGTTAATTGGGTCGTTGACATAATAAACGTTAAATTAAATAGCGACAGACGATAAAAGAATATCATCATGTGAATTAAAAGTTACGAGGTTCAAAAAAAAAATTCTTTTATTTAAGTGCTGCCTGTATAGTATTCTGGTAAATTAAATTGCACTAAATCAAATCAATATATTTGCAATAACGCGAGTAAAGTTAGTCGACTATGCTTAGACATTGTTATAAAAATTTATGTTGAGCGATAAGCCAAAACTAGGAGAATTATAATGGCAGTTGAAGTTAAATTTGAATTATCTGATGCAGACCTAGAGCACTTTCGTGGTGTCATGCACAAGGCACAAGAGGGCGCTAAACAAATTAGCGAGCAAGAAATCTTAGCCAACGCTAAAAAAATTAGCGTAGACATCAAAGCCAATGTACCTGAATTTGTGCGTGAGCGTATCCAAAAGCTAGAAACTTTTGTTGCCATGATTGAAGATGCTGAGTGGAACATTCCAAATGAAGAGCGCACAGAAGTCTTAAGTGCGTTAGCTTATTTTAGTGATCCTGAAGACCTAGTACCTGACCACATACCAGTATTAGGCTTTTTAGATGATGCCATTATGATAGAGCTTGTGGCCGAAGAGTTCAAAGATGACGTAGATGCTTTCGAAGAGTTTTGTGCCTATCGTGAACGCGAAGAAGGCCGAAGTGGTGATACCACCATTACCCGTGAAGAGTGGTTAGAAGCTAAACGCCACGAACTCCACAGTAGAATGCGCAGTCGACGTTCATCGCGAAGAAGCCGTCGTTCATCATTTAGATCTATTTTCTAAAATTACTCGTCAAGTAAATTGATAGCAGCAAAGAGAATAAAAAAGCTTTGCTGCTTAATTTTATTTTAGCTTAGCAACAAATGTTTTTCTAAATTTAGCCAGTTTTGGCGAAACAACTGCCTGACAATATTGATTTTCCGGGTTATTTTTAAAATATTCTTGATGGTAATCTTCACCGCAATAAAACCTGACAGCCTCACTAACTTGAGTGACGACTGCTTGCTCAAATAATTGCTGCTGATTAATTTTATCAATCATTGTCAACGCTATTTCTCTTTGTTCTTCGCTATGGGTGAAAATCTCTGAACGATATTGCGTGCCAATATCATTACCTTGGCGATTAAGCTGTGTCGGGTTGTGTAAACTAAAAAATATCTCTAATATCTCTTGGTAACTAATCACTTCACTATCGAAGCACAGTTGCACCACCTCAGCATGTCCGGTTTCGCCAGAACACACTTCCTTATAGCTAGGGTCTTTAGTGTGTCCTCCCATATAACCTGACTTAGCAGAAAGAATGCCAATAACACTATTAAAGGCACTCTCGATGCACCAAAAGCAACCTCCAGCAAGCGTTGCAATTTCAAAAACTTTTTCACTCGGTTGTTCTGTCATTTTATCATTACCTTTTTTCAATGTTTATTCATGGTTTTCTAGAGCAATTCTTGCTTGCCAAGATGCAAAGATGATACTGTGATAACCACTAATAATACCATTAAACTTGGCGCTAAATAATAACAAAGTATGCCGAAATTTTTTCAAAGAACCAATAAAATAGCAGCGATTATCACACTACGCAGCGTTGCTATTTTAATACAACTATTTTTAATTCTATTTGTTAATTTAGCTTTAGCCTATCAGTTGCCATGGACACCTTTAGTTAGCGTTATTGCTCTAGAAGTTTGCTTTACCTTAGCAAGTTATCTTTATTATCGTCATAGACATTTAAGTGACATTAATACCAATCAAAAAGCGGTTTTGATACAAATTTGTGCCGATATTGTTTTTTTATCACTGTTACTATTTTTTAGCGGAGGTGCCACCAATGCTTTTGTCTCATTACTTTTAATCCCTATTGCCATTGCCGCGGTAACCCTATCGCCAATGTTGCTTGCGGTTGTCGCTTTGCTTGCGATTATTTCATACAGTATTTTACTGTGGCTCCTACCTATGAGTGTTATGCATGGCAATATGCAAGGTCACTTTATTGGCATGGGTATTAACTTTTTATTTTCTGCCTTAGTTGTTGCTATTGTTGTCGGTAAAATGGCACGTAACATCAACCAACAAGCATTAGCCATAGCAGCCTATCGAGAAGAATTATTAAAGCAAGAGCAAGTCACTGCACTTGGTGTGGCATCAGCGCAAGTGACTCACCAATTAGCAACGCCCATCGCTTCGGTTCAACTCCTTGCAGATGAATTAAGTGAAGACTTGCCTGATAACCACCTTATCATGGATATGAAAAGTCAACTTGCCCGTTGTAGAGAGAGTTTAGCTGAATTTAGAACTATGGTTTTTGATATCAAAGAACAAGTGATTAAGCACATTAATTGCCTAAACTTATTTGATCAAATTACCGATAATGTCCGTGTTAATAACCCAGAAATAACCTTAGAATTACAACAAAATATTCAAGCAAATTTACCTAGTGATACTGTCATTAACGCAGATGCTGCGTTACTACCGGCAATTATTAACTTAATTAACAATGCAATCAGGGCAAGTAAAGCTAATAATAGCGACACCTTAAGCCTAACCAGTCAAATAGTTAATCACAATTGGCAATTGATCATACGAGATTATGGTAAAGGTTTTACCTTAAAAAAACTCAATGAGCTCGGAGTAAGACCGGTTAATAGTGAACAAGGTCTTGGTATGGCTGTTTTCTTAAGTCACGCAAGCTTAGAAAGGCTTGGAGGTAAGTTATCGCTAACAAACCACCAAGATGGAGGCGCGCTAGTTACCTTAAGCTTGCCCATTTTATCTGTGCAAGCAAAATAACCACCACTGCTGGAGCTCCCTATGCTAAACATAGCCCCAAAGAAGTTATTAATTGTTGAGGATGATGTAATTTTTGCCAATACACTTAATAGACGATTGAGTAAACATGGCTTTATTTGTCAACAGGTTGATAATAATAATGATGCTTTATTAGTTTGTCGCCGGCAATTACCTGACTATATTTTACTGGATATGAAATTAGCGCAAGAAAATAGCTTATCAATTATTAAACCATTACGAAAATTACGGCCCAATAGCCGCATAATATTATTGACTGGTTTTGCTAGTATTGCCACAGCTGTTGAAGCAATAAAACTCGGTGCTGATGATTACTTATCTAAACCTGTCGACAGTCAAACATTACTCGCCACGATTAACGACAGTATAGCAACCAAGGTTACTATTGATACAAGCAGTGAAAAGACCTTGTCTGCTGAACAAGTAGAGTGGCAACACATCCAACAAGTGCTTAAAGCGAATCAAGGTAATATCTCGGCCACAGCAAGACAGTTATCCATGCATAGACGCACTTTGCAACGTAAGCTACAAAAGCGCCCACACACCGGGAACTAAGTACAAGAAGTTAGCCCAATTTACTTAAAAGTTATAAGCAATATGTTGATGGAATCGTATCATTATTTCATCTTTACTTGCGTCCATCTCTAACTCAATAGCCATCAATCGTAACGCTTGCTCTATTTGGTTGAGAAAGCGGCCAAAGCCGTGCTCAGTATTATTTTCTGGGGTTGCAACAAAGACGAGTTGAATACTGTCAGATAGCTCACTAGCATTCCATTTGCTAACAATACCACAAGGACTTTGCTCAGGGTTATAACCTAACATTTGTAATTCACCAACACGTGAGACAATCTCATGAATGCTGTATCTAACAATGGGTACTAAACCGTTCGCAATCAAAGCACCATTATTTAAATTATACCTTTTAGCCGCCATGGTAAATACATCAGTTAAGTAGGTATAAAGTGGGTTATAGGGATCGTGTGAGTGGTTATCAATTTCTACCTGTTTTAACAAGTTTTCAGTGATGTTTAACGTCACTATCGCGTAGTTCATCGCACTATGATAAGTTGGCAGCTCAATTTCTTGACTGAAATAACGCTTTTTTATCTCTCTTAACTTATGTGTTTGTGTTGTGTTACAACCTTTATTCTTTGCAAATAAATCGTAGGTGAGATGTTGATGATCTCGTAGTCGAATATCACTTTTATCTATACCAGCACTTGCACAAAACTTCTTAACTACGTACCTAACACGGCTATGAAAATTTGCCGCATCAATGCGGATATCATTGCCGGTGGCTAAAAAAAGTAAACAAATTTTTTTAACTCTTTTGTTACCATCAAAAAAGGATTTTTTAAGGTGATGGTTTTCAGGATCATAATAAAACAGTATTTGCTGATTAGTCTGCCATTGGTGCATTTCTTGGCTGTACCTTACACGTGCTAATTTGTCATTAGCGATAAACTGACAGTTTGCTAATTCAACTGTGTCACTTAGCTTAAAAAACAATGTCGATAAATTTTGATAAAAGTTATAATAGGGCTGAGATTGACAATCACTGTTGTTTGCTGAGAAATTAGCTAATAAAGCGTCAGTTAAACTAAATTCTGCCAGTATATATTGGTTGTCACGTACATTTCCCGGTAAATAGGCCTTATGAGCTGCACTCCGTTTTCTAATAATTGACATCTTGTCTCCTTGTGTTAACACCATTATGCTGATGATTAACATTTTTAAATTTGCTGCAGTATAATGAGTTCTAATGAAGCTTTTGTGTCATTTGGATGGCACAAATATGACAGCACAAGCCACCACAGGAAAACCCGTGTTAGACGATCAACAAGCACTTATTGATGCCATTAATCAAACTATGCCGTTTGGTAAGTATGCAGGACGTAAGTTATTGCAATTACCCGAGCCTTATTTAGTTTGGTTTCATAGCCAAGGTTTCCCCGAAGGAAAATTAGGCAGGCAATTGGCATTAATGTATGAAGTAAAACTCAATGGTTTAGAAGCTATGTTAACCCCCTTATTACATGACTAACTTTAGAGTAATTTTATCTAAAAAGTCGCACATCCAAAACTTTAAGCAATATTAATTTTTTCACTAAAGCGCTAACAAATTGTTTTGCCAAGGCAAAGTTGTTTTGCAATAAATTGCGTCGAGTTTTTCTTTTTTTTCAAGTTAACAAGTCAGTTTTTTGCCTCTTGCAACTGTACAAAAAATACTCTTAAATGACTTATCGAGTAATTTAAGCTTATCTAAAAAAGCTGGCAAGTTAAGTCAATTTCTCGATCATTCTGTAGTATCAAGTAATCAAAAATATTTTACAGCGCAAAGATGCGTCACTGTTCATAACAGTATTTAGACAAATAATGAGGTGAAATAAATGAAGAGACAGAAAAGAGATAAATTAGGAAGAGCGCATTCAAATGGTTATCAAGCAGGCCTCGGGGGTAAGGCCAAGGAGCAATGTCCATATCAAAATATAGAAGCAAAATCACAATGGTTAGGTGGTTGGCGAGCAGCTATCAGTGATAGAAATATGGGATTGTTTCGTTAATTTATTTAACGCAACAATATAGAAATATAGCAGTAAATAATCTCACTCCCCGAGCAAGCATGTTCGGGGATAATCTAGCCAGTAAAAATGCTATCGAATAAAACACTCTGCAAGTAAAAGTATTGGTGCTAAAGCTAATTTTGTATTTACAGTGACTTAGCGCTCATTAATTTCAAAGCCATCAATATTAAGCAAGTTTTCATCATTAAGCCGATAACTTGGCTAATTGCTCAACTGTGTATCGGTGTAGGGAATCAAGATCGGTAACTACTGAGTCGTGCATTTTGGTTAAGGCTGTCATGCGCTTATAATCCTCTCGCATACGCTCTTTTTTAGTTAATGCTTTTCGTGCATCAAGAATAGCAAGATCTTTAATTTCATCATAAAGCGCAAATATTGCCGGAAACATTGCTGGCAACTCTGTCACGGTTTTTAACGAAGACAACAACACAGATAAGCGCCAACAGCCCTCATCAAATTCACATTGCTCTTGCTGCATTGCTCTCGTTATTAATAAGATACTATCAAAAACTTTTTTATCATGATTGTTTAACGAACGTTGCTTAGCTATTAATGCTTGTTGCTGTAGCTTTTTTTGTTTGTTCAAACGCTGTAACAACATACCTGCATAAAAGGCTAATGCGATAATAATAGCAACGCCAACCACGAGAATATATAGCCAAAAATCCGTCATAAAAATTATTCTTTCTCTTCAAAATCAGAAAAGTCATGATCATCAAGCTTATCCCATAAATCATCTTCACTATGACTAATGTTTCGCTCAATTTCTACTTCATCATCTTCATCAATGCCTAACTGGGCACTCAGCGCTTGATGGCGCTCCATCATATCGTTGTAATAATCAACTTCTTGCTCAGTTAAGCTAATATCATCTTCTTGCTTAGCGAAAATGCCCTGCAGTGTTTCATCTTGCTCAATAGCGATTAATGCTTGCTCTGCAGATAACTCGGTTTCTGTATTCTCTATAAAGCGCACGCCTGCAATAGTATTTTTTTGCACGCGCGCCTGCTTGGGTTTATCAGCTTTAGTGACTATTTTTCCTAAAGCAATTGGTTTTTTACTACCAAGGCGTGGATCTTTATTGATGCCTTGCTGATTGCCCTTAGCTTTTTCTTGTGTTGCTTCTTTTTGACGATTTCCGGCCTGTTTACCGGTAGGTTTACGGATGCGCTTTTCAACGTTAGCCAATTCTTGTTTACTTAATTTAGGTTTGGCAGTGGGAACGCCACCTGGTTTTCTAGATTTTTTTGTGCGAGACATAAATACAATTACTTTTTTAGCGATAATATCGCTATTTTACGTTATAAACGGTCGAAAAACCTTAAAAAGCAGAAAAAGACATAAAAAAAAGCGCACAATGGCGCTTTTAAGGAGAATTAACTTACCTGCGAATTTGAATATTGGGGTGAATATTAATCTCTCCTACTTTAGAGATGACCGCAATATTGTCATTACATGTCAATATAGCAATATGAGTATTATGATAGTCTCGAATAAAACTAAGTTTATAACCAAACTTCATTAGATTGCTGGCAGCAAATTTTTGCGCCAAGGTTAAATCTCTCCAGAGCTCATCAATGCTATGTAATTTTCCTTGCCGTCTCTCCAACAGCGCTTGGTTTTGCATCGCTAATGCCATAATTTGTGCTTCCTTGTGCAATTATGATTATTACTGTGAGTTATTAATAACTTCAATTATAACGGTTAAAAAAATAACCTACTTTGCATATAAGTTCAAGAGCAATTACACTAATATTATTCAGCCTGTTGTTTGTTATTACGTAGCCAAAGACATATAAGGAAAAAAATGACCCGTGTATTAGATGAGTTATCGGCATTATTAAAGTTAGAAGTCATTGAGCAAGGCCTGTATCGAGGACAAAGCCAAGATCTAGGATATAGAGCGTTATTTGGTGGTCAGGTCATGGGGCAAGCACTCTCTGCCGCACAAGAGACCATTGCCGCTAATCGTTATGTTCACTCGCTACATTCCTATTTTTTACGGCCCGGTGATGCTAGTTTACCTGTGGTTTATGATGTTGAAGTTATTCGTGATGGCTCAAGTTTTAGCACTCGCCGTGTCCAAGCAATACAAAAAGGTAAAGCTATCTTTTATATGACAGCATCTTTCCAACATTGTGAACAAGGCTTTGAACATCAAGATAAGATGCCAACAGTACCAGCTCCTGAAGATTTACCGTCATTCACCGACTATATCAAAGCTAATCAACAACAGTTACCTAAGTCACTTAGAGAAAAATTTTTAGCAGAAAAGCCCATAGATATGCGTCCAGTACAGCAGTATAATTGGCTCAAGCCAACAGCAACCGACTCTGCTAGTCAAATGTGGATAAAAGCTAATGGTGATTTGCCTAACGACTTAGGGATTCATACCTATATGTTAGCTTATACTTCTGACTTTCATTTCTTACCAACCGCTTTATTACCTCATGGTGCCAGCCATTGGCAACCCAATTTCCAGATTGCAACCATAGATCATGCCATGTGGTTTCACCGTCCATTTAGGTTTGATGACTGGTTACTCTACTGCATGGATAGCCCATCAGCGAGTAATGGTCGAGGATTAGTGCGCGGACAAATTTTTAATCGTCAAGGGCAATTAGTTGCCTCAACCATGCAAGAGGGTGTCATTAGACAGCGATAAATAAAGCCAGTGTAGCGCTTAACTCTGCTCTAAAGCTTTACGTTTTTCAAGTGCTATCGGCGTGATACGTGCATTTAATCTAGGCTCCAAGCCAAGCATAAAATATAACTCGGCCATTAAAAACAAAGGTCCTATGAGAAACTGGCTGAGATCATCAACAAACGCTGGTTTTGCTTTTTCAAAATAATGACCAATAAATTGAATTAGCCAGCCCAACACAAACAAGGCCAGCGCGATGATTATTAGCCCTTGGGTATCGCGAAATAGCTCTGCCAACATTAAATTAGCCACAATATATAAAAACATACCGAGGGCTAGTAAACGATGAAGTACTAAATAATATAAAGCGACCACAGAAAAAATAGCCATCGCTAAGCTAAAGCTGAAATAAAATGGCCTGCCAAATATTACCTCCATGTTTACCTCGAATGTCACCATACTTAGCATTAACGTCACAGCAAAGACTATTAGAGGCACACCAACAAAATGTGTTTGAATATTTTTTTTATTTAAATGTACGCTTTTATAACGCGCCAATTGCTCTTCGATAGATTTCATCGCCACACCTTAAGCTATTGATTAAAAACAGTTATTATTGTAATTTCTTATGCCAATCATGACCACTAGGATGCTGAAATACACGCAAGTCAAACTGTGGTGCAATCGCAAATAAGTGGTCAAAAATATCTGCCTGAATTGCTTCATACTCTAACCAATTAGTGGTATTTGCAAAACAATAAATTTCCAGCGGTAAACCGGTTTGTGTCGCTTTTAATTGTCTAACCATACAAGTTAAATCATCACGAATATAGCTATTTCCACGCAAGTATTGGCTTATGTACGCGCGAAAAGTGCCAATATTGGTTAATTGTCGGTTATTGAGAATATCAAGTGATGCGTCACTATCAAGTTTTTCAGAAAGACCAAGCTCTTGTTTTTTTTCACTTAAATAGTTTTGAAGTAAATGAGCATTCGTTAATCGATTAATTTTGTCAGTGTCATAAAAGCCGATACTGCCAATATCAATAATAATGGTTCGCTTAATACGGCGAGCACCGGTACGATACATATTTCGCCAGTTTTTAAAAGAATCATCAATTAAAGCATGAGTTGGCACCGTTGTAATGGTCTTATCAAAGTTTTCAATTTTTACTGTATTTAATCCAATTTCAATAACATCGCCATCGGCACCATATTTAGGGAGCTCAATCCAATCACCAGCAACGACCATACGGTTTGCAGAAATTTGAATACTGGCGACTAAGCCTTTAATGGTATCTTGAAAAACTAACAATAAAACCGCTGTTAGCGCACCTAAACCACTTAATAAATATACCGGTGAACGATTAATTATAAGCGAAATTATGATAATGCTCGCTACGATATAAAGCGCTAATTTGATAATTTGAATAATTGCGTTAAGTGGCACAAAACGTTGCTTAGCGCTTTCTTGGTAGATGCTGCGGCTAACGTTCAAGACCGCACTGATACAGCGAGAGATTTGAAAAGTGAGTAAAACTTTCGTTAGTAGAACAAGTACCGAGCTTGCCGTGCTGCTCTTTGCTAACACGATAGGGGTTAAAAATAGAATCAATACTAGAGGCAAAAGGAAGGTCATTCTAGTGAGCACATCATGTTCTATCAGCGCATCATCCCAGGTATTTTTACTATTGATAATAATTTTATGGACAAAGCCTAGTACTTGGTGTTTAGCCAAATAATATATCATGCTTGCGATTACGAGGATGAAGGTAATACCAACAGCAATAGCACTACTTTCTATGTATTTAGCGCTAACGCCTTGTTCACTTAACCAGATACTAATTAACTCATTCATACGCTTCCTATATCCGTTATTAATCGCTGTATCGCTGAGTGGTTATTTCTTAGAGCAATTGACTAATTTAAGTTTTCACTCTCTAACGTACTACTTTGTTTCATTTTTTCTATGCGGGCATCTTTTTCATGCCAAAATTCAGTTAACCATTTTTGAAAGACAATGCGGTCATTGCGATCAGAAAAATTAATATGACCTAACTCAGTTTCAATATCTAGGGTATGTACTTCAATATAAACTCTGTCAACTTGTCCACAGACAAAATCACCAAAATTTGGGATACCATCTGGGTAATAAATAGTAACATCAACAATCTTAGTTAAATGCTCACCCATAGCATCAAGCACAAACGATATACCACCAGATTTTGGTTTCAAAAGATGCTTAAAAGGAGAACCTTGTTTATCATGCTTTTTGTCAGTAAAACGTGTTCCCTCAATAAAATTCATGACGCTGACAGGTTTATGTTTAAACTTAGCACACGCTTTTTTAGTGGTTTCTAAATCTTTACCACGCAAATGCGGATTCTTCTTCAAAAAAGCTTGGCTATAACGCTTCATAAAAGGAAAATCTAATGCCCACCAAGCTATACCTAAGAGTGGCACATAGATCAGTTCCTTTTTAAGGAAAAATTTTAAGAAAGGTATTTTACCATGCAATACTCGCTGCATTACCACAATATCAACCCAGCTTTGATGATTTGCTAGCACCAAATACCAATCATCAATTGCAAGGCCTGGTAGACCTGTCACCACAATGTCTGTTTTAGTAAAGAGTTTTTGAATCAAGCTATTAGTACCAACCCAATTGCTCGCCATTAAATCAAGCAAGTAACTAAAGACTTTCTTGGATAAGCTTAGAGGAATTATCGCCTTGCAAAATGAAAAGACTAATATAGGTAAAAGCCAAAACATTGTATTGAGCATATAAAGGGAAAAAGAAAAAAAACCAATTAATTTAGCAGGTAAAAAATGTAACATAGCTTAGCAATAACTATCGATAATAGATAAGTAACACGGATAGTGTTATTTAATCATGATTTAACTAAAAATTATATTTTTTTATTAGCGCTTAAATCAGCTGTGGATATAAAGGCTATGATATCAGCATGAAATAAACATGGTATAAAAACTGTTCTCTTTTTTTTTATCATCGTCGTATTCAACACATTTGATATAAGTGAGTCTATAAAACAGACCTTAACCTACATATGCTTTATTAAACTATTAAAAAGTCACTTTTTCTTGAAATAATAATGCATAATTATACAGAATTGTCTTTATGAATTGAGTTTTTACTCAATTTCTTGCATACTCAAAATAGCGTTAACTAGGAGAAAAAATGAACTTCAATAGAGCTGTAATCAAGGTTGGTAGTGCCTTAGTCGCACCTACAAGCAGTGGTTGTAGTGCCCAATATACCTTAGCAATTGCACAATTCATTACCAAGTGTCAGCAACAGGGTAAGGAGATCATTTTAGTTTCTTCTGGCGGTGTTGCCGCAGGACGCACGCTTATTCAGCATGGCTCGCCTAAACTGTCTGTGGCAACTAAGAAGGCTATGGCCAGTGTTGGTCAAATGCAAATGATGGCCAATTGGCAACGATTTTTTGATAAACCCTGCAGCCAAATTTTAATCACTCAAGATGATTTAGCTGACAGAGAACGCTTTATTAGTATTCAAGAAACTATCAAAATTCAATTAGCTAATGGTGTTTTACCTATTGTCAATGAAAATGATACCGTAACGACAGATGATCTCACCATTGGCGATAATGACAATTTAGCAGCGCTAGTTGCACAAGTCTGTGATGCCGATAGTTTATTTATTTTAAGTGATATTGATGGTGTCTTTACTAAAGATCCTAAAGCGCATGATGATGCTATCTTAATTCCTGATATTGCCGAAATCACCGATGAAATATATGCGATGGCAGGTACGAGTAGAAACCATCTTGCTACCGGCGGTATGAAAACTAAAATTCAAGCCGCAGAAAAAGCGGTTGAGCATGGCATCAACACCTATATTATTAACGGTACCAAAAGTGAAGTTTTCAGCTCCCTTTTAGCACAAGTTAACCCAGGTACACGTTTTGTTGCAGACAAAGACACTATAACGGCTAAAAAACACTGGTTAAAGCATACCTTAAAAAGTCGAGGTAAAATTCTCTTAGATCCAGGTGCCGTCAATGCCGTGATTAATAAGGGAGCATCACTATTACCTGCTGGCATTGAATCTGTCAGCAATAACTTTAAAGCAGGTGATGCCATTGAGCTTATCGATGCTTCAAATAATGCGGTGATTGCCAAAGGCATCAGCTTATATAGCCATCACGACTTAAAACGCATTATGGGTAAACACAGTAATAACATCACTAACATTTTAGGGCACGAGAAAGGTTGCGTGGTAGTACATCGTGACGATATGGTTATTTTGTAGCCCCTAATAATGACCTTAACTTAATAAGCAATTTTTCGACAAGAGATCAAAATGACAGACTTTAATATCGCCACCGTGGCAAATAATGCTAAAACAGCCAGCCGTGTTGCCGCCCAATTAACCAGTAGTGAAAAAAATCAGCTTTTACAGGCAATTGCCCATGCTATTGAAGCAAATAGCGACAGTATTATAAAAGAAAATGCTAAGGATATTGCCGCTGGTCGCGACAAAGGCTTGTCACAAGCCATGCTCGACCGCCTCATACTCGATGATAAAGCCATTAAAGATATTAGCGATGCAATTGGTGAAATTATTGCTCTCACCGACCCTGTCGGTGATATTGATAGCTTGTCCTTACGTCCCAATGGTATTCAAGTTGGAAAAATGCGTATACCGTTAGGGGTCATTGCTATGATTTATGAAGCGCGTCCTAACGTAACCGCAGAAGCGGCTGCTTTATGTATTAAGTCTGGCAATGCTGTCATTTTACGTGGTGGCTCTGAGGCCATCCACTCTAACTTAGCCATTGCCGAGATATTACATCAAGTATTAGCTGCTCATCATATCGATGAAAATATTGTTAGTGTTATTCCTGATACCAGTCGCAGCGTGATAGAAGATTTATTAAAACAAAGTCAAAGCATTGACTTAGTCATACCCCGTGGAGGAGAAGGCCTTATCCGCTATGTTAGTGAAAATAGCCGCATTCCTGTTATTCAGCATTTCAAAGGTGTTTGTCACTTATATATTGATAAGTTTGCCGATTTACAAAAGGCTGTCGATATTCTCGTTAACGGCAAAACGCAAAAACCAAGTGCCTGTAATGCCTTTGAAACGGTATTAGTACATGGTGATATTAGTGCTGAATTTTTACCCTTAGCTGCTAGCGCATTGCAAGAAAAACAAGTACAAGTGCATGCCTGTAAACACAGTATCGGCTACTTTAGCCATGCAGAACTAGCCACAGATGACGATTATCATGCCGAATATTTAGCGCAAGAAATTGCCGTAAAAGTGGTCACCAATTTTAACCAAGGAATTGCCCACATCAATCAATATACCTCAGATCACACTGAAGTCATTGTTAGCCAAGATATTTCTCGGAGTCAGGAATTTATTCGACGAATCAATTCTTCGGTGGTCATGGTCAATGCATCTTCGCGCTTTTCTGATGGTAACCAACTGGGTTTAGGCTCTGAAATCGGCATATCAACCAGTAAGTTACATGCCTATGGCCCTATGGGGCTAGCAGCATTAACCACGCAAAAGTTTATTGTCTTTGGTGATGGTCAGGTAAGAACTTAATCAAACTTAATCAACCGGCTAATGTCTACGCTTATTAGTCGGTTTTTGTTTATTAAAGCTTAAGGCTAAACGGTCTGGCCATTGTCCGTTATGTTGAGCCAAACAAGCCTGCTCACTATCAAAACGTACACATTTTTTGATATTTTTTACCACAAGTCCCACTTTCAGTAACTGGGCTTGAATAGTCATACGTAATACTTCATCTTGCTGTTGCGCTTTAATTTGAGCAATTTCCTCTTCGGTATTAAAAACACAAGTCACCACTAAACTTGCTGGAAAATTAGTGTAATTTACTCGATGAGTTAACCACAAAAAACCGGGAATTTCATGCAGTGAAGTTTCACAAGCAAGGGTTAATGCCTTACAGACATTATTATCAATTTTTTGGTTAGTTTTACTTAGCTTCATAACAGGTTAACACTGAGGATTTTAACTATTTTAGCGAGCAACAAATGTTAAAACAACTACTTGTCAAGCTCAGATTAACTCAGTATGCTACGCGCCCTTTTCTGGCCGATATTTGCATCACTAAGTTTACAGGTAAAATACATGATAGGTTTCGATTACGGTACATCTAATTGTGGGGTTGCCACCATGGAAAATGGTCAGCCTAAAATTACACCACTATTAGGTAGTGAGTCATACATTGCCTCCAATTTGTATGCCCCTAATCGAGATATGATAGTCAATTGGCTTGCACAGCAACTACCAGAAAATCAACGTTCAAACTACCTAATTGAACGTAAGTATCAATTACAAAAAGGCCAAGCAGCACTACATGAATTGACATCTGATGGTATTTCTAGTGAGTTACTATTTGGCAAAACTGCGTTAGCGCAGTATCTTGATGACCCTGAAGAAGGCTATTATATCAAGTCACCTAAATCTTTTTTAGGCGCAAGCGGCCTAGCAGAATCGCAAATACTCTTTTTTGAAGACATTGTTGCTTGTATGATGAGTAATGTTAAGCAGCTTGCCGAAAAAGCATTACAAAAAGAAGTTACACAAACTGTCATTGGCCGCCCCATCAATTTCCAAGGTTTACATGGCGAAGAAAGCAATCGACAAGCCATTAAGGTGTTAACTAATGCGGCGAAACGTGTCGGGTTTAAAGATGTGGCATTTCAATATGAGCCTGTTGCTGCAGGATTTGAATTTGAAGCTTCACTCGCCAAAGAAACACGGGTACTGGTGATTGATATTGGTGGTGGCACGAGTGATTGCTCAATGCTACTCATGAGTCCTCACTATAGCGATCATCATAATCGCAGTGCACATTTACTAGCACACTCGGGTGTTCGTATTGCTGGAAATGACTTTGATATTCAATTAGCCCTGCAAGGCATCATGCCAAGCTTAGGCATGACCAGTTTATTAAAAACTGGTAAACCAATGCCAACAGCTAGCTTCAGACAAGCATTGGCAATTAATAACATCCATCAACAAACCGAATTTTACAGCGCGAAAAATCGACGAGAGTTACTACAATTATCACGTGATGCTCAACAACCCGAGTTACTTAAACGTCTAATAACCGTCCATGATCACAAGCTTAGTTATCAACTAGTCAACGCTGCCGAGCAAGCAAAAATAGTACTTTCTAAGCAGGCGGAGCAAAGCATAGCACTTGATGATATTGATGATGGCTTAGCGGTAACGTTATCACGCGAAACCCTTAAACAAGCCAATAAACACACTCTTGAGCAAATAGCGCAGTTAATGCAATCGGCTATCGCTAAGGCGCAATGTCAACCCGAGGTAATTTTTGTTACTGGTGGCAGTGCAAAATCACCTGTGCTCAATGCATTTTTACAGCAACAAATACCAAGCATTCCTGTAGTGGTTGGTGATCACTTTGGTAGCGTAACAGCAGGCTTAGCCCGCTGGGCTGAAAAAATATATCGCTAGCAAGTATATTGACCAATAAAAGCGAACACAGTATCAATCCATAGGTATGACCAACATGGTTGTGCCAGCCACTGCGACAATAAGACAAATGCTGTTACTTTTAATGACATTTACTTGAGTATGATCTGCTAGTCTGGCATGCCAATTAACACCAGAATACCTTACAGTGCCAGTCTTTTTAGTAATATCATCAATGACAGGTACTTGTAAGCCAATCATATCGCTGGAGTCGTCCGTTGCTGAACCTGCGTTTTGCATATTCTGCAACGGTTTCCATAATATCAGTGCGATAATAGCCGTTAAAATACCCACGACAAGGATCTCACTTTGCCAGCCGACTATCACGCCTACATTCACTAAAACCCCGGTAACAAGACTCGCGATACCAAAAAATAATAAGGGACCACTGAGCCCCATCACACCTAATTCGACAACTAAACAAACACCGGCAATGGCATACCAGATCAAGTGGTGATGCTCTAAAAATGACGCCATGTTAACTCCTTTACCTTACTATTTACTGTCATAAGACTATACTTTCAAGTTAGATGAAACCGCTATCGCTTGTGCTACTGTATTGGCAATATTTTCACCGGTTTTACCATCGGTTAATACTACGGTACTGTCTTTGGCTATCGCTTGATGGGCACCAATCGCATCTTGTGCTAAAGTTAGCGTTACCGCCGCTTTACCTTGCTCAGTATTCGCTGCTTGGCCAACCACTTCAAGCGCATTCGCATCTGCATCAGCCACCAAACGAATAGCTTCTGCTTTACCTGCAGCTTCTAAAATCTGCGACTCTTTGCTGGCTTCAGCTGCCAATACTTGCTCTGCTTTTGCGGCTTCAGCATCTAAAACTCGTGCTTTCTTTTGACCTTCAGCTTCAGTGATCGCCGCGGTTTTAACCCCTTCGGCCGTTAAAATGACCGAACGTTTTTCGCGCTCAGCGGTCATTTGTTTTTCCATATCCTCGCGGATACTTTGTGGCGGCGTAATATCTTTAATTTCATAACGTGTCACCATCACCCCCCAAGGTGCGGTAGCTTCCATCATCGCGCCTAAAATTTGCGCATTGATAGCATCACGGTTTTGAAAGCACTCATCTAACTCCATAGAGCCAATAGCATTTCGCATGGTTGTCATAGCCAGTTGCGTTACGGATAATTTATAATCAGTGATATTATTTGTCGCTGCCGCGGCATCAGTGACTTTCATAAACAGTATACCGTCAATTTCTAAGGTAATATTATCGCGGGTAATAGCGGGTTGCGACATAATCTCTAAAGATTGCTCCTTTAAATTTCTATCTGCCGCCACTGACTGTACAAATGGGATAATAAAATTTAAACCCGCGGATAAGGTCTTATTATATTTACCTAGGGTGTAAATAACGTAACCACGGTTTTGCGGTACAAAGTAAATGCCTTTTTTTAGGGTATACAAAATTACAATAGTTGACCAAAAAGCTGGGCTTGAAATAATATTTTCAAACAAATACATAGAGATATATTCCTTATTATCGAGTAAATTTTTCAGCGTTAAATTCAACTTAATAGAGTATAAGATGCAAAGCAAGCACTTTAACGCTAGCTCATTACTTGCACTGATATGTTATTTAAGACGACAAAACGTTATTACTAGTAAAGTGCCTTATCACTAATAGCACTGAGCTAATCAGTAAAAGGGAAATATTGACCAGTGTCTGACATGTCATTATTAAAATTTAGCTAAGACAACTTGCAAAACCTAAAGCAATGGCGAGTAATAATGGTCAACTATTAATAACTCACTAAGAGCTTTTAAGGTACATTGCTTAGAATAAAAATGGCGCTTAAAGCGCCATTTTGCGATAATGTTAGTTACAACTTTTGACAAAAGCCCAAGAAGCATCGCTGCCTGGATAACTACTAGTGAACCAGTTAGCACTATAGGCATTACCATCAACTTGCATCAAATCACCGGCATTATTATGATTATTGGGTGTACCCGGCCAGTCATTTCTTAGCCAGTTAGGATAAACATTAATACCTTCACATGAAGATACATTGAGCTTACAACCATTGGCATCGACATTATCGCCAGCAGGTGTGTTAGCACATTGATCAATACCATCTTCAACGCCATCATTGTCACTATCAGTCACAGATTGACTATCACTATTGGCAACAATTTCGAACCAATTAACATTCCAGGCACCACTTAAAGAAGCTAAAGCGACATTTTGTTGGCCTGCCGATAAATTTACCGTATGACTAATAGTTTGCCATTGCTGCCATCCACCCGTAGCTGGCACACTTATTTGGCCGAAACTGAGCTCACCACCAGCTTTTTCAAATTGAAATGAACCACCTGAAACACTCGCAACGCGGTAGTTAATTGTATAAGAGCCTGTCGTTGGGATATTAACCGGGTATATCATCCAATCACCTGGATCAATATAACCGACGTTTTGGCCTGCACCACTATCAGTTGTTACCTCGGTCTGAATGCCATGCATTTGTTGAAAGTTCTCTGCTTCAATGGTTGAAATTACTGCACAATCAACAATACAAGGCGATATAGTTAGCCAGTGCTGGATAATATTTCTAACTTTCTCACCGGAAACAGTTAACTCTTGCCAATTGTCGTCAGACAATAATATTGACGAAGTTGTTGGGCGATCATTAATAGCCCAATTGGTATGACTGATATCATGGGCTTGTAAAAAACTCATCCACATATCAACGCCAGCATGATCTACTTCGCCAGTATCACTAAAGTCACCCGTAAGCCATTCTGTCACAAATAATGGGATACCATTATCTAGAGCAGTTACAGCCTTGTCTAACTGCCACTCATTTTGCTGTACAGCACTAAACTGTAGCCCGTAAGCAATATTATCTCGAAGGATAGGATCAAAGGATGCAACATCAACATCTTGCGAAAAATGAGGTGTACCGACAATAATTAAATTATCGTCATCAATGCTTCTAATTAAATCAATAATATATTCTGAGTAAGGTTTGATATCTTCTGCCCAAGAGCTGTTAGTAGGCTCACTGTAAATTTCAAAAATTACATGATTGTGCTGCCCATACTTATGAGTAACTTCCTCGAAAAACCTTTTTGCCGTTTCCCAATCTGTATGTGCTGTTCGACTTTTAAAAGCAATGATGACATAAATATTTTCTGCAACAGCCGCATTTACCACAGTATCCAATCTACTCATATTCCCGTGCCAATCAGTATTTAATGTCCCTGATACATATTCAACGCCATGACCAATAGCAGCGCGAATGACAGTGGCACCTAACTCATTTTTAACCTTTTGCACGGTCTCTGCGGTATAAAACTTTTCCGCACCAAAGCCTGTATTACTCCAAAATAAACTCACCCCGGCAAAGCTTGCCTGTTCGCCTGCAGCTAAAATTTTATTACCGTCAGTCGTGAGTGGTGCAATAGCCTGTGTAGTAGAACACAAGATCATACTTAGTGCAGCTATCGATACTTTTAAATAGGTGAGTTTGTTTGATATTTTAAACATGTTAATTCCTTTATTTTTAACTATCCAATTTCGTTTGCTTTCGTTCACTTCATTAACTTTCTCTACAATATATCCATCATTAAAATTGTGCTAAGGCTGCGCTTAAGGCACTAAGTAATGGCGATTAATAATGCAAATATAATGAACTAAGGAAAGGGTGAAGATTACCTAGGTTGACATAATAAAATGGCGCCTAAAGCGCCATTTTTATTATATTTTGGGATTACCGTTAGTTACAGCTTTTGACAAAAGTCCAAGAGGCATCGCTACCTGGATAGCTACTAGTATACCAGTTAGCACTATAAGCATTGCCATCAACTTGCATCAAATCACCGGCATTATTATGAGTGTTCGGTGTACCTGGCCAGTCGTTAGCAGTCCAATTAGGGTAAGTGTTAATACCGTCACACGCTGATACTGGTGTTGTGTCTACTGTACAGCCATTTGCATCAACATTATCGCCAGCGGGAGTATTAGGACATTGGTCAGCACTATCGGCCACGCCATCATTATCACTATCAGTCACAGGTTGACTATCACCATTGGCAACAATTTCAAACCAATTCACATTCCAGGCACCGCTTAAAGAAGCTAAAGCGACATTTTGTTGGCCGGCAGATAAATTTACCGTATGACTAATGGTTTGCCAGTTCTGCCATCCACCCGTAGCAGGCACACTGATTTGGCCATAACTTACCTCGCCACCAGCTTTTTCAAATTGAAATGAACCACCTGAAACACTGGCAACGCGATAATTAATGGTATAAGAACCTGTCGTTGGAATATTCACAGCGTATGTCATCCAATCACCTGGATCAATATAACCAACGTTTTGGCCACCACCATTATCGGTTGTCGCTTCAGTTTGAATACCACTCATTTGCGCATAAGCTTCTGCTTGAATGACGCCGACAGGCGGACAATCGGAAGTACAACCAGGATCTACTGGGTCAACTGGGTCTACTGGGTCTACTGGGTCTACTGGGTCTACCGGTGCAGCGCTGCCCCAGTTTTGAATAATATCTTTCACTTTAGCACCTGAAGCCGTGAGATTACCCCAACTTCCGCCAGGGTTAAACATAGATGCACCCTCGGCTTTATCATTAATTGACCAGTTAGCGTGACTGATGTTATTGGCTTTTAGGAAATTCATCCATTCATCAGTTGAACCATAATCGACGCCACCATCACCATTTGCTTGAACTGTACCCCATTCTGTAGCAAACAATGGGATGCCATTGTTTAACGCTGTCGATGCTTTAGCACGTAAACCGGCTTTATGGGTAGCAGCATAAAAGTGTAAGGTATAGGCAATATTTGGACGATTTATTGGATCAAATGAAGCGGCATCAACATCTTGAGACCAATTAGGTGTACCGACAATAATAAGATTATCTGGATCGATAGCACGGATTTTATCAATGACATGTTCTGCATAAGGTTTGATGTCATTTGACCAAGAAATACCTAAAGGTTCGTTATAAATTTCATAAATAACATTATCGTGCTGGCCATATTTATTGGCTACTTCGACGAAGAAACGTTCAGCCATTGCCCAATCTTCATGCGCATGATGGCTATGATAATCTATAATTACGTACATATCTTCTGCAATAGCGGCATTAACAACGGTATCTAATCTTGCCATATTGCCTTCCCAGTCAAAATTCAAACTACCGCCGGCATCATTACCATGTCCTATCGCAGCACGGATTAAAGTTGCGCCTAGTTCATTTTTCGCACTTCGCACTGTTTCTGCAGTATAGAACTTTTCTGCTCCCCAGCCGGTATTACTCCAGAATAAACTTGGACCAGCAAAACTAGTCTGTTGACCACCCGCTAATACCTGATTACCACTGGTTGTTAAAGGATCTACTGCATATGCTGTGCTTGATAAGCCTAACATTATCGCTAATGACAGACTGGTGTTTTTGAAAAACTTCTTCTTGCTTAATACATTTGGCATTTTCATTCTCACTTATCGTAATTTTGTTATTTTTATTATTATGTTTTTATATTTTGAATTATTAATAACTAGATTAATTAGCGATTAATTCAGCAACACAGCTTTCTTGTACACCTTGTACCTTTTTTTATTATTCAATTTATTTATGACTGTTCATTACTCAATTATTGGCTAACAACTTCACTGTAATTGCTAAAATCCTAATATTCAATGCCCAAACCAAAATAAATTAGTCATTTTGACTATATATAGATAAGTTATTGTTTATAATGAAATTAAATTTGGTTCAAATTAATGTTTTACTTTTATCTGAACGGTTTTTACATGTTTTTATACGCATAATTAACTTACTCATACGCTTACAATAAATTCTGTCAGGCAAAATTGCAGACAGGCCGAAAAATATCGATTAATCACTCAATATTATTCAATGAATTGGGAAATTTTTGACAGTCATCGAGCTTGGCACTAACCATATTAGTGGCATTAATTGTGGCGAAAGTGTGGCATTTGATGTATTTATCTTAAATGAGCGGCCAAATAACCATAGTTATGTGTAAATATTTTTGCAAAACATGACTTTTAGCAATTTCGATACTGTTGTCATCTTTATATTTTAACTTGTCGAATGAAAAGCTTATATGGAATTTATTGCTTAAAGGATTGTGATGAAGATATAGTCGAAAAGTTTTCGCCTGCAGGCTGTGATTTAAAATAGCGATACAATTGCTCAGTGAGACAAAAAATGGCGCAAAAAGCGCCATTTAGTTTTAAACTGAGTTAAGGTCAAATTTAATTGCAGCTCTTAACAAATGTCCATGAAGCATCACTTCCTGGTAAACTACTGGTATACCAATTCGCCCTATAAGCATTGCCATTAACTTGCATTAAATCTCCGCTATTATTATGGGTATTTGGGGTTCCCGGCCAATCATTAGCGGTCCAATTGGGGTAAGTATTAATCCCTGCACAATTATTTACCGCAGGAATTTGACAGCCAACTTCATCTACTGCTGTGCCCGTTAATGTACCTGGGCATTGGTCAAGCTCATCAACAATACCATCATTATCACTGTCAATAACAACGGGGATTTCACAACCCGTTGCATCAACGACAACCCCCGAAGCCGTGTCTGGACATAGATCAAAGCCGTCAATAACACCATCATTATCACTATCGGTAATTGGTTGATCATTCGCAACAATTTCAAACCAATTGACATTCCACGCGCCACTTAATGAAGCTAATGCTACGTCTTGTTGACCGGCATTTAAAGACACGCTATGACTGATTGTTTGCCATGCTTGCCAATCACCTGTCGCTGGTACATTAATTTGCCCATAAATAACATCACCACCTGCCTTTTCAAATTGGAATGAACCGCCTGTTAGACTAGCAACACGATAGGTAATTGTGTAGTTGCCGGCAGCTGGGATATCAACAGGGTAGGTCATCCAGTCACCTGGATCTATATAACCAACATTTTCGCCACCGCCATTATCTGTGGTCGTTTCTGTTTGAATGCCAGCCATTTGCGTATAAGCTTCAGCTTCAATGACGCCAACAGGCGGGCAGTGTTCTAAACAAGGTTGACCTTCTAGAATTCTGCTTCGAATCCACTTACCTGAATCAGAAATAACGGCATCAGTCCAAGGACCACTTTGCATTGACACACCATCTTTGAGGGTATTTTGACTCCACTGCCATTCATTGCCTAAATTGTTATTTTCGTAAGCTTTCAGTGCTGAGCTCGATTCATCTTTATTAGCAAAATTCCAAGCAAGCCAACTGATATTTCTATCGCGCATCCAGTCTACCCATAAATCAGAAGCGCCATTCTCTGAGATATCAATGGCGCCATCGCCGGTAAAATCACTCATGCCCCATTCAGAGACAAATATAGCAATACCTTTTGAAAGCGCTTCATCAGCCCGATCCCTAAAATTATGAGATTGAGCATAAAAATGCATGGTATAAGCAATATTAAACGCACCATTAGCAGTTTCAGCATCAACGATGGGGTCGTTGGCAGCATCTAAAATGTTTTGTGAAAAGCTCGGGGTTGGCACTAAAATTAAGTTATCATTATCAATAGCACGAATTTCATTATAGACAGGAATTGCATGATTTTTTACTTGTTGCCAACTAATGAATTGGCCGGGTTCATTCATGATTTCGTAAATGATATTGGGGTGATTACCAAATTCTTCGGCGACCATAGTAAAGAAGGTTTTAGCTTCATCGGTATATGGGCTTGGGGTCCATTGTTTGTTTTGCTCTGAAGCAGGATTCCAATGTAGGTGCCAATCGACCACGACATAAATATCATTTGCTATCGCATCTAAAATCAATGGCCTTACTTGATCTTCGTAAAGATTGGGACTTTCACCTAAGTAACCGGCAATAGTATTACCATCGAGCCCGCTTCTTTCGTGAACATACATGGCTAAGCGAATAACTTGAACACCAAAATCATCCACCATATTTTCGACAGTGCCACCTTCGCCAGTGACATAAGGAAACCATTGCAGGCCATGGCTGCTAAAACCTTTCAACTGCACTGGTTGACCTGTTTTTAAAGATATTATCTTATTTCCTTGCACTTGTAGTTGACCGTATTGGGTAACTGGGCCTGAAAACGCACCATACGATAAACAAGACAAGGAAATACCGAGCAGAGTTTTAATAAATAAATAACGTATCATCGCACACACCTTTATAATTTTTTTATGGTTTTAGGCAATTTAACTAATCAAATCAATAAGATAAAAAAACAATCTTTGTCAAAATGACTATATACAAAACTAACTGTAGCCTTAATCAATGATAAGTGCAAACAGTCGCTCATAAAATAATCACAAATTGACTACACTTATAACGATACTCCGTTGAATTTTATTTAAAAAATTTATTAAAAAAATAAAGTATAACTTTGGCCCTGAACTGAACGAATGTTCAATAGTATAGCGGTAACTTCATTTAATAATAGAAATTAAAACCACTATCACAGAGCTTTTGATAGCGCTCTTCATCGAAGCGATATAATATCGCCGCTTGGTGAGGTACTTTTTCTTGAAACTCATCACAACAAACTAAAAAGTCCATACGTAACATTTTTCGCCTAAAGTTAGGTTTATCGAGTTTAGTCATTAAAATGGTTTCGTATACGTCTTGTAATTGACCAAGGGTAAACTTTGACGGTAATAGGTTAACGCCAATTGGTTGATAACGTATTTTTTTTCTTAAGAATTCAACCCCTGCATCAAGAATTTGTTGGTGATCGTAAATTAACTCAGGCACGTCGGAAATTGAAAGCCATTTAGTATCGAGCGTATCTTGATTGATGGCCAAATGATGGTGCTTAGGCTGAACAAGTGCGACAAAGCCGAAGGTTATAACACGCTCACTTTGCACGCGATCAACAGCACTAAATGCCTGCAATTGTTCTAAATAAATATCATTAACGCCGGTAAGATGGGAAAGTAGTCTGTTTGCAGATTGCTCTAGCGATTCTTCATAACGAATTTCACCGCCAGGTAAACCCCATTTACCTTGGTTTGTCCCTCTAGCGTGCTTAACTAATAATATTTTCAGTTGTTTTTCCGCTAAACCAAAAATAACACAATCTACACTTAAAAAAGGCATCCAACCATCGGGGCTACGTTCGTTTAAATGGGTTTTATTCCTTGTTAATTGCTGAGTTTGCAAAACATAATTCCTATTAAAAAAATAACTTTTAATCATATTTTCAATGACAAAAAGCCAAAAGATTATCACATAGTATATAAGACTACCTAAATAGCTTTCTCTTTGCTACTAGCAAGTGAAAGTTTTCATCAACAAACTCAAGCAAGTTTATATAAGTGCTGAAACTATCGCTATTAAAGCCTATGAAATAATTTTCTAAATTTTTCGAACTAAAGACATTGTAGAGCACGATCTTGTTTGCCTTAGCTATGCTTATCAAAACAGGTAAGTAACAAATAAGCTACACTAGCAATTTTCATTATAAATAAGTTGCCGTTAACTTGAATTTTAGCGTATACAATGACTTATATTATCTTAGATAATGCTACTTAGGCTTATACTGCAAATGACAGCGCCTAGGAAAAAATTTTAAGCTATGCCATTGCAGTATATCGACACACATATCACAAAGTTGATAGTCAAAGTTTAGTTTAACCTGTCATCGAGAGGAAAATATGATAACGATAGAAAAAGATGCTAGAGCAGAAGAAATTTTTATCCATGCAACGCCAGAAGATTTGAGAGAGTTTGCCAAAGCACTTTGGGCTATATCTCAAAAAGCCGAGCTTAAAGGAAAACATAAAGAGCAACTAACGACAAAAAAAGGCTCTGAAGTTGAATTATCCTCTATAGCCAAGAGTAACTCGGGTAAACATTCGCTTATCAAGAAATTAACAATACAGAGTAAAGTAAGCTAATGCTGAAAATTTATCGTAGCAAGCCTTCGATAAAATATTGTAGTTTTCCATCAAATATTATTAATACCTTACGCAACAAGATGTTATGAGTAATACAAAAGTAGTGGCAATAAGTGGTGTTTCAGGAGCAGGCAAAACCACCATTGTAAAGTTATTAGCTAACCTGTTTAACTGCCCATTTTTATTGTTTGACGATCATACCGATGAGGATACCTACCCGGAAAACATGAAGACTTGGCTTGAAGAAGGCGCTAATGTATCAATAATTGAAACGCCAAAGTTTATCAACGCTTTACAAATTTTACTTGCTAAAAGTCGCACGCGTTTTATTTTCATTGAAGAGCCATTTGGCAGAGAACGTCACGCTATGTCGATGTTAATCGATTATGTTATTTTATTAGACCAACCTATGGAGTTATGTTTAAGTCGTATCATCAAACGACACCTGGAAAGCCCCAATACAGATGCTATAAAATCAATATCAAGTTATTTAAGAAAATACCAAGACTATCTTAGACAAGTGTATCTGAACGTAGCAAATCAAGTTAGAAATAATGCTGATTTGATCGTTCAAGCAGAATTGACAGTTAATAATACCATTATTTACATCAGTGACTGGTTAGAAAATAATACAAGCTAGCAATGCTATCTCCAAGCTTACTGAAGAGAAACACCATGAGGTATTAATGAATAAGACCCCATGAAATTATTTCAGTAAACCGGTATTATCAAAAATTAGTCCGCTGATCTGTCTTTTACAGTAAAGCCGGACTCCATTTTTATCACTTTTGGCTTTGTTAAACCTTTAAGCGCGGCTTTTAAATTAACTTTTTCAACTTGCTGGCTTAAATAGGTTTTGTAGTAATAGGTTGGATCTTTTGTGTCGACGACCGATGTCCAAACAGTATAATCGGTAAATAAATTACCATTAATTTGTTCGCGGATAGAGCCTTTGGGGATGTCAAAATGGTTCAGTATATGAAAGGCATTAAAAACAGCTTGTTGTGCATTTTTACTTGCTAATGCGCTATTAGCAAAAGCGACTGCCCTAACAAAACGTGATGGCGAGGAATGATCCCCCGGTAAACCAAATAGACCTGTGCCTTCGCCAAATGGGCTTAATGTCTGGCGACCAATAACTTGTTCACCTCTATTCTCTGCAGTAAGACCAACATAATTATTTAAGTTGGTTAAATGCCAATCATAAGTGGGATTATTGGTTACAGCATTAACAGTATTATCAAAAATTTTCAGTCCATCCTTAGTCATCTCAATGACCACAGACTCTCCCGATTGATCCGTTATTGCATAATGAAACGGCGCAAAGCTATTAATTTCCTTAATCCAGGTACCAACAACAACAAGATCAGCAATATTTTTTTTCACTTCAGCAACACTACTAAATTGACTTAAAATGTAACTACCCAGCTCTTCACTAGAAATCGCTTGGGTTAAGTTCTCGTCAGTTAACTTTTCATATTCAGCCAGGTGATTAAAATAAAAAGCGCCAAAATAAAGGCCTTTTTCATTGACACCATCAACAACAATCGGTTTATTTAGTGCATTAGCACCGGCAAAGCCGTACTTAGCAACATAACTACCACCGGTATTGTTATCATCCATAATCAGTTTTGTTATTTTTGTCCCTGCAGGTACAACTAAGATATTGGATTGAACGTCAAAACTAAACTCCATGGTTCTAGCAGGAATAACGCTACCGTCTTTTGCATTTAAAACAATACCTGTACAGGCTAAAGCAGAGACCTGTAATATCATTCCAACGGAAAACGTTATAAGTATTAACAAAGTTTTATTCATTTTTTTCTCCTTAAAAAAGCAATAATTTGCCAAATCGCTAGCGAGTAGTAAACTACAGTATGGCAAACTCTTGTCTATTTTGCAGCGAAACTATATTAAACATACAACTTATGGAGCAACTGTCGAGCATATCAATAACAAAGAAAATGATTACCTCTGTGCATAAATAAACTTACAACAATAACAAGAATTTTCTTTTGCACTGTCATAGGTAAAAAATGTTAGTTTCGTTATTTAAAGTATCTCATTCATCACCCAGCTAGTATGCAATGCCGTCAATCCCGTTGAGGGGTGTTGTTTATTATGCATCAGTTGCTGGTATATATTAGCCACATGGTATAACTGAATATTTTCAGGGTTATCAATGATAAATTCTTGTTGCTCGCCTGCTTGAGTTAACGTTATCGGCACTTCATCAAACACTGAAAAAGTTAACTCACCCTCGCTACCGAGGATGTTAACCTTATCTTGTCGCGCAGCACCACCAAAGTTCCAACTGCCGACGCCTGTTACGCCATTTTTATGCTGCCAACAGGCAGTGATAGCATCATAAGCAGAATAGAAACCTTGCTGATTACTGGCGATACCTTTTACCTGTTGAAAGTCACCTAATAAAAACGAAAATAAATCTAAACCATGACTGGCCAAGTCATCAAAGTAGCCGCCTGGAGCAATTTTTTTATCTGTGCGCCAATTGTATTTTCTTGCGACGTCTATGGCATTAGCAGGTTTACTTAAGTGCCAGCTGATATGTCTCACTTGACCAATAGCACCATTATCGAGTAAAGCTTTTACTTTATTAAAACGCGGTAATGATCGACGATAGTAGGCAACAAAAAGTGGTACATCTGCATCTTTAAAAGCCTGCACAATCGCTAGGCTTTCTTGGTAACTAGGCGCTAAAGGTTTTTCTATACAGCACGGTTTCTTGGCAGCGGCAACTAATAAAGCATAATGTTTATGACTATCCGGCGGGGTTGCGATATAGACGGCATCAATATCATCTGCATTAATAATGTCTGCTGCATTATCACTAAATCGGGCTACTTGATGGCGTTTGGCGTAGTCTTGCGCGAGTTTACCATCTCGTCGCATCACTGCGCTAAGCTCAAAGCCAGCGGTTTTTTGATAAGCAGGACCACTCTTTATTTCCGTTACCGCTCCGCAACCTATAATGCCCCAACGAATATTGTCGGATTGAGTTCGCCTGTTGTTGTTCATCTTAATTAGCAATTCCTTAGACTTTAATTGACCGCAATTCTTATCGAAAAACTAACATGGCAATGCTCATTGCATTGTCATGTTAGTTAGGCAATGGTAACTAATTTTAATCGTTATATGCCATAGTAATTATCAAATTAAGGTTGCCAGTGCGGCATGCTATTTTGTGCGGTAACTTTAGCGTTTATCATCAACGCCATCGCGTCGATAAGTAAACTAGGGAGTGATGAAGAGGTTTCTGTATTATCTAATAACTAGTTAATAAACTGAATGTTGTCAGCAGCTTTTAGGCCAACAACAATTGCACATTTACCTGATCAACTTAGCAGTTAAATCATAATAATGATGTACTAAAGCGCCATTTAATTATTTTAAAATCAGCAACATATAGCGCTATAGATTAATTAAGCAATTTAGCTTAAATAGCTACAACAATAATCAACTAAAGTCTTTGCTTTGATTTCAAAGGCACTATTAGCTTCAACTTCAAAAGATTGACCGCCGCTAATGCTTTGCCACTCGCTTGTACCCGCGAGCAATATTTCACATTCACCAGCGGTAATTTCCATCAGCTCTTTTTCATTGGTGCCAAACTTATAATCACCAGGCATCATAATACCTAAGGTTTTAAAGCTACCATCTGCAAAAGAAATTTTTCGGCTAGTGACTTTGCCATCAAAATAAATGTTAGCCGCTTTAGTTACTGTAACCTGTTTGAACTCAGACATAGTAGTCTCCTTAATAAACTATTATTTTATAAAAAATTGCTCATAAAAAACGGCATTGAAATAGAATTCATATGCCGTTTTAATAACTTATCTCATTATTTCAAGAGATAAAGATTACTGCGCGCTGGCAATTTTCTTCATGTCAGTCATGTAACCACGAAGTTCTTTACCAATAACTTCAACACCATGGCTGCGAATAGCTTCGTTTACTTCAATTAAACGTACGTTATCAACGCCATTGTCAGCTGAAGTAATACCTTCACCTAATTGCTCAAGTGATAGCTTACTTGCATACTCCTCTAAAAGCGGTACCGCCGCATGAGTAAATAAGTAGTTTCCATATTCCGCTGTATCTGAAATAACTACGTTCATTTCATATAATTTATTGCGGGCAATACAGTTTGCAATTAATGGCGTTTCATGAAGTGACTCATAATAAGCCGACTCTTCAATGATACCCGCAGCAACCATAGCTTCAAACGCAAGTTCAACACCTGCCTTAACCATAGCAACAACAAAAATGCCTTTATCATAGTATTCTTGTTCAGAAATAGCGGTATCACAATCAGGGGCTAACTCAAACGAAGTTTCAGCAGTTTCTGCACGCCATTTAAGTAAGTTAGCGTCATCGTTTTTCCAGTCTTGCATCATAGTCTCAGAGAAACGACCTTCAATGATATCATCCATGTGCTTTTCAAATAATGGACGTAAAATAACTTTTAACTCTTCTGACATATCAAACGCTTTAATTTTTGCAGGGTTTGATAAACGATCCATCATGTTGGTAATACCACCATGTTTAAGACCTTCAGTGGTTGTTTCTAAACCGTATTGTAATAATTTACGTGCATAACCAGCATCGATACCTTGAGCAACTAATTGCTTATGACCTAATACAGCAGCGGTTTGTAACATACCACAAAGAATAGTTTGTTCACCCATAAGATCAGACTTAACTTCAGCAATAAATGACGATTGAAGCACACCCGCTCTATCGCCACCCGTTGCACTTGCATAAGCTTTAGCAATAGCTAAACCGTTACCTTGGGGATCATTTTCAGGATGAACAGCGATAAGTGTTGGTACACCAAAACCACGCTTGTACTCTTCACGTACTTCAGTACCAGGACACTTAGGTGCAACCATAACTACGGTAATGTCTGGACGTATTTGCATACCTTCTTCAACGATATTGAAACCGTGAGAATAAGACAAGGTTGCGCCTTGCTTCATTAGTGGCATTACCGCATTAACAGCAGAGGTATGCTGCTTATCAGGTGTTAAGTTTAATACTAAGTCAGCTTGCGGAATTAATTCTTGGTAGTTACCAACAGTAAAACCATTTTCAGTTGCCCACTGCCAAGATTGACGCTTTTCAGCAATTGCTGCATCGCGCAGCGCGTAAGAAATGTTTAAGCCAGAATCACGCATATTTAAACCTTGGTTTAAACCTTGTGCGCCACAACCAACAATTACAATGTTCCAATCTTTGATGAAGTTACAGCCATCGCTGAATTCTTCACGTTTCATAAAACGACATTGGCCTAATTGACCTAATTTTTCACGTAAACTTAAGGTATTAAAATAATTGCTCATGGGAATCCTCTAAATTTGGTTCTATTACCATTTCGTATCAGCACAGGTTTAAGTCAGCTTTGTGACCATGCTGGCTATATGACAGATATAGTACCCTAGCTTTCTCGTTGCAAAAAGTGATATATTCGCACCACTATATTGCAAATTTCGCAACAAACTATCGAGGAGCAGCGCATGGATCAAAAAGCATTAGCAATGTTTGCCCATTTAAGTCAAAGCTTACATTTTGGTAAAACAGCACAAGCTCATCATATTAGTCCGTCGACATTAAGTCGGGCTATTCAGCGCCTGGAAGACGAAGTTGGCTGTGAATTATTACATCGAGATAACCGCACTGTTGTACTAACAGATGCAGGAAAGAAATTTAGACGCTATGCCGAACAACAACTAGATCACTGGCATATGTTCAAACAATCTTTGTCAGAAAAACAAACCGCTCTGACTGGAAAACTGCATATTTATTGCTCTGTAACTGCCGCTTATAGCCATTTACCCCCGCTGTTAGAACGATTTAGGGTATTACATCCTTTAGTTGAAATTATGCTAACCACAGGTGATGCCGCAGATGCCGTAGAACAAGTGCAAAATAAATCCGTTGATTTTGCCATTGCTGCCAACCCTGAAAATTTGCCACGCAGTGTCTATTTCCATCATTTAGACACCATAGCACTCGCGGTTATTGCCCCCACCATGGCGTGTAAAGTACAACAGCAACTCGATGAAAAAATACTGACTTGGTCTAACATTCCCATTATTTTGCCCGAGCATGGTGCCGCTCGTAAGCGCTTTGAACTCTGGTATCGTAAAAAACAACAAGGCAAGCCCAATATTTATGCGACAGTTTCCGGACATGAAGCCTTGGTCAGTATGGTAGCCTTAGGTTGCGGTGTTGGTATTGTACCGCAGGTGGTGGTTGACAATAGTCCGGTGAAAGATCGAGTACGCAACCTAGTCAATGTCGGTGAAATTCAACCTTTTGATTTAGGGGTTTGTTGCCTGAATCAGTCGAAAGCCCAGCCATTGATCAAAGCATTTTTTGACTCAATTCTTGATGCTGCAGTCGACTCAAGTTTGAGTTAACAATGACATTAAATCGCTACCGCCGAAGTTAAATGCCGTAATAATCGGTCCATTGCGCGATAGGACAAGGCCTCAACTAAATGGCTGCGCTCGATATTATCTCGTTGTTCCATATCCGCCAAGGTGCGGGCAATTTTAATAATTTTATGATGTGCTCTGGTTGATAAACCTAATTTCTCAACCGCTAACTCTAAAAATTCATGATCATCGGCAGCTAAAATACAAAACTTTTGCAGGTTCGCACTAGACAAGTGTGCATTAGCTTTACCCTGTCGTGTTAACTGCACAGTTCGACAAGCTTTTACTCGCTGCTGCACTTGTTCACTGGTTTCATTTTCCAAAGTATCGGCTGCCCAAGTACCTCTGGGTAAACGTGCTACCTCGATTTGAATATCAATTCTGTCGAGAAAGGGCCCTGATAATCGATTCAAATATCGCAACACCTGCTCTGGGGTACTACGTTTATCGTTATAAAATCCTGTTGGACTAGGGTTCATGGCAGCAATGAGTTGAAAGCGGGCCGGAAAACATTGTTTGTGCAATGCCCGTGAAATAGTGACTTCCCCTGATTCCATTGGCTCACGCAGCACATCCAATACTTTTCGCTCAAATTCAGGCAATTCGTCCAAAAATAATACGCCATTATGTGCTAAGGATATTTCACCGGGCTTTGGCTGACTGCCACCGCCCACCAATGCAGCCGAGGAAGCACTATGGTGCGGTGCGCGAAAAGGGCGTGTGAACCAAGATTTTGCCGTGATCTCCTGATAACTAATCGATTGAATAGCTGCAACTTGTAAAGCTTCTTTCTCTGTCATTGGCGGTAATATACCTGCCAAGCGACTGGCCAGCATAGTTTTTCCTGTGCCTGGCGGGCCAATGAAAAGCAAGTTATGACCACCACTGGCAGCAATTTCTAAGGCACGTTTTGCTAGCGGTTGACCAATAACATCACTGATATCTATGGTTGGCTCGTTAAACTCTACCGCTGATTTTTGCTCAGCCACTAACGGCAAAACGTGCTGGCCGGAAAAGTGTGGAAATAATTGCGTAAGATGGTTAATCCCTATAATATTGGCTTGTTTGACCCAGCTTGCTTGCCCAGTGTTATCGACAGGTAGTATCAATGTCCTATCACTTTCGCTACTAGCCACGGCCACGGGTATTTCACCAACAATTGCCCGTAATGCACCCGACAATGCTAATTCGCCAGCAAATTCATATTTTGATAAATCCACTGGCGGTAATTGCTCTGAAGCTGCCAAGATTCCAACAGCAATCGGTAAATCAAATCGGCCACCTTCTTTGGGTAAATCAGCAGGGGCCAAATTGATGGTGATGCGCTTAGCCGGAAATTCATAACCACAGTTGATGATGGCACTGCGCACTCGGTCTTTAGATTCTTTTACTGATGTTTCAGGTAAACCAACAATATTAAATGCCGGTAAACCATTGGCAAGGTGAACTTCAACGGTCACCAATGGCGACTCTAATCCAACTCTAGCACGGCTAAATATACAAGAAAGCGACATAAAAATTCCATTTCAATAATTCCTTAATTTTTAGTGTAGTTCATATTCCGTTAAATAGGTTTATTACTGAATGTCAAATACTGTGCAAAAAAGCTATAATGAAAAAGCTTGCACAAGGGATTAGAGCTATGGTACTAATTAAAAAAGCAAAGAGGCTGGTCATAAAAAACACAACAAACAGTCTACTGAATTTGAACAAGCAAAGAGATAAAATGCATAAGATTAGCTCAATTATTATTAACCTTCTCGTCGTGGTGATTGTCATATCATCTCGAGGGTTTTGTTGAGCTAAAGAAAAGCATCCAAGTATATAACAAACCCTCGCTTCGTAAGAACCGAGGGTTTTCTTTTAGTATTTTTGCTAGACATAAAACGTGAAAAATAGAAATTAACGAGATAACAACTGGAATCATCATGACCGAAAGTAAAACGCTAACAGGCGGTGGATTATTATTTGAAGTGCTTCAGGAACACGGAGTTCAGCATGTTTTTGGCTACCCCGGTGGCGCTATAATGCCAATTTACGATGCTTTATACGATAGCGATGTACAGCATTTCTTATGTCGTCATGAGCAAGGGGCGGCATTCTCTGCGATTGGTTATGCCCGCGCTGCAGACAAAGTTGGAGTCTGCTTAGCAACTTCAGGTCCAGGAGCCACTAACCTAATTACCGGCTTGGCTGATGCTTGGGCTGACTCAATTCCAATTATTGCCATCACAGGTCAAGTACCCACAGGTGCTATGGGTAGTGATGCTTTCCAAGAAATTGATATTTTTGGTTTATCACTCGCCTGTACTAAACATTCATTCCAAGTCACGGATATAAATGACTTAGAAAATGTATTACATCAAGCTTTTGAAATTGCCCTTGAAGGTCGCCAAGGTCCTGTGCTGATTGATATTCCCAAAGACATACAGTTAGCAGAAGTTACTCAACGTTTAACAAAGCAAGAGCACTTAAAAAATAAAGTTAAATTACCCTTAGCTGACATCTCTAAAGCATTAGACTTATTAAGCCATGCTAAAAAACCAATTTTATATGTTGGTGGTGGTGTTGGTATGGCAAATGCCATTGATGAAGTAAGAGAGTTTGCCAACAAAACAGGTATGCCATCGGTATCAACGCTAAAAGGCTTAGGTGCGCTTGATCATGAAAATGATAACTACCTGGGTATGTTAGGTATGCACGGTACGAAAACAGCCAACTTAGCTGTTCAAGAATGTGATTTATTAGTTGCTGTTGGCGCAAGGTTTGATGACCGAGTAACCGGTAAATTACCTGAATTTGCTCCGCATGCTAAAGTGATTCACTTTGATATCGATACCGCTGAAATTAATAAACGCCGTGAAGCTGATGCACCAATATTAGGGGATTTAAAAGAGAATCTACCCCTGTTAGCTATGGCATTAGAGATTGCGCCATGGCAAGAAAAATTACAGCAAATGAAAGTTGATTTTGGCTGGCGATATGATCATCCAGGTGACAACATTTTTGCACCCGCAGTATTAAAAGAAATCAGTGACTTAATGCCTAAAAATAGCTGTGTTACCACCGATGTCGGGCAACACCAAATGTGGGCAGCTCAACACATGAGTTTTAATGATCCCTGTAACTTCTTAACCAGTGGTAGTATGGGCACGATGGGCTTTGGCTTACCTGCTGCCATTGGTGCGCAGATATCACGCCCACATGACACAGTGATAGCGGTTTCCGGTGACGGTTCTATCATGATGAATGTGCAAGAATTAGCGACAATAAAACGCTTTCAAATTCCAGTAAAAATTGTCCTTATTGATAATGCAAAGTTAGGTATGGTTCGTCAATGGCAAGATCTATTTTTTGATGGTCGCCTCAGTGAAACAGACTTATCGGATAACCCTGACTTTGTCATGCTTGCCAACGCATTTGATATTAAGGCAAAACAAGTCAGTAAGAAATCTGAAGTGACTGCAGCGATTGAGGAGATGCTCGATCATGATGGCCCTTACCTTTTACAGGTAAAAATTGATGCACAAGAAAATGTCTGGCCATTAGTGCCACCTAATACCGCTAACGATGAAATGATGGAGAGCGCGTAACATGAATCATTATAAATTGATCATCCAAACTGATGATAAACAAGTGGTCTTAGAAAGAATACTACAAGTCACCCGTTACCGTGGTTTTTTAATTAGTGGCATTACTGCACAGGTAAATACCGGCACCAATATCGCTACTATTGAATTATTTGTTCGCAGTGAACGTTCTATCACTTTACTTGTTGATCAAATCAACAAATTAATCGACATCAAGGGTGTCAAAGTAGACAATAGTACGGTAAATACTGAACAGCAAAGTGCTTAAGTAATAAGCGACAAAATATATCGCAGTATTCGTTGTAGCACATAACAAATATTAACCTTGCATGTATTAGTCACGCTGAACCTATTATCCGGGTGTTTAGGCATGACAAGGTAAAAAAATTAGGAAATAAAATGGCTAAAGTAAATGCAGAACAAATCTGGTTCAATGGGGAGCTAATGCCGTGGCAGAATGCTACTGTTCATGTAATGAGTCACGCTCTTCATTACGGTTCATCTGTTTTTGAAGGTATCCGCGCTTATGAAACACATAAAGGTACCTGTATCTTTCGTTTAGAAGAACATATTAAGCGTTTATTTGATTCCGCAAAAATCTATCGTATGGATATTCCCTATACGCAAGCAGAAGTTATTCAAGCATGTAAAGATGCTGTGTCAAAAAACAACTTAAAATCAGCATACCTTCGCCCACTAGCGTTTTTAGGTGATATAGGTATGGGACTTCGTCCACCCATAGATGCCAAAGCTGATCTGATGATTGCCGCCTTTAGTTGGGAAGCATATTTAGGTGCTGATGCCATTGAAGATGGAGTTGAAGTAGGTGTTTCGAGCTGGAATCGTTTAGCGCCAAATACTATGCCCACAGCAGCAAAAGCCGGTGGTAACTACTTATCATCTCAACTTATCTCTACCGAAGCTGCACGTCATGGTTATACCGAAGGTATCGCCCTTGATGTCAATAACATGGTAAGTGAAGGCGCCGGTCAAAACTTATTTTTAGTCCGTAATAATGTCATTTATACACCACCGGCAACGGCCTCTATTTTACAAGGGCTGACCCGTGATGCGGTATTCTACTTAGCTGATCAATTAGGTTATGAAGTACGCGAAGAAGCTATTGCGCGTGAAGCATTATACCTTGCTGATGAATTCTTTATGTGTGGAACAGCGACAGAAGTTGTGCCAGTAAAATCAGTTGATGGTTTACCTGTTGGTACTGGTACTCGTGGCCCTATCACCAAAGCATTGCAACAAGCTTTCTTTGGCATTTTTAACGGCAGTACGCCAGTACCAGAAAATTGGTTAGACCCAGTAGAGTAGTTATTAATTAACAATACTTTGCTACCCTCGCAACGCTGAAAATACTCACTTATCTTGATAAGCTCAGTGTTTTCTAGTTGCGAAGTAACAACTGAGATTGACAGAGTAAGTTTCATTATCAGTTACATAACAAAACATATTTTAAAAGTTCATTGAGCACATACCTTAGCCAGTGAACTTTAAAAATATAAATACAAACATAAATACCATCGGAATTAAAATCATGCCTAAATTAAGATCTGCAACTTCTACTCAAGGCCGAAATATGGCTGGTGCTCGTGCGCTTTGGCGCGCTACAGGCATGAAAGACGGTGATTTTGGCAAACCCATTGTTGCCGTCGTTAATTCATTTACCCAATTTGTTCCAGGGCATGTCCATTTAAAGGATATGGGCCAACTGGTCGCAGGCGCTATTGAAGAAGCCGGTGGTGTTGCCAAAGAATTTAACACTATTGCTGTTGATGATGGTATTGCTATGGGACATTCAGGTATGCTGTATAGCTTACCGTCACGTGATTTAATTGCCGACTCGGTTGAGTATATGGTTAATGCCCACTGTGCTGATGCCATGGTTTGTATCTCTAACTGTGACAAAATTACACCGGGTATGTTAATGGCTGCAATGCGCTTAAATATACCAGTTATTTTTGTTTCTGGTGGCCCAATGGAAGCAGGAAAAACCAAGCTTTCAGAACAAATAATTAAGCTAGATTTAGTTGATGCCATGATACAAGGTGCCGATCCCACAGTATCTGACGAACAAAGTGATCAAGTAGAACGCTCAGCATGCCCAACCTGTGGCTCATGTTCAGGCATGTTCACGGCTAACTCAATGAACTGTTTAGCCGAAGCGCTTGGCTTAGCTTTACCCGGTAATGGCTCTATGCTTGCTACCCATGCAGATCGTGAGCAATTATTTTTAAAGGCCGGTAAAGAAATCGTTAACTTAACTAAACGTTATTATCAAGACAACGATGAAAGTGCATTACCCCGTAATATTGCCAGTAAAGAAGCATTACATAACGCCATGTGCCTAGATATTGCTATGGGCGGCTCAACCAATACCATTTTGCATTTATTGGCAACCGCACAAGAAGCCGAAGTAGATTACACCATGGAAGATATGGATAAGTTATCACGCATTGTGCCGCAACTTTGTAAGGTCGCACCGTCAACACCTGATTATCATATGGAAGATGTGCATCGCGCTGGTGGCGTAATCGGCATTTTAGGTGAGCTATCTCGTGCAGACCTACTCAACACTGATGTGCCCAATGTATTAGGTACAACCTTGGCTGACGTTATTAAAAAATATGATATTAAAGTCACTGAAGATGAAGCGGTGAAAAAATTCTACCGTGCTGGCCCTGCTGGTATTCGTACCACTAAAGCATTTAGCCAAGATTGTCGATGGGATACCTTAGATGACGACCGTGAAAATGGTTGTATCCGTTCAATAGATAATGCCTTTTCAACCGAGGGTGGTTTAGCTGTTCTCGCTGGTAATATAGCCCTAGACGGCTGTGTTGTAAAAACAGCTGGCGTGAGTGATGAGAATTTAACCTTCACTGGGCCTGCGCATGTTTTTGAAAGCCAAGATGAAGCGGTTGCCGGTATTTTAGACGGTAAAGTCGTTGCGGGTGAAGTCGTTGTTATTCGTTATGAAGGTCCTAAGGGTGGTCCAGGTATGCAAGAAATGCTGTACCCAACCACTTACCTAAAATCAATGGGCTTAGGCAAAGCTTGTGCGCTATTAACCGATGGACGATTCTCCGGCGGAACCTCAGGTTTATCTATTGGGCATGTTTCACCAGAAGCTGCGAGTGGCGGTACCATAGCCTTAGTTGAACAAGGCGATATCATTAATATTGATATCCCTAACCGTGCTATTTCTCTACAAATTTCAGATGAAGAGCTGACAGCACGTCGTGAGGCAATGAATGCTAAAGGTAAAGATGCTTGGAAACCAGCAGATAGAACACGCCCAATCAGTTACGCATTAAAAAATTATGCAATGTTAGCGACCAGCGCCGATAAAGGTGCGGTTCGTAACCGTGATTTACTCGATGGCGTCACCGATTAATCATGACCCTCGCGACAGCGAAAATACAGGCAGCACCATGACAGATAATGTTTTAACAACTCAAGAAACAAAACATCAAGCGCAACTCGATTACCTGAGACGTATTCTATTAGCGCCAATTTATGATGTGGTCGTTGAAACTGATTTAACCCACTTGAGCAAACTCTCGGCACGGTTAAATAATCATATCTATTTAAAGCGTGAAGACCAACAACCGGTGCACTCATTTAAGCTTCGTGGTGCTTATAACAAGCTCAATGGCTTAACTGAGGCGCAATGTATTCATGGTGTTATTGCTGCCTCAGCCGGTAATCATGCACAAGGTTTAGCCTTAGCTGCCAATAAATTAGGCATAAAAGCGACTATCGTAATGCCAAAAACAACGCCAGATATAAAAGTTGATAATGTTAAACGCTTTGGTGGTGAAGTTCGCCTAGTCGGTAATAGTTTTAGTGAAGCACAGGCCGCTTCTATTGAATATGCTGCGGCAGAGCAAAAGACCTTAATCCATCCTTTTGACGATCCTGAAATCATCGTCGGGCAAGGCACCGTAGCCAAAGAGTTATTGCAACAACTCCCCAACGCCGATGCCGTGTTTATTCCTGTTGGTGGTGGTGGTTTACTGGCAGGCATGTCGGTTTACCTTAAACAATTAAGCCCTAATACCAAAATCATTGGTGTCGAAGCGGAAGATTCAGCCTGTTTAAAAGCGGCATTCGATGCAGGAGAACCGGTTGATCTTGATCAGGTTGGTTTATTTGCTGATGGTGTTGCCGTTAAACGTATAGGTAAAAATACCTTTGATTTAATCCAACACTATTGTGATGAAGTCATTACGGTTACTACCGATGAGATCTGTGCTTCTATTAAAGATATTTTTGAACAAACCCGTGTAATCGCTGAGCCTTCAGGCGCTCTATCGCTCGCTGGCTTACAAAAATATACCCAAACCAGTCAAGGTGGCGAATCATTAGCTGCGATTCTTTCTGGCGCTAATATGAACTTTCACACCTTACGATATATCTCTGAACGTTGTGAGTTAGGTGAGAAAAAAGAAGCGATTTTAGCGGTCACCATTCCTGAGGAAAAAGGTAGCTTCAAACGCTTTTGCCAAGCCATAGGTAACCGCGCGATTACTGAATTTAACTATCGTTATTCAGGTAAACCCAGTGCCGAAGTTTTTGTTGGTGTGCGCTTAGGCGGCACCGTACAAGAGCGACAGCAGCTATTGCAAGGACTTGTCAAATCAAACTACCAAGTACGTGACTTTACCGATAATGAACTGGCTAAATTGCATATTCGTTACATGATAGGCGGTAAATGCCCAAGTAATGATGCCAAAGAGCAAAACGAACGCATATTTAGTTTTGAGTTTCCTGAGCATCCTGGTGCTTTAGAAAAGTTTTTAGCAGCCATGGGAGAGCATTGGAATATTACCCTGTTTCATTACCGAAACCACGGCGCCGCTTTTGGTCAGGTACTGGCCGGTTTTGATTTAGATAAAAATCAACAAGCAGAGTTCTTTCAACACCTTGACGCCCTTGGCTATCAGTGGCAAGAAGAAACTGACAATCTTGCTTATGATACTTTTTTAAACTAATTTCCCCTTAGTTTTTAACCTAGCCACTATCAGAAAAACAAAAAAACCTCGACATAATATGTTGAGGTTTTATCATTATTTACACGCTAAATAGCGGCTATTTTCAGCACTACCTTGCGACTCTTTAGTCACCTGAGTCATCAGCCGTTGATGCATCAATTTTCTTTAATGAGCGCAAAAATAAGCCCAAACCGCCAATAGAAAGCACTAAAATAACGATTAAATCGAACGAGGTCATGGTTCTAAAGCTAAAACGAATAGAAGAAATAACACCAAAAATGAGAGCAGTAATAGCGCCTAGTGCTAATATCCAGCCCAAGAGGTTTTTACTATTATAAAAAATAATACCCACGCCAAACATAAACGGGATCATCACCATGCCGCTCGTGATATTATAATTGCCGCCCATGGCAGAAAAGCCATACAAACGCATGCCCATGCCAAAACTTGAACTGACGGTAATGGCATTTAGCAATAAATAAAAGCCACCACACATCATAATTAAGCCAATAAAAAATTGACCTAAACCACCCGAGGTTCCACCTGCTCCGCGCATGAAAATCCTTGTTTAAAATAGTAAAGCTAACATTGAAGTACCATTGATATTACCTGAGCTAAGGTAAAATTGGCAAGCATGAAGCCAAGCGATTATTGATAAGTTTCTTTTAATGGTGCTAGAATTAACATATTGATAAGTGAATGTAACGGTAAGCATGCTGACATTTTTTAATAAAACATTGGTTATTTTTGTGTTGTGTTTGATCTTTGTTGGTCAATCAACAGCATCTATGACTATGTTTTATAACATGGTTGGTATGTCATCAGTAGCACAAGCCTCAACAATACAAAGTTCACATCATAATATGTCTCAAGCAAACCATGACAGTGACCCAATGATGGCGATGTCTGATTGCTCCCAAAAGCAAATGCTAGATTCCACTAAGAGCACAAATGAACAGTGTTGTGCACAAGAATGTGACTGCCTAATCAGCGGCTGCTCAACCGTTTCGGCTTTTTTAGCCTTGCTCACTTACCCAACCAGTATTGTCATTGCCAACAAGATCGCCGCCAGCAATGAATTATTAATCAGTCAACTACCAAGCTCCCTATACCGACCTCCGATAATGAGCTAAACACAGCCTCATTGTATCTAAAATTTGCCATAGTGCTTTAAAACTGCCTATTACCGGCTAATTTATAGACAACTTTTTTAGACATTCATCGTTAATGATTACCTACTGACAGAGTTTATTGTCAAAATATCCCTTGGGGGGAGTTATGTTTTTATTTGCACACACCTTAATTAGCACCAGTGTAGCTATCGCTATGACAGTGCTAATCAACCCTGCTAATGCAGAAACAGTCAAGACAGAAGCGACCAATCACATTAGCCAAACTCATAAGCCCGTTGGGGCAATGCAAACAGCACAAACAAAGCCTCAACTAGAGCTACAAGTTTATAAAAGCCCTACTTGTCAGTGCTGCGAAAAATGGCTCAACCATATTGATCAGCATGGCTTTATCTCAACAGCACACAATCAGACAGGGTTATCGACATTTAAAGCTGAGCAAGGCATAGCGCCACAATATCGCTCATGCCATACCGCGATATCTGCAGCAGGTTATATTTTTGAAGGCCATGTACCTGCTAAATTTATTCACCAATTTTTAGCCAAGCCCCCAAAAAATGCTATTGGACTGGCTGTGCCTGCCATGCCTATTGGCTCACCGGGTATGGAGGTTGCTGATAAATTTATGCCTTATCAAGTGTTATTACTTAACGCCGATGGCAGCGATGAAGTTTATGCTGAAATCAACCGCTATCAGGAGCAGTTCTAATGCTTTTTTTTAAGCACATGATAAAAAACACCGCTAAGTTTGTCGGAGCTATTTTGGTAGGCTTTTTAGTCAATTATAGCGTTGTAGCACAAACGATTAATGATGAAAAAATATGGTCATTTAAGCAAACCATCGCAACAGCACAACACAATGACCCTTGGTTAAGTGGCAATAAATATCAACAACAAGCAAAGGAGTCACTAAGTCGTGCGGCAAAGACAATGCCTGATCCAAAAATGTCTATTGGTATTGCTAATTTACCAACCAATGGTTTTGACTTCTCGCAAGAAGCGATGACACAAGTGAAAGTCGGTATTACACAGATGTTTCCTCGAGGAGACAGTTTAGCCTTACATAACCAACAGCTTCGTATTGAAAGCGAAGCTTATCCCTTGCAGCGTCAAGATAGAAAAGCCAAAGTGGCAGTAACCGTTGGTACTTTATGGCTAGACGCCTACCAAGTACAGCAAAGTATTAGCCTTATTGAACAAAACCGCTCACTGTTTGAACAGCTAGCAGATGTCGCACAAGCTAATTATTCTTCTGCGTTAGGCAAAACCCGCCAGCAAGATATAGTGCGAGCACAGTTAGAGTTAACCCGCCTTGATGACAGGTTAGATAGGCTAGCGCAACAGCAAAATGCCTATTTAGGTCAATTATCGCAATGGCTTTCCAACGCATTCAGTGACTATAGTGATTCCGTTACTTTGCAAGAGGTTAGTCAATTAGACGCCATCAAATTGCAAAAAAAATTACCACAACTTGATTTACTCGCTAGTGAACTTGTTTACAGCAACACTGCGATACCTGTTTCAGTGTTGGCGGAAAATTTTGCGATGCACCCTGCCGTGCTGGCTATTGATAAAAAAATAGCGGCTAGTAAGACGGGGATTAGTTTAGCCGAACAACAATATCAACCAGAATGGGGGGTTAATGCTAGCTATGGTTATCGTGATGATGACCCTGTGGGTAATAGTCGTGCCGATTTTTTCTCATTAGGCATCAGCTTTGATCTGCCCTTGTTTAACGAAAATCGTCAAGATATGACAGTAAAATCGGCGATATCAAACTCAGAAGCCATCAAAACAGAGAAAGTATTGTTACTTCGTCAACTACTTGCTGCTTTTTCAAGTGCAAAGGCACGCTTACTGCGCATCAATAAACGCAAGACACTTTACCAAACAAAGTTATTACCACAAATACATGATCAAGCAGAAGCTGCATTAACCGCTTATACCAATGATGATGGTGACTTTGCCGAAGTAGTGAGATCACGAATTGCTGTACTGAATGCAGAAATTGAACAATTAAAGATCCTTGTTGAAAAACAAAAACTTATTTTATCTCTGAACTACCTGTTTGTAGGCAGCATCGCCATCACACAGACAACAATCTCAGCAAAAAATAGCCCGCAAAATTTGACTCCGCGAGGGGAAAAGTAATGAACCAAAAAGCCGACAATAACCTAAACAACACCAACAAACGACAACAGCAAACATTGTTTTCAACGTTAGCTGGTATCTTACTCGGGACAATCATTACCTTAATCATAGTAACCTGGTTGGCTAAGCCAGCAAAGATTAACGATAACACACAAGCTACTGAGACAAGTGCACAACAAAAACCGCTTTATTGGGTTGCCCCGATGGATGCAAATTATCGGCGCGATAAACCCGGTAAATCACCAATGGGGATGGACTTGATTCCCTTTTATGGCAACCAAGTCAGTCATGACAATGATGAAGGGCCTGGTACGATAAAAATCTCACCCAGTGTGGTCAATAATCTTGGGGTACGAACATCAACCGTACGCTATAAAACACTCAATACCACCATAGAAACTGTGGGCTATGTCACCTATGATGAAGATAGGCTAGTTCATATTCACCCCCGAATCGCCGGCTGGATTGAAAAGCTACATATCAATGCCATTGGTGATCCCATCACCAAAGGCCAACCACTTTACGACATATATTCACCAGAATTAGTGAATGCGCAAGAAGAGTTATTACTTGCACTCGCACGCAAAAATGACCGTTTAATTGTTGCAGCAGAAAATAGGCTTATTGCTTTACAACTGCCTAAATACAGCATTATGGCACTAAAACAGCATAAAAAAGTTCAGCAAAATGTGACTTTTTATGCACCGCAAGATGGCGTTGTTGAAAGCTTGTTTATTCGAGAAGGCTTTTATGTCAAGCCCGAGACCATGCTGTTATCGATAGTCGATTTAAGTCGAGTTTGGGTTAAAGCAGAGGTGTTTGAGCGCGATGTGTTCAAAACGTCGGTGGGCGACAATGCCATCATGCGATTAGATTACTTACCTGCCAAGACATGGCAAGGCAGGGTTGACCATATCCATCCTATGCTGAATACAAAAACCAGAACCGGCATTGTTCGCATGCACTTTGATAATCAAAGTGGTGAACTTAAACCCAATATGTTCGCGCAAATATCTATTGACATCAATAATGATAAGCCGGTTTTACAAGTGCCAAGAGAGGCTGTGATCAGAACAGGTAATCAAAATCGCGTCGTTTTAGCCCTAGGTAATGGTTATTTTAAATCGATCGCGGTAAAACTAGGACGCTCTGATCGTGACAATATTGAAATACTCTCTGGCGTCAGCGATGGCGAAAAAGTGGTCAGCTCTGCACAATTTCTTTTAGATTCAGAATCAAGTAAATCTTCTGACTTTAAACGCATGCATATCGAGCAACATCAACATCATCGCACTGAACCAACAAGTGATTTAACTGAACAATTTCCCTCGGCAATGGTGCATGGCACAGTAACCTCAGTTATGGCTGAGCATCGCATGGTGACCATTGACCGTGAAGCCATTACCAAGTGGAATAGAGAAGCCGCCAGTGTTGATTTTATTGTGGCTGACAATGTCGATATGGCATTATTTACCCCAGATGCCTATCTTATGTTTACCTTTATTATCCGCGATGGTGATTTTATTATCATTAACGCGATGACCATGAATAAAGCTGATCATTCAGCCATGGATCACAGCATGCATGATGCAATGGAGGCAAACCAATGATTACCGCAATAATTCGTTGGTCAGTGCACAATCGTTTTTTTGTCATACTCGCCAGCTTAATGCTGATAGTTGCCGGCTTATATTCAGTTAAAAATACCCCGGTTGATGCCCTGCCGGATCTCTCTGATGTACAAGTGATCATTAAAACCAGTTATCCGGGGCAAGCGCCACAAGTGGTGGAAGATCAAGTGACTTACCCGCTGACCACAGCGATGTTATCAGTACCCGGAGCACAGACAGTGCGTGGCTTCTCTTTTTTTGGTGACTCTTATGTTTATGTGATTTTTGATGAAGATACCGATTTGTATTGGGCACGCTCTAGAGTGTTAGAGTATTTAAGTCAGGTTGCTGCCAGCTTACCTGAAAACGCTAAACCACAACTCGGCCCAGACGCGAGTGGTGTTGGTTGGGTATATCTGTTCGCCTTGATAGACAAAACTGGTCAGCATGATTTAAGTCAATTACGTAGTATCCAAGATTGGTTTTTAAAATTCGAACTGCAAACCGTGAAGGGCGTATCGGAAGTAAGTACCTTGGGTGGAATGGTCAAACAATACCAAGTACAAGTTAATCCAGACAAACTCAGAGCCTTTGGCATACCGCTATCATTAATTCAAACCGCGATAAAACAAGGCAACCAGGAAATTGGCGCATCAGTCGTTGAAATGGCTGAAGCCGAATATATGGTCAGCGCTACCGGCTACCTTAAAAGCGTAGTAGATCTTGAAAATATTCCACTTGGTGTCAATCAAAATGGTACGCCATTATTACTTAAAGATGTTGCTGAAGTAGTCACTGGCCCACAAATGCGCCGTGGTATTGCCGAACTAAATGGTGAAGGTGAAACCGTTGGCGGTATTGTTATTATGCGCTTTGGTGAAAACGCGCAACAGGTTATTAATGGCGTAAAAACGAAACTTGCACAACTTAAGAAAGGCTTACCTGCCGGGGTAGACATTGTACCTATTTACGACAGATCGACATTGATTGAGCGTGCCGTAGAAAACTTAGCCAACAAACTACTAGAAGAGTTTGCTGTAGTAGCGATAATTTGTGTTATTTTTCTTTTCCATTTCCGTTCTTCACTTGTGGTTATTATCAGTATCCCGGTTGGGATTTTAACCGCCTTTATCATCATGCATGTTCAAGGATTAAATGCCAATATTATGTCGCTTGGCGGCATTGCCATTGCTATTGGTGCTATGGTTGATGGTGCTATTGTCATGATTGAAAATATGCACAAGCATATGGAAAAGTTACCCAAAGAAACCCCATTGACCAATAAAAATCGCTGGCAAATAGTGACCGACGCCGCTTGTGAAGTTGGTCCGGCGCTCTTTTTTAGTCTTTTAATTATCACAGTAAGTTTTATGCCTGTTTTTACCTTGGCAGCACAAGAAGGTAGGATGTTTTCGCCATTGGCTTACACAAAAACCTATGCCATGGCGGCATCTGCTGCCTTAGCTATCACGCTAGTACCAGTACTAATGGGCTACTTTATTCGAGGTAAAGTATTACCAGAGCATAAAAACCCGATAAATAAGGGGTTAACCTCACTTTACTTACCGATACTAAAAACAGCGTTACGATTTCCTAAAGTGACGTTATCAGCCGCTATCGTGTTTTTTATTATTGGTTTATACCCATTGAATAAAATAGGGAGTGAGTTTATTCCACCGTTAGATGAAGGTGACTTAATGTATATGCCAACTACCTACCCGGGCATCTCTATTGGGCAGGCAAGGCAATTATTGCAGCAAACTGACAAGCTAATTAAAACCGTACCTGAGGTAAAAACCGTTTTTGGTAAGGTTGGACGGGCAGAAACCGCCACCGACCCAGCGCCGTTAACTATGATAGAGAGCTTTATTCAACTCAAACCCCGACATGAATGGCGCGACGGTGTTACCACACAAAGCTTGAAAAAAGAGCTGGATGCATTAGTAAAACTACCCGGCGTTACCAATGCTTGGGTGATGCCGATTAAAACACGGATTGACATGTTAGCCACCGGTATAAAAACCCCGGTTGGTCTTAAAATAGCTGGACCAAAACTTGATGTTATCCAAGATATTGGCAAACAAGTAGAGGCGATATTAACGCAAGTAACTGGTACTGCTTCTGTTTATTCTGAACGTGTTGCTGGCGGGCGCTATATTAAGGTTGATATTCAACGCGGTAAAGCCGCGCGTTATGGTTTAAATATTAGTGATATACAGCAAGTAGTTGCCACGGCTATTGGTGGTATGAATGTTACTCATACCGTTGAAGGACTTGAACGCTACCCAGTGAGCTTACGCTATCCTCAGGATTATCGAAATTCACCCGAGCAATTATCATTGCTGCCGATTGTTACCCCCAATGGCCACCGAATTTCTTTAGGGGATGTTGCTGATATTTTCATTGAAGAGGGACCTGCTGGTATTAAATCTGAAAATGCCCGTTTAAATGGTTGGGTCTATATTGATATTGAAGGTGCAGATATTGGCAGCTATGTCGCTGAGGCTCAACAGGTGGTTGATAAGCAAATACAATTACCTGCAGGTTACTCAATTACTTGGGCTGGGCAATATGAATATATGCAACGCGCCAAGGCAAAACTTAGCTACGTAGTGCCTTTAACACTGGCCATCATCATCATATTATTGTATTTAAACTTTAGAAATGTGACCGAAGTAGCCATTATTTTAGCGACTCTGCCCTTAGCAATGGTTGGCAGTATTTGGTTAATGTACTTACATGGCTTTAATTTCTCCGTGGCAGTAGCTGTTGGTTTTATTGCGCTTGCCGGTGTGGCGGTTGAAATAGGCGTTATTATGTTGGTGTACTTAAATCAGGCATATCAGAGCTTATTGGCGGATAATGCCAAACAGGCTAAGCAGATAAATCGCGCTCAGCTATTTCAAGCGACGCTTGAGGGTGCAGGTTTAAGAATAAGGCCTATTATGATGACAGGTGGAACCGTAATTGTTGGCTTGTTACCTATTATGTATGGCACAGGAACCGGCTCTGAAGTGATGAGTAGAATTGCCGCCCCTATGATTGGCGGTATGGTAAGTGCTATGTTACTGACCTTGTTGGTTTTACCGACTGTATTTTACTTATGGCGGTCCCTAACCATTAAACAATAAAGGCGCAGTGCGCCTTATGAAAATTGTGCCACAGCGCTAGCCAATAGTAGCCCCGAAAAAGCGACACTAACTTTGCCCATAAACTGATAACACATAAGTTTTAGTTAACTACGACTTATGTGTTAAATCAGGCAAGAAAAACACACCTTCAGCACTATTATTTTAAACCAAGCAGCTGATACTCGCCTGATACGGTTAATGATATGGTGACGGCTTGATCTGAGGTGTTTTTCCAATACCAACCGTGAACGCCAGCAAATGGTGTAGTATAACTGCCTTTCATTTCTCTGAGTGTCGCGATGGCATAACTTTCAAAATAACCACTGGTATCACCTTCAGGCTCACCGTGCAAATCGAAGAATAACGCTGTACCATCAGTAACCCAATGATATTGCATTGTTTTAAATTGCTGCATGGCAAACTTAAACTCTACACCACGCCCTGCTGGAACCGTTACTTCAACGTAATCTGAAGCATTAACGGCTTCAGTGGTTGCCACGCTATTAACCCCAGGTGATGCAGTAGCTAACGCAGTTAAACCAAGTTTATTACCTATACCTAGGGGATCAATATTATATTCCGCTGGTAGAATAAAACTGACCAGCGCTATGCCAGCAATGACTAGAGCTAAGCAAGTAGACTTAACTAAAGCGCGGGTAGATAAGGTATGTTGCATGATTAATTTCTCTTAGATGATATTGTTAATATTATTAAGTCGCTTGATTAACTGGTAAAGTATCCTGTTAATTGGAACCCTATCAGCATAAAACCAGCGCTCATTAATAAGGTATTACTCGTTGTTGAAAACAACGTAAAACTTTGATGTTTTCGCCAAAAACTGATTGCTAATAAGATACAGATGAGAGCGGCAAATTGACCAAGTTCAACGCCTAAATTAAAAGCAATGAGATTGGTAAGCAACCCCTCTTGCGGTAATTGAAATTCTTGTAACTTAGTTGCCAAACCCAGACCATGAAATAGCCCGAAAATAAGTACTGCTAGCTTGGGGTTAGGGGTATAACCTAAAGTACGTTTAAAGCCTCCTAAGTTATCAAAGCCTTTATAAACAACAGATAAACCGATGATGGCATCAATAAGATAAGCATTTACTTGTATATCTGCCCATACCCCAAGTAGTAGCGTTACACTATGACCCAAGGTAAACATACTGACATAAAGTAATATATCTCGACTCTTGTATAAAAAGAAAATTACCCCAGCTAAAAATAATAGATGATCATAACCTGTGATCATATGCTTGGCGCCAATATAGATAAACGGAAAAAATTGCACACCGGTATTGTTTTGTAAAAAGAGCCGAGTTTTTTCATCAACACCATGAGCAAAAGCTTCAAAGGAAACTAGGCTTAGCAAACATAACATTATCATCAAGCAAGTTTGACTATAACGGTTAGCTAACATTGAACACCCCAGTAAAACAAAAAATATAGCTATATAATGCCAGCTATAAAAATACTAACAAGAGATAACGCTAAGGTTTACGCATTTAGGTACAAATATATTTGCACATAAATGCGCGAAACTAGTGAAGACAAAAATGAAACAGCCAAGTATATTTTTTATCTGATAGGCTACCTGTCAATTGGACTCAATGTTCCTGATGAATGCTGACCAATTACATGAGTATATATTTGAGTTGTTTTCAAGTCATTATGCCCCAGAAGTTCTTGTACTGTTCGAATATCAGCACCATTTAATAAGAGCTGAGTTGCAAATGAGTGCCTAAAAGTATGTGCTGTGACATGCTTTCTAATGCCTGTTTTCGTTACCGCGGCTCTTAGTACTTTTGTTAGCGCACTCCAGTGCCTGTGATGGCGACAAAAATAACCATCTGTTGGGTGTTGGCACCTAACCGTTGAAGGAAATAAATATTGCCATTTAAATTGTGTAATTGCTTTAGGGTACTTACGTGCAAGACCCGAGGGAAGGCTTGTTTTGCCCTCTCCTTCAGCTAAATCTTTTTTATGAATACTTTCAACATAATTGATATGAGTTTGTAATGACAAAACAAGAGATTTAGGTAACAGCGTTATTCTATCTTTTGCGCCTTTGCCTCGAAATACATAAATAGAATTACTTGTAAAATCAATATCTTTTATGCGAAGCCGCAAAAGCTCTGCTTTCCTTAACCCACTACCATATAACAAGCTAAACATCAGTTGATACGGTGCTTTGAGTTCACTAATAATTGCAGTGGCCTCTTGATTTGATAATACCATAGGCACCCTTTTAGGGGCTTTTGCTCTAACAGTATCAGATAACAGGGTTAATTCCCTTTCAAATACATGTTTGTACATAAAAACAATTGCACAAAGCGCTAAATTTTGTGTAGAAGACGTTACGCGTCTATCAACAGCTAAATAGCTCATATAATTACTGATTTCCTCCTCCCCCATATCTTTTGGGTGTCGCTTTTGATTAAAAATAATAAAGCGCTTAATCCACAGCAAATAAGATTTCTCAGTATGAATACTATAATGTTTCATTCGAAGTAGATGACGAATATTCTCTAAAAAAGGAGATTTAGACATAAGCAAAACACCTATAACTGTATATATATACAGTTATAGGTGTTTATATAAAAAAGATCAAATTTTTAATGATTGGATATTACTGAGAACTCTCAGTAAATGACTAAAATCTATAAAACAGTTCAAATAAAAATACTAAACAACTGATATATAATAATTTTATAATACTTCCTTCAATGAGATATTACTGAGAACTCTCAGTAATATCCAAAAGGTAACGAAAATAAAATATTATACGTTTATAAGTAACTGAAAATATGACATATTAATGAGAATTAAAATAAAACTATGGAACGGACATTACTGAGACGTCTCCATAATAAGCGTTATGTGTTTAAGGATGATTAGTGAACCTTTTAAGAATATTGATACTTATGAACTTTCTTTTATTTAGCTTTAGTTTAAAAGCTAATGATAAAGATATTGAAGCTTGTTTATCCCTATACCAAATAACTGCTTCAGCTATTGATTACAAGAATAAAGGTAAAACCAAAGAAGAAATGTTGAAGCCTTTGCCGCCAAAAGAACAGCTTCAAAAGTTCGCTAATGTTAAAAATGGAAAAGTACTAATTGGCTTAGCTATGTATGATGTGATTGACGAAATTTATGATTATGAGGTTCTGCCCATTTCTGTTTACGTTCCTTTTGTGTCAGAAAAGTGTGTTAGGCGAGCTAATAATCTACCAATTATTCCTTATTCACAAGCTTTTCCTCTTTTAAGAAAATGCAGTTTGCTTAACGATAGCAAAGAGCAACTAGAATGTGCTTTTAAAGTGGTAAATAGTAAAAACACATAACAAGGCGCTAAAGAACGGACAAAAAACAGTTGGCTTTTGTTCGTTCCTCACACATTTTAGCCAACAATTTTGTGCCGCTTAGCGCGGCGTTATATGCCTTGAGAGGGAGTTTTGAAAAATCATCAAGTATTTGATTTAAGGTTTGTGAAGGCGTCTTTTGTTTTAGCACTTACGCCAAGCATCCTAGGTATGTTCTTTACTCATTTATTTCTAGGGACATCATTTAATGCAGGTTTCTTTGTAGTGTTATTAGCTGTAACACTGTTAAGTACAATAATCATCAAGTTAAATTATAAGTATTATAAATCAGTACCAGAGTACATTTTAAAAATGAAAAAGGTTTTTTCTTTCATGTTTCTATTTGGTGCTTTGGGAGCTTACTCAACGACCTCAGGTGCTAATAACGCTGAGGCTGGTGCTTCAATATTGTTTATAATCGTATATTGGATTTCAATTTGGCAACTTACTAGAAGTGAATCGGCATTACTAATAAAAAAGTATGTTCTAAACGGCATATAACAAGCGCATTAAGCACGGGACTGCTAACAGTTTGCTCGGTTCCGCTCCGCTTCACATTTTAGCAAACTATTAATCAGCCCCTTATGCGGGCGTTAGCTAGTTCTTCAAGGATTGATGATGACTTCAGGGTGGACAGAAAGAATTATCTTTGGCGCATTTGTACCACCTCTTTTAGGAGGGTTCTTCTGTGCTTTTATTACAATGGTGCA
>JBFONR010000015.1:0-91970 GCA_040779365.1 Colwelliaceae bacterium MEBiC 14330
AAAATATTCTTTCCATCAAGAATTAAAACAGCATGGACGATTAGCTCAGTTGGGAGAGCACCGCCCTTACAAGGCGGGGGTCACTGGTTCAAGCCCAGTATCGTCCACCAATTTTCGACCTTGTCGAAAAAGATATTCTTTCCATCAAGAATTAAAACAGCATGGACGATTAGCTCAGTTGGGAGAGCACCGCCCTTACAAGGCGGGGGTCACTGGTTCAAGCCCAGTATCGTCCACCACTTCACTAAGACTTGCTTGCTATACTTTTCAATCCAGCGATAAAGTGGGCTTCATTGTGCATCAGTGTAAAGTTTTCGTAAGCTTATTTTGACCGTATTTGTCGCTTTTATCTATGAAAAAGCATTTAACGGAATTATCCCGTTAGCATGGAGCAAGCTAAAATTCATATTGGCAGGTCAATTACTTAATGGACTTGCTATTATCTGGGGTGCTAAAATAATGGTAATTTTTTAGACGTATAATGCTAATGCTATGTTCTGTTGATTACAAAATTCGGCGTTAGTAACATTAGATAGAGATTTTTATGACTTTAACAACACGTTTTGCCCCAAGCCCAACAGGTTACTTACATGTTGGTGGTGCCCGTACGGCTTTATACAGTTGGCTATATAGCAAAAAAAATGGTGGAGATTTTATTCTTCGCATCGAAGATACTGATATAGAGCGATCTACCCAAGCTTCAGTAGATGCAATTATGGATGGCATGAATTGGTTGAATCTTGATTGGACTCATGGCCCATACTTTCAAACAAAACGTTTCGATCGCTACAAGGAAGTTATTGAACAATTATTAGCCTCAGGTAATGCTTACCGTTGTTATAGCACTGCAGAAGAAGTCGAAGCGATGCGTGAAGAAGCTAAAGCCAAGGGAGAAATTGAAAAGTACAATGGTCTATGGCGTGATCGCACAGATTACCCCGAGGGTAAACCGTTTGTTATTCGTTTTAAAAATCCACTTGAAGGCGATGTTGTTATAAAAGATATGGTCAAAGGTGATATTAGCATTAGCAATCAGCAATTAGATGATTTAATTATTGCTCGCTCTGATGGTACACCAACTTATAACTTAACGGTTGTTGTCGATGATTGGGATATGAAGGTTTCTCATGTTGTGCGTGGTGATGATCATATTAGTAACACCCCTAAACAAATTAACATCTTAAAAGCCCTTGGTGCCAATGTACCTGAATACGCTCACATACCAATGATTTTAGGTGACGATGGAAAACGTTTATCAAAACGTCATGGTGCTGTCAGTGTCATGCAATATCGAGATGATGGTTACTTACCTGAAGCATTGCTAAATTATTTAGTACGTTTGGGTTGGTCCCATGGCGATAAAGAGATTTTTTCACGTGAAGAAATGATCGAGCTTTTTGATTTAACAGATTGCAATCGAGCACCATCTGGTTTCAATACTGATAAGCTCATTTGGGTAAACCAACATTACATGAAAACCCTGGATGCTGACTATGTTGCTGAGCATTTAGCATGGCATATGAATGATCAAGGTATTAACACTGATAATGGGCCAGCGTTGAGTGACATTGTCAAGATTCAAGCCGACAGGGTAAAAACCTTAAAAGAAATGGCTGAAATTTCTCGTTACTTTTATGAAGATTTTACCGAATTTGATGCAAAAGCCGTTAAAAAGCATTTACGTCCTGTGGTTAAAGAGCCACTGTTATTAGTTAAAGAAAAGCTAGCAGCATTGACGGACTGGTCGGCTGAGCCTATTCACGCGGCAATTAATGATACTGCAACTGAATTAGCATTAGGAATGGGTAAGGTTGGTATGCCGTTACGGGTAGCAGCGACAGGTGGTGGTAACTCACCATCTTTAGATATTACCTTGGCTTTATTATCTCAAAACAAAGTATTAGAAAGAATTGATCAAGCAATTGCTGTTGTCGAAGCAAGAATTGCAGCTAGTTAATGATGAAACTTTTTAACCATTTTTTTCAGGGGCTTACTGATAGCGTTGGCCTCTTTATCTTTGTTAATAAACAATAGGAGTATGCTTAGTGCAATTTAGTGATTTAGGTTTAGATGGTGCTTTAATGAGTACCGTTGAACACTTGGGGTTTAATGAACCTACACAAATTCAGCAACAGGCTATTCCAGCGGCGATGGCAGGGCATGATCTCATTGCCTCATCAAAAACAGGCTCAGGAAAAACCTTAGCGTTTGTTATTCCAGCGATACAGCGTTTAAGTAAAAACAGAGCTTTGTCTAAACGTGATCCGCGCGTGGTTATTTTAACGCCGACAAGAGAACTTGCCAAGCAAGTGTTCAGTCAATTACGCTTGTTTACTGCTAATACTCAGTTTAAAGCGGTATTAATTTTAGGTGGTGAGAATTTTAATGACCAAGTTAAAGTGTTAGAAAAAGATCCACACTTTATTGTTGCTACCCCGGGTCGTTTAGCTGATCACCTAACCAAAGGGCATTTTTATTTAAATGGCTTGGAATTGCTTATTTTGGATGAAGCGGATCGCATGCTTGATTTGGGTTTTTCTAAGGAGCTTAGTCTAATTAATAAGGCGGCAGATCATCGTAAACGTCAGACCTTATTGTTTTCAGCAACCCTAGACCACGCGCAAGTTAATGATTTTGCAACAGAGTTATTAAAGAAGCCAAAACGTATTGCGATTGAAGCAGGGCATAGCGAACACGCTGATATAACGAAACGTTTTTATCTTGCAGATAATCTGACGCAAAAAGAAGCATTGTTACAACATTTCTTGAGCACTGAAAAATCACAACAAGTGATTATTTTTACTGCTACGCGAAACGATACTGAACGGTTAGCAAAATTATTGAATGAACAAAATATAAATGCTGCTGCGCTAAGTGGCGAGTTAAATCAAAGTCAACGTAATCAAATTATGCAGAGCTTTGCTAAAGGGCAACATAAAGTGCTAGTGACAACTGACCTAGCCTCACGCGGCCTTGATTTGGTTCATGTATCACACGTTATTAATTTTGATATGCCAAAGCATACCGAAGAGTTTGTTCATCGCATTGGTCGCACTGGTCGAGCTGGTACCAAAGGCGATGCCATTTCTTTAGTGGGTCCTAATGACTGGTTAAGTTTTAAAAATATTGAAGCATTTTTACAACAAACGATTAGTTTTAGTAAAGTTGCCGGGATAACAGTTAAGTTTAAAGGTTTAAAAGTTAAAAAAGCCATACCAGCAAAAGCAAAGGCCGCTGCCAGCAAGGTCAAGAAAAGCATTGCTAAAAAACCAAGAAAGGTCGTTAAAAAGACTTTTATAGAGATTCAAGATGCCGGAGCAATGAAAATTATCAAGCGTAAAAAGCCATTAACAGCGCAGCAAATTGAAAACTCATCCCTCGAAGAGGAAGAGTAAAAAGGTGCAAGCCTACAAAGCATTAACACTATTAAAAGGCAGCTTCGAGTTGCTTTTTTTTGTGAAAAAATGCTTAACTCTTCGCTATTCGAGCTATTGTGAAAATTACTAAAGTTAACTATTGGTATATAATAATAAATTATTGCTTTAAGTTTAGTTATTCAATGAATATGTTAATGGGTTAGCGAGTAATAAATAGATAATCTATAAGGATGTTTATGACTTTAATGCAAAAAATTCTCTGGTTAGTTGTCACCTTGGGTAACTTTTTTGCCGGATACTTTTACCTGCATAGCTCAAGTCTCTTGAGCTTGCTGCTACTACTTATCACTTTGCTCTATAGCTTAATTGGTTTACATGATGTCTTTTATAGCCGACATAGTTTAAATCGCCTTTATCCTGTAGTCGCTTATTTGCGCTATATTCTTGAATCTTTTCGGGTTGAGATTCAACAATACTTCATTGCCAATGATACCGAAGAGCGGCCATTTAATCGCGAACAAAGAACCCTAGTTTATCAACGTGCGAAAAATATTAGAGATACTATTGCCTTTGGTACTCAGCGTAATTTAGTTGAAGATAACTATTTAAGTTTGTGGCATTCATTATCTCCGGTTGAAGTAAAAGAAAGCGCTAAGCGCGTTCTGATTGGTGAAGGCAACTGTCAGCAACCTTATTCTGCTTCATATTTAAATATTTCAGCAATGAGTTTTGGCTCATTAAGTACCAATGCTATTGAGGCCCTTAACTTAGGAGCTAAAAAAGCTGGTTGTTATCATAATACTGGTGAGGGAGCCGCTAGCCCGTATCATTTAAAACATGGTGGTGATATCGTCTGGCAGCTTGGTACTGGCCTGTTTGGTTGTCGTGATGAATTTGGCCGTTTTGATGCACATTCATTTATCAAAACGGCCAAATTACCTCAAATAAAAATGATCGAAATAAAGTTATCACAAGGGGCTAAACCGGGTCACGGTGGCGTTTTACCCAAAGCAAAAATTACTGATGAAATTGCTAAGATAAGGCATATACCAAAAGATAAAGATTGTATTTCACCCCCCGTTAACCCTGAATGCACAACACCAAAAGCCTTATTAACATTTATTGAACAACTTCGAGACTTAAGTGGTGGTAAGCCTGTAGGCTTTAAATTATGTATTGGTAATCCAGCAGAGTTCTTAAGTATTTGTAAAGCGATGCTTGAAACAGGTATTACACCAGACTTTATTACTGTTGATGGTGCTGAAGGGGGAACAGGTGCTGCACCGGTAGAGTTTACTAATCGTTTGGGACTCATTTGCATTGAAGGTGTTAATGTTGTGCATAATGCCTTAATTGGCGTAGGTCTTCGCGATAAAATAAAAATTATAGCATCAGGAAAAACGGCTTCGAGTTTTGATTTGCTTGCTAAAATAGCTGTTGGCGCCGATATTGTAAATGCAGCCAGAACCATGATGATGGCCATTGGCTGTATTCAATCTCGACATTGTAATACAAACCTTTGTCCTACTGGTGTAGCAACACAAGATCCCGCCAGGGCTAAAGCGATAGATGTTAAAGATAAAAGCGAACGGGTGAAAAATTTTCACCATAATACCTTACACAGTTTTTTTGAATTGGTTGGCAGTATGGGCTTAGATGATCCCGCTAAACTTGTACCCCAAATGATAAAGAAGCGCTCACCGTATGGCACACAAATGTCTTTGGGCAGTTTAGTATGCCAATTAAAGCCTAAGCAGTTAGTAAATGTAGCTGCTGAGCAGGATGAACTGGATGAATCTTGGCAACATTGGTGGCAAGCAAGTAGCGCTGAGCAGTTTTATGTTGATGATTTATTTGTCCTAAAATCGCCAGAATTTCATCATAAACATGCTCATAGATTTTAGTGCCGCTATTAACATCGTTAAGTCGTAATTATTGTCAGTCAGTAATTTAATTAAATGATTTTAATCTAGCTTAAGTCACTCTGTCGGGTTCGTAACATAAATAATTTCGAAATGCTTGCTTTATATTGACCGCTTTGAGGCTATTTATTAGTAAGTTTAGAAATCAAGGGGCTGGCTATCAATATGATAATAAACTAGTACAACCAGCCCTTAAAAAAAATTTGAATTTACCTGATCATTAATAAGCGGTAAGTTAACAGAAAATAATCACTTACCGCTTTAGCTTCTGCTTAACTGAAAAATTAAGCTTGGCTTGCTAAATACTCATCATAAGTACCGGCAAAATCAACATAGCCTTCACTGGTAATTTCAATGATTCGGGTAGCTATAGTCGATACAAACTCTCGATCATGACTAACAAACAATAATGTCCCTTGATATTGCTCTAGCGCCATGTTTAATGATTCAATTGATTCCATATCCATGTGGTTAGTGGGCTCATCAAGGACTAAAATATTTGGTTTTTGCATCATTAGTTTACCAAATAACATACGACCTCTTTCACCACCTGACAGCACACTGACATTCTTTTTAATATCATCTGCAGAGAAAAGTAAACGCCCTAAGTAACCGCGGACTGCTTGTTCATCATCGGTGGGTTGACGCCATTGACTCATCCAGTCAAACAAGTTCATATCATTTTCAAATTCGTATTCATGATCTTGCGCGTAATAGCCAATATTGACATTCTCAGACCAGGTATACTCGCCTGAATCGGCCTCATAGCCAACTTCATTCATCAGTGTACGTAAGAAAGTCGTTTTACCAATACCGTTTTCACCGATAATCGCAATACGCTCACCTACTTCAATTAAGGCTGAAATATCTTTCAGGATATGATTGTCATCAAAACTTTTATTTAAATTTTCAATAACCAGTGCGTTACGGAATAATTTCTTTTCTTGTTCAAAACGGATAAATGGGTTGCTTCGGCTAGATGCTTTGACTTCCTCAAGTTGAATTTTATCAATTTGTTTGGCACGTGAAGTGGCTTGTTTCGCTTTTGAAGCATTGGCAGAGAAACGCGCAACAAAGGCTTGTAATTCGCCTATTTGTGCTTTTTTCTTAGCATTATCAGCTAATAAGCGTGCTCTTGCTTGTGTTGCTGCTAACATATACTCATCATAATTACCGGGATAAACACATAACTCTCCGTAATCTAAATCAGCCATGTGAGTACAAACACTATTTAAGAAGTGTCTATCATGAGAAATGATGATCATGGTTGAATCACGTTCATTTAAGGTTTCTTCAAGCCATTGGATAGTGTGAATATCGAGGTTGTTGGTAGGTTCATCAAGTAATAAAATGTCTGGGTCGGAAAATAGCGCCTGAGCAAGTAATATACGTAGTTTATAACCTGGTGCTATTTCACTCATTAAGCCATAATGTTGCTCGACAGGTATACCAACACCCATCAATAACTCACCCGCTCGACTTTCAGCAGAATAACCGTCCATTTCAGCATATTCAGATTCTAAATCCCCTACCTTCATACCGTCAGCTTCACTCATTTCAGGCAAGGCATAAATCCGGTCACGTTCTTCTTTTACTGCCCAAAGTTCGGTATGACCCATAATGACGGTATCGATGACACTATATTCTTCAAAGGCAAATTGATCTTGACGTAATTTACCTAAGCGTTCACCAGTATCAAGGCTTACATTGCCAGAAGTTTGCTCTAAATCGCCACCTAAAATCTTCATAAAGGTTGATTTACCACAACCATTAGCACCGATTAAACCGTAACGGTTACCGCCACCAAATTTTTGAGAAATGTTTTCAAAGAGCGGTTTTGCCCCGAACTGCTGAGTTATATTATTTGCTGCTAGCATGATGTATTCCGTTAAATGATGATGTTTACTGAAGTTAATTTAATCGGTAAATCAACCAATAAAATAATGCGCGCGATTATACACTACTGAGAAAAGGTCGCATATTATATTTTCACTCGCCGTCACTTGAAATGATTTAAACACAGAGCTTTTTATGCAAACGTAATAGTCCAATGAATAATTACTCTATGATGTAGTTTTTGTTCTGCAAGTTAAGACACCCATAAGGTGATATGAGTAGCGCTTATATTAGTATTTAGTCATTTGTTAAACTGTTTGCAATGGCCAGTAAACCTTTTCATTATTTGGTCATGCAGTCAGTCTGGTCATATTAAGTGAGAAATTAAATTTTTAGCTCCGTAAAGGCGATAGTCAACATTATTGTATTATGACTAACGCCGTTTATGTCGATGAGTTATTTCGGTTTGTTTCTATTATTAAATTGGTTGTCTGAAAAGCGAGTTAAACCTTGCTTATGGTTTGATGTATTTTTATTTTTTCTTTGGTTGGACTTATGGCGATTTTGTCCAGGGCTAGTTTTAAGACCTTTGGCGTTATTTTTGCCTTGCCTGTTTCTATTAACCTGTTGTTGTTCGTTGCGTGTTTCTCTAGGAACTAAACAACTTGGCGTAGAGCCGATTAATTTACTTAAGCCCATTTTAATTAAAGCTTGGCGAATTTGAGGCCAGTTAACCGGATCATGATAACGCAAAATTGCTTTATGAAGACGGCGTTGAATAGTCCCTTTAGGTACAGTAATTTTACCATCAAGTTTTGCCAAATTCTTGCTGGTAACATTACGTAACGAGTTGAGCTCAGTATGATATAGAGTAGTTGCATTGGCTAGTGGTGAAGGGTAAAAGTTTTGTACTTGATCTAGCTTAAAGTCATTCTCTTTTAGCCAAAGTGCTAAATTTACCATATCTCTATCAGAAGTCCCTGGATGAGCAGAAATAAAATAGGGAATTAAATACTGCTTTTTACCCGCGAGTTTTGAGTAATGATCAAACATTGCTTTAAATTTATCATAGCTGCCCATACCTGGCTTCATCATGTTATCAAGCGGGCCTTTTTCAGTATGCTCAGGCGCTATTTTTAAATAGCCACCAACATGGTGCGTGGCAAGTTCCTTGACGTATTCAGGATGTTCGATGGCTAAATCATAGCGAACACCAGATGCGATGAGAATTTTTTTAATACCTTTAACTTTTCTCGCTTTACGATAAAGTTCAATAGTCGGGGTATGATCAGTATCTAAATGACCGCAGATTGTCGGCCAAACACAAGAAGGTTTTCTACAAGTCGCTTCCGCTTTCTCACTTTTACAATTGAGCTGGTACATATTGGCTGTTGGGCCACCAAGATCAGAAATAACCCCGGTAAATCCTGGTACCTTTGCTTTGATATCTTCAATTTCATTAATAATAGACTCATGAGAGCGACTTTGAATGATGCGTCCCTCATGCTCTGTAATAGAACAAAAAGTACAACCACCAAAACAACCACGCATAATGTTAATTGAGGTTTTGATCATATCATAAGCAGGTATTTTGGCGTTTCCATAGCTTGGGTGAGGTACGCGTTTATAATCTAAATCAAAAACACTATCCATTTCTTCAGTAGAAAGAGGTTTTGCGGGTGGATTTAACCAAATAAGACGATTGCCATGGCTTTGAACTAAAGGTTTAGCCGAGGTTGGATTAACTTCTTGATGAAAAATACGTGATGCATGTGCATAGAGCACTTTGTTATCTCTTACTTGTTCAAATGTTGGCAGGTTAATGTAGGTTGTTTGCCAAGGTTTGGATTTTTTCTCCCAACTTTTATTTCTATAATTAGAGATTTCAATCGGTTGTGCAGATTTTGTAATATCTGTCGCCAGTGACTCAGCATCATTATCACTGCACGTTGTTGGTGTTATTTCTTCATAGGGGTTTGGAATTGGGTCAATTTTACCCGGTCTATCAATATTGCGAGAATCTATACCATGCCAACCCGGTAAAGCTTGATTGGTAAGAAATGCACTACCACGGACATCAGTGATTGACTTGACCTCTTCACCGCGCGCTATTCTGTGGGCAATTTCAACCAGAGGGCGTTCAGCATTACCAAAAATTAATAAATCAGCCTTTGAATCAAATAATACCGAGCGACGAACTTTATCAGACCAATAATCATAATGTGCGATTCGACGCAGGCTGGCTTCAATGCCACCAATAATTACAGGGACGCCCTTAAAAGCTTCTTTACAACGTTGTGTATAAACAGTTACTGCACGATCGGGCCTTTTACCGCCTTCGTCATTGGGCGTATAAGCGTCATCATGACGCAACCTACGCTCAGCGGTATAACGATTTATCATAGAATCCATATTGCCAGCGGTGACACCGAAAAATAAATTTGGTTTGCCAAGTGTCATAAATGCATCTTTTGATTGCCAATCAGGCTGTGCAATAATGCCGACACGAAAACCTTGTGCTTCAAGCATTCGTCCTATGATTGCCATACCAAAGCTTGGGTGATCGACATAAGCATCACCCGTAACAATGATAATGTCACAACTATCCCAACCTAACATATCCATCTCTTGTCGAGACATGGGTAAAAAAGGCGCAGTGCCATAACATTCAGCCCAGTATTTCGGGTAGTCAAATAATGCTTGGTGGGAAGGCGTTATTATTTGTTTCTTTGCTGAAGTCATTTTAATAATCTCATGGTGGTGAACTGCACTAAATTCTTTTGATAAAGTAACGAGTAAACGCCAGTTCAGCAAAAGGTGCGCGATTATAGCAGATAAAATGTATGAATTCTAAATCAGTGTGGTTGATATTTAAACAATAAAAAACTTGTTGAGAAAGTTCTGACTGTATAATGTTTACAATCAGGGGAGGCTTTGCTTTAATCGCCGATGCAAGATACCGAGAACAGTATCAATTTGATAAGTAAAAATAATATTAAATTCAAAGATAACACTAAATATCAATGAGCTATTTAGTTATTGAGGGCGTTATGTGTAAAAGACTAAAATACAGTTTTATCTGTGCTGCTATTATTACCGCCATAGGTTTGAGTGGTTGTGATAAGCCAGCAGTGGTAATGAATAACTCAGTAGATAATTTGGCAAAAGCGCAGGTTAGTAAGTCTCAAGTAGCGAATGCTGAGCAAACGTTAACTGAACTTTATTTACAAGCAAAACAAACATTATTTAAACAACGTCCATTATCTGCCACTATGTTTGGTTTATCTGTGCAAGATGTTGGCGCAGCAATCAATAACAAAATGGAACTGTATGATCCCGTAACTGAAGCAAAACTGAGGGCAGAGTTATTATCGATATCAAGAAAAATAGCTAAAATCAGTTTAAAAGATAGTGATATTACTGCTATAAATAATCAACAAGTCATGACTGGTTTAACACGTTATTTTGCCGGTTCAGCGGACTTTAATGTCGGCTTTATTGATAGTTGGATGGGACTTTCTCCGTTTATTGTTAATCAAATTAATGGACCATTAATTGATATACCGCGTATCATGCAAAATGATCAGCCGATAACTTCCGAACAAGAGGCGCTTGATTATATTGCTCGTTTAGAGCAGTTTGATCTGCTTGCAGCTAGTATTATTGAGAAACAGACTTTTGATGCTAAACAAGACTGGCTTCCTCCGACGATTACATTGCAGGGGGCAATTAACTATTTACAAGGTTTTATAAAAGTTGCACCAGAGCAACATGTTTTTGTCAGGGTATTTAGTGACAAAGTGAATAAAATTATCGAACTCACTAATGCGCAAAAACAAGCACTAATCGAACAAGCAACTATCAGTGTTAAGCAAGTTGTTTACCCAGCCTTTCAATCAGTCACTAAAGCAAGTGAAAAATTATTGGCTAAAGCGCGATCAGAATTTGGTATATGGGCGCAACCCAATGGTAGTGCTTATTATCAAGATGCAATTAAACAGTTAGGCGACAGTGAATTAACGCCAAATGAAATTCATCAAATTGGTTTAGATGAGGTTTCACGGATAACTAGTGAAATGGATAAAATCTTGCAAGAGCAGGGTTATAAAGAAGGTACGGTTGGTCAGCGTATGGTTGCACTTAATGAGGAACCACGTTTTCTATATGAAGATTCAAAGGCAGGGCGCGAAGAGTTACTGAGCGACATTAATGGCTATATTGCTGAGATCACCAGTAAAATGGCACCTGTTTTTAAATCAATTCCTAGCTATCAAGTGGAAGTTAAAGCCTTTCCTGTCGAGGTGCAAGATGGCGCGCCAGGGGGACAATATACTTCTCCAGCAGTTGATGGCAGTAAACCGGGAATATATTGGATTAACTTACGTGATATGAAAGCAAATCCAAAGTTTGGTTTGAAGACGTTAACCTATCATGAAGCAAATCCGGGGCATCATTGGCAGATAGCACTTAATTTAGATCAAGCTGAATTACCTTTCTTAAGACGAATCGCGCCCTATAATGCCTACACAGAAGGGTGGGCACTTTATTCAGAGCAAATCGCTTTTGAGCTTGGCATGTATGAAAATGATCCGTTTGGTAATTTGGGCCGTTTACAAGCGGAGTTATTCAGAGCCGTGCGTTTAGTGGTTGATACAGGTTTGCATGATAAACGCTGGACTCGCGAACAAGCAATAACTTATATGTCAGAGCAAACCGGCACTGCTGAGTCTGATGTTGTTTCCGAAATTGAGCGTTATATGGCATGGCCAGGTCAAGCCCTGGGTTATAAATTAGGTATGCTAAAGATCTTATCTTTACGTGAACAGGCAAAACAGCAGTTAGGTGAAACGTTTAATTTAGCTGAGTTTCATGATGTGGTTTTATTAAATGGCGCTGTGCCTATGAGCGTGTTATCAAAAAATGTGAATCACTGGTTACAGCAAAAACAGCAAAGTTAGCGACTTAAATCTCTATGTCGTTAGATTGAAAAACCGCATTGTGTTGTATAGTGCGGTTTTTTATATGGGTTATTAATCAATTATTCATCAACTAATGAAGTAATTGCTCATTGGATAAGAGTAACTTTCTTCGTTCGTTTGTTAACAAAACACAGTGCGTTTCACCTAAACGAGCGCAATTATTTAGCTCAGTCATTTCATCTTTATCAAAAGATGCGTTGGACATTATTACCGCAGAGCAGTTTCCTCGACACAAGACACTCTTAATTTGTTCAATATCTAAATGTGCCGAATTTTCACTGCGCATATTTTGAACTTTATTCTTTCCTTTGAAGCTTACACAAAGTACTTTTGACACATCAATGTTATGCATTTTAGCAAGTTTTTCTAATGATGATTCTTCAGGGTTGATAAATAAAACCCACTTGTTTTTTTGTGTATGTTGTTGGCATATATTGGCATATTGTGAGCACAATTCTTGATGGTTTTCTACACTGGCGTATTCAAACCAAGCTTGTTGTGAAAAAGACGATTTTTTGCCATTGTGCTTTAGTGTATTAATTGAGTACATCGCTCTGCCTCTTGCTGGGTATGATTAAATAGCTATACTGTATTTTTATACAGTATAGCTATTTATGATGAGTTTTCAAGCACTATTTGTTATTTTTTGTGCACATTAATGCTGGCTAGTTGAGTTTTAATAAAAATTTGCTAATAAGTGACTAGCTGCTTTTTATCTAAGAAGCTTTTATCTCGGTAGTTTTATAGCAAGGATTGTAGTAACTGTTTCATTAAACGAAATAAACAGAATTGACGTGAAGATAGTTTTTGTTAGTAAAGTTTTTTTAAAGCAGTAGTAATGAGTTTTCACTCATTTTTTCGGTAAGTATTAAAGGCTGGCTTGATAATGAGTATTTAGGTTTATTTCTTGCGAGTAGAGATTTGATAAACACTTTATATTGCCTTTTCAGTATAGAGTTAACAAACTGAAAAGGCTTTTTTGTAGTGTTTAAGATAGTTATTATTAGCTATTACTCATCACGAAGTATTAAGGACGGTCTGGTAATCGCCGTTCTATATGCCAGCATGGCAATAATCAACCAAGTGATAGCTACAACGGCAAATGCAACCAAAAAATATAACCAAAGAGGTTGGCTTATTCTATCGTTAAAGTTATTTAACCATTCATTCATTAGCCAATATACTAGAGGCATACTAGCTATTAAGCTTATTGATACCAATTTTAAATAGCTAAAGCTTAGTTCGTTAATTAAACGTCCAATAGAGCCACCTAATACTTTTTTAATCGCTAAAGCTTTTTGTTGAACATGGATGGTTTGTGAAACCAATACCGCAAGGCTAATTATTGTTAATGCCGAGCTTAAAATAAAGAGGTATCTTGATAAGGTGATTAGCTGGTGCTCATTTTTATAGTGTTTGGCATAATCATCTTCAAGCGTGTTTACTTCAATATCAAGCAATGAAAAGCGTGACTCAAGTAGCCTTAAAACCTCAGTTTTTAATGGTGTTGGCGCAGTCGTTTTCGCTATGTTAATGATAATATTAGCTGTGGTAAGTTTGTTACGGGCAAGGTTAAACGAAAGTGGCGTCATTTGATGTTTAGCAGAGCCTATTTTTACATCAGAGACCACACCAATAATTTTACCGGTTAACTCTTCGTTGCTATTGGTCACCGTCATCCCTACAACCTCTTGAGCAGAATCATAACCTGCTAATCGCACCATTGACTCTGTGACAATTAGAGCGACCTTTTCACTACCGTTAGCTAACTTTTGATACCAATCACCTTGATGTTGTTCACTAAAATCCCTACCTGCCAATAAATTTAGCCCCAGCGCATCAATAGCATTGAAGTGAGTTACCACAGAGGGAGCTATGCCTTGAATTTTTTCTCCATTTGGCCAGGTAAATGACAATTCTCCACGAACTTGCTGGGTAAGATTAATACTGGTAGCAGTGACAGAGACTACGCCTGGTAATTCACTAATAGCTGACAGTAAAGCTGATTTTGGTTGAGCAAATAATGCTTGAGAGGGCAAATCTTTTACAATTAACCTATTATCAATTTGATAACCTAACTCCATATTGGCAACAAAATTAAGTTGTGCTCTTGTTATCAAAAACACCATAAAAACCACTATGGCTAAGCCGGTTTGAAAACACAAAATTGTTTTAACAAGCCCTTTTAAATGGTATTGATAGTGAGTTCTCATCAGCAGTTTCACATCAGTATTAGCCACTATTATACCGGCATAAACACCATTGAGTAGCCCGATGATAAGGCTGGCTAAAATAGCTAATAAGACAACTTTTTGTGTTAATGTGAATGAGATGTCTGTTTCAACTAAAAGGTTAAAATAATCATAGCCTAGTTCAACAAATACCAGTGATAATAACACCGCGAAACTCGTTATTAAAATAGACTCTATTATAACAAAATTAAATAGTTGTCTGCGACTTGCACCAATAGCTTTTCTAATGGCAATTTGTTTAGCCGCTCTGCCAACATTCACCAAATTAACATTAATAAAGTTACAGGTTATTTGCAGTAAAATAATAAAAATGAGCGTTGATGCAATGGTTACTGCAGTAATCGACCCTGAGGGCTTCATTTCATAAACAGAGTTACCATACAGATAAATATCACTGATGTTGATAAGTTTATACTTTACTGTTTTATGCTCTGCTGATTTTGTTTGCAAATAGGCTTCGAACAACTTCTGTTCTAATGAAGCAATATTAGTATTCGCTGCCGTTTTTATATAGATGTAACCGTGAGGTGGCTTGTTAATGCTCTTTGGGATACCGGTTAACACTTTAAATTGTAGGTGGGTTTGTTTGGGGAGATCTTTAAATACGGCGGTAATAGTATAGGTATGCTCTTTTGTTATTAACCGCCTGCCAATCACATTGATGTTAGCAAATAGCCTAAGCGCCTCAGACTCAGAAATGGCAAGCTTATTTGGCGTGTTTAAAGCGCTATCGAGATCACCCAATAATACCTCCATGTTAATAAACTCTGTCAGATTACTTGAGGCAAAATAGACTTCTTGTAAGTTAAAGTCATTATTACCACTCGTTACTCTTGGGCTAAATTGGTGATCGACATAACCAATAAACTCAGCAGGAATTAAAGCAAATATTGCTTCAATGTCAGCATCATTTGCTAGAGATTGCACTACCGCTAAGTCACGTATTGGCATGAGCGTATCAAAACCAAAACTTTTATAATCAACGTGTGCACGGTAAATACGATCTTTATCGGCATGATCGCTATCAAAAGCCAGTTCATGTTGGACAAATAAAAGTAGTAAAATTACCGCGGCTAAGCCAGCACTATAACTAATAAAGTGCAAACCAAATAACCATGTCACTTTTACTCGTAACGAGGTGAGTAGTTGTTCCATTAATGTATCCTTTTAAAACTTTTGTCGCTGCCAAAATTTAATCGTGATTTTTGAAAGCTTATTCATAATAACGCACTCAAATTAATGGGTTAAATTTTTAAATACTCGTTTGTCTAGAACAGAGAAACTTCATAATGATTACTCATCACGCAATATAAGAGAGGGTTTTGAACTTGCTGCCTTAAAGGCAATCGTTGCAACAGTCAACCAGGTAACAGCCGCTATGGTCAATGCAGCGAATATATAAAGCTCAATACTTTGTTCGATTCGTTCATTAAAATTAGCTAACCAATCACCGAGTAACCAATAAGTTACGGGGAATGCCACGGCCACACTTATCACTATCAGTAGTAAAAATTCATGGGCTAGAATGTTTACTATGCTGAACCGAGAGGCGCCCAAAACTTTGCGCATAGCCACTTCTTTTTGGCGACGTAATGTTGAAAAGGATGCTAAACCAAAAATGCCTAAACACGTTAAAAATATGGTTAAGTAAGTAAAAATAGCAACAAGATCAGCAACACGTTTATTTTCTACAAATAAAGCTTTATAGTCGTCAGCTAACAAGCTAATTTTAGGTTCGAATATATTAGCATGTTCCCCTAATATCTTAATTATCTGCTTCTTTATACTTGGATATTTTTGAGGTGCGATTGTCAAAATAGTTTCGAACAAATTAGCGCTAGGATAGCCACATAGGAAGATAAAGCTTTTATCTGAGCTCTCTCCATTACCAATGGTTATATCAGCGACCACGCCTACTACCCGCATGTCTGTGGCATATTGTGGGTTTGTATCTTTAATGGTTTTTCCTACAATATCCTCGACATTTTGATAACCCGCTTGCCTCGCTACACTTTCAGTTACAATTGCGCCAATATTTCGCTTGAATGGTTCATAAACTTGAGTGTTCCAATCACTTGAAAACTTAGAGCTAAAGTCTCGTCCAGCTAATAAGGTTAGTTCAAGCCCTTCAACTATATTAAATCCTGTGCCTGTAACATTAATAGCACTTTCAGCCTTTTGCCCATTGGGCCAAGTAGCATTTATTTGATTTATTGATGACTTAGTAATATCAAACCCCAGATGAGTTACTTGTTGCACCCCTTCAATGGCGTTAAGTTTATTTACCAATATCGTTGTATCTTTTGTATGTACCAACTTCGCTGGTAATTCAGATATCACTAATCGCTGTTTGGTTTCATAACCAAGAGGTAAGCTTTGTAAATGAACTAATTGTTGGTTCATAATGACAGCGGTGATAATCAAGGAAATAGCAATGGCTGCCTGCAATATCAGTAAAGCTTTACGAACCAAACTTGCCGAAAAATTTTGTTCAAATTCACCACTTAATAATTGCTTTGAACTAAACGAAGAGATATAAAAAGCTGGATATAAACCGGATAAAATACCAACTAAGGCTGCAAACCCGACAATCAACATCTCGAAGTGTACGCTATAATCGATGATTAGTTCGCGGCCAATGAGTTGATTAATATTTGGTAAACAAAGTTCAATTAACGTGCAGGCAATGGCTGTTGCGAAAGCCGATATCAGTAACGATTCAGATAAAAATTGAACGACTAACTGATATCTACTCGCGCCTAAGGCTTTACGCACTCCAACTTCTTTAGCCCTTTTAGTTGACTGTGCTACTGACATATTAATAAAGTTAAAACTCACAACGAAGGTTAATAGAGCACTCAAGGAAAAACAAATCATTACCGTGTACTTGTCTCCACCTTTTTTAAACTCAGCCACAGATTTGGCAGTAAAGTGTAAATCACGTAAAGGAATTAACTCTAATAAAGGCGCATTTTTATTATCACCTGTAAAAGACTGCGCAGATAACATTTTGGCATAAGCCTGAGGGTCACTTTGAGCCGTTAATTTTACGTAAATATAACAAAAGTTATCATCAATATTAGTTGGATCATTTTCTACATGGGCTAAGCTCTTGAATTCAAAATGAGTGTTTTCTGGTAAGTCTTCAAATACTGCACGAATAGTGTATTGTCCATGTTCATGTAATAAGGTTTTGCCAATAATATCTAGGCTTCCAAAAATACGTAAAGCTTCAGATTGACTTAATGCTAAGCTATCAGGAGTACTCAAGGCAATTTTCAGATTTCCCGTTATGACCTTAATTTTAATAAAGTCTTCAATATTCGGCGTTGCGCCATAAAAAGAACGGAGTGTAAAACCTTGCCCCTTATACTTCACTGCGGCAGTTTTTTTGTTACTGTATTCAAGCATTTCTATGGAAAAGATGTCTTCGACCATAGTACTTTTTAATGTTTTTTCAGCTTGCGTTAAGTTAAATAATGGTAATTTTAATACACCGTAATCTGTGAGGATACGGTAGACACGCTCAGCATCTGGTTGTTGGTTATCATAAGACAGTTCATTTTGTGCAAATAATGCCACGATAATAGCGGCGGCTAAACCGACACTAAGCCCAAGAACATTTAAAATAAAATTTTGTTTATGCTGATGAAAAGACCGTAGCGCTGTTGTTAAATAATTCCAAAGCATGCTAAGCAACCTCTATCTGCGCAGCAATGATGTCTGACTGGCAGCTCTTGGCTTTATCAAGCATGATCTGACCGTCTAGCAAGCGCACTAAGCGGTTAGCATAAGCGCCTTCTTTTTCATCATGAGTGACCATAATGACGGTAGTGCCTTCTTGGTTAAGCTCTCGTAACATAGCCATTACCTCATCACCATTTTTTGAGTCTAAGTTTCCTGTTGGCTCATCAGCTAAAATTAATTGAGGGTTAATGACTAAAGCTCTAGCCACTGCAACACGTTGTTGTTGGCCACCTGATAATTGTTGCGGTAAATGCTCACTGCGGTGATCAATGCCAACGCGTTTTAAGATTGCTTCGACTCGTTGCTTACGCTCTTTCTTCGCTATTTTTTGGTATTGGAGTGGTAATTCAACATTTTCAAATACTGTGAGTTCATCAATCAGGTTAAAGCTCTGAAAAACAAAGCCAATATTGGCTTTGCGTAATTCAGCTAGCTTATTTTCGTTATAATTTGAGATGTCCTTGCCAACAAAGGTAAAACTACCGGAAGAGGGGGAATCTAACATACCTAAAATAGATAGTAAGGTTGATTTACCACAGCCAGAGGGCCCCATAATAGCGACGAACTCTCCATGTTCAACACTCAGGTTTATGTTGTTTAATGCTGTGGTTTCTATATCTTGTGTGCGGAATATGCGCTTTACATTGGTTAATGTGATCATGATTCTCATCCTTAATTATGTTTATTGACTATATTTTTAATGATTGCTTAATGACTTCTTGTTTAATAACTCACGCTTTACTGCAGGTTTAGCTGCTGGGCTTTATCAAAATGACTGTAGCTTGAAGTGATAACTTTATCGCCAACCTTAAGACCCGCAAGGACTTCAAAGTAATCATTGTTTTTTTTACCTAAGCGAATATTACGACGAATAGCACGCTCGCCATTTTGCTCAACAACAAACGCCCAGTTACCGCCTGAGGTGCTAAAAAATGCGCCACGTGGTATTAACAAGGCATTGTTATTGTTATCACTAAGCATTAACTCAACATTAAGGCTTTGTCCTCGCTTTACCTTGGTTGTTTCACTGGGTAAATTAACTTCAATTTGAAATTGAGACTGCTGCACGCGACTATCTATTTTACTTACATCTGCCGGGATTATCCCCGTCTCTAATTCTACCTTTACCGGCATGTTTAGCTGTACTTGGTTAAGATAAAACTCATCAAGTCGCACCACAAGCTTATAGTCATTGGGGATGTCTATTTGCCCCAAACGCGCTCCACGACTTTTGGATTCACCAATATTGACATCAAGCTCACTTAAATAACCCGATACAGGCGCTTTAACAAGTAGTTTGTCTAGGTTACCCCGTGCAAATAATAGGTTTTTTTTGAGCATTACTGCACTGTCTTCAAGTTGAGCAACCTGCACCTCACGAATCGAGTTTTCTTGTTGTTGTCTTGTCAGGTTTAGTGTTTTACGGGCTTGGTAATAGCTGAGTTCGTCTTTAAGTGCTAATAACTCATCTTTAGCTAAGACGCCTTTTTTTACTAAGGGTCGCGTTTGCTTTAAGCGGCGTGATAAGTGGTTTATTTGCAAATCAATCTCTAACAAATCACGCTGTAAATTTAAACGGTTAGTGGCCATACTCATTTGTGTATTTCGCAAAAAGTTGAGTTGCTCGGTTACTTGCGCTTCTCGGCTCATCACATCTAACTGTAAATTGGTATTATGTAAACGCACTAGTGGTTGACCTTTAATAACATATTCTCCTTGCTCGACTAAACGCTCTTCAACTTGACCTCCTGCGGTAGTATCTAGAAATATGGTTTTTTTGGGCACTACTTGACCACGCAGGCTTAAAGCATCAATAAATACCCCTTTAGTGACTGAGGATATGGTGACATTTGTTGGCTTAACGTTGTGACTTCGCGCTGTTGATGTCGATAGGCTAAAGCCATAAGCTGAGGCAATGAGTGTCAGAACAGCCATAACAAGCAAACAATGCTTTAGATATTTTTTCAGTGGCGAACGTATTATTTTTTTGTCCATGAAAGTAGTTCCTCCGGTCTGATTTATCGTCTGGGCTTATCTAAAATGTTACGCTTTTTAAGATAGACTACAAATCTTGTGCCAATAGTTATAATCATTTAAAAACAGTATCTTAAGAATTAATTGTATTATTGTAAAAATATAAGCGTCCACAAATAGAACACTTTGAGTTGTCAATATTGTCCATTTATGGACGGTTTTTATCTGGACGCTTTATTGGCAACTAAGGTAGACTAGAAAAAAAACAGAGTGGATTACGGAAATGAAGCAAGCAGGTTCGATACTCGTTGTTGATGATAACCCAGATATTTTAATCGCGGTAAAGTTATTATTGAAGCAACATTATTACAAGGTTCTTACGACAAATAATCCCTTTGATATCGAAAAAATACTCAACGAGGAAAAAGTTGACGTTATCTTACTTGATATGAATTTCACCCATGATGCCATTAGTGGTCAAGAGGGATTTTATTGGCTTAAGAAAACGTTAAGACAAGCACCTTCTATCATTGTGTTATTAATGACTGCTTATAGTGATATTCAATTAGCGGTTGAAGCTATCAAAGCGGGTGCTGCCGATTTTATTGCTAAGCCTTGGAAAAATGAACAACTTTTAGCGGCTATCACCGCCGCACTTGGTCATGCTAAAGATAAACAAGCCTTGGGACAGCTAACACGGCAAACAAGAGGTTTGAATCAAGCGCTTAATGGTCAGCAATTTGAATTTTTAGGACAAAGTGCTGCCATGCAGCAAGTTTTTTCTACCATAAATAAAGCCGCGCAAACTGACGCTAATATTTTAATTACTGGTGAGAGTGGCACCGGTAAAGAGTTAGCCGCACATGCGATTCATTTAGCCAGTGAGCGAAATGAACAAGCTTTTATTAGTTTAGATATGGGCTCAGTTGCAGCAAACTTATTTGAAAGTGAGTTGTTTGGTCATAAAAAAGGCGCTTTTACTGATGCTAAAACCGATCGGGTAGGGCGTTTTGAGCAAGCCCATCAAGGTAGTTTATTTTTAGATGAGTTAGCTAATTTGCCGCTCAGTCAACAAACAACGTTACTTGCGGCGCTGCAAAACCGCCAAATCACACCAGTTGGTGGCAGTGGCGCAATTGACGTTAACATTCGTTTAATTTGTGCAACTAATGATGATTTAACTCAAGCCGTGGCAGAGGGGCGATTTAGGCAAGATCTACTGTACAGAATAAATACTGTTGAAATACGATTACCGCCGCTGCGTGAGCGAGAAGATGATATTCCATTGTTAACTCAATATTACCTTGATTATTTTAACCAAAAATATAAACGTAACTTGACTATAACAAGTGATGCTATGTCAGCATTGATAGCATATCAGTGGCCTGGTAATGTTCGTGAGTTAGCCCACGTTGTCGAGCGTGCGGTTATTTTAAGTGAAAGTGAGACATTAGAGGTAACGTCGCTAGTTGGTGAACCATTAGATAATACATCTGCCAAACAACAAAACCCAGAGCTCACCGAGGATAAACTAAATTATCAAAATAGTAGTGAAGAGACTTTTAATTTAGCTATTGTTGAACAACGTACTGTGCGCGCTGCGCTCAAGTATCACCAAGGTAATGTTACCAAGGCAGCCAAAGCACTTGGTTTAACACGAGGCGCTATGTATCGTCGTCTCGAAAAGTATGATTTATAGATGAATAGTTTTACTAGGCGATCCAAATTTTTATTAGCCGGTAACATTCTAGGGTTAATAATTTCAGTCATATTATTTAGCTATTTATTTACCAGCAAAGGGATATCTGCAACCTTGGTGCTAGTATTTATCATTGTGGTCTTTTTAATCGCTTATCTCTTTTCGCTGTTTAGCCAACGAGACAAGCAAGTCATGCAAGTCATTAAAGCGCTTGCTAATGGCGACAATTCTTTAGGTTTTGGCGTTGAACATCCGATGGCAAGCTATCTTGAAGAAGCAAAAAAACAAATGCAACAAGCAAGGTTTACTGCTGAGCAACAAAGTGATTTTTTTAAAACACTGTTAGTTCATATCAATTTAGCGGTGATTGTTTGCGATGCTCGGGGCAATGTTGTTGAAGTTAATCCCGCAGTTTCTCGTTTACTAGGGAAAAATATTACTCATCTAACCGATCTTTACGATATTGGCACGATAATTTTAGCCGCTGAAAAACCTTTCAATATTTCAGTGCCATGGCAACACGGAGAGCACCAAGATACGCTCACTCTTCAGGTGAGCCTTGCTGAAATTCAGGGTGAAATGCGTAAAATAATAACGTTACAATCAATTCATGAGCTACTTTTAAATAAAGAGCAACAAGCTTATAAACGCTTAACTAGAGTGTTGACTCATGAAGTGGCGAACACTATTACGCCTCTCGCCTCTTTGGCTGAGACCTGCGAAACACTTATCCCTGAGTCGCAAAACTTTATTGATAATGAAAGTAAAGAAGATCTTCAACTTGCCTTGTCGACACTTGCAACACGAACGCGTTATTTAGGTAAATTTATTCAGCGCTTTAAAGAGATAAGTAGTTTACCGGCACCTGTTTTAAAGCCAACAACACTTGCTCCGATTGTTGAACGCCTTGCGCTTTTGCATAAACAGCAGTTTTTAGCACATGATATTTTTCTTGAAATTAAATTAAAAGAGCAACAGTTAGTGATGTTAGACAGTATTCAAATAGAACAAGTACTGATTAATTTAATCAACAATGCTATTGATGCTTTACTAATAAAAGCAGCCGAACAAGGAGATGCAAAGGGTGGTGATAATGAGCAAGCCATTATAACGGTTACCATTAACAAAAATAATGCTCAGCAACTATACCTAGAAGTTGCCGATAATGGTTTGGGCTTAAATGACAAGCTACGTGATATGGTGTTTGTGCCATTTTTTACCACAAAACAACAGGGAACAGGCATAGGTTTGAGTCTTTCACGACAAATCATGACTAATCATGGCGGAGATTTAGTGTACATCAAACGTGAAAAAGGGGCATGTTTTAGGTGTGTGTTTGGTTAAGCTTGGATTCGGGTTTTGCTGTACCGACAGGTTAATTTATCCGGTGAAAGCAGGGAATATTTAACTTATTGAATTCAAAGTTACCCTGCTTTTCTCAGATGATAAATGGCCTGTTAATTTAACAACGCCAATATTATTTTGGTCTTGCTATGTTCATTACTTCGGTAATATTTTTTACCGACTCAACTTGCTCAAATTCCTCTAATAAAACTGGTAGTTTTTGCAGCCAATTAGGATGTTGATCAATAGTACCTGGAATATTAACCTGCTCGGTAAGCTCAAGAGCATCTTCAATCGGAATAAGTTGCAGGTGGCTTGGAGAAGCGGCTAAGTATTTCTGCGTCGCAATGCTCAATTCATTATTCATGATTGCTGGCGCCGACGAAGGCGCTTTATTGAGGTCGATAACATCTAGGTCAACGAAAGCAGCAAGCAGGTTTTGCCGCTCTTGGGCTCTGCCATTTCTTTCTGCGACACCGATGTCATCATTAGGGTAAAGATTAAGCTGTTGACGCCACTCTAAATCTCGACCTTGCCACCAACCTGACAATGTTGCGGTATCATGTGTAGCAACAGTAACAATCGATTGGCTCGGAAAATTTTCAGGCCGTTTAAATAAACCAGACTGCCAGCGTTCAAAAAATAACACTTTAAATGATAATAGACCGGCATTTTGAATGGTTTCGCTAAACCCTTCTGGTACATTACCTAAATCTTCGCCAATGACAATACATTGGTTAAGGCGTGACTCTAAGGCAATGATACGCAGAATATCATGCCAAGGAAAGCTAATGTATACGCCTTCTGTCGCATCCATGCCAGGGGCTACCCAATATTGGCGCATTAAACCAAGGATATGATCTATCCGCAGTGCTCCAGCATACTGCATATTATTGCGCAGGGCTTTAACCAATGGTTGATAGCCTTGTTTTCTAAGAGCTAAGGGATTAATAGGGGTTAGCCCCCAATTTTGTCCTAAGGCATTCATATCATCTGGTGGTGCGCCAATAGAGGCACCGGCAACATAAGTTTGTTGATCTGACCAGACATCAAAGCCTGAGCCATCGCAGCCAACGGCTAAATCAAGGTATAAACCAATAGCCATATTGTTATCATATGTGGCTTGTGCAACCTCACTTAATTGTTTATCTGCAAGCCACTGTAAAAAACAAAAGTAGTCAATACGCTTAGGGTGCTTTTTTTGAAAATTAATAACCGCTTCACTGTTGGGCGTTTGAAATTCTTTTGGCCAATCTGTCCAACCATAGGAGTTACTGTCAAGTGAGTTAAAGTGTTGAAATAATGCATCAAAAGTAGCAAATTGTATCAAGTCCTTTTGTGAAGATTTAAAGCAAGTAAATTCATGCTGCATGCCTTGATAAGTATTGTTGTCGGTTTCGTTATCTTGATGCATGATAAAATCTTCATACAACAGCTCAGTGATCTCATGCTTTAGTTTTGCAACAGCTACGTAATCGATTAATTTACTGCTATTTGTATCAGCAAGCGCTTTTTTAAATGCAGGGTCTGCTACCCTTTGTTGTACTATTTCACAGCTTTCAAAGTTAGGGATTTTAGTAACATCAATGTAAAGCGTGTTTAAGTATCGTCGGCTTGAAGGGGAATAAGGGCTTCGGTGAGCTGGATTTTGATAATATAGCGGGTGTAATGGGTTTAAACCTATGGTAGCTGATTGCTGCTTCGCTGACTTTTTTACCAGAGACTTTAAATCGCTAAAATCACCAATCCCCCAGTTATTTTTACTTTTCAAAGAGTAAAGTTGAGCTGTATAACCCCACATTTTCGCTGTTGAGACCTCTTTGGGCGAATAACAAGTTTTAGGCGCATAAATAAGTGGACAACGAGCGTTAAGCTCACCATAACGAATAGTAAATTGATAATAACCTTGCGCTAACTTAGGTAAGGATAAATGATAATGTTGATAGCTAATACCATGAATTTCAGCAAATTCTGCTGTTGTCAATTGAGTTAAATCAATACTGCCAGAGCCCATATTCTTTGACAAATGCTCTTGTGTATTTTCTGAATCAGTGAAAATTTCCCAATAGACTTGGCTTAAATCTTTATCAATTACATTTGACTGATATTTAGGTAAGCTTATTTGAATGGTCTGATTAGCATCTTCAATATTAACAATATGCACTTCCGGTAACATATTAAGCCAGGCCTTATTGTTAATTTTTTCTATAGCATCAATTAATGACTGATCATCAAGTTTAAAGCCCATAGCATGCAATAAGGATTGCTTTGCATGTTTTTTAGCAAAGACCTTATTACCGAAAGTACCAAAATAACTGGAGTGAAGCCCTACCGCATCAGCTAACTGGTCAATGAGTTCCATATAAACTTCCTTATAGATGTGTAATAAAGTTACATATATGCGTAACTTTATAATTTACAGGATAATGCTACAGTGGCTATGATACCTTTTCTGAGCATAATTTGCCTATATTTTGTTTTTTGTTGTTTTTTGTTGTTTTTTTGCTACATTTGATGAGTGTAGATAATAATAGTGTGTTAACATTATTTTAACAATAATCTATAGCTAAAGATTTTGTTTTTTTAAATTCGGCTTGAATTATGCTTTGTCATTATGCTGACACAAAGATCAGCTATATTGAACCGAAAAATGCACATTATTTGCGCTTGATTGCTGCATTTGCACCATAATGAAGCAAAGAATAATGTAACTTTTCAAAGTAATTGATTAATGGAGAATAACAATGCTAACCAAGAAATTCTTTAAAACCAAAGATGAAGCAGAAGTAACCTTTGAGCTTAATCGAAGTGACCTAACTTCTGCTGAATTAGTTGCCGATTTTAACGATTGGCAGGCGGTAGAAATGAAGTTTAATAAAAAGACCCAAAGCTTCAAAACCAAAGTAAGACTCCCAAAAAATAGCGAATTTCATTTTCGTTACCTGTTAAACAAGACAGAATGGGAAAATGATGATAAAGCCGACCAATACCTGCCTAATGAATTCGGTACTGATAATAGTGTTGTTAATACAACTCCATAATTCTTACCTGTCGAGGCTAATATGCTTAAAGCCTTATTTTTAAGGCTTTGCATTTATTATTCAATCACGAGTAATTAATGGCTAAAAAATAAATTAATTTTCTACTGGCATAAGTTTTGCTGTGACAAACTCAGCAATATTCTAATGTTTTAATTGTAAAAATGTTTAGCATTTTACTTTATTTAGCTATTGAGATTAGACGTTTAACTGGACCTGTATGCAACAATATAGAATAGAACCTGGCAGTTCCTACCCAATAGGTGCAACAGTAAAAGACTCTGGGGTAAACTTTGCCATTTTTTCGGCACATGCTGAAAAGGTTGAGTTATGCATTTTTGATGAACATGGCAATAAAGAGTTGATGCGTTTTGTTTTACCTCAGTGTGAGCATGACATTTGGCATGGTTTTATTAAAGGTGCAAAAGCGGGACTTGTCTACGGCTATAGAGTCTACGGTACTTACAGCCCAGAATTTGGCCATCGATTTAATCATCACAAATTATTATTAGATCCCTATGCAAAGGCGTTAACGGGCAATTTTACTTGGTCTGATCGACATTTTGCCTATGATGTTAATGATCCCAAACAAGATTTATCTTTTGATTGTCGAGATAATGCCGATGTTATGTTTAAAGCGGTTGTTACAGATCCGTTTGCCATAACGGTGCCCAAAAAACCTGTCGCATGGAAAAACACTGTTATATATGAGGGTCATGTTAAGGGCTTAACACAACTTAACGACAAAATTCCAAAAGCGTTACGAGGTTCGTTTCTTGGCTTAAGCCACCCAACTATGATAGCGCATTATCGTGCTATTGGTATTAGCACTATTGAATTACTGCCAATTCATCAATTCATTTCTGAAGAGTTTTTAACCGAAAAAAATTTAGTTAACTATTGGGGATACAATTCGCTGGGTTTCTTTGTGCCGCATAAAGATTATCTCAATAACAACCAATTACAAGATTTTCAGCGTATGGTGGATGAGCTGCATCAAGCGGGTTTAGAAGTGTTGATTGATGTGGTTTATAACCATACCTGTGAGGGGAATTGGTTAGGTCCAACGTTAAGTTTCAAAGGCATAGACAACCACTCATATTATCGATTAAACCCAACAGAGCCTCGCTATTATATTAATGATACTGGCTGTGGTAATACGCTCAATATTAGTCACCCTCGGGTGTTACAAATGGTGATGGATAGTCTGCGTTATTGGGTGCAAATTATGGGCGTTGACGGTTTCAGGTTTGACTTAGCGACTATTTTAGGCAGAGAAATCCATGGTTTTGATAAGAGTAACGGCTTTTTAGATGCTATTTTGCAAGATCCAGTGCTAAATGGTGTCAAGCTTATTGCCGAACCATGGGATATAGGGCCAGGAGGCTATCAATTGGGTGGATTTCCTGCGCCTTGGTCAGAATGGAACGATCGTTATCGCGATACTATTAGACGCTATTGGCGAGGTGACAAAGGTTTATTACCAGAGCTTGCGCGAAGAATTCATGGTTCCAGTGATATATTTGAGCATGGTGGTCGCTACCCCTATGCCAGTATTAATTTTTTATGCAGTCATGATGGCAATACTTTGCATGATCTAGTCAGTTATCAAGAACGACATAACCAAGCCAATGGCGAAAATAATCGCGATGGCCATTCGGATAATCTCTCCTGTAATCATGGTGTTGAGGGTCCGACTGCTGATGAAGGCATTTTAGCGTTACGTCTTCGACAAATAAAAAATATGTTAGCCACGCTAATGCTTTCCCAGGGGGTTCCTATGCTGCTTGCTGGTGATGAATTAGGGCGCAGTCAACAGGGTAATAATAATGCCTATTGCCAAGATAATGTCTTGAACTGGCTTAACTGGGATGAAGATGCCTTGTATGCCGAAGAGTTAAAGGGGTTTGTAGCGAGTTTAACTGAATTACGTAATCGCTTTCCCATGTTAGCTCATGATCGTTTTATACATAAAGATGATAATGACTCAACTGTTGACATTACTTGGTTTCACCCATCAGGTTTTATAATGCAAAAAGAGCAATGGCACTGTCATCATGCGTCGACACTAGGCTACCTCATTACTCAAAAAATGCAAACTGACTCAACGAATGATTCAACTACGATAGTAAATATGCCAGCAATGCTGAGCCTCTTTCATGCAGGACAAGAGCCGATAGAGTTTCAGTTACCTGATATTGATGGCATCGAATTTTGGCAAGTTATGATCGATACCACAGCAAGTAATGGGGCACATGAGGGTCGTAAAATACCTGCTGAACGTAAGATTACTATGAAGCCATTTTCAACTGTCGTTTTATTAAATAACTGTTTATAAATAACAAATTGGATGTACTTAATGACAACTAAACAAGAAGTATCATGCGAAATTACCACATCAGATAACCGTGTGCTAATGAATGAGCATACCTTTGCCGAGGATTTAGCTCGACATTTTCACTTTTCTCTAGGTCGAGATAAAGTACAAGAATCTCATTTATATCTATACAATGCACTGGCTATAACGATTAGAGATAGGTTAGTTGCTCAATGGCGGCAAACTCGAGAAAGTCGCGGCTATCAGCGACGTGTAGGCTATATTTCATTAGAATTTTTAATGGGGCGAACCTTAAATAATGCCATTTTAAATTTAGATCTAGACGAAACTGTTCGAGATGCACTAAAAGGTTATTGTTGTGATTTAGAGGATGTAGAAGAAGCAGAACATGACGCAGGTCTTGGTAATGGAGGTTTAGGACGTTTAGCTGCTTGTTTTTTAGATAGTTGTGCAAGTCTATCTCTGCCGGTTATCGGTTATGGCATCCGTTATGAATATGGCATGTTTAATCAAAAAATTAAAAATGGTCACCAAGTAGAACATCCAGATAATTGGTTACGTAATGGTAACCCATGGGAAATTGCAGCGCCAGAAAAAGCGATTAGGGTAAAGTTTTTTGGTCATGTTGACGTTATTACTAAACGCAATGGCGTTCAGTATCGACAGTGGAACAATACTCACGATGTACTTGCTGTTCCTTATGATATGCCAATACCAGGGTATAAAAACGGTATAGTAAACACCTTGAGACTGTGGAAATCTGAAGCAACTGATGAATTTGACTTAGACGAGTTTAATGCCGGTAGTTACACTGAGTCAGTTGCTAAGAAGAATCTAGCAGAACAAATTACCATGGTACTTTATCCTAATGATAGCAGCGAAAATGGTAAAGAATTGAGATTAAGACAACAGTACTTTTTATCTTCGGCGTCACTGCAAGACACCATTAATAGTTATCTTGAACACAGTGATAACAGTTTTGATAAATTTATCGAACTAAATAGCTTTCAATTAAACGATACTCACCCCAGTATTGCTGTTGCTGAGTTAATGCGGATATTAATGGATGATTATGCTATTCCTTGGAATGATGCTTGGCATATAACCACCAGCACAATGGCTTATACCAATCATACCTTGTTGCCTGAAGCACTTGAAAAATGGCCTGTTAGTTTATTTGAGAATTTATTACCACGAATTTTAGAAATTATTTATGAGATTAATGCGCGTTTCTTACAGCAAGTTGCTGTAGCTTGGCCGGGTGACTCACACAAACAACAGGCTTTATCATTAATAGAAGAAGGGCATGAACCGCAAGTGCGCATGGCGCATTTAGCTATTGTTGGTAGTTATTCTGTTAATGGCGTTGCCGCGCTTCACACTGAATTATTAAAAGCTGGATTGTTCAATGATTTTTATCAACTCTGGTCAGAGAAATTTAATAATAAAACTAATGGCGTAACACCGCGCCGTTGGTTGTCACATTGCAATACCAGTTTAGCTAAACTAATTTCAAGTAAAATAGGTCAAGACTGGGTTGCTGACTTTACTAAAATCTCTCAGTTAGGCGACTTTGTTAAAAATAAAGCGTTTCAAAAAGAGTGGCAACACAGTAAAGCTCTTAATAAACAGGCATTGGCTGAGTATGTAGAAGCAGCTACGGGTATAAAATTTGATACGGATATGATGTTTGATGTGCAAGTAAAACGTATCCACGAATACAAACGTCAATTACTTAATATTTTACATGTTATTGGTTTATATGACCGAATCCGAAAGGGGGATACAGCGGATATCACGCCACGTTGTGTCTTAATTGGTGGTAAAGCTGCTCCGGGCTATGCCATGGCCAAAGATATAATCAAATTAATTAATAATGTTGCTGATACGATCAATTTAGATCCGATAGTATCAAGGTATCTAAAAGTAGCTTTTATTCCAAATTACAATGTATCGGCAATGGAGATTATTTGTCCGGCTACTGATTTGTCTGAACAAATATCTACAGCGGGTAAGGAAGCTTCAGGCACAGGCAATATGAAGTTTATGATGAATGGCGCATTGACCATAGGTACGTTAGATGGTGCTAACATCGAAATTAGAGAGGCGGTTGGCGCCGAGAACTTTTTTCTTTTTGGTGCACAAGCACATGAGATTGCCAATATTCGCGAAAATTATCAGCCTAATGACATCATTGCTAATTCAGAGACCTTATCCGCAATTATGCACTTGTTAGAAAGCGGTCACTTTAACTTGTTTGAACCAGGTATTTTTGATGCCATTATTAATACGATTCGAGATCCGCAGGATATGTGGTTAACGGCTTATGATTTTGACAGTTATTTTGCAGCCCAGCGCGAGGTCGATAAAACCTATAAAGATACGACAGCGTGGACGCAAATGAGTATATTAAATACTGCTGCTAGTGGTGTTTTCTCAAGTGATCATACTATTAGACAATACCGAGATGAAATATGGAAACTTTAATTAAATTATTTAATTGTAAAAATATCAGAGTGTTTTGTACGTTAACTAGTAACTAAAGGAAGTGTTATGACCAACTATGAAGAAAGAAGAATAAGTAGCTTAACAAAACAAACCTACGCGCTAGTTTTAGCGGGTGGTCGAGGTTCTCGATTATTTGAATTGACCGATAATAGAGCAAAACCGGCAACATATTTTGGAGGGAAATTTCGAATTATTGATTTTCCTCTGTCTAACTGTGTTAACTCTGGTATACGTCGAGTTGGGATTGCCACACAATATAAATCACATTCTTTAATTAGACATGTTAACCGTGGTTGGGGGCATTTTAAAAAGGAGCTAGGTGAGTCTATTGAAATATTACCTGCTTCTCAGCAAAAGGGCCAAGGCTGGTATTTAGGTACTGCCGATGCAGTATTTCAAAATATAGATATTATCAGAGATGAATTGCCAAAGTATGTCATGATTCTTTCAGGTGATCACGTCTATAGAATGGATTATGGACCATTACTCGCTAAACACGTGGCTAATGATGCAGATATGACCGTATGTTGTATTGAGTGTCCTGTTGAAGAAGCGGCGGGTGCTTTTGGTGTCATGACAGTTGATGAAGAAAGCCGGGTCTGTCGCTTTGATGAAAAACCAGCTAACCCTTCGGAAATACCTGGTAAATCTGGGGTTACCTTAGCTTCAATGGGCAATTATGTCTTTAATACCGAATTTTTATTCGAACAATTAGAAAAAGATTCTTTGCAAGAAGGTTCAAGCGGAGATTTCGGCAATGATATCATACCGCGAATTATTGAATCACACCGCGTTTTTGCTTTTCCATTTCAAGATCCTGACAGTAACAAACAACCTTACTGGCGTGATGTCGGTACTTTAGATTCTTTTTGGGAAGCTAATATGGAGTTGGTCGACCCAGAGCCACAACTGAACATGTATGATGAAAATTGGCCTATTTGGACTTATCAGGAGCAAACCGCACCGGCGAAATTTGTTTTTGATCAAGATAGTCGTCGGGGTATTGCCGTAGATTCTACCGTTTCCGGTGGCGTTGTGGTATCTGGCTCTACGGTTAAAAGATCGTTACTCTTTTCAAAAGTAAGAGTGAACTCTTTTTGTGATATTGATGAGTCGGTTATTTTACCTGATGTCATTATAAATCGAGGTAGTAAAATTCGAAAAGCTATCATTGATCGTGGTTGTATAATCCCTGAGGGCATGGAAATCGGTATTGACCACGATAAAGATAAAGCGAACGGTTTTAGAGTTACCGATAAAGGCGTTGTCTTAGTGACAATGAAAATGATTGAAGCGCTTGAAGCTAAATATAAATATTAATGATTGAGTCATAGTAAGTGAATCAAATTAATGTTATCGATGATAACTTAAGCCGGTTTTTCTTATATTGGTTTACTGACTTTAGCATGACGGTGCTTATTAGCTAAATATCACTTAGCGGATAAATCATTATGCTCTTACCCACTCAATTATTAATTATTACCCTTAGTAAAGTTATGTTTAACTTTTAGGGAACATCAGGAAATATAATGAATAACCTAGTAAAACCTATGTTAGATAAGCAACAAATTGCCGCAATTATTACGGCCAAACATCAAGATGTTTTTTCTGTTTTGGGTATGCACAAACAGCCTGTCAGTAACCAAATTGTTGTGCGAACCTTTCTTCCCGATGCACAGAAGGTTGAGGTCATTGATGACAACAATAAAGTGGTTGCAACGTTAGATCTTATTGATGAATCTGGCTTGTTTGAGGGAGTTGTTGCTGGAAAAGTAGACACTTTTTCCTATGTTTTACGTGTTGCATATCAACACGAAACAATGCTTGTGAATGACCCTTATTGTTACCCATCGATGATAAATAATGATGATCTTTATCTGTTTTGTGAGGGTACTCATGAAAAGGTTTATGAATGGATGGGCGCACATCAATGTGAAGTTGACAAGGTAAAAGGTACTCATTTCGTGGTTTGGGCTCCGGATGCTTCTAGAGTATCAGTGGTAGGTGATTTTAATTTCTGGGATGGTCGGCATCATGTGATGAGAAAGCATCCAGCTGCAGGTGTCTGGGAAATATTTCTTCCCAATGTCATGGCAAATACCAGTTATAAATATGAAATCGCCGACCATAATGGCCACATTATGCCTTTAAAGGCTGACCCTTATGCTGTCTCGATGCAGTTGGCTCCTGACACAGCCTCTAAGGTTGCCGACAAGTTAGTTTACCAATGGCAAGATGATAAGTGGATGCAAGAACGAGCTAACTCAGCTAATCATTACCATGGCCCAGTATCAATTTATGAGGTTCACTTAGGTTCTTGGAAGAGAAAAACAGTGTCGATTGATAATAATGAACACGCTACAGCGTATTTAAATTATCATGAATTGGCCGAGCAATTAATTCCTTATGCCTTAGAAATGGGCTTTACTCACTTACAACTTATGCCGGTGAGCGAATACCCGTTTGATGGCTCTTGGGGTTATCAACCTATCGGACTGTTTTCACCGACAGCCCGTTTTGGTTCAGCGGAAGATTTTAAATACTTTGTTGACTCTTGTCATACCGCCGGTATTGGTGTCTTGCTTGATTGGGTTCCCGGTCATTTTCCCACTGATGAACATGGAACTGGAAAATTCGATGGTTCATGCCTTTATGAGCATGAGGATTTAAGGAAAGGTTTTCATCCTGATTGGAAAACACTGATTTATAATTATGGCCGTGCTGAAGTGCAAAGTTACTTGATTAGTAACGCGATGTATTGGCTCGATCAATTTCATATTGATGGTTTACGCGTTGATGCTGTTGCCTCAATGCTATATTTAGACTATAGTCGCGAACCGGGTGAATGGCTGCCCAATATACATGGAGGGCGAGAGAATCTTGAAGCTATCGCTTTACTGCAGCAAGTTAATCGTCGAGCTTATTTAAAGCATCCTGGTATTATGATGATTGCTGAAGAGTCAACCGCTTGGCCTGGCGTTTCTAAGCCGGTTGAAAGTGGTGGTTTAGGTTTTGGTTTCAAATGGAATATGGGCTGGATGAATGACACATTGCAGTTCATGGAGCGAGATCCTATTCACAGACAATATCATCATAACGAGATGACCTTCGGTTTAGTGTACAGTTTTAGTGAAAACTTTATTTTACCTATCAGTCATGATGAAGTCGTTCATGGCAAAGGCTCATTGATTAGCAAAATGCCGGGTGATGATTGGCAAAAGTTTGCTAATTTACGCGCCTATTATGGTTTTATGTGGTCACATCCTGGTAAAAAGCTGCTTTTTATGGGCAGTGAATTTGCTCAACATGATGAGTGGAATCATGATAAAAGTTTAGATTGGCATCTACTGCAGTATGCTAGCCATCAAGGCATACAAAGCCTGATAAAAGATTTAAATCATGTTTACAGAAATGTACCTGCGCTTCATGAACTTGACTGTGAAGGCAGTGGGTTTGAGTGGTTAGACTCAGAAAATAGCCAACAATCAATCTTAGTATATTTGAGAAAAGGCAAGGTCGGTACGCCACCAGCGCTTATTATTGTTAACTTAACCCCGTCATGTCATCAAAACTTTTGTGTTGGCGTTCCTTTAGCAGGTTATTACCGTGAATGTTTAAATACTGACAGCGGTATATATGGTGGTAGTAATGTTGGTAATAATGGAGGTGTTAATTCTTACAATGAGCCTTATGCAGGTCAAGAAAATACCTTAAGTTTGTCGATTCCACCATTGTCGACCATGATTTTTGAATGGCAAAGTCCTCGCTAAGTCCTTAATAATAATTTTGCTCTCTGGGCCGAAATTTTACTGGGGAGTATTTTCTCATAAAAGCTAGTAGTAACTTTGCTAATACTAGCTTTTTAGCTAGTTTTTAGATTTTTAATCTGTGTGTTCAATTTAGTGCTAACTCATAGCTTGATTCGCTAAAAGTAAAGAGAATAACTATTTGGTTGTTTTTAAAATTGTGAGTGAAAATTAACCTATAACGGTAATGGCTAGCTAACTATTTTTAGCTATTAATAATAACAGTAAAGTGACTTTATAGCTTAACTATTAGCTAAGCGCATGAAATAATATAAGGATTAAAAGAATAATAGCTTTAAACAAAGGTAATACAATGAATATTTTAATGGCTGCTTCAGAAAATGATGCTTTACCAGGTGGCAAAGTAGGTGGCATAGCCGATGTGGTACGTGACATTCCGCTAGCGTTAGCTGCACAAGGGCATAGCGTAAATGTGGTTATGCCCGGTTATGGTAGTTTATCTAAACATTCAGCAGCGCAGTACGTCACAGGCATTGCGATTAATTTTGCTGGGCGTATTGAAGAAGTAGAGCTTTTTAAGTTTTCATTAAATAATTCAACTGCTAATGTCACTCAATGGATTATTGAACATCCATTATTCTCCCTAGGCGGCATTGGTCAAATTTACTGTAATGATCCTGACTATCGTCCCTTTGCTTCTGATGCCTCTAAGTTTGCTTTATTCAGTACGGCAGTGGCAAAAGCTGTAATAACTGAAGTGTTCGGTAAACTTGATGTCTTACATATCCATGACTGGCACACGGCTATGATTGCGATATTGAGAGCTTATGATCCTGAATACCAGGCACTTAAAGCCATTAAAACAGTTTATACAATACATAATCTAGCATTACAGGGGATCAGGCCAATTGATGGCGATGAATCATCTTTAAGCGCATGGTTTCCATCATTAGCCTATGAATATGATAAAATTGGCGATCCACGTTATCATCATTGTGTAAACCCAATGCGTTCAGGTATTAACTTATCAGATAAGGTACATGCTGTTTCACCAACCTATGCTCATGAAATATTATCGCCCAGCCATGCAGAATTTGGTTATTTCGGTGGTGAAGGCTTAGAGGGGGATTTACGTAATGCAGCAGATTCAGGCAAGTTGCATGGTATACTAAATGGCTGTGAATACCCCGATACAAGTCACGCTGCTTTAGCGTTAGTTGATTTATTGCAACTTTGTGAAACACAAGTAATGAGTTGGGTTGCAGACAAGCCCCTGGTCGATTCTGCTCATTTAGTTGCTATAACTCGTTTAAAACAACTGATTTCAAACACGAGTCTATCACCTAATTCAATGCCCTTCATGGTATTAACCTCAGTAGGTAGAATTACCGATCAAAAGGTGCGCTTGTTCCAGCAGGTGCTAAACAACGGTGAAACGGCATTAGAACGCTTGTTAACTATTATGCCTGATAATGCGGTTTTTATTTTATTGGGCAGTGGTGATGCTCAACTAGAACAATTTTTAACTCACGTCGCTTCAATTCGCAGTAATTTTATTTTTCTAAAAGGTTATTCTCAACACCTATCAGATACATTATATAGCTCAGGCGATCTGTTTTTAATGCCTAGTTCTTTTGAGCCTTGTGGTATAAGTCAAATGCTAGCGATGCGTGCAGGACAACCTTGCCTAGCTCATAGTGTTGGCGGCCTAGCAGATACGATTATCCACGATGTAAATGGTTTTACCTTTAACGGTGATAATCCACAAAAGCAAGCTGAAAATATGCTCGATTGCTTTAATTATGCTATCGATGTTTACGATAAAAAACCAAAAAAGTGGCAAGTGATTAGCGAAAGTGCTTCACAAGCAAGGTTTTTGTGGAAAGGTGTAGCACTTGATTACGTAAAGTATTTATATACTGAATAATCACCTTGTTTACTAGATTGATTTTCTATATTAAAACAATAGTTTATGTTTTTTACTATAAGTAAAACAAACTAGACTATTTAATTTCTAGTTCAGACAATTGTGCCTCAAATTGTTCAGCACCTGATTTTACTTGATAGAGCTTTACCAGTAAGTAATTTAATTCAGGTGCAAACCATGCGTAAGTAACGCGTTTTTTTTCAGTAATTTCACGTTTTAAGCGAATTGTTTTGACTAAGCCGTAGGGTAATATTAGCTCTTCTTCACCGTCATAGTGGTATTCATAATTTTTAATTGTTCCCTTGGTACCTATGACAGAATAAACAAATCTTTTTTGCTGTGGATTGGTAATTAAATCGATTCTATTTTGTAAGTGATAGCTTAATTTATCTAATAGTCCATCGGTGTGATTCAAGGTGATTTGTTTATTGTTTTTAAGGTTAGTGGCTTTATTATTCAAGAAATCGTACTGCCATTTATAACTTTTATCTCTACCTGTACCTTCACGTTGATAATCATAATTTAAAGGCAGAAGCTGATTGTTTTTTAATGCAACGATACTAGTTTCAATACGTTTATCAGAAAATATTAACCAACTGATATCCGTTTCATAATGATATTCAATTTTACTATCGTTTAAATACTTTAATTGCCTTACGGCTTTTCCTACGGGGTCTGACTTATGTAAAAGCGTATAACTTGCTCGATAAGCTGGGATAATTTTGGAAAGGTTTGTTTTATTTAATGTGCTTACTTGATCATGCTGTGTCGGTGCTTCAGTGCTATTGACGTGACTTATAAAAGCTACATTGAATAAGATTATAAGATAAATTTTTTTCATGGTCAGAAAAGCCTCCAGAAGCAATTAGTATTTATATAGTAACAGCTTCTGATAGGAATTTTATCAACTGAGAAAAATTAATTATCTTACTCGTCGTTAGCATAACCCGAGATAGGCAGTGTCTTACCATCTAAGACAGCAGTGTCTCCATGCATGGACAATCTCTTTTGGGCGAACCATTTAACAACTAATGGATAAATTCTATGCTCCTGTTCATGGACTCGAGCTGCTAAATCCTCACAGTTATCTCCCTCAAAAACAGGGACTTTGGCTTGAAGGATAACCGGACCCCCATCGAGTTCCTCAGTAACAAAATGCACGCTAACCCCATGGACATCATCACCAGCATCGATAGCTCGCTGATGAGTATTTAGACCTTGATATTTTGGTAAAAGAGAAGGGTGGATATTGATAAGCTTTCCTCGAAAGTGTTGAACAAAGCTTGCCGTTAAAATACGCATAAAACCGGCTAGGACAATCAAGTCGGCATCAAAGGCATCAATTTCTTTAATAAGCGCCAAGTCATACTCTTCACGACTGGTAAACGCTTTGTGAGATAATGAAACTGTTTTGATGTTGGCATTTTTAGCACGAGTTAAGCCGAAAGCATCAGCTTTATTCGATACAACTGCAACAACTTCCGCAGGATAATTTTCGTCAATACAAGCATCAATGATGGCTTGTAAATTAGTACCACTGCCCGAGATCAATACAACTACTTTACTCGACATGTTATTTCCTTAACTTATAATAAAGTTAAAGGGGCTAATAAATAGCCCCTTTATTTTAAACAGTATTAGTTTTATTATTTATGCGAAAACTACTTGTTCTTCACCATCTGCCTTGTTGGCTATTTCGCCTATGTGCCAAGCGTTTTCGCCATGAGCGGTTAATATTTCAATACTTTCGGCAACTTTATCTGCTGGAACAGCGATGATCATGCCAACACCACAGTTAAAAGTACGGTACATTTCATGTTCTGTGATGTTACCTTTTTCTTGTAACCAATTGAAGATGCTTGGCCATTGCCAACTGTCACCCTTAATAACAGCTTGCGCGGTATCGGGTAGCACACGAGGAATATTTTCCCAGAACCCACCACCAGTAATATGAGATAGTGCGTTTACTTCAACTTCTTTTAATAGCGCCAATACTGACTTTACATAAATTTTTGTCGGTTCAAGTAAATGATCTGCAATTTTTTTGTCTGCAAGTAGCTCGTTAGTATCAGTATTGTTGACTTCTAACACTTTACGAATTAAAGAAAAGCCATTTGAGTGAGGGCCTGAAGCACCTAAAGCAATGAGTTGATCGCCAGCAGCTACATTACTGCCATCAAGTAAGCGAGATTTTTCGGCAACACCTACGCAAAAACCTGCAATATCGTAATCGCCTTGGTGATACATACCGGGCATTTCTGCTGTTTCACCACCAACAAGCGCACAACCTGATTGAATACAGCCTTCGGCAATCCCTTCGACAACGGAAGAAGCAACATCAACATCAAGCTTAGCGGTTGCATAGTAATCAAGGAAGAATAGTGGCTCTGCACCTTGTACGATAAGATCGTTTACACACATTGCAACTAAGTCGATACCAACCGTATCGTGTTTTGCTAAATCGATAGCTAAACGTAATTTTGTACCAACGCCATCTGTACCAGCAACCAAAACAGGCTCTTTATAACCGGTAGGCAATTGACAGACTGAACCAAAGCCCCCTAAACCACCCATAACTTCTGGACGTGTTGTGCGTTTTACTGCACCTTTAATGTTTTCAACTAGGGCATTACCAGCATCAATATCAACACCAGCATCTTTATAGCTTAACGACTGTTTTTGTTCGCTCACGGGAGACCTCAGAAATTACCGACAGTATTTAAAGGGGCGTATTCTAACAGTGCCAAGGTTCATACTCAAGATGATATACGTTATCTTGACAGGGTTTTATTTAATCAAACAATTTCATAAGAAATTATTGATATTTACAAGAATTAACTACTCGCAATGTGCTAGGATCATATCTATGAATTTCGGAGCTTTGTAAAAAATTTTATACTTATGTCTAGATTCGTTTTTGTTCTATTAATATTTATACTCTCGCTAGTAACCGTTAAATCATTAGCCGTTGAAGTCAATGATTTATATAAAGCCAGCGTTGTTGTCGACTCACAAAGCAGTGAGCAACGAGAACAGGCAATTCAAACAGCACTTGCCGGTGTGTTTTTAAAAGTTGGCGGCAAAAAAAGTGTTTTATCAAATTATGTTTTGAAAAGAGCCCTTAAAACAGCCAACCAGTATGTAAGCCAATATCATTATCAGCGCAAAGAGGCTCAACTAAGTTTAGTCGTTGCTTTTAACGAAAATATGGTGAATACGCTTTTTAAAAAAGCTAAGTTAGCGCTATGGGGCAGTTTACGGCCACAAGTCTTGCTATGGTTGATTGATGAACAAGGGACAAGCCGCACCATAGTTTCATCGAATGCGGCAAATGATATACCGAGCAGCGTCAATGAGTTTTCAGAATTACGTGGTTTACCTATTGCCATACCATTAATGGATGCAAAGGATAGTGCTCAATTGGTGATTAATGATTTTTGGGAATATTTCCCCGAAGAAATTAAAAAAGCCTCGAACCGTTATCTTGCTGATACCATAGTGGTCATGAGATTATCTGATTCAAGTTTATTAACGGAAATTAACGGCGATTTTAATGGTAATGACAAGCTAAATCAAAGTAGAGAGACTGTTGATGAAATATCTTGTGGTTTATTATGTGTAGATGAACAGCAAGTGATAGAACAACCAAAAGTGTTAGATTGGCGACTTCAGACACAGGGCGCACTCTATACCAAAAGCTACCAAGGTATAAATAAAGAAAATTTGATCAATCAGGCTTTATCTGACATCACCGAGTTAATTTATCAATCCTATGCCTTTTTAACTTCGGCGGAGAATGACTTTATTATCGAGGTGAAAAATGTAAGCTCTTTAAAAAGTGATAGTCAGTTATTTCAGTTCTTAAAGGCTCTTTCTGCGGTCAAAAATGTGACTTTAATCAGGGCCCATGGTGACTCCCGCCGTTTCAAATTAGATCTTATCGGTTCTCAAGCTTCTTTTCTTGCAGCCTTAAAACTTGATGATAAATTAACGCCATTTGTTGAACCTCAACTTACTCAACCAATAGTTAATAATGAATCGGAAAGTGAAGAGCAGTATTTCGATGTTGAAGTAAACCGATATAAAGGCTATCAGGGTAAGGTGATCATACTTGGCCAAGGACAAGAGCCTAATAAAGAAATCATTGTAAGGGCTGGTCAGCACTCACTGGATAATAGCAATACAGCAACATTGGAAGAGCAAGCAAAGGCAACCGATGATGATCTTGAGCAAATCTTACCGTCTGATCCCTCTTCTTCGGCATTAGCTTTAAAAACGAATGAATTAATTGCTCCGGCTATCCCTGTGTTTATTTGGGAGCAAGGATGAAGCAAGCCGCACAACTTCCCTTGATGGTGCAATTGCCTGATGATGAAACTTTTGATAGTTATAAAAGTGACCTCAATGCTGGCGTGGTTAGCCAATTAAAGTCTTATATCGAACAATCTGAGGGGAAGCCTCAAAGCTTTTATTTATTTGGTTTGTTTAGTACGGGCAAGTCACATTTATTGCATGCAAGTAGTAGCTATGCAGCGCAACTTGGTAAATCTTCAGTTTGTTTATCTTGTGCTGAGTTAAAGAGCTTACCAGTGGAAGTGTTAGATGGTTTAGAGCAAATAGATTTGATCTGTTTAGACGATATAGACTTACTTGCTGGTGATACACATTGGCAACAAGCTATTTTTGATTTATATAATCGTGTATTAGAGCAAAATAATCACTTATTAATTTCTGGGGGGGAAAGTGCTCAACAGTTGGGGATTAGTTTACCTGATCTTGTTTCAAGACTGTCTTGGGGGCTAACAGAGCAACTTAAACCAGTTGATGACAATGAGAAAATTATAGCTTTACAACATCGCGCAACACAACGAGGTTTGTATTTATCTGATGAAGTAGTCAAGTTTCTGCTAAACCGCCTAAGCAGAGATATGAGTAGTCTGATAACTTCACTTGATGCGCTGGATAAAGCCTCAATTCAAGAACAGCGGAAAATCACCATTCCTTTTATCAAGGAAGTGTTTAACTTTAATAGTTAATGTCTAATTAACACGATAAATTTAAGCGGTTAGAGCCATGCATCAAGTAAAACATGGCCGTTTAAAGTCATTGATGCTTTAATTTTTTAATGTTTAGGTAAAGGCTTCTGGTAATAAGAGTTGTAGTCTATCGCTATTTCATGATGAAACTGCTCTTTGGCTAGCTGCTCAGCCATGGTGGTTGAGGCGTTATCTATCATTTTTTCCGGCTTAGTCAGTTTTTGGCGTATCTGTGGACTAATAGTTAAATTATCAAGCCAGCTTTGGCCAGCATTCATTTCGATGGGCGCTTCAACGGAGCTCATCGCTGCTTGACTATCAAATTCAGGTAAAACTCGGCTAGCACTAAATAGTACTCTATCTATTAATTTATCATCGCCAATACGACCACGCTGTCCCCAAGTTACTATATAGTCATTGCCTGATATATTGTTACCCTTGGGTTGGTTTGTGATAGCTACATCACGGAAAATACCATAGCGGCTTTGCATCATGAGTTCTTCAAATAACAGCGCATAATCTTCACGTTCACTGGAATAGGCATAATAATCGCTGGCACGATCAGGGCTAAAAAAAGCCTCTATATCACCAGGTAAATAGGCTATTTGTTCTGCTGTGGCACTTTCCCCTGCAAAACTAACTTGCGCTAAATCTCGCATTTCTTGACTTAATAATGGCATGGCAATGGCTAGTTGATCCGACTCAAAATCAGTACTAGTGGCAGCATCAAGCACACGTTTGTTGCTATCATGGACATACCATTCAGTGCTTGGGAAGAAGTCATTTGCATGCGCTAATTCATGGTACATTAATGAAGTTAAACGATACAAAGCGTCTTCATCACTGCGCACAACTCGGGCTGATTTACTATACCGCTGGCTGGCATAATCATTATCCTTCACATAACGCCAAGGCATAACAAATTGTAAGTCATTTCCAAAATCGGCTCGATAATCAGGTGCCTCATTGATAGTATCTCGCTCTTGGGGTATTAACCAAAAATTTTCGGCATCTAAATAAATAGCCCCTGTTGCAGCCCAGTAAAAGGAAGGGCGGATATCATAGGCAATAACAATTGCGGTGGTTGCACGCAATAAATTTTTAATATCGTTATAGGGATCTCTATTGGTAAGGAATGCTTTAAAGCGATCTCCCATCCATTGATGTGATACCACAACTCTATCCATTATGCTCTCAACGGAAGGTACACTATTGCTATTGACTTCGTTAGCAATTAAAGGTGTTTGAGATAAGGTGCAGGAGCTTATTAAACTATTCGAGTATACGCAGTCAATTAAGTCAGCGGCATAAGGGCTATTGGCATTATAAGCAAAAACACGCGCCACGCGATCCGAAAAATATGCTTTGTTGCTGATTTCATCCGCTGCTTCTACTAATACAGCAACCTGGTCATGATATTGTTTAGTTGCAAATGTATCATGGGCGCTGATATCAAAAGTGATTAAGGTATCGTATTTTACCACAGGAGCATCGAAAAAAATGGCTAATTCACCATCACTGTTTTCAGTGGTTAGTGTTACTTCAGGCCCCGCTATTTGCTGCCATTTCAAACTGTTAACATCAATATCTTGTTGGATCTCACTACGGTAAGATACCTTATTCTGCATCAATGCCGCATGAGATAGTCTCGCTGTCAGTTTGTGAATTTCGTCCTCGACTATAATGGTTTTCTCTAACAACTGCTGCTCTTCACCATTAAGAGTAAACTGTACTGAAAAAGAATAACTGCCAGATTGCTTGGGGGTAAAAGAAATAACCTTAGAGTTTCTCGCAAGAATAGTCACAGCTTCTCCAGCTGTTTGTTGCCATTTTATGTTAGTTATTCTGTCGTAAGGGAAATAGAGAAGAAGGTCTACGCTTTGATTAATATTTTGCGTTTCATCAAGCTGAACTATGGTATCTAGTGGATAATCAGAGTTATGTTTTGGACTGTGGTCGCAACCCATTAACATGGTTATCAGTAGTATAGATAGCGATAATTTGTTGTTTATTATCTTAAAGCGCATCACTTCTCCCAACTTTTCACAGGCAGCTAAGTACGGACTATTTTTTATCTTTTTTCTTTCTAATACTCAGTCCAAGTTCTTGGCCACGGTACTTGGCGTAAAAGGTTGCTCCAAAAAACATTATACTTGCAAAGATTAATTCTAATGTAGCCCATAACATATCTTCAGGCAGTACCCAAAGTGTGGTTAAACTATGTAAAAAATAAATTAATACAATAAAGTTTGACCAAGCATAAGTAAATGGGTTGCCCTCAAGCATACCCTTTAAAGGAAATAATAATGGCACAGTAAACATAATTAAAGCCGTCGGCGTACTTAACCCTTGACTTGGACTCAATACAATTAGCCATAGAGGCATGAAAATTAGTAATGAAAAATAGCCTGTTAAGGCTATTTTCTTATAAGTACTGGTAGATAGTCTGCGTTTTAAGTTGCTATTCGTCATTAGGCTGTTCACTCGATAGCTAGCTATATATTGCTAAAAAAAGTTAATACATTTTCAGGAGGGCGACCAATAATGGCGGTCTTACCATCGCTTACAATGGGACGTTCAATTAATTTTGCTGTGTTAGCCATCGCATTAATCAAAGTAGTTTCATCGGCAGTTTTTAAGCCTTGCTCTTTAAATTCAGCCTCTTTGACACGCATCATCTCGATAGCCGTGCAGTTAAGCTGTGTTAATAAATCAGTTATCTCTTCAGTGCCTAAGGGCGATTTTAAATATTCAACAATATTAACTTCTTGATTATTTTTTTGTGCTTGCTCTTCAAGTAAAGCAAGGGTTTGACGACTTTTTGAACATCTAGGGTTATGGTAAATGGTGAACATTGAGTTTCCTTAACAGCTGGCACTGAGCAGTGATACCCAGTGATTATAAATAAGTAGTGATTGCTATATTATAAACGCTTTAAGCGATTTTCTTCTTCTTGAAATTGTAAAATACGCGCTTTAATCCGCTTTTGCATTAAAGGTTGTTCTTCAAGGAAAGTATAACTTGTTTGTAATTCATCAACAGCTTTTGAAAATGCACCTAACAGAGCAAAAACTTCAGCTTTATTCATGTGCATTAAGCCCATGTTGCCTTGCGAACGATATAAGGTAGTTAATAAGTCATAAGCAATAAAACTGCCTGGATGAACTAATAAAAAATCCTGTAATATCTGTGCGGCTTGATCATACTTTTTAGCTGAGATTAATGCGTTAGCGTAATTTAAACTAATGACCTGATTATTAGGCATGAATAAATTTAATCGTTCAAGCATTTTTATTGCTTTTATCGTTTGCTGATTAGCTATATAAACATCGGTTAAGGCGTCAACATAAAATAAATTATTTTTATCATCTTTTCTCAATGCTTCGAGTATTTGTAATGCTTTAACCGTTTTTTTGTCTTCAAAATATGATAATGCTAGACCATATTCAGCTGCAGCTTTAATGGTATAACGTTTTTTCTTTAGCTGTTGTTCAAAATAATTAATGTTAGCTTTTGCGTTGCCTTGATACCTTGATTTGATCCTTGCTTTAGCAAGCTCAAAATCTAAACTGGGAGGTAATGGCCTTACCGGATAACTTAATGCACGTTGACGTGCGTCAGTTATGCGCGCTTCAGGTATAGGATGAGTGAGTAGCATGGCAGGTGGTTTACTCGCATAACGGTATTTTTCTGACATCTTGCTAAAAAAGCTTGCCGCGCCTTGAGGATCAAAATTACTTCTCGCTAACAAGGCAATGCCGACTCTATCCGCTTCTTTTTCATTACCTCTAGTATAGTTGATACTAGCCTGTTGCGTTGCAGCCATACTGGCACTTAATGCAGCCATACCAACCGTTGGATTTACCAAGGTCAGTAGCACACTTGAAAGCATTGCTGCCATTGTTAAACCTTGCGTTTGACTTTGTGATTCTAACCTTCGAGCTAAATGTCGTTGCGTTACATGCGATATTTCATGAGCAATAACCGAGGCTAACTCGCTCTCAGTATCGGCAGTTGTTACTAAACCCGTATGAATACCGACATGACCACCAAAAAAGGCAAAGGCATTTAATTCATCATTATTAATAAGAAAAAACTCAAAAGCATAATGTACCCCTTGAGCATTTTTCACTAAAATATTACCTAAGTGATTAATGTATTCGTTTAGCACTGGATCATGAATCAATGGCTGTGACGCCCTTAATTGACGCATCATTGCCTGACCAATTTGTAACTCTTTATCGGTTGATAAAACACTGTAACCAGATATACCTATATCGGGTAACTTATTTTTGTCATTTTGCTTATTCAATGCTTTAGCGTCAAAACTAGTAACACTTGAGACGCCTAAGGTCAAAAATAGGGCAGTTAACATGGGTTTGAGATTAAACAATATTATATCCTAGGAACATCATATAGATATGAGCAATGAGTAAAGTCACTTATCCTTCTTGGTTAAGGATATTACCATTTCTTTTGATTATTTCTTGGTAAAATTTAGCAATACTATAGCCTTTGACCTCAGTTATGTGAAAAGATTCGCTTAATCTCGTTATTAATTGTTCTACTTTGTAGTGTGAGAATTTTAATAATGCTATGTCAGCTTCGTCGCCATTTTGGAAACAATTAATGGCAAAAGCAACGAGATTGTTAACACGAAAAAGCATTTGCATTCTTTCGGGATACCAGGAAATAAAAGGGCAATTATCTTGATTTATCATGCTGTGTACAACTATATTGCCTGCAATTATGGGATAAAAATGCAGCTCATAACCTGAGTCATTATATTCGTGGCGTAAACAAATTTTTGGTTTGTTTTTAACTTCAATACTTCCATCGGGAGATTTTTTAGCGTCGAATAAAGCTAAGTTCCAGTTGCTCGGTTTCAAAACCTCTTTATAAGCACTATCAAAACCGTGTGTTAATATGCCGTCTAAGTCTCCTACAGAGCTAGAAAAAAGTTGATATAAGGTCGATACATCCCCCCAATTAAGCTTCTTTTTATAGGCATTAATTTCTTTTAAGCTAGCTTTTGCACTTAATGAACTCATTTAATCAAAATTCCTGATAATATACTGATTATCATAAGACTTACCTATTAAGGTACGTTATGATGACTGTGATACGCACAAGCCATTAATTGTCGCAAATTCGTGTAGTAAACTAAAGAGCTGTTTTAAGTATTCTAATGATTTATAAATACGATGGTAGAGGTCAAAAATGTCCAGTACCTTTGATTAAATTACGTTTGATTTTAAAAAAAATGCAGTTTGGTGATCAATGTATTATAACCATTGATGATAAAGGCTCCATTCAAGATATTCCAAAGTTACTGACTAAGCAGAATTATTGTTATCAAATGAAAACCATCAGCTCAGGAATTATTGAGATAAGTATTAATGCATCTTCGACACATAAAGCAAAATTAAAATAGGTAGTTATGTTTAAGTTATTTAGTGATTGGTATAATCGAAAATTTTCAGACCCTCATGCAGTTACTTTAGTTGTTATTCTGGTTTGCATCGCTTTGTTTATTGCTTTATTTAGTAGTTTACTTATGCCGGTGTTTGTCGCTATTGCGCTTGCTTTTTTATTAGATTTACCAGTAAATAAGTTGATGAATAGCTCTATGTCCCGTTCTAGTGCGACCGTAGTGGTGGTGGTGACATTCCTTGGCTTTTCATTGCTTGCTGTATTAGGGCTCATGCCAATAATTTGGAAACAAAGTAGTAACTTGCTTCAAGAAGTCCCTCATATGATCAGTGAAGGACAAGAATACCTATTAACATTACCTGAAAAATATCCTGATTTAGTGCAAGCGTCTCAAATAGAAAGCTTTATTGTGCTGGTCAATGATAACCTGCTTGAATGGGGCCAAGTTGCCCTAAAAGCATCGTTGAACTCTATCTCAGACATTGTTGCTTTGATGGTATACCTAATTTTAGTGCCATTAATGGTTTTTTTCTTCTTAAAAGATAAAACAGAACTTCAAAATAGTATTACATATTTTCTACCTAAAGAGCGTCGGATGGCAATTCAAGTTGGTAACGAAATGAATCAACAAATTTTGAATTATATTCGAGGTAAAGTTATCGAGATCCTAATTGTTGGCACAGCTACCACCATTGCTTTTATATTATTGGACTTGCAATACGCCTTATTATTGGGCGTTTTAGTTGGTTTATCTGTTCTCGTTCCCTTTGTTGGGGCAACAGTAGTTACCTTTCCTGTCATGTTGGTTGCTCTGTTCCAGTTTGGTCTAAGTAGTGAGTTTGGTTACGTTATGCTTGCTTATGGCATTATTCAGGTACTTGATGGTAACGTGATTGTGCCTTTACTCTTTTCTGAAGCAGTTAATTTACACCCTGTTGTTATTATTATTGCCGTGATATTTTTTGGTGGTTTATGGGGCTTTTGGGGAGTATTTTTTGCTATACCACTAGCAACATTAGTAAAAGCTGTTATTAACGCATGGCCAAAAACGCCTGAGCCAGATGCCATGAAACAAGGTGAATAAAGCTACTATTTATATCGGGACAAACAAAGGTAAAATATAGGAAATAGCATGAACATCAAATATAAAAAGAGAACTATGCCTGCACATAAACGTATGGCATTAGTTGCACACGATAATAAAAAAGCTGATTTGATCGCATGGGCTAAAAACCGTAGCGAGGATTTAAAATTTCATCATTTATTTGCTACTGGCACCACCGGCACTTTATTAAGTTCAGAGGTTGGCTTACCCGTTAAATGTTTATTTTCAGGTCCTATGGGGGGAGATCAACAACTCGGTGCGTTAATCGCTGAAGGCGAAATAGATGTGATGATATTTTTCTGGGACCCATTAGATGCCGTGCCCCATGATCCAGATGTTAAAGCGTTACTAAGACTTGCAGCCGTATGGAATATTCCGGTAGCAACAAATAAATCTACCGCTAATTTTCTAATGGATTCTGAGCAGATGAGCAAAGAAAGTGATATTGAAATTCCAGATTATCAGGGGTATTTAGCTGAGCGAACTCAGTAATTTTGTTGTTTGATATCAAGGGAACTACCTCTATCTTTGATACACTCTAAGCCGATAATATCAGCTTAGAGTGTCACGCTTTTTAATTGAGTTCATTTAAAACGGCTAAAACAACCTCATGATGTTCTTTAGTTTTAAATTTGTTAAAGACATGGCTGATTTTTCCATCAAGGCCGATTAAGAAACTTATACGGTGAATACCGTCGTATTCTCGACCCATAAATTTCTTTAAACCCCAAACGCCAAACTGATCTGCTACTTTGTGGTCAACATCGGATAATAAAGAAAAGTTAAGTTCATCACGCTGACAAAATTTGCTTAGGCGCTTAACTTCATCGGGGCTAATACCAAATACAACGGTGTTTAAATCATTAAGTGCTGACTTTATGTCACGTAAACCTTGAGCTTGTACTGTACAACCTGGTGTCATGGCTTTTGGGTAGAAATATACTAACACTTGTTTTGTGCCAATATAATCGGCCAATGAAACGGGCTCATCATTTTCATTTTGAAGAGTAAAAAGTGGTGCGTTATCACCAACAGTTAACGTATTCATTTTAAATTCCCTTATTAATTATTAATTAAAATTACCATACTGTTAGCTTACAGGTTAAGCTAGCAAAAACAAAACACTAAAGTAAGTTAGCATTCGCCTTTTTGATAAAACCTTGCACATCAGTTTGCTGGCACAGCTCTAAAAAGTCATGTTCAAGTTCATCAATGCTAATTTTTTCAGTTAGAGCAAATAATATGTTGGCACTCATGTGATTAGTTTTTGGATCTATTTCTGACTTTAATGAAGAAATATCAATTTTACGGGTTGCAAAAAACGCCGTCATCGCTTTTAAAATACCAGGTTGATCAATACCTGAGTAGAAGGCTTGGTAATGTTTTACTAAATCAAAGGTTCGATGACCAGAAGTTCGTTTCATCATAGTGATTAAATCTAAACTATGAGCTGCCTTAGGAATGCGAGCTTCTATTTTATTTATTGCTCTTGCATCACCATTTAATAGCATAATAAAAGTAAATTCAGAGCCAAAAATTGCCATGCGGCTATCTAAAATATTACATTCGCATTCACTTGCCAATTTAGTCAATTCACTAACGCAACCTGTTCGATCAGCTCCCATTGCTGTTAGTACTAAATATTGTGACATTGATGTTGCCTAAGTAGATAATAAAAGGCGCATTGTAACTGATCATGATTAAAGTTGGAATCATCTTACATTTTTCTAGTCATATAACTTGTGTTTGTAAAATCAGCCAAGTACCATGGTGCGCTATATTTAGCCTTATTTTATATCAAAGTATATTTAGTGAGCTTAGTTGGTTTTTGATTGTAAAAAAAGCCAAAGCCACAGGAGTTTTAATGAGTTGTAGAGTCTTTTATTGTTCACTGTTAGCCTTATCACTAGCAGCTTGTGGATCTGTAAATAATAAACAAGCACAGGGGAGTTTTGATTATCAGAATCAACCCGAAGCAGATGAATTGATAATTCCTGATAATTTAAGTAAACCAAAGCAAGCAAATGATTTTTTTGTTACCGATAAAATTAATCATCAAGGCCCTGTGGGTGAGAATATGGATATTAGGGCGCCATCGCTAGTGATGCCTGTTGCCGCTTCGTCACGCGTTGTTGAAGAGTCAGGTATTGCCATTGTCTGGTTTGATAAAGTACTTGAAGATAAAGATTTACTGACTTTTATTGAAAAGGTTGTTAAAGATAAATTAACACAAGATGGCATCTCTTTTAATTATGTAGAAGAAGCTACCGAAGTCACTTTAGGCAAAGTTATTGAAGGCGCGGTAAGCCTAAAAGAAACGAGTATTAAACGTGATGGTATTAAAACAGCTATTATTGAATCAGGCTGGTATCACAATGAAGTAGATTCAGGCTGGATTTTAAAGGATATTCAATACGCTAAAAGTATGCGATTTCGTTATCAATTATTAGCAAAATCCCATGGGCGTAGTGTCTCGTTACGTGTTTCCTTAGTAGACTTTTTAGAAACGGACGAACGTGGCGGCAATAACATCATGGACCCCATAGATAAACAACGCGCTGAAAAAGCCATGCTTAATGAGCTCATAGCTGCTGTAGATTATAATTATCGAATCCAACAGCGAGAAGATCGTCTCGCAAGAGCTAATCAAAAATTAGTCACACTTGCTAAAAATATTGAAGCCGAAGATGCCTATGTTGTAGAAATGGGTATAGATGACTTATGGGGCAATATGCCTATCTTCTTTGAAAAGCACGGTTTTACTATCACAGATCTAAATGAAGACAAAAAGATTTATTATGTTGACTTCGTGCAACCAGATACTAGCGTTTGGGATAAAATTTGGGGAGATGAGGTACCTGTTATTGATGTTAATGATGCTCATTATCAATTTGTTTTAGCGCCAGTCGATGAATTAAATCAACAGACAACGGTTACTATATATAATGCTGCAGGAGAGCCACTGCCGTTAGAAACACTTGAACGTATTTTTCCAGTGATTGAACAAGGGCTCTCTTTTAGAGATATCTTTTAGTTACATCAGGCTTAATTTTTAACACAAAAAAACTCCGCAGCGCGGAGTTTTTTTGCTTATACGTTAATTAAACTAAAGTTTTTTACTGCTATTTTGTTTATTAATTGTATCCATTTTATGCGTGTGCTTGTTTGTTCTAGGCAAAGTTTCTTGTAGATCATTTAAACTTTTTTCGCGCATTTTTTGTTTTGAGCTTTTTTGAAAGGTACTAAAATTACCAATAATAATAATGATTGGTATCACTATCATTAAGAAAACTAGCCAATTATTCACATATGCCTCGCATTAATTTCATTTTTTCAGTAAGTTAAATTATCAATTACTCGATGCGTTATTCGTTATAATATTGCTCGGAGCAGCGCTAATATTGTTAATATAATTTTCTGCAATGTCCGGTAAATTAGCTAAAATAACTGCTTTACCCAGAATTTTGCTCTGTTGCAATGTCTCTGCTAGCGTTTGGATATTGAACGCTTGTTGGTATTTTTCTGCTAAAGGAAGATAAGATAAATGCCAAGGCTCATGTGCCACCCCTCCTTGATAACTGGCATAAGGGGAAAAAAAACCATATTGACCTGCATTTTCATTTAACCAAGCAGATAACTTGGCAAGTGGGCCATCTTGACCATATTCCCAAGGCTCAAGTTTAAGTTGATAGCCCTTAGCGAGCAAATTAGGTGCATAGACATCGATATCACAGCCCCAATGATGCCTACTAGCGCCAGGTAAAGCAGAAAAAAGTAAGATACTATACATTAACTGTTCGGGCGATAGCTTTTCAGGTGCAATTATTTTTCCATGGATATCTTTGATCGCTGTTTTACCTGAAAACTTATTGTTCCATAATAGCAGTTGTCGTTCAAAAGAACGAAAGCCGCTAGCAATTTTTAGGTCAATTGCCGCTGCTTTTGCAGCATTGACTAAGGCGATAAAAGCAGATTGCATTTCTACATGAATGGCAATATTAGGCGCTAAAAAATGAAGGTGTTGCTCACTTTTACCAAGTACTTCATTGATGTTTATAGATTTAGCGATTTTCATTAGAGAATCCATGTTATTGCAAAGTTATTGTTTGTTCGCGCAGAGCACATTAACTAAACAGTGATAATAAATATCAACCAGTTTTTCTAAATCATGACAAGAAACTGACTCATTAACTTGGTGGATCGTTGCATTACAAGGACCTAGTTCAATAACTTGTGCGCCTGTTGGTGCGATAAAACGACCATCTGAGGTGCCACCTGACGTTGAAAGCTGTGTCTCTTTATTTGTTACTGAATATATTGCTTTGCTAACTGCATTTAAAAAACCATGTTCAGAGTCAACATGCTCAGTGATAAAAGGTTTACCATTGAAGGTCCAACGAATGTCATAGTTAAGTTGATGTTTATCAAGAATAGACTCTACTTGCTTAACAATTATCTCATCAGTCAATTCAGTACTATAACGTAGATTAAATAATGCAGTAATATCAGCGGGAACCACATTGGTGGCACCTGTGCCACTGTGAATATTTGACAGTTGAAAACTTGTCGCCGGAAAGTAATCATTGCCCTGATCCCACTGAAATTGACTTAACTCTGTTAAGGCAGGCATCGCCATATGAATTGGGTTTTTGACATGCTCAGGGTAAGCAACATGACCTTGTTTTCCTTTGATAATAACCTCAGCTGATATTGAGCCTCGTCGACCATTTTTGACAACATCACCAACAGCATATGAACTTGATGGCTCACCGACAATACAATAGGTAATTTTCTCGTTGCGTGCTTCAAGGGTATCAATCACTTTAGTGGTTCCATTAATAAATGGGCCTTCTTCATCACTAGTGATCAGATAAGTAATTGCACCTTGATGATCAGGATGCGCTTTAACAAATTTTTCGGTAGCAACTATCATTGCTGCTAAACTACCTTTCATATCTGCGGCGCCTCGACCATATAACATGCCATTAATGATGGTAGGTTCAAACGGAGGCGTTTTCCAAAGCGTTAGGTCTCCTGCGGGCACAACATCAGTATGGCCAGCGAAACAAAAGACGATATCACTGTTGATATTATCGTTTTCACTGTCACGTCGTGACCATAAATTAGTGGTATCAGCGAAAACCATCGTTTCATTGCTAAAACCAAGCTTGGCTAATCGCTCGCCGATGAGCTTTTGACAGCCAGCATCTTCTGGCGTTACAGACATTCTACTAATTAGCGCTTTGGCAAGTGAAATTACCTCACTTTCGTGTTGTTGTTCGGTTTGGCTCACAAGGGGTACCTTAATTTTATGATAATTATTAAGAGAAAAGACTTTGATATTGCTCGGCTTTAAAACCTAACTGTATCTCATTATTAATAGACAATAACGGTCTTTTAAGCAGGGTAGGCTGCGCTAAAACGGCATTAAAAATTACCTCATCAGTTAAATTATTCTTGATCTCATCAGGGAGGTTACGAAAGCTAGTACTTCGCTTATTTAATAATAGCGACCAATCACTTTTATCAACAAATTGCTGCAGTAGTTCAGGTGTTAATTCTTGTTTTTTAAAATCATAAAATTGATGTTCGATATCATGTGCAACTAACCATTTAAGTGCTTTTTTTACTGTGTCGCAATTATTAATACCATAGAGAGTGATCATAGTCTTCCTGTTTAAATATAATGATGTGTTTTAGTTTATATTACCAGATATTGATTAGTACGTAGTGCATCAATTGCCGTTGAGATAAAAGCTTTTTTAACTAATATATAATCTGTATCGAATGTTGAAATAGCAAAAATACTGATTTTTTCATTAGCTAACACTGAAGATATGCTAGATAAAACACCTGTCATGGTAAAATCTAATGGCCCTATGACTTCTAGTGCTTGCCAATCTAATTCAACCTTATCACTGACTATGTCGATATTTTGTGGCAAAACGATTGATACTTCATCAAAAGTTTTGGCAATGAAAAATATATTGGCTGAAAAAACTTCTGCAGGAATTTGCGCGTTTTGTGATAAACGATGAATGGCAAAATCCTCTTTTATATATCTGAGTGTTAAGCTTGACATTGAAACCCTAAGTTAATTTATCTTTAACGATAACTATAGCATTAGTTGATAATTACTAGTGAAAAGATAAGCTAATCATGATCGTAAAGATCCTTCTAGTACATTAAAATTAGCTTCATAGAGTAAACCTGAAGTTAAGGCAATATTAAGTATAGATTAATTGCTTGTTGACTTGAATACGCCATAAGTTTTCTTTAGCTTTTATATCCACAAAACCTGTGGATATAATTGTGTGTAATTAGGGGGTAGCTATATTTGTTATTGAAATTTATAATAAAAATATTATGTATGTTTTTTAGCTAGTTGTCTTTGAGTGTTATTAATTTAGAAAATAGTTAAAAATAAAGCTTTTGAATGGATTATTTGATAAAGATAAGTTTTTAAGGTGATTTATATCGCTTAAGACTGATATAAGCACAGTTACTTTTACCAAAATATTTTTAATTATTATTGTGAAGCCTGAATTGCCGTTAAAGCGATGGTATAAACAATATCGTCTACTAATGCTCCTCTAGAGAGGTCGTTAACTGGCTTATTCATTCCCTGCAACATAGGGCCAATACTAAGCAAATCAGCGGAGCGCTGAACTGCTTTATATGTGGTATTCCCTGTATTTAAATCGGGGAAAATAAACACGGTAGCTTTACCGGCTACAGGACTGTTTGGTGCTTTTTTCCTAGCGACACTTTCCATTATCGCAGCGTCATATTGTAATGGACCATCAATAACTAAATCTGGTCGTTTAGTTTTCGCGATCTTGGTTGCTCGGGCTACTTTATCAACATCTGCGCCATGACCTGAACGGCCAGTGCTGTAACTGATCATGGCGACTCTAGGTTCAATATCAAAAGCTTTAGCTGAGTCGGCAGATTGAATCGCAATATCGGCCAGTTGCTCCGCATTGGGCTCAGGATTAATTGCACAATCACCATAGACAAGCACTTGTTCTGGTAACAACATGAAAAATACTGATGAAACTAATGAACTTCCCGGGGCAGTTTTGATCAATTGTAATGCCGGTCTAATTGTATTAGCGGTTGTATTGACCGCGCCGGAAACTAAGCCATCAACTTCACCAAGTTGCAGCATCATAGTCGCTAATACAACATTGTCCATTAAGTGCTCTTGGGCAACAACCTTGGTTAAACCTTTAGTTTTTCTTAATGCAAGCATTGGCTCAATGTAGTTACCCCTGATTGATTCTGGCTCCGTGATTAATAAATTATCAGGAAGGTTTATACCTTGATGTTGTGCAATTTGAAATATTTCATCTTTGTTTCCTATAAGTTGGCAGCGAGCAATATTACGTTCACAGCAGATTGTGGCCGCTTTTATAGTGCGTATATCGGTCCCTTCAGGTAAAACGATGCGTTTATTGGCTTGACGAGAAAGCTCGGTGAGTTTATGTCTAAATGCGGGAGGGGATAATAAATTATCGCTAATATTTTTTTGGGTTAAGCTGTCAAGCCAGTCATTGGAGAGTTTATCTGCAACATGTTGCTTAACTTTATTGTGACGCTGGATATCATCTTGTGGAATTTCAGGATGAAAGTTCATAATATGGCGAGAAGTTTGCCAAGTATCCCATGGCACCGATAATACCGGTAAACCAGCGTCTAATGCTTGTTTACATAAATTCCAAACTTGTTCAGATGGCTCAAAACCGTTAGTCAAGACAAGCCCACCTAATTTGGTGCCATTTAATGCGGATAGGCAGGTGGCAATAATAATATCAGTTCTGTCGCCAGGGGTAACAATAAGGCGTCCTGGTATAAGGTAGCTGACAAGGTTTGAAACGGTTCGAGCACAAAAGGCAACACTTCTAAAGCGACGATGCTCCATATCACCAATATTTATAACGTTAGCATCAAGGTAATTGGCAATATCACTAACGCGAGGAGCTATCAGATCTAACTCCCACATAACAGCCCCGAGTAAATCAAAGTTTCTATCTTGAAAAATACTTAAGTCTAACCATTGGTTTAGGTCAAAATTATTTTTAATCTCTTCTTCTTTAGGTAATAAACCATATTCGTCTTGATCTGGGCTATTGAGTTTATTGAGGATACAACCAATGAGATGTTTATGATTAATGCCACCATATGTGTCAGCACTAACTTCTAAACGATCTTCAAATTCTTCGGCACTGTCATTACCAGGGCTGGCAACAAGCACGATATCAGCGCCGAGCGCTTGGGCAACATCTCGATTAATCCGGCCGGCATAGGGTTGTCTTGATGTCGGTACCAAACCTTCAATAATGACAACGTCATATGCGCTTTTAAATTCATCGAAATTAGCAACTATCTCTTCTAGAACAACATCACCAGAGCCATCCCCCATTTTCTCTTCCACGTAACTTAGCGAGACACTATTGCTATTTTGCGATAAGCTAACTGCGGCAACTGTGTTACTTTTTTTAGCGAGGGTATTTCTAGAAGGCTGACTAATTGGCTTGAAATGACCAACTCTTATCCCTTTTTGCTGACAAGCATGTAATAGGCCTAAAGCAATGCTTGTTAAACCAACACCTGAGCTTACTGGGACCAACATTATTCTGTGTGGCATAAATTTAATCCTATGTTTTTAAGCGTTATTATTGGTTAATAACTGATATGATTGCTCAGCGATAACCCACTCTTCATTTGTGGGTATAACCCAACAGGGTCGAGAGTTTTTCGTTGCGATATTTCCTGAGGCACCAAAACGTGTTGCGTTATTGTTTTCACTATCTAATGAAAAGTTTAATAAACTTAATTGCGCTATAATTTGCCCGCGTACCCAGGCAGAATTCTCACCTATACCGCCAGTAAAGATAAGGCCATCTAGAGACGTTAGACTTGCGCTATAGGAGGCAATGCTCTTAGCGATTCGATAACAAAATACAGTCAGCGCAAGCTTAGCTTGAGCGTTATTTTTTTCTCGCATGGCTGATTCTAACGTTCGACAGTCATTGCTTAATTGCGACACACCAAGTAAACCACTTTGCTCATTTACTAATTTATCTACATCAGCGATGGAATAACCCAAATGTTCAACTAGGTGGAAAATAATACCAGCATCAAGATCACCACTGCGCGTACCCATCATGACACCTTCAACAGGTGTCATGCCAAGGCTAGTATCGACACTTTGGCCATTTTTTAGCACAGTGACACTGCAACCATTACCTAAATGTGCACTGATAAAATTACATTGTTTAAGCGGTTTATTCAGCCGCTTTGCGGCCTGTTTTGCAACAAAGTAATGGCTAGTGCCATGAAAACCATATCGCCTTATGCCATGGTCTTTGTATAATGCATAAGGCAAACCATAAATATATGCTTTTTTTGGCATGGTTTGATGAAATGCTGTATCGAATATCGCGACTTGAGGTAATTGAGAGAAGGCTTTTTGACAGGCCTTTATGCCCACTAAGTTTGCAGGGTTATGAAGTGGCGCTAATGCTGTTAATTGCGCTATTTCGAGCTCAACCTCTTTGGTTATTAAGGTAGGTTGTGAATATTGCTCGCCGCCATGGACAACTCTGTGACCTATGGCAAAGATGTTTTTTGTTAGCTTGAGATGTTGCAGTTTGTCAACAAGCATGGCTAAGGCTACTTGATGATTAAATGGGGTCACTAATTTATAAGAAGTGTTAATACCCTGCTTTTTAACTGTTAAAGTAGCATTGGTAGTTAGCAAGCATTCAGCAAGACCTGATAGTATTTCTTCTCCACTATTGGGTTGGATTAATGAAAACTTTACTGAAGAACTCCCACAGTTGATAACTAAAATAGCCTCATCTTGAGAGCTAGATTGCTTATTTGAGCTATTTGGCGCCATAGTATTGTCTTTTACTAATAAAAGGAAATAGTGATAAAATTATTATAGCGCTTGTAAATAATAAAAAGATTGATGAAGTGTAATTACCGCTACTTATTTTGTTATTTTACTGATTATAATTGACATTAAACTTACGGTTACATTTGTAACTGTTGATTATTTAAAGGAGCTGCTATAGTAGTATTATGAACTTATCCGTTGTACAGCTCATTAAATTGGGCCAAAAATACCTATCATTATGGCCGGAAAAGCCTGAGTTAATGCGCTACTTTAGTGACTATAAAGCAGTGCAAACCGCTAGATTTATCTGTCGCTATTTTCCCGCATTAGCACTTTTTACTTTTGTTATGCAGATTTACATAGCGTCAGGTTATCCATTTGGGCAAGGTTCAATCAACAAGGCACTTAATGCATTGCCACAAGCACTTGTATTCGGACTGTTTTTATTGAGTATGCCCATTCAAGTCTTGGTATACTCTGGCGTTAAGGCAGATAAACTTTTACCGGCATCCTTAGCGTCTTGGTATCACAGTGGTTTAGACAAAATAAAACAACGCGGGCAAGAGCAAAACTTAGCTCACGGTTACCAAGGCAATAAGTGTGACAAAGCGATTGCAAAGCTCGCAATCTATAAGCCTCGTTACATTGACTTGGCTAGACTACTTCAAATTACCTTCGATAGCTCAAAACAGCTGAAATAAAATAAGCCGTTACCCTAGTTAACGGCGCTCCAGTGTACTAGCTAACTGTTTTTTTGATATACACGCAGCACAAAATCAGCTTGGCAGTCGAAATACGTTAATTGTTTTAAATGAGCCACTATTTCTTTACTTGCTTTAAAAGCAAAGGGAGTCATAGCTAATAAATTTATTATGTCTTCACTATCAGCAAAATGCATATTATAACTTAAACGTTGCTCTTCAATTAAAGTAAGTTTCTCAATTACTTGCTTTGAAGTATCATGCTTTTTGGCTTGACGATAAATTAGTGACTTTAGTTCTATTAAATGATTATCTGCGGGGGTTACCGTCAATAAATAACCGTGCTTTTGTAAAACGCGGGTGAATTCATTTTCTAAAATGGGTGCATAAACACTATATAACCAGCCAAACTTTTCATCATTAAAGGGTAAATCTGACAAGGTTGCCACACTAAAAAAACAGTTTTTATATCGCTTAGCAGCAATTTTTATGGTTTCTTTGGCTATATCTACACCATAAACCTTATTTAATTGCGTTTTGTGTTGATGAGTATAAAAACCTTCGCCACAACCTGCGTCAAAGACATCAGTACTGTTATCGCCATACTTTTTATACAATGCCAGCATGTTGTCAGTTAATGGTTGATAATAGCCTTTATCTAGAAATGCTCGCCTTGATTGTACCATGGTTTTATTATCACCAGGCTGCTTTGAATGTTTAAACTGAACAGGGAGTAAATTTACGTAGCCTTGTTTAGCTTGATCAAAACTATGGTTGTTCGCGCAACGATAGCTCTTGCCCTCAAGTACTAAGTCAAGTTGACAAAGAGGGCAGCGGTATTGTGCAACATTCTTGCTGTTCATCTACCTTAACCTTAAGAGAAGGTTGACCAAATAGGCGCATGATCTGAAGGCTTTTCAATACCGCGCAACTCATAATCAATGTCAGCTTCAATACATAGCTCAGCCTGTTTAGGGGTTGCCAACACTACATCAATTCGTAGTCCACGATTATCATCAAAACCGCGTGAGCGATAATCAAACCAAGAATAACACTCGGTCTTTTCAGGATGAAGTAGGCGGAAAGTATCGACAAAGCCCCAATCCATCAGCGTCTTTAACCATTGACGTTCTTCTTCTTGGAATGAACACTTCCCAGTTTTCAGCCAACGTTTACGATTAACCTCGCCAATGCCAATATCAAGATCCAATGGTGAAATATTAATGTCACCCATAACAATAATATTTTCACTATTGGTGTGGTTTTCATTGAGGTAATACATTAAATCTTTATAGAATTGGCGTTTATACGGGTACTTAGTTTCATGATTAATGTTCTCACCTTGCGGAAAATAACCATTTAGTACGGTAAGTTTTTCTCCTTGATTGTTGGTTGTGGTTACCATGATCATTCTTCGTTGGGCTTCATCATCATCCGTTGGAAAGCCACGTTGAACAATCTCCGCTTCTTTTTTGCATAACATAGCAACACCATAGTGTGCTTTTTGCCCATGAAAATAGACGTGATAACCCATAGCTTCTAAAGCTTCTAACGGAAATGCTTCATCGTGTACTTTAATTTCTTGTAAGCCAATGATATCTGGCTGGTGCTTATCAATGATAGCTTGTAATTGATGAAGGCGAGCGCGAAGGCCATTAATATTAAAAGAGATAATTTTCATAGGGTTCCTGCAGACTATTAGTAAACAATTTTGCTATGTATTATAGCCAAACTTCTTGAAGATGTATGTTGCTGACTTAGTTTAAAAGTCAGATATTGTTGGCTTATTTGGCTATGTTTGATGATTTCATATAAGGATCTTGCGTGTTTATATTGATTCTCGCAAGTGTTATTTTGGCTTCTCTGTTATAAAATGTAATTTAATCGTAACAACTGGTAGCACCTATTGTTTAAGCCTAATAACTTGTTTAAGCTAACTATCAATGAGTACAACACCATAGCAAGCTGTTATGACAGTTATTAATTCAGTTATTTATTATTAAAGCTAAATAACGTGTTATATAAGGAAATGAATATGCCAGATAGTCATTCAAGCGTAAAAAAAATATTATTGGTTGAAGATGACCGCCAATTATCGGACTTAGTCACAGACTTTCTAACCAGCGAAGGCTTTCACGTTAAACAAGAATTTCGAGGTGATACCGTAGCGAAACGCGTAAAACTTTTTTCTCCAGATCTTATTATTTTAGACGTGATGTTGCCCGGTAAAGATGGTTTTGGTGTGTGTCGTGATTTACGACCTGATTTTAATGGTCCAGTATTAATGCTAACCGCAAAAAGTACTGATTTCGATCAAGTGCTTGGTTTAGAAATTGGTGCCGATGATTATGTCATTAAACCGGTTGAACCGCGTGTGTTGTTAGCAAGAGTTAATGCACTATTGCGTCGTGGTGATTTACCTAATCAAAGTGATGAGAAAGGTGAAATTACTTGCGGTAGTTTATATATTAATAGAGCCTCACGCAAAGTAACCTTGCAAAAGGAAATTATTGACTTAACCAGCCAAGAATTTGATTTATTATGGTTATTAGCAAGTAAACCCGGTGAAGTTCAGAACCGAGATTATATCTACAAAGCGGTAATTGGTCGTGAATATGATGGTTTAGACAGGAGTGTTGATGTACGTATTTCTCGTTTACGTAAGAAATTGCAAGATAACACTGAAACACCGTTTAGGATAAAAACTATTTGGGGGCAGGGTTACTTATTTGTCCCAGATGCTTGGAACTAATTCAATACACTATTACATGCTAACCACTTGTTAAGTGATTATTAAAGGCTTTGTCCACTTGTTCTTGTAGTGCAAAGCCTTTTTGCTAACTTGGCCATCATTATTTTTCTAAGGCGCTGTGATGAAATTAGGTCGTACATTTTTTAATTTATATTTCTTTATTATTTCCACTTTTATTATTTTTTCATGGGCTTTAGATGAAGTTTGGACTTCATACCTGGAGCAGGATATTGAGTCATATACCGGTTATAAAACACTGATGATGGCTACCGGAGATTACTTATTAAAGCACCCAAGAGATGAATGGGACGAGATAATTGCAGGGGCAGCAAAGCGTTGGCAATTACCTTTATCGTTAAAGTCATTATCTGAAATCGAATCGGTTGATTATGCTGACCATGATACGCTCAGCCATGCTGGAGCTCATATCTATTATCTCAATGATCAAGTAGTTATTCATTATACATTGGAAAATACCGATACCGCCATAAGTCTTGATTCGGTAAAAATGCCGACAAGACCAAGGGTTAAATCAACTTATCGCGTGATGATTCTTGCCACGTTTGGTGTGATTATATTTATTTGGTTATGGCCAATGTCACGCGATTTAGAACACTTGAAAAAAGCAACCAAGGAGTTTGGTCAAGGTAATTTTGATAGTAAGGCGCCCGAGGCGAAATCGACCATGATTGCGCCAATGATCACTTCTTTTAATATGATGGCATCACGGATTAAACGCTTAATTGAAGCGCATAAAGAGCTTAGCAGTGCCGTCTCTCATGAGCTGCGTACACCACTTGCTCGCACTAAGTTTGCTTTACAGATGCTTGATTCCATCAAAGATGATAACAAAAGAAGCAAATATCAACTGCAAATTAGCAATGATGTCTGTGAGCTAGAAGAGTTAATAAATGAAATGCTTATTTATGCCGCTTTTGAAAACGACAAACCCGAACTTCATTTTGCTAGAACTGATTTGAATGAATTAGTGAAAGTACAAATTGCCAGTCATGATCAATTTGTTAGTTCAATCGAGTTGGTAAATAATATGTCTGACACCTTGGTTTTTTGTGATGGTCACTTCATCGATAGAGCAGTAAATAACTTTATTAGTAATGCGATAAAGTATGGTAATGACAAAGTTAGAGTGACACTGTCTATAGTTGATGAACAATGTCAGGTGCGTGTTGAAGATAATGGTGACGGCGTATCTGATGAATTTAAGCAAGTTATCTTTGACGCCTTTTCTCGGGGAGACCAGTCAAGAAACAAAGAAACCGGCGGTTTTGGCTTAGGCTTAGCCATTGTTGCTCGTATAATGGAATGGCATCAAGGACATGCATCTGTCGGCGATAGTGACTTAGGGGGCGCATCATTTACGCTTTCTTGGCCAAGTAAAATTAACTAATTATTTTAATCTGAAAAAATATAACAACTTTCGCTCAATGTTTTTGACAGCTAGCCGATATCTTACTTATCAAGAGTTGATAAGTAAGAGAAGAAAACATTGGCAATAGAGCAAAGCCCATTGACATTAAATAGTGAAAATGTGACGACTGATATCAGTAACAATGTCAGCGCTAATGAGTCATCGGCTGGTATTTTGCTGCATGAGTTACAACTTGGTGAATGTCTAAATGATAGCGTGGTGCAGGCACGTCGCGCAGATTTCTCTTTAATGTTAGCAATGCTCGCAGAAGATGTTCGTGAACAGAGTCAATTTGTTTTACCAAGACCAGCTAAACCAGAAGCGACACTTCAGTCAAATAAGGCATTAAGAAAAGAATTGAATTTACCTAACCAAGCACCTTTATGCCTTGAATCGTTAAGCGATATAAATCAATTTAATCAGGTAAAGAGCATTGTTGATAATGATCTTGCACATATTCACTTAGTCAATGCGCTTGTGCCCAAAGCGTTATCATTTCGAGATGATAAAAACCATCTACCTACGAATGTCTTGCAAAATACCAGTCTTTGTTGCCAATTAAAATATAAAAATGCAGTTATGGCTGAAAAGCAACAGTCTGTAACTGAAGAGACTTTTGATAAGTTGTTGAATGACCCTATCAATAAACCCCTAATTTTTAATGCGAAAAAGTGGTTGCAAGGCGTTCAGCAATCTCTTGTACAAGCACCGTTAATAAACTAATTTCTGTCAAATTAGTTATAAATTACCGCTAAATAGTGTCAAATGCGTTGTTATCAACCTTTCGCACAACAGTGTTTAAATTTTTTTCCTTTTTTAGCTGACCATGCTGTAGGGTAATTATTACAAGGGCAGACCTCATTACGTTTAACCTTTGCTAGCTCAGTGTTCACTATAATATCGCCATCAAGATAACGCCATTGCTTTTGTTCCAAGGCAAAATTTGATCTTTCCCTTAATTCACATAACGTATCGTCGAGTACATAATAGGCAGAGAAATCAACCATGTTTTGCTTGCTTTCATGTACTTCAAGCGCTAACCAAAAGCACTGTTCAGCCCATGACTTTATTGCTGTTAGCGTATGATTTTTTCGCTGTAATTCACCATAAGTGTCATATATATACTGGGCATTTTTAGTTGCATAAGCACTAAACCTTGAACGCATTAATTGCTCAGCAGTGCTAGGACGCTTTTCTTGGGTAATAAAACCTTGGCAACAGTCATTAAAGGCTAATTTAGAGCCACAGGGGCAGTGCATAATTTAGTGTCCGATAATGTTAGGATAAATAAACGATAATTCTACCGAGTTTTTACCGCAGATAAAGCGGTATTGGTCGTTTTATTTAACACAAGCTTTATTTTTTCTATTACGATGTTGTAATAATTTTTAACTTTCTCGAAAGTTACTGATTATTTTTTGATGTTTGCTAACTTTATAACTTTTTAAATAACAATAGATTTTTTACCTATGAAAATACAACTATTTAGTGCTGCACTGACACTTTCTTTAGTCGCCTGCAGTAATACTCAGCTAAATGAACAGTCACAAAATACAGTCCCTGCCAACGTTAAATCGGCTGTCGCGACTAATCAGCAGTCAACTAATATTATTACCCTAGAGCAAATTATGGCCGATCCAGACTGGTTTGGTCGAGCGCCAGAGTCTTGGTATTGGGGCGATGATAGCAATACCGTTTATTATCAACAAAAACAAATAGGTAACCCACTACGAGACCTATTTGTTGTTGAGCTATCAAAACAACAACAAGTAAGCCAAATTAAGCTATCTGAAAAGCACCGAGTGGCCGATCGTAATGCGGTATTAAATCAAACACGTACCCAGGAAGTTTACAGTTTTAATGGTGATGTTTTTATTAAAGAACTACGCTCGAAAAAAGTAAAGCAATTAACTTTTACTTCAGATCATGAATACAATGCCATGTTTTTAACTAATGGCGAGGTAGCCTATCGCAGCGCAAATATTTTTTATGCGCATAACATCGAAACAGGTCAAATTAGAGAGTTGGTTAATTTACAAATGACCAATAAACCTGCTGGTGTTAAAGAGCCGACAAGTTATTTGGCTAAAGAGCAGCATAAGCTTATTGATTATATTGCTTTACAACATCAAAATAACAAATTGAAGCAAAGTCAAAAAGAAAATTTACTGGCGAAAAACCCTCATGCCAATGATGCTAAATTTTATTTTGGTGAAGGCAATACAGTGGTGCACGCCAGCCTATCTCCTGCTGGTGATAAAATGTTAGTCAGTATAGCTTCAGCTAAATCGAGCCGAGACAAAACCGATATTATGCCCAACTATATTACTAAAAGTGGTGATATTGCGGCAGAAAAAGTACGCGCAAGAGTTGCTAATAATAGACAATATAACGAACAACTTTTTGCGCTAGACCTTAACACTGGCAGTAAACAAGCATTAAGTTATCAGAGCTTACCTGGTTTTGATGATGATGTATTGGCCAGTGTTAAAAAAGAGAATTTTGCACGCGAAGGTAAACACTATAAGTCAGAGAAAAAAGCACGTAATATTCATGTGCTTAGTATGTATAATCCAATTAAATGGAGTCAAGATGGTCAACATGTTGCTTTGATGCTTGAAGCTTGGGATAACAAAACCCGTTGGTTAACTACGGTGGATTATGTTGAAAATAAGCTAGTCACCCAACACAAATTGCAGGACGATGCTTGGATCAACTGGAGCTTTAATGAGTTTGGTTGGTTAAGTCATAATAATGAAGCAAGCCTTTATTATTTATCGGAAGAATCTGGGTATTCACACCTATATGTCAAAGGTTTAACCAGTAAGCCAGTAAAATTAACCGCGGGTAAATTTGAAGTAAGTGATGTCACACTGACACAGGATAACAAGCGCTTTATTTTTAAAGCCAATAAAAAACACCCCGGTATCTATGAAATATACCAGGTAGATCTAGCCAAGAATTTGGTCGCAATTACAGATTTAGGCGGTAAAAATAATTATGCATTAAGCCCTGATGAATCTAAATTGTTAATTGAGCACTCTAGGGTTACGATGCCACCAGAGTTATATATTCAAAATCTGGAACAAGGCGCAACAGCAAAGCGTATTACTCACACTGTGTCAGAGCAATTTTTGGCAATGTCCTGGAGTGCACCAACCATTGTTGCTATCCCGTCATCAAAGCAAGCAGAGCCAATTTACTCAAAGGTGTACCTACCTGAGAACTTTGATAAAACAGCCGATAAAAACCGTGCTGTCATGTTCAGTCATGGTGCTGGTTACCTACAAAATTCACATTTAGGTTGGTCAGGGTATTTTAGAGAATACATGTTTCATTCAATGTTAGTGCAGCAGGGCTATGTCGTCATTGATATGGACTATCGCGCTTCAGCGGGCTACGGTCGTGATTGGCGCACGGCTATATACCGTCACATGGGGAAACCAGAAGTGGAAGACATGCTAGATGGTGTTAATTGGCTGGTGGAAAATGCGAATGTTGATGCCAAGCGTATAGGCACTTATGGCGGCTCATATGGTGGGTTCTTAACATTAATGGCGCTATTTACTGAGCCGGAAGTCTTTGCTTCAGGGGCTGCCTTGCGTTTAGTCTCTGATTGGGCTTATTACAATCATGGCTATACTTCAAATATCTTAAATACGCCACAAGATGATGCAATAGCCTACGAACGTAGTTCTCCTATTTACTTTGCACAAGGGCTAAATAAACCGTTACTTATCAATGCACCAATGGTTGATGATAATGTTTTTTTTCAAGATACAGTTCGTTTGGTACAGCGTTTAATTGAGCTAGAAAAGCAAGATTTTGAAACCGCTATTTATCCAGTAGAGCCTCACGGCTTTGTTCAGCCGAGCTCATGGTTAGATGAATATCGTCGTATTTATAAATTATTTGAAAAGACACTATAGTAGCAGTTAAATAATACAATGTATAAATAAGCCCAGATATAGATTTTCTGGGCTTTTTTATTAGTATTGTTGTTATTTAGCAGTCTGTTTAAGTTGAGAAAGAGACTGTCTCTTGAATACTTCTTTTCCATTCACTTAAGGATTCATTTTTATCCGCAACAACAATAATATTACTATGCTTAAAGGCAATAGAGCTACCAAATAGCTTGTTATCGTTAAAGTTGGAGATAAAATTGAGCTGCTCATCTTTAGGAACAATAAAAACCGTCACAGGGCTTGTTGTTCCTTGAAAAACTAAATGTAGACTCTTCATACCATCAAATCGGCAATAGTCAGCGAATAATAACTTTCCTAGCGATCTTTTAAAGCTACCGTCAAAAGTGGCCATCTTATCATTGAGATTTTTTAGGCTGATTTGTGTTGATGAGTTGTTGTTAAAGTGCCCTTGCTCATGATAGACATGCGCGAGTGCATAGTCGCCAAGGTTATTATAAGCGCTGGAAAATTGCACAAAATTAAGCAGTAAACCGCCAATAATGGCGAGCGAAGCGGCTAGTGCTAAATGGATGCGACTCTTACGCTTATTCGCTTGATGATTAGCCAATGATTGCCTCAAAATCAATTTGTCAGACAAACCATCAGGGATAGGCACGTTTAGTGCTTGCATAATGCTTTCATCTAGCTGGTTTATTTCTTGGCTAAACTGTTTCTTTTTATCATCTGCAAGCATAGCTGTTAGGACATCAGTATCTTGAGTTTTGGGATCTGTATAGATAGCACGTCTAAAGCTTAAATCATCCATTGTATATACCTCGGTTAACTGACTCGTCTGCAAGTGCTTCTTTTAATTGATTTCTCGCTCTAAATAACCGCGTCATTACGGTATTTTTATTAAGTGATAATATCTCTGCAATATCATCACCGCTAAACCCCCCTAAGACTTGTAACACTAGAGGCTCAGAATACTCTGGTGGTAATTGAGCTATCTTTTCTCTTAGCCAGTGGTTTTCTATGTTTTGCTCTGTGGTTATTGATTGAGTATCAGTGATAGTTGCTTCTTCATATTCGCTCATTTCAAAACGCTTTCTTTCAAAACGTCGAGCATTCTCACGTCGTAAAATAGTAATTAACCATGACTTTGCCGCCTTTTCATCTTTGAGTGAGTCAAGGGCACGCCAAGCGCGAAGAAAGGTTTCTTGTACTAAATCTTCGGCCACTTGCTTGTTGTTACACAACCAATAAGCGTAGCGATATAAATCACCGTGTAGCGCTTTAACTAGCGCCTCGTATCTAACTTGTTTTGTCATCATAGGGTTAGAGACCTTGCCAGGGTGAATTTTATTTCAAGATAAGGTTATTTTTTAAATTATTTAGATGAAATAAGAAATACCAAGCGAACTTATTTAAGTTCACTTGGTATAGTAAGTATAGCAAGTAATATCTACTCGCCTATGAGCTGGAGAAATACTAAGGATTTAGCGCCAAGGTCTCAACGCTATTTTTTTGCTCATTTTGTCGCTTTTGCACGGCTTGAATAGCGTTAAGTAATGCCATACCTTGCCATGATGGTGCTCCGCCGACAGCGCTTTTTCCATACAAGTGTTGTTGTAGGTCATTTAATGCCGTAGCAAAGTTTTGATCATTAATTAACGTTTGTGCTTGCCCGATGTTATGGATTTTTATTTTAGCCTGACTATTTGCTAAAAGCTGTTTAAGCCAAGGTAATATTAATTGTAAGGCTTGTTCAGCATTATTTTTCTTACAAGCTGCGAGTAGGGCAAGGTAGTGGTTAGTCGTTGAGTTTAGCTGACCTTTATTAATTACTTTGGCTTGTATTTTTATTCTTTTTAAATAAAGAATATGGCTAAGCCATGCAAAAGTAGTGAGTAACCATAGGGCTAAAAATAACCATTGCAAGTTATTATTTTGAGCAATATAAACAGTATTATCTGTTTTGTCGGTTATTTCAGCGACTAATGGCGTGGTTTGTTGAACTTGTCCAATCGGCGCCGGGTTTTCATTAAGGGTTGTGGTAAGGCTTTCACCTGGTTGAACTGTGATTGTTTGACTGGGTAAGGTCGCATTTTCAATTTTATTGGTCACAGTATTAAACCAAGTAACCGTCATGGCAGGTAAGGTAAAATCACCCGAGGTACTTGGCACTAGAGCAAAGTTTTGTACTTTTTGGCTGACCAATCTACCATTACTTATCGTAGAGTTTAATTCTGCTTGATCAGGGTAGACTTTTAGCCCACGGCTGCTCTTCATATCAAGCTTAGGCAATTGCGCTTTTGAAAGACCTGCTGCAGTAAGTGTAATGGTTCGAGTAATCGGCTCTCCAACGGTGAACTGGCCATCGGTTGACTGCCACTCTTGATGTAAGGTCAATATGTCCGTTGGCAACCACTGAACATCTTTAGGGTAGTTTTCTGGGATTGGTAGCACGGATATAGCTAACTCTTTCCCTAGAATACTAACAGGTTTGGTTTGGGCAAAACTTAAGAAGCTTGAGCGCCTTTGTGATGGCTGTAATATTTCGCCAGAAAAAACGGGGGCTTGTAGAGTAAACTCGCCGCTTTGCTCTGGAGTTATTGCATAAGTTTGTTCAATAACACGATAACGTTTGCCGTTAATTATTGACTCCGATTGTTTATCTTGACCTGCTTTTTCAATACTTGCCCCTGTTAACACTGGCTCTGTTAAATTACCGCTTTTAAGTTCGACAGCATAGTGTAACTTTAATGTTAGGGTTAATAATTGTTGCACATACACCTGTTCACTTGACAGTTCACTGGTGATGAAAATATCTGCCTGCATGTCAGTATCGCTTGATTTTGCCTCAACGACAGTAAGCGCAATAGGAGCACTTTGTTGATTTTCAACAATAAGCGGTGGTATGGTAAATTTACCTGCTTTACGAGGTATTAAAATTACTTGCCATTTTGTCGTGCGGCTGGTTTTAAAATTGATCATGCTTGTTTGTGAGCTAACCGACGTTTGCCCGACAACGAAATCAGTTAATAAACTACTCGTATCTAAGGCATTTCGCGCCACGTCATCATCTGCTATTACCGTAAGCAAGATAGATTCATTCATCATGGCTGGATTTTTATCAATAGTTGCAGTGACGCTTGAAAGTGCATGTGCCTGCTTACCTAGCAATAGCAGGGTAAGTAAAAATAGCGATATTAAAAATTGTTGTAACAGCGAAAATGACAGTTTTTTAACTGTGTATAGTGAATAATTCTTTACCACTTTTTCTTATCTCCTTCTGACGCACCATCATGTCGGCGTTTTTGATATTCAAGGCGCATTTTATTTCTCAATAATAAATAAGGGTCGTCAGTTACCTTGTTTAGTAATTGTTTATGTTTTTGCTGTGTTTCTTGTGCTTTATTATCACTCGCTTTTTGTGCTAAAGACTTTTCTTCAGCGCTTTCTTGCTCTTGCTCAGATTGCTTAGCTTGATTAGCGTCTTCATCTTGGCGTTTTTGTTCATCTTGTTGCTCAGCACTTTGATGTTCTTGTGATGATTGCTCTTGTTGCTCTTGTTGCTCTTGTTGCTCTTGTTCACCTTGTTGTCCATCATCAGCTTGTTGCTGCGAATTTTGTTCTTGCCTATTCTCCTGCTTATCACCTTGCGGTTGCTGATCTGAATTTTGTTGTTGTTCACTATTTTGTTGATCTTGCTGATTATCTTGAGATTGCTGTTGCTGTTGCTGTTGCTGTTGCTGTTGCTGTTGCTGTTGCTGTTTGAGTGCTTCAAGCTTTGCTAAGTTATCTTTGGCTTCGGTCAAACTAGGATCTTTGTCTAGTGCACGTTTATAGCTATCGATGGCTTCATCAATTTTTTGCAGCTGTGCAAGACTATTACCTTGATTATATAAAGATTGTGCACTGTCACTTTGTTTAAACGCTGCTAGCGCTTGTTCATAATTTCCTGCCTTGTAATGAGCACTTCCTTGCCATTGACTATCATCAAATTGCTCAGCAGCTTTTTGATATTCTTTTTGTTGAAAGTGTTGTTGCCCTTGTTGATCTGAGGTTTGCCATAGATCCCGCCATAACTTAGTGGCAGTACTTATATTTGTTCCTTGACTTTTGTCTGTTGTTGCAATGTCTGATGTTTGTGCATAGACAGGAGAGCTTATCGTCATGGCTGTTATCATCAACGTCAGTGGTAATATCCATACTATTGATAAAATACCACTTCCTCTTCTAAAATAACTTAACATTAACGGTAGGATAATTAACAGTAACCAAGGGCCTTGTTCCTGGTATTTATCGCCTTGCATTACCTGTTCATCTTGCAGATTGTTCTCGTTAAATTTATCATCAAGCTCTGCCGAAAGATGAGAGGTCAGTGCACGAATATCGCTATCATCATTGCTTAATGTTCGATAAACACCACTGCTTCGTTTGGTAATTGCAGCTAACTTTTTGGCGGGTAATCTTGGAATAATGATGGCGCCTTTATCATCCTTAAGTAACTTACCGCTACTGAGCTTTATTGGAGCACCATTGTCACTGCCTACGCCGAGAATATTGACCTGATGATTATTTTGTTCACTCCAAGCATAAACGTCAGACATTTCCTCATTATCAATATCGTCGGTAAACCAATAAATATCACCACTGATATGACCGGCATTTTTTAAGGTTTTATCCGCTAAGTGTAGTGCTGCTAGTGCATTCGCTCCGGGAACTGGCATTATGTCTGGAGAAAGTGATGGCAGTAGTAACTCGATATTTTTTACGTCTTGAGTTAAAGGGCTGATAATAAAAGCATCACCGGCATAGGCAATTAAACCGATGTCACCTTCATTAATTTTACCGAGTAAATCAACTGCTTTATAACGGGCACGGGTTAAACGGTTGGGTTTAACATCGGTGGCGTACATCGAATATGACATATCCATAATAAGTACTGCGCCACGTTCTAATTGAAATACTGGTTGTGGCAATTTTTGCCACGCAGGACCAGCCAAAGCTATGATAACGCAACAACCTATCAATAAAGGTTTTAACCAATATCCTGAATTTGATCTTGTGACAACTTGCGTCGAATCACTTTGTGCATTTTCTAATAACGTACTCGCTAGATGAGCAGGCAGGAAGTGCTGCCAAGGCGATTGGTAATAGCGAATTTTCTTAAGTAAAAATAAAAGTAAAAATAATGCCAAGAAAGCCAGTAGCCACCAAGGCCTTATAAAATGAAAATTAGTTAAAAAACCACTAAAAGATAAGTCTCTGGTAACTATAGTGCTTAAATCTGTCAGTAGGTTTGTTTGATGTGCTGACATACTAATTACCACCTAAAGTATTATTGCTTGAGATCTTTTGCTTGCTGATTTTGTTTGGCAATAAAAAAGAGAAATGCAAGCTTACTATATAAAAAAAACAAAGCAGAGCTGAAAGTGCTAGTGGCCAGTAATATAAAGCTGTTAATGGTCTCATTTGTTGTTGCTCTTGCTCAATTGGCTCTAATTGATCGAGTAACGTATATATTTCACTCATACTTTGGCTGTCTCTGGCACGAAAGTATTGACCACCGGTTTTACTAGCAATATTTTCTAAGCTTTTTTCATCCAAATCACTTGATGGGTTCACTCGTTGAGAGCCCCACAGTGATTGCTGCAACATAACATCAGCACCTATACCGATAGTGTAAATGGTAATATCTTTTGCTACCGCCAATTCTAATGCTTGCTCTGGAGATATTTTTCCGGCAGTATTTTGACCATCAGTGAGTAGTAATAAAACTTTGTTTGATTCTTCTTTGGCATCAAAACGTTTTACCGCAAGCGCGATAGCATCACCAATAGCTGTTTTTCGGCCGACTAGATTCAATTCGCTTTCATCAAGCATTTGTTTAACCGTTTTTCTGTCAAAAGTCATGGGTGTTTGCATGTAAGCATCATCAGCAAATAAAATTAAGCCAAGTCGATCACTTACTCGACGTTCAATGAAGTCGCCAAGTACAACTTTTAGCATTTGTAAACGATTGACAGTACGACCGTTAATACTCATATCTTCGATTTCCATACTACCGGACAGATCAACCGCAATCATCATTTCGCGACCCTCACTAGGAATATCAATAGCTTCTCCTAACCATTGAGGGCGACTCAATGCGAGTATCAGTAGTAGCCAACAACTGGATAAAACTATCAAGGGAATTTTAGCTTTTTGTTGCTCATTCAGATGAGTATCAGGCATATCCATCAAGGTCGGCATTATCAATGCACTTTGCTTGCGAACTTGTTTTTTTGCCGGTAATAAATACATAAAAATGGGCAATGGTATTAGGGCCAATAGCCAAGGCCAAGCAAAACTAATCATCAAGGTTGCTCCACTTTTGTCTGCGATGTAAGAGGTTTTTTAATCGGTAAGGCTTGATTTAGCCAGAGTTTTGTCGCCTCTTTGCAGTCTTTGTTAACCTTGTCGTTTAGTGTATCGTCAGCATGATATTGGCTGGCAAACGCTGGTTTTATTAATTGTATGAACTTTTCTTGTTGTTTCTCTGGTAATTGTTTAGCAAGAAAATCTTGCAAACTATCACCATAGATTTTGGCTAGTTGCGAGCGAGAAAAATACTGCATAGCAGCCCATTTTAATAAGGAAATGCATGCTGTCGCACTAAGATCATCTTTACTTGCAAGCATAAGTAAGGCTTGTTTTTTACTGGCGTTTAAGCGTTCATTTTTTTTATGTTTTTTGTATAAAAATACCAAGGTCATGATAATCAAGCTTATCAATATCCACCAACCTGGAGCCATAGGAAGATTACTTACTTGCTCTGGTAATTGAATATCGTGAAGCTGTAATTGGTTGATTTGACCCATTGGGTTAGTAGCTGGGCTCATAGTCATTATAAAGATGCCCCGCTATATTTTAATTGTTGTTCCAAGGTTGAGCCAGCACTAAAGTGAGTGACTCGGGCACCCGTTTTTTGTATCATCTGTTGTAGTTTTTGCCCTTGTACTATTGCTTGTTGCTGGTAGTCTTGTGCGGTTTTGTTATCACCTAAAGCTAATTGTTGACGTTTGTTTCCGTCTGTGAGCGTTACCGTTAATTTCATATGACTTGTCGGTAGTGCGTGTTCTAGTGGATCACTAATTAAACAAACGACTAATTCACAGTGTTGGCTAATTTGAGTCAAATGGCGAAGTGCATGATGATTGCTGCGTTCATCTAACAGTGCTCGGCCGTCGGTGATTAAATAAACCAGCGAACCAGGTTTAGCAATATGACGAAGGCGGGCACAATGTTGCTCAAAATTGAAACTATTATTATGGCTTTGTTGCTTATGACTTTCGCTTAAGGCCTGTTCATCGTGGTCAGTTTTTATGTCAATCGATTCGTTAATATGCGCTGCTTTCGTGTTGGCAGTAGAGTCATTGTCGATTGCATTGTTTAAGGTTGTCAAGGCGTGAAGATAATGCAATACACCGGCTTTACGGCTTCGAGGCTTTAATTCAATGTGTTCTTGATCACGAAAAACCAAACCGCCTAGGCGATCGCCGCGATTTTTGGCGTGCCAAGCAACAAGGGCGGCTAAATGCGCTCCTTGAACCGATTTAAACAGTAGTTTACTACCAAAATGCATATTTTGGCTCAAATCGGTGGCAACAAGCACCGGTCTTTCTATCTCTTCTCGAAACAGTTTGGTATGCGTTTTACCTGTACGCGCAGTCACACGCCAATCAATGGCACGCACATCATCCCCTGTCTGGTAGTGACGCACTTCGTCAAACTCCATCCCCCGACCTTTACTGCGCGATAAATAATTCCCAGCTTGCTTACCTTGAATATTCTTTTTACCAGCAAGATCAATTAAGCGACTCTTACTTTGATACTGTAAAAGCTCTTGCATTGATAATTTAATGCCATTACTGCATAAGCTGGCCAATAAAGATTGGCAGGAATCTTGTGACAGCTTATGCGTAGAAGCTTGTTTTTGACGATTAAACCACATAAAGCTACTCTACTTGATAATTCAATGTATTAATTTACCGTAACCTTGATTAAGCGACGGCTACTAATGTTAATATGTGATCAAGTACTTGGTTTGCGGTAATGCCTTCGGCCTCAGCTTGATAACTTAATAAAATTCTATGTCTTAGTACATTATGAAAGACAGCTTGAATGTCTTCGGGGCTGACAAAGTCACGGTTATGTAACCAAGCTCTAGCACGCGCACATCTGTCAAGTGCAATGGTTGCTCTAGGGCTAGCACCAAAGGCAAGCCATGATTTTAATTTATCGTCATACTTTTCTGGTTGCCGTGTTGCTATGATTAAATCAACCAGGTAACTTTCTAACGACGGCGCCATATGAATATTAAGCACCTGCTCACGGGCAGAAAAGATTTCACTTTGACTTAATACGCGCAATTTATTTACTTTTTCAGAGCTTTGCTCTGTATGACTAGCATTTGAACTAATTGCTTCACCACGATTAAGCTTTAATATATCAAGTTCACTTTGCGCATCAGGGTAACCAATTTCTATGTGCATTAAAAAACGGTCTAATTGTGCTTCAGGAAGTGGATAAGTACCTTCTTGTTCTATGGGATTTTGTGTTGCCATGACAAGAAATAACTCTGGTAAATCATAAGTTTTACGACCAACGGTGATTTGTCCTTCAGCCATGGCTTCAAGTAAAGCTGATTGAACCTTAGCGGGTGCACGGTTAATTTCATCGGCAAGTACTAGGTTTTGAAAAAGTGGACCCGGTTGAAAAACGAAACTGCCATCTTCTGGGCGATAAATATCGGTTCCTGTTAAATCGGCTGGTAATAAATCAGGTGTAAACTGTATTCGGTGAAAATCGGCTTCTAGCCCTTGCGCAAGGGCATTCACTGCACGTGTTTTAGCTAAACCTGGTGGGCCTTCAACAATTAAGTGACCATTGGCTAATAAGGCAATAAGTAAATTTTCAACTAAAGCTTCTTGACCAATAATTTGTGAAGAGAGATGTTGTTTTAGGGTAGAAAAATGTTCAATTGCCATACGGATAAATTCTTTTTTAACTTTCTTATTGTCAGGTGATATATAGTCATCGCAGTTATTTGCAAGATGTTAAGTAAAAAAACACGCTTTAGCGTCAAACTATGACTAAACTCTTTAAAATTAATATAAATATTAAGCTAATATTTTATATAAGGTTCTTGTGAAAGAAAACAAGTGATAAGTAACAAAATTTAACGCTTTTAAAAATCAATAAATTATAGAATGGGATAATAAAATTGTTCTGTTTTCAGGTTATCATTGAAATTTTCTCTTAGTTAGTTAAAATCGAGTTAAGTTTCATGAGGTCTGACCTCTTGAGTTTTAATCAATGTAAATTAAATTACAACAGCGTGTGTGGAGTAATCGATGACAATAAAAAAACTAACAACCTCAACCGGTGAGCGTGTAGCTATCGTTGCAGGCTTGCGTACACCGTTTGCTAAACAGGCAACGGCATTTCATGGTGTACCAGCAGTTGACTTGGGCAAAATCGTTGTTAATGAATTATTGCAAAAACATGATGTTGATCCCGCTATTATTGATCAGCTAGTTTTTGGTCAAGTTGTACAGATGCCAGAAGCACCTAATATTGCACGTGAAATTGTCTTGGGTACTGGCATGAATGTCACCACCGATGCCTATAGTGTTTCACGCGCATGTGCGACTAGCTTCCAGTCAACAGTCAATGTTGCTGAATCAATCATGGCGGGACACGTCGATGTCGGCATCGCTGGTGGTGCTGACTCTTCATCAGTTGCGCCGGTTGGTGTCTCTAAAAAGTTAGCTCGAACCTTAGTTGATTTAACGAAAGCGAGAACGTTAGGACAACGACTTTCGTTATTAAGTCGTCTTGGTTTTAAAGATTTATTGCCTGTTTCACCTGCTGTAGCTGAATACTCAACAGGTATTTCGATGGGCGAAACAGCGGAGCAAATGGCTAAAACATATCAAATCCCTCGCCATGAGCAAGATGCTTTAGCACATAGGTCTCACACCCTCGCAACGCAAAGCTGGCAAGAAGGCAAATTAGCAGGTGAAGTGATGACTGCTCATGCCGAGCCTTATAAAAACTTTATTGATAAAGATAACTGTATTCGAGAGAATTCAGTATTAGAAAGTTACGCAAAATTAAAACCAGTCTTTGACCGTAAACATGGCTCAGTTACTGCTGCTACAAGTACGCCGTTAACCGATGGTGGCGCGGCAATTTTACTAATGCGTGAAGGACGAGCTAAAGAACTGGGTTATCAACCATTAGGTTACATAAGAAGCTTTGGTTTTGCTGCTATTGATGTTTGGCAGGATATGTTAATGGGGCCTAGTTATGCTACACCGATTGCGTTGCAACGTGCAGGTATGAACTTAGCCGACTTGGATTTAATTGAAATGCATGAAGCTTTTGCAGCTCAAGCGCTGGCAAATATGAAAATGTTTGCCAGTACTAAATTTGCTAAAGAGCAGCTTGGCCGCGATAAAGCGATTGGTGAGATTGATATGGACAAATTTAATGTCATGGGCGGCTCGCTTGCTTATGGCCACCCATTTGCTGCCACGGGTGCAAGATTGATCACTCAAACCCTTAATGAATTAAACCGTCGAGGCGGTGGTGTTGGTTTGACAACCGCTTGTGCGGCAGGTGGATTAGGCGCAGCAATGATTGTGGAGACAGATTAATGAATGAAACAACTAATTCAAATGAAGAAAGTAACAAGGTTGATGTTGTTGGTGAACAAGCAATCGTAGACGTAGATAATGCAGATAATGCAAATAAAACCACTAGCGCTTTTACCTTACAAAAACAAGATAACGGCATTGCTTTTTTAGTTATTGATGTTGTTGGTGAAAATGTTAATACCTTGAAAGCTGAGTTTACCGAGCAGATAGAAGTCGTATTGGCTGATATTAAAGCGGATACCTCCATCACAGGTATTGTACTGGCTAGTGGTAAACCAGGTACTTTTGTCGCTGGCGCTGATATTAATATGTTAGAGGCATGCCAAACTCGAGAAGAGGTTGTTGCTTTGTCTCGACAAGGTCAACGTATTTTTTCAAAACTTGAGCAGTTAAGCATTCCTATTGTTGCTGCTATTGATGGTGCATGTTTAGGCGGTGGTCTTGAGCTTGCTATGGCATGTACCGCTAGGGTTTGTAGTGATAATGCTAAAACAGCACTTGGCTTACCTGAAGTGCAATTAGGCCTATTGCCAGGTAGCGGTGGCACACAACGATTACCTAAGTTAGTTGGGGTCCAAAAAGCATTGGATATGATGTTAACGGGTAAACAGCTACGTGCAAAACAAGCATTAAAAGCTGGTTTAGTTGATGATGTTGTGCCTAACAGTGTTTTATTAACCGTTGCTGAACAGCTAGCAATAACCCTATCTCAACGAGGTAAACAACACCATGCTCGCAAACAAGGTGTTGTTGATAAGTTGCTTGAAAATAATAGTGTTGGACGTAATATTGTTTATCAGCAAGCTGAAAAGTCAGTATTAGCCAAAACGCAAGGTAATTATCCTGCTCCTATAAAAATTATTGACTGTGTAAGAACCGGTATTGAGTTTTCTGCCGAAAATGGTTATCAGTTAGAAGCAGAGCATTTCGCAGATTTAGTCATGAGTGATGAATCCGCGCAATTACGCCAACTGTTTTTTGCCACCACAGAAATGAAAAAAGAGCAGGGCGTTGCTAATGTTATGCCAGAGGAAATAACTAAAGCGGGCGTACTAGGTGGTGGTTTAATGGGCGGCGGTATCGCTTTTGTTACTGCAACTAAAGCCAATGTGCCTGTGCGTGTCAAAGACATAAATCACAAGGGTATTGGTCAAGCATTAAAATACAGTTTTCAACTACTTAATAAAAAAGTAAAACGTCGCTTTATCCTGAAAAGTGAGATGCAAAAGCAGTTGGCAATGATCACAGGTAGTGTTGAATATACCGGTTTTAAAGCCTTAGATATTGTTGTTGAAGCTGTCTTTGAAGATTTAGCTTTAAAGCAGACCATGGTCGCGGAAGTTGAACAAAACTGTCATAAGCGCACTATTTTTGCTAGTAATACTTCCAGTTTACCTATCGGTAAAATTGCAGAGCAGGCAAAACGTCCTGAAAACGTGATCGGACTTCATTATTTCTCACCGGTAGATAAAATGCCGCTAGCAGAAATTATCCCTCATGCAAATACTTCAGATGAAACTATCTCAACGACAGTCGCCTTTGCTAAAAAACAAGGTAAAACTCCGATTGTTGTCAAAGATAAAGCAGGATTTTATGTTAACCGTATTTTAGCGCCATATATGAATGAAGCGGCTATTTTATTACTTGATGGTGAACCGATTGATAAAATTGATAAAGCGCTAGTAAACTTTGGTTTTCCGGTAGGGCCAATGCAATTACTTGATGAGGTTGGTATTGATGTTGGTGCTAAAATAGGACCGATTTTACAAGCTGATTTAGGTGAGCGATTTGCAGCCCCCCCGGCTTTTGACAAATTAATTGCTGATGGGCGTTTAGGTAAAAAAGCCAAAAAAGGTTTTTATCAATATCAAAAAGATAATCTAGTTAAAACTTTATCAAATAGAGTTAAAGGTATTAAAGCGGGTCAAAAGCAAGTCGATGAAAGTATCTATCACTTATTATCGATTAAACCATCGGGTAGCTTAACATCAGAAGAAATTAGTAAACGTTGTACTTATATGATGTTAAATGAAGCAGCACGTTGTATCGAAGAAGGGATAGTGCGTAATGCTAGAGATGCTGATATAGGTGCAATTTTTGGTATAGGCTTCCCACCATTTTTGGGTGGTCCACTGCGTTATATTGATAAAATTGGGGTCAAATCCGTGGTTGCTCAATTAAGCCAATGGGCTGAACAACATGGTGAGCGGTATGCGCCGTGTCAGGCATTAAAGACGATGGCTGAAAACGACCAAGTCTATTATCCAGCATAATTCGAGCAATATAAATCATAGCCCTAATATTTTTTAGGGCTATTTTTTATAAACATATTGATATCAGAAATTGAGTCACCAACGGGCTTTTTAGTCATTTCCAATGCTTCACTGTCGGAATATAAAATGAACCTATTGGGTTGACAGGCACTAACTAAGCTTTCTTTGACAAAAATTTTCACTTGTTCAAGCGTTAAGTTCAGCACTGCAGCGAGTAACTGTTCTTTGTGAACAAATTCATAATCCTTATTACAAATTGCCGCCCAAAAGCGTTGACTTTTGATACGCAAATTTTGATCTTTTTCTTGCAGCTGGCTGGCTAAACCTTTTGATAAGTGTTGCCATTGCTGTGGCTCTATCTCAGCCAATAACGCAATACTCTCATTGATAAACTCATCGATTGCATGTGCTAATGAAAAAGCATCGCAATGAGGGGATTGAATGTAAAAGGCAATACCGGGGTACCTGTTAATCGGCACATAACCGACGCCAACTAAATAACCATATTGCTTCTCTGTGCGCATTTGCTGGAAAAATAGTGGTGAGAGAATATGACTGGTCATCATTGCCAGCGCTACTTGCTTATTATCTTTGTTATCAAAAGCCGTATAGATGACACAAGCATGATCATGATCCGGTAAACTAATGGGTAAAAGTAAGGTTTTTTTATCACGGATGTCAATCACCGGGCATCTTATCTCGTATGTTTTATCAACGTTGCCGCTAAACGCCTTTTCAATTTCATCGCAGATATTCTTGGCATGATTTAGCAGCCAATTACCATGAATAAGTACTTCTAAGGTGACTTGTTTAAATAATTGTTGGCAAAATTCTCGATACTCACCGAAGGTGGTTTCAGATAAAGCGTCTAACAAAGCGTTACTTGCAGGGTTATTAGGTTGCATGACGGAACTTAACGTTGCAAAAAGTTGAGAAATAGACTTACTTTTATCGCTGTCACGCCAGTGATTTATCAACTGTTGTTTAAACAAGTTAAAGTGCGCTTCACTGACTTCATGGTTTGTTAACCTGGTGAGTAAGCGCTGTAATAATAATTGTTGATTTTCACTGTAACCTGAAATTTGCAAGGTAACCCCACCTTGGTGCGCATATAAATGATAATGAATACCTGCAAGCTCAGCTTGATAGTTTTCTTCGATAACCGTGTCAGAATATAAATCGACAAATAAGCGAGTCATGGCAATATTGGCTGTATTAGCTACGACAAAAGGGGAATCGATAGCAATATATAGATAACCTTTAGGTACTTTAAAGGTATGATCTTGTTTGAACCAAGCAAGAAAACCATTTTTATCTACTATTTTTTCAGGAACAGCATCCACTGAGTCTAGGTGTTTTTTTTCGCTTGGATAAACAACCGGAGTTCTTACAATGTAAGGGTTTGCCGCGGGTAAATGTAAGCCTTGGCAATGAGGTTTATCAGTTGAACTAACGTTTCGCCAAGCATCTAGTTGTTGTTCGGCTATATTGCTGACATGATATGGGACTTGGTACCAAAAGCTTTTTTGTGAAAAAGTATTGTGCTGGCTGACATGAGTAATACGCATATTATCGACGTGCAAATAATCGAGCAATTTCTTGATATTTTGCTGGCTCATTCCTTCCATGACGTAATCACCAAAAATATAATCTTCTTCAGGGTAGTGCTGCATATTAATAACTAATTGACTCACACTATCTAAAGGTCGCATTTTTTCATGGTACATAAAGGCGAGCTGACTAATTTGTTGCTTTTCTTGATAATAATGCTCAGCAATATCATTAATTTTAAGTAGTTCTATATAAGATAAAACAATATCAATTACCTCATTAAGATGAACTTCACCTAACTCAGTTAAGGCAATGCTAATATTAAAGTCTTTAAAGTTTGAACCATTAATACCCGAACCAGCAGTCAGAGCCAAGGCCCATTGGTGTTTTTTTAGTAATGATAATATACTGCCTTTTCCTTCATGCCCTAGTAAATAAGCCAATATCAACTCAGGTTTGTCTCGATAGTATTGGTCGATATTTTCCATGGCAAAACTAATAATCAGCTGATGATCATTTTTTACCGGACATACATCGACTTTAATTTTTTGATGTTGAGGCAAATAAAGGCGCTGCTCAATTTTATCAAGCACTTTATCGGTTGAGGCAATAGCACTAAATCGCTGCTTGGCGATGGATTTAAGTTCAGTTAAGCTTTGTGGACCCTCTAAGGCGAGGGTCATATACTGAGCTCGGTAATAACGGTGAAAAAATGCTTGTACTTCTTTGCTAATATTGTGGCCATTTCTATCGGCTAATGTATCAAGGTTACCAACGGAGAATTGAGAGAAAGGGTGTTTGGGGTTAATAGTATCTTTGTGAACGTCATATAAGCGCCGAATATCATCTTTTAACTTCAAGGTAAATTCAGCATCAATATTTTCCCTTTCACTGACAACAAATTCATCAGCCAGTAAGGGTGAAATAAAGAACTCGCTAAAACGCTCTATGGCATTAGAAAAATGCTCTGCAGCAATATCAAAGAAAAAACAAGTGTGCTCAGTACCTGTCCAAGCATTATGGTTACCACCATGTTGGCTGATAAATTTTTGATATTCACTGCCATCAGGAAAGCTCTCAGTACCTAAAAAAAGCATATGCTCTAAAAAGTGTGCCAGACCTTGCCTATCGTTAGGATCATTAAAATGGCCTACATTGACGGCAAGTGCTGCCGCTGATTTCGTTGATTCATTATTATGAATCAGCAATACACGTAAACCGTTATTGAGGGTAATTGCTTGATATTGCTTTAAATCGTTCGGACTTTGCTTCAACACTCACGCTCCTAAGAACACTTTAAACCGCAAAGCATATGATGAAAAAATAGATACTTCGTGAAATTAACAGGTAAATAAAACTATTCCTTAATTACTTTAAGGAATAAAAAAAGTCTATTTATTCTTAACTGTTGTTACTAAAGCGAGTTTATTTCTATTACTATAGCCGCAAAAATAACTCTGACTCAATAGTTTAGCGAAGAAAAATTATAAAGTAAGCTAATAATTGAATTTATGATGCGGTTAATTGTGAAATAGTCACTGAGAGAGAAAATGCAAGTATTAATAATGCGTCATGGTCAAGCTCAAAACTTTGTTGAGCGAGGTAACCATGACGACAGTCAAAGAGCGTTGACTGAGCATGGTAAACAAGAAGCCAGTATTATGGCTTCTTGGCTAGACAAAAAACACCTAAAGCCGAGCCAAGTATTTGTCAGTCCATACATTAGAGCCCAAGAAACCTGCGATATAATGACAGCAAATATGCAAAGTACTATTACTACGCTAGATATAATCACGCCAGAGGGCAATGCTAAACAAGTGCATGATTATATTGATGGCTATTTAAGTGAACTTGTTGTTGATTCAAATAAGCAAACGCCTCTATTGATTGTCTCTCATATGCCATTGGTGAGTTACTTAGTAGCTCAACTAACTCAATCAATGCATACGCCTATTTTTGCCACAGGTGGAATCGCACACATTGACTACAATATTCGCACTATGAAAGGGCAGTTGTTAGCGATGGTTTCACCGACACAGCTACAGTAACAAGCGAAAGCTCAATGGTTAACATTGGGGAAAATCATGATAACAGCTAAAACTTAACTTAAGTTAAACTTATCTTTTAACTCTATTAGTGCAAGCAAGGCACCATTGCCTCCCCACTCAAGTGGCGCTTGATGAAATGCCATCACATCAGGGTGTTGAACTAACCAATGAGGAACTTTGTTCTTTAATACATGTGAGCCGATACCATGGACTATGCATATACATTGTGCGTGTTCCTTTTGACAAGCATACAACAATGCAGCTAACTCTTTTTTAGCTTGATGCTGATCTAAACCGTGTAAATCAAGAATAAGATCAGGACGATAATAGCCACGGCGAAGATTTTTAACTTCAAAGCTATCAACACCTTCACGAACGTATTTCATTGGACCGTTTTTATTTAAATCCGGCTCAAATGCATCAGAAAAATGAAATTGTGCAATCGCTTTATTTGCCTTGTTACCCCCTTGGTCATTTTTGGCTAAAGTGTTAGACTTGTGCGCAGTTTTTATTAATCGAACCGTGTCGTTAACTAAGGGCTTTACTTCGCCAATAGCATCAGCGAATAATTGTTTATCATCAATTGGTTGCGCTTGAGTTTGCTCAGTAGTTTTTTGAGGTTGCACATCAGCGTTTTTAGATTGGTTGATAAAGGGCAAATTTTCATGCTGACTTTCACGTAACTTGGCTTTTATCGAGGAAAGTTCAGACTTTAAGGCTTTATTTTTCATCGTTAAAGTGTAAAACAATTTTGCTTGAATACATAGCCATTATTATTAACTATGAGTAACCCAAGCGCCATATGGTGTAAGCACAATACAGGAAATAACCGTGAGCGAAACCAATTTTGAACATATCACAAAGCAATTACATAGCATTGCTGATTATTGTCGATATGGCGCGAGCTTATTTAATCAAGCCGAACTTTTTTACGGGCATGGCACTGATAATGCGTTAAGTGAAGCCCAAACCTTAGTCATGTTTGCGCTATCATTGCCAGATAACATGGCTGAACAAGTCATGACTTGTCGTTTGCTTGAACATGAAAAGCAAAATATTCTAGTGCTATTTGAGCAGCGTATAACAACTCAAAAACCCGTTGCTTATATTACTAATTTGGCTTATTTCGCGCAATTACCGTTTTATGTTGATGAGCGTGTATTAGTGCCACGTTCACCAATTGCCGAGCTGATTGAAAGGCACTTTGCTCCATATTTTAGTGACCAAAAACCGCCACAGCGTATACTTGATTTATGCACCGGCAGTGGTTGTATTGCAATTGCCTGTGCTAGTTATTTTCCTGAAGCTGAAGTTGATGCCGCTGATTTATCTATTGATGCATTAAATGTTGCTCAAATAAATATAGAAAACCATGGTTTAAGCGAACAAGTTATTCCAATTCAATCTGATGTTTTTTCTGGGGTTGAAGGGCAATGTTATGATTTAATTGTAACCAACCCGCCTTATGTTGACCAAGAAGATATAGACTCGTTACCGGCAGAGTATACCCATGAGCCAGAAATGGGATTAGGTTGCGGTGAAGATGGCTTAGATATTGTGCGCACTATCTTGGCACAAAGTGCTCAACATTTAAGTGAAAACGGCGTGTTAATTTGTGAAGTGGGTAACTCACAATGTCATGTAGAAGCATGTTACCCAGACGTGGATTTTACCTGGTTGACCTTTGAACGAGGTGGTCATGGTGTATTCGTGTTAACCAAAGCACAGTTAGTAAAACATGGCGCGCTTTTTACACAAGCTATGTTGTAAAATAGGCAAGACTAAGCCAACAAATCATAATATAGAAAACAATTGATATAAGTAAATAAGTAGTTGATGCTACTGATAGCTCTAAAAATAAATTAATAGGCGGTAATGTTAAATGTCAGGTAATACCTTTGGAAAGTTATTTACAGTCACTTCATTTGGTGAAAGTCATGGGTTAGGATTAGGTGCTATTATTGATGGTTGCCCTCCTGGACTTGAGCTTTGTGAAGTCGATTTACAAATTGATTTAGACAGACGCCGCCCCGGTACATCCCGATATACAACAGCGCGCAGAGAAGCGGATGAAGTAAAAATACTTTCAGGTGTTTTTGAAGGTAAAACCACAGGTACACCCATTGGCTTGGTGATTCAAAATACAGATCAACGCTCAAAAGACTATGGTAATATTGCGCAAAGTTTTCGTCCAGGGCATGCTGACTATACTTACTGGCAAAAATATGGCTTACGAGATTATCGTGGAGGAGGACGCTCTTCGGCACGCGAAACGGCAATGCGTGTCGCTGCAGGTGCAGTCGCTAAAAAGTATTTAGCTGAAAAGTTTGGCATGACAATTCAGGCATGTGTCACTCAAATTGGCAATATCAGTGCCAGTGGACCAAATGATACCCCATTTGATGTTAATAATGTTGATTGGAACAGCGTTGAAGAAAACCCTTTTTTCTTCCCGGATAACTCCAAACTTGAACAACTTGATGAGCACTTACGTCAAATTATAAAAGCCAAGGATTCCATTGGCGCTAAAATTACGGTTGTTGCCAACAACGTTCCAGTTGGCTTAGGTGAGCCCATTTTTGATCGCTTAGATGCCGACATTGCTCATGGTTTAATGAGTATTAATGCCGTTAAAGGTGTTGAGGTTGGTGATGGTTTTTCCGTAGTGAATCAACGTGGTTCAGAGCACAGAGATGAATTAACGCCAGATGGCTTCTCATCAAATCATGCTGGTGGTGTTTTAGGTGGTATTTCTACAGGCCAACAAATCATTGCTCACTTAGCTTTAAAGCCAACATCAAGTATTGGTGTTAGTGGTAAAACTATTGATGTAACAGGTGAGCCTGCCGATATCATAACCAAAGGTCGTCATGATCCTTGTGTTGGTATAAGAGCAGTGCCTATTGCAGAAGCAATGCTAGCACTTACCTTAATGGATCATTTCCTTCGTCATCGTGGACAAAATGCTGACGTGCAATGTAATACCCCAAATATTGAATTATAAAGGGTCTTATTAGTTGCTAGAATTGTGATAAACTCACCATTAAACAGCCCCTGTAGTGCAAATGCTAGAGGGGCTGTTTAAGTTCAGTTTAGCTTGCTTTATTGTCAATTTTTTAAGCAGGTATCTGTTTATATTACTGATTATAAGGTGTTTTTGCTTGGCATTTTTCAACCTGATGTTTATCAGACTCTCTTCAAGTTATTTTTTTTATTTTGCCTTACTTGGCTTAACGTCTCCTTTTTTAGCGGTATATTTAGATGGCAAAGGTTTTGATTCACGGCAAGTGGGAGAGTCTCTTGCCATTTTAACGGCGACAAAAATAATCGCGCCAAGCTTATGGTCTTTCTTAGCAGATAAAACAGGAAAGCCACTGTTTGTTATTCGCCTAGGAAGTTTATTAACATTACTAAGTTTTAGTTTATTATTTTTTCTAAATCAATATTGGCCAATAACCTTTTCTTTAGCACTTTTTACACTTTTTTGGACGGCAGTATTACCCCAACTTGAAGTACATGCCTTAGCTACGCTAAAACACAGTAGTAAAAAATATGCACGGGTACGTCTGTGGGGAAGTATAGGCTTTATTGTATTAGCAATAGTCTCAGGTGAAGCTATCAGTGTTTATGGCTATCAAGTGTTTACGCTTTTAGGCTTCATTATTTTGCTGGGTTTATTGTTTAGTACGTTAGCATTAACGGACGTTAACTCGGCTGCAAAAAGCAATGCATCACATAGTCCGATTATCAGCAAAGTGCTAGCAATACCGTTTGTTTGTTTCTTTATTGCTGGTATTTTATTGCAAGTCAGCTTTGGCCCCTATTATGGCTTTTTCGCGCTATTTTTAAGAGATCTCCATTATTCAGCTTTGGCAGTAGGTTTATTGATATCGTTAGGCGTTGTTGCTGAAATTATTGCTTTTATTTATATGGGGACTTTATTTAAATACTGCTCGCTTAAAACTTTACTGGTTTTTAGTATTGCTATTACTGGGGTGCGCTGGTTGCTAATGCCCGTTGTTGCAGATTCTGTATTATTACTCAGTATTTTGCAATTAAGTCATGCAGCCAGCTTTGCTGTTTATCATAGCGCTTCTATGCAGTTTATCTCTTCTCACTTTGAACAGTCACAACAAAGCAGAGGGCAGGGCATATATTTAGGTGGAGTATATGGTGTCGGTGGCGCAATTGGTGCTTATATAACCGGCTTAATGTGGTTAGATGGACAAGGAGCGACCAACACCTTTTTATTCTGTGGTTGTTGTGGTTTGTTAGGAGGTTTGATAATGGCCTTAAGTAAGAAATAAGCTATAGTATTGTCATATTTTTTTAACCGGTAAAATATGTTATGAAAGTATTTTTGAACATAAAGATTTATAATGTAATAGTCGTTTTGGCATTAATAATAGTGTCGACTTGGCAAGTTGAAGCTAAAGATATTAGTCAGACAGAGTTACTGAACTTGATGGTTGAAGACAGTCAAGTTGTGTTACTTGATGTCAGAACAAAAGCAGAGTTTGATAAAGGCCACATTGCTAAAGCGATCAATATCTCTCATGATGAGCTTGAAAGCCGTATTGATGAGCTTGCCCAGCTAAAAAGTCGTCAAATTGTTATCTATTGCCGTTCAGGAAGACGTGCTGAAGTTACTAGGCTTTTTTTGGAAAAAAATGGATTTAAACAACTTGATCACCTCAGTGGCGACTTTAATGCATGGACAGCGAGTGAACTTCCTGTTGTTACAGTCAAATAAAAGCGAAAGGAGTAACGATAGTTCGCTAACACTCAGGCAATATGAGCCTTCACAGGAGACCAAACCGCTAATTCGTTACCACTTGGCTCAGTAAAATGAAATCGGCGCCCGCCAGGAAATGAAAAGATAGCTTGGGTAATTATTCCACCTGAATCTATTACTTTTTGTGCCGTCTTTTCTAGGTCGTCACTCCATAATACTATTAAACAAGCACCATTGGCTGTGCTTGAGATAAGGTTTGACTTAAAAAAACCGCCATCGAGTCCTGCATCACTAAAAGCGCTATATTCTGGCCCATAATCAATAAAAGACCATGAGAATGCTTGCTCAAAAAATGCTTTGGTTGCCGAAATATTACTGGCTGGAAACTCGACATAATTAATCAATTCACTTTTGTGCATAGATGCCTCCATAAATAAAGCAAGCACAAAGTAAATGATAGCTCAATTTTTTATTTTTTGGTTAAAGAGCCCTTTGCAATTATTTAAAAGATATTTCATCAGCGAACGGGCTTTTCATAAATAACGCATATTATATTTTTTTAGTTTTAGCAGCTAAGTTTTTTTTATATTGTGCCTGTACCGTTTTACCAAGCGAAGTAATTGACCATATTTCGCCATTAGTCCCTTTGCCATTTTGAGTAAAGCCCTTATTCATCAGAGAATGCAGGTATGCGCCTGTTTTAGTTTTACTAATACCTGTTTCAGCAGAAATAGTATTGGCGTAACGCCATGTATAACCCTGTACTAACAAACAGGCTAAAATACAATTTTCATCATGGCTTAAATCATTTTGGATTTTTGCCTCTTCTTGCTGCTCTGGGCTGGGCTCTGTTTGGCTTTCTAAGAGGGTATGAACCATATTCATTTCTGCTTCAAAACCAGCTCCTTTAAATTTAGATATTTTATCGATATTTGAAAATGCTAAGCCTAGAGAGCCCGCCACTATTGCTAAGCCCATTTCTGTCGTTAACGACAGAAAACCATACACAGTACTTATAATTAACAGAACGGCAAAAGAAGCTATTTGAAACATTAACTTGATAGTGAACTCCTTAGGCAATAATGCTTAATTATTACCATGAATAATTTAGTCGCTTATTTTCTTGATAATAGCGAATTATTTAAGAAACGTTATGCTTAGCGGATAAACCCAAGCTTGACCATCATTAGCCTTGATAGCCGCAACAATGGCAAAGATAAAGTTTAGTATTGCCAGTAAAATTAAGCCTAAAAAACCAACGACTACAAAAATTAAAATAGCGGAAATAACGGAATAAATGAACAGGCTAATCAGCCAATTTACCGTGATTTTGCCATGCTCATCAATAGCATCATGCTTATCTTTATTAGTAGCCCACATCACAATAGGTAAAATAAAGCCTAGGCCAGGAATAATGATGCTGGTGAGCTGGCTTAAATGGATTAGCATGCAGTAGGTGTTTAGGGGCATGCCCCAATATTCTTCGTTATCTGATTCCATCATCTTTTCCTTTATAGATTGGAAACTACTTGTTTTTACGGTAATTTATCATATTTATAACGTTCAAGGAAGCAAGCAATAAACTTGTAACTTAAGACATTTAAATAGCTATTTAAAGTAAGTAAACGGCGTTTTAGCACATAAGCAATTTTTACTTTTAACTTTGATTATTTTTCACATGAGTTTAAACTCACGTGAAAAATTTATTTTATATATCAACGTTTACACTGCCTGAATATTCGTTGCCAGAGCGGTCATAAACAAAATATTCGACATGGAGCTTTTCATTTGTGTACTCTAGAATATTAACAGTTCCTGAGTTGAAGGTGGAAAAGCTGTCTATATCAGTGGCATGAGACTCAAGAGATAATGAAACCTCGCCAGTAGTTAAATCAAAAGTTCCGGTCGTCTCAGTGTAATTATAAATTACCAACTCAATATAACTATCTAAATAAGGCAAAGAAATAGTATTGCGAACATTATTTTTACCTCTAAAAGCACAAACATTTACACTTGATGATACACCTTCTATATTGTTGGAGGTTAATGTAAAAGTACCTGAATTAAAGCGCGGTTCATCATTTATTTTCAATAGTTTAGCTGCAACTTGACTGTTATCAATAAGTTCTATTTCAGATGAAGTAATGATATTAAGCTGAGCATTATTTTCAAGCTCGCGTTTCATCAGTTGAACTGGCTCACCTTCGGCGGCACAAACACTTATTAATAAAGAATCTGGCTTATCTATTATTAAAAAAAGTTCATTGTTTACTTCATATTTCCATACTCCGGTAAGTTTATCGTTATCATCTTTATCATCGCTGTCATTACAAGATGTGTTCATAAAAATAATAATAGCTAATGCTAGTGGTTTTAATAATTTCATCAATAAAATCCTTTTTAAAACTTATTATATTAAATGCCGTTAAATGGGTACTCCATCATAACAACACGCCAAAGAAGCTTCATGTTTAAAGGAGCTAATAACTATTGCAAGCTTCTTCAAATGTAGCTATGTGTGCACTGCACTTTATTTGATTGAAAACAAATGGTTCAGAGGATGTTTGAGGGTATAAAAACTCTATCAACATTCCTATTTTATTCTTATTTTTTGATTCAATATATAAGAAATCTTGTTCCTCACATGTAAACTTATAGCTGCTCTTTACTCCTGAGCTAGTTTGGTTCGCTTGCTTATAGTGATCTATATGTATGTGTATTTCACCTAAATTTTCTTCTTCCAATTTAGGGGGATAATCACAACTGGTTAATAATACACAGATAATGACTGCTAGAATTCGTTTTCGGCTCATGATATTCCTTTAAACAAACCCTTCGTTAATAGGTAAAATATTGTTGGCTAAAATTAGCGACGAAGGAGCAAAAGCCAACTGTTTTTAGTCCTGATTTATTTGCTTGTTAGGTGTTTTTACGCCGTAGTACTTATAAAGAATAAATACAGTGATGACCAAAACAACCAATTGAACTATATAAAAAATATAAAAGCTAGGGTACGCCCAAAATATTATTAAAGTTAAAACAAAGGATGTAGTTAATATAAAACCAGACTGAATTTTATAAAGCGATCCTTTTCCACCAGCAATGAACATTGAATATGCTAGAAGCAACACTTGAATTGCTAAAATTAATACTAATGCACCACCCATACTCTCAAAACACCTAACGCCCAAATAATGGGCTAAAAATTGTTGGCTAAAATGTTGAGGGACGAAAACAGCCAACTGTTTTTTGTCCTTATTAATTAGCTTGTTAGCTGTATATATTACCAAAAGTATTAAGTGCACTGACTATTAATTATTTTTGTATTTTTCATCAGGATGTTTATCGTATCCCTGCATTTCAACCCTAGCTCTTCGTGCATGGCGTTTACGAGCCTTCTGTAAGGCCTCCCTTTCATCAATAGTCATATTTCTCACTCTTTCATCAGATTCTCTCATGAGTCGATTGTTCTCTTCTGAAAAACTTTCCTTTTTTTGACCATTCATGATATTTACTCTAGTAGTTTGAGATACAGCTAACGCCTTACTAAGTGACGCGAAATTGTTGGCTAAAATGGCGAGGAACGAGCGCTAGCCAACTGTTTAGCGTCCGTTTCAGTAACTTGTTAGTTGTACTATTTGCGGTACTCATATTTTACTTTTAAATCAGCGCTTT
>JBFONR010000016.1:0-79006 GCA_040779365.1 Colwelliaceae bacterium MEBiC 14330
GAACCCATTCCGAACTCAGAAGTGAAACGCAGTTGCGCCGATGGTAGTGTGGGAGTTCCCATGTGAGAGTAGGACATTGCTAAACTTCTAATTCGTTCGAAAGAACATGAAAAGCCCGATGCGAAAGCGTCGGGCTTTTTGCTTTCTGGGTTGCTGATTTCTGAGTGAAACGCAGTTACGACGATGCTAGTGTGACTGAGGTTAGGGTAAGCCTATGTGAGCCGAGCACATTACTAAACTGTTATTCGAGAAAAGCCCGTTGCGAAAGCGTCGGGCTTTTTGCTTGCTAGCTTGCTGTTTAGTTAATTTATTTATATTTGCAGAGAAACACTGCGCGTCTGGCGCAAACTACATAGGTTTAAAACATAAAAAGCTGAACATAACAAACAGCACTTTTTCTAGTCGCTGTGTATGCACTAAATTAATAGTTACAGTGCTAGTTGACTAAGCACTTTACAATGATGAGTTAGCCAAGCACCTTAAAGCGCAACCCGATACACTCATTAAACAGCTAAGAAAGGCTATCAGCGTAGCACAAGTCATTTCCTTATTTATTAGACTATTTTGTTGAGGGGCTGTTGATCTTTCAGGGTTAAAATTTTTTCAATTTAAAACGGATTTAATCGCGGCGCAAGTTTTGTATCATAGTCATTCTATTTAAAAAGCGAGTAACAATGAGTAAATTTGTTTTAAATGAACCCTAAAGGTCAGTACTTGTTTGAAATTTATATTAGGTTATCGTATGTTCGAGTAGCCAGCTACACGTCACATACTCTGCCTTGTCTAAATACCAAATAACTTGCTGTAAAAGTAATCTCGAAAGATCAACAGCCCCTAATATCAATCAACAAAAACCTACAATTATGGGAGTATTCGCCATGGTATCGGTTTATTTGCTTTATTCGTTAAATACTCTTACTGTGGGGCTCAATACCATTTTTATCAGCGATTAATCTAGTGTCTTGCCTGTGGTTATTAATGTGCTTTTTACTTTTATAAAAAGCATATATAACGACTAAACCGGCTATTAGGTGTGCAAGCATTAAGCTGGGATACAAAAAGTACTCGCCTGTTGAAAAGCCCAAATATGCGCAGGAAATTAACAAGATAAAACGATGCAATATTCCAAGCGCGGTTGCTTTGATAACCTGATCTTTAGCATTGAGGGTTGATTGATAAACTATAACACAACCAGCACCGATATACCCCCAAGGTAGCCAAGTAAGGAAATGCTTTAAATGAATTGCAACATTGTCGTGCGGGCATAAAGACTTTGCCCAAAAATCCATACTAAAACTTAACGCGACTGCAATAAAACACTGTGCGAAAATTATGGCAGTAAACATTAGTTTATAAGCCTGATTTACTCGTTGGTGACGACCAGACCAATAGTTAAAGCCAATAATTGCAGGCATAGATGTGGTTAAAGCCATTGGGATTAAGAGGATAACAGCTTCTAATTTAAAAATTAAAGCAAATGCTGCAACATAGGTATGATTATAGCTCGCTGCAACCATGGTTAATAAGGCAAGACTCATGGGAGTCAGTAATTGCTGCATGATAACTAGCACGCTAGCTAGTTTAGCTTGGTTGAACTGTATTTTTGATTTACTTAGCGAAGGCCATCGCAGTTTTATTTTGCTGTTAAGGAAGTATAAAGCTACCAAACTGATAATTATGTCACTACTAATGTTAACAATAGCTAACGCAATTAAACTATCCCAAAAAAATGGACTACTTGGTAACAGTAATAATAATGCTAACGCCCCCTTAATTATTACCCAATACATCATTAAATTACTTGCTAATTTAGTAAAATTTAAAGCACGCAGAATGCCGTTAATTTGCCAAACCGCTCCAAGAAAAACCCATGAAAGTAACCGATAGTCAATATAGTGTAATTGAGAGGAAATTAGCGCAGGAGATATAGATTTCTCGTCACTTGTTAGCCAGTTATTATTACCCAATGCCTGTAATATTTGTTCTGATAATGCATAAGCAAGTAGAGATATCGCTATAATGGATATGGCTGAGAGCATAAGTGCATTGCTTATTATGTTAGCCAGTGATTTTTTTTCTATGCACGCGGATTTTATCACTATATTGTTACATCGAATACTGGTACCAACAGCAAACGCAGTCATTGCTGCTGTGATAGGCACGGTAAAACCAAAGGCAGTTAAATTTGCGGCACTTCCCAGGGCAATTAAGCTTGATTCGAGCAATTCATACATTAATAATAGTAATATTGCCATTAGCATAGGCTGACTATTTCGCCATATGGTTGATGATATTGTCCCTTCTATTAAAGTACTGTGATCTTTTACTGTCATTAATTTTTTCATCGAGTTTTGCAATGTTAATACCATATAAGAAGAGAGCGAAAACTTTAATTAACTTTCTCGATTCTATGTAACAATTTTTGTCATTTAATAGATTTTGTACAGTTGAGTTACAAAATGCTTGACTAATTTTACAATAACTTTATAGTGACGTTTCGTCGCTGACGAAACGTCACTATAAAAAAGAAATACTTTATGACTCCCAGACTATTAGATGAAGATGCTTTACAAGCAAGAGAAGCACAAATTATTGATGTTGCCATTAGTTTAATTGCGCGCCATGGTATTGAAAACCTGACAATGGATAAAGTGGTTAGCCAAGTGCCTTTTTCAAAAGGAACGGTTTATAAGCACTTTCTAGGTAAGGAAGATCTTTTACTTGCCATTAGTAATCGTGCGATTAAATTATTATCTGAACTATTTGCTAAAGCATTTATTTTTCAAGGATGCACGCGAGAACGTATGTTGCTTGCAAATTTTTCCTATCTTATTTACGCAATGTTACACCCTGAGTTGTTTCAAACTTGCATATGTGCCAAAGCACCTAACGTATTAGGAAAGTCAAGTGAAGAAAGAATTAAACAACAAGAGCAATTAGAAGCAGCACTCATGGGGTCTATCTTTGGTATTTTTGAAGAAGCAATAGCAAATAAAAGTCTAGTCATGCCCGATTATATGGATATGCAGCAATTATGCTTCGCTAATTGGTCTATGGCTTATGGTACTATCGCTTTATTATCAGCAGAGGTAGAGCAATGCAGTGGTAGAACAAACCTCGTGGTAGAGCGTGAGTTATTTAATCAATGCAACTTACTCTTTGATGGTTTGCAATGGCAACCACTGACAAAAGATAAAATGCACTGCAGTGAGTTAAAAGTTGCCCTTGAACAAGTATATCCAGCGGAAATAGAGCAATTAAAACATAAAGGCAGGGAACTTATGTTTTAAGCACTTAATAGTAAACCTCAGTGCGGTCAATACCGCATTTTTTTTGTAATATAATGTGACGTTTCGTCATCTTTAGAAATATTTTCATAATATAATTGTGTATAAAAGGAGCATAATAATGACGGACAAGCTTTCTGGTTTTGTCGGAAAAAATCCATTTTGGGTGATATTAGTTTGCATTGCCTTTACGCTAGTAGCAGGGATAGGTTCGCAAAAGTTAGTATTTAAAAATGACTATCGTGTGTTTTTTAGTGAAGAAAACCCACAATTAACCGCTTTTGAATCAATGCAAAAAGTATACAACAAAAGCGACAATGTCTCGTTTGTTGTCGTGCCTAAAAGTGGTGATGTATTTACTGCTAAACACCTTGCTTCGATAAAACAGCTAACCAAAGAAAGCTGGCAGGTGCCCTATTCAACAAGGGTCGATTCTGTAACTAACTTTCAGTATACCTATGCTGAAGAAGACGACATGATTGTTGAAGATTTGGTTATGTCTACCAAAAACCTAACCAGTGAGCAGCTTAACCACATTAAACAAATTGCTGTGAATGAGCCCTTGTTAGTGAATAAGCTTATTTCAGAAAAAGCTCATGTTTCTGTTGTTAATGTGACGATACAATTTCCTGGTATCAACCCTATGGCTGAAACACCTGAAGTTGCCAGTAGTGTTCGTGCTATTAAAGAAAAGTTTTTAGCTCAGTATCCCGATGTTGATGTTTATTTGTCGGGTATGGTCATGATGAATACTTCATTTGGAGAGGCATCGATTGGTGACAGCTCGACACTAATTCCGTTAATGTTTTTAGTGGTCATAGTTACCATTGGTTTATTACTTCGAACCATAACAGGGACTATCTCAACTGTGCTTATTATTGTCATGAGCATTGCCACCACAATGGGGCTTGCCGGTTGGTTAGGCTTTTATATGACAGGACCAACAACCTCCGCTCCCACTATGATCATGACACTTGCGGTTGCAGATTGTATTCATATTTTAACCTCAATGTTTTATGAAATGCGTCAAGGTGCAGATAAACGCACGGCAATTGCACGTAGTATTAAAATTAATCTACAACCTATTTTCTTGACCAGTATCACGACCGCGATTGGCTTTTTGAGTATGAATTTTTCAGACTCACCACCATTTAGAGATTTAGGCAACCTAGTTGCACTTGGCGTGATGTTAGCTTTTGTTTTTTCAGTGACCATCTTCCCTGCATTATTAACTGTATTGCCGGTACGTGTTAAAACGCAACCAGAAGATAAAATTGATACTATGGGTAAGGTAGCTGATTTCGTTATTGGTAAACGCAAAGCACTGCTACCTATCACCAGTGTCTTAATTGTTGCTTCGGTTATGTTCATACCAAACAATGAACTTAATGATGATTTTGTTAAGTATTTTGACGAGAGTGTTCCTTACCGCACCGCTACTGACTTCATGCAAGAAAACCTTTCAGGGATGATGATGGTTGAGATTTCCGTTAAAACCGGTAAAGCCAGTGGTATTAATGATCCTCAGTATCTAAAAACCCTTAGCGATTTTAGTGACTGGTTAAGAGCGCTGCCTGAAACTGATCATGTAAATACCATTACAGATACATTAAAACGATTGAATAAAAATATGCATGGCGATGATCCTAGCTGGTACAAACTACCCGATAGTCAAGCAATGTCAGCGCAGTACTTACTTTTGTATGAAATGTCTTTACCTTATGGTTTAGATTTGAATAATCAGCTTGATGTCGATAAGTCTTCTTCAAGAATCGTATTAACCTTGAAGAACATGACCAGTAATGAGCTAATCAATATAGAGCAAGAGATGGTGCAATGGTTTGCTAAAAACGCTCCACAGTACGATGTCGATTTTGCTAGTCCAAGTTTAATGTTTGCACATATTGGACAACGCAATATTACCAGCATGTTAATTGGCACGACTCTCGCGTTGATCTTAATTTCTATTTTACTTGGTATTGCCTTAAAAAGTGTTCGCTTTGGCCTAATCAGTCTGTTACCTAATTTAGCTCCTGCTGCTGTTGGATTTGGTATTTGGGCACTATATAGCGGACAGGTGGGTCTAGGTTTGTCTGTTGTTATTGGTATGACTTTAGGTATTGTTGTTGATGATACCGTGCACTTTTTAAGTAAGTATTTACATGCTCGCAGAGATAAAGGAGCAAATGCCAAAGAAGCGGTTCATTATGCGTTTGATAATGTTGGCCGAGCATTGTGGGTAACAACATTTGTTTTGGTACTTGGCTTTATGGTCTTAGCTCAATCGTCATTTAAGATGAATGCTGATATGGGCTTGTTAACCGCGTTAACTATTTTTATTGCCTTGGTGATTGATTTCCTCTTTTTACCGCCACTGTTAATGTTATTAGATAAAGATAAAAATAGTAACGACGTAAAAGCGAGAATCTCAGCAAGTAAAAATATTGAAGAAGCGGCTTAAGCTACTATTTCCTGAAATACCAAACACCATAAATAATAAGGTATTTATTGTGCAGTTAATTGACTTATAAGGATTTTATTATGATAACGAAAAAAATATTGCTGAGCACTTTATCAGTGCTGACCCTGACTCTTAGCTCACATTTGTCATTTGCATTAACCGCTGAAGAGCAAAAAGGCTTAGATATTTCACTTGAAGCCAAAAAGCGTGACTTAGGCTGGCAAGATAGCACTGCTGATATGTTGATGATATTACGTAATCAACAAGGTCAAGAAAGTATAAGAGAAATAAAGATAAAATCACTGGAGGTTAATAATGATGGCGACAAAAGCTTAACTATTTTTAATAAACCACGTGATGTTAAGGGAACTGCTTTTCTGAGTTTTTCTCATCCTGTTGAAGCTGATGAACAGTGGTTATTTCTTCCGGCATTAAAACGGGTAAAAAGAATTTCATCTCGGAATAAATCAGGACCTTTTATGGGCTCAGAGTTTGCTTTTGAAGATTTAAGTTCCTTTGAAGTTGAAAAATATACCTATAAATATATTGGTGTTGATGAGTTAAATGGTATGACTAACTTCAAAGTTGAGCAATATCCTGTCGATGAAAATTCTGGTTATACCCGCCGAGTAGTGTGGATTGATACCAAAGAATATCGTCTTCATAAAATTGACTTCTACGATCGTAAAGATTCATTATTAAAAACATTAACCTTTTCAGGCTACAAGCAATATCTAGCAAAGCACTGGCGTGCTGACAATCAAGAGATGGTCAATCACCAAAATGGTAAAAGTACTGAGTTAAATTGGAGCAATTACCAGTTTAAAACAGGTCTTGATGATAGTGACTTTAACCGTAATTCTTTAAAACGGGCGCGTTAGTAACAATGTTAACTAGAAATTTAACTGGCTTGTTTATTAGCGTCATACTTAGTAGTGCTCTTATCTTGTCAGGTGATAGTTATGCTGGTGATGTTGAATTTGAAGCTTCAGGAAATGTCACTATAGAACAACGATATTTTTTTGAAGAGCCGTTATATCATCAACAATTAAAACATAGTCAGTCGTCCATTTCGTTTGAGCCTGAACTTTATTGGCAATGGAATGCAGGTAATGACAGTATTATTTTTACACCTTTTTATCGAGTTGATAGTCATGATGAACAGCGAACTCATGGTGATATTCGTGAACTTGCTTACGTGCATGCTGCAGATGACTGGGAGCTTAGGTTAGGTATTCGAAAAGAGTTTTGGGGGGTAACTGAATTTCAACACCTTGTTGATGTTATCAACCAAACAGATGGCGTAGAAGATTTTGATGGTGAAGATAAATTAGGACAACAAATGATCAACCTATCATTAGTCAATGATTGGGGCATTGTTGATATTTTTTTATTGCCAGGGTTTAGAGAGCGAACTTATGCGGGCAGTGAAGGACGTTTACGTGGTCCAGTAGTGGTTGATGAAAATAATGTTAGTTATGAGTCTTCTGCAGGTCAAAAACACCTTGATGTTGCGCTTCGTTGGTCACATAGCGTCGGTGATTATGATATTGGTGCGTACTGGTTCCATGGTACTAACCGTGAAGCCTATTTAACGCCTTCGTCAGAAAATACCTTGCAACAATATTATGTTCAAATGGAGCAAGTAGGCATTGATGTGCAAGCAACCTTGGGTGATTGGCTTTGGAAGTTTGAAAGTATTTATCGCCACACGACTTTAGAGGACTTTTGGGCAACACAAGCTGGCTTTGAATACAGCTTTATAGGTGTTTTTGATAGCAATTTGGATTTGGGTTTGCTCATGGAACACAGCTGGGATTCGCGTGGTCAAGTAGCGCTTGGTGCACAAGGCTCATTATTGCAAAATGATTTGTTTTTAGGTACTAGGCTTGCTTTTAATGATATGCAAAGTAGTGAACTATTAATGGGTATTGGTAGTGATTTAGATCACAATGCTTTTAGTTTTTTAATTGAAGCGAGCCGTCGCTTTGGTGATAATTTTATTGCTACTTTGGATGTGCGTTTGCTTCAAAGTAACGAACCGGATGATGTATTATATAGCTTAAGTAATGATGATCATGCGCAACTAGCTATTGCTTGGTACTTTTAGCTTATTGCTCATTTTTTAATTTCCTATGACAGGGAATCATAAATTAAAAAACCAGCAATAATAATTGCTGGTTTTATTATAGGTTACTTAACGTTATTTTAGTTGCCAATAAGACCATTAATATGTGCAACGACACTGCGGCCAAGAGCACTTGGCGCATAACCCCCTTCGAGTAAAGAGACAATTCTTCCTTGGCTATATTCATTGGCTATGATCTTTAATTCATCAGTGATCCAGCGATAATCGGCTTCAGTTAAACTGACCTGCGACATATCATCTTCGATGTGTGCATCAAAACCGGCGGAGATTAAAATCAACTCTGGTTTGAATTTATGTAACGCCGGCAGCCAATGAGCAGACAATTTGTCACGAAACTCTTTACTTTTAGTTGTTGCTGCCAGCGGCGTATTAATAATTGGTGGTGTATTACTTTCTTTGGTGTTGAAAGGGTACAGAGGCGACTCATAACTTGAGCAAAATAAGTAACCCTTATCATCCTCGGGCGTGGCATTAAAATGGTGTTTGATGATATCTTCAGTGCCATTGCCATGATGAACATCAAAGTCAACAATGGCGACACGTGCTAAGCCATATTTTTGTTTCGCATAAGCAGCTGCTAAAGCAATATTGTTAAAAAAGCAAAAACCCATACCTTTGTTATGTTCAGCATGATGCCCTGGTGGTCGTGTTGCGCAAAAAGCTTGTTCTATAGTGCCTTGCATAACTAAATCAATAGCATCAATGGCCGCCCCGGTAGAATATAAAATTGCAGCTAATGTTTTATCATTCATTACCGAGTCTTCACCAACCACAAAGCACTCATGATTGCCGCTATCTGGAGCATTATCAAAGATAAAGTTAATATATTCTTGCGTATGTGCTAACGCTAGCAAGTTTTTATCAATGGGTTTTGCATCAAATTGACGCACAACATAGTCTAAGCCACTACGAATTAATTGATCTGAAATAGCGGTTAATCGCTTACCATTTTCTGGGTGATGCTCACCCATATCATGTCCACCACATTGATAGTGGCCTATTATTCCAACTGACATAATATTTTCCTTACTTTATGTCTTTACTTTGAGTCGTTTTGAAAGTGGCTGGATCTGTATGCAGATCAAGCTTCAAACTTACTTCATCAAACTCTTCACTGGGTTGACGTTCAAAGCCAGCTTTTTCAAATACTTTTAACATAGAAACATTGTCCCTGCGAACACAAGCGACAAGGCTATCAAGCTGACGAATTTTGGCGATAGTAATCATTTCGTCAAGTAAGGTACTTGCCATACCGCGACCACGCAAGCTTTCTTTTATAACAAAAGCAACTTCACCGCTATTTATGGAGTCAATATAATAATATCGAGCTACGGCTTGTATTGCCTCACCTAAAGAATCTTTTTTTGTAAAACATAAGGCAAGGTCTATATGTTGATTTACACTGACCAAGTTACATGATTTCTCACGGGTCATTTGCGTTATATGATGATTGTATCGCATGATGAGTGTTTCTTTATTATGAGAATAGAAAAACTCCTGTAATTTGCGCTCATCTGCTGGTGCTAATGGACGTAGAGTATAATTTACGTTGGCGAAGTTAAACCGTTTCATTTCAATTGTCCCTAATTCAGGTACTGAACTTGGTGAAGTCTCTTGGTATTCAGGTACCCAGTAATGTTTTCGCACATCAGCTAGTAGTTTATCTCTAAATTTAGGGTGAGCTATTTTTATTAACTCTAAAGCACGTTCACGAATGCTTTTTCCCTGTAACGAAGCAATACCAAATTCTGTAACGACATAAGAGACATGGCCACGAGAGGTAACAACGCCACCACCTTCAGTAATATGTGCAACAATGCGAGATATTTTTCCATCCCGAGTCGTTGAGGGCAGAGCAATGATAGGCATACCGCCTTTGCTTAATGACGCGCCTCGAATAAAGTCAACTTGGCCACCAATACCACTGTAGAATTGATAACCAATAGAATCTGAAACAACTTGTCCGGTTAAATCGACTTCAATCGCACTATTAATCGATACCATGTTGTCATTCCTGGCTATTTTTACCGGTGAGTTGACATGTTCAGAGGGATAAAATTCAATATGCGGGTTGCCATCAACAAAGTCATATACTTTTTGACTACCAATACAAAAAGTCGCTACTGCTTTACCCTTATGATAGGTTTTTTTACGGTTATTGATCACCCCTTTTAGCATTAGCTCAACAACACCATCAGATATCATCTCACTATGAATACCTAAATCTTTATGGTTGCCTAAATAGCGTAAAACGGCTTCGGGGATTTTTCCTATGCCAATTTGTAGTGTGGCGCCATTTTCGATTAACATCGCCACATATTGACCAATTTGTTCGGTTGGTCGATCTATCTTAGGTGGTATAACTTCTGGTAAAGCTTGTTCTGCGTATATGCAAGCATGGATTTGATTGATATGCACAAAGCTATGACCATTAGTACGCGGCATGTTTGGGTTTACTTGGGCAATGACATATTTTGCGGCCTTTACTGCAGCTGAGACTATATCAACACTGACACCTAATGAGCAGTAACCATATTCATCTGGTGGGCTAACCATAATAAGGGCAGCATCTAACGGTAAACTGTTCTCGTTAAATAAACGCGGCGCATCTGAAATAAAGCAGGGGGTGTAATCTCCGCGACCTTCAGCCACTGCTTCACGGATATTTTTACCACCGATAAAAAGGCTATTTACTTTAAATAACTCTTTATGTTCAGGTTTGGCCCAAACATTCTCAGATAAGGTTAAAATATGAACGGTTTCAATGTCATGTAAACCAGCGCTATGATCGATTAAGTCATCAATTAATGCATTAGGAACCGCTGCATTTGAGCCGATAAAAATACGATTGCCAGACTTTAAGTAAGTACCCCAGCTTATAGCTTTTTCAATCGATTTAGCATTATCATTGTCTAGTGGCATGAGATTTCCCTTGGTTAATGTTTATTAAACAAAAGTACAGTATATTGCCATAAATAAGGTATTTCGTTATTGCTGTCAATTGTGTGTTTGATTAAACACTTAATGCGTTATAATTGACCGTTTTTAACAGGGGTAATGCTGAATTAACATACATCTTTAGCGTGTGTTAACAGTAGTGTTATTTTAGCAGAAAGGTACAGTATTTGTGTTACAAGAAAAAATATTCATTATCGGTTTACCAAGAACAGCAACAACCAGTGTTTGTTTAGCAATGTTAGAACAAGGTTTTAAAACCGCGCATAATGCTTATACTCAAAATGCGTTTAGTCAGGCACAAGTGTTAGCTGATACACCGATATTTTGTGATTATCAAAAACTTGATCAAGACTTCATCAACAGCAAATTTATTTACTTAACGCGCGCCGCGGAAAAATGGCTACCCTCAATTAAACAATTATTGCAACGTATGATAGTTAATTTACAGCGGCCTGATGGTGGCTTTAACCCGCATTTAAAGCGTTGTTACCATGAAATATTTGCGCCACTTACCAAAGAAAACCTACAAAGTGATGATTTTTTATTAAGCTGTTACCAACGACATCAACAGGGTATAGAGCGTTATTTTACAGGTAGAGAGCATGATTTACTGACAATCGATGTCAGTGAAGAAAGTAGTTATGCAAAGCTTTTAGCGTTTTTAGATATTGATGCTTGCCATGCCAGAGAAGGCGGTTTTAAACACATTAATATCGGTGGAAAAGTGAAAGCATGGCAAGATTTAAATAATAGCTTGAAAATTGAATCCACTAATAAAGGTCGCATCGATAAAGTACTGTATTAAGTGTTTAGCATTAAGACAATTTATTGTGTTCTGAGCTGGCTTTCTATTGTAGAGATAAAGCAACACGGGTAAAATCACGCAAATTTTTTAAATATTTTTATGATGCTTATCAACAGTGCCATATAAGAGAGTCGACACTATGTTTGAATTAAAATACCACACAGGCCAAGAATGGGTTGATGCGGTCATGGCTGATTTTGATCGTTTTTTACAAGACCATGCCGCAGCGGAGAAAAAAGCATCGGGTATGGCAATGTCTATGCTGTCTCATTATCCCGATAAAGCTAAATTAGTCCGTGCTATGACTGACTTAGCCATTGAGGAATTAATTCATTTTAAACAAGTGTTAAAATTACTTGTCGCCCGAGAAGTTACTTTAGGTCAGGATAAAAAAGATCCCTATATTACTCAAATCCGCGCTTTATTTCGCAATGGTACTAGTAAGTTTCTGTTAGACCGACTATTGGTAGCAGCCGTTATTGAGGCCCGAGGCTATGAAAAGTTCTTCCTGGTTTCTAAAGCATTACCTGAAGGTAAAGATAAAGACTTTTATGTCGCGATTGCCAAGTCAGAAGAAAAACATAAAAACTTATTTGTTGAATTGGCTTATGAGTATTTTGAAAAAGCTGAAGTTGATGAAAGATTAGAAGAAATACTTATTGAAGAAGCAAAAATATGCGCCGGTTTGCCTATTCGAGCGGTACTTCACTAGGGATATGCTAATCATAATAAGTTAGTTAATTATGCGATTTTTATTAGGGCTATGTTGATAAATGAAATATCGTTTTAATAGTATTACACCACAGCTAATAGCTAAGAGAAAGACTGTTCATGAGCTTTGTCGACAATTTAGCCGTAGCCCAAGTAAAGGTAATTTAAAACGTTTGAAAGCTTTATTTGGTAAATGTGGCGAGCAAGTTATTATCGAGTCGGGCTTTCATATGGATTACGGTGATAATGTCGTTGTTGGTGATAGGGTTTATATCAATATAAACTGCACGCTTATCGATGGTGGCATAGAACATAGCGCTGCTGATGGCAGTCCAACAATAACCATTGGTGATGATTGTCTTATTGGCCCTAATGTTCAATTATTAGCAGTCTCACATGACATTGACCCTAAACTTCGTCTAACGCATAAATATAACTATGTGCAAGCAATAACCCTTGAAGAAAATGTTTGGCTGGGTGCTGGCGTTATTGTTTTAGCTGGCGTGCATATTGGTAAAAATAGTGTTATTGGTGCTGGCAGTGTGGTCACTAAAGATGTTGCAGCCAATAGCTTTTATGCGGGCAACCCTGCTAATAGCATTCGGTCTGTTTGAATGGCAAAAGCTCGCTACATTAGGGATAACTTTCATGGCCTCAATAAGGGAGCTCAACACAAAAAATAAGCCTTTTGCTACATTGTAATTTTCTTTTTTTAGCTAGATTAGTTATTTAACTAAGTATTCTAATAACTAACCGTTAATTTGCTATTCTTATAGCGCCTAGGAAATTTAATTATGCATTCAATCAAAAGTAAGTCCTCAGAAGCGGTAACAATGTTAACTGCTTCATCAGTCTGTGATAAAAATTCAGGTGAAGCTGCTGACAAGTCAACTGAAAATAGCTTAAAGGTAAATTTTCCATTTTCATTTTTACTCGTAGAAAATGAAGAAGATTGCTTTGTTAAAGGCTACAACTAAAATCATCGACAGCTTATGTGCGAGTGCAATAGCCTGTTTCGATGATAGAATAAAAGTGCAGCTAATTATTTATCCGACATAATGATAAGTTAAAAAGACTTGAAAAATAGTATAGCTGCTTTAAGCCTGCAAGTTTTATTTAAGTTATCGTCCCTTCACCCTGCAAGAATCTATGCTACTTCTTTGATAGCTTCGATAACCGCATCAGCGACATAAGTGTCTTTGTTAGCAAAACTTCTTCTAATACCATAACACGTTTCAAGCTCTTCAAGGTTCAGAGCTGCGTACCGGCATAACTTGCTTTGTCGGTTGTTAAAAGCACTCGGACTATAAAGGGCGCATGACCACCTTGAGCAATGCCATTGATTTTTTAATGCAAAAATTTCGTGCTTGATGACAATAAAACGACATTTGGTAACATTTTTACTCTGGTGATGTTTTAATTTTTATTACAGAGCAGTAAATTAATGTTTAGAATTTTTATGCAAAAAAATTGAAATTAAAGTTAAATAGTTTGCGGGTGACCACCAGTAAACAAGAAACTAAAGCAAAGCCGTAATCAGCCAATAGTTTCTTTTTGGATTTTGTAGTTTAATACTGTTTACTTCGATACTCGTTATTGCTGTTGATGAATTAAGTGAAATTGTAAGTAAAATTCATTTATAGCATTGGTTTTAGTATTTTTTATGACTAAGTTGATAAGTTCAGCGCTAATCTATGACATTTTTAATGTAAACGCAGTCTGGTAATTGCTTAGGTATTATGGAAAAGGCTTATGCTCAGCTCATTCAACCTGTGAAACCATTAGATTCAGGCTCTATTTTCAACTGTCTTATGATTAATAAGCAGTTTACAAATTTCTTATTTTGTAGTGTTTTATGAACCCGCTATTTAAAGCGATATAGGTGATTTACACCAGAGGCAATTAATTTATATGCGTCACGTTCCCAGTAGGATAAAAGCCGTCGCTTCTCTTATTTCAGTTAAGAGTTTATTGGTGATATTTTTTATCAACACAAGTTGTGCATTCTTAAGAACTATTTATCACTTAACTGTGGTAGAAAGCAGCTTTGATTATTTTTTTTCAGAGTTTTACGGCTACTTTAAATCAATGAATACACTTGGCTACGCGTTGGCGTTTTCATATTTTATTTTATCACGCGGCCCTGATAGCAAAATGTCAATCACCCGTATTTCTATGATAGGTTTACTTGCTTTTGTAGTAAGCTTTCCCTTTGTTTTCATTACTGGCCAGCCATGGAATGAAAGCTCATTTCATCCTGTTGTGCAAGTTACTAGTTACTCATTGTCGACACTCATATTTTCTGCGTGGGCAATTATGCTAATTATTTATATCCAAAGTCGAGAATCACAGCCTAAATTTCAAATGCTCAAACAACAAATAGCTGAGCAGTCTATAGAACGTGAACGTGTTGAAATGGAACTGCACTTGTTACAAGCTCAAATAGAACCACATTTTTTTTATAATACCTTGGCAAACTTACATAATTTGATTGATTATGATGCAGAGCGAGCTAAAAATTTACTTGAAGAGCTAACCGAATACTTACGTTCAACCGTGCATCAATATCGCCATAAGTATATAACTATTTCTGAAGAAGCGGAGATGGTAAAGCGTTATCTTAATATTCAAAAAATTCGCTTTGGTGACCAGCTAAGTTATCAGATAGATATCCCTGAAGAGGTAAAGCATTTTGCAATTTTGCCTATGTCATTATTAACTTTAGTTGAAAATGCCATCAAACATGCTGTCGAAAAAAATAATGGTCAGGGGCATGTTTTAGTCTGTACACAATTGAAAAATAAAGAGACTTTATTATTGTCTGTCACTGATGATGTAGGAATTTTACAAGGTAAAAGCTATGGAACGGGGATTAGCAACCTTATTGCCCGTCTGGAAGTCAGTTATGGAAGTCGGGCTAGTTTTAATATTCATTGTATTCCTGAAGTAAACACATGTGCTCAACTCGAGGTACCTACCAATGGTTAATATCGTCATTGCTGAAGATGAAGAGATTTTACGCGTAAATTTAGAACGAAAATTACGAGACCATTGGCCTCAAGCTAATATTATTGCTTCGGTGAAATGTGGCCAAGATGCTTTATCGACTATCGATACGCTAAAACCTGATGTGGTATTTTTAGATATTCAAATGGGTGATTTAACTGGCATTGAGGTGGTTCAACAAAGTAAACATAACTGCCATGTTGTTTTTATTACAGCCTATGATAAATATGCTATTGAGGCCTTTGAAGCTGGTGCGATAGATTACTTATTAAAGCCTTACTCTGATAAGCGTCTCAAAGATTGTATTGCTCGATTAAATGTCCGTCTTGCTTCAACGCCGATTGATATTAAACATCTGCTCAGTAATATTTCATCAAATAATGACCGTTATTTGAAGTGGCTTAAAATCCAAATTGGCAGCAAGTTTTGGTTATTAGACATAAAAGATATTATTTGCTTTAAAGCGTGTGGTCGTTATATCAAAGTACTAACCAAAGACAGGGAGGCGTTGGTTCGAATGCCATTAAAAACATTGTCGCAACAACTTGATCCTGAAATATTTTGGCAAATTCATCGTAGTACTATTTTGAGTATAAACCACTTAGATTATGTGCAAACTTCAGATGCGGAGCAAATGCATGCTTACATGAAACAATTAGTCGAGCCTTTGGTGGTAAGCAGAAGTTTTGCGCATTTATTTAGAAATCTTACCATTGATTAGCTAGTGAATCTTTTCATGTAAGCGCATGGTTTTTATTTATATCACTGTTAAGTTTATATAATAACTTTTACAGCGATAATTAATAACTGCACTAGCTTTACAATGTCATTGCATGCAACTTAGCTAAATAGAGTGATTATTTTATTTTGCTGTGATGGCCCAGAAAAATAGTGATATTATTTTTATTTTAGCTTAGCTTTATTGGCCGAGAGTTTTTCACTGTTAACCAGGCAGTTTTGAGCCAATAATGCTCAGAGCAACTCAAGTTCGCACTAAACGCTACTTTATTTTCAAGGCCTAGCTATACGCTCTGTGTGCTTTAAAGAAATTTAATCACTAAATTACTCTGCTCTAATGCCAGTATTCGGCGCTTGGTTACTTTGCAGCTATTTTAAAAACTTAGTTTTGTTATTTTGTTAATAAGTTGTTGTTATCAAAAACAACACATCCAAAGACTTTAACAATAATAATAGAAGGAAGTTTTATCATGATTAAATCATCATTGATTAGTGCAAGTTTACTTGCTGCTAGTCTCTTTATCAGCTCAATAGCATTTGCCGATGAAGGTCATCGTTTAGGAAAAGATAACTTGATGGGGTTTTCCAGTGAGGGCCGACAATTAGTTACCATAAAAACTAATGATGGTAATGAGATCACTGCTGTTGACATTGATGGTCAAGCATTTGTAGGTGATATTTTGTTGGGGGAAACTCAAGCGCTGTTAAAACATGGCTTAATCATGGTAGATAACGCTAAGCAAAGCTACCAGAGTGATGTTAGCACAAATGCCGCGATTATATATCCAAGCTCGGGAGCCGTTTGGCCTAATGGTATTGTACCTTATGTAATGAGTAATGATCTTACTAGTGCTGCTCGCAATGCCCTTTATTACGCAATTGATCACTGGAATAACAGTGATACGGGGGTTAAGTTAGTACCACGAACGAATGAAAGCTCTTATGTTAATATGATCAATGCTGGTGGCTGTTATTCAATGATAGGGCGTCAAGGCGGTGTGCAAAACCTTGGATTAGCTGCAAACTGCGGTAATGGTGCTGCTGTTCATGAAATTGGTCATGCAGTCGGTTTTTATCATGAACAATCAAGGAATGATCGCGATAACTATCTTACTATTAATTGGGGCAATATTGCGCCTAGTATGCAGTATAACTTCCAAAAAATGGGAGCTAATGGGATGGATTATGGTAGTTACGATTATTATTCAGTTATGCACTATTTTTCCACTGCTTTTAGCATTAATGGCTATCCAACCATGGTACCCAAGGACAGTTCTGTTAACCAAAATATAATGGGCTTTTCTCAGGTATTGAGTGATAAAGATATCAGTGCAGCTAGATATTTATATGGGGGTAGCATAACCCCTACATTACCAACAACACCGACAAACTTAATGGCAAGTAACGTTACTAGTACTTCATTTGACTTAACTTGGTCTATAGTCGACGGGGCTAGTGAATATGTGGTCGAGCGCTGGCTGGACAATATTGGTTGGGTTTTCGTAGGTACCAGCACCAGTAATGCCATCAGTATTTCAGGTTTAAGTGCTAGGGACCAATGGGTGCATGTTAAAGCAAGTAATAATGCTGGTAGCAGTGATTATAGTGATTACATCTATGTAGAGCTTGCTGATATTAGTCAATGTGATGGTATTGCTATGCCAGAGACACCGGTAAGCACTAATATTACAAGTTCAAGCTTTACTTTAAATTGGTCACCATCAGCTGGCGCTGATTTTTATGAAGTTCAGCTTTGGAATGAAACAACCCGCTCTTGGGATTTTATTGCCAATGTTAATGGAACAAGCTATGAGGTTACCGGCTTATCAGGTACTACTGTATATAGCCGCGTAGTGGCAAATAATAACTGTAACCAAGAGCCACAAGCGAGCAGTTGGATTAGTATCACATTAGAGTCGAACGCATGTAATGAACCTCCAGCTACGCCAACCAGCGTGACTTATAGTAACGCTAGTTACTATCAATTTGATGCTAGTTGGAATGACGTTGCTGGTGCGACAAGTTACAATGTTCAATTATGGAATGGTCAATGGGTTGATGCTACAAGTAGTGATGTCTCCTCAGTCACTGTAGATAAATTATATCCAGGTAGTACTAATTACTTTCAGGTTAGCGCAAGCAATGCTTGTGGAAGTAGTGCTTATAGTAACTATGTGGCTGTTAATTAATTAGTTATTGGTAGCTTACTAAAGTTACTTATTTAATCAATAAACACTTTTAAAACGATAATAACAGCTGTTGTTATCGTTTTTTATTTTCTCATTAATAGTTGGCTAATATAAAACTTAACAGTGACAGGTCAAAGAAAAGCCTTTAGCATTATCAATTAACTCTCTTGTTGTATTAAATATAATAGTTAAGGGATAGGCTATGCTAAATAAAATACCGCAACAATTCACAATTCTTATCGCCATGTACCTAGGATATGCGGCCATGATGATATCTCGTCAGATGGTGACTATTCTTAGCCCCGCGATGCTTGCCGATGAGACATTAGCATTAACCAAGACGAATTTAGGGGATTTTGCTGCATACGGCACTTTAGGAGCGCTTTTCGGTAAGCTGCTATGGGGGCCATTCGCAGACAAATTTGGTGGCAGATTAACCTTTCTTATTGGTATTGTGCTTACCGCTACTTTTATTGTTGCTTTTGGGCTCTCTGCTAATGTTTTGGCATTTATCTGCTTTTCTTTTTTGCTTTATTTTACTAAATCGTCAGGATGGCCTGCTATGACAAAGCTGGTAGGGCAGTGGTATCAACCTAAGCAGTTTGGCCGAGTATGGAGTGTGCTTGCGACGAGCTCTCGCTTTAGTGTGGTATTAGCAACCTTGTTTTTTGGTTGGCTATTAAGTTTTCTTGATTGGCGGATGGTAGCGATTATTGCGGCTGTTTTTGCTTTGGTTATTTTTATTGGTTGTTACTTCTTTTTAAAGGAACATCCTAAAAACTCAGTGTTGTTAGCAATTGATAAAGCTAATACCGATAGCGATGTTAGCGAGGCAACTTTTGCTAAAAAACAGCTTACCGCTCATTTTACTCATCACCCGTTAACCAATACTTCTATCATCGAAGGGCTTGTGCTTTTTGCTAAAAGCCCGAGAGTTTGGTTGGTTGTTATTATGTTGATGATGCTTACTTGTATGATGGCGTTCTTAGACTTTGTTGCTGTGTATTTAATGGAAAGTTATCAACTTAGCCCGGCTGAAGCTGCTATGGCATCGACTGTCTTCCCCTTCGGTTCATTAGTCGGTCTATTTGCGGCAATGGCTTTTTATGATCGATTTTCAAGAGCAGGTATCAGAACGGTTTTAACCTTATCGTTGATTTTAAGTTTATTGAGTGTGCTTTGTTTGCAGTATTTATCTGTATTTAATTTATCGGCACAGCTAAATTATTACGTCGCTCTTGGGGCAATTTTTGTTTTTGCCTTTGCTATTTCCCCTGCTTATTATTTGCCAATGTCAATATTTTCAATTGAATATGGCGGCCCTCGAAGTGCTACCTTGGTATGTATTATTGATGCTTTTGGCTTTGCTGCTAGCGCTATGTTTTCATTTATCGGTGGTCGGTTGGCAGACAGCTCAGGAGGTTGGGGCAGTTTTATGAATATGCTTATTTTAATATCTACACTGTGTGTTTTTTCGGTATGGGCATTTATGCAGGCAGAATATCTTGCTGTTAAGTCAACAAAAAAGCAGGACATTTAACTCTTGTCCTGCTCGAACAACTACCTGAACGATGTTATTCTCATTGATTATAAAAATTAACAAGCATATTGCATTGCTTTAGGTAAATTTACTGCCCATGCTCTGGTAATGACATAGGGTATTCAAGCACACCAATTGGTCGCGTTGTTTGCTGTAGTGTTCTAAAAGGGAGTGCTGTAGAGCTAGGTATAGGCGCAGACTGTGGTGACGAAATAGCACCGGGTACAACATTCGCTGGTTCGATAGCATTTTTTGCTGCTAGGTTTGCTGACATTAAGAATTTACCATCATTTGAATAATTTAGGTGACGGTAATACAGGTAAATATTGTCCCAGTCATTAAAATCACGCATATTGTCGAAACGACCAGAAACATAATCAGGGGCATAAGTATCATAATTAATATTAAATGTGGTGTTACTATTACTGACTAATCCATCACAATTTAGATCTAAACCACCAAGAACATAGGCCTCATTAAAGTTACTCTCGTTAAAACTTGCGTGAGTTCCATATGAAAAATCTAGATTATAAGTTTGCCAATCAGTTTCTAGGCCACCTGGAAAGTTGCGACGGGAAACACCAGCACCATATTTATCTTCAAGTAACGCCATGCAGGCCGGGTTTTTATCACGACGAACACTGACATAATGACGATCTTGTATCATTTCATTTTCAGTAAAACCAACACCATCATTTGGTACTCCACTTAAGGCATATGCATAATTCATTATACTGGTGTAGTTTGGTTTAAAGTTTGGTTCATAGTTAGGGTAGCTATCTGGCCAGCCGCCGTGACTTAAGCCTAAGATATGACCTAACTCATGCATAAATACCGACGCTTGACTATTGATCATACGATTTAATTCAGTATCGTTGTCAGCATTAAGAAACCATCGACTTTTACTGGCTTGAGCTGGGGAGCCAAGGGCGACATAAAAGTAATAATCAAAGTAATCGGGTGCTTGGCCAGATGAACCCTCACCACCAGCAGCTTGGGAACTGGCAAAGAGAGCATAATAAAATAATCGAGCACGTTCGGGCTTATTATCAAAATAAACGGGCATGTAGCTAAATACTCCCGGATAACTGTCATTATTTTTCATACCGGGTACAGCATGATTGCCATTATATTCATTCCGCCAATCTGACAGGCCAATCCAAGGGGAGTATTGCACTGCTTGACCTCCACCCAAATTATAATTTTCTGGGCCCGAGCCATATAAATTGCCAACATCAAAGTGTAAAGCATAACCCTGCCTAGCAAAGACGGCTTTTACTTTGTCAAAAACTTCTTTTCTTGGTTCAGTGCCATGGTCGCCAGAGCTTTCTTTACTCATATAATCAACTTCGATAAATAAATCAGTCACATTTTTACGAGCTCCCCAGCTATGCACTGGCATGCCAAAAAAGGTTTTTCCTGCTTCTTCTGCACAGTCAGGTATGCCATCGACATCATTATCAATATTAATATCATTACAGAAGGGTTGTACCGGAGATTGTTGGGTACCTAAATTAAGGTTCCATGTTAAGGTTTTACGTGACATATAACCGCCACTTCGCACTTCAAATTGAATTGATTCTATATTGCTTGAACGCGCACCGAAATGAGAATAGCTATAGGTGAAGGGGACATAATTATCATCATTATAGTCGGTCGTATTACTGATATGGCCATAATCGCCTTGACAGGTCACTCTCATGGTGTAGTTGCTGGGATTAAAGCCATAACCTTGAACATATAAATTGCCGTTTACCGAGAAGTCATCAAACGATTCGCCATATTTACTGATTTCTATGCCACCATTAGTGTCCGGTAGGTTACAACTTTGTGGAGCTGAAATATCAATGCTTTTTACCGAACTGTCAATGCTTTCAATATTGTCACAAATCGCTGAAACTTTTACTTGGTAGGTACCCTCATTGAGGTTGGTAAAAATCTTACTGGCTGCTGATTGCGTCGCTAGTGTTTGCCAAGTCCCGTTATTGGCCAATTGAATTTTATACCCTGTAGCGCCTGTTACTTGATTCCAGCTAGCACTAAAGCTATTTTGTGCGAGACTATTTATTGTTAAACCATCTGGAGCCGGCAATTGGCTTGGACAGTTATTATTAAGCTTGATTAAAGTCCAGGCACTCTCGCTACTTACACTTTCGTTGCAATAGACTCTAGCAACAATTCGAACATATTGTTCAGAGTTTGGCGGTAAATCTGTTAATTGGTATTGACTATCATTCGTGGTAGCGACAGTAACCCAGTTATTGTTTTGCCATAATTGTATTTCATAATTGTCAGCATCGTTAACGCTTTGCCAACTGACAGTAAAACTGTCCGCTGTGGTATTACTGATAACTAAGTCAGTTGCCTTAGCTAAACTCTCTGGGCATTCAATATCGGTATTATCATATATCACCGATATCCATTGACTTGAACTGTTAATAGTTTCGTCACAATCAGTGCGAGTAATGATGCGTACATATTGATTAATATTTAAATTAATATTCGTTAATTGATATGAAAGAGCAGTAGTGTTAGCTATTGTTGACCAGGCTCCGTTCTGCCATAGTTGCACATCATAACTATCAGCGTCAGTGACTGCTGACCAAGATAAAGTGAATGAATTCGATGAAATTGCACTCGGTGACAGGTTATCTGCTTCGCTCAACTCACTTGGGCATTGAGGGTTATTATCATCTGTAATTTCTACTGAAATATAGTTACTGAAGTCGCTACCTCCACAAGCATTTACTGCGCCTATACGAATATATTCAGTGCCTACTGTGAGTCCGGTGAAATCATATGAACTATTAGAGGTTGTGGCAATGTTTTGCCAACCAGAGCTAGCATTCCAGCGCTGTATGTCATAGCTGGTAGCACCTGTAACGTTTGTCCAGCTGACATTAAAACTATTACTAGTTAGGTTTGATTGAGTGACATTAGTGGGGGTACTTGGCGGCACACACTGAGCTATCCCACTTACATCTACAGCAAACCATTCACTCGGTGTACTTTGTTCATTACAGCTATTTTTAGCTGTTACATTAAAGTAATAATAGCCTTGAGACAGATTTGAAAATGTCGCTTGGTTATTGTTACTTGTTTGCTGTTGATAGCCACCATTAATATAGGTTTGTAGTTGATAACTGTTAGCTCCATAAACATTATTCCAACCAATGGTAACGGCGGTACCTGTATTACTAATAACAGATAAATTAGTCGGTTTTGTCAGCTGGTTACAGTTTGATGCTTGTGCCTGAGAAAATAGGCATGTTATGCATAAAAATACAGCAAGGTAATTGCCAATATTTAACTTTATAGATTTAACGCCATTGAACAAGAGATAGTTCATAAGTTAACCCTTTTTTTGGTTTTTATTATTGATTTTTTTATTACAGTCTTTGGTAAGACTGTTTGAATAATAACCAAGCGGGAGAGTGGGTCAATAGGCGTTAATCGTCAATTGCATCATTATTTAATGTTAATTAAACTTCTTTTTAAACAAGTATTTAAGTTATTTTTTATATTATTGATTACCTTTGAGCGACACTTGGTGACGGATAGGGTATTGTTGATGACAGCTAATTATTTTCAATTATTTTCAATTATTTTAAATTTTTTTACTCCATCATTTAAAAAGTTCTTTTATCCTTGAACAATCCTCTTAAATTAGAGCATGTATTTCAATTTTGAGCGTAGAAATAGGCATAAATACACATCATAATAAAGGTTGGTAATTCACTTTTTTGGGTATTTATTCGCTTTATTGGTAGGGTGTTTGTTTGAATGTATTAAAATAACACTTAATGACACCTTTATCGCTTTTGGTGACTTCAATCCTTAATAGTTATTACTTTTTTTGATAATGATCAGCTACTACCACTTTAATTAAGGAAATATTATGATTAGTAATATCATCATTCCCACTGCTGACTTATCTGGTGCTGAAGCTTTTTATGACCGATTTCTCAGCTTATTTGGCGCTATAAAGATTAAACAAAATAGCCATAAAATATTATGGAAATGTCGTAATGAAAATGTCGGTTTAATGGTTTGTGAGCAAGAAAAGTCAACTATAGTAAAGCGAAGTAATGCTTTAACGGTTGCTTTAAAAGCTGAAAACCCAGCAGAGGTTAACATGATTTATCAAGTAGCCCTGAGGCTTGGAGCATCATGCGCAGGTAAACCAACTACAACAGAGATTGGCGAGAGTGAAGCATACTTTTTTGATGCAGACAAAAACAAGTTTGCTATCATTTTTAGTCAACAAGCTAAATTTAATTCTTAGTCGTTACAACGATTGATTTAACCTTAAAACTCATTTCAGTTTATTTTGTCTCTGAATTGGCAAAAAATTAATATCTAAGTTGTGAGTTTTCCCCATTTACATAAATAAAAATTAAAAGCCACTATGATAAAAATAGTGGCTTTACGTTATTTTATGGTGTGATAGTTACTGTCTGTCAAGCATAACACTAGAATTGTTGGCTAAAGCGAACAAACCAACTGCGGCCAAATAAGCGGTAATTACTTTCATCAGTATTACCATTAGCGGCAGGCTCAATATATGGTGGCTCCTCGTCTGTTAAGTTAGTTATACCCGCTGATACCGTGGTCCCAGTATCGAAGCTATAGCTTGCTGATATATCATGGTATAAAACCGAGTCAACATCGTACATATGATTGCCTTTGCTTGGATCATTTTCGTCGATTGGTGTGCTGCCGTAGTATAATAAATCATCATACTCAAGTGCTGAGATGTAATTTATGTTATAACTTAAAACAATGTCTCTTAGCGTATAAGTTGCACTGAAATTAACTTTATCTGTGGCATAACTGATGTCGTTCTCAAACTGTCCGTTGAGATCTTGCATTTCAAAGACAAAATCAGTGGTATTATATACTTGGTTTTCACGCTCTAAAAAATGACTCCAAGACAGGTTGAAGTTAAAGTCTCCAGATAGCGCTTCAAAAGTGTAATTTGCCTCAAAATCAATACCTTTTGCGGTCATAGCACTTAAGTTTTCAGAACGCTCGCTAATATCAATTATTTTTCCTTTGTTATCTCGAGTAATATTATTACAAAGGGAAGCAACCCCACCTTTATAACAACCATTTAAAGAATCCGCTGCCCCAACACTATCAATAACATTTTCAAGTTCTATTGCCCAATAGTCGATTGTTAAGCCTAAACCCTCTATAAAATCTGGCGAGTAAGCAAGACCAACCGTTAAGGTATCACCTTCTTCTGGCGTTAATTGAGCATTACCACCGACCGTTGAACGTTGTTGACCATCAAAGTTAGAGCTACCGCCAGCAGGTACGTTATCTGCTTGGCAATTAGCTTGCTGCTGTGAACTTAACTCCGACCATGTCGCACTACTACATGGATCTGTGGTGAATGGATAAGAGTCTCCAGAAGGCGAGTATAAGTCAAAAATACTCGGCGCACGAAATACAGTGCCATAAGTACTGCGTAAAAGTAAATCATCATTGACATGCCATTCAAAACCTAATTGATAGGTTGTTGATGAGCCGAACAACTCAAAATCATCGTAGCGAACACCAATCGGTACTTCAATACTTTTAGCGCCAGTTACGTCACTTAAAATCGGTACGCGCACTTCAGTGAAAAGACTGGTTACATCAAAAGCACCACTTGTAGCTCTGGAGGTATTGCCCGTAACTTCCCCCATAAACTTTCCAGAGTCCACTTGAGCTTCAGCTTCTTCGTCACGATACTCAAACCCAATACCGGCAATAACTGCGCCAGCAGGTAGTTCCAATACATCTCCGCCAACGAACCCCGTCAGTGTCTGTAGAGAATAATTGCCCGCATCAACTAGTGGTGCTGTAACATAATCCAGCATTTCTGGGGTAACAGAGCCGGGACCACCAAAAACATTCATCGAGACACAATTTGTAATGGGTGATGTTGCGGTACCACAAACGATATTGCCGGCAGCATCCTTAAAAGAGGGCCCCATCGCCTTTGCTAAATTTGGACCATATAATTGGCCGAAATCTGTATTCGTATACTGGTTGTAACCAAAGTTATAATTTAAATCATATGTCCAACCATCACCAAACTCACCTTCCATGCCGATGACTTGTTGAAAACCCACGATGTCTTGCTCAAAACTACGACCACCTTCTAGCATACGACGGCGAGAGCGAGTCACATCTTCACCAAATGGATTATAGAAGTTATCTTTTGATACCCCATTAAATTCAGTACCATCGGGGAGAATACCACTATAGGCAGGATCATAGGCGGTATCATATGGAACAGCAGCAAGTTCTTGTCGTGAGGTTCGTTTATTGATCCGTGTTTCAGTGTAGAAGGTTATATTATCATTATATTCAAAACTTCCTTCAACAAAGACATTGAGCTTTTCATAAGGTGTTTGTAAGAAGTTTACGGGTGCATAATTATAGGTATCATTAGGGTATTCGAAATTACGCATATCAGCCAGGGTAGGAATACCACCATCACAAGTATCGTTGATTTGGTTCGGGCGCCCCTGCATATAGAATTGACCACAGGGCACAGAGCCACTGCCGATAACCTCAACATTGCTGCCTGCTTGCCCAGGAGGGATTAAGCCATTTTTCCAAAAGGATAATTCATCCTCTACCGGGGTAGCTCCCCATGGGCTCACTGACCAAGGATAGTTTAAAAACTCAACATCACTATCGCCCTGATAGACTGCACTTTGATCAACATAGTCAACACCAAAGACAATATGACCGCTATCAAATGATTTACCTAAAATTAAGCTTAAACTGGTTTGTTCATTAACATCAATATCAAAAGAGTTTGAAAATTGGGCATTAAACTCGACACCCTCAAAATCACGACGGGTAATGATATTAACAACACCTGCAACAGCATCGGCGCCATAAGTTGCTGATGCGCCATCTTTTAAGATCTCAATGCGACTGATCATTGACGCAGGTATGCTTTGAAAATCACTGGTGGCAGGTCTTCTACCATTAATGAGCACTAAGGTACGATCAGAGCCTAAACCGCGTAGTTCGACTGAGGTACTACCATTACCGCCATTATTGGTGGTGGTCATGGCTGGTGAGCCAGACATAACCGCACTGTTTTGCAGAAACTGCCCGACATCTTGAATACCTTGAACTTTTATTTGTTCTGCGCTAATTACTGTTATTGGGCTTGCAGACTCCATATCAGTTCGCTTTAATCTAGAACCGGTAACGCTTATACGCTCAACCTCTTCAGATACACCTTGCTCAGCTGAAAATACCGTGTTTGAAAATGATAAAGTACTACTAGCACCTAACATCATGGCAACTTTTATGGCTTTTGCGACTTTATTATTGTTATACATTTTATCTCCCTTGATCACATGAGTGATTCAGTTTTTGTTTTAACCGTAAGAATTTAACTATCCTACTTAGTAACAATGACTTGTTTTAATTTGAGTTTATGGTTGTTTATCAGTGTTTTTAATATTAAAAACATTACAAATGTATACAATATAAAATCCTCGTCAAGGGGGGAGGTTTTCTTGATTGCTAATAGAATGATGAATAACTTTATTTAATTAAATCTTTATTTTAAACAATGGCTTGGGTGTTTTTTTTGAGTTTTTATATATAATTTCATGTCGATAATCCCTCAGTTGATGACAATGTTAATGCCACTAATGACACGAAAAAAAATTAAAAATAATTTTAAAAAGTGTATAAATTTATCTCGATACTTAGCTTAAATTTTTTTGATGGCTTTTAGCGGAGGTCACTTACTTTATTACTGTCTATAACTTTACATAAAAAAGCCTCAGTTTGTTAAACAAACTGAGGTGGGTAAGTCTTATTTTTTATCAACTTAGCAGTGTTTATGCCCATGTATAAAAGCAAGGTAAAGTAACGGGTATTAATAAAAAGAATAGGAAATTATTAATACTTGTTCAGCTGGCTTACCTGTTAAACACTAACAGACCAGGTTGAATTTTTTACAAAATAAGCAATTCCCTAAGACACAATAAAGTTTTGTGTACATGACGTGTTTTGACCTCAAACTGAACATAGGCACTTTACTAAGATAAAGTGCCTATGTTCCCTTATCATTAGCTTTTATGGGCAAGAACGGTAGAATGGACTATCCCCAAAGATGTCATAAATAATATTGTACAGCATTGGATCTTGTGCTTGTAATGCAGTGCGGGTATTTGGTCCACCACCCATGTTGGCATTAAAGAAGCTTTGCACACCCTCAGCAAAATACTCTTTATAATCTGTCATCGCATAGTGTCCAGCCCCCCACAGATTATAATAACTAGCATTTGCAAGAGCAGATTGTAAACGCTGACTAAAACCAGGGAAAACATAATCTAGACCAAGAAGGTGTAATGAATGGGCATACTCATGAATAGTAATGTCCTCACCGAAATATCGATCATCCGAGTAACACATGGCATTCTCTTCAGCACTTGAACCAAGAGGAACAGAAGGCATACCACCTAAACCGCGAGCACGTTCATCCCAAAAAGCGGAGTCTAGGTGGCTGTATTCAGGCATTTGCGTGGTAAGTTCATAAGGGTAACGTCCCATCACACCATGTCTAAAGCCATTAGCAACCATGGCTGGTACAACACGACTATCGACAGTTTGCATAACGCCATCTAGCAATTGAGCCGTCCTTTCTAAAGATGCATCAGAAGCGACATTGGCAGAAACAATTGGAATACCCGTACTCGAGGTACATAAACGGGTGTAGTACCAGCTATTAGGCATATTGCTCGGATAAGCTTTAATACCACCATTACAGCCTAAATTTCCTGGGGTTGGCTCTACAGGGGTAACAGGATCTGTATCTACAATATCATAGCTGCCATTATTTTCTACCGTGATAACTCTCATACATTGACCGGCTTGATCGGTTATAACCCATCTGTCACCAGTATAGCTACTCCGGCTCCAACTATCACCAGCAGCAAAATTGTCGTTATAAACTTTACTGTAGCGATTGCCATCAGCTTGTAACCATTGAACCCTTAAATCAGTATTACTATTGTTGTTAATAGTAAAGCTTGTCTGACTACCGTTGCGATTATAAGCTTGTCCTTCAAGTAAACATGAAGCGTCAGGTTCTAGAATATCTGTACTACTTGATTGATAATCAGCTTCAATACTAGCACCGTCAAAAGCAGCATACGCTGTAACTAATGCATAGTAAGTTCCTTCTCCATCGCCAGCATTACAACTTTCATTACTATCCGGTGAGTCTGATTTACAGCTATAATCAGTCGATGTTGCAATACTACCTTTTTTGACATAAAGGTCGGCATCGCCATTATTACCTGTTATGGTGAAGGTGACATTTTCAGCACCTTCAGGTACAGAAAAAGTAAATGCCTTTTCACCACCAGCAGCCTCAATTGCTACATTAATACTGCTTGCTTTGCTAAGCTCTGTATATTCTGGTATTGGCTCGACAGGATCAACAGGGTCTGTGTCATTAGATTCTACTTTATAGTTGCCATTACTCACTGTTGTAAATAGCTCTACGCAGTTTTCATTGCTGTCGGTGACAACCCATTTATCACCTATATATGAGCTATGGCTCCAAGTTTCTCCTGGGGCAAAGCTATTATCATAAATATTTGGATAAAGTGTGCCATTTTCTTGTAGCCAACGAATTTGTAATGTTTCATCGGTTAAGTTTTCAATATTAATTGAGGTTGTAGTAGCGGTTCTACCTGTGTAGGGGCCCAATGCCGCACAGGAACCTTCACCTGGCTCAACAGGATCTGGATCTACTGGATCTATGGGATCCGTGGTTGGGGTATGATCCCAACACTCTCTATTGGCACTGTCATGATAAGTGGCAGTACATGAAAGCCATTCATACCACTCATTACCATTTTGATAGGCAAAGTTTTGAATAAAATTATTATAAGCCGCATAATTGCCACTTCTGAAATAAGACAAAATTGTTGCTAATGCTTCTGGATGTCGTTCAAAAATAAAAGCTACCCCTAAATATCCCCAGTTATAAATGCGGCCAGTATCGTGCTCATACGTGGTGTTAATAACATCACTGAGAGAGTAGCTTGCTTGTCCAGCTAACTCTCGGGCATAATCATAAGGCCAATCAACCCAAGCTACATATTCAGCTGAGCCCTCCAACCAAAAGACAACATTATTTGAACTCTCCATGTAGGTAGCAAAATTACCTGCCATATTATATCGACCATCTAGGTAATGATTAAATTCATGTGATAAATTCATGATCCACCAGCTGTTGCCATCATCGGTAATATAGGTGACATATTTAGCTTGGTTGCCTGGAGCGGTAGGATCTCCCTCTAAATACATGCCGCCATTATTGGTATCAATTCCAAATATTTGCGCGGCATTGTATTGATATGAAGCATAGTCTTTAAACGCATTTATCTGTACTGTGGTATTAATATCGCCAGCTACTGGTTGTTGAGCGGTTTTCATTAACCTATGATAACGCTCTTCTTCAGAGATTAACTCATCACATACGGCTTGCAAATTTTCAGCGTTTATATACGACTCAGATCTAATTGATATTTTAGAGCCGCAGTTGTAGTTATAGCGTAAAATGTTAGCACCAGCGTTATAAGGAGTTGCAGTCTGTGCTGCTGGGCTGTGATGACTAGTCGAATGTGAATGATTTCCGAGTTTACTTAAATTGTTAATACTTTCTGCCGTTGGCGGACTGTTTACTGTCGCTGCATTAGTGATAAAACAAACGGACATAGCTAAAGAAGCTATCGCCGTTTTAACGCTAGTGTTGAGCTTATTTGTTATCATTGTTGTTATCCTCATATTATTATTAAGCAAAGATAAATCACTTTACTTTTAATTCTTCAGTCAGATTTTGATGTCTAGATACCCATAATATTCCGTCTTTTTTGTTGTTCTCTACAGCACAAAATTACATTTTACGCTTAGTTTTTCAGACAAAATAACTCCCTGACCACACCAATGTATACAATATATTAAATTATTCAAGCGTATTTTTTGTGCAATTCTAGTTAAAACATAAAAGGTATTAATATCGATTAAAGTATTATTTATCAATTACTTATTTATCTTGTTCGGTTTTACTTATTCATTAGTAACACCAATATTGACTTTGGTGACACATTTCCTGCACCTAATGACAATGCCGCTAGGTTAAAAAAAATTTTTTGTATTTAATAAAAGTAGGAATACGTAATTAAATATTTTAAACATGGTTATTTGCTTGTTAGTGATGCATTTAATTTTCAGCAAATTTGCGCAGTCAATTTTTTTGAAATAGTCATGTTTATTTTCTTTTAGGAGTAAAATATGGCTGCGATTGCAGGACAAAATAAAATTGAAAACTGGTCGTCAAGGTTAACTTTTCTTATGGCCTCTATTGGCTTTTCTGTGGGCTTAGGCAATATTTGGCGTTTTCCATATGTAACGGGAGAAAATGGCGGCGCAGCGTTCGTGCTGGTTTATTTAGCATGCGCCTTATGTATTGGTGTGCCACTAGTAATGTCTGAGTGGGCAATAGGCCGTCGTGCCTCAAGTGCTGCTTCGGCATCAGGGAGCTTTAAAGCGCTGGCTAAGCAAAATAATTTATCATCTCATTGGGCTAGTGTGGGTGGTATGGGGGTTATTGCCGTTTTTATGATGATGCTAACGTATACTATTATTACTGGCTGGACGCTAGATTACTTTACCATGGCGGTGCTCGGTGAGTTTAATGGTATAGCTGCTGAACAATCAAAATCTATTTTCGATGAACTTATGGCTGATCCCCTAAGATTAATTTTCTGGCACTCATTAGTTGTTTTGCTGATTATAGTGGTTAACTCTAAAGGTCTTAAGGGCGGCATTGAAAAAGCCGTGACGACCCTAATGCCATGCTTATTTGTCTGTATGCTCATTATGGTCATTTATTCCGCTTTAGTTGGAGATTTTTCTGCAGCGGTCAACTTTTTGTTAACGCCCAATTTTCATCAAATCACTGCTGAGACATTTCTGTTGGCATTGGGACAAGCATTCTTCTCTATTGGTATTGCAATGGCTGTCATGGTCACCTATGGCTCATATTTACCGAAAAAAGCGTCTATAGGGCACAATGCCTTTATAGTCGTTTTCGCTGATACTTTTGTTGCAATGCTAGCAGGCTTCGCCATTTTTCCTTTAGTGTTTGCACATAGCTTAACACCTGATGCTGGAGCAGGATTGGTTTTTCAAATATTGCCGATCGCTTTAGGCGACCTACCTGGTGGTCAAATATTTAGCGCCGTTTTCTTTTTGTTACTTATTGCAGCAGCATTTACCTCTTGTATCGGTAACTTTGAACCGATTATTGCTTGGACAGCTGAAAAATTTTCTCTTAGTCGACAAAAAGCCGCTAATTTGAGCGGTCTTGTTATCTGGCTATTAGCAATTTTTTCGGTTTTGTCATTAAACGTGTTGAAGGATTTTCACCCGCTGGCATTTATTTCCTTGTTCGACGGGAAAACCATATTCGAAAGTTTTGACTACCTTTCTGCCAGTATTTTATTACCTCTAGGCGGGTTGTTAACAGCCTTTTTCGTCGGTTGGATGATGCCTTCTAATGAAATGCAAGCTGAGCTGGGCTTATCAAAACCTGCATTTAGGTTATGGCAATTACTGATTAGATATCTGGTACCTGTTGCTATCGCCATCGTCTTTGTTTCTGGTGTTACTGCATAACTTAGTGGCAAAGCAAGTTGATTATTTATAAAAATTAACCCTTGCATTCATGAGTCATCTATCAAGCATAAAGCGACAAAATTTTACTTTATTTTCAGGATTATTAAATTATGAAGTCATTAAAATCTATAATATTTATACTGCTCTACTGCGTTTGTAGTGTCAGTACTGCTCAGCGTATTGAATTAAGTGTAATCAGTTCAAAAGGAGGGCAGGTCATTGAAGGTGCAATTATTTATGATGCAACAAAACGTTTTGCATCGCGAACCAATCAGCAAGGAAAAGTTTCAATTGATAGTGATGTCGAGTTAATCCAGGTGAAGGCTAAATATCACATACCTCAATTTTTAAAGCTGCGTGAGCTGACCAGCCATATCATTGTGATGGAGCATGATAAAGATTTATTAGCTGCCGAGCAAAAATTAACCTATCCAAAGAAGAATAAACTTTGGGGTAATTATAGTGAATATCGTGCTAACAATGATCTATTAAGCTACGACCTGTCAATTAGGGTTGATCCTGAGCAAAAATTTATTTCCGGAAATAATAAGATTCGCTTTAAAATGCTTAAAGATGCAACGACAATTCAATTAGATTTATATCAAAACTTGTCGATTGAGAAAATATTACATAATGGAGAAAAACTAGACTATCGTCGTGAATTAAATACTGTTTTTATAAATTTTCCTGAGAAACTATCCAAAGGCACAATTACGCAAGTCGACTTTTATTACGCTGGTAAACCCAAAGCAACCGGACGTTTTGGTTGTTTTACTTTCAAAAAGGATTCTTTAGGTAAAGATTGGATCAATACAGCCTGTCAAGGCACAGGTTCTATGGTGTGGTGGCCAAATAAAGATCAACAACCTGATGAAGTGGAAAGCATGGTTATGCGTGTGTCTGTCCCATCTGAACTGAAAAATATCTCTAACGGGCGATTAATCGAAACGAATAGACTAGATGATGGTTACACTGAATATGTTTGGCAAACTGTTAACCCCATTAATAATTACAGTGTTTCACTTAATATAGGTAATTACGTACATTTTGGTGAAAAACTGGGGCAGTTAACACTTGATTATTATGTTTTAGAGCAAGATTTAGCCAAAGCAAAGCAACATTTTAAACAAGCTAAACCTATGATGGAGTCCTATCAAAAGTATTTTGGTGAATACCCATTTATTGAAGATGGTTATAAACTAATACAAGCACCATATACAGGTATGGAACACCAAAGTGCAGTGACTTATGGTAATGGTTTTAAAAATGGCTACAACCGAGGAAAGGGTGTAAGTAATGATTGGACTGGTGTCGGAGTCTCGCTTAAATTTGATTTTATCATTATCCATGAAACAGGGCATGAATGGTTTGGCAATAGTTTAACAAGCTATGACTTTTCTGACGCTTGGATTCATGAAGGTTGGTGTACTTATGCTGAAGCTGTCTATGTTGAAGATCAGTTTGGTTATAATGATGCGATTAAATACTTAAATGGCTATAAAGGTAAAGTTGAAAATAAATATCCTATCGTAGGTCAGCCTTCCGTTGCTCATTGGCCAACCTCAGATATTTACTTCAAAGGTATATTATTTATTAATACCTTACGTCATATTGTGAATAATGATGAAAAATGGTGGGCCGGCGTTAAAGCATTCACTACCCATTTTAAGAAATCACACCTATACACGACAGATGTTTTAAATTTCTTTAACAAATATTTTGATTATGATTTTGAAAAGGTCTTTGATCAATACCTGTACTTTAGTGATATACCAACATTAGAGTTATCTAGGCAAAATGGCAAATTAAGCTATCGCTGGCAATCAGACGTTAGTGGCTTTGACATGCCAATAGATGTACAAATTTCAGGTGAAAAAGTGAGGCTTTACCCAAAAGAAGCCTGGCAAGTTATGTCTAATGAAGATGAATTAACGATTATGGAGCAGCTCTTTTATATTAAAGTGAAGTATGTCTAGGGTTTTGTTTAACAGTTGATACTTTTTGTTAAGATAAAAATTACTAAACTTTAGTCAAGATAACCAATTATTCGTTTATTATCTATGATGTTATTTTGTTTTCTATTTAACTTATTGAATTTATTGGTTTATATAGTTGGCATTCACCTTGCTTCATATCATCATTAAAGTGTTACTGATAGGTAACTTAATGATTGAAAAACGAAAACAACAAGGACAGACAAATGACTGTTACGTTAACAGATAGACCCATTGATACAGTGCGCAGTGAAGTGATTGACCAATTAATTATGAACTATAGCCATGGTGAACTATCTTACGAAGCCTTTGAAAGGCGTTTAGATAAGGCGATGGAATTAGCTAATCATCAAGCATTAGTTGACCTAACTACCGATCTTCCTTTATCGGTTGATAAAGCCTTTGTTGAGAGTAAGAAACAAGATTTGGCACCTAATTATGTTTCTGGTGATGCTGAAGAGCTTGATACAATGGTTAATATTTTTAGTGGTAGTAGCCGTGGTGGTGTTTGGCGAGTAGCGAAAGAAACACGTTATATAAGTATTTTTAGTGGCACTGATATTGACTTTACCGATGCACAATTTAGTCAGGAAGTCGTTCGCATTAAAATGTTCAGTTTATTTAGTGGTGATACTATATATGTGCCTGAAAATATTAATGTGGTCTCAAAAGTGTTCTGTATCTTTGGTGGTATCGATAACATAGCGCCGTGTCAAACAAGATCTGAAATTATGAAAAATAATCGTGTAAACACGCCTACTATAATCATTGAAGGTTTTTCTATTTTTAGTGGCATGAGTATTAAACTCAAACGTAGTACAAAAGAAAAACTAATTAAGATGGCAGATAGTTTTAAAAAATTGTTTTCTTAATTGAAAATTGTCTTTTGCTTAATAAAACAAAAGCGATAATAGTGTGTATTATCGCTTTTAATTATTAATTTTTCTCTGATATCCCTGGTGATTAAGTCCTAAAATAATCACTTAATGACACACCATAAGTATCTCGTTAGCAAGAAAGCCATTTACCCAGTAAAGACTCGCTCTTTATTCGCGTTATTACCAGCGATTGCTGTGACAACTTGCTATACTGATAAAGAGTTAATTACTTTTATCTTCAGGGGGGAAATATGCACTTTCTTTCTCGTCGTCTTGTTATGCCTAATGATTTAAATTATGCCAATGCTTTATTTGGTGGCCGCGCCTTAGAGTGGATTGATGAAGAGGCAGCGATTTACGCAATTTGTCAATTAGAGACCAATTGTTTAGTGACTAAACATATGGGGGAAATTAGTTTTGAGTCTGCTGCGATGCAAGGAGATGTAGTAGAGTTTGGTTTAGCCACCAAAAAAGTAGGGCGCACCTCTATTACGATAACTTGTTTAGTTAGAAATAAAGCGACCAAAAAAACAATTTGTTTGGCAGATGATATTGTTTTTGTGCAAGTAGACTCCAAATCAAGATTGCCAATTCCACATGGAAAAACATTGAAAGAACTAGCTCAGCAAACTAAAGTCGAGATTGATAGTTTGAATATATAATAGCAATATTATTTGTACACATATTGCTATGTGTTGTGCATAGCAATACACTAATATCATGGTTTTAAATGTTGTCCTTTACTATTATGTCCTCGGATCGTTTCGGCACTAGTGCCAATTATAAACAACAAGAAAAAGGTTATCGTGATCGCGCATTAAAGTTATATCCCTGGGTATGCGGTCGCTGTGCACGTACTTTTGAGTTTTCAAATTTAAGAGAATTGACTGTGCATCATATTGATCATGATCACACCAATAATCCAAATGATGGCAGTAACTGGGAACTACTTTGCCTTTATTGTCATGATAATGAACATGCAAAATATACCGAGCACGCAAATTATCAAACAGAAGTCAAAGCCGGCGATAACAACCAAGACATGGCGACTTACAATCCTTTTGCCGACCTAAAATCAATGCTGAAAAAGTAATTTCAGACCAATAGCTCTTTAGCTTAGGTATTGCTGGTAACCTGAAACGCCAAAATATCGAATAGACTTATGCTGTTTAACTTTTTTGGCGATAAGCGCTTCACCCTTATAAATCTTAACTACTTGTTTATCACCATTACTATCGGTTTCATAATTATGGTTATCATTGAGCCTGAGATTATCAAACTCTGTTTTCATAATTAATTTCATTCTTGTCCTCTAATTTATCTGAGCGGTTTATAGGTTATTAATTTCTTTTTGAACTTGATAACCTTCATCAGTCACTATCATCTCTAAAGTTTTTACCCGCTCTGTTAGCGCTTGTATTTCTTTTTTTAATTCTTCATTTAAACTATCAGTTGAATTATTGTGTTTGATTGTTGATGCTTTAAACTCAAGATGCTTTTTATACATCTCGAACAAAATCCCAAAAACTACGCAAACAATGACAACTACCATGGTTGTGCCACTCATACCTACTCCTTTTTCTTGAAATTTAAATGTGATACTAAGCTTTTAAGTGCCAATAAAATGATTTAATTAAAAAATTTTATATCACTGGCTAACTTTGACAATATCATTTTACTAAGATTGTGGTTTCAGGCAACTCTCGCTTGAAAATTACTTTATTTAGGGAATAGCATAGTGAACATTAACCTAACACCTAACCCTTCCGGTCCATTATCAGTACTTTTAGCCCAATATCTAATCCCACCGCCAACACTAATTAATTGTCCGCCTATTTTTACCATTTGCGTTGCAGTTAAGTTAATAGGAAGTGCAAGTTGTTTTGATTCCCAGTCATAGGTTGACTCTGTATTGAGAGAAAAAGTTGTTGCCGTTTTGGTGGTGTAAACCAAGAACGGCTGGAAAAAAGTAGCATTGACATCAGCGCTGTTGCTTTTTCCGCCGACTGACCAAATATGGTTAGCTAATGCACCATAGGTCCAAGGACCTTGTTGTTTTAGTGCTACGGCCGTAGGCCCTAGACCAAGCTTGTCAACAGTGAGCATGTCATCAGAGCCTGTCGGCAATAATATTACTGGGCCTGCGCCCCAAATCCAACCATCACTGGTAGGGGCTTTGGGTGAGAAAAATATACTTTGTACTATATCGCCAATACCTGATTGTTTTCCTGCCCCTGGATAGATATCTTTTTGCTCAATAACGGGTAGTATTGTACGAGAAATGATATTCCAATCTTTGTTTAGTGAGAAGGGAATGACTGGTTGGATATTGATCGTGGTTCGGCTGCCATTATCATCGGCACCAATATTTTCATCATAATTATATTGAATAGGCACACTAATTAAGGCAGCGACTGGATTGCTTAATTGTTTCGCTAAGGCTTCTTTATCGAGTTGCTCATTATCTTGTCCATAAGCCGCAGTTGAGCAAGTTAGTAAGGCAAATAATAAAAGCTGAGAAGCTAATTTGAATTGTATTAATTTATTGACAGAGGTTAATGCGGCTCTTGTTAAAAAGTTTGCTAACTTGTTCATAAATCACTCCATTATATTTAGGTTCTTGTAAAATTATAGCTTAATCTTGCTAAACACCTATTAATTTATTATCAAGCGCTAGTTTTGCTATGAGGCTTTTTTTGTTAAGGTCAGTTTGTGATAAAAACCAGTAATAATAAAAAGTACTATGATAAAAGGTATGCTGGTTATCACGACCCAATGCCAGCCTGAAGTAAATAACACCCAACCAGCGAACAATGACGCTGCCGCTTGAAAGCCAAACAAAATGAAGTCATTGGTCGCCTGTACTTTGTGGCGCTCACTGTCCTGATAACTTTCAGGTAAAAGTGAAGTACCCGTTAAAAATAACAAGTTCCAACCGACGCCAAGTAACATCAGTGCCCACCAATAATGCATCACTTCATGGCCAGATAGCGCAATATAAGCAACCACGGCATAAATTAAACTACCTATTATCATTAAGCCTTTTAACTTTAACTTTTTAACTAACCAAGGGGTAAAAAGTGATGGAATGTACATGGCAGCTACGTGTGTTTGAATAACCCATTTGGTTTCTTGTAAACTATGCGATTGAATATTATGCATGCTAATCGGTGTTGCAGTCATTAAATAGCTCATTAATGCAAAACCTATCGTTGCAGTGCATATAGCGATGATAAAAATAGGTTGTTTGGCTATTTTTATTAAAGGTCGTGTTTTGCCTTTTGCTTGCTCGCTACTCATGGTTGGGTTTTTAAATGCGATCATGATGAGCATTGCAACGAGGATTAACATCGCTAAAAGAAAAAATGAACCAAGATAACCGTGTGGCGAGGTAACTAAGCTTTTACCAAAAACCGCAATTTCAGGCCCTAAAAACGCGGCAAAAACACCACTAAGCATTAAGATTGACAATACCTTGGGGATGTCATCATTTTTTACTGTGCTTTCGATGGCAGCAAAGCGTAATTGCTGAGTAAATGCGCCTCCGATACCCATGAGTAAACTAGCGAAAGAAAATAGGCTAAAGTCAGCTAATTTGGCTGAAAAAATAGCAGCGATGCTGGCTATAAACAGGCAGAACAAGCCGGCATATATAGCAAATCGTCGTCCATAGTTTTTTGCTAACATAGCGGCAGGGATTGAGCCCGCGGCGATACCCAGGATCATCAAGGTCATGGGTAAAGTGGCTAATGAAGGGTCGCTTGCCATTTCACTTGATAAAATTCCGCCAATAAAAACAATAATGGGCCCAGATGAACCGACTAATGGCTGCGTAACAAATAATAGCCAAATATTACGAGGAAAAGCATAAATTCTCGACAGTATGTATGCTGAGGATAGCAATATTGCTAGCGTTATTATTATATTAGTGAGCATAGTTTTTTTATTGGGTTCCTTTAGGTTAACGATTAACCTGATTCCATCGCTAAAATAGCGTTAATATTAATTGCTTCAGTGTAACGCACCATAGACTCTTGTTGCTGTTTTCTGGCATACACTGCCATTCTGTCTGACAGCTCATTACCTTCAATGTTGGCATGACCTTTAACATGGCGAATGCTGATTTTAGTTTCAATGGTTTGATAGCGTGCATAACATTGCTGAACGAGTGCTAAGTTTTTAATCTCTTCACCTTTACCACGTTTCCAGCCTTTAGCTTGCCAGCCTTTGGCCCATTTTGTTATACAATCAATTGAATATTTTGAATCAGACAAAATACAAATACTTTTCTCGCTGTCTTTTTTAATGAAATGTTCGGCGAGTTGAAAAGCGCACAACATGCCGTTTAATTCGGCGGTATTATTGGTGCCATTTTTTTGGTACAAACCATAATACAAGCTGCTTAGCTGACCTGACTCATATACAGCAAGCCCTGTACCCGATTTACCAGGATTAGGGGAGCATGCACCATCGCAGTATATTTCAATATCACTAACGCCATTATTGTTTTTTTTATCTGCGTTTAGCCGCTTACTTTGCTTTTTAGTGTTAGCTTTAGTATGCGCCGTTGCAGTGGATGCGCCTTTTTTCAATGAGCGTTTCATTAAAGCTTTGGTATAAGTTGAAGCAAAGGCCTGTTCAGCCTCAGTTTGGGATGTAAAACCCATATATTGAGCATCTGAACGCCCGGCGGTATGCTGTTGAACTTCTGGCCAAGTTGTGAAAATTCCTGTTTGGGCACCTTTCCAGATGACATAAAATTTTTTGCTCATAGACGAATAGCTAACTCTTAATTAAATATAACTGCAGAAATACACGTATTGATTAACGTGCTTAAGGTTTAGCATTATCATCAATAAGTTAAAGCATAGCCAGAAAAAAATCTCGAGATTAATAACGAGAAAATTTCATTAGCTAAATTAACTGTTTTACTCGATAGTATAGCTGGCCACATCAGCTAAAATCTTGTTAAAATTGCTAACATACTATATTGGCTCCATTAGGATATTCATGGCTATTAACTGGTTTCCAGGCCACATGCACAAGGCACAAAAAGAAATAAAAGAAATTCTACCGCAAATTGATGTAGTGATTGAGGTATGTGATGCACGGTTGCCATTTAGTAGTGAAAACCCGATGATCACAGAAATCAGAGGGGATAAGCCACTGATTAAAATTCTCAATAAAAGTGATCTAGCGGATGTTGATATTACCAAAATTTGGCTAGATTATCTTGAATCACAACATAATGTTAAAGCCATTGCCTTAACTACAGACAACCCGGGCATTGCTAAAACAATCCCGCAACTTATTAGAAAACTTGTTCCTAATAAAGATGAAGCCGGCAAACAGATTAATGCCGTCATTATGGGTATCCCTAATGTGGGGAAATCGACATTAATTAATACTTTGGTTGGCAAAGTAAAAGCAAAAGTAGGTAATGAGCCTGCGGTAACAAAAGGCCAGCAGCGAATTCGCTTAGAAGAAGGCTTATATCTTTTTGACACGCCGGGTATGTTATGGCCTAAAATTGCCAACGAAAATTCGGGTTATCGATTAGCGGTATCTGGTGCGGTAAAAGATACTGCTTTTGATCATGATGATATTGCCTATTTTGCTGCGGACTATTTACTAAAAGCATACCCTAAACGAGTAATGGAGCGTTATAAGCTTGAAGACTTACCCGAACATGAAGAAGATCTCATTGAAGCCATAGGTCGAAAGCGTGGTTGTGTTAAAAGCGGTGGTAGAGTCGATTTGCATAAAGCTTCTGTTATTTTAATTAATGAAATTAGGGATAAAACACTGGGCAGTATTTCGTTTGAACTCCCTGAGATGATTACCAAAGAGAATCAATATTTTGCTGAAGAAGAGGCAAAAAAAGTTGCTGCTAGGGAAGCAAAAAAAGCAGCTCGAGGGCGAGGTCGTAAAAATAAACGATGAACAATGTTTAACCATAAACTAAGGAAGTAACATGTCTGAAACAACCCAAGCTAAAACGTTTGTATTACATAAACAGCTAGCCAAGGACTGTATTGAAATAGCAGAATTGCCGCTTTGTAAGCTACTTTTATCAAACGACAGTAGCTATCCTTGGTTTATTTTAGTGCCTAAGGTGCATGAGGTTAGTGAAATTTATCAACTTGATTGGCAACAACAGCAACAACTGTTAAACGAGTCGAGTTTATTAAGTGAATTGTTAATGCAGAGTTTTAATGGTGATAAGCTAAATGTTGCCGCGTTAGGTAATGTCGTTGAGCAATTACATGTTCATCATGTTGTGCGTTATGAAGATGATGCGCAGTGGCCAAAGCCAATCTGGGGACAACAAGCTGCAATACCCTATTCGCCAGAAGCGTTATCAGCGGTTAAAGCAAAGTTATTACCGCAATTAGCGGTTATTTTTGCTGAAAAATAATGTTTTTATTATTCAGTCAATAGTAAAACAAGCTCAATAAATAAGCGATTTATTGAGCTTGTTTATAGAGAAATGTTGGTTAAGCCGCGTTATTAATTTTGCTCACTTTACTTTGTTTGCTGTCTGTTAGTTTGGCTAGCGACTGGGCTAAATCTGCAATAATATCGTTAACGTTTTCTAAACCTACCGAAATACGAATGAGGCTATCGCTGATACCAGCATCTTGCCTTTCTTCTGGGGTGTATGGCGAGTGAGTCATGGAGGCAGGATGCTGAATAAGTGACTCGGCATCGCCTAAACTTACCGCAATAGAGAATAATTGCATTTGATCGATAAATGCTGAGCCGCCTTGTAAATCAGTGTTGAGCTCAAATGCAATGACACCACCGGCTGCTTTCATTTGTTTGCCGATAAATTTATTACCAGGATGACTGTTAAGACCAGGGTAATATACATCAGATACCATTGGATGTTGCTCTAAAAACTCAGCGACAGTTTGCGCATTGCTACAATGTCTTTCCATACGAATAGGTAATGTCTTTAAGCCACGCATAATTAACCAAGCATCATGAGGACTAATGGTCGCACCAATATCTTTTAAGGTAGTCATTTTAATGTCATTGATCATATCAAAACTGCCACAAACAATGCCGGCTACTACATCGCCATGACCATTCAAATACTTTGTCGCGCTATGGATAACAATGTCTGCTCCAAACTTTGCGGGTTGCTGAAGTACAGGCGTTAAAAAGGTATTATCGACAATGGAAACTAGTTTGTATTCTTTGGCAATTCTGCAGATCTTTGCTAAATCTAAAACCACTAAGTTTGGGTTTATTGGCGTTTCTAAAAAAATTAATTTGGTATTTTCTTTAATTGCTGACTTGATGTTTTCTGGCTCCGTCATATCAACAAAGCTCACTTCAATATTAAATTTTTTCAACATATGACTCATTAACGCGAACGAGCAGCCATATACTGCTTTTGAAGAGATCATATGATCTCCAGCTTGTAAGTTGGTCATTAGTGCTGCCGATACTGCCGCCATACCGGTCGCGGTTGCAGCTGCATCTTCCATACCCTCCATTGCCGCTACTCGCTGCTCTAATTGGCGCGTGGTTGGATTACCTAAACGGGTGTAAATATAACCCTCACTTTCACCAGCAAAGCGATCGCCACCTTGTTGAGCATTATCAAAGATAAATGTAGAGGTCTGGTATAGTGGTGTTGCGAGCGAGCCAAATTGTTTATCATCAATTCTGCCTGCGTGAATAGCATTAGTTTCTATATTTTCACTTTTAAACTGAGTCATGAATATTGTTCCAAAGAAGTAAGATTATTGTTATTAAATTTAGACGTTATCCAATTGGTTGTTATGCAATAGAGTAGACATACAAGCGCTTGGTGTGTTTGGTAAATAATTATCGACATTGTACAAATATAGTTGCCTTTGTAGTTACTCTGCAAAATCACTGCCAACAGTAAAAAACCTTATTTAACAATGTTTTAATTTTATTTTGGTGGGGTCAAATGTTTTGTTTGTCATAAATTTATTACAACCTTGTTGGCTTAAATTTCTATAACTGTGAAGACATTGATAGCAGCCCTTAAAATAGCTGATTGTTGCTTGCAGATAAGCTAGCTTAGCTTGTAATAAATTTAGTACTGTGTCATATTTTTAGTACAGATAGGCTTTGTTAAATAGTGATTATATGCGCATTGTTATTGAATCAACCGATAGAATTGGTATTTCTCAAGAGATTTTAGCTATTTTTGCTCAACAAGCGTGGAATTTAAAAGCTGTAGAAATCATCAGTTGTTTTACTTATGTTAATGTTGAGTATGAAGCATTGACTTTATCCTTGATAAAAAAATCTCTAGGTAAAGTAGCCGGTGTGATCAGTGTCAATAGTATTAATTCTCTGCCAAGCGAGCAAAGAGAAAACCATCTACAGACGTTATTAGATAAGCTACCTGAGCCTATTATTGATCTTGATATTGAAGGCAAAATTTTAGCCATGAATCAAGCAAGTCTGAGCTTACTCCGTGCTGATGAAAACAATAAAACCTTGACCCACATTACTGATTATATTGGCGAGCCAATAGGGCAGGTTATGCCAAAAATTCAGCAAAACATGCTAGGCGATGCAGCAAGTAGCCATGCGATCACCCTGGCAGGCAAGGCTTATCTTTTAGATGTTAGCCCGGTATTTTCTAAGACAAAGCCAATTAAGCATAATACCCAATCAAAACAACTGACTGGTGCAGTTTTATTAGTGCGTTCAATGAATACCTTAGGCAGACAAATCTCCTTAATGCAAAGTCACCAAGAACACAGTTTTGACAATATTGTTGGCGAATCAAAAAGTATTCGATTAATTAAAGCTCAAGGTCAACGTTTTGCAAAATTAGATTTACCTGTACTTATTAGTGGAGAAACCGGTACTGGTAAGGAGCTAATAGCAAGAGCATTACATGAATCTAGCGGGCGTTCTAAAGCACCATTTTTAGCGATAAATTGTTCAGCTTTACCCGAGCATTTATTAGAGAGTGAGCTGTTTGGTTATGCAAGTGGTGCTTTTACTGGTGCACAAAAAGGAGGCAAACCCGGCTTGATTGAGTTAGCAGAAGGCGGGTGCTTGTTTTTAGATGAAATTGCCGAAATGTCACCCTATCTGCAAGCAAAGTTATTACGCTTTTTACAAGACTTACGTTACCGTCGAGTTGGTGGTACCAAGGAGTTACGCGCAAATATTCGCATTATTAGTGCAAGTCATCAAAATTTAGCGAAACTGATCAATGAAAAAGGCTTTAGGGAGGATCTTTATTATCGACTTAATGTACTGAGTCTTGAGTTACCGCCTTTGCGAGAGCGTAATAAAGATATTAATTTATTGGCACATTTATTTATTGAAAATGCTGTTAAACAAGTGAATACCAGTCAAAATGTCAACACCGATAAGCCTAAATTAACAGCCGAAGCAGTCACTTTATTAGAAGAGTTCTCATGGCCGGGTAATATTAGGCAATTGCAAAGTGTGCTTTTTAGTGTCGTTGCTTTAAACAATGGCGGCGATATTGATGCACAAGATTTACGACAAGTATTGCAAAAACACGGGACTAGTGAATTTAATAGCGACAAATATAGCACCGATAAAGATAGTACTGAAAGGTTAAGTAATATTGATGATAATCAAGGTTTATTATTTTCACAAACCAAAGACTGGGCAAGTGCACAAGCAGTATTTGAGCAACAACTTTTGCAATATTTTTATCCACGTTTTCCAACGACACGCAAATTAGCTGAGCGATTAAAGGTCTCACATAATAAAATTGCCATGAAATTAAGGCAGCACCAGTTTAAGTAATTGTTAAGTATGTCTTCTTTGACCATTAATGATGTTAGTTTTGTGCTTTTAATGTTAGTCATACTGTTGCAGAAACTATGTTATTAAGTGCTTAGCCTTGAAGCCTTCGTATTTGCCGGTCATACTAGTTACTGTTTTCCTTTAAAGGGTACACTTGTGTCTAATAGGTCTAATAAAGCGCTTACCTCCCATCAAGTTGATGTAAGTAATGAAAAGAACTACCACAATACCAAACAGTTAAAACATTTCTACATCGCGCAAGAACAGTCTATTTACTTACTGAGTCATCAAGATGCGACCAAATTAAAACAATGGGTTGAACTATGTCAGCAGCAATTAATACAGCTTGGTTTCGACGAGGTCGCTTTATTAGGTAAAGGAGCTTATGGTTTTGTTTTTTCAGCGATGAAATATTCAAAGCAGCTTGCTACAACACGTCATGTTGTCTTTAAATTTTCACGAATTAACTTGCCGCAACATGTTCAAGATAGGTTAGCAGAAGAAGCCGAAATACAAGCACAATTGCACCATGCTCAAATTCCAAAAGTTATTGAATATCAGAAAATTAAACGTCAATCTATTTTACAAATGGATCGTGCTCCTGGCATTGATTTAGAGCAGCTTTCTCTTGAGGTGGGGCCGTTAGCCCCTGAGCTTATTGTAAGTATTGCCCTGCAATTAGCCGATATTTTATTGTATCTGCGTCATGGCAAAAATCATAAACAAGGTAAACCTATTGTGCATGGCGATATTAAGCCCTCAAATTTGGTTTACGATAAAATTAGCGGCAAAGTACAACTGATTGATTGGGGCTCATCGGTCATGGCACAAATTGATTGTGATAAACAAAGTACCAGTACCGATATCATGGAGCTTATGAGCAGTGATTTGCAGCACAGTAATGCTAGATTAGGTGATGTTTATTTTATCGGGCCAGAGCAACTTAATGGTGGACTATCAAGCCCACGTTTTGACGAACAAGGTTTAGCGGCAACCTTATATGCGCTAGCTTCAGGTCAATCTTGCCGTTATGGAGTGAAAGTCATTCCCCCTAGTGCCTTAGGGTTACCAAAATTACTTGCGCAAGTATTGACGGGTATGCTCAGTGATGATGAGACATTACGTTGTCAAGCGGGCGATTATTTTTTTAATAACTTATATTATCTTAAACAAATGGTTTTATCACCGACACCAACTCAGCTCGAGGTTACTGCGCGGATACCGGTTTGGGTTAGAGCTAAAGCAGAGCAAATAGATACTGTGGTTTATGGTTCGCGTAAATCATTCCTCAGAGAGCAAGCTGATAGTGACAGTTTAACTGGTATTGATGATGCGCAACTTGATAAATATTATAAAAACTATCTAATGGGTATGGGTGATAATGAAAAAGCATTTATTGCCGCCTTAAGCCGTTTAGGCAATTTTCCTGTTGTTGGCGGTATTGCCATTCGCTGGGCAAAAGAAGGGGTATTTATTGACTCGAATTTAACACTGTTTGATGAAAGCTTAAGAGCTTCCTTTACCAGTGCGGTTAATAATATTATTTATTTAGCGCAAGGTATCTTTAGGATTGGCGTGTTTAAAAGCTGTCTATTTAATGCAAGAAACACCTTACACGTTGAGCGTATCAGCGAGAATGAGCCGTTTATTGCCCAAGATGATCAGCAAATAGCCTTTGATGTTAGCGATATTCCCGATGTTGATGATATTACTAAGCTACATTCTTATTTTGAAGACGGTAAAGATCCTGATGAATATTTGCACTTGCCTGATGAATTAATGGCAGTATTAGCGCGTTTAAATCTTATTCATCATACCGGTTGTATTATTTTTGAAGTATTACCGAAACATTTAAAAATTCATAGCTATTTAATGTTGTTGAACCATGAGAAACAAGCCGAATTTAAGCAATGTTTAGCAGAGCTGCTGAGCTTGTTACCGACTATCGACGGTATCGGGATTTCTGGTTTCATGAAGCTACCTTACAAAGATACCCGTTTTTTTGAGCACATAAGCAGTCTACCCGACAGGTATTATCCAATAAACCCAAAACGTAACTCAAGTTAAATCATTAGCTATGTTGACTATGATAGTTATGACATTCAACAAAAAAGCCAGTATAGCTACTGGCTTTATCAGACGTTAACGCAATGAGTTTTAACTGGTCACAGGGTTAAAGTTCATGACTTCTTCCCCAGATGCTTGTTTATCGGCATGATAACTAGAGCGCACTAATGGCCCACAGGCAGCGTGCACGAAGCCCATTTTTTTGGCTTCTTTTTCAAACATAGCAAACTCATCAGGGTGCACATAACGCTCTACTGGTAGATGATCTTTACTTGGCTGCAAGTATTGACCGATTGTGAGCATTGTAACACCATGATCTCTTAGGTCTTGCATTACTTGCAAGATTTCTTCATTCGTCTCACCTAAACCGACCATTAAACCTGACTTAGTCGGTACTGTCGGGTTCGCTTCACCAAAGCGTTTTAATAGATCTAATGACCATTGATAATTAGCCGCTGGTCGTACTTGCGTATAAAGACGAGGTGCTGTTTCCATATTATGGTTAAAAACATGGGGTGGATGTTGGTTAAGTATTTCTAATGCTTTGTCCATGCGCCCACGAAAATCCGGCACTAAAATTTCAACTTTGGTATTAGGTGCTTGCTCACTGATTTCTTTCACACAATCGGCAAACTGTTGTGCGCCACCATCACGTAAATCATCTCTGTCTACAGAAGTAATAACAACATATTTTAGCCCCATATCTTTAAGACTATTAGCAAGCTTTTTCGGTTCATCACTGTTCGGCGCTAATGGGCGACCATGGCCGACATCACAGAACGGGCAACGTCTAGTACAAATGTCACCTAAGATCATGAAAGTGGCAGTACCGTGGTTAAAACATTCTGATAGGTTGGGGCAAGAGGCCTCTTCACAAACTGAGTGCAAGTTGTTTTTGCGTAAATTGGCTTTAATGCTGTCGATTCGCTCACTCGAACGAGGCAACTTAATACGTAACCAACTTGGTTTACGTAACATGCTTTCTTTTGTTGAGCTAACAACTTTAATCGGGATATGAGCTAATTTATCAGCATCGCGGAATTTTTGGCCAGCTGCTCGGTTGGCGGTTTTATTTTCAGCGCTTATTTCACTACTCATGATGGACATTTTTCTCGTTTGGTAAACCTGTTTGATAACTAACACGGTTAGCTTCAAGTAGGGTTATTAAATGTTTCACTAGGGCACTACTAGCACTAGCGGTATCTTTTGGGCCTTGTATATCGGCAGTTTGTATCATTTCCATACCGGCATAGCCACAAGGGTTAATTCGATGAAAAGGTGATAGGTCCATATTAACATTGATGGCTAAGCCATGAAATGAACAACCTTTTCTCACTCGAAGACCTAATGATGCTATTTTTTTATTATCAACATAGACGCCGGGCGCATCAGGCTTTGCATAAGCAACAATATTATAGTCAGCTAATGCACTGACAATACTGTTTTCGATTAAGGTAACCAGTTGTCTAACACCCATTTTTTTACGGCGTAAATTTATCATAAAGTAAATAACTTGTTGACCAGGGCCGTGGTAAGTTACTTGTCCGCCGCGATCAACTTTTACGACCTCAATATCTCCTGGCATAAGCAGATGCTCGGGCTTACCCGCTTGGCCTTGGGTAAACACGGGTTGATGTTCAACCAACCATAGTTCATCAGCTACACTGTCATCTCGATTATCAGTAAAATTTTTCATGGCCTGCCAAACTTGGCTATAGTCCATGGTATTAAGTTGCCTGATAACTAATGAGTCAGCAATATCATTAACCCCGAGCTTTGTTTCGGAAATTGACGCCACAACACTAACCTCGTAAATTTAGATAAAATTTATAATTTATTTAGCGAAGCTTTACAGTACGTAGCGTACTTGCTCTATTGCAGTGAGTGTTTTATATATAGTTTCAATATGTTCTTTACTGGTTACTGTTACCGCAATAGAAACAGAGTGATAATTACCTTTAGAGCTCGGTTTTATTTTTGGCGAATAATCACCGGGGGTGTGCTTTTGTAATTCAGCGATAATTAAGTCTGGTAATTCATCACAGGCAACACCCATCACTTTGAAGTTTAGTACTGTCGGAAATTCTAATAACTCGTCAAACTTAGTTTTCATGATATTACTTCTTTATCTAGCGAAAATTTTTACCTTATAGCGCTATTTTATCATCAATTATCTTAGGCTGACATTTTTTTTTGATGTAGTGATATATTGATTGACTTGGTTTTATGTGAATAAGTGCGGATGAGCATAGCGCCATGGGCTAAAACAAAAAAGCCTCAACAAAGAGGCTTCAATAATTCATTGGTAAAAGCGATTAATTGGCAAATTGAAGTTTTACATAATCAAGGAGTCTGCTGAACATACTACCTTCATTTATTTCTTCTAAGGTTACCAAGGGGTATTGAGCAATATCTTCATTATCAAGTTGTAAATAAAGTGTGCCGACAACTGTGCCTTTTGCTAGTGGTGCTATTAGCTGTTTAGTTAATTCAAAATTGGCTTTTAAATTTTCACGTTGTCCACGCGGAATGGTAATAGGTGTATCTGAAATGATGCCAAGATCGACATTTTCTTTCTCCCCCATCCATATGCGGTTTTCGACAAATTTCTCACCGGCTTTATAGGGGGTGATTGTTTCAAAAAAGCGGAAGCCATAATTTAATAGTTTCTTACTTTCTACTTTGCGCGCTCGTTCACTTGCCGTGCCCATAACCACAGTAACTAAGCGCATATCTCCTTTCGTCGCTGACGTTACTAAACTGTAGCCTGCATTGGAAGTATGGCCTGTTTTCATGCCATCAACATTTAAGCTTTTATCCCATAATAAGCTGTTGCGGTTATATTGTTTAATATTATTGTAGGTAAATGACTTTTGTTTGTAGATTGCATATTCATCAGGTACATCACGGATAAGTGCAATCGCTAATGTTGCCATATCACGTGGAGTTGTCATGTGTGAATCGCTATCTAATCCATGACTATTTTCAAAAAAACTACTCGACATACCTAGCTGTTCTGCATGTGCATTCATTAAATCAGCAAAAGCGCTTTCACTGCCAGCAATGTGCTCGGCCATCGCAACACAGGCATCATTTCCGGAGGCGACAATGATACCTTGATTTAAAAGGCTGACTGGTACTTCGGTACCCACTTCAATAAACATTTTTGACGAGTCAGGAAAGTTTTTAGCCCAAGCATTTTCACTGATTAACACTTTGTCGGTGTTGTTGATATTGCCACTCTCAAGCTCTTTACCAATAATGTAACTCGTCATTATTTTGGTTAAACTCGCTGGTGCTAACTGGGTATCAGCATTTCCTTCGGCAATAATTTTCCCGGTTGTGTAATCAATTAGGATAAAACCTTTGGCATTAATTTTAGGTGCATCAGGGATAATGGTAATTGCCTGAGCCGTTGGTGTTAGTATCACGGTGGCACTGAGAAATGCCGCACTCATTAAGCTTAAAAATTTACATGCTGAAAAGCGGTGTTTGTTAATCATAATTTTAGTCGTGTTTGAAAAGTAAAGGAAAATCAACTGAGCGAAAGTATACCATTTCTGTAAAGCTTGGCTATGGTCAAAAAACAGATTATGTCAATTAATAATGAACAAGCTAACCGATTTTGTAACAAGTATTGAATAGTATTATTTATTTCGGGGCTGATTTTGGGTATGCGCTCGGGTAGCCACTGTTTTTTAAGGTCGCTAACAAACTATTTAAGGTAGCAAGATCATTAATTGGGCCTATTTGAATGCGGTAAAGACCTTCTTGCTCGGGGTAATTCGTTTTGTGTTGATATTGTGCTTCAAGTTTCTTCGCGGTTTTTATCGCCACTGCTTTGCTCGTGGTAGCTAGTACCTGTATATAAGGGGTTGCAATACCCATACTTTGCTCGGGCAGTATTCCTTTTTTCGACTCCTTTGCTCGCTTGCTTGCTGGCGAATTTCCTGTGGTCATCGAGTTGGCCGTGGTACTTTTGTCATACGCTATTGCTAGGCCGGTTTTTAGATCAAAGTTAGTAATAGCGGTAATTTTTACTTTGGCTGTACCTGCTTTTAACATATCTAATTTATAAGCGGCGCTATAGGATAAATCAATAATACGTGATTGATGAAAAGGGCCTCTGTCATTGACTCTGACAATAACTGACTTATTATTTGCCAAATTTGTTACGGTCAAATAAGTGGGTAAAGGCAAATTTTTATGGGCGGCGCTCATGGCATACATATCATAGATTTCGCCATTAGAAGTTAAATGGCCATGAAATTTCTTACCATACCATGAGGCGATGCCTATCTGTTCAAATTGGTGTGCACTGGCTAAAACCTGGTAGGATTTACCAAAAACTTGATAATCTTTATTACCGCCACGACTATAGGCTTCGGCTCTAGGTATTGCATCCTTTAATTCTGCTTGGGTTGGCAAGCGCATTGGTATGCTATCATGTTTTTGCTGATAACGCCCTGAGCTACAGCCACTTGCTAAAATTAAAGAAATGAGTATGTTAATTAATAAAAATAATTTGCGCATAATTTCAATAAGATAATTCGGTATTATGTCATTTAGACATGAATGCGACGATGAGTACTAATGGCCATTAATATGCCAAATCCTAACATTAATGTCACCATGGAAGTTCCACCATAACTAACCAAAGGTAGCGGTACACCAACAACAGGCAATATACCAGAAACCATGCCAATATTAACAAAAACATAAACAAAAAATGTCAGAGTCAGGCTACCAGCAAGTAATTTGGTAAAGGCATGCTGAGCATTAACCGCTATCCATAAACCACGCATTACAACAAATAAATATAAGGCAAGCAGAGCGGCAACACCGATTAAACCAAATTCTTCACTAAATACTGAAAAGATGAAGTCAGTATGGCGCTCAGGTAAAAATTCAAGTTGTGATTGTGTGCCTTGAAGCCAACCTTTACCTTCAATACCTCCCGAGCCTATGGCTATTTTTGATTGTATAATATGATAGCCTGCGCCAAGTGGATCTTGCTCAGGATTTAAAAAGGTCATGACCCGCTGTTTTTGATAAGGCTTCATCAAAAACATCCATAAAATGGGAAGAAAAGCAGACGCTAACCCGACACATACACCAATAAGCTTCCAGCTTGCTCCCGCGAGAAAAATCACGAAGATACCCGAGCTAGCAATAAGTAATGAGGTGCCTAAATCGGGTTGTTTAGCAATTAACAAGGTCGGCAATAGCACTAATATAAAAGCGAGTATCACGGTCGATATTTTTACCGGTAAATTGTCTTGACTAACAAACCATGCGATCATAATAGGAACGATAAGCTTCATTATCTCTGAGGGTTGGAATTTAATAAAACCCAAGTCGAGCCATCGTTGAGCACCTTTACCAACATGGCCAAATAACAACACGCTCACCAGCATTAAAAGCCCTAAGACAAAAACAGGGACCGCCCACTTTCGATAAACTAACGGCGGAACTTGTGCTACGATAAACATACCAAACAGCGCAACGCCGATACTGCGTGCTTTACGATAAACTACCGCTGTTTCTTGGCCGCCTGCGCTATAGACTAGGAAAAGCCCTAACGCTAATAATGTCACAATACCCAGTAATAGGGGGATATCAATATGGAGCCGCTGCCATATGGTGTGAACTTTTTGTTGGTCCTGCCCGGTACTTCGCATTAATGAACCTCTCGCTTGCTTTGTTTTGCAATCACTCTGTCACCAAAATACTGGTCCATAATTTGACGAGCAACGGGCGCAGCATTTGTTGCGCCGCCTCCTACTGCAACGTTTTCAATGGCAACGGCGACCACTATTTCTGGTTTATCATAAGGGGCGAAAGCAATAAACATGGCATTGTCTCGTTTGTTTTCTGATGTTGCTTTAGCATCATATTTTTCATCTTGTTTGATGCGGGCAACTTGCGCTGAGCCTGTTTTTCCAGAGGCATCGTATTTTGCGCCTTTAAAGGCGTTATGCGCTGTTGCACCAACAGTCTGCACTGTGCTGTGCATGGCTTTTAACACCACTTCCCAATTTTCATCGTTGTTAAGTTTTAGCGGCGCTTGTGGCTCATAAATCGTCGGCGTAATTTGATGATAAGCATTACCGCTACTTTCAATAATTAACTCACTATTGGCTTTAAGTAAATGCGGGATTTTGCGCTCACCACGATTGACTAAAGTAGTTAAGGCTTGTGTTAATTGCAGTGGTGTGACTGTCCAATAACTTTGCCCTATGCCCACAGAAAGGGTCTCACCCGTGTACCAAGGTTTATTATAGCGCTCTCTTTTCCACTCGACGCTTGGCATAATGGCTTTACTTTCTTCATAAATATCAATACCGGTATAGTCACCAAAGCCAAACTTTTCCATCATAGTACTGATTTTAGTTATACCTAGCTTGAAGGCGAGGTCGTAAAAATAGATATTACAAGATTGCTCTATCGCCTTGGTTAGATTAACCATACCATGGCCACCAGGTTTCCAATCACGATACTTATTAGGTAAACCTTTTAATTGATACCAACCCGGATCATATATCTCGGTCTTTGGCGTAATAATGTTTTCTTCTAACCCCAGCAAAGCTAAAAACGGCTTAACAGTGGATGCCGGCGGGTAGCCTTGAACGCTGCGGTTAATCAGAGGTAAATCTTTAGATTCAAGTAATTTTTTATAAGCCTTGCTGCTGATACCATGGACAAATAAATTACCATCGTAACTGGGGTTGGAATACATAGCCAATACTTCGCCACTGCGAGGATCCATGGCAACTACTGAGCCACGTTTTCCTGATAATGCTCGTTTGGCAATCATTTGTAGCTCAATATCTAAGGTTAAGGTTAGGTCTTTTCCTGGCTGTGGCGGACTGTAGTTTAGGGTACGAATTACTCGTCCTTGGTTGTTAATTTCCACTTCTTGATGGCCAATTTTTCCATGCAGCATATCCTCATAGTAACGTTCTATGCCGAGGCGTCCTATACCATAGGTAGCGGCGTAGTTTTCAGTTTTACCTGCTTGCTCAAGTTTTTTTGCATCTTTGCTATTGATCCGTGCAACATAACCTAGGGTATGTGTGGTTAAATCAGCAAATGGGTAGTATCGCTTTAAGCGCGCATTGACAAAAATACCAGGGAATTTATGTTGATTTACAGAGAATAAAGCAACTTGCTGATCGCTTAAACGAGAATGGAGCTCGACTGGTTTGAAACGACGCTTTCGCTTCATTGATTTGAAAAACTTCTCTTGTCGCTCTTTATTAATGTTCAATAAATCACTGACTTTAGCAATACTTTCGTTAAGGTTATCTACATCTTCGGCGATGACCTCTAAACTATAAACCGGTTTGTTATCGGCAAGTAAAACACCATTTCTGTCATATATTAAACCACGGTTTGGCGCTACGGGGAGCAACTTGATTCGGTTTGAGTTTGAACGTGTTTGATATTTATCAAAGGATTCGACTTGCAGGTTAAATACATTCGCAAAAAGAATCAGTAAAATTAACACCACGCCAAAAAAAGCAATTAATGTCCGGCGTGCAAACAGATTAGCTTCTGCACTATGATTTCGAATGACAACACGACGAGATAACATTAGTGGGCTCTACCAACAGTAAAAAAGATTACAAACAGTACTGGTAAAGTAGTCATCAACAGTGGTTACTCTCTATGATAAGGGTGATTATTATTTACGCTCCAGGCGCGATATAGGCTTTCTGCAATAAGCACACGCACCATAGGGTGGGGCAGTGTTAATGCGGATAAAGACCACTTTTGCTCTGAAGCTTTAATACAGGCAGGTGCTAGCCCTTCAGGGCCACCTACAAGTAAAGCAACATCTCTACCATCAAGTTGCCAGTTTTCAAGTTGTTTGGCAAGCTTTGGCGTGGTCCAAGCATTGCCTTCCACCTCAAGAGTAACAATTCGATTACCTTTAGGAATTGCAGCTAACATTAACTCACCTTCTTTGGCAAGAATACGGCTGATATCGGCATTTTTCCCACGTTTTCCTGCAGGAATTTCAACTAAATGAAAGCTTAAATCACGAGGAAAACGACGGCTGTATTCTGCAAAGCCTTGACTAACCCATGAAGGCATTTTGCTACCAACGGCATATAAAGTAAGTTTCATAAGGTTGCTTTAGTAGGTCATTGTATAAATAAGATAATGATGTACTTTGGTAAATTATCTGTTGATTAGGTATGGGTAGTTTCAACCGACTATATTTCAAAAGTACCAATAATGCGCGGTGTGTTATTCTTCAGCCCAAAGTTGTTCTAGGTTATACTTATCACGCTGCTCATCGGTCATTACATGAACAATAATGTCACCTAAATCTACTAAAGACCACTCTCCAACATCATTACCTTCCATGCCACGAGGCTCTGCTCCCTTAGCGCGGCATTCAATCGCTACTGACTGTGCAATAGATTTTACATGGCGATTAGAGTTACCAGAGCAAATAACCATATAATCAGCAAAGCTTGCTTTATCACCTATATTAAGGGCAATAATATCTCTCGCCTTCATGTCTTCAAGTTGTTCAATGACAAATGCTTTAAGTTGTTCAGTTTGCAAGTTGTTATTCCTATCGTTAATAGTAACTTTTGATATGCCAGAAAATTATGACATAAAGTAATATTGGCGATGTTAACACTTTTTCGCCGCAGGGTTAACGGTAAAGGTTATTTTTGTGAATAAAATCTGAAATAGCCGGATGAAGTTGTTGTTGACAGTTTTCTTTTTGACTTAAAAGCTGGCGGATTTTTGTTGAAGAGATATCATAAATGCATTCTTGCGCGAAAAATATTTTACCGTGCTTTAGTTGCTTTAATTGCTTTACATCATTGGTTTGATATTTATCGAGTAACTGTTGAGTATCAGGGGTTAATTGCTTTAAAGAATAGTGTGGGCGGGTATTTACCACAAGATGGCATAAAGATAATATTTCCATATATTGATGCCAGCGAGTAAAGCTCAATAATGAGTCCATACCCATGATAAAATATAAGGTTTTTTGGGGGAGTTCTCGCTTTAACTCTTTGAGTGTATCAAGGGTATAAGAGTGTCCAGGACGCTTAATTTCTCGAGTATCACAAGAGAATAACGGAAATTCCTGACAGGCAATCTCGACCATTTTAGCGCGCTGCTCAGCACTTGCATGCGGGGTTAAATCTGCTGAGGTTTTATGTGGCGAGATATGTGCTGGTATTAATAGTACTTTTTCTAATTTTAGCTGAGTAGCTACTATCTGTGCCGATTGTGTATGACCAAGATGAATGGGATCAAAAGTTCCGCCTAAGATACCGATACCGTTTAAATGTGAAGTCATGAGTGAGAGTTAGTCGTAATTGAGGCTAAATTGGCTGGTTTTTTCACCATGATATAAAGTGATGCACAAATCAGCCAATAAAATAAAAATGTTAAATTCAGTACTGGTTTTACTTAATAAGTCAATATCTGCCACGCGTGACATAGCACATCTAACATTATTTAGGCGCATATTGCTTAAAGCATACTGATATAGGGGTTTTCGCTTATCCCAAATGCGATATTGTTTATAAATATTAGCAATGCTATCGCCTTGCTCTATTTGTTGTAACATTAAATACAGTTGGTTGATTTCTTTATGCAGCGCCCAAATAAGCGGCGCGGGTGCAGTGCCTTCTTGCTGAAGTTGATCCAGCATGGTGATGCATTTAGCACAGTTACCTTGTAATAATGCATCAATAACTTGAAAAGGATTAAATTTTGCTTGTTTTAAGATCAGTGATTCAGCTTGTTCAAGGTGAATTGGCTGTGAACCAAAAAGTAACGACAGTTTATTAAGTTCTTGAGCAAGTGCTAACAAATTTCCTTCAAATAGTTCAATAAGTAAGGTATTTAATTCAGTAGAGAGATTAAGTTGTAATTGCCTTGCTTGGTTATTCAACCATTGTGGCATAGCTTTCAGCTCAATATCATACACGGGTAGGTAACAACCTAATTGCGTTAGGTTTTTAAACCATTTTCGATTGGCACTGGCACCATCAAGTTTAGCGCCATGAAAGATAAACATCACGTCTTGTTGGTAATGTCCGCTATTAACATCTTGCTGAAGGCGTTCAGATAAGGCTAGTAAAGCTTTATTGCCGGCATCGCCTATCTTTATCGATGTAAGTTCAATTTCAATAACGCGTTGGTTGGCAAATAGGCTTAATGCTTGGTATTCATCTAGCAGTTGTTGCCAATCAAAGCCGTTTTCACTAGTAAAACGGATTAGCTCAGTAAAGCCTTGATTTTTCGCACTCTCTTTAATTGCTGTTAGACTGTTATTTTTTTGCCATGGTTCGTCACCAAAAACCAACCAAACAGGTTTTAAACCTTGTTGTAAGGTACTATTAAGTTGGTTGTGGTAAATTTTCATGTCGACCTTTTATATTTTTGCAAAATGTTAAATACATTAAGGTATTTGTGTAACGTTAACGCTGTATTCTGGCTAAGTCTCGCAATATTTTATCGGCAGCAGAAGTTCTCATTTCACTTAATAATAACGATAACTCTCTGCTTTTAGCTAATGCCAAGTTAGGATCATCTTGATAGTCACGGTATAACTCAAATCTAAATTCTCTGGCATCTTCACCTTCAAACCTGACTTGATATTGTACGGCATATATCAATTCATACTCGGCTACTTGACCATTAGAAAATACCGATAATGTCCGTCTGTCTAATTTATCAGAAACGATACGCAACTCAGGAGTATCAACCTTTGCGCGTTTAAGAACCTTAACTTGATTACGAGTTAAATTTAATTTTACTAACCGAGTTAACTCACCATGAATATCACTTGAGCTTAAATACAAGGTTTGTAACTCATCATCAAGTAAGTAATCACCGCGCAACTGAAAACCACAAGCCGTTAATATGCCGGTAGTGATCAGAACGCTAAGTAAGGTTTTAAGCATTTTCTTGTGTTTTAGTATCAATGACAAAATAGTTTAGTTCGCAACAATATTAAGGAGTTTGCCAGGAATGTAGATCACCTTGCGCACAGTATTTCCGTCGGTAAATTTAAGGACATTTTCATCACTTAATCCTAAAGCTTCGACTTCTTCTTTGCTTGCATCAGCTGCTACGGTAATTTTAGCGCGTAATTTACCATTTACTTGCACTATGATTAACTTTTCATCTTCAACCATGGCACTGTCATCAACAACTGGCCATGAAGCATCTTCAACATTAACCTCACTATCACCCACTATTTTCCATAAATAGTGGCATAAGTGCGGGGTAATAGGCGTTAGCATTAATACTAAGGCTCGCACAGCTTCTAGCATGACGGCTTTATCTTCAGCGCTGCTAAGTTTGGCTTTGCTTAAATGGTTCATCAATTCCATAATAGCGGCAATTGCTGTGTTAAAAGTATTACGACGTCCTATATCATCAGTCACTTTTGCAATGGTCTTGTGTAATTCTCGGCGTAATTTTTTCTGATCGCTATTGAGTGTTAATTTAGAAGGCGCAGCGATAGTCTCATCTTGAGTATTTTCAACAAAATCACTGACTAATTTATAAACACGTTTGACAAAGCGATGTGCACCCTCAACGCCTGCATCAGACCATTCTAATGTTTGTTCAGGCGGTGAAGTAAACATGATAAATAAGCGAACGGTGTCAGCGCCATATTTTTCAATAACTTCTTGTGGATCAATCCCGTTATTTTTAGACTTTGACATCTTACTCATACCAGCTGATAACACCGCTTGACCATCAATTTTACTGATTGCTGAGGTTATTTGTCCTTTATCATTTCGTTCAACGGTAACATCACTTGGGGCTACCCATTCTTGTGCACCATTGTCAGCTTCACGATAGTAGGTATCGGCAAGAACCATACCTTGACATAATAATTTTTTAAACGGCTCATCACAGTCAACTAAACCAACATCACGCAATAATTTATGGAAGAAGCGAGAGTAGAGTAGGTGTAAAATGGCATGTTCAATACCGCCAATGTATTGATCAACCGGTAACCAGTAATTCGCTTTGGCAGGATCAAGCATTTGTGTATCGTCATTTGGTGAGCAATAACGCGCGTAATACCATGACGACTCCATAAAGGTGTCAAAGGTATCGGTTTCACGTAATGCACTTTCACCATTAAAGCTTGTTTTGGCCCACTCTGGGTCATCTTTTATTGGTGAAGTCGTACCATTCATGATGACATCTTCAGGCAATACTACCGGTAGTTGTTCCTCAGGCACTGGCACTGACTCGCCATTTGCAAGGTTAATCATTGGAATCGGCGTGCCCCAATAACGTTGGCGAGAAACCCCCCAATCACGTAAACGGTAGTTAGTGGTGACTTTACCTTTATTTTCACTAATTAATTTATCACTGATGGCTTTAAAGGCTTGTTCAAAGTTCAAACCATCAAATTCTGCAGAATTAATTAGGGTAGACTTTTCTGTGATCGCAGCCTTATTAATATCATCGCCTTCTTGACCAGCAATGACTTGCTCAATAGCGAGGCCATATTTAGTAGCAAATTCATAATCACGTTGATCGTGCCCTGGCACAGACATTACCGCACCTGAGCCATAATCCATTAAGACAAAATTAGCCGCCCAAACAGGCACCAACTTACCCGTAAGTGGGTGAATAGCTTTTAAGCCCGTATCAACACCTTTTTTCTCCATTGCAGCCACATCGGCTTCAGTGGTTTTACTGTTTTTACATTCATCAATAAAAACGGCTAACGCTTCATTGTCTTTCGCTGCTGCTATTGCCAATGGGTGCTGCGCAGCAAGGGCGACATAAGTTACACCCATTATCGTATCTGGTCGGGTCGTGTAGATATCAAAACTATCAGAAGAATCTGCTATAGCAAATGTCATTTCTACGCCTTGAGAGCGACCAATCCAGTTGCGTTGCATGGTTTTGACTTGTTCTGGCCAGTCCGTTAGCTGGTCTAAATCATCAAGTAATTCTTCGGCATAATCAGTAATTTTGATAAACCACTGCGGTATTTCTTTACGCTCGACCACTGCGCCAGAGCGCCAGCCACGACCATCAATAACTTGCTCGTTTGCAAGTACCGTTTGATCAACGGGATCCCAGTTTACCGTTGCGTTTTTCTTATACACTAGGCCTTTTTCGTAAAGCTTTGTAAAAAACCATTGCTCCCAGCGATAATAATCTTGTTTGCAAGTGGCTAACTCACGACTCCAGTCGTAAGCAAAACCTAATGATTGTAATTGACTACGCATGTAATCAATATTTTGATAGGTCCATTTACCCGGTGCTGTTTTATTTTTAATCGCGGCGTTTTCAGCAGGTAAGCCGAAGGCGTCCCAACCCATAGGTTGCATGACATTTTTGCCTTGCATACGCTGATAGCGAGAAATAACGTCACCTAGACTATAGTTTCGCACATGCCCCATGTGCAACCTGCCACTTGGGTATGGAAACATCGCTAAACAGTAAAACTTTTCTTTATCTGAGTTTTCAATGGCTTGAAAGGTATTGTTATCAGTCCAAAACTTTTGTACTGTTGCTTCTATTGATTGGTGATTATAAATCGCTTCCATTAAGGTTTTCTCGAATGCTTTTAAGGTGTTACCGATTTGTATTCATTGGTTGGCTAGCTTTAACAAACAGGGAATAAATCAGTGTTAGAATATCGCAGTAGAATACCTTATCTCACAGGGTAACAACAAGCATAATTAAGCTTAAATTATAACTTTTCCTCTAGCGAAACTTATGGTTATGCCTATAGTTAAAGTAATAGTCTTCTTGGAGAATTATAATGTCACAACAAAATGATTACTTTGCTGATATTTATCAAAAGCTCAACGCTTGGCTCAAGGAAGTGCAGCAAGAACAAAAACCCCATATAAAAGCATTTATTGTGCAGGCGAAAAACTATGCTAGTGCAGCGGAAAAAATGTCAGAAGAAAAGCTACAACAATTTATTGATAATTTAAAATATGATTTACATGACTTCTATAAGCTTAATCAATCGCAAGCAAAAGATTCGGTTTATTTAGGTATACTTAATGAAGCCTTATGGGATAACTTAGCTAAACTTACCGACAAGTCTCAAGTTGAGTGGGCCGAACTTGTTGATGATTTCGAGCACGAGGGAATTTACCACAGCGGTGACTTTATTGGCTTTGGCGAACTACAGTGTGATCAGTGTGATGAAACAATTACTGTCTCGCATTTTAGTAAAGTCTCACATTGCGCTAAATGTGGATGTAATAGCTTTATTCGTTTACCGTTAAAACCTTAAATTAATTTCGAATGTAAACTTTTTACAACGTTAATCAACTTGTTAGCTAAAAATATTACAAGTACACTGGTGTTATTGTTTTGCGATACACCTTTATCCATTTTTTAGTAAATAACACTTTTACACTGACTTCTTGAAGGATTTATATGACTAAAGCCCCTGCTTGCCTTGCAAATCAAACGCGTCTTGATGTTGATGCGCTTACTTCTCCACTATCAGCTTCATTATTTTCTCATGATAAAAAATCTGCCAGTAAAGCTGACAATGTCCAAACCTTTGTTGGCCATGAACGGGCCAAAGAAGCCTTGGAATTTGGTTTATCAATGTCAGCAATTGGTTTTAATGTCTTTGCCATGGGAGAGCATGGTACAGGTAGGCAAACGTTAATCAAACAAATGTTAACCTCACTTGCCACTGCGCAAACAGCGCCGCATGAGTGGTGCTATACTAATAATTTTGATGAGAGTCATATCCCATTGACCTTATCGGTTAAGCCGGGGGAAGGCAAACAATTACTTGTCAGCATGAACAAGTTTATTGATGGTTTGATGAGCTTATTCCCTGAAATTTTTGACAACCCAGGATATCAAAGGCAAAAGTCAGCAATTGATAGAGAGTTTAATCAAAAATATGATCAAGCAATTGCCGTTGTTGAAGATATTGCACTTAAAGATAATGTCGTCTTATATGAAGAAAACGGTGAAGTAGGTTTCTCTCCTTTAGTTGACGGTAAACCATTAAATGATAAGGAGTTTGCTAATTTAAATGAAAAGGATCGAACAAAGTTCTATCAAGTTTTAAGTGAGCTAGAAGTTGTTCTTGCTGAGAAACTATTAGAATTACCTCTGTGGAAACGCCTTTCCTTTGATCAATTAAGAAAGCTAAAGTATGACACGGCTGAACAAGGTATTAAGCCATATTTAGTGGAATTGGAAAAAGAGTTTAGTAATAACCAAAGCGTGCTGAGTTATTTAAGTAAAGTTAAACAACACGTGGTCGATGCCGTTTTAGAAATATTAGTTTCTGAATCTGACGATACGCCAACCGATAAAGAATTACGCAAATTGATGGTTGAGCGATTTTTACCTAATTTGCTGGTCCCAAGAGATAGTAGTCAAGGCGCCCCGGTAGTTTATGAACAAAATCCAAGTTACCAAAATTTGTTTGGTCATGTTGATTTTGCTAGTTTTCAGGGCAGTAGTTATACCAGTTATCGCTTAATTAGGCCGGGAGCTTTACATAAAGCCAATGGTGGCTATTTGCTTTTGGACGCGGACAAGGTATTGAGTCAACCAATGGTATGGTCTCGCTTAAAACTTGCCCTGAAAACTCAGCAAATAACTATTGAGAACCCTTATACTGAATATAGTCAACCCAGTGGTTACAGCTTACAGCCAGAAAAAATTCCGTTGCAGGTCAAAGTTATTTTGCTTGGCGATGCGGAAATTTATTATACCTTACAAGATTACGACCAAGAATTTACTGAGCTATTTAGAGTATTAGCTGATTTTGATCGCCATTTAGATAAAACGGACAGTAACTTAATTGCTTTTGGTCAGTTAATTAGGCAACGGGCCGCCAAAAATAATTACCCTGAAGTTAATGATGAAGCGGTACTAGAATTAGTTCGTTATGCATTGAGACGTGGTGAGCATAAACATAAAGTTTCCGCTAATATCGTGCAAGTAAATGATTTACTTGATGAGGCCAATTACTGCTGGCAAAAAGAAGGCGCAACAGGGCCATTAACGGCACAACATATTGCTTTAGCGCAAGCGGCTAAAAAACGAAGAATTGGTCGAATGAGTGAAACCTGGTTAAGTGAAATAAAAGAGCAGCAAGTTCTGATAAGTACAGCTGGGCAGTTTATCGGTAAAGTGAATGGATTAACTGTACTGGAAATTGGCGATAGTGTTTTTGGCACACCTGCTCGTATCACTGCCACTGTGTATGCTGGTAGTGAAGGGGTAACCGATATTGAACGTGAGGTTGATTTAGGTAAGTCGATACACTCTAAGGGGGTACTATTACTGACAGGATATCTTGGTCATAAATATGGTCAAACTTTCCCTGTCAGTATTTCTGCAAATATTGCCATTGAGCAGTCATATGGACACATAGATGGTGATAGTGCCTCTATGGCTGAGTTGTGTGCGTTAATTTCTGCTATTACCTTGTTATCTATTGATCAAAGTTTAGCGATAACTGGCTCCATTAATCAGCATGGTGAGGTGCAATCTGTTGGCGGTGTGAATGAAAAAATCGAAGGTTTTTTCCAGCTGTGTCAAGATAAGGGGCTTACGGGGAAACAAGGGGTTATAATACCAAAAACCAATGTTATTAACTTAATGCTTAACGATGAAGTGATTGATGCGGTAGCTCGAGGGGATTTTGCCATTTATGCGGTAGAGTCAATAGATCAGGCGTTAGAGTTGCTTATGAAGATTGATGCTGGCGTCATTAGTAGAACAGGCAGGTATCCTCGAAAATCAATTCATGGTCTTGCGTTAGATAAGTTAGAAAGTTTTGCGGATATTTTAAATGGCTCAGATGAATAGCCTGTAAGACTAGTATGTTGGATTAATGGTATTTGTTGATTTATTGCACAATTCTGCTTTTTTTGTTATATTTATTAATATAATGTCAACAATAAAAAGTGACTATTATGGAGTTTTCAACAGAAGAGTTGGATTTTTTCTCTGATATCTTTACCGAAAAATCACCTGATTCTTCGGTTGAAGAGTTACAACATCCGCTTAGTTTGAAAACTTCTGTACCGCAATACTTAAGACAAATTCTCTCGGGAAGTAAATTAACTCTCTTGGCAGAGATAAGTCACTACCAATTATGGTTCCCGCTTACCATGTCTATCAATAGTCAGGGGGAATTCTCGCCCAAAGTATCAACACCTGAGATCATTGATGTCAGAGGAGGTGAGCGCAGTTGGCGGGTAAATACCCCTAAAAATGTAGCGCTTATAGATGTATTTGATGGTCATAAAATTGAGGTCTTATCACTTTCAGCGACTGGCTTAACTTTGAAAATACCCGCGTCAGAAAAAAGCAGCCTAGATTTACAGCATTCTTCACTAGAAATGAGCCTTGCTGGTGAAGCGCCGTTGAAACTAAAACTTGATTTAGTAAGGCAAGAAAAAGATATTGTCGCTGCTAAATTTAAAGACTTACAAGAAGGCCGAGAAACCTTACGTAAATTTCTTTTTAATTCACATAAGTTAAAATACGCCAAGTTTTACCAAGATGGAACGTTATAAAACCCTTGCCTCACGAGATAAACTCTGTATAATGCGCGCCTCGATAACTGGTTGAATCTAATTCACTCGCAGTCAGCCCAAATAGTGGCTTACTTATATAACAGATGATGAGAAAATTAAGTTTATAAGTACATCGAGATGAGTGGGGTGTTACCGCCCAATAGACTTGCCCAGCTAATTCACTCCTAGAATTAGCAAGAAATATAACGTCAAGAGTACGTTATGCGCCTAAAGTCTTCCTGGTGGTTTCCTCGTATATGTACGCAGGTTAAGACTTAGCAAATTAAAATAAATAGTACGAAAATTGCAGCTAATTTAACAGAGGTTAAGTTGGCGGCTGCTTTGTGTTTTTTTAATGCTTTGAAGTAATACACCTGCCTAGAGAAGATAAATTATATTATGACAGAACAAAAAACTGAAGCTGTTAGCTTCAATTCACTTGGCTTACCTGAAAACCTTTTATCAGCAGTAATTTCGATCGGCTTTAACTCTGCTACAGGCATTCAAGCCAAGACAATTCCACCATTACTTGCCGGAAAAGATGTCTTAGGTGAAGCACAAACAGGTACAGGTAAAACGGCTGCTTTTGGTTTACCCGCATTAGCAAAAATTGATACTTCGATTAGAAAACCCCAGTTAATGGTATTAGCACCAACACGTGAATTAGCGATGCAAGTTGCTGAAGCAATCGAATCTTTCGGTAAAAATATGAAAGGTTTGCGGGTAGCGACTTTATATGGTGGTCAATCTTATGGTCCACAATTTCAACAATTGGAGCGTGGCGCGCAAGTTGTCGTTGGTACACCTGGTCGGTTAATGGATCATTTACGTCGTAAAAGCCTCAAATTAGCTGATTTACGTGTCTGTGTTTTAGATGAAGCAGATGAAATGCTCAATATGGGATTTTTAGAAGACATACAATGGATATTAGATCATTTACCTGAAACAACACAAATGGCATTATTTTCTGCAACAATGCCACCTGCAATTCGTAAAATTGCGAATCGTTTCCTAAAAGATCCTGAGCACATAAAAATAGCGGCAGTGAAAAAAGCCAAAGCAAATATTAAGCAATATGCTTGGAAGGTAAGCGGTATTAATAAAATGACTGCATTAGAACGTATTGCTGAAATAGCAGACTATGATGCGTTAATTATTTTTGTACGTACACGAAATGATACCGTAGATGTTGCTGAAAAATTAGAACGAGCTGGCTATCCTGCATTAGCGCTTAATGGTGACATGAATCAAGCCCAACGTGAACGTTGTATTGATCAAATGAAATCAGGAAAATCGTCAATTTTAGTTGCAACTGATGTAGTTGCTCGCGGTCTAGATATTCCACGTATATCACTGGTGGTAAACTATGATTTACCAGGTGACAATGAAGCCTATGTTCACCGTATAGGTCGAACAGGTCGTGCAGGCCGTGAAGGTACATCTATCTCATTTGTTCGTCCACGTGAAATGTATTCGTTACGTCACTATGAGCGTTTAACTTCCGGCAAGATAGAAAGTTACGACTTACCAAATATTCAAGAAATTGGTAAAAAGCGTATTGAAAGAGCGCGTCAAGAAATTGCTAGCATTGCTGCTGAAAAAGACTTAGCGAGTATGCGTAATATTGTTGAGACTATGGCAGCAGAATCTGAGGTTTCTTTGTTGGACTTAGCAGCGGCTTTATTGTATCAAAAACAAATTAAACAACCGTTAGAGCCCAAAGAAGACCCTAAACCACGTCGTGAAAGTCGCGACAGAAATGGTCGTGATCGTAACGAGCGAGGAAGAGATCGCCGAGACGCAAGAGGCGATAGTCGTGACGGTCGTGGCCGTAACCGTGAAGACAAACAACGTAAGCCTAAAGTTGCTCGTAACGATGTCGACTGGCAAACATATCGTTTAGAAGTGGGTAAAGAACATGGCGCTCGTCCTGGTGATATTGTTGGCGCTATTGCAAACGAAATTTCATTAGACAGTAGCTATATCGGTGCGATTAACTTGCACGATAAACATAGTTTTGTACAATTACCAAAAGGTATACCAGCGGATTTGTTTAAACAATTAAAAGGTGTGCGTGTTCGTCGTCAACCATTAGCCATTAGTGCTTCTGATGAAGCGATAGTCAATCAAAAGCGTGCCCCTCGTCGAAGCGAGCGTGCTCCTCGTCATAACTAGTTCAATCGAGTTATTCTATTTTAAAAGCGCCTGATGGCGCTTTTTTTGTATTGATGATTATTAATAAGCTGCTTTTTTATATTTTATGCAAAAAAGTGTAATTTATTATGACACTTGCCTTGTTTGACTGTCATATTATCTATTACTATATACCGACTTATAGCCTAGCTAAGCTAATCACATTTAATTTTATAAATAGCAATGCCTGAAGAAATACCAAAATCATCAGTACAAACGACTCACACCTTTGCTCTTCGCGTCTATTATGAAGATACGGATGCTGGTGGTATTGTCTATTATGCTAATTATTTGAAGTTTTTTGAGCGCGCGCGCACAGAGTGGCTTAGGGAAATTGGTATAAATCAAGCATTTTTTTTGCAACAAAACATAGGTTTTGTGGTCACAAAGGTGGAAATGGATAATCTTGCCTCAGCAAAATTAGATGATTTGCTTGAAGTAAGTTCAACCATAATAACCTTGAAGCGCGCTAGTTTAGTGTTTCAACAAAAAATATTTAATCAAGCTCAACAAGTGCTATGTACTGCCAAAGTTCGCATTGCTTGCGTCGATTTTAACCAGAATAAAGCCTGTGCTATTCCATCTTCAATACTAGGAGCGTTTAAACGTGTCAGCTGAAATTTCTTTTTTTCATTTATTTATAGAAGCAAGTATATTAGTGCAATTTGTTATGCTTACCTTGCTTACTTTTTCTGTTGTTTGTTGGGCGATGATATTTCAGCGCAGAAAAATTCTTCGTAGAGCGGGCTCTGATTTAAAAGCTTTTGAAGATAAGTTTTGGAGCGGCGCAGATTTAAGTAGACTATACAGTGACACCTGTGCCAAACCGCAAGTACAAGGCATAGAGAGTCTTTTTGTTGCTGGTTTTAAAGAGTTTGCTCGTTTAAGGAAAAGCCACATTGATAATCCGCAAATCATTGTTGATGGTACTCACCGTGCAATGCGGGTAGCACTGTCTCGTGAAGTTGATAGTTTAGAAACGCATTTACCTTTTATGGCAACAGTTGGCTCAATTAGCCCTTATATAGGTTTATTTGGTACGGTATGGGGTATTATGAACTCCTTTATTGCTTTAGGTGCGGTAAAACAAGCGACACTTGCTATGGTAGCTCCGGGTATAGCTGAAGCATTGATTGCAACTGCTATGGGCTTATTTGCAGCCATTCCGGCAGTGATGGCGTATAACCGTTTTAGCCATAAAGTTGAAAAGCTTGAGAATAGCTATGGTAACTTCATGGATGAGTTTTCTAGTATTTTACAGCGCCAATCTGCAGCAGAGCAATCGACAAAGTAGGGCATTATTATGTACCAAAGAGTTAGGCGCCGTAAGGTCGCTGAAATTAATGTGGTGCCATATATCGATGTTATGTTGGTGCTTTTGATTATTTTTATGGTGACTGCACCGTTAATCACTCAGGGCGTCAAAGTTGATTTACCACAGGCAGAAGCCGAGCCTTTAGATGAAGACAGTAAAACACCGCTGGTAGCCAGTGTCGATGCACAAGGGCGTTATTACCTGACTGTAGGCGCTAATGATAAAGAGCCTATGTCAGCTGAAGAAGTTGCTGTGCTCGTACGAGCACATTTATTAGTTGAACCAGGCACATCTGTTGTGGTTAACGGAGATGGCGCGGTATCCTATGATGCGGTTATACAGTTAATGGTTATGTTACAAACAGTCGCCGGTGTTCCTTCTGTTGGTTTAATGACAGATTCAGTGGAGGATTAGCGTGAGTCAACAACCCTCTTCTCGTTCCTTGGCGACTTCAAATTATTTCACCGCTTTTTCGCTTAGTGTTATTTTACATGCCATTTTACTGGCGGGCTTATTATTGGGAGATTTTGCTACTTTACCTAAACCAAAACCTGACTCTGCCAAGAAATCGGGTGAGCCTATCAAAGCTATTGTGGTCGATAAAGCAAAGCTTGAGCAAGCGGTAAATAAGATTCAAAAGCAAAAAGATCAACAGCTTAATGCTGAAAAAAAACGTATTAGAGATGCAGAAAAACGTGCTGCTGACGCCAAGAAAAGACGGGCAAGAGAAGAAGCACGTATAAAGAGATTAGAACAGCAACGTAAGAAAAAAGAACAAGAAAAAATAAAAGCAGATGAAGCGGCTGAATCAGCTAAAGTAAAAGCGGCCAAAGCAGAGCAAGTTAGAAAACAAAAAGAGCAAGAAAAGCAAGCGGCAGAAGAGGCGGCTGCAGCAGCGCGATCAAAACGCTTAAAAGAAGAAGCCGAAGCAGAAAAGGCTGAACAGTTACGTCTTGAAAAAATAGCTGAACGCAAACGACAAGAGATTGCGGCCAAAGAAAAAGCGATACAAGATGCGATGTTAGCAGAGCAAATGGCCAATGAAATGGCATTGCGTAACCAAGCAAGACGCCAACAAGTAATGTCAGAAGCTGAGCGTTATTCTGCTTTAATAACGCAAAAAATTAATCGCTTTATGATTAAAGATCGCACGACCATGGTTGGTAAATCGTGTAAGTTAACCATTAACCTTGCTTCTTCTGGTTTTGTAACAGGAGTGAATGTAGAGCAAGGCGATAAAGTTGTGTGTGATGCGGCGCAAACTGCTATCTTAAAAGCTGAAACTTTACCGGTATCTAAAGATCCCGAAGTGTTTAAAGAAATGCGAAAACTAGCCGTGACGGTGATACCTGAATTCTAGTGATACTAAGTGATGTATAGCATTGCTCAATGTCGCAATGATTAGTGAAAGGGAAAATAAGAGAAATATGAAATTAATATCAAGTGTGTTATTTGGCGCTGTTATAGCCATAACCTCGTTAAAAACTATGGCAGCGCTAGAGATAATTATCACTGGTGGCGTCGATAGTGCGAGACCTATTGCCATTGTGCCATTTAAATGGACTGGTGCTGGCTCGCCGCCAGAATCGTTATCACAAGTCATTAGTGATGACTTATTACGCAGTGGCAAGTTTAGTCCAATCGCCCAAGATAAATTCCCGCAAAACGTTTCACAAGCAAAAAACATCGACTATGGTGCCTGGGCTAATGTAGGAGTTGAAGCTGTTGTTGTCGGTAAAATTAGTGAGATAGCACCGGATCGCTATCAAGTTAATTATCAGTTAGTTGATGTTATCCGTGGTCAAATCACTGGCGGTCAATCTTCCATGTTGAGTAATGGTGAGTTGGTAAAAACCAACGATCATATTTTAGCCGAAAGTGGTGCTAATATTACTAGTAAGCAAGCGCGTCGATATGGTCATAGTATTAGCAACGTTATTTATGAAAAGCTTACCGGTAGCAAAGGAGCGTTTTTAAGCAAAATTGCCTATGTTATTGTACGTGACCAAGGCAAGTATCCTTATCAGCTCGCTTTTGCTGATTACGATGGTTTTAACGAGCACGTCTTATTAAGCTCTAAAGAGCCATTAATGTCACCATCATGGCGCCCAAATGGAGAACAAATTGCCTATGTTTCTTTTGAAAATCGCCAGGCCCAAATTCATACCATTGATATCTACACTGGCAAAAGAAAGTTGATCAGTTCGTTTAAGGGAATTAATAGTGCGCCACGCTTTTCTCCTGATGGAAAAAGTATGGCGATGGTGTTATCAAAAGATGGTAACCCGGATTTATATGTGATGGACTTAGCGACTATGAAATTACGCCGAATTACCCGAAATAGAGCTATTGATACCGAGCCAAGTTGGACGCCTGATGGTAATTCATTGATATTTAGTTCAGAACGGGGTGGAAAACCTCAGCTATATCGCGTAGATTTAGCTCAGGGGAAAGTAAGACGTTTAACCTTTGATGGTGAAATGAACCTAGGAGGCTCTGTAACACCCGATGGTAAGCAACTTATCATGGTTAACAGAACTCGTGGTCAATATCGTTTAGCGAAACAAGAATTATCGACGGGGGTATTTCAGGTGTTAACTGAAACTCGTTTAGATGAATCGCCAAGTGTCTCGCCTAATGGTGGTATGATCATATACAGTACCTTACATAATAATCGACAGGTGTTGGGTTTAGTGTCGGTTGATGGTCGTTTCAAAGCTAGACTGCCTGCACTTGATGGCCAAGTGAAGGCACCAGCTTGGTCGCCATTTTTATAATAATAAAATAAATAATTAATTGAATTTTAACTTATAATTTTAGAACAAAGGATAATGAAATGCGCTTTAATAAAATAGTAAAATGCTTAGCAATTGCTTTACCTCTAACAGTATTATCAGCTTGTAGCTCTAACTCTGATTCAGATGAGCAAAGCCAAGTAGATACTAACGCTGAAATTACTAAAAATGCTGAAGCTGAGCGTTTAGCAGCAGAAGAAGCGGTAAAAGTAACAGCAGCGAAACGTGCCGCTGAAATTGAAGAGCAAAAACGCCAAGAATTAGAAAAATTACGTTCTGAGCACATCGTATACTTCGACTTTGATGTATCAAATGTAGGTCAAGAGGCATCAGCGATTTTAGATGCTCATGCTGCATTTTTAAATGCAAATTCAGAGGTGAAAGTAGTTGTTGAAGGTCATGCAGATGAGCGTGGTACACCAGAGTACAACATTGCTTTAGGTGAACGTCGTGCTAAATCAGTGGTAACTTACTTAGAAAATATGGGTGTTGCTGCTAGTCAATTAAGTATTGTTAGTTACGGTGAAGAAAAGCCAATGGTAACCGATCGTAGCGAAGATGCTTTTGCTAAAAACCGTCGTGCTGTTTTAGTTTACTAAGACTAAAGAAAGTTCTCAAAAGCAGGTAAATGGATGAAACTAAATAAAGTTTTATTTGGCATGATGTTTACAGTTAACGCACTCAGTGCGTTAGCTGTAGCTAAAGCGCCAGTTACTGACGTGAACGCCAATTCGCTAGGTTCAGCTGCGTTAACCGAACAATTATCAAGTTTGTCACGAAAGATAGACTCCAGAAATAGAGCACAAGTTAACATTCAACGTCAGTTGGATGAATTACAAACCGAAGTGAATGAACTTCGAGGTGTCACTGAGTTACATACACATAAATTAAGTCAGCTGATAGCACGTCAGCGCGAGCTTTATCAAGAAATTGATAAGCGAGTTAATGAAGTGCTAGAAACAGCAAGTAAAGCTGCCTTAAGCCAAGGTAGTGCGAGTAACAATGTAACAGCCCCTATAAATGGCGCTGATTATAGTGATAACTTGACTGAAAATGAAGCGTATGACCGAGCACTTAACCTTGTCTTAAAAGATAAACGCTATAAAGAAGCAATTCCAGAATTTAGAGCTTTTAATAAGAGCTTCCCTAACTCTACCTATGCGCCTAATGCGCATTATTGGTTAGGCCAGCTTCTGTTTAATCAAGGTGAACTGGTGCAAGCTAGTGAAGAATTTTTAATTGTTGTCAATCAACATAAAGACTCGACTAAACGCCCTGACGCCTTATTGAAACTTGCGATGGTTGCCCAAAAACAAAATGACATCACCAAAGCAAAAGCAACTTATCAGCAATTATTAACTGAGTACCCGCAATCAAATGCGGCCAAACTTGCCAAGCCACGATTAGCAAGTTTAGCAAACTAGGGTCAATAGCGTAAAAGCTAATAATTGTTGATATTTAACGCTCATTGCTCTGTTTTTAGGCGAACAGGAAATAATATTTAAAAAAACGAATTTTATTGTTGCACTAAAAAATATTATCAGTATCATATGCCCCGCGTTGAGGCAGTGACTCAACACAACGTCGGCCGTTAGCTCAGTTGGTAGAGCAGTTGGCTTTTAACCAATTTGTCGAAGGTTCAAATCCTTCACGGCCGACCACTTTCTTACTTAAGGCAAATGCCTTAGCTTTAAGAAAAAGTCTCCATATTTTAAAGATATTGGAGCAAGTAAACTGATAATTTACCCTTGAATCGGCCGTTAGCTCAGTTGGTAGAGCAGTTGGCTTTTAACCAATTTGTCGAAGGTTCAAATCCTTCACGGCCGACCAATTCAAGCAATAATCATTTACAAAATTAGGACCGGCCGTTAGCTCAGTTGGTAGAGCAGTTGGCTTTTAACCAATTTGTCGAAGGTTCAAATCCTTCACGGCCGACCAATCCTAATTATCTCGCCAATAAAAATCAGAAACGGCCGTTAGCTCAGTTGGTAGAGCAGTTGGCTTTTAACCAATTTGTCGAAGGTTCAAATCCTTCACGGCCGACCACTTCTGATTGAGTCACAAGGCAACTAAAGCAGAAAAATACTTTAGTTATTTTTAAGCGTTTTTAAATTCATTTGCAGAAGCATCTAAGCTTTCAAGCCCAACCGTTTTATTATTCTTTTAAAGCCCCTCAGCGGATAATTTTAAAATTAATCAACTTATCATTATGATAATTATACCCTTTTTTATATTTTATAGAGATAGCGTTCAATAATGTAGCCATGAAGTAATGCATTTTGTCTTGCATTACACGCTTGGGGCCAACAAGCTGACTAATATCTACTACACATTACGACGCGTTTCCCTTATAATTGCCGCGTTTAAATAGGTCCTGGATTAGAGAGAACTCATGAGTGTAAGTAATATAGCAGTTGATTTTGATTTTCAATTTCCCGCTAAGCCTAAGCCATTATCAGTAGATGAAAAGGCTCAGTATATTGAGAAAATAAAACAACTGTTAATTGAAAAAAATGCTGTCTTAGTTGCTCATTATTACACCGATCCTGAAATTCAAGCACTGGCTGAAGCAACAGGTGGTTGTGTTGCCGACTCATTAGAAATGGCACGCTTTGGTAAGCAGCACCATGCTGATACACTTATTGTTGCCGGCGTAAAATTTATGGGGGAAACTGCAAAAATTCTTACCCCAGAAAAAACCGTTTTAATGCCTGAACTTGAAGCCACTTGTTCACTTGATTTAGGTTGTCCTATTGATGAATTCTCGGCATTTTGTGATCAACACCCAGATCATACTGTTGTGGTTTATGCCAATACCTCTGCTGCCGTTAAAGCTCGTGCTGATTGGGTGGTTACTTCAAGTATTGCCTTGGAAATTGTAGAGATGCTCGAAAGTGAAGGCAAACCAATTTTATGGGGGCCTGATCGTCACCTTGGCTCATATATTGAAAAACAAACTGGCGCTGAAATGTTGATGTGGCAGGGAGCTTGTATTGTTCATGACGAGTTTAAAACTAAAGCTTTACGTGACTTAAAGACTCAATACCCAGAAGCGGCTGTGCTTGTTCACCCAGAGTCTCCTGCAAGTATTGTAGCAATGGCTGACGCTGTTGGTTCAACAAGTCAATTAATTACTGCCAGTAAAGAACTACCTAATGATCACTTTATCGTTGCGACTGATAAAGGTATCTTTTATAAGATGGAACAAGCTAACCCTAACAAGACCTTTGTAGCAGCTCCAACTGGCGGTAACGGCGCAACTTGTCGTAGCTGTGCTAATTGCCCGTGGATGGCAATGAACGGCTTAAAATCAATTCATGATGCTTTACTTAGTGCTGAAGGTCGTGAGATTAACGTTGATGAAGCGCTAGCTGAAAAGGCATTAATTCCATTAAACCGAATGCTTAACTTTGCCGCTGAAAATAAACTCAAAGTAAAGGGCAACGCTTAGCTTGGCAAATTTCTTGTTTATATGAATAAATAAACAGCAAACAAGCGACAATTGCGCGATTAAAGTAAAATAGCCTTGCACCTGCAAGGCTTTTTTCTTACCATAGCGCCTGTAAATTTGGTGAGCTGGCTGAGTGGCTGAAGGCGCACGCCTGGAAAGTGTGTTTAGGTTTACCCCTAACGAGAGTTCGAATCTCTCGCTCACCGCCATATTAAAAGAAGGCAAATCAACTGCTTAGGTTGGTTTGCCTTTTTGTTTGGAGCGTCTGTGCATCCATCTAATTCAAAACCAAGTAAAGCTGTTACCTTATAGCTATTTCTAGCACTGTTTCTTTCATCCATTTTCCATATCATTCATTTATTACCCGCTAAGACCTGCAGATCAATTCTCGTTTTCAAAGTATAAAACAATTCTTAAGCAAATTTATAAAGCTGAACCAAGCACATTTTATTGTGACTGCGATATTAGCTGGCAGACAGAAAAAAAATTAACCCCTAATATTAAAAACTGCGGTTATCAGCCTCGCAATAAATACACAAAAAAAGGTAAGTTAAATGTCCGTGTAACTCGTATCGAGTGGGAGCATGTTGTGCCGGCTTGGGAATTTGGCCACCAGTTAAGTTGTTGGCAAAAAGGCGTTCGTAAAGCTTGAAAAAAAACGAAAGGCTTTAGACGGATTAGAATCCGACTTACATAACCTAGTCCCTGCAATTGGCGAAATTAACGCTGACCGTTCTAACTATAAATATTAAATGATTTACGGTGAGCAACGAGTATACGGCCAGTGTGACGCCGAAGTTAATTTTAAATCTAAAGCTTTTGAACCAGCCGAAAATATTCGGGGTGATATTGCGCGAACATACTTTTATTTTAAAAAAGAATACACCTTAAAACTCAGTAAAAAGCAGCGCCAACTATATATCGCTTGGGATAGTCAAGATCCTGTTGATGCTGCTGAGTGCAGAATTTATAAGTTAAAAGAGGAAAAGCAAGGCCATCCTAATCCGTTCGTAAAGTCACAGTGCGATACTCTTAGCTTGGCTAAGATGTGATGTATCAATTGAGTTCTAGAATTAGCAAGCAATGGCTGATCATAATTATTTTATTGCTTTGATCTTCGTAATGTAGTTGCTCTACTTGTGATCCTGGTATCAAAACCAGAAAGAACAGAAATTTTATCTGATTTTTTGAAAAAAATTTGATTGGATATTACTAAGAACTCTCAGTAATATCCAATTGGTATCGAAAATAAAATATTATATGTTTATAAGTAACTGAAAATATGAGATATTAATGAGATTTAAATTGAAACTATGGAACGGACATTACTGAGACGTCTCCATAATAAGCGTTATTTGTACAATGAAATCAGCGACTTATGTGGGTATTAAATATACTGTATAAATATACAGTATATTTTAACCCGTTTTAGCGCCAACAAAATCTAAGTAATGTACTTGACGAGAACTATACTTACCTAACTTAAGGATGATGCAGTCCTATCAAGTGCTACATTTACGCCGCTTTCATTGATTCGCAACCTGGGTTATATTTATTTATCAAGTTGTTATGGATAACCACGCAAAGGCTCAGGTTGCCAAATAACAAGCAATTGAATTGGGATGAAGTAACGGTTTGCTGTTTCGTTCCTCAACATTTTAGCAAACCGTTATTCCCCCATTAATGGGGCTACATGGACTCCCCGTTGTCAAGCAATAGCTTTCTCTTATAACAAGAAGATCTGACAGCAGCTCTACATTCGGCGTTTAGTTAGCTTTATTACGCTATCGCCCTGATGATTTGCGCTTGAGCAATGCCTCATTCGTTAAACAGAGTTTTTCTCTCTTCCCGATTAAACAGGCTTTCTTGCTCTCGGTCTGACCGTGTTATCGTCAATTGCTAATGCACAGACTCGGTGGGGTTAACCGTTTAATTAACCTTTGTACTTAAACTTACTTTACATAATCTACCTGATATTCTCTTTCTGAGTGTAACAGTGCCCAAATTAATCGGGCATTCTTAGCGGCCAATGCCACTGTCGCTCGTTTAAAGCCTCGTCGCTCAACAAGGTCTTTTACCCAGAGACTTGTTCTATCTGTTTTGTTTTTACAGTTGGCAATAACGGCTCTTGCGCCATGAATGAGTGAGGTGCGAATATGCTTTTCATCTCGTTTACTAATTCTTCCCAGTCGGACGACACCGCCTGTTGAATATTGCCTTGGCACCAAGCCTATCCAAGCAGCAAAAGAACGACTGGTTTGAAAATGTTTCGCATCATTTACGGTTGCAACGACTGCGGTTGCAGTGATTTCACCAATGCCAGGAATACTCATTAACCGTTTAGCGTCTTTCATTTGGTTTGCTAATGCGTACAGCTTTCTATCGTATTTGAGTATTTCTTCATTTAAGCCTTTAATGCTTTGCCATAAATCATCGAGTAATTCACGCGCGAGGAAAGGTAAATTGTTTTCACCATCTTCCAAAATATCGGCAATGGCTTTTTGTGCTGGATAACGACCTTTAGGCATGGTAATACCAAATTCAGCAAGTAAGCCTCGTAATCGGTTTATTCGTGCGGTTCTCTCTTTGATAGCGCCTTGCCTGATGCGATGTAAACACAACACGGCTTGTTGCTCTTCGCTTTTAATACTGACAAAACGGGTCTTTGGTCTTGTGGCTGCTTCACAAATCGCTTCAGCATCATTGGCGTCATTCTTTTCATTTTGCCTGTAGGGAATAACAAATTTAGATGCCATGATTCGCACATCATGACCGAGTTTAGTGAATTCTCTTGCCCAGTAATGGGCGCCTGAGCATGCTTCCATCGCAATGATGCAAGGCGGTAACTTGGCAATCTCTGATAACAGATTGTTTCTTTTGACTGTTTTACGTAATTTACACTTGTCATTAGCATCAACTCCGTGGATACTAAAAACAAGTTTGGCTAAATCGATGCCAACGGCTTTAATTAAAGACATATGGACTCTCCTAATTTGAAGCTTCTTATCAACTTCACTATGGCACATTCGCTAGCGATAGATGCCGAGTGGGGAGTCCATATCATTCGTTATGTTTTTTGCACCATTGACCGGGAGATTCAATTGAAAAAAATACTTTTTATATTTGTATTATTTATGTCGTTTTCTGTTAGTGCCGCCTCAAATAACTCAGGTTATTCATCTGTCATTGAAGTTAAAGTATGGCCAAGCTACATAGATATTTATTTAGAAGCGGAAAGTATATGCACTAAAGAAGGGCATAAAACTAGATACGTATTGTCGAAAGAAGAAAATGAAATGTATTCAACCTTGTTAGCTGCTATGACAGCGAAAATGGTTGCTAATGTAAATTATGACTGTAGAGGTGATGGGGTTGCTGAAATTTTCGGTGTTAGAGTTAAGCCCCAAACATAACAAATAAGTTTAAACGGAAAAATACAATTGGCTAATTTCGCTAAATATTACAACCAATCATATTTTTCCTCTTAACTAAGCGTTATATTTATAAATGGAGTATGTATTAAAAATGAAACTAAAAATATTAGTTATTTTATTTGGGGTTCTTGTTACAAAGTCTGTTCTAGCGTCAAGCCATGAGGCGCATATTTCAAAAATACAAACTACAGATATCGGTAACCCGTACAACACAGTATGGTTAAACAAAGATATTACCGACTCCCCATGTTCGAGTACAAACGAACATAACCGTTATACGTTATCAACTAATGTACAGCATAGCACTGCTTTAGCTGCATTGATGGCAAATAAAAAAATAACAGTTGCCGGCACTGGTACGTGTAAAAACAATATTGAGATCGTAAGTAACATTCAATTGAAAGCCCAATAAATATAACAATTACATCAAGGCGGAACCAAAAAGCTTGGCTTGGTTCGTGCCTCACCAATTATAGCCAAGCGTTTTGGCCCGCTTATGTAGGGCGTTATGTTTTACCGTAAAATGGAGGTTTATGTGTTGAAAATATTATCAATCTTGATTCTTTTCTCTGGAATAGCAAATGCAGCCAATATAGGAACTGGTAGTGTAAAAGTCACGAAAATGGAAAATTGGGTTGGGGACTCAACTGTATTTATTAAAACAAATCAAAGTGAATTAACCAATCCTGCAGGATGTACAGTTACAGATAAATATCACTTACCTACAAGCGCTTCTGATATATCTCGTTCAATGCTTTTAAGTGCTTACCATGCTGACAAAGCAATTAATATTGTAATTGCTGGAGGTGCTTGTATGAATAACAGGCCTCAAATCGTAGCAATATCATTTCAAAACTAAAACACATATGAGCCTTATCTCCGTCAATAGGCAATAGTGTTTTATTTAGCGGCCATTAGGTCGCTAATTGTTCAAACAATTCACAACATCATCTACTTCGCTATGTCGGGTTAGCCATTAA
>JBFONR010000017.1:0-76329 GCA_040779365.1 Colwelliaceae bacterium MEBiC 14330
TTAGTAATGCAGATTTATCGAGTTTACATGATGGGCAACTAACTTATACCGCGCACGTGTCAGATGTCGCCGGTAACCCGGCTAGCGCGTCAACCAATACCGATAAAGATACCCAAGCAGCGATAACTATTCGCATCGAATCAGGTGATGACGAGCTACTTATTAATGATGAAATATCGCCCGTCCTGATTAGCGGAGCAGTTACTAATGTCGAAGCTAACCAAATTATCACCATTGTTTTAACTAATGCAAATGGTGATACCGATACCTTGACGGCAACAGTACAAAGTGATTTTACTTGGTCAACGACAGTTGATATTTCTTCCTATGCTGATGGAACTCTTACCGCGATTGCCAGTGTCAATGACCTTGCAGGCAACCCTGCAACAGCAACCGACACGGCAATTATTGATACACAAGTAACAATTGATATAGATACCGGTATTAACGGCATAAATATAGAAGATTTACGGAACAACCTTATCAGTCAATTTGAAGGTTCAACCAGTGCTGAAGTGGGTCAAGCAGTTACCTTAACGGTTAGTGATGGCACGACAACCAAAGAATTTATCGGTGTTGTTGATACAACAGACCATTGGCAAGTTAATGGCCTTGATTTTTCAGTCTTTGACCAAAGCATTGCTTGGCAAATATCTGCTTCAGTTACCGATTTAGCAGGCAACTTCGCTAGTGATGATATGCCTACTATTGATATTCCTCGCACTAACGTTCTGTATGAAACCATAGTCGCCATTTTCGGCTCACAAAGTGATGCCCATATTATAGATATTAATGATGCCTCATTATCTTTTAGCAGTTCACAACTAGAGCTAGACAAAATAAGTTCTAACGGCGGTTCAGTGACAGTAAATGTTGCTAGTGATGGTCAGTCGCTTGAATTAATACGTGACGGTGATGGCGAACTAGTGTTGACACTTGAATTACTTATTTCTAGTGTCAAAGCGACCTTATATCAAACGGTGGACAACCCAACTTCCCTCAATGGTGTGTTAACCTCGACAGCGCTCATTGAGGCAACTCAAACCGATAGTGATGGTACCAGCGAAACGGTTATTCTTCCAGCCCACTTAGAAATATATGATTCTCCTGCGATAGCAATTAATGACAATTACAACGTCATTGAAAACGAGAGTGCCTTAGGAAGTTTCACTGGTAACGACTTCACCGCTGAAGGACCATTAACAGTAACCCTAGTTACACTCGATGGTATCGACTATGTAATCCCCGATGGCGGGAGTACTAGCATTAACTTAATCTATGGTGACTTAACGGTATCTTCTGATGGCTCCTGGCAATTTACTGCAACTAACAATTTAGATCACACATCTGCGCAAAAATTTGAACTGACTTATAGTGTCATTGACAATGATGGCTCACAAAGCTCTGCAACAGCGAGCTTCACTATCGAGGACGGTCAAGCAGGTAGTTTAACAGATGTCTCATTTTCAACAGTAGAGCCCGACCTTGATAATCAACAACCACAAAGCTTCAACTTTGCCATGCTTGCCGGCTCTGATAGTTTAAACCCTGACACTATTGCTTTTAAGCAAAATACGCTGAATAAACTCACTGCGCTAAACTTAACCAGTAACGGAAACTCGTTAACATACAGCGCTAATGCTGATAACAGCGTCATCACCGCCCAAGCTAATGGTAAACCTATTTTCATTTTGTCATTATCAGCGGTAAATAATGGCGATGACTTGGATGCGAGCCTCACCTTCTCACAACTAGGTCCTCTTGATCATATCCTTAGTGATACGCTTGACATACCTGTAAAAGTTATTGCACAAGATTTAGATGGCACATCCACTAAACCTGGGGAAGTACTTATTTCCTTAAATGATGGTAATGACCCGCAATTTTCAGATATAACCGCAATTACTATCGATGAAACGACCTTAATTTCTGGGCCGCAGTCTGCAACAGCCAATATATCGACATTGATTGGCTCAGACGAAATTATTAATGTTGCCTTTAACCACAGTAATAGCCAACCACACTTAACAGCTGCCGGTGTTGATATTCTTTATCAGATCAGCAGCGATGGCAAAACGATCACAGGTTATACCACAGATATTAATAGCCCAATTTTTGTAGTAGAGCTTAGCAAAAACTTTAATCCTGATGCTGATACCTTGGCAGAAAGTTATACCTTCACCCTTTATCAAGCACTAGATCAAGATAGCTCTAGTGAAATCCCTTTAAGTATTGTCATCACTGATTACGATGGCGATAGCAATGAAACTACCTTAGATATTAGTATTATAGATGATGATAGTGCTCAAATTACCACACCAGATCTGCTGGTTTCTGAGCTGCCAGTTGATTTTAGTAGTGCAATTAATATAGATATTGGTCAAATAATCAGCCAGGCCGGTACCGATATGCTTGCCGATATTGATTACGAGGTTGTCAACGGTAATGCGGTGCTTGATAGTAATGGAGATGCCTTAACACGCAATGGTGAAATGGTTCTTTGGAATAACCTAGGCGATGGTCGATTACGCGGTCAACTTACTGATGGTACCATTGTGTTTAGCGTGACTGTCGCTGATGATTTTATTCAGCCGCCCGCAACCAACGATATCACCTTTACCCTTTATGGGCCTGTTGATCACATCAGTCCACAAAATGATAGTTTAACCCTATTAATCCCGGTTGCCTTAATCGATATTGATGGTACTCGCGTTATTGATAATATGTCAGTGCAGATAGATGATGGTTTAAATCCAGCCATTATAACACCAGGTTCGGCTACCGAGGTTGATGAAGCTGATTTAATCAACAACAAGCATATCAATACGACAGGAAGCTACAACATCGATATAGGTAGTGATGCGCTTAGCAGTGTTGTTATTGCCGAGGGTTATAACTTTTCCGGTGTTACCACACGCGGCGGTGTTGATGTTAGTTTAGCGAGTTCTGCTGACAGTGATGGTTGGTTTGTTGCAAGAGCAGATGATGATAATAGTGAAGTTTTTCGGATACGTTTTAATACCAATAATACCTACAACTATAAACAATCACAGGCATTAGATCATGCACTAGCTACTGGTGAAAACCTATTAACCCTCAATTTTGATATCCAAGTGATCGATGCTGATGGTGATAAATCTGCTAGTCAAAGCCTTACTGTTGATATCAGAGATGATACCCCAGAGCAAACAACTTTCTCTGCTGATTTCGCTGAAGGAGACGTGATTAACTTACAGTTATTAACAAAAGAGAATCAAGGCGCCGATGGTGCAGTAATATCAAAAATTACCTATTTAGGCACCGAGTATATAGTCGGTAATACCTTCTCATTAGTTGATGATGAAGCAATGCCAGAACAATACGCAGAAATAACTATAAACGCCGATGGCAGTGTTACTATCACCAGTAATGAATTTACTTACCCAAGTGATTTGTATTCTGACAGTTTAACTTTTGAGGTCACCGATAGCGATGGTGATGTGGTTGTCAACACCTTAAATATCAATGTCCGAGATAATAGCGGCACCATCATCGCCGCTGATCATCAAACCAATGAAGATACGCCGGTTGAATTATCAATTGTTGCCAACCCAGGTGATACAGACCAAGGCGAAGTCGTCACTGAAATTAGGATAAATATTGCCTCGCTTAATGGTGGCACCTTAACCTTAGCAGGTAATAGTATTCCTGATGATGGTAGCGATTTAATTATTTCCGGCGCTTTATTAACTGTAAATGGCGATGATACAGCACAACCAAATGGCACTTTAGTGTTTACCCCTGCACTAAATACCTCTAATGCCATCCCTGCGCAAGAGGTTAGCATTGATATCTTCGTACAAATTGAAGAGAGTAATGGCACGCAAAAGCCATTAATACAAAGTACCATTAAAGTTGATATTACCTCAGTAGCGGACTTACCTGTCTGGAACGATGCACTTTCCATCTATGATTATAATAGCAGTTTTGATGGTTCAATCATTGAGGATGGTACACCGACTCTACTCTCACTAAGCGCTGACTTATTTGATACCGATGGCTCTGAAGCGCTAAGTTTTAGAATAGAAAATATCAATAGTAACCTTAGCCTCACTTATACCGATAGCGGTACTAACCAAGTGAGTGAAGGTACGATACTAACACAGGCACAACTCGCTACGCTGACCGCCACTAGTGCGTTAAATAGCGCCGGCTTAATGACCTTTAATGTTGTTGCTATTGCCACGGAGCAAGATAATGGCGATACCATAGAACAAGCGACTAAATTAGTGTCACTTTACGTACAACCAGTAGCTGATAAACCCGAAATCACGGTAAAAAATATTCGTAGTGATGAAGATGTCGCCATCAATGCTAATAATATCGTTTCGGGTAAGCTTAATGATCTTGATGGCTCAGAAATTCTCACCATTGAATTTACACTACCAACAGGCTGGAGCCTCAATGGTATTAATGGTGCTGTAATTACAGATTTAGGTGCAGGTAAATGGTCGGCATTATTTGATGATATTACTGCAAATAACATCCAAATCATTCCACTTGAAGATATCAGTTCAGTGACTAGCACCTTCACTATCGACATGCAAGCGGTTGCCACTGAGCAAGTGATTGACGGTATTCCTGTTTTGGGTACAGAGAACCGCAGTGAAATAAAAACAGCCACAGTAAACCTAAAAGGCGTTATTGATCTGCCAACCATCACCCCGAGTGCTGATTGGTCATTTGATGACTCCACTTTAACTATCACCAATACCACAAGCTTTAATGAAGACACCCTCATTCCGTTAGATTTTAATATCGTCACTACCGATGATGATGGCTCAGAAACAATCAGTTTAACCATCACGGGCTTTCCCGATGACGCCCTATTGGTTGACAATAATGGAGCGCCTGTTAACCTTGAGATAGTCGGTATTGAGGCTGGCTTACCTGTCTATAGCGTTACCGCTATTCAATTACAGACACTATTTTTACAGCCGCCAAAAGATTTCAGTGGTACATTATCACTGGCTATCAACGCCGTAGCAACTGAGCCAGATGGTGATAGCGGGGAACATGCTATTACTCTAGATGTTATTATATCACCGGTAATTGATGAAAATACCACTAGTCTCAGATCAAACACTGAAGGCATTGAAGATAACGTCATTGTTATTAATTTTCAAAGTTCATTATATGAAGATATTGATGGCAGTGAGCAAGTTACCGGCGCGGTCATTACCAGCTTACCAGCTGGCGCCAAACTGGTATTAGATGGCTCAGAATACAGTTTTTCTGGCAACCTTGATTTAGCGACTTTAGCGGCAAGCTTGGGGGTAAGTTTATCAGCACTACTTAGCAGTGGTCGTCTTGGCTTATTACCACCTGAAGATGCCTCGGGTTTCTTTTCCATCGGCATGGATTACACCATCATTGATACCTCACCGCAGGGAGATTCAGCGCCACAAGTTTTCTCAACCTCTGCAAATATTAGTGTTGAAGCAGAAGTTGACCTGCTGACCCGCTTTGAAGTACCGACAACGCCGTTAATTAGTACTGATGGTTCACCAATTGACTTAACGGGTCTAATAGGCTTTACCGACGATGATATTGATGGCTCTGAAGTACTTGATTACGTTGTACTCTTCTTACCCTCTGGCGATAATTGGCTAGTGACTCATCCCAATGGTGCCTTACCCGATGGCAATGGTAAGTGGCTTATCCCTATTGATGGCAGTTTAACCTCAAATACTATCCAAGAAAACAATGTCGATATCCTCACTGGTGTCACCATTCTCAGCAAAGAGCCAACCCAAGGCCCTGTCAGCATTAGCATAGGTGGTCGAGTTATCGATGAAGTTGATAGAGATTCTATTTTCGCTAGCTTTGACGTTCAATTTGATGTCGCCCTTGACTCAGATGCCAGCGCTACAGGTAATTTGCAAATCACTACCATTGATGGCGTTGAAGATGAAGTGATTAGCCTTGCCGGCCATTTAGATACCAGTATTGCTGGTGATACCAATGATAATATAAGCTTTAGAATCCTCGCCGCAGACCTACCAAAGGATGTCAGCGTATCAGGCATAGGCGTGCAAGTTGTTCATTATGCTAATGGTGAAACCGTATATGAATATCTGTTTACCAAAGCATCCCTTGCCAGTTTGACATTGAGCTCAGCGGGCGAAGATTTCGCTGGTGTCTTACATGTACCGATAAGAGTTATCTCGACCGACAGTACCAGTGGTGATACCTTAATTGATGATTCGCAAGTACTTGAATTTGAAATTACCCCGGTAGTCGATGGTATTAATCTTACTAATGATGTCCCTATGCAAGAGGATGTGCCCGAATCGCTCGATCTCGGTATTGAATTTTTAGATAATGATTTATTGCCAGCCCTTGGCGGCAAAGAATCGATTCAAATAGATAGCGATATTAATAATAATTTAACTATCACCTTATTAGATGGTGGCACGATAATCGATGATTCTGGCTATTTTGTCCTAAAACCAGGCACATCGGATACTTGGCAGTTTACTGGAACCACGCAAGCGCAAATGAATGCTGCGCTTGCCGGTTTAAGCCTATTACCCGAGGAGCATGTTGCAGGTACGGATATATTTCGGGTGCAACTATCGGGCAATATTATTGATAGTGCTACGATGCTTTCGGGTAAGGTTGATGTCATAGATGCCTTTTCTGATCTCGTCACTATTAGTGTTGAGGCGGTAACAGATCCGGCCGATTTAAATACCAGCTACAGTGAAGGTGATGAAGATAGCGCTATCGATTTATCAGCAATATCTGCACAATTAATTGATCAGGATGGTTCAGAAACCATTTATTTAACTATTCAAGGTGTACCAACGGGTGCTATTTTAGCTATCGACCCTGATGGGCCAGGTGGTGCTGACCCCGTGCCTCTGCCCAATAATGGTTTAGACGGTGGTAGCTTCAATGGTCAGCCAACTTATAGTTGGACCGTTACCCAAGCTCAACTTGCAAGTTTAGTACTTATCCCTCCCTTGGATTTTAATGGTGATATTCCGCTGACACTCCAAGCCATTACTAAAGATGAAGAGCCAGGTGAATACGTCACCACAAATTCAAACTTTATTGTTGGTGTTAAGCCTATTGGTGATGGTGTTGATGTATTTACCGAACCCAATAGCCAATACATCGGTAATGAAAATCAAATCATTACTATCGATTTAGGCGCGATCAGTGAAGACAGTATTGGCGATGAGCAAATACAAATTAAAGTACATATTGACGCTAGCTCGGATCCGTCAGCATTAGTCAATATTGCTTTTAGAGCAAAAGTAGAAGTTGACGGTCAAAGTGCTCGATTTTTTAACGATGGCGCAGGCGGTTTTGTTGCAACCTTAACTGTCAATAATGATGAAATATCTTCATTTGATCTTCAGCTAGGTAACCTAGCCTGGGGTAATTTAAATATGTCTGTTGATGTTGCCTCCGTTGATACCGCTGTCGTTAATGGGTCTGAATACTCAGATATAAGTCCCATTGAAAGTTATAATTTTGCCATAGAATTAAGCCCTGAAGTAGATGCCCCTAGATGGCTTAATTATGATGATATCGCTGTATCTGATCCAAACAATATTGCCCTTAACCTAGACATAGAACTAAGAAATCCAGCACCCGGCGAAGAAGGCTTTTTAACAGTATCTGGCTTATTACCCGGTCTATCTCTTAGCCATGGTAGTCAAGTCGGTAACGATTGGTTGGTCGAATTAGCCGATGTAGCCAGCCTTAGCATTATCGGAGCAAGTTTAGGTGATAACTTTGATCTTATACTTACCCCCTATGCCGAATTAGATGGCGATAGTGAGACAGGAGCCATACAAACTATTAATATTGATGTAGACGCGAATAGCGTTAATAGTGTTAATAATGCTGCTAGCCCTAATAGCATTATGAATATAGCAATAACAGAGCAAGACTTTGCTAGTGAGCGAGATAGTTTAGTGAACAACCTGTTAGATGATATGCTAAATCAAACTCAGGGAGTGGATACATGGTAGCCATTGATAGAGGCCACTTTGTTGAAATGAGTCAAGCTGTTAGTACTCATTTATCCTTAGTAATGAATGAAAACCAACTCTTGATAAGCTTACCAGAGGGTAAGCTTAATACCAAGCATATCGAACAAGGCTTGCTCAACATAGGCATTTGTGCTGACTTACAACGCTTAAACATACAAGACATTGCTTTACCTGCCTTAATAGCAAAGCAGGATGGTAAGTTACAGTTACTGACTGAAAAACAAAGGCATGATGATAAATCCACCAGTTTTACTGTCATCGAATTAGTTGAACAAGAAAAACCATTAATCATCTCGGCTGATACGCTCAAGAAACAAGGCATCACAGCATGTTGGTTACTTAGCCATGCCAATTTAATGCAGTCACGTGGTAAGTTTGTTAAGGATAAAAAGCAACACTGGTTAACACCTTTGCTGCATGAAGTTAAACCCTATTATGGCGCATTACTGCTTGGCTCATTCGCGGTTAACTTACTTGCCTTAGTTATTCCACTCTTTACCATGAATGTATACGATCGTGTTGTCCCCAATGCGGCCATAGATACTTTATGGGCTTTAGCCATTGGTGCCTTATTAGCGGTAGTTTTTGATTTTTTATTGAAACAGGCGAGAACTCAATTAGCCGATGTTGCCGGGCGAAAAATTGATGTTATGGTATCAAGCCAGATTTTCGCTAAAGTCATTGGCATGAAATTGGAAAATAGGCCGCAATCAAGTGGTGCTTACGCTAAGCAAGTACAAGAGTTTGATAGTGTTAGAGAGTTTCTTACTTCGGCAACACTTGTCTCGGCAATAGACTTACCCTTCACGCTACTTTTCTTAGCCTTAATAACATGGCTTGGTGGCTTTATGGTACTCGTGCCACTCCTTGCCATGCTTATTATTTTATTAACCGGTTTTTTACTCAAAAATAAACTCAATCACTGCGTTGAAGAATCTTCCAAACTTGCAACCCAAAAGCAAGCTTACTTGATTGAGTATATTAATCAAATGGTTGAAATAAAACAGTGCAACGCGGAAGGTAAAAGTCAACGTATTTGGGAGCAGACTGTTGCGCAACTATCTGATTGGCAAAATGAATCGCGAACGATTGCAAGCTCTCTCACTCATACCGTCATGACAATGCAGCAATTTACCACAATTGGTCTTATTGCAACCGGCGTATATCAGATACAAGCAGGTAATATTTCCATGGGTGCTTTAATTGCTATGGTAATGATCAGCGGCCGTTCAAGCAGTGCTATCAGTCAAATTGCCTCACTGATTTTAAAGTACAAGCAAACTCAAGCAGCAATGGAATCTGTTAACGCTATTATGGCTTTGCCACAAGAAATTAACGAACATAGCTTAACCGGAGACTTGATTATCTCCGGTAGCCTGCGTGTAAAACAGCTAAGTTTTCATTATCCTGAACAACAATTATCGGTATTATCTAATATTAACCTCGCTATTAATCGAGGTGAGAAAATTGGCTTTTATGGTAGTGCTGGCTCAGGGAAATCATCCTTGTTAGCGCTTTTAAGTGGTCAATATGCGCCAACACAAGGGCAGATATTTTTTGATGATATTGAAATAAAGCAGTGGCCAATCAGTTCTATTAGACGTCATAGTGCCTGGGTTGCCCAAAACCCCAGCCTTTTTTATGGCTCATTACTTGAAAATATTATGCAAGGTTCAGAGCAAGTAGAACCCAAACAGCTTGCAAAAGTGATTGAACAAAGTGGTATTTCACGCTTTACTGACAGGCTAGAATCTGGACTAGAAAGCCAAGTAGGAGAATTTGGTCGTTGTTTATCCGGTGGTCAACGCCAATCTGTGGTCATTGCCCGAGCTTTACTAAAAAATGCGCAAATTATGTTTCTCGATGAACCAACCAGTGCCATGGACGAGCACTCCGAACGCAGAATAATTAAAACATTAAAAGAAATAACCGATACCACTATTTTACTGGCTAGCCATAAAGCCAGTGTTTTATCTCTGTGTGATCGTATTGTTGTTTTAGATAAAGGTCAAATTTCCGCTATTAAGAGCCCTGCTGAATTATTTGGCTTACCTAGAAGGAAAATACAAGCGGTTAAAATTGACAAACAGCGCAATAAAAACACATCAGTCACTAGGGAAGTGAATTAATGACAGCGCTTCATATAAAGCAAGTACAGGCAGCCAAGAAAGCAAAAAACTTAGTGTTTTTGGTTTTTATGACATTGCTCGGTACCATTATCTGGGCAAATTTTGCCACATTAGAGGAAGCCGTTGTTGGCCAAGGTTTTGTTGTCCCCGCGCAAGCAGTACAAAAGGTTGAAAATATAGATGGCGGGATTTTAAAGCAAGTTTTAGTGAAAGAAGGACAATTAGTGAATCAAGGACAAAAGTTAATATTACTTGAGGATATTCGCTTTTCTGCCGCACTAAGTGAGTCAAACCAGGAACAATTATCCCTTGGCCTTAAAAAACTTCGTTTGGCTGCAGAATTAAAAACAGTTAAAGTGATTAATGATAAAGTTATTGTCATTGAACAACAATTTGAGCAAAATCAATTAACTAAATTAGAGCTTTTACAAGTTAATAACTCCTATTTGTCTAGACTGGCACAGCTTAATGGTAAATTAGCACAAAATGAACAAGCCTTGGTACAACATCAACAAGCGATAAACGAACAAGAAGCGAGTATTAAAAGTTTAACTAAACGTTTACAATTATTAATTAAAGAAGTGGATTTAACAGAGGAAGTTGTTGCTGCTGGAGCTGTTGCCGAAATGGAGTTATTTAAACTCCAACGCGATCAAGTTATGATTGAAGGTGAACTAGAGCAAGCACGGTCCCTAAGCTTACAGCAACAATCAGCCAAACAACAAACGATTGAAGAGCGAAAAGCCATTGCTTATGAATTTATAGCAAACGCTCAAAGTGAAATGGATGAAGTACGCAACAATCAAGCAAAAATGACTGAGAGTGCTAAAGCTTTAGTTGATCGGGTCAACAAAACACAAATCCTCTCCCCTGTAAAAGGAACAGTCAAAAATATTGTCACCCGCTCTGTTGGCGAGGTTATCGAGCCAGGTCAAGCAATTATGGAAATAGTGCCATTGAATGACCAATTACTTATAGAAACACAAATCCTACCTAAAGATATTGGTTTTTTACATATTGGTATGCAAGCTATGGTGAAATTCACTGCTTATGATTTTGTCATTTATGGTGGCCTTACCGGAGAAGTGGTCTATGTTGGCGCAGATGCACAGCAACTTGAAGATGGCACGACCTATTATGAAGCACATATAAAAACACACGACAATATGTTAGCGCAGCACCCAATTATTCCTGGTATGCAGGCAAGTGTAGACATATTAACTGGAAAAAAATCCGTACTGAATTATTGGCTAAAACCGCTCTTAAGAGCCAAAGCTAATGCGATGAAAGAAAGATAATAAGGAAGAAGAAATGCGAAATTATTTAGTTATACCCTTATTGATAGGCTATTGTGCGTCTGTTGAGGCATTAACATTGGAACAATCTGTCGCTCAAGCTATGATAAATAACCCGAAACTATTACAAAAATATGCTCGTTTTGAAGCACGCTATAAAGATAAACGTGCCGCTTTTAGTGATTACTTACCGCAAGTATCACTGTATGCAGCTACTGGCTATGAAAGAATTGTTCATAATAACGGCCGAGATTTTGACTCAGAATTAAATCGTCGAGAATTAGGTTTACGTGTTACACAATCGTTATTTTCTGGTTTTCAAACAGTTGAAGAAGTTGCCCGTTTGGACTATGAAATCAAGGCTGACCGTCAAGCGTTAGTTTCTGCCGCAGAAAATTTAAGCCTTGAAATTGCACAAGTCTATATTGAGTTATTTAAAAGTAAGGGCGTGCTTGAACTATCAGAGAAAAATATATCAGATCACGAAGAAATTCTTGAAGATATCAAAAGTAGAGCACAAAAGGGCTTGAGTAGTGATGCTGATGTTGCACAGGTGCAATCGCGTTTAGCAACCGCACATTCAAGCTTACTAGCGGCTAAAAATAATCATTTTGATCTTAGAGCGCAATATTATGACTTAGTTGGTGTGTACCCCAACGACCTTCACATTCCGCGCGCCGATACTAATTACTTACCTGAAAGCTTAGCTATCGCGATAGAACGTGCTAAAGCCAATCACCCCGAAATTAAAGCTTCTATTTTTGATGTTAAAGCCGCTGAAAAACAAATAGACCGTGAAGAAAGTGACTTTTGGCCAAAAGTAGACTTACAACTTGATATTAACAGTAATGACAACATTGGCGGCTTTGAAGGTCCTGATGATGATGGTCGAATTATGCTAACCATGAGTTATGACTTATATAGCGGTGGTAAAACTGTTGCCAAAACAGAAGCTGCGGCTTGGCGCAAAGAAGAGGCAAAAGCAATCAGAGATGATACTTACCGCCAAGTCGTTGAAGGTACAACATTAGCTTGGAACGCTTATCGCTTTGTAACCGAACAAAAAGATTTTTACCGACAAAATGTTGATTATGCCAGTCAAGCTCAAATTGGTTATATGAAACAATTTGTTATTGGCCGTCGTTCCTTACTAGATGTCCTAGATTCTAAAATTGAGCTCTTTGTTGCGAGAAAAAATTATTTAAATGCTTCTTTTGAAGAGCAAAAAGCAAGTTATCGCTTAATAAACGCGACAGGAAAGCTTATTGAAGAGCTCAGAGTAGACACCCCTGAAGCCTGGCAGTTAAAAGAACAAGATACTGAAGAATCAACTAAGCAAGAGGTAAACAAATAATGAACTATTTAGCTAATTTCAGTCAGGTAGTTATTAATCGTAGTTTTATTGCATTGCTTTGTATAACATCAATAGCTTCATGTGTTACTGACCCTGAGCTCTACACTGAGAAAGACCCCGCGATAGAGCAAACTAGGGACCTTGCCGATTTAGATCGTGATGGCGTAATTAATGAGCGTGATCTATGTAGCGATTCACCCTATGATGCCGTTATCGACAATGATGGCTGTCCAACACTAACAGGTCGACCTAAAGTAAAATATCGTGTTATTCATTTCGGCTTTGATAAGTCAACTTTAAGCGATAGAGAATACAAAAGAGTGCTAGAAATGGCTGAATTTTTGAAAAAATATACCCAGACTAGCCTATATTTAATTGGTGATACCAGTAAAGAAGGCAGTGATAGCTATAATAAGGCTCTCGCTCAGCGACGCATCGACTCAGTGCTCAATGTGCTGTTAAAACAAGGTATCAATAGAGATAGGTTTAAGCAGGAAATATACAGTTTTAAAAATCACATTCCTGAAGAATTAAAAGGCAGAAACAGGCGAATGATTGCTGTTTTGCAATGGCCTGATGACTTCAAAGACTATAAAGTACAATGGAATATTTTTTCCGAAATTAACAAAGAAAATTTAAACAACTAAGTTCACGAGTGAGTTTATCTTCAAGCAACATAGCTTAATAGCTTAATAGCTTAATAGCTTAACAGCTTAACATTAGGTTATTTTATTACTCAATGGTGTTTAAATTACCAAAAAAAACCCAGCTCATTGCTGGGTTTTTCATATGGGCTTACTCACCGTTAATCTATTAACTGATAGTCATCACGTAAGATAGTAATGATCTCTTCTTTTGGGTTGTCTGAAAGAATAATTTTCTCACCAGTGATCTTTTCAGCAATACCGGTATAGGTAGCAGATACGTCCATTAATACTGATAATGGCAGCTTATTATCTCGGGCTAATGCTTGGCGCTCTTCCATACGATCCTTATTTAATAAAATATCAGCATCAGGGAAGTGATTTAACAATAACTGGCGAAAACCTTCTTTTGAATTTTCGACAACCTTACCCGCCCGGTATTGTTCCCCATCCCAAATACGCGAAGAATCAGGTGTACCGACCTCATCCATGTAAATAAGTTTATCATTACCTAACGTATCTTTGACATAACCAAATTCAAATTTAGTATCGACAAAAACCTGATCTATCTTGGCTAATGCTGAAGAAATGACCTCAAAGCCCTCGGTTAATAACTTTTCATAAAGAGTAATATCATCGCTAGATTTAAAATTAAAGGCAGCATAATTATCTTCGATGTTTTTACGTGTGATGTTGACATCATCAACCGCTGGCACACCGGGTATGCCCGTTAAAATGCCTTTTGTTGATGGTGTTTGTAATAGCTGAGCTAGTTTACTGTCTTTTTCTAAACCTTCTGGCAATTGGATACCGCAAAACTCACGTTCACCTTTAGCATATGAACGCCACATAGAACCTGTAATATATTGACGACAAATCGCTTCAATCATCACGGGTTTTGCTTTTTGTACTATCCAAACAAATGGATGAGGAATATCAAGAATATGACTCTCTGCAAGCCCTTGTTCTTTGAATAATTTAAACCAATGATTTGAAATTGCATTTAAGGCTGCACCTTTACCGGGCACACCACGCATATCACCTTCACCGGACCAAATACAATCAAATGCTGAAATCCTATCACTAATAACCATGATCGCCAGAGCAGTATCGCTGGGAACATCATAACCTTTTTCTTTGATAAGTCGTTGGCTATCAGTTTCTGTCAACCAATATACTGATCGTACTTTACCACTGTGTACCGGTTCATTAGTCCTTATCGGTAAATCGTTATTAACGGCTAAAACTTTATCAGCTAGGTTCATAATCTTTTCTCTGTCCTTACACAGTCGTTTTCAGCCCTTCTGAAAACTTACTGATTAGTATGTTATAGTCAAACAAAATACTAGTTTATTAACATTACTTTTCTTTGAAATTTCAGCTCACTAACAGCTGGTGTGGTAAATAATTTTAATAAAGTATATTTTTTAAAATAAAAAGGACGCTATATAGCGTCCTTTTTTTAAGCTTAACTAGTCAGCAGTTAAGCTTACATTCATTTTGCTACTTAAGCAGCTAAAGAAGCTTGCGCTTTTTCAACTAAGAAAGTGAATGCCGCTTTATCGTATACTGCGATGTCAGCTAGGATCTTACGATCGATTTCAATAGAAGCCTTTTTAAGACCATTAATGAAACGGCTGTAAGATAAACCATTTTGACGAGCTGCTGCGTTAATACGAGCGATCCAAAGCTGACGGAATTGACGTTTACGTTGACGACGATCGCGGTAAGCGTATTGACCTGCTTTAGTTACTGCTTGAAAAGCAACACGATAAACACGACTACGTGCACCGTAATAACCTTTAGCTTGCTTTAGAACCTTTTTGTGACGTGCACGAGCTTGTACACCACGTTTTACTCTAGCCATTTTCTATATCTCCTAATTAACCGTGACGTAAAAGTTTTTTAACTGACTTAATGTCAGATGCGGCGATCATGCACTTAGCACGAAGGTGACGCTTAACTTTAGTACGACGCTTAGTCAAGATATGACGAAGGCCAGCTTGTTTGAACTTGTAGCCAGAAGCTGTTTTTTTAAAGCGCTTTGCAGCACCTTTATTGGTTTTCATTTTAGGCATGTTAATAACTCTTAAATTTATACCTTCACTAATGAAAGCTAGGGTATATGCCAAATATTAAGTAGCGAGGGCGAAAATATAAAACTGATTTTATATTTTACTTGTAAGCCTTTACTACCAGCGTAAAGATAAAGTTGGTGAACAGCATACTTAGCGTTTGCTATTACTTGTCAAACCAAGTTTTATCTATTTTTTGGTGCCAATACCATCACCATTTGACGGCCTTCCGCTCTACGAGGGAAGAACTCGACTACGGTAAGTTCTTCTAGATCGTTTTTAACACGAGTTAGAAGTTCCAAACCAAGTTCTTGGTGAGCCATTTCGCGACCACGGAAACGTAAAGTCACTTTAACTTTATCGCCTCCTTCTAAAAAGCGTTTCAGATTACGTAATTTAACCTGATAATCACCTTCATCTGTACCAGGACGGAATTTAATTTCCTTAACCTGAATTTGTTTCTGTTTTTTACGTTGTTCTTTTTGTTCTTTAGATTTCTCATAAAGAAATTTGCCGTAATCCATAACGCGACAAACAGGGGGTTTAGCCGTAGGGCTAATTTCAACAAGATCAACACCAGCTTCTTCAGCTTGGTCCATTGCTTCATTCAAAGAAACAATGCCACCTGCTTCTCCATCAAACTTAATCAAACGGATTTCGTCACCTGGAATACCAGTAATTAACTCATTTAAACGATGAGCTGGCTCTTTACGCCCGCCTCGTTGTCCACCTTTAATAGCCATGTTCCTCCAAAGAACTCTTTTAGCTTATTTAAATCTAGCTACACCAAGTTTTGTTTTGATACAGCTAGTGTTTTTATTTTTATAATATCAATTGAAATTTTATCTTACCTGTTGGTTACTGACGACTTTTAACTTCATCAGATAACTTAGTGATAAAGTCTTCAACAGACATTTTTCCTAAATCTTCACCACTTCGAGTTCTCACAGCAATTTCACCTGCCTCCAGTTCTTTGTCACCGACAACTAAAAGATAAGGAACTCTCTTTAAAGTGTGCTCGCGGATTTTAAAGCCTATTTTCTCATTTCTCAAGTCTTGTTTTACTCTAAAGCCATTTTCTTTCAGTTTTTTAACCGTTTCTTGGCAATATTGGCTCTGTTTATCAGTAATATTCATAATTACTGCTTGAGTTGGCGATAACCACGTTGGCAGTTTACCGGAGAACTCTTCAATTAAAATACCAATAAAGCGTTCTAGGGAACCTAGAATAGCTCGATGGATCATAACAGGCTCATGACGTTCACCATCCTCACCAATATAACTTGCACCAAGTCGACCTGGCATAGAGAAATCGAGTTGTATAGTACCACACTGCCATGCTCTTCCTAAACAATCATGTAAAGTAAACTCAATCTTAGGACCGTAAAATGCGCCCTCACCAGGTTGATATTCAAAAGCGATATCATTATTTTTTAGCGCAGTTGCTAGCGCCAGTTCCGACTTATCCCAAATTTCCTCTGAACCCACTCTATTCTCAGGTCGAGTAGATAACTTGATATCAATCTTTTCAAAGCCAAAGGTTTTATATGTATCAAATACCATATTAATACAAGCTGAAACCTCGTCTTGTATTTGATCTTCAGTACAAAACACATGGGCATCGTCTTGTGTAAACGAGCGTACACGCATCAAACCGTGTAAAGATCCTGACGGCTCATTTCTATGTACAAGGCCAAACTCTGCCATACGATAAGGTAAATCGCGGTAAGATTTTAAACCCTGATTAAAAATTTGTAAGTGTCCTGGGCAGTTCATTGGTTTTACAGCATAAGTACGTTTTTCTGATTCAGTTGAGAAAATCATGTCGCCATATTTATCCCAATGCCCAGACTTCTCCCACATACCTACATCAAGTATCAATGGCGCACGCACTTCTTCATAGCCATACTTGACTAACTGCTCACGCATATAATCTTCAAGGGTTTTGTAGATAGTCCAACCGTCATTATGCCAAAAGACCATACCAGGTGCTTCTTCTTGCCAATGGAATAAATCTAAAGTTTTACCTATTTTACGATGATCACGTTTTTCAGCTTCAGCTAAACGAACAATATAAGACTTTAATTGTTTTTTATCAGCCCATGCAGTGCCATAGATACGTTGCAGCATTTTATTATCAGAATTACCACGCCAGTATGCCCCGGCAACTTTCATCAATTTAAAATGATGACAATGTCTCATACTTGGCACATGAGGACCACGACACATATCAATATATTCTTCATGATGATATAACGCTGGTGTATCTGTTTTATCAATGTTTTCATCGAGGATCTGTAGTTTATATGTTTCACCTCGCTCGGTAAATGCATCGTAAGCATCTTGCCAAGAACCAACCTTCTTAACAACTTGATAGCCCGTTCGAGCAAGCTCTGTCATACGCTTTTCAATCTTTGCTAAATCATCTTCAGTAATTGACTCATCAAGATCAACGTCATAATAAAAACCATTGTCTATGGTTGGACCAATTGCCATTTTAACATTGGGGTATAACTGTTTAATTGCATGCCCTAATAAGTGCGCACATGAGTGACGAATGATTTCAAGGCCTTCGCTGTCTTTGCTTGTTATCAGTTGCAAAGCCGCATCTTGGGTAATTAATTCACAAGCATCAACAAGATTACCGTTGATACGACCAGCAATGGTAGCTTTAGCAAGGCCAGGGCCAATATCTAAGGCGACATCCATTACAGATACGGCTTGTTCAAAAGAGCGTTGAGAACCATCAGGGAGAGTAATTACAGGCATGTTTTTCCTTATCAGTGGCGGCGCACACTAAGCGTCGCTTGAATTGTCTATGTAAATAAAATGATTTTAGCAATTGCCAGGAGCATATGCTTATTTCGCTGCTTTTAAAAACCTCTGCTCTACTGCAAGGCATGCATTGCGAGCAATAAAACATAACATAGCATTTAGAGTAAGATTAAAGATTTTCAAAAGCTCTAGATTGTAAAAGCCCTATGCTTTTTAAACAAGGTTTTTCAATCAGATTTGCTTACTTTTTATTATTAAATAATAAAAAGACATATTTAGGCTAAGCTTTAAGTAATGGTGTGTTCGTTTAAGTAAGAACCCTACGCTAATTTATGACGAAGGTGATATGAAACCACAAAATAAATTCGAAATCTCTGAAAAACTATTTAAAACACTTACAGAGCAATCCATGCAGGGCATTAGCTTGTCAGATCTTGCTGGCAATTATGTTTATATCAATAACACATTTTGTGAAATGCTAGGTTACCAGCAAGATGAGCTTTTAAAGATGTCTACCTTGTCTATTAGAGCCCTGAAACAAGACTACCAACAATTGCAAAAACTACAACAAGCAAAGCAACAAGCCACTATCAGGTTAACTCTGCAACGAAAAGATAGCTCTACTTTTATCGCTGAAGTTCACAGCAAAAAAATCAAGTTAAATCAACAAAGCTATATCTATAGTATTGTACAAGATATCAGTGAAAAAATAGCGGTTGAACTGGCCTTTCTTAACAGTCAATTGCAGCAAGATGTTGTTATGCAAATAGCTAATGATGGCATTTGGGATTGGCACCTAGAAACCAATTTAGTGATATATGACGAACGTTATTACACCATGGCTGGTTATAAAAAAAATGCTTTTGCTAATACCTTTGAAGAATTTGAAAAACGTGTTCACCCTGATGATATCGATCATGTCAGACGTAGCGGTCAGGCTTATTTATCTGGTGACATTAATCATTTTGATGTTGAATTTCGTTTTTTACATCAAGACCAATCTTACATGTGGGTACAATCGAGAGGTAAAGTTGTTGAACGAAATGAACATGGTAAACCATTGAGATTTATTGGTACGCATTCAGATATAACCATGCAAAAAAAATATCAGGAAGACATTTTACAGCAAGCGCATTTTGACTCGCTCACTCATTTACCTAATCGTTTTTTGTCGCTTGACAGGCTAAAACATGCTTGTGCTGATGCCAAGAGAAGTCAAGAGTTAGTGGTACTATTGTTTTTAGACCTTGATGACTTTAAAAAAGTTAACGATTCACTCGGTCATCAGATCGGTGATTTGTTATTAATAGAAGCGGCAAATCGCTTGCGTCATGTTGTGCGAGCCGTTGATACTGTAGGGCGTCTTGGTGGTGATGAATTTATCATCATTTTAAGTGGTTTAAACAACGTTAAAGAAGCTCACCCGATTGTAGAGAACTTACTGAACCAGTTCAGAGAGATATTTATCATTAATAAACGTGAAATGATGCTAACCGCGAGCATTGGTGTTGCATTATTTCCTAATGATGCAACAAATTCATCAGAACTTTTACGTAATGCCGACTCCGCTATGTATGACGCTAAAGCGCGCGGCAGAAATACCTACTCTTATTACACCTCATACATGAATCAATGTGCCCAGCGGCGTATTGCCATTGAAGAGCAATTCAACGGTGCCTTAAAAAGAAAAGAATTCTCCGTGTATTTCCAACCTAAAGTTGACATAAAAACATTAAAAATTATGGGTGCTGAAGCTTTGCTACGCTGGAATAACCCAGCTCTGGGACATATATCACCCGATGAATTTATCACCATTGCGGAACAAACAGGGCATATATTAGCAATAGGTAAATTTGTTTTACAGCAGGCCTTAGCGCAAACAGCACTTTGGCAAAAGCTTTATAATTGTGATTTTCAAATAGCAGTAAATTTATCACCAAGGCAATTTAGAGACCCGCAATTGTTAACTTATATTACCGATAGCTTAAATAAACATAATATTGCGCCAAATAAGTTAGAACTGGAAATAACAGAAGGGGTATTACTCAGTGGTCATACCTACGTAGATGAAATACTTTCTGGCCTTAATAATCAGGGGGTAACCATGGCAATGGATGATTTTGGCACCGGTTACTCCTCTTTGAGTTATTTACGCACTTATCCATTTGATGTTTTGAAGATAGATAGAAGCTTTATTAATGATGATAATCCGACAGTAAAAACAAAATCCTTAGTACATGGTATTATTTCTATGTCGCATGCACTAGGACTGAAAGTTGTTGCCGAAGGTATTGAAACGACCCAACAATTTGAACAATTAAAAAGTTTTGGTTGTGATTGCGGTCAAGGATATTTATTCAGTAAACCGATTAGCGCGCAAGCAATGACTAAATTATTAGCGGTCAATCAACATAAAGATTTAACCATAGATCAAGCTTAATATGCTGAAAACTTAAGGCACTTTTATCACTATTTAACTGCCTTAAGTTAAAGTTAATTATTGCTGCCCTACCATTGATAACGCCATGGCTTCAGCAATTTTAATACCATCAATTCCTGCTGACAATATCCCTCCAGCATAGCCGGCGCCTTCCCCTGCGGGGTAAAGGCCTTGAACATTAAGACTTTGCAGCGTTTCTTTATCTCGCGTTATTTGTATTGGTGATGAAGTGCGTGTTTCTACCGCGGTTAAGGTCGCATCAGCCATGGAGAAGCCTTTAATTTTCTTTTCAAAAGCAGGGATTGCTTCTCTTATTGCAGCTACCGCAAAGCTAGGCAATGTTTGACTTAAATCACAATATCTGACACCGGGTTTATATGACGGCGAAACACTGCCATGCTCACCACTTTTCCTGCCGGCTAAGAAATCCCCAACAAGCTGCACTGGTGCATCATAGTTTTCTCCACCAAGAAAATAAGCTTTCTCTTCTAGTTTGCGTTGAAAATCGATACCAGCTAGGACATGCTCTCGCTCACTGGCAAATTCACCTGTTTCATTTTCATTATTAAAATCAGACGGGTTAACCCCTACGACAATGGCACTATTGGCATTACGTTCATGACGCGAATATTGACTCATGCCATTGGTTACAACTCGCCCTTCTTCTGAAGCCGCGGCAACAACAGTACCACCTGGACACATACAAAAGCTGTAGACAGAGCGACCATTACTGCAATGATGCACTAATTTATAATCAGCAGCCCCTAAGATCTTATTACCCGCATTTTTGCCAAAACGAGCAGCATCAATAACTGACTGCTCATGTTCGATTCTAAAGCCAACCGAAAATGGTTTAGCTTTAATGTAAACACCTTGATCAAACAACATAGCAAAAGTATCACGAGCACTATGACCAATAGCTAAAGCGATATGATTAGTCTTGATATATTCTCCACTGGCAAGGGTTAAGCCTGTGACCTTTTTATTTTGATAACCTTGAACACCCACTGCGGTAGAATCCTTACCCTCAACATCAGTAAAATTAATGTGTTCAACACGTTGATTAAATCTAACCTCACCACCAAGCTCAAAGATTTTTGCACGCATCTGTTCAACCATGGTAACCAATTTAAAAGTACCAATATGAGGTTTGCTGACATATAAAATTTCTTCTGGTGCACCGGCGTCGACAAACTCGTGAAGCACCTTGCGGCTATAATGTTTTCTATCATTAACTTGGCTATAGAGTTTGCCATCGGAAAATGTGCCAGCACCACCTTCACCAAATTGAACGTTTGACTCCGTATTCAATACTTTTTTCCGCCAAAAGCCAAAAGTATCTTTAGTGCGTTGTCTCACTTCTTGGCCTCGCTCAAGAATAATAGGCTTAAAGCCCATTTGGGCTAAAACTAAACCAGCAAAAAGGCCACAAGGCCCCATACCAATAACAACGGGTCGACACTTAAGATCTGTAGGCGCTTGAGTAACATATTTATATGACATATCAGGGGTTTCTCTTACCTGATTGTCAGCACGAAATTGCTCAAGTAATACTTTATTGCATGCTGTTTCTACATCTAAAGTATAAATAAGAAAAATAGTATTCTTCTTTCTCGCATCATAACCACGCTTAAATACAGTCATATTAAGTAATTGCTCTTTAGACAAAGACAATTTAGTTAAAACGGCTTGTTCAAGTTCATGTTCTTGGTGATCAAGAGGGAGTTTAATATTGGTTAAACGAATCATTCTTTAAGGCTCAGCATAGAGAAGCATATTGATTTATACTATTTTACCTGCACACTAGCATTTTAGAAACAAGATATTGAAATTGCGCTCAACAAAGGTATGATCCGCGTGTTATTTATCTTTTTGCTAAAACATAGAGAGCTCGCTATGGCATTTGTTGTAACCGATAACTGCATACTTTGTAAATACACTGATTGTGTCGCTGTTTGTCCTGCAGATGCTTTCTATGAAGGTCCCAACTTTTTGGTGATTAACCCCGATGATTGCATTGATTGTGATTTATGTCCTGTTGAATGCCCTGCTGATGCTATTTATCAAGAAGACGAAGTTCCTGAAGATCAACAAGGCTTTATTGAACTTAACGCCGAACTATCACAACATTGGCCACGAATCACTGAAGTTAAGCCTGCCCTAGCAGGCGCTAAAAAGTGGGATGGTGTTACCGATAAAATTCAATACTTAGATACAACATTTGAAGACGATGAAACGTAATCTAGCTAAGCCTACAACACCGCACTTTACAAGAAAACAGCTATACTAAGTTAGATATAAGTCAACTTGGAGCTAACCATGTGGCACTGTATTGAACAAGCGATTAGCGCAGAGATAGACAAGCAGTATACCATTATAAACAAACACGTGATTTCCAATGGCACCAATAGCACAACATCTTTCCACTGGTTGCTCGATCATAAAGATATACCAGTAAACTTATCATTTAAAATCACAGATGGACGGCGCAATTACTTTGTTAAACTTAACAGCAAAGAACACCTAATAAAATTTCAAGCTGAAGCCTTTTCTTTAAAACTCCTAAATAATCTCAAGAATATTGCCTGTCCTAAGGTTATTGCCCTAGGAACCAGCTTAGATAAAAGCTTTTTAGTACTTGATTATATTGATTTTAGTAGAGCTAAGCCGATGTTATGGCATCAACTAGGGCAACAACTTGCGCAAATGCACTATGATTCTCGTCATGGTCAATTTGGCTGGCAGCATGATAACTTTATCGGCAGTACAATACAGCCAAACAACTGGAGTAGTAACTGGACAACTTTCTTCGCTAATCAACGTATTGCCTGGCAATTACAATTATTATCTGAGCGCTCAATCACCTTAGGTAATATCGATCATATTACCCAAGTTTGTCATGATGCTTTGCTGCATCACCGCGCATTCCCCTGTTTAGTTCATGGCGATTTATGGCAAGGAAATACCGGATTTACCAATGACCAAGCGATAATTTTTGATCCCGCTTGTTATTATGGCGATCGTGAAGTGGATATTGCGATGACTGAGTTATTTGGTCATTTTCCCGATGATTTTTATCATGGCTATCAAGCAGAATATCCTTTAGATAAAGGTTATGAACAAAGAAAGTTAGTCTATAATTTTTACCATATTCTCAATCATGCCAATATTTTTGGCGGTATTTATATTGACCAAGCAAAGGCAATACTATCAAGAATCATGTCATTACCTCTGCACTAACAGTGATAGCAACATATACCCAAGCCACCTCAAAATGCAGGATTCAGCTGGAATTAGAAACGCCTTTAGGCGAGGCATTGGTTGAAGATAATAGTTATTCTATTGTCAAAATCAATAACGATGGATAAAGCGTTTCTAAACCAGCCATTGTGGGACGCCGGAGCAAATCATGTTCATCGTTATGTAGTTAATTAAGGGAATAACCATTAATTAACTACACGCCTTGAGCATGAATCGCTCAGGCGTCCTGAAACGAGCAATTTGAAGTAGCTTGGGTATATACCCTTATCTGTTAGCAAATTATCAGTAAATTTTGGTAATTTTATTAAAAGTAGCCATACTTATGGCAAGGTCAGTAGTTTTACTAAAATCATTTTCATTTGTCTGTTAAGGAGGGTATATGACCATTAAGCTTAGTGAAAAACGTATTACCTGTCCTCATTGTGGACACCATTTACAAGCAAGCTTAGATGCTTCTGCTGGTGATCAAGATTATTATGATGAATGCCCAGCTTGTTGTATGGAAATTCATTTTAATTTACATGTTGATGAATATAGAAAAACCATTCAATTAACAGTCGATAGTGATGATGAGCAGATATTTTAATGATAAAACCATAATCATAAGCAAAAATAAATAAACAGCATTGGCCTGAGCTTTTATCTTGCTTGTTTGCTATAGCCATCTCATCTATGATGCTCGCAATAACGCGGTTTTTTATACCGTTTCTCTCAAATAATTTACGTTAATCAAAACATGAACCTAGCTGATTTCTTTGCGCATAGTAAAAGCTTATTAAAACTTACTTACCCCATACTCATTGCCCAGCTCATCCAAAATTTAATGGGCTTTGTTGATATTGTTATGGCGGGGCGAGTTAGTGCTACTGATCTGGCGGCAGTTGCAGTAGCTAACAGTATTTGGTTGCCACTAATATTAACTATTTATGGCTTAATTATGGCGCTGTCTGCGATTGTCTCCCAGCTAGCAGGAGCGAATAAACATAATGATATTGTCAAACAAACATACCAAACTGCATGGATAGCCTGCTTTTTAGGTATCGCCTTAATTGCACTGTATTATCTTTTAACGCCAATCATTTCTCCCCTGCTCACCTTAGAAGGCAACCTAGAGCAATTAATGTTTGATTATTTAGGCTACATTGTTTGGGGGGCTCCTGCCTATTGCTTATATTTAGTCTTAAGAAATTATTCAGAAGGTTTGTCTTACACTAAACCGACAATGATTATTAGTGTTATAGGGTTAATGGTAAATATCCCTGCAAATTATATTTTTATTTATGGCAAATTTGGTTTACCGGCTTTTGGCGGCGCAGGTTGCGGTATCGCAACAGCCTTGGTTTATTGTTCTATGTTCATCAGTATGGTTATTTATTGCTTTTTTTCTAAAAGGTTGAGGCAAGTAAATTTATTCAAACACTTTCACTGGCCTATTTTCACCGAAATTAAAACCATCCTCGCTCTGGGTATTCCTATTGCTTTATCACTGCTTTTTGAGGTGAGCCTTTTTGCGATTGTCGCCATTATCCTTGTACCTTTTGGTTCTCAAGTCGTCGCTAGCCACCAAGTCGCATTAAATTTTACCGGCCTAATATTCATGTTGCCATTAAGTATTGCTATGGCAACAACGATAAAAGTAGGCTTTGCTGTCGGGAATAAAAACTTTAAGCAAGCGCGAGATTATACCTTCTATTCAATTGTACTAGGCCTAATACTCGCATGCTTTACTGCCTTAGTAACGATAGTATTTAGAGTCGAAATTTCAGCTATTTATAGTACTGAATCGCCAGTTATCGAGTTAGCTGCCAGTTTAATGTTACTCGCAGCGGTATATCAGTTTTCAGATACCATTCAAGTTGTTTCTGCTGGTGCTTTGCGCGGTTACAAAGATACTAAAGCCATTTTATATATAACCTTTGTATCTTATTGGTTGATTGGTTTATCTGTCGGATTAATTTTAGGTATTACTGATTGGTTTGTCGCTAAAATGGGGCCTTATGGTTTTTGGATTGGCTTTATTGTTGGTTTAACAACCGCAGCAATATTACTTGCTTGGCGCTTACATATCATTCAGCAACGGATTAAACGTAATGCTGAAATTAGCGAAAAAAATACTCAAGGTAATTATTTACCTACTATCACACCACCATAAATTAGCATAATAGTTAATCATCTTGGTGAATTTAACAGCAAGCGATAGTTATTTTTACATGAATTAAAGAAAACTGCTTGCAAGGCGATTAACCAAAAGCTAGTATAGCGTCCGTTGAAGTTATCAACTTCTGCGCGGTTAGCTCAGTGGTAGAGTCCTCGCCTGACTTGCGAGTTGTCAAGTGTTCGAATCACTTACCGCGCACCATATCCCCAAAAAGCCGATTACAACTATTGTAATCGGCTTTTTTATTATCACGTATTACAAATTCTTTAATATTTTCAGCCACTATAGCGACATTTAATTTAGCCTTTCGGGTTAGCTGTACATACTGTTATAATGCGCCTCGTTAATTTCAATCTGATTAAGTACTATCCATGACTGCAATACTTCAAACGTTAGCTGAGAACACACTGACACCCGCGCAAAAGGTGCAATTTACTAAATTAGAAAAAAAGCTTAGGCGTCATGTAGGTCAAGCGATCGCTCAATATCAAATGATCGAAGATGGCGATAAAGTGATGGTGTGTTTATCCGGTGGTAAAGACAGCTATGCCTTATTAAGTATTTTAATGCTATTGAAAGAATCAGCTCCGATTCACTTTGATCTAATAGCTGTTAACTTAGACCAAAAGCAACCTGGCTTTCCTGAGCATGTTTTACCAGAATATCTAAATAAATTAGCCATTGAATACCATATTGTTGAAGAAAATACCTATGGTATTGTCAAAGATAAAGTCCCTGAAGGTAAAACTACGTGTAGCCTATGCTCTCGCTTAAGACGTGCTGTGTTATACAAAACCGCTAAAAAACTCGGCGCGACCAAAATCGCGCTAGGCCATCATCGCGATGACATGATCGAGACGCTCATGCTTAACATGTTCTATGGTGGAAAAATGAAAGCAATGCCTGCTAAGCTTGTTTCAGATAATGGCGAACATGTCGTCATTCGTCCTTTAGCATTTTGTAAAGAAAGTGAACTCATACAATATGGTGAATTCAAACAATTCCCTATCATCCCATGTAATTTATGTGGCTCTCAACCTAACCTGCAAAGGCAGAATATTAAGCGCATGTTAAACGATTGGCATGAGCAATTTCCAGGGCGTATCGAGTCTATGTTTACCGCCATGCAAAATGTTGTGCCCTCACACCTATGTGACAGTGAGCTTTTTGATTTTGCAAATATCAATAGTAATTCTGGTATTATTAATGGCGGCGATACCGCGTTTGACGAAGTATCACTGCAAGTCAGTGAAGCTGATAAGACTGAGCACTTCGTTGATAAAGACCAAAAGCTTAATGTAGTGCAAGTTAAATAAAGTTTATTATTTATTTAATATGCTAAATAACAACAAAGGCCAATATCAATTCTATTGGCCTTTTCTTTTGCCGAAAAATGATTAGATCGCTGTTGATTTGTCTGTTGGCACGACTTAAGTATTAGAGCTACCAAAATAGGCTTGGTTATGCCTCAACATATTTTTAATATCTAACACGTAGTCACTGCCCCGTTCTGAATAGGGTAGCAAGCCGCTAGCCAAAATCTCAGCATCTAAAGGTTGGTTTTGCGCTCTTAATTCAGCGCGAATGGTCCGAAAAACATGATAAGCATTATGCTTGTTAATGTTATTGAAGTAACCTGCTACTGCATCATCAACACTGTCAAAAGCGGCAACTTCATGTTTAGCACCTGATTTTCGACCACTGGGTACAATGCCACAGCCGCTTTGGTAACACCAAATACCAAAGAAGTTTAATCCTAGTCGCGCAAAACGGGATGTCCCCCAGGCAGACTCATTGGCAGCTTGTACCAGAACTAATTCCGTTGGAATGATATCGACTCGCGTTAATAAATCATTGAGTTGTTGTAAGGTAGAGCCTTGCTTATTAACTCGGTAAGCCTTGACATAAGCCTCCAGAGCAACTTGTTCTTGGGCTGTTAAGCCTATGCCTAGCGATATTTTCTCATGCCAAGTTTCAATTTCCGCTCTATCTGAAGCTAATTGCTTATTCTTAGCAACAATAGCTGGACGAATAAAATCAAAAAATTGACGCTTTTTAGTCGGTATATCATAAATATCGGCAAAATTAGGCAAGACTACTTTATGTAATGGTTGCTCAATAACCTTAACTTTTTTCTCAACCGGAGCAGGTATAACAGGGTCAGTAACAACCGGGGCAAGCTTGTCTTGCACTATCCTTGTCTCTGGCACAAGAAAAGTAAAAGGCGCGAATAAAGCAATAACCAAGCCTACTAGTAATACAATACGAAAAAAAATACTTTTCATATAAATACCTTATTTAATAATTAAGCAGAAAATGTATCATCTGAGCCATTATGGCCAGTGTCATTATCAGTTAAATAGCCGTTATTTTGTTCGGTATTTTGTGCTACGTAAACGCCAAATATTTCTCGATATAAGATGCCTTTCACATTGTAATACCAAGGCGCTATATAAGATAAACCATATAAAAAAACCATGATAGCCAATGGTGCTAAGCTAGTATTGAGCAATAATGCGATAGGAAAAAGTAGCGATATCAGCGCCATGCACAAGACAAAATAGATAGCCAATAAAGACCAAATTTTAAACCTAAGTGCCTTTATTGAAACAATAATAGCTTGCATTGGTGTGAATTTCTTCTCTACTACCAGTGGAATAGTTAATGACAATAATACCGCTAATAATAGACCAGGCAGCACAAGCAATTGAAAACCAATACTGATAAGAATAGAGGTTAATAATGCGCATAAAGCAACCCAGCTACCTCGATTTAAAAAGGATAAAACCATGTTGGTTTTCGTCGGTTTTTTAATTGCATGGTAAACGCCCATCATTTCAACGCCAGCAATAAAAGGCCATACCGCGATAGTTACTATAGCATTAACCAACTGTAAAGCTTGCGAATTTTGCTCTTGCGCTTGCTCAATAACAAGTTCTATACCACCAAAAAAATTACTAACAAAGAATGACACCAACATACCTAGCAGTAATATCAAGAAAAGTCCGAGATTTATCGATAACCTTGATTTTAATGTCTGTTGCCATGCTTCAAATAACACATTTCTAATATCAATTGAATATTCGCCCCGTATAGCAGTTTCGACACTACCACCAATGGATACATTTAAATTTTCTTCTGGCAAAGCTTACCCTTTTAATAGTTTTGTACTTCATTTGAGGGCTATTATACTCGAAAATAAAAGAGAATGCTCATGACCAAGGTTTGCCCTTAATTTGCCACAAGTGACATCGCTTAGCTGATATCAGCTAAGATTAATTGAATAGCTAAAAGCAATAATATGACGCCCATGACGCGATCGAGAATATAACCTTTGCGTTGTAAGACAAAACGAACTCTCTCTTGTGTTAATAAGTAAGAGAGAAAACAAAACCAAGCAGCTGTTGCCGCCACCAAATAAGCGCCATAGGCAATCTTAATCGCTAAAAGGGTCTGTGGGTCAATAACTACCGAAAACAAACTGACAAAAAACAAGGTCGCTTTAACATTTAAACCATTGATTAAAAAACCGGTTAAAAATGCTTTTCTTGCTGATGGCATTTCATCAAGCTCTGAATCATTAACGGCATTGGTGCTGGTTTCATGTTCATGGGATGATGCATGATGAGTAAGCTTAAGCGAAGGGTTCTTGGCACGTAAGCAATGCCAAGCGATGTAACAAAAATAACTCGCGGCAATATATTTTAATGCAGTAAAGAGCCGTTCATCACTGGCAATCAAGATGCCGATTCCCACCAATGAATACGTGACATGTAAGATAATGCCGGTTGCGATGCCAAAACTGGTATATATAGCGATTCGCCTGTTATAGCGAATACTTTGCTTTAAAATTATTGCAAAATCTGGCCCAGGGCTGGCTACAGCAAAGAAGTGTACCATCGCAATTAATAAAAACTGTTCAAAAGCAGACATAAATAGACTAAATTAAAGAATTTTCGCCATTTTACCTTGCCAATAAAATTTTGCGACCTCCTCGATAAAATAACGTCGGGCTCATTAGGCAATAAAACTGTACTATAGCGTCAATATATTATCAGAGCTGCATTAAAGTCGTTATTTCGTTTGATGGTTTTGATGAATTTCTGCCAACACCCTTTGAAAAAACTTACTACCTTTTTCATGCGCCAGTGCAATATTATTTTCTGGGATTTTTTCGGGCTCCTTATAGACCCTAAGCACTTTTTCCATACTCGCTTCACGAATAATATGAATCATAGGGTAAGGAGAACGATTGGTAAAATTACTCGCATCATCATAATGTTCACCCGCAAAACAATATTCAGGGTGCATACTTGCCAGCTGAAAAACCCCTTCATAGCCTGAATCTACCAATAAATCATTAGCATCATCTAACAATGCTAAATACTGTTCAAAAGAGCGAAAACCGTCATTATAAATCAGTAGACTAGTTTCTATTTGCTCGTTTTGCTGCAAAAAGTGGCATTGCTCAATAAACTCAATTAATGCCCGTTTTCGTTTTACCTGGCTCGATACATGATAATGAATAGTGTTATTTACAAACTCTTTTTTTGCAAATGGACAAAAGTTTAAGCCAATAATAATTTCTTCAAGCCACTGCTTGGTGGCATTAACATAGGGGTCGCTATTATGGATAACATTCATACTGTTTTGCGGGTAACTTTATTGATTTGATTGCTGTAGTTGCCACATTTTACAATATTGCCCCTGAAGTGCTATTAAATCTTGATGACTACCCTGCTCTACAATTTCACCATCACTCATTACAATAATATTGTCACTATCAACAATGGTGGATAATCGATGCGCAATAACCAAACTGGTTCTATTTTGGGCTACTTCATTTATAGCCGTTAATATCGCCTGCTCTGATTGACTATCTAAAGAGGATGTTGCTTCATCAAAAACAAGGATTTGTGGGTTTTTTAAAATAGTTCTCGCAATCGCAACACGCTGCTTTTCGCCGCCAGAGAGCTTTAAGCCACGTTCACCAACCATAGTTTTTAATCCGTCAGGTAAACTGGCAATGAAGGGAGATAAGTGTGCCATTTCAATTGCTTTTAAAACCTCTTCTTCACTTGCACTGGGACAACCATATTGAACATTGTTAAATAAAGTATCATTAAATAAGACAGTCTCTTGCGGCACTATACCGATATGGCTTCTTAGGGAGTGCTGGCTAACTTGACTAATATCCTGCGATTGAATACTGATATTACCAGAGTCAACATCATAAAATCGAAAGAGTAATTTTACTAACGTTGATTTACCCGAGCCACTTTGCCCTACTACCGCAACTTTTTCTCCAGCATTAACCTTAAATGAAACATTTTTAATAATCGGACGTTTTTTGTTATAGGCAAAAGAAATATTGTTAAAACTTATATTTGCTCGGTTTTCCATACCTTGGTCAGACTCAGCCAAGACCAATTCCCTTGCGCCTTCAATATCTTTAACTTTATTTTTTTGAGCTAATAAAGAAAACAAATTTTCTATATTGGCCAATGAGCCTTTAATTTCACGATAGACAAAACCTAAAAAGTTAAGCGGCATAAATAATTGCATCATAAAGGCATTAATTAACACAAAGTCTCCTAAAGACATAACCCCTTTACTGACGTCTATGGCAGCTAACGCTAACATAGCTGTCATGGCTAAGGCTATTATTAACGCTTGACCACCGTTTAAGGCAAAAAGTGATAAGCGATTTTTAATCTTTGCCTGCTCCCAAGTTGCTAATTGTTTATCATAGGCCTTGGCTTCATAAGCTTCATTAGTAAAGTATTTAACGGTTTCATAATTTAATAAACTATCGATAGCACGAGTATTACTGGAAGAGTCAGCTTTATTGGCATCACGTACAAAACGAGTTCTCAGTTCAGTGGCAAAAACGGAATATGCGATATAGATAATAATTGAGAGTAATGTGACCAAAGCAAACCAAATACCATAATTAACAAACAGTATTGTTACTACCATCACTATCTCCAATAAGGTAGGCACAATATTAAACACCATAAAACGCATCAAAAAGCTAATACCAGAAGTACCACGGTCAATATCGCGAGATAAACCGCCGGTTTGCCTGTTTAAATGAAAGTCTAAATCTAAGGCATGTAAATGCTGAAAAACCGCCAAGCCAATACGACGGATAGCGCGCTCAGTAACGCGACCAAACAAAGTATCTCTTAATTCAGCAAAAACGACGATTGATAAACGCACTGCCCCATAAGCGAGCACCAAACCAAAAGGTACAATTAAGCTAGCTATTTGCTTATTAGTGTTATTAGCGTCTAAGGTATCGACTATATCCTTAAGAATGAAGGGTAAACAAACACTGGCAACCTTAGTGAGTATTAGACACAACATTGCTAGAGCAATACGGCTTTTATACTCAAACAAATAAGGCAAGATTAAGGTAAAGGCTCGCCAATTAATACTGGATATTTCTTGATCAGGGTAATGAGAACGACGCATAGATTTTCAATAAACTGTGATTTATTTTGCACATAGTACCTTAATATGATTTATTAATCGTTAACTAGCGCTACTTTTCTACCGAGGATTTTTTAATGCTAGAACATCAACTTATTATATTAGCAGCTATTATTATTTTATTTTTTGGCATTTTTTCTAAAGTCGCTGAGCGCTCTTTTATCACCGCGCCTATGGTATTTGTCACGATTGGTGTTTTACTCGGTCCGCTAGGTTTTTCTTGGTTACATATCGAGGTTGCTGAAACAAGCATTCAATTTCTGGCTGAAGTCACCTTAATTATTATCCTTTTTGTTGATGCATCCTTGATAAAACTAAGCAATATAAAACAACGATTACAAGGCCTGCCCACAAGACTGCTGTTATTAGGGCTCCCCCTCACTATGCTATTTGGCACAATTATAGCCCTAGGATTTTATCCTGAAATTGATATATGGCTGCTGATTATGCTGGCGCTAATTTTATCGCCCACTGATGCCGCTCTTGGGCAAGCCGTTGTAAAAAGCACTAGTGTGCCTGATACTATTCGTGACTCGATCAGCGCTGAAAGTGGTTTAAATGATGGCATTGCACTGCCACCTATTTTTATTTGTTTAGCGGTTATTGCTAGTGGATTAGGACATTTATCTCCCGAAATTCATTGGCTTCATTTTATTTCGCTACAACTTACCCTTGGACCATTAATTGGTAGTGCGGTTGGATACTTTGGCGGAAAACTTATTGAATATGCATACCAGCGAGATTACATGGACACTGTATTTCAACGGTTAACGTGTCTTTCACTGGCAATACTTGCTTTTGCTTTTGCTGAGTTTTTTGAAGGTAATGGCTTTATAGCTGCGTTTTGCGCCGGTTTATTCTTAGGGGTAGATAACTTAAAAGTTCGTGAAAGAATTCAAGAATTTGGTGAAACAGAAGGACAACTGTTGACCTTATTTGTTTTTGTTATTCTAGGATTAATCATCATTCCTAAATATTATCCGTTTTGGGATTTAACCGCATTAATCTATGCGCTACTTAGTTTAACCATCATTCGGATTATCCCTGTATTTATCTGCCTGATTGGCTCAGGGTTAAACAACTACAGTAAGTTTTTTATTGCTTGGTTTGGACCTAGAGGTGTAGCGTCGATTTTATATTTACTGGTGGCAATAGACCATATAGGTGAAACAGGCCATGAAAGGATCCTTGCGGTCATTGTATTAACCGTCTTATTAAGCATATTTGCCCACGGTATGACTGCAGTGGCGATGAGTAATAAATTTTCTCTACGCTAATTATCTGTTTTGACTCTTCATCGGCTTTAGCTAAGCTTTATAGCTGATAGCTCAGCGGTAAGGGGAATGTTCTAGTTAATTAGTTCACATAGCTTAAAGGTAAACGAAACTGACTTTTGCCAAACAAGCTACATTATCGCAAGCATAATCTGCTAATAGCTGAAATACCTTATTTAACTTCAATAACTTAATTGAGATAATAAAAAACCCGCATAGGTTAATACCTAAGCGGGTTTTGTTCATAAACGAGCTCAGTATTTATATCAATTGCTATCGTGCAAAGGATATTACAATATCTGTGCTTAACTATCTTTATTGCCATCCTCAACACGGCTTTTCAATTTCTGGCCCGGTCTAAAAGTTACAACCTTGCGGGCAGAAATTGGAATATCTTCGCCAGTTTTAGGATTACGGCCAGGACGTTCGCTTTTTTGACGCAGGTCGAAATTACCAAAACCAGAAAGTTTAACTTGATCGCCACTTTCTAAAGTTTCACGAATTTCTTCAAAAAAGATTTCAACCATATCTTTCGCGTCACGCTTGCTCAGCCCAACTTTTTCAAATAAATGTTCTGCTACTTCTGCTTTGGTAAGCGCCATTGCTTAGTCCCTCAGTGATGCATTTAACTCAATTTTTAAGGTTTCAACAACTCTATCAATGACATCAGTGATGTCTTTTTCTTCAAGAGTCTTACTGTTATCTTGTAATACTAAGGCAATGGCTAGACTTTTATAACCGTCATCAATACCTTGCCCTTGGTATACATCAAATAAGTTTAGATCAATTAAATAATTTCCGCCAACCTTTTCAATAAGTTGTATTACTTTTTTTGCATCAACATCTTCTTTAACGACAATAGCCAGGTCACGACGATTGGCAGGAAAGCGAGAGATATCACTGGCTTCAGGGATTTTTTGTACTAAGACTTCAGACAGTAATAGTTCAAAAACTAAGGTACGACCATTAAGACCTAATTTCCGTTCTATTTCAGGATGTAAGGTTCCGATACAGCCAACATATTGTCCATTTTTGCTAATTTTAGCGGTTTGACCTGGGTGCAATGCCGCAACCTCAGCCTTAGAGAATTCATAGCCTTGTGCATCTGATGTTAAGGCTAATAATGCCTCAACATCACCTTTAAGATCATAAAAGTCAACCGCTGATTTCTCCATATCCCAATGCTCATCTACGCGAAGTCCACTAATAACCCCGGCTAACATGTTCTCTTGACGAACACCGTTTTCTGCACTCTCATCAGGCACAAAACGCAAACCTGTTTCAAATAAACGTACTCGACCTTGTTGACGGTTTTGATTATATGACATCGCTTGCAGTAAACCTGTCCATAAGCTCAAGCGCATAACTGACATTTCAGATGAAATGGGGTGTGGTAAAGTCATCATCGCTTCTTCAGGGTGCAATAAAGCTTGTAATTTAGGGTCAACAAAACTATAGGTGATGGCTTCTTGATAATCTCGATTAACTAAAGCCTGCTTTAAGCTTGATAATGAAAGCTTGGCCTCTTTGTTATCAATCATTTTCAAGGTTGCTTTGGGTGCAATATTTGGGATATTGTTATAGCCATAAATACGGGCAACTTCTTCGATTAAATCAACTTCAATCTTAATATCAAAGCGATAAGCCGGTACAACGACTTGCCATACTTTATCCCCTCCTTCACCACTATCAGTAACTGTAAAGCCAAGGCGTGTTAAAATTTCGGTAACTGTATCATCTTCAATATGATGGCCAATACGGCTATCTAATTTTACACGACGCAAACTAACATCTTTGACTTGAGGGATATCAGCATCCGACTTTGCTTCAACAATAGGGCCTGCTTGACCACCGACAATCTCAAGTAATAACTGCGTCGCTCGTTCAATGGCATCGTGTTGCAACGTTGGATCAATACCGCGTTCATAACGATGCGAAGCATCGGTATGTAAGCCATATTGACGGGCTTTACCTAAAATAGCCAAAGGGGAGAAGAAAGCACTTTCTAAGAAAATATCGGTAGAACTTAAGGTAACACCAGAGTCAAGACCACCAAAAATACCTGCCATTGCTAGCGCTTTGCCCTGACCGTCAATACCGGTATCAGCAATCACTAAGGTACTTTCTTTTAAAGTCACTTCGTTTTCATCTAATAAGGTTAACTTTTCTTCTTTATGAGCAAAACGAACATTAATACCGCCGTCAATTTTAGCTAAATCAAAGGCATGCATTGGGTGGCCAAGTTCTAATAAGACATAGTTGGTGACATCCACAACGGGGTCAATTGAACGAGTACCACAACGACGAAGTTTTTCTACCATCCATAATGGTGTTTGTGCATTAGGGTTAATGCCTTTAATGACACGACCTAAATAACGTGGGCAGGCTTGATTTGCTTCAATATTAATAGTTAGAGCATCATCAATAGTTGGGCTTATTTTAGTAATTTTTGTCTCTGTCACTGATAAAGCATTAAGCACGCCTACTTCTCGGGCAAGACCTTTAAGGCCTAAGCAGTCACCACGGTTAGCCGTTAAGTCAACATCAATAGTGACATCATTTAAATCGAGATATTCACGAACACATGTACCAAGCGGTGCATCACTAGCAAGTTCCATGATGCCATCAGAATCATCAGCTAAACCAATTTCAGCTTCACTACAAAGCATGCCAAATGAAGGAACACCGCGCAGCTTAGCTTTTTTAATTTTAAAATTTCCTGGTAACACTGCACCGACAGTAGCTACCGCTACTTTTAAGCCTAAACGACAATTTTTAGCACCACAAACGATGTCTAATAACTCGCCTTTTTCAATCGTTGCTGAGCTATAATCACCTAAGCTGATTTTTGTTACTTGCAGTTTATCTGCGTCCGGGTGCGGGCCACATTCAACCACTTCACCAATAACAACACCAGTAAATTCACCAGCAACCGGCTCTACCGCATCTACTTCTAGACCGGCCATAGTAATTTGATGCGCTAAGTCATCAGAAGAAAGTGCAGGGTTTACCCACTCACGTAACCAAGATTCACTAAATTTCATTATGAGTTATTCCTACTTAAACTGTTTTAAAAAGCGAAGGTCGTTTTCAAAGAATGCACGTAGATCATTCACGCCATAACGCAGCATGGTTAAACGCTCTACCCCCATACCAAAAGCAAAACCAGTATATACTTCAGGATCTATACCAACACTCTTAAGGACATTGGGATGAACCATACCGCAACCTAATACTTCTAACCATTTACCATTTTTTCCCATAATATCCACTTCAGCTGAAGGCTCAGTAAATGGGAAATATGAAGGGCGGAAACGAATTTCTACTTCTTCTTCAAAGAAGTGATGTAAGAAATCATGTAAAATTCCTTTAAGATGAGTGAAGCTAACATCTTTATCAACCATCAAGCCTTCTACCTGATGAAACATTGGTGTATGAGTTTGATCATAATCATTACGGTAGACTTTACCTGGAGAGATGATGCGCAGTGGTGGCTTTTCAACTTCCATAGTACGAATTTGTACTCCTGAAGTTTGTGTCCGTAATACTAACTTAGGGTTAAAATAAAAAGTATCATGATCTTGACGAGCTGGGTGATGCTCTGGAATATTTAAGGCATCAAAGTTATGGTAATCATCCTCAACCTCAGGGCCTGCTTTAGTTTCAAAGCCCAAATTGCCAAAGAAACTTTCAATACGGGCAATCGTGCGCGTCACTGGGTGTAAACCACCAATTTGTGTGCCACGACCAGGTAAAGTGACATCGATAGACTCTGCCGCCAGCTTTTGCTTAATTTCTTCTGCACGCAATAACTCACCACGTTCATTTAGTAATTTTTGTACTGCTTGTTTAGCAATATTGATTACCTGTCCCATTTTAGGTTTTTCTTCTTTGGGTAATTTACCTAAACCTTTCATTTGCTCGGTAAATAAACCCTTTTTCCCTAAAAAGTTAACTCGCACTTGATCAAGTGCTGCTGGATCCGATGCCGCAGCAATAGCAATTTCTGCCTGCGCAACGATATCATCTATAGTGGTGGTGTCTAAGCTCATGATTTCCTCTAAACAAGTAAATAAAAAGTCATCGTCTTGATAAAAGCCATAACGACTAACTGATTATTAATAGACTAGTTTCAAATAATAAATTGCGTTGATTTTACACGAAAACTTAGCTTTAGGTAGCAGAATTAGTGGTTTTTAACAAAAAAAGCGCTATTCACTAGAGAGATAATTTATTGCTGGCACGAACTAAGTAAAAAAGTTGTGGTGATTTTTAGATAACTTGACGATTTATACTATTTTGAATTTTCATTAACATGCGATTGCGCTGCTTTTTGTTCTGCTTCCATTTTCATCAATAAAAATGTTAGATAAATTTTTGTCGGAAAGGAAAAAAGCGAGCCAAGTGCATAACAGCCAGCGGTGATATAAATACCTTTCATGCCCAAGGAGTCAATATTATCATCAAAAAAGTGTAGGTATACACCAACAATTAATAAGCTTATACCCACGCCAATGGATACCCTTAATAAAATGACAAGTTGATGATTAGACATTACATTAATCCTTAATTAGCATTGTTATAACATAGCAAAATGCCAGCACAGAGCCAATAAATTTTAAGCGTTAAAATATATAATCACGGTCAATAAATTAATGCCAATGTTTGCATTTTGAGGTTTTTCCAATGCCTGGATTAAAACTATTTGTGGGGTCGAGTTTTTTGTAAAAGTTTTTCAAATCTTCTTTGGCAAAATATTCATGACCAACATTATGCTCGGCCGGGTATTCTGCTCCTCGGGCATCAAAGCTTGCTAAAATTTTGTCTTTAACTTCTTGCGCATTAACCCCTTTTTTCAGGATATAATTCTGATGCATTACATGACAAAATAAATGACCATAATAGAGTTTTACTGCAATTAACTCATCAAGCTCTGGTGCCAAGGTTTCGAACCAATCTTTTTCATTGCGAGGAAAAGCGACATCAATAGTCATGATATCGCCAAGCTCATTACTGTGCATTAACTGCTGACGGCCAATAGCACCTCCTGCGACAAAGCGGTGTAAGATAGCTTTTTCACCTTCCTCTTGGCTACATTCAAAATAACTCCCTTCATTATGTGCAAAAAATTCATCAAAGTAACTTTTCGCTTCATCAACCCCTTCATTACTCATCTCAATAATCCAGTGATGCTGGTATTTATCACGAAATTCATTCATACGTTTTGGCAAGTGATCTGGCCACAAGGCACTCATATACTGCATTAATCTGTCAGAGAGTTTACTGGGTAAAAATTTAATTTTATCGGCATATCGATCGATAATACGTTTTAGTGCAAACATCTTAGGGACATACTTTGAACCCAGCTTATTGATCACTAAAAAAGAATCTTTGCCATACTTTTTTGCAGCGTCATAACAATCACGATGTATATATTCACCTGAAACAGGCAATGACTTAAAGCTAGATAATATATCTCGGCGAATTTTTGCTAAAACATCCGGTTCATTAGTGCCTATATAAAAAACTTGCTGCTTTGTTGGTATCGCAAAGGTATCCATACGAACAGCAAAAACCGCTAATTTTCCGGCACAGCCAGACGATTCGTATAAACGGCGGCCATCATTATTAAAGCGCGACGGGGTATCTTCATCGACTGCTCTAACGCGTTGTTGGTATTCGTTATCTGAAGCACGTTTGTCTGGAAAAAGTACATCTTGCTCGCTAAAGTTTTTATCCTGTAAATTGGTTAAGATTTCCTCAGGACTATCGCCTAAATTAATTGCTAAATTATTTACTAAGGATAAATGCCCCTGCTCATCAATTTGTGCATAAATAGAAAGCTCGGTATAAGCGGGGCCCCTTTGCACCAAGGCACCACCTGAGTTGTTGCAAATTCCGCCAACTATTGATGCACCAATGCATGAGGAGCCTATCACCGAATGTGGTTCGCGGCCATAAGGCTTTAAAACATCTTCCAAGCCAAATAAAGTGCTGCCCGCTAAACCAACAATTTGTTTCGCATTATCAATCAAATGAATACCATCAATACGCATGGTATTGATCATCACTATATCACGATCATAACCCGTACCATTGGGCGTTGAACCACCAGTTAACCCAGTGTTTGCTGCTTGCATAATGACCACAACATCAGCCTGTACACAGGCTTTTAATAACTGCCAAATTTCAACTAAGCTCGCAGGCTTGGCAACCGCAATAGCTTCACCAGAGCCAAAATGATAGCCTTTAGTATAAGCTTGCTTTTTTGATGGCTCGGTTAATAGGTATTTGACACCAACAATACTTTTTAATTGTTCAATTAAAGCAGTTTGATTATAGTCGCTAGTCATATCAGCTCTCGATTAAAGTTGCAGAAAATTGCAAAATAGTGCCAACAAATAAGCAAGGCTTGGCAAGCAATTGCTCTGTCAACTCGCTTAATTGTGCTCATTAAGCTACTAGTATAGTCATTGACTTTACAGACTAAAAAATTTAATTCAATAATAAATTTTAGTAACACTAACCAGGCAAGTTCTGGTTAATTGTTATACTAATACACTAATTATTCAACAACTTATATTATTATGGAGTAAAGTAACGCTATATGTTTCAGTGCTGTCATCCAGGCATTATTAATCGCAACTTAGCATGCAACAAACATAAGTATTTATGCTTGTTGCATCGCCTCTAAAATGGCACTAACCGGGTGCCGTGCTTTTAAAGCGCTAAAACGTTTAACCTGCGAACGACAAGAAAAACCTGTTGCCAGAATTTGTCCACTGTCAAGTTTATCAACCTTAGGTTGCCAACTTAATTCAAACAAGCCCTTAGAGTTTTCGAGGTTCGCCTTTTCATGACCATAAGTACCTGCCATGCCACAGCAACCAACACTCACTTTTTCTAATGTTAAACCAAAATGTTGAAAAATCTTTTGCCATTCATTTTCACTGTTAACTAATGCCGTTTTCTCCGTACAATGAGAGAACAATTTAAACGGCTTAGCCGGACTAGCTAATGTTTTTTTATAGGTAGTATCACTGCCAATAAAGGCAAGTAACCATTCATGTGCAAGTAACACAGAAAACTCGCCTCGTTTATCTTGCAGGATTTTAGCGTATTCATCTCGATAGCAAAGTACCATTGAAGCATCCATACCGACTAGTGGTATATCAAGTGCAGCTAATTGATTTAAAAATTCACTCGTCGATTGAGCCGTTTTGGCAAAACGCGATAAAAATCCTTTAACATGTTGGGCTTTACCATTGGGTTTAAAGGGCAATAAAATAGGCTCCAAACCAAGGTGTTTTATCAAAGCCATCATATTTTGCACGGTATTAGCATCATAAAATGACGTAAAAGGGTCTTGCACAATTAACACATAGCCCTGTCTTTGTAATTTTGTCAGTTTCTGTAATTTAGTTAAATCAAAGCCAGAAAAACCCGCCTCTTTAACTTGCTCTTTTAGGGTGGGTACCGAAAGTAATGGTGTATTAACATAGCCAATAGTATTGGCAGAGAGTTTCTCATATAAGCGGTTATTTAAAACACCATTAACCAAACGAGGCGCTTTGGCCATAAGCGGCGCTAAGATCTCAACATTGGCAACCAGGTGATCTTTTAACGGTCTGGTATATCGAGAATAATAAATATTGATAAAACGTGCTCTAAAATCTGGCACATCAACTTTAATAGGGCATTGGCTCGCACAAGCTTTACAGGCTAAACAGCCTTGCATGGCTTCCATGACTTCATGTGAAAAGTCACCATTACCCTCGTCGTCCTGTTGTGGTTTACTAATAAAGTTGATACGTATTTTTTCGGCGAAATTGCTTAAAATCTCTCTCACTGACCAAATACTATTCTTGGCATTAATTTTATCTTCCAATGATAAAATATCGATACCCTGTTTTTCTAACAAACGTAACCACTCTCGCATTAAACCTGCACGGCCTTTAGGCGAATGACGTCTATCACGCGTTATTTTACTTGACGGACACATCGGGCTATCGGCGTCATAATTAAAGCACAAACCATTGCCGTTACATTCCATTGCAGCAGTAAATGATGATTTAACACTAATGGGTATTTGTCTATCGTAAGCGCCACGTTTGGTATCATCAACGCTAACTAATTGCTCATTAGAATCGATAGGTGTACAGATTTTGCCGGGATTCATTTTATTATGAGGATCAAAGGCGGTCTTTATTTTACGTAACTCGGTAAAAAGTTGTTCGCCAAAAAAAGCCGGACCATATTCACTTCGATAGCCTTTACCATGCTCGCCCCACATAAGCCCGCCGTATTTAGCGGTCAACTTGACCACTTCATCCGAAAGTGTACGGAGTAATTTTTCTTGCTCTGGATCACACATATCTAACGCCGGGCGAACGTGCAATACGCCCGCATCGACGTGACCAAACATACCGTAATTAAGCTGGTAACTATCGAGTAATGCTCTAAATTCAGCAATAAAATCAGCAAGGTTCTCAGGAGGAACAGCCGTGTCTTCTGCAAAAGCCAAAGGTTTTTGACTGCCTTGCGTCTTGCCTAACAAACCAACCGCTTTTTTACGCATGGCATAAATTTTATTAATACTAGCCAAGTCAGAAGTCACTTGATAACCAATAACACCGCGATTAGCTACTTTATCGTGGTCTGCATTAATTAGCTCATCAAGCTCGCTAGTTAATTCATTGACTTGGGCCGCCAACCCCTCAACACTATCACCGTTATATTCAACCAGGTTAATGCCATCCATTACCTTGCCTGGCACATCAGTTATTAAGTCACTAACGCTGTGCCAAACAATATCTTGTTTAGCCAAATTCAAAACCCTGGAGTCTACCGTTTCAACTGAAGTTGCTTTAGCAGCAACTAACGCTGGTGAATGGCGTAAGGCGGAATCAAAACTATCATATTTTATGTTAATTAACGTTTTAGCCGCTCTAATCGGGTTAATATTGAGTTTAGCTTCACAAACAAAAGCCAAAGAGCCTTCAGAGCCGGTAATTAAGCGCGATAGATCAACACCAGTGATTGCTCCGTCATCACCTGTGCTGAGCACGTTTTCTAAGTCATACCCGGTTAAAAATCGATTCAACCGTGGAAATGTTTGTAATACGGCGTCGCGATTATCAATACATGATGAGAGCACCTGCGACATGATCCGTGCATGAGTGTCAGCGTTTAAGTCCGCTTGCTCCACAAGGTTTTGTGCTTGTTCCAATGTCATTGGCTGAGTACTTAGTACATCGCCATTTGCCAAAACAGATTCCAGCGCTAAAACATGATTAGAGGTTTTACCATAAACTAAGGAACCTTGACCTGAAGCATCAGTATTAATCATGCCACCTATGGTCGCACGATTGGAAGTCGATAAATCTGGCGCAAAGAAAAACCCATGTGGGCGTAAATAATCATTAAGTTGATCTTTAACAACGCCAGCTTCAACACGTACCCACTTTTCTTCAACATTTATCTCTAACACTGCATTCATGTATTTAGATAAATCAACCACTACACCTGGGGTTAAGCTTTGGCCATTGGTACCTGTGCCTCCGCCGCGCGCACTAAATTTGATCGCTAAATATTGTTCATCGCTGGCTGTTTTAGCCAATAAAACAATATCAGCTTTAGTGCGTGGTTGAATAACTAGCTGGGGCAATTGTTGGTAAATACTGTTATCAGTTGCTACGGCTAAGCGAGCACTATAACTGGCGTTAATATCACCCGTGAAGTTTTGTTTATGTAATGCAGAGACAAACGCTTGATATAACGGCGGAAGGTGTTTTTTGTGACTAATATGAGGAAGCATAAAGGCTAATTCATCAACTAATATAAACAGGACAGTAAAGCCAGTATATCATGCCTCACTTGAATTTTTACTGCAAAACTCACTAAATATGCAATATTTAACCATATTAATGAATATATATTATAGTTTTATGCAAAAAATAAGCTTTCAAATACAAAAAACGATTGCTGTGTGTAACAAAGCAATCGTTTTATTCACATAAAAAAAATACTAAAAAATTAACCGCTATTTATTTACCGCTAATTGTTCAGCAAGGTATAACCATGTTGGTAGCACAGTATCAGGGTTTAACGAGACACTATCTATGCCCTGCTCAACTAGCCAAGCGGCAAAATCTTCATGATCTGAAGGACCTTGACCACATATACCGACGTATTTTCCACGTGCTTTACAGGCTTTAATTGCCATTGACAATAAGACTTTTATCGCTGGATTACGTTCATCAAATAAATGCGCAATTAAACCTGAGTCTCTATCTAAACCCAGCGTTAACTGAGTAAGATCATTAGAGCCAATTGAGAAACCATCAAAGTAATCAAGAAACTGATCGGCCAATAACGCATTCGATGGTAATTCACACATCATGATAACACGCAAGCCGTTATCACCACGTTTTAAGCCATGCTCGCCAAGGATATCAATCACTGCAGCTGCTTCATCTAATGTGCGTACAAACGGTATCATCACCTCAACATTAGTTAAGCCCATGTCATTTCGAACACGCTTAATTGCTTCACATTCGAGTGCAAAACAATCCCTGAAATCTTTAGAAATATATCGCGCAGCACCTCGATAACCAATCATAGGGTTTTCTTCATCGGGCTCATACTCTTCACCACCCACTAAATTAGCATACTCATTGGATTTGAAATCAGACATACGTACGATGACTTTTTCTGGCGAATAAGCAGCAGCCAATGTTGAAATTCCCTCAGTAAGTTTAGCAATGTAAAATTCGACAGGGTTGTCATAGCCAACAATGATGTCATTAATCTCTTCTTTTAAATCTTCTGATTGCTTATCGAAGTTAAGTAAAGCTTTTGGATGGATGCCAATCATTTTATTGATAATAAATTCTAAACGAGCAAGACCAATACCGGCATGAGGCAAACGAGCAAAAGCAAAGGCTCTATCAGGATTACCAACATTCATCATAATTTTAAGTGGCAATTGAGGCATGTCATCAATTTCTGATGTTTTCACTTCAAAATCGAGTTTACCGCGGTAAATAAAACCAGTATCCCCTTCTGCACATGAAACGGTAACATTATCACCCGTATGAATAAGCTCTGTTGCATTGCCACAACCGACTACAGCCGGGATACCCATTTCTCGAGCAATAATTGCAGCATGACATGTTCTGCCACCTCGATTGGTAACAATAGCAGAGGCACGTTTCATTATCGGCTCCCAATCGGGATCAGTCATATCGGTGACCAAGACATCACCAGGCAATATTTTGTCCATTTCAGCTAATGAAGATAAAACTTTTGCTTCACCACTACCTATTTTATGACCAATAGAGCGACCTTCACAAACGACGCTAATATTATCATGCTTTTGTAATTGGAATTGCTCCATTGCATTACCCGTTTCACGGCTTTTAACCGTTTCAGGTCGAGCTTGTACGATATAAAGCTTACCATCTAAACCATCCTTAGCCCATTCAATATCCATCGGACGGCCATAATGCTGCTCAATAATTACCGCTTGTTTAGCCAATTCTTCAACTTCGGCATCGGTTAAAGAAAAACGATTAGACTCAGCTTCATCAATATCCACTATTTCAACTTGCTTTGAGTGCTCTTGGCTATCTGAATACACCATCTTAATAGCTTTGCTACCAATATTACGGCGCACAACCGCAGGCTTTCCTTTTGCTAAAGTCGGTTTGTGGACATAAAATTCATCAGGGTTAACAGCACCTTGCACTACCATTTCACCTAAACCAAAACTTGAGGTAATGAATACCACCTGATCAAAGCCTGACTCTGTATCAATAGAGAACATGACACCTGAGGCAGATATATCGCTACGGACCATCTGCTGAATACCAGCTGAAAGCGCGACACCACGATGATCGTAACCTTGGTGCACTCTGTAAGAAATAGCTCTATCATTAAATAATGAAGCAAATACATGCTTAATTGCAATCATGACCGCATCCAAGCCGCGTACATTTAAAAAGGTTTCTTGTTGACCGGCAAAGGAAGCATCCGGCATATCTTCGGCCGTTGCCGATGATCGCACAGCAAAAGAGGCATCATCAGAAAAGTCACCTGCCAGCTTTTCATAAGCAGATTCAATATCTTGTTGCATTTCAGGGAGGAATGGCGTGTCAATTATCCATTGGCGAATGGTTGCACCACATTTAGCTAAGGCATTGACATCATCAACATCTAAACCATCGAGTAACTGGTAAATTTTCTCATTAATTCCGCTTTGCTCTAGAAATTCATTAAAAGCAAATGACGTGGTAGCAAAACCGGTAGGTACTTGAACACCAACATTTGCTAGGTTTGAAATCATTTCACCAAGTGATGCATTTTTACCGCCCACGCGATCTACATCATTCATGCCCAAGTTTTGATACCAAAGAACATTTTCCTGCACGACACTTCTCCAATTAAAAACTAAATATGATTATTTGTTTATCTATTTATTTGTAGCTGAATACATTCTACACTGCCAGTTGTGTAAACTTAAAGACAAAATAGAATATAATATAAAAGTTTTCATTATAACTTTCACGAAAGAGTATAGCTCATTCATAATAACTAGATAATTATGCGAAAGAAGAAATTACCATGCGATCAGCTTTTTACATCTCAGATGGCACAGCCATCACTTCAGAAGTTTTTGGCCATGCACTACTGTCACTTTTCCCTACTGAATTTGAACATCACACCATCTCATTTGTTGAAACAGCCGAAAAGGCATTTGCAGCAAAAGAGCGGATAAATAAAGCGACCAGCCGAAGCGGTCAACCCGCATTAGTTTTTCATACCTTTGTTAATAATGACATTCGTGAAATTATTGATAGCTGCGATGCCGTGCTCTACAATTTTTTAGAGCCTTTTGTCGCACCGCTTGAAGATGAACTAGCGATCAAAGCCAAACCTAAAACCCATCGCACTCACAGCATTCATGAAAATAGTTATGACTACCGCATTGAGGCGGTGAACTACGCATTGGCTAATGATGATGGTTCAAATGTGACTAACTATGAAGACGCTGATGTTATTCTCGTTGGTGTATCTCGCTCAGGTAAAACACCCACTTCGTTATATTTAGCCTTACAATATGGCATTAAAGCGGCGAACTATCCTTTTACCGATGATGATATGGAAGAATTACGTATCCCTGATTTTTTAAGGCCTTTCAAAAAGAAGTTATTTGGTTTAACCATTGATGCACAACGCCTAATAGACATTCGTGAAGGACGTATGTCGAACAGTAAATACTCCTCAGCTAGGCAATGTCGTATGGAAGTTCGTGAAGTAGAAAAACTCTATAAAAATGAGAAAATTTCTTTTATCAATACCACTAAATTTTCAGTAGAAGAGATCACCGCTAAAATCCTAGCTGAAACCGGTTTACAACGTTACAAATACTGATTTGATATAACAAAAACCAAGCGAATCATAGCTTATTATTCATTTATTGGCTTTTTATTGCGATTTATTACGATAAACAGTTCACATTAACGGCTAATTTAGCTATGTTAGCGCGCATAATGTAGTTTATGTGCGACTTGCTGCTCGCCCATAACAAGCCAAACTGAAAGTAGAGCAGATAAAAATTCCATGACAATTAAAACAGATGAGTTACGCACTACGCTAATTGAAAATTTAGCTTCTCCAGCAGAGCTTGCTGAGCAAATCCCTTTAAGTTCAGCAACGGCAGACTTTATCATGCACAGCCGTAAAGAAATTGAAGCCGTTATTAGTGGTAAAGATAAACGTTTACTTGTGGTAATCGGCCCTTGTTCAATTCATGATACAGTAGCGGCAATTGATTATGCTAAAAAGCTGAAAGTCTTACGTGACAAATATAAGAAAGAATTACTGATAGTCATGCGTGTTTATTTTGAAAAGCCACGCACTACAGTTGGTTGGAAAGGCTTAATTAGTGATCCTGATCTTGATAAGTCATTCCGTGTAGCCAAAGGTTTAACATTAGCCCGTAATTTGTTAGTTGAAATCAATGAAATGGGCTTAGCTGCCGGCACTGAGTTCTTAGATATGGTTACAGGTCAATACATATCTGACTTAATCAGCTGGGGCGCAATTGGTGCACGTACCACTGAGAGCCAAGTTCATCGTGAACTGGCCTCGGCGCTTTCATGCCCTGTAGGCTTTAAGAACGGGACCGATGGTAACGTAAAAATAGCCCTTGATGCAATTCAGGCCTCAAGTGTACCGCACGTACTTTATTCGCCTGATAAAAGTGGTCAAATGTGTATTTACCAAACCCATGGTAACCCATATGCCCACGTGATTTTACGTGGGGGTAAAGTACCAAATTATCATAGTGAAGATATTCAAAATACTTGCCAGCAGTTAGAACAAGCTAACTTAGCAAAAAGCATCATGGTTGATTGTAGTCATGGTAATAGCTTTAAGGACCATAACAAACAAATAGATGTGGCCGGCTCATTGGCAGAGCAAATTCATCAAGGCGATGAAAGTATTTTTGGTGTGATGATTGAAAGTTTCTTAACAGCGGGTAATCAATCAGTCAAAGCTGGTGTGCCACTGACTTATGGCCAAAGCATTACCGATGCCTGTATTGATTTATCGGTCAGTGAAGAAATATTAGCATTGTTAGCCGATGCGATTAAAACTCGCTTTACTAAAATCAACGCCCTTTAATCTAACTTGCTTTATCTAGCGCTAATTTATTGTGTTGAATAAATATTTACAAAAGTTAGGTTGATAATATCAGTTAAAAAAACCACCGCGCTAAGTTGTGATTTGGTCAAAACGGCGTCCTTTGTTAGCGCTTTTTTTGTAAAACGAACTTGGCTTAAGCCAAGCATTAAAAAAGCACTGATCGTTAAAGCAGTGCTTTTAAGTGAATTTTAATTTGCCCGTTAATTTAGCGCTTATTCAATTATATTTTTGCTAATAAACCATCACTTGCCGCTTCAACTAAATCTAGTACGTAGTCAAAACCTTTAGCACCACCATAATAAGGATCAGGTACCTGCTCTTCCTCATGATCTGTAGCAAAGTCTAGCATTAAGTTTATTTTATATTTTAGCTGTGGCGGGGCTAATTTATTTAATTCGTTGACGTTGTCATGGTCCATCGCAAGAATAAGATCGAAATCAGTAAAATCTTTTAGCGTTACCTTACGTGCTTTAATGCCATCAAAAGAATAACCTCTGGCAATACCTGCTTTTTGAGCTCTATGATCAGGCTTCTCTTTTGCGTGTGCACCAAGTGTACCCGCCGAATCAACTTTTAACGACAAGCCTTGCGCTTTCATTTTTTCTCTAAATACGGCTTCTGCAGTCGGTGAGCGACAGATATTGCCCATGCAGACAAACAATACTGACTTTATGCCTTTTACATCTTTCAAAATAAATTCCTTGTTATAGTCAATGCGATACAAAAGCTAAATTTCTAGAAATTGTTAACACTATGTCATTTCCAAATAGGTTAACGTTTTTTTATCAAAAAACAAAGTATGTTTAGAATAATCTTAAGACAAATGACACACTAAACCTAACCGGTTTTTATAATTTAATCGCTGCAGAGCAAAGGTTATTATGCCTTTTCGTATTGTGTTGAGCTTTCTATCACTATTAATAACGCTAACGAGCTGGCAAAGCGCTAAGGGTAAATTAGCGCTTAAACAAAACATTTTATTTAGCCCGTAAGTCTAAAATCGGCATATTTTCACCACCAAGCATGGTTGCGGGTAACTTGCCATCCCAATTTTGCGCCTCAGTTAGTTTTATAATCAGTGGGTTATTACCCAAGGCTTTTGCTTTGGCGGTAATGGCTTCAGCTTCTGCTAAACCTTTTATTCTTATCGCTTCTGCCTCTGCAATGGCTACGGCTCTAATGCCGTCCGCCTTAGCTTTGGCGGTATTAACATCACGTTGCGCTTCAAGGTTTTGTCTAGCAAGTTTATGCTCTTCTGCCGCTGCTAAGTTTTTCTCAGTTTGCTTGGTTTCTATAGAAGTTAAATATTTTGCAGGAAGTTGAATGTTTTCAATTTGAATATTATCAACGGTAACAGGAAATTCCTTCATCTCTTCGATTAAATTTGCTTCAATTGCTTGAATAGCGGTGGCTCGGTCTTGAATTAATTTTTCAGCATCAAAGCGAGGTATGACATCTTTAGTTGCTGATCTAAACCTTGGGTCCAAAATTCTGCTTTCAAATTGTGACAGACCACCATATTGTCTAAACAATTCTAATGCCGCAGTTTTATCTACTGTCCAGTTTACTGAAACACTAATAGTAACTGGCATTTGTTCTTTGGTACTTGAGGCCATTCTTTCTTCATTTTTTCGTGTTCTGACTTCAATTTCTTCAACACTATCAATAAATGGCACCTTAAAGTGCAATCCTGGATTGACTTGTTCTTTAGCCTCACTAAAGCGTTTAACTATACCAATATGTCCTTCATTAACGGTATAAACAGCGCTAGTCAAAATGATAAGTGCAACGACTATTGTGCCGATAGTTTTTAAGGGAATGTTTAATTTTTCCATGTTCAATAGAGTCCTTGTTTATAAATTCAACCTTTATAATGACATTTATTATTAATAAATTACAATAACTTAAACCCGATAAAATACTTTTATTGGTATAAAGCCCTTCACTTTTTAGCGCCTAGCTTTTAACCACTGGCCTTATTGCCTTATTGCCTTATTTTGATGAAGGTACTAATTTAAATGCATGTAACACTTTGCTAGAGAAATAAATGACACCAGCCATTGCCGAACTTAAAAAACACAATGCTCAATACATTATTCATCAATATGAGCACGATGTTGCTAATCAACATTATGGTTTGGAAGCTGCAGATAAACTTGGTGTTAATAAGGATCGAATCTTTAAAACCTTAGTTGTTTGTATTGATGGCAAGGAATTAATTATTGCTATTTTACCGGTAAGTTCAATGTTAAAAATGAAGTTAATTGCCAAAGCTCATGGTGGTAAAAAAGCAGAAATGGCTGCAAAAGAACAAGTAATAAGAGCGACAGGTTACGTCATTGGTGGTGTAAGTCCTCTCGGACAAAAAAAAACCTTAAAAACTTATATAGATGCTTCTATAGCTAATTTTGAAACTGTCTTTATCAGTGCAGGAAAACGTGGCGTTGAGCTAGAACTAGCCCCGAGTGTTATTCAATCTATAACACAAGCAAGCTTAGTTAACTTAGATCAGCTATGAAGCTCAACGTAAAATATGGCAGTCAACGACTATGATTAACTGCCAAGTGCATAACTAAAGCAAGCGCCTGATTACTTTACATACAGTGACATCGGCTATAGCTAGCGTGAAAACTCAGAGCTTTTGCTCCACTGGGGCCAAACACCTTCAGCAGATAGCTGATAACCAATCTCAAAGAACAACTGCATATCTTCAACCGCCCCGCTCAAATCCCAATCATCAGAGTATTCATCACATAAACCATGGTAACACTTGGCAATGATAGGGTTTAATTTCTCTCTTAATTTAGCAGTCACTTCATCAGCAGGCATATTACCGCCTTTGGCATATAAGGCTGGAATACCAATATTGGCAAAGGCAAAATGATCAGAGCGGTAGTAAATTCCCGCAGCGGGTCTTGGGTCACCGGTAATAATACGATTTTGTTTAACTGCTGCTTTAGTCAAATAGTTATCAAGCTCTGATTGCCCTAAACCATATACAGCGACATCTTTACTTTTACCGTTAACATTAAGCGCATCCATATTAATATTAGCGACCGTTTTATCGGCCGGTATGATAGGATTTGCAGCATAAAATTTAGAGCCTAATAAGCCTTGCTCTTCTGCGGTAACCGCGATAAAGGTTACCGAGCGATCAAGCTGCTGAGGTAATTTAGCGAACGCCTCAGCTACTTCGATTAAGGCGGCTGTGCCTGTCGCATTATCATGGGCACCATTATAAATTTGATCGCCCGATTTGGTGGTATCAGTACCTAGATGGTCCCAATGAGCAGAATATAAAATATGCTCATCGGCGACTTTTTTACCGGGTAAGGTCGCAATGAAGTTATATGAAATTGAATTTTTAATGGTGTTGTTGACAGTGATTGAAGCATCAAGATCGCCCATATCGATATTAAAGCTACCTTGAGCCGCGCGTCTTTTCATATCACTAAAATCCAATCCTGCTTTAGTAAATAACTCTGTCGCGACATTAGCATTTATCCAGCCCTCCACAGCGACACGATCTTTATTTAAATCGTCACGCTGAAAACCAAACTGTTCGCCTGTCCATGAATTTTTAACGACTGACCAGCCGTAAGAAGCCGGTGCTGTTTCATGAATGATAATAGCGCCTGCTGCTCCTTGGCGACTCGCTTCTTCATATTTATAAGTCCAACGTCCATAGTATGTCATTGCATTACCAGTAAACAGTGCAGGATCTTGTGTAGCAAAGCCAGGATCATTGACTAAAATGACGACGGTTTTCCCTTTAACATCTAAGTCTTTGTAGTCATTCCAATTATATTCAGGGGCGTTTAATCCATAGCCAACAAAAACTAATTCAGAGTTTATAAGCTGTGACTGCGCCATAATACGACTACTGCCCATCACCATATCTTTACCATACTGATAGTCTTTGCCGCCAATAGATAAAGTCATATCACTTGATGCTTCAATAGACACCAGCGGCACCTCTTGTAAGAAGCTTTCACCGTTGCCAGGTTTAAAACCAATGGCTTTAAACTGCTCAGTGAGGTATTCCAGGGTAAGACGTTCGCCTTGGGTTGACGGTGCTCGACCACCGAAGGCATCAGAAGCTAATATCTTGGTATGTTCAATCAACTGTTCGGTATTAATACTGTCGTAACTTGTTTTAAAATCTTGTGCACTATTGGTTGCGGTAACCTCATCAGATGTTGCTACGCAGCCGCACAATATAGTGGCAGAAAGTATTGATAATCCAATTTTTTTTATCATAAATATTTAACTTATACTGAAAAACGTGTTCGAAGTATAAATGTTAATAACACAACTAACCACTTACTCGCTATAAGCCAAAAGCCAAAGACAGAGCTAAAGTGTCATGGTCAGTTTCCACAACATCAAATTTGCAGAGCCTAATAGATTTTAACGCTTTGCTAGTTTACAGTGACAGGCCAAGTTATGACACCACGTTATTATCTTTTAACCAAGCTAGATAGAATAAAAACATTATGAATGACAGGTTAACAGCACTTTCAGACATCGTTGCGCAAGCGAATGATAAATTCTCTGACCGTAACAAAGGTATTGACACTTTAATGGGCATCATGGACAAAGCGCTTCGCCAGCAAGGTATGCCCGCTGACGCCATTAGTATTGATTGCCCAGCACAAAACAAAAAAATTGTTTTGCTACTTCATGATGATAAACCTGATTCAGTCAATGTGACGCTTGGCGACAAATCAGGTGTTATTCACTCTTCAAAGCAAGTTTTATTAACCGAGCTGACGGTAGAACAGCTGTTGAGCATTTTAGAAGAGAATCTTCTACTGAACTAAACACCTTACTTAGCAGTGAGGTGTTTTAACATCAAGGCTCCAAGCCAATAGTCGCAACGATTTATTAGCAAGCTTGCTTAGTTATGATAATACACTAGCCTTCACTGCGATAAGTTGCCAAAGCGGGTGATAAACTGACACCTTGCAATTTTAATTGATTTACTCGTTGCAAATAAGCAGCGCCTTTGAGCATATGTAAAGCAACATCAACGGCATAGCGGCGAGTATAATCTTCAAGGTATGTGCCTTTTACCCAGCTATTAAATGCACCTAAACTTGGACCAGCCCAAATTTGGTAATCCATTTCACGGCCTTTTTCGCCGATATTTGACCAGCGAGAACTCAAACCTAGATACCAACGAAATATTAATGCCATTTTTCGTTTCGGACTCGCTTGCGCCCGTGCTAGCATGTCAGGATCGCGCGCTGTGAAGAAAGCTTCTGTGCTAGCCCAGACATCATCAAGATTTGCACGGAAAATTTGTTTCTCAATTTTGACTCTTTCATCAACAGGTATCGCTTCAATAGAATCATAGCTGACATATAAGTCATAGAGTTTTTTTGCTCGCATAGCGAACATTGAACCGCGCTTAACCACTTGTAATTTTACCCCCATTTCAAACATATCTGCTGCGGGTGCCATGGTCACGTCTGCCATTTCAACATCAGCAAGTAATTTTCGCGTATATTCTGATGCGCCAGCCTCAACACAGGCTTGGTTTACTGAGCCAAGAACAATATAGGCTGCCCCCATATTAAACGCGGCAAGAGCAGCTTCCGGCGTACCTATGCCACCGCCTGCTCCGACACGCAATGAAGGAGAGAAGTTATATTTTGCTTGTATTTCATCGCGCAAGGCAATAATGGTTGGCAAAAGCGTTAAAAATGGCCGGTTATCAGTATGACCGCCAGAGTCCGCTTCGGCAGTAATATCATCAGCCATTGGCACCAATTTAGCCAACTGTGCTTGCTCTTGGCTAATCTTGCCTTGCGCTAATAGTTTATCAATAATTTTTTGTGGTGCGGGCTCCATAAAGCGGCGGGCTACTTCTGTGCGCGATACTTTAGCAATAACTTTATTCGCAATATTGACGCTGCCATCAATATTTTTCGATAAACCCGCTAAACGATACCAGACAATATGCTCAGTTAGCCCTAAATAGGCTGAGGCCTCGACAGTGTTAACGCCGAGTTTTAAAAAGCGTTCAACCGCGCCACGTTCTAACGCTTCCTCCGCTGGGGCGTGTATTAGGTTTACCGCATAAGGACCATTAGGTAATTCTGCTTGTATTTGGCAAATAGCCTCTTCTACTGCATCAGGTACCAAGCCTGCCGCGCCGAACGAGCATAAAAAGCCAGCCTTGCCTAAAGCAACGACTAACTCAACTGAAGCAATACCGTTTGCCATAGCGCCACCATGGTAGGCATATTTAACCCCATGTTGCTTTTTAAAAGCATCATCACCTAAATCTTCAGGATTAAGTTTTTGCGCGAAAGCTAAAACCTCTGTCGAGCCAGCAGATGATATGACATTAGCTATGCCTATTTCATTAGTGGAATTGGCCTCCCCTTTGGCAACATAGATAGGTTTTGCTAAATCCATCAATGCTGATTTTACTTCAACATCACTACTTTTGATTGCACTGGCATCTACTTGCCATGCCCAGTCAATGGCATTAGCAGCGCTATAACTTATATTTGACATATTTATTCCTGTTTATCTTACTTACTTCGCTTTTAATAAGATTTAATTCATTGATTTATCGTAAAGCAAATAACTTTACTCACTAAGCTTCGATAAGCGATAAAACAATATCTGTTACTTGGTATATACGCAGACCATCTTTAGATAAATTAGCCTCACCAATTAAACGCACTTCATCCGCTGACTTAACAATATCGGTAATATGCACATCTAACGACATTTGTTTATTGAGTGGTGTAATTTGACCACGATACTTCCACTTAACGGTGCTTGTCGGAGCAATAAACCTTGGGTTAACAAAAGCTTTACCCAAATCGTTTGCTAAAGCATACGTCTGCATTAACTCAATTATCGCTTCTACGCCTAATGAACCCGGCATAACAGGATCTTGATGGAAGTGGTAACGGAAAAACCAATCTGTCGCATCAATGGTGCGTTCGCCGTAAAGATAAGCAATCCCGGCTTTTCCTCCGCCTTCGACAATTGAAACTTTATCAATAAAATTCAGTTGACCGCCGGCAAGTTTGTAGTGCGGTTTATCTTTAGGTGCATGGTAAAGTGACAAAGACTGATCACTAAGATCGATAAGCCTAATGTCAGATTTTGCTATTTTATTATCGTCAAACCACGGATGGGTAATTTTACCGCCATCAATACCAAGCTGGTTAGTTAACGCATCACTACCAAAGTAACCAAATACCGCACTACCTTTATAAAACAAATCATGGTTTTCAAGCGATTGTGCCGCGTGCCTTTCATCTTTGAGGTAGAGTTCAAAGGTAAAACTTTGTACTATCATACCACCAGCCATGGTAGTGCTTAACAGTACAGACTTGTTAACGATAGTTTTACCCGCTAAATCTAGCTGCTTGATTAATTCACCGCTTCCATCGAGATTGCGAAAAAACAAATCTTTATCTGGGTATTTAAGCGTCGTCCCCATATAGCCGGAGATAAAGCCATTAGGTTGCAAAGCTATTTCCATTATTAATGAATAAGGCATCCAATTTTGATGACTGTTTTTAACAAAATACCAAGCATCTTCAGGCACATAATATTCAGCGATACAACTTGAGGGGCTATTGAGATCTAAACGCTCACCTTGTACTGCAACGACTTGCGTTACCACTTGCAAATCACCACAAGGGGTACGCGGTGGAATTCTTCCCTGATAAACATCAAAGTCTGGACCAAAGCACTTGGAAATATCACCTGTGGCAAATTCGAACATATGCCAAGGAGTAAAAGGCGCTTTATTCGGGACACGATTTTGTCCACTTACCATAGGCGCTGCAAAATGCTTAATCGGTATGACGCCTTTTTCTTTTGGCGCGCTTAGATCAGATACCACTTTCATTAGAGGGCGATGTGCCTGTTTAAAAGGTTCTACGCCACGTTCGTCAAGTTCTGTTGTTGCAGTTATCGGGCTAGAGCCTTGCGTTAATTTTTGCACATTATCAGGTAATATCACCGGATAAGGAGAAGACTCATCTTGCTCTGAGATCATCACTGACAAGTTTTTAAAATCGACAACCACTTTGCCATCAAGCATGATGTCAATATTTGCTTTTAAGAATGGGTAAGGCTCCATTCCCATTGCTGTTACTTCCATTCGATAAGTCAAGGTATTATATTGTGGGGTTACTTGTCCTCGACAACGCACCGTTTGTGACTCTCCTGGTATTGGTTGAAAACGCGCATTATTAACCTGAGCGTGCATGCCTAATTTAAGCATAAAGAACATTGCCATTTGACCACAGCCTTCACTCATTAATGAGCCAGCCATGACTTGATCATCTTTAAAATGGCAAGGAAAATACCAATGATCAGGCTGTAAATCTTTTTGACCTTCTAATAAGCCTAGACCCCAATGCCCGCCTTTAGGCACTATTTTGGTTATCCGTTCTATCATCAGAAATTTCTTTGATGAAAACTTAAGTGATGGATTGCGCCCTTGTTGATCATATTCATCACCAAAACAGCCAGCAACATCACCATCAACCAGTTTCATCATATCGTTATAATCAAAATGTTGTTTAGCCTGTTTGCTGGCATCTTTATTGGTAATTAACGGCGTAAAATCGCTTTTGACTGCATTGGCTAATTCAGCTTTATCTTTATCGTTTAAAATGACACCTTTACCTTCAACAAGTTCTTCATCAGTAAAGAAACCTGCACAACCATTACGCATGATAAGCACTTTTTTATCACCCACATAACAATCGTAATGAAAGAAAAATAATAACTGTTCACCATTTTTAGCGTAGGAGTCAATATGAATTTCATAACGTAAGGTTTCACCACCAAAAGCCATTTCTTCTAAAAAGGTTAATTCACAATCTAATAAACGATAAACGCGCTCGCCTTTAGCCTGAAAATCAATACCAATATAGGCAATTAACAATAAATCACATTGACCTGATTCAACAGAAACTGACCAAGGAATTTGACCATCGATTAAAAAGGGCGCGTCAACTGGAATATCATACTCAGTGTACATGGAGGATTTTTTGTATTCATTTACCTTGGCTTCAAGCTCAGTGACACGCGACACTAATAAATAGTCGGTCGTAGGTAAACGAACACGACGAGCATAACTGTCAATTATTTTATATTCTTCGCCAAACACCTTGGCAATATCACCTTCAGCAAATTCAACTAAATCTGCCGTATCCCAAATAATATTTTTCGGTTTATTAAAACGCTCTATAAGTTGCAATGGCGGATAATGATATCCTTGAGGCCCTTTAATGTTGAAACACCCTCGATTGTTTAATTCACCCTTCGCTTGTTGCTTTGCTGTTGAGCGAGTTGAATTTACCATGGTTAACTTGGTTGCATGGCTTTGCTCATCGCCGCTAGACTTTGCTACAGCAGAAATAGCTGAGTCGGCACCAAGCTGGGCTTGCATTTCAATCAATTTAGCGATTTGCTCTGCGGCCTTTTGCCGGTTATTTAAGAATGCTTGATGGGTTGCAGTCTCTTGAAAAATTTCTTTACTTGTCTGATGGTTAACATCGACTTTTGCTTTACTAGGCGCGGTTGTTTTCACTTGTGCTCCAGTCATCATCTTTGAGGATATTTTGGCTTGATTGTCGCTCTGTTTATGTTCACTGTGTTGGCTAATGCTATTTAATGACGTTAAAGAGAGCTGCGCGCCGACTAATCTTTTCGGTTTGATATTCATCATATCCACAACCTGCTGAACATTATTGCGCGGACTTTCACTAAATGCCTGCTTAATAGCTAAGATTTCATTTGCCTTATCAGATGATTGCGTTTGCTTAACAATGCTTTGATAAATACTCTTACCCCCTAAGGCAATGGTTTTAATTAACTGTGGACGCCCTTTAGTCTTAGTGTCAGTGGCTGGTTGATGAGCCCGCTTACTTGCCGACATAATCAGGTGAGCACAACTTTCATCTTTACCAAGACCATTAATGGCAATATGCGCGGCACGAGAACTTGCTTGTGACACGGTATCATTCAAAATAAGCGCATTTTTAATAATGCTTGCCACCCCGCTAGCATTAAAGGTATGACCAACATTACCCTTGACACTGCTAATTTTTCTACCGGGGTAAAGTCGAGGTAGTGCTTGTCGCTCGGCCTTATTTTCTGCACTAAAACCACTGGCATGGGCTTCAATGCTAGTAATATCAGCGGCGGTTAGCCCAGCATTTAATAGCGAAGCATTGGCCGCTTTAATGATGGCATCTGTGTCATTACCGTTAACAAAACTGATGCTATCAATGGTTGCATAGACATTTTGCTGTTCGACTGACGACAATGGCTTTAACACAAAGGCACCTGCCCCCTCGCCAACTATCCACCTTTGGTCGTCAAGCACTGAAGTATCAGTATTACTGCTTGATTTCCCCGTGTGACTAGGCGTGGGATTTAGCGGTCCGAAGTGCTGTCTTAAGCTAATATTTTCTATCGAGCCGGCTAAATCAACCGATGCAATAATTACCGCATCGATATCTGTGGTTTGAAACAAATTTTCTGCCAATTCAACACAGCGATAAGCCGAGTTTTCTTCGGCTGATAAGGTTATGGCTGGCCCTGAAAAGTCCCATAACGCAGAAATACGCGACGCCATAATATTACCAATGAACGAGGTATATTGATTCAGCTGCGCAGCATGAGCAACACCATCTTTAGCAATATTAGTTAAGGTTGCCCGTTGTTCATCGCTCAGTCGAACACCTTGTTGCAGCAAACTTTCTTCAATTTGCGTACTTAAATTAACACGGCCGCGGTATTGATGTAGCTCTAACTCAATCCCCATTGCGACCAAAACCGCAACATTGCTGCCCTCGTTAAGACCGGCATCTTTAGCGGCGTTATCGGCAACTTTCATCATCATTAACTGTTGAGGAATTAAACAGTCTTGTTCGTTCGGTGGTACTTTAAAACGTAAGAAGTCAATATCAAAACTCTCTACATACCCCCCTTGTGGCGCACGAGTTAACTGCAAAGCTTCCATAACATCGCTATCGTTTTCAATGCCTTTCCAACGGCTTTTGGGTAATGCTGTGAAGGTAGTATTGTTGTTATCAATAAGCTTTTTAAAACTAGCTAAACCTTCTGCACTACCAAAATGAGCGTCCATGCCAATAATGGCTAACGGCTGACGCGCACTTGCTTGTTTGGCTGTGACTGCAATATCTTTAGTGGGTTGTTGTAGCACTAAATGCGCATTAGCACCGCCAAAACCAAAAACACTCACCCCTGCGATTCTAGGTTTTTCTGGTTCTATATCGGGCCAAGCAATGGTATCGGTTGGCATTTGTTCACCGGTTAAATAACCTTGTTTAGAACTTAAAGGTTCTTTTAGATTAATGGTGGCTGGAATCTTAGCGTGATTGAGCGCCCAAATAGCCTTTGTCATACCCGGCATACCCGCGGCAGTAAGCAAGTGACCTAAGTTTGATTTAACTGAGCCAAGTAAGGGCTTTATGCCATTGGCCCTTGGAAAACGGCTAAAAAAACTATCCATAGAGCCTAATTCAACCTTGTCACCTTTGGGTGTCCCTGTTGCATGACACTCAATGTAGTCAACATCTCTCGGGTCAACGCCTGCATCTTTATAGGCACGCTCATAGACAAGTACTTGCCCTTTGGTATTAGGGCTTAGTACAAACTCCCCTTTACCATCATTTGATAAGGCACCCCCTTTGATGATCGCATGAATTTTATCACCATCACGTACTGCATCACTATGACGTTTAAGTACCATCATACCAGCGCCTTCTCCGGCAAATAATCCTTGTGAATTTTTATCAAATGGTGCGTGAATATTATTTTCTGGAAAGGCCTGAAAAATAGAGAACCCCATATTGACAAACATAGGATCAGAGCCGGAAACTGCTCCTGCTAACATCATATCTGCTTTACCGGTATGCAAATAATCACAGGCTAATTTAACGGAATAACAGCTCGAGGCACAGGCGGCATCAAGAGCAAAATGCGCACCGCCTAAACCTGCCGCTTTTGCTAATAATGCTGCTGGATAACCAGCGACCAACGCATTGTCTGCATGGATATTAGTGGTAGCAATATCGGTATCTGAAAAATGACTTAATTGGAAATCTTGGTGAATACTGGCTTTTAAGGCGTTATGCACTACTTGATGGTATAAAGGCAAAAATAAATGATTTGATGACTTTGTTGGAAAAGACAAGTTACCTAATATCACGCCGCAATGTTCAAGGTTTTTACTACGCCAATAACCGGCATCAGCTAAGGCTTGTTGGGTAACGTAAAGTGCCCATTGATTTAAATCATCTAATTGACTGAGGTAGGCAGCATTAAGTTGCTTTTCCTTGGCAACATTGCTGTCAACAAAACTATCGGCATCAAAATCAAAACCGCTAATGTAACCGCCATGCACACAATAAAACTTATCAATATCACCTTTATTGCCGGTATACTTGGCTGGATCTACCCCCATTTGCGCTTTACTTGCCTTTGTACGGCAATCTTGTTTGTTCAGTAATTGCTGCCAAAATTCTTCTGGTGCACAAGAGCCTGGGAATAAGTTAGCGATACCGACTACTGCAATGTTTTCCATACTTTCCTCGAAAGTTTATAATTTTTTATATTGTTCAGATTATGCTTTTTGAACAATAATCGAGCCACTATACAGGCGATTAAGATCGAGCTTTACGCCATGACTGATTAGCTTTGCAATCGCTCTAAAATAAGTTAACTCGTCACTGGTACCCTTAGCGTTAACCGGTACTGTAAGACTCGCTTTAGCTGATGGGGCTTCATTTGGCTTGATGTTTTTTTCGCTTGAATGCGCCAATATTTTATCGACCCAGCCAGATAAAGAACGTCCAGCGCCCATTTCAATAAATATTTGAGCCCCTTGATCATGCATAGTATTTATTAAGCGAGGAAAATCTACCGGTTCACATAAACATTGAGCAACACTATGCGCAATAGCTTTACTTAGTTGTGGTATAGGTAAATAACATGAGCTCGAATACATCTTGGTTTGCAAACGCGAGCTAACATCCATGGTGTAAAGTTGCACCATATTGTCGTATTCTGTTTTTGCTGGCGGACTATGAATTGCATTGGCCATTTTTAATGGCATAGCGCGTCGACCTAACTTTTTAATCACCCGTAAACAGTCAGCTGGGTAACCGGCAATAAGTAGGCTATCAGGGCTGTTGATAATGGTGCAATAAACACGTTTTTCACTGGCTATGACAGCACTGACTTCATCAAGCGTTGCCTTGAGGTTATAGGTTTCCCATATGACTTCATCGGCTTGCTCTGGCATTTTTTCAGCGAGTTCAGGTAAATGCCAGTGCTCTCTTAACGTTAATAAATCACCGCATAAGCGCTCATTAAAGGTGCTAGAATTTGCTAATCTCGCACTCATTAAGCCTGGTTGCTGCCATGCACCAAGGGCAGCATACATACTGACTTCCCCCATAGAGTAACCTGCGGCAAAATCAGCCTTTAGCTTAAAGACCTCTTCAAATATTTTAGTGAAAACACAGGCGAAACCGACGCCAGCTTCGGCAATATCAGCCAAACTCGCTCTCAGTTTTAAATCCAGTAGCTTTAGTTGCTCGAAGCTTGGGCGCACTATTGTTCGTGGGTTTAATAAACAATCTTTTAAGCTTGCACCGATATCATCAGCTAAGTTTGCAACATCTTGGTGTATTTCAGGAAATAAATGCAATAAATCTCGTCCTAAACCAAGATAAGTTGCCCCAATCCCCGGGTAAAGAAAACAAACATTATTGCTTAAGCTTTGATTTACGTTGAGCTTATTAATAGGCTTAGCAGTAAAATAACTGCCTTTTGGGGTTCGCCATTCATTTTGCGACTCGCTTTGCTGGCTAAAGGCTATTGCCACACCTTCTCTGGCCAATACTATTTCTTTGAGTAACTCCTCGGTAGATTCACACAACAACACTAGGCTATATTCAGCCCTTGTTTGTTGACTTTTCTCAAAGTATTGTTGCGCGATATCTTTTAATGACGCTTGCTTGTATTTTTTGTCATCAGATAAAAGCTGTTCTAGCGCGTTTAAGCTATCTTGAATAGTTTGCTGCGTATCACCGGTCACGAGTATCATTTTCAATTCGCTACTGGCAATAAAGCCATTATCACGAATATCCGTTGTCGGGTGCTTTTCATCCTTGGTAGCCATAACTTTATTTTCAGCTAGGATCGCATGGCAATATTCATCATTAAGCGCTAAGCAGCTATAGGCGGCCAAATGAACATCACCCTGCGGATTAGGGTACCAAGGTCGTGCTTGCGTTGGAAAATAAAAGCTCGAAGCATCCCAATGAGACAAACTATGGTCAAAAGGTTTTTGCCAATCATTAATGCCAGGAATATAACGTTGCTGTAAGGCAATAACACAGCGTAACAAACCAAAAACTTGTGAAAAGCCCTCACCTTCACCGGTAATACTGCGTGCGCAAGAAATTGCCGTTACTAATTTTTGTTGATGTGTATAAGGCGCAAACAATGCATTGGTTTCTTTAAAACCATCACCGGCAAGCGCTGAGACTTCCATTAAACCAATATCATCTGCTTTTACTTGTGCATCTTCAAGTGCCGACAAAGCCACATGCCCAATATCCGCACCAATTGCTACCCCTTTTAACCAAGCATAGACATAGCTATTATTTTGTCGAGCAAAGCGCACCGATGAAAACAGCATGGCAGCTAGCCCTCGACAACTTTGATAGCCCTGAAACGACTCATCTACACTGATCGTGGCTAAATTATCAAGACTTGAGTTTGGCTCTACCCGACTAACATTGACAGAATTGGCAGTGAAATGCTGTGTTAGGTTTACTCCCAATACTGCCACTAGCTCATTATGACTAATTAATTCATCAAGTTGCTGGAATGCCATAGCAAGGGAGCTTACAATTAACGCATTTTCTATCGCAAGTGCCTGGGCTGCTTGGGTTAGCGCATCTTGCGCTAAAACTATCACTTTGATATCAGCAACTGCAACTTTATTTGCTTGCGCCATTCGCGCTATTGCGGCCAGACAATCAAGCTCCAGAGTAGCTTTGTGAGTTTTAATGCTAGTTTGCCCTGCATTTTTACCCAGATAAAGCGCACGCTCAACCTGATCTATATCAGCATAACTACCCTGTTGATTCTCAAACTGTGCGTCAAAGCCAATAATGGCACTTTTATAAGCTAGCGCTGTCATTAAACCATCGCCTCAGATTTCACGCTAGCATCGGCTAGAAATAAGCGCTTTAAGTTCTCACTGGCAGTGACTTTTACTGAGCTTAATTCGCTAAGTATCTCATTATTTTCACTAATGAATTTAATATCAGCAACTAAAGAGCCAGTTTGCGTGCCTTTATCACTAGCCTCTATTACGCTCAGTTGCAGGTAAAATTGCTCACCTCTTAACACCTCGCGATAAACCAGCCATTGCTCGGTGCTTGAAGGTAAGCTTGCCAGACCACGTTGCTTTTTCATCCAAATTAACATGGCTTGGTAGGCAATATCATTAGCAAAAATATTACCATCTTGCTTGGCAATATCGGGGATAAAAAATTCACCTTGTTTAGCGCTAGCAACGTCTGGTACTTGGCAACGCAATAATAAACCTTGCTCATTACAGGCAAGAACTTCCTTCACACCTTGCAAACTCTCCCCGTGAAATAAAGTCCCATTGTGATATAGAATACTGGCATCTTCACCGGTTTGAGGTGGCGTTAACGCAATGGATGGACTGGCTTTTGTTTTATGCACCAAAATTAATTGCGCGCCATAATGAAAGACTGTTTTACCTTGTGCATTAACACTAGAAATTTTTGTATCAACAGTTAAGCCATCACCATTTACTTGGGCAAGCATATCAATTTGGTAATCGGTCGCTTGACTACCATCAAAGACAATACCCTTATATAACTTATAATTAGCCACTCCCTGATAAATAAAGCCTGCATAAGCTGCTTGGGCTGCTGATCTCATCCATGCAATAGCACATACCGTTGGAAAAACTTTATCATTACCAATACGATGATCAACTAGAAATTCATTGTTAGTCGCTAATAGCGTTTTTTTCACCGCTGTTGTTAAGCGACTAACTTGAGACTTTTTTACCCTTGAATCCTTAGCAAGATTATTACCCACTAATATTTGTGTGCAGCGATTACTATCGGCAACTAACTCATTAACTAATAATTTAGCGCCCGCATCAAGCGGGATAATATAAACACCGCGATCATTAAACATACGTTTAAGCTCAGGTGTGACCATGCCACCATCCCAAGGCCCCCAGTTAAAGCTTAATACTTGTGTACTTGGGTTTAATGCTTTAAAGCGATAAGCCGTTTTATTTAAAATCTCATTAGCAATGGCATAGTCAGATTGGCCTGGGTTGCCATAAAAACCTGCCGCAGATGAAAACAACACCAGATGTTTAATATCCTTAGATTTCGTGACAGCTAAAAGTGAAAGCAAGCCTTCTATTTTGGTATTGTAGACCGCATCAAACTCTGCCAGTGTTTTTTGCTCAATAAATTTATCAGCAAGTACACCCGCGCCATGAATGATGCCAGTGACGGCACCAAGCTCTTTAATTGTTGGATTAACAGCATTAATAACACTTGTCGCATCAGTAACATCAGCGGCAATATAATGCGCTTGACCGCCTGCCGCACGAATAGCAGTTAATGTTTGAGCTATTTCACGATTAGCGATTACAGGACTTACAAGCTGTTTGACTTTCACCGGTGTTGGTTTTTCACCGCTGGCGATGAGTACTTGCATTGCCGCTTTATTCAATGCAACTTCATCGCTTATACCTTGCGCCCAATCGGCTTCATTAGGGTCAAAAGCTGAACGCCCTAATAAAATAAACTTCGACTGATATTGTTTTGCTATTTCAATCGCGCAATGTGCGGTTACCCCTTTTGCGCCGCCACTAACCAGAAAAACACTATTTTTATCAACACTGGTTGAACTTGGCGTTAACGCATAACTATCAGTAGTCACAGCCGTTAAGGTGAAACGCGAGGCTAAATTACCGGTTAACTTATCAGTATCATAGGCAACTTCTACAGTAGTCGTATCAATATCATGTAGTTCATCATTGATAATATTTGCCGCTTTATCCGCCGATAACTTAGCTGATAAATCAACTAACCGACAAAATACTGAGCTGTTAGTCTCTGTATTCCACTCATGATTTATGGTCTTCACTAAACCGGCAAGACCAGCTTGCACTAAATCAGCGTTAATATTGGCTTTAACCGCCATAGTTTGCTTGGATTGGCTTTCATCACTAGTAAAGCCTAAAGTACCCCCTTGACGTGTTACCACCACAAAAGAGCCACGAGCTTTCATCGCGTTTTTAACGTTTGATAACTTAGCTAAGATAAAAGCTAATTTAAGCCCTTGCTTGGCTGCTTCTGGGTATTGAATACCTGTCACAGTGTTAACAGCTTGCATATAAATGACGGTATCAAGCTGTGTAAGGTTTTCAATAATCTGCTTAACTTGAGCTTCATCAAGGGTGTTATCGCTACTGCCAATGTCAATGACATTAACTGCTTTAGCAAATGTTTTTTTAGTACGGGAGACTAACCAGTTAGGGTTTAAGACGGAAACATTCCAACCCGCTTTGACTAGCTTTGCACTTAACGCCACCCCTGTACCACTGCCATCATCTACTATTAACGCATGAGCACCTTGTTGCTTGTCATCAAATTCTTGCACTATCTTATTGACTGAAGATAATGGCGTTAACGCCACGGTAGCACTTGGCGCACCTTGAAATTGTCCTGCTAGTTCTTTTGCTGCGCTCTGTTTAGTTTGTTCGGTAAAATTATCACCGTTAGTACCACTGGCGTTCGGATCGTTAGGATCGGTCGGTGAGACTTTAGTTTGCAAGTAACTGACGATTTCGCCCAAGGTTCTTAACTCAGCTAGCGCTTCAGGGTTAAGCTCGGGTAAGTCCTCAATGGTTTCTTGCACGGCACCTAAAATTTCAACACGTTTAATCGAGTCAATGCCAAGGTCAGCTTCCATATCCATGCCAAGTTCAAGCATTTGCGTTGGATAGCCAGTTTTCTCAGCAACGACCTCCATCATCACAGTTTGAATGTGATTTGCATCAATAGTCACGTTATCAGTCTCGATAGCAATAACGCTTAATGACTCGCTAGCATTTGCTACAGACTCTTTAGAAACTTTAGCCTGCAGGTAACTAACAATTTCGCCCAGGGTTCTTAACTCAGCTAGCGCTTCAGGGTTAAGCTCGGGTAAGTCCTCAATGGTTTCTTGCACGGCACCTAAAATTTCGACACGCTTAATCGAGTCAATGCCAAGGTCTGCTTCCATATCCATTTCTAGTTCCAGCATTTGCGTTGGATAGCCGGTTTTCTCAGCAACCACTGACATCATCACAGTTTGAATATGATTTACATCTATAACAGCGTTATTATCAGTCTCGATGGCAACAACGCTTAATGACTCACTAGCGCTTGTTACAGACTCTGTAGAAACTTTAGCTTGCAGGTAACTAACAATCTCGCCCAGGGTTCTTAACTCAGCTAGCGCTTCAGGATTAAGCTCGGGTAGGTTCTCAATGGTTTCTTGCACGGCACCTAAAATTTCGACGCGTTTAATTGAGTCAATGCCCAGATCTGCTTCCATATCCATCTCAAGTTCAAGCATTTGCGTCGGATAACCAGTTTTCTCAGCGACGACCTCCATCATCACAGTTTGAATATGATTTACATCTATAACAGCGTTTTTATCAGCCTCGATAACAACAGCGCTTAATGACTCACTCACGGTTGCTACAGACTCTGTAGAAACTTTAGCTTGCAGGTAACTAACAATCTCGCCCAGGCTTCTTAACTCAGCTAGCTCTTCAGGATTAAGCTCGGGTAAGTCCTCAATGGTTTCTTGTACGGCACCTAAAATTTCGACACGTTTAATTGAGTCGATGCCCAGATCCGCTTCCATATCCATCTCAAGTTCCAGCATTTGCGTTGGGTAGCCGGTTTTCTCAGCGACGACCGCCATCATCACAGCTTGAATATGATTTACATCTATAACAGCGTTATTATCAGCCTCGATAACAACGGCGTTTAATGACTCACTCGCGCTTGCTACAGACTCTTTAGAAACTTTAGCCTGCATGTAACTAACAATTTCGCCCAGAGTTCTTAACTCGGCTAGCTCTTCAGGATTAAGCTCTGGTAAATCGCTAATACTTTCTTGAACGGCACCCAAAATTTCCACACGTTTAATCGAATCAATACCCAGATCCGCTTCCATGTCCATTTCCAGCTCAAGCATTTGCGTTGGGTAGCCGGTTTTCTCTGCCACCACGGCCATCATGACAGTTTGAATATTTTCTAAGTCAATTTTGCTGGCACTTTCACTGCCGATGGCTTTGCTATCAGTGGTTTTACTGTCGGCTGCTTGAATAGCGTTTGTCGCTACACCATCTTGCGCTGAAGTCTCAGTTGTAAGGTTAGCTTGCAAATAACTGACGATTTCGCCCAGGGTTCTTAACTCGGCTAAATCCTCTGGGTTAAGCTCGGCTAGGTTGCTAATACTTTCTTGCACTGCACCTAAAATTTCCACGCGTTTAATCGAATCAATACCCAGATCCGCTTCCATGTCCATTTCCAGTTCAAGCATTTGCGTTGGATAGCCAGTTTTCTCAGCCACCACGGCCATCATAACCGCTTGTATTTTAGTTAAAGCGGGTTGAGTCTGTTCATTTTCTGACGAGGCAAGTGAAGTTGTTGCTACTAAATGTAAATCAGCTTTCTTGGCAGCAGGGTCAATACCGTTATTTTGACACGCGACTTTAGCTTTAGCGCTCATGTAGTCAACAATTTCTCCTAACGTTCTCAACTCCGCGAGATCTTCCGGGTTCAACTCGGGTAAATCACTAATACTTTCTTGAACCGAACCAAGGATTTCAACACGTTTAATCGAATCAATACCAAGGTCCGCTTCCATGTCCATATCAAGTTGAAGCATTTGCGTTGGATAGCCGGTTTTTTCAGCTACCACTGCCATCATCACGGTTTGAATTTTATCCAAGGATGCCACAAGGTCATTTGTAGCAATATTTTCTGGTAATGTTGCGCTAAGCTCAGCGACAGGTGTAATAGCTGCAGCCGATGCCACCGTTTGCATAGGCATTGTTGATGAACCACTAGCTGAGTGACTTGCTATATCACTAGCGTTTGTCTGTGTTACTAATGCCGCTTGTGAGATAGCTGAAGTAGCAGCTTGTGCAGCTTGTGCAGCTTTATTGTCAGTATTATTTTGCAATAAGCTTTCCGCTGGTGCCATGATATTAGTCTGGCTCTTTAGGGCTTCACTTTGCTGGCCTGATAACATGGCCGCCATATTTTCAGTCTGATTATTCAGGTATTGCTCATGTACTCTTAACGTTTCTGATTGAAATTCATGGTACATGGCCAAAGTTCGATCAAGACTTTCAGGCAATTGACCCGCGTCTTGGCTAGATAATACCGCCTCAAAGGTTTTAGCGTAGTCTTTCGGCCCTTGCATATATTGCTCGTGCACATGGAGTAATTGTTGTTGATGATCAATAAACTGACTGATACCACGCTCAATACTGCTGGCGGCATCAATAGAATCTTTCTGGGCAACCGTGTTTTTCACAACACGGTTATCCACTGGCGTACCATCGGCGTTAACGTAAACTAATTTTTCAACTTCAACGATGCGCTCCACTTCAACTATTTTTTCGACAACTTTGACTTGCGGCTCAGGCACTGCAACGGGTGCGGCATGAGCCTGCTTTATTGTCCAACCATCGGTGAGCGCATCAGCAAAGGCTTGTTTTGTTTTAGGGCTAACATACGAAGCACCCGTTAACTTCAACGCAAGTGGCGACATTTTAGCTGCCTGCAGCGGGCGCTTAATTGCGCAATGTGGATCAATATCAGTTAACGGTAAGCCCAATACCGCCATTTGCACCGCCGCTTGACGTAACTGTATATCGGCCGACTTATTGGCGTTAGCATTTATCGCAATAGCAACAACATCATCTTTATCTTTGAGAATATTTTCAACCAAGTTAGTTAATACATTTTTAGGACCAAACTCAACAAAGATACGACCTCCGTCGGCATAGATGTTGTCAATTTCTTCGTTAAAGTGCACAGATTCTAAAATATGGTTTTTCAACGACTTTTTGATATCTGTAGCATTATTAGCATGTGCTTTAGCGGTACCATTTGAATAAACAGGTACAATGGGCTTATTGAACTTGGCATTATCTATCGCGGCGGCAAAAGGTTTTTGCGCATGACCAACCAATGGCGTATGAAAGGCAGCTGAAACCGGTAATGGTACAACCTTGTAACCTTTGTCTTTGAGCTCATCGATAGCGATATTGATTTGACTGGTAACACCCGCAACAACCACTTGATTATTTGAGTTATAATTAGCGATTGAAATATCTTTTATCTCTTTGATATCTGCCGCAACGTTTTGTGGAGCCCCCACAACAGCAATCATGCTGCCGGCATCAAAGTCATTGGCATTTTCGCCAGTTGGCGCAGCCATAGCTTGTCCTCGGCTACGCGCTAACATCATGTAATCACTGTCATTAACGACCCCAGCAGCCCATAATGCGGTTAACTCACCAAAGCTATGGCCGGCAGTAAAATCAGCGTTAAACCCTGCATTAGTAAAGGTTTTATATAAACCGACACTTAATGCCCCAATAGCCGGTTGCGCATGCTGTGTTAAACGCAAAGCTTGCTCTTGCGCTTTTTTAGCTTGCTCAGTAAATACCGGAATCGGATACGTCGTTGGCGTTAACTGACCTAAGCCTGCCAAAGAAAATTCGCTATCCATATCCGCAGCAGCTTCCATAACACTTGGGAAATTACAGGCTAATTCTCGCCCCATATTGACATATTGCGAGCCTTGCCCTGAAAACAAAGCAACAACTTTACCCTGAACAGCTAACGCTGATTTACGGTAATAAACACCACTGGGTATACTCCACTCATGACAAACACCTTCATCTACGGTTGTTACCCTAAACTGTGTTAAAGCAGCATCAATCATCTTAAGGGCTTCATCCGCATTTTTTGCGACAAATCCGCAGCGAGCCATGTTATCGGGTGGTGTTGTTAAAGTGTTTTCAACCACTAAGGCATTAAAAGCATAAGGCTTATCATCAGCCGAAACCGATAACTTGCTTTTCCATTGATTTAATGAACTGATTAAGCTTTGTGTATCACTCGCGGTGATTAAAATAGTTTGCGCGACGGCATTTAAACGATATTTTCCCTGTGCTGTAGGGCTATACTCTTCTAAAACCATGTGGTAGTTAGTACCACCAAAACCAAAAGAGCTAATACCGGCGCGTCTTGGTAAACCATCTTCTCTGGCCATCCATGGGCGCGTTTCACTGTTGAGATATAATGGGCTATTTTCGATATCTAATGCGGTATTGGGTTGGTCTATATGCAGCGTTGCAGGTAAAACTTTGTGATGTAATGCTAAAATAGCTTTGATCATACCTGCTGCACCAGCCGCTGCTTTTGCATGACCTATTTGTGACTTAACAGAGCCTAAGGCAATATGCTGAGTGGCATCATTGTCTTGAGAAAAGTGTTTGGCTAAGCCACTAAACTCAGCGGCATCACCGGCTTTAGTGCCTGTGCCATGTGCTTCAATTAAGCCACACGTTTTTGGCTCAAAGCCTGCATCATCGTAGGCACGCTTTAATGCTTTGGCTTGTCCATCAGGGCGAGGCGCATAAATCGATTTAAAACGACCATCGCTTGATGTACCAATACCTTTGAGCACAGCATAAATTTTATCGCCATCACGCTCAGCATCTTCCAGGCGTTTAAAGGCCATCATGCCAATACCTTCACCAATCATCATGCCCTTAGAATCATTATCAAAGGGGCGAATGTCGTTATTGCTAGTAAAGGCGGGGGTTTTTGAAAATGACATGTACATAAATGGTGAGTTGTCGCAACAAACACCACCTGAGATCATTACTTCTGAGCGATATTCAAGTAAGTCAGAAATCGCTAATTTAACTGCTGCCAATGAACTGGCACAAGCTGCATCAACAACACAGTTGGTGCCGCCAAAATCAAAGCGGTTAGCAATACGACCTGCAATAACATTACCTAACATCCCTGGAAAGGAGTTTTCTTCCCAACCAATGTAAGCTTTTTTAAATTTTTCAATGATCATCGCGCGATCTTCAGCATCGATGCCAGAAGCCTTTAGCACTTTCTCTAAAACCGGCCCTTGTAGACGCGAAGTTAACGGAGATATCTGTTTTTGTCCGCCACCAACGCCCAAGGTAATGCCGACTTTATTTCGATCATAATTAGAGCCATCACCAATACCGGCATCATTTAAGACGTCTCGTGCAACAACAAGTGATAATAACTGAGCAATATCAGTTAATTCGACAATATTGGGTGGCAGGCCAAACTCCATTGGGTCAAAATCAATCTCTGGTAAAAATCCACCTCGTTTACAATAGGTTTTATCGGCATCTTTGGGGTTGCTTGAGTAGTAATCATCGATGGCCCAGCGATCACTTGGCACATCAGTAATCGCATCAATAGATTCAAAAATATTATCCCAATAATCTGCTAAATTTTTTGCATCAGCAAAAATTGAAGCCATGCCTACAATTGCGATTGGACATTCTTGTAACCGTGAATTAAATGTCAGCTCCTCTTTCATTGAACTAGCCAATTCATTAGCCGCTTGGCTTGTTTTGGCTGTATCAGCTGATTTAACCGTTTTGGTTGTTGTAGCCATGGTAGATTATTCTCCAGTTGGGGATTCTTTTGCATTTTCGTTAGCACTGTCAGCACAATCATCTATTGCAGTGTGATAACTGCCCTGCTCAGGCTCATCGTTTAGTAAACGAAAACGGCTTAAAAATTCATTATAATTACCCGCCAATATTCGGCGGATATGGAATGGGGCTTTATTGAGCACATAACTCATATAGCGGCTTGCCGCTTCACTTTCATTACCGTCATAAATATCAACATAAACCCAAGTTGAATGCGGATCATTGGCAATAAGTAAGCGACGATTAACCTGCGGTTCTTTTTGTTGTTCATTACTAGTTGCGGCACTAGCATTTAACTTTTCTGTTGGAAAAACGGGTAACTGGGTTACTTTAACTTGCACAACCTCATTTTCATCTCGATTATTGGCGCGATTAAGCACCTCACGCATTGCTTGCGGGGTAAGCTCTGAAATCAGTTGTTGTTGGGCGTGCTTATCTTCAATTTTAACCTGGACTGTTGCTGGCTTTTCCATATCAGCATCACTGCTGTCACCATTAGCCTGCATATCAGCTAATCGAGAAACACCATGGCGTTTTAAGCAGCGCTGTAAACCTGCTCTGGAAACATTAGCATTAATGAATTGTTTACAAACTGCCAGTAGTTCATCAAGCGAAAGTAGTAATCGGGTTCTTAGCTCCACCACTACGTATTCTTGTGCTTCACTTAAGGTAGTATTTAACTGCTTTGGTTTATGCGAAGCATCATCAAGGGATTCTCGTTTACGCCATTTACGCACAGTAGATTCTGACACTTTTAACAATCTAGCCAGTACAGCAGTTGGCAAATCAGATTCATGGATAAAGGCTCGCATCTCAGGGGTTGTGGTAGCATTAGCGTGTTGTTTAGCCATTTTATTCCAATTAAAATGATGAGTATAAAAAGCGCATGTAATATTTTTAAGCGGTCAATATACACAGGTTTCAAACCCAATACAATCACCCGATACTCGCTTTATAAAAAATAGCTTGGACTATTAGCACCATTGTTTACTGAGTAAACACCAATAGTGGGTTTTATTTACAAAAATAACCTAATTAATTAATAGCTATACAGAAAATAACTTATATCAAGCGATAAAAAATCAATGAAAGGCAATAAAAAATAAAAATTAACTTCGCTCAGATTATGTTAAAGTTTTGCTATAAATGCTCACCAAACAACATAAGCTACCGATACTTTATGCATTGTAATACTGAAATCAAACACGCTAAACGTTCAATTAGCCCGCTAAGTTTGGCTAAAAATGACATTCATGTTTGGTTTACTAAACCTCAAAACCTGATAGATAATGAGGGTTTATTAACCCGTTATGCAAAGTTACTTACCGCGCAAGAAACCGCAAAACAACAACGTTATAAATTTGCCAAAGATAGGCATGACGCGCTAATAACACGCGCCTTTATTCGTGATTTATTATCTTATTATGCCGATATTCCCCCCGATGAATGGCAGTTTGAAAAAGGTGAAAAAGAAAAACCTGAAGTGGTTAATGCGCCTTTACCATTACGCTTTAATATCAGCCATACCAAAAACTTAATAACCTGTGCGGTAACCCTGATTGATGATATTGGTATCGATGTTGAAAATACCAGTAGATCTAATGATATATTGTCTATTGCTGAAAGGTATTTTTCTGAGCAAGAATCAACCGAATTATTCTCCTTACCCGAATTTAAACAGGCCAGTCGCTTTTTTGATTACTGGACATTAAAAGAGTCTTATATCAAAGCTTGGGGACTTGGTTTGGCAATTCCGCTTGACGATTTTAGTTTTAAGATTAATGACGAAATACAAGTAAGTAATGATATTTTTGATATAAAAACGGATATTCAAATAAGTTTTGCTGCCCACCGTGAAGATTTTCCACAAGTTTGGCGTAGCTGGTTATTATATCCGAAAACAGTCATAGATGAGCAGCAAGAGCATAGAATTGCGCTGTCATTAAGAACGCAAAGTAACGATATTAATGATAACCAATCGACAAATTATAAAATGCGATTTTTCGATAGCGTGCCTTTGCTTGGTTACACTGAAGTTTAATTTTTAAACAAAGGTTATACCGAACAAACTGAACTTTTCTGCCCTCAGTAAAAACCTTGCTTGCACTCGCTAGCACAAAATAATTAAGCATGATGATAAATGCATTAACGCTATTTAAAAAGTAAAAATTTAAACAAAATAAAAACAGTTTAATACTGTATTTACATACAGTAAAAGTTATTTCCTTCTTTCTACAAGAAAGAGGGAATTATTCCTTCTTTCACACATCAACCAGTTGAGTGGTTTTATTTAACTAATTGATTCAACTATTAGATTACGTTACCCTTAATAAAATTAAGAAATTTCGAAAGGAAAATCTTGTTTGTAGAAACAAGGAATTATTCCTTTGAATAAACTGTTAGCTTTCAGTATTACCCATAATTAGTAGACACCTTCTATAAGGATTTCCCATAGGAAAACTAGAATGATAAAAAAATACATCAAAATATCTGGCGTATGTTTTTTTATACTTACTTCGTCATTAACTTACAGCGAGGATAAAATAAGATTTAGCATGGTAGCTGGGAATGAAAACCAATGCTCCCTATTCCTGCTTGAGCTTAATAGTATTTGGGGTGGGCCTCGCCCAAGCAGTAAATTGAAGAAAATTAGAGCAACATGGAAAGATGGAGGCATTAAACTCCCAAATAATATCACTAGAAATCCAATGTATTACGACTTCAATAATGATGGAAAAACAGATGCCGTCTTTAAATATGATGGAGGAGGAAGCTATCTTAAAGGAACTATACTCTCAGTTCTTTACAACACTGAAAAATATCCGGATGATACTTCATCTATTTCAATTTCTGATCTAACAATATTTCCATGCCAGTTTGATAAAAAAGTACCTGAGCCATCTAGTTGCCCTCCAGCTTCTCAGAAAGCTGATAGTGCAGGTATAAATGTATTATTGTCTGGCCATGAAGTTTTTTTTAGAGGCCGGTACACTGATATGACACCATTAAAATATAAACAAGAAAGTTATCTACTTCTTCGTAGCTTATCAGATGGTGTATCAGCCGCCGTTATAAAGCCAAAAGGCGTAACTAATTTTGAAACCACTTGTATTTTTGGCAGGTAATTATCAAATCAACAAAAGCTAACAAGAATTTAAAGCGGGACTGCTAACAGTTTGCTCGGTTTCGCTACGCTTCACAATTCAAGCAAACTATTATCAGCCCCTTAAATGGGCGTTATATGTAAAGCATTCGTACTCCAAGGACTGAGCATGAAAAAAATCACAATTCTATTCTGCATACTATTTGCTCTATGTTTTTCTAGCCATAGTGCCGCAACACCAAGGAGTACTGTTCAAACTATTGGGCAATATATTACTGATTCCTTTTATACTGAAGAACCGCGTGAATTGCGTGAAATAAGGAACTTATTTGTTTCAAGAAGTGTGGCTGGGCGGTTTAATCTAAAGTTTAATCTTAGAAGAGGCAAAGAGGGGCTAATTTCCAGTGTATCATTTAATGAAGTTTCAATAGATATCAGTGATGATAAGGCAACTGCACAAATTCAATTAATAGTTGAAGGTCCATACAAAGGAAAGACACGCACTTCATCTCAAAGGTATAATTTTTTTCTTGTAAAAAATGAATATGGAGTATGTGATCTGCTTTAATCAAACAGGACACTTTAATAATGGAATATAATCCAATTATTGAGGTGTAAAATGACAAAACGAACAAACAGAAGTTACACGGCAGAGTTTAAGCAAGAAGCTGTGGCC
>JBFONR010000018.1:0-74913 GCA_040779365.1 Colwelliaceae bacterium MEBiC 14330
GAATGACCTTATTTCCGCGTTCATCGACAATACAAACATATAAAAGTCGTGCATGTAGATCAATTCCACAATAATATTGATGAAAAGTAGTATAGAATTTCATTGAGCTTTCTCCTTTTGGTTTTGTCGCCTTAAAGTTTAGCTAAACGCTGAACTTTAGGGAGAAGGCTCAATTAGTATCAAGCTAATAAACAAGGACAAAAAACAGTTTGCTGTTTTCGTTCCTCAACATTTTAGCAAAAAATTTTTTGCCCATTATTAGGGCGTTAGGCTACTCAGTATATAGCCGAGGAAATATATGGATATTATCTTAGAATTACAAAACCTAAACTACATAGCTGTAGCAGTCGCAACGATAGTGAGCTATGTACTTGGCTTTGGCTGGTATCACTGGGCAATTTTCGGTGAAGCATGGGCAAATGCCTTAGGCCTCACTAAAGAGGAAGCTGACAATACCGAAGGTCTTGGCGGAGCTTTTGTAATGTCTTTAATTTCTGGGCTCACAAAAACTATACTCATTGCTTTGCTTATGTCGGCAACAAATATATCTGGTGTTCTAAGCGGGGCTTTTTTAGGGGCGGCAATTGCAACTGTACTTACTGTCACATCATTAGGTTATTATAATGGTTTCGCGCGTACACCTTCAAAATTAACATTAATAAATTCTGCGCATAGTGTTGTTGAGCTTGCTCTAATTGGTGCAGTTATTGGTATGTTTGCTTAATAAAATAGCCTAACAAGCTGTTAAATAAGGACAAAATTCAGTTGGCTTTTTGCTCCTTCGTCGCTAATTTTAGCCAGCCAAATTTGGCCCATTAACAGGGCGTTATGTTTAGGACTTACCCAAAAAAAGTAGACACCATCTATAGTTAGATATAGGTGATTTATGAGTCAGAAAAAGCAAAAGCAATCCTACACTGAAGAGTTCCGAAGAGAGGCCGTACTTAGAGCAGAGCAAAAAGGCAATACAAATGCTTCAGTAGCAGAAGAGCTCGGTATATCAGCCCAACAAATTTATAACTGGCGAAGACAGTTTAATCGTTTGACCGATAAGCAGTTTAGCTCGATTAATGGTGTGCAGTTTAAGACTAGTGATTCAGCACAGATGAAGCGACTTAAGCAGGAACTGGCTGACTTAAAAGAAGAGAATGAGTTTCTAAAAAAGGCAGCTGCGTACTTTGCGAAAAGCCAAGAGTAAAGTACGCCTTAATTAAGCAATTCACAGCAGTGTATCGCATTACCATCATGTGCAAGGCATTGTGTCTGTCACGCTCAGGTTATTATCGTTTTTTAAATCGAGCGCCAAGCAGTAAAGAGAAAAGAAGGCGGTATCTTGAGTCTCATATTGTAACTTATTTTGAGCGCTTTAAAGCCCGCTATGGTGCACCAAGGTTGACCATAGCACTGAAACAAAATGCGATTAAGTGTAGTTTGAATACAGTTGCTAAAGTGCTCAGTGAAAGAGGTTTACGAGCAAAGAATGGGCGTAATTTTCGTTACTCACGGTTTAGCTATGCCACACTGAATGTCGCTGAAAATGTATTAAACAGGCAGTTTGTTGCAGCTTCTCCAAACGAGAAATGGGTGACAGATATCACGTATATAAGGTGTAAAGGGAAATGGTTTTATCTTGCCACAGTGATGGACTTGTTTTCTCGTGCAATAGTTGGCTGGTCACTTGATACACAAATGACAGAGTCACTGATAATGAACGCGTTGACAATGGCAATAGAGCGAAGAGAGGTCAGTGCTGTTTTGATAATACATTCAGATAGAGGTGTCCAATATAGAGCATTAAAGTACCAAGGGTTAATAAGTAAAATAGGCGCCACAGCCAGTATGAGTCGAAGAAGTAACTGTTGGGATAATGCGGTAATGGAGTCTTTTTATTCGAGGTTGAAGGTTGAGTTAGTATTTTACGAAAAATATCAGTCGCTTGAGGAAGTAAAAGCGAGTATATTTGAGTACATAGAAATATTTTATAACCGCGTACGATTGCATTCAGCATTGGGGTATTTAAGTCCAATGGAATATGAAAGCAGGTATGCATAATTAAGGTGTCTACTTTTGCTGGGTAACACCAACGCAAAATGGAGTTTGAGTGAAATTTCTGCCTTATATTGTCATATTTTTTTTCATTAATTCGATGCAATTAGTCAAAGCTCAAAATACAAATACCTTTGAAATTCCTCGAAGTAATGTTATCGAAGTTAAAGATCCTAATTCAGGGCGGGTGTACCCTCTTTTTATAAAATTACCACGCTCATATAACAGCCGAGAAGATAAGTCATATCCTGTTATCTACTTAACCGATGCATGGTATAGTTTTCAAATTGTATCTGGCGCTACTAGATTTCCAATGAATACAGGAAAAATGAAAGAGGCAATAATTGTCGGGATTTCATACTCAAAAGACTCCAAAGGTCCCTCTAGTAGAATTCGTGATTATACTCATGCTGAAGATTCAAGCTGGAAATTTCAAACAGGCAAAGCAAAAGAACACAGTATTTTTATTGAAAAGTCAGTTTTCCCTTTCATTGAAAAAAACTACAGAGTAAATGAATCTAGGACTTTTGTGGGTAATTCACTTGGTGGACTATTTGGGGCATATATATTGTTTACTCAACCTGATATGTTTAATAATTATGTCTTAGGCAGCCCATCGGTTTGGTTTAAAGATAATGATATTCTTAAAATTAAAACCAAGCCTAATTTAAATAAACATAAGGTGTTTATTGCTGTTGGTGCTAATGAAACCATTGAGCGGGATTCGCCAAAAAACGACCTGGTTAAAGGCGCAAAGGAGCTAAAGTTAAAGCTATCAGCTGAGTTATTCCCTAATACAAAAGTAAAGCTATTAACTATTCAAGACGCAAACCATGAAACTGCGTTCCCAACGACTGCAATTCAAGGGTTGTATTGGCTCTTTAAAGAGTCGTGATATTTCATAATTTTGGTGCATATTCAAAAGGAATAGAATGTTTAAATATGAAACACCTCCTTGGGGGGCTAAGTTGATTTGTATTGCGTATTTGGCTGTATCTTATTTAATGCTACTGACGTTTTCTACTTATGAAGAATGGGCAGGAAGTTCACCTGCCGTCATTAAGTATACCTTTGCCATATTAAGTTTCGTTTTCATTCTTCCTGTATTAAAACCGAGTAATTGGCGTGGATGGGTTTATTTTTCAGCAGATAATAAAGGAATTAGTTTTCCAACTTCATTTTCAGAAGCTAAAAACAACTCTTCTCTTAATGTTGCATGGCAAAATGTGGGCGCCATTAAGAGTGAAATCCTTTACGGTAATGTGAGAGGAATATCCATTGAGTTAAGTATTTCTCAAGCAGAAATTGATCAATATTTTGGAAAAAATGCACTGACAAATAAGCTTTTAGGTTTTAACCAAAAAAGAAATGGATTTTTTGTAATCGCGTATGCAAATAATGCGTTTCAAACAATCTCTAGTGTTGTAGATTCCTTAAATGAAATTAAGCGCTCAAACATATAACAAGGTTATAGCGTCAATAGTTAAGATTACGCCTGCGTCACTTATTTTACGCAACTAAATTTTGCCGATTAACGAGGAAGATCTTTTACCCCCCTAATATAGTCTAACCTGCATAATATCAGCAGTGCCCATCAACTGTTTTCTTTTACTAAATCTCCTCTATCTATTTGTAATGCAAATGCCATTATGACGATTAATAACCCAAATTATCATCAAACTTGTTATGGCTCAGCCACAAACTATAACTGTGTTGCACGCATTCGCCTAAAAGGGGCGATATAATTTAGTAGAACATGATGTGCTTATCGAAAAGGCGGGGTTTCACAGCCAGAAGTTTAAAGTGGTTTTACCTATAGTAAGCTAATATTCTTACGAAACACTTGAGTGAGATGTTTATTTACAGGCAGATTAATTACACTATTTATCAATCAGTTGCAAAATCGGATAGCCGAAGGTATCTAGCCTTTAGCCTCAACGTTTTTGATTGTTAAAACAACGCAATATCAGTAAAGTATTGTGATTATAATCTTTTAATTTAAACGAGTAATTCTATAGTCTCGTTATGTTCTAAGTGGTTTCATTAGCTGAGGAATGAAAGATGAATAAGTATAAAATAGTATTGATTTTTCTTATATCAATCATGGCTTTGGGTTGTACTAGCGCTGCTTATAAACATGCTTCTTGGCAACAAAATGACTATGCCGTAGTCGAGGTATTTTATGCGACAGATAGAGATATAGAAGATAGATCAAAGGTAAAATCATACTTTGGTTCCGGCAGAGGTGAATTAACATATGGTACAACAAATGTCAGCATTCCTCGTGACCATAAAATGGGAGAGTTAGAATCACCGTCAATTTGGCGCTTTGAATTTAGAGAAGCTGCTGAAAAACATGTTGTTCTCCTTGATGTAAATCAGTTAGAAAGAAAACAATACTTTAGAAAATTATCCGATAAAATAAATGCGACTGATGAAAAGAATGCTTTCATATATATCCACGGTTATAACGTAACTTTCGAAGATGCCGCTCGACGAAGTGCTCAAATGAGCTATGATTTAGGATTTAATGGTATGCCAGTGTTTTATAGTTGGCCATCATATGGAAGCAAAACAAAGTACACATTTGATGAAGTAAATATTAAATGGTCTCAAGCCAATGTTAAGACATTTCTTACTGAGTTTATCGAGAAGTCAGGTGCAGACAATATTTATTTAATTGCACATAGTATGGGAAATCGCGCATTAATTCGGGCATATATTGATGTTATGACATCAAACCCTTCGTTGAGCACTAAAATTAAGGAAGTTATACTCGCGGCTCCAGATATTGACGCAGAAATTTTTAAAAGAGATATTGCGCCTGCTTTAGCTAATGCGGGTAGTCCTGTCACTTTATATGCCTCATCAAAAGATGTCGCCTTAAAAGCCTCTAAAGCAGTTCACGCTGGCTACCCTAGGGCTGGCGATTCTGGCTCGAATATTTTGATAATGCCCGGCATAGAGACGATCGATGCAACTGCTGTTAAAACTTCATTCCTTGGTCATTCGTATTATGCTAATAACCGTTCAGTGATTTCAGATATGTTCTATATAATCCATAAGGGATTTCGTGCGAATCAAAGATCAGGCTTGAAACAGGTAAGCCATGAAAAGAACCAATATTGGGTTTTCAGAAAGTAATCGATAAAGAATCGTTAAGCAGAACAAAGAACCTTGCCATGTTCTAAAGAGAAGTGCACCAGCTATACTATCATCTTACTCCAAAAGCGGTGAACAACGGCGCCAGCATTACACTAACTATATAGCATTTATCCTTAGCTCAGCGAATCGTTAAGCACGAGTATATGTCCGGTCACCCTAATCTAGCGACTATAAGTCATTAACAAAATGTTACCTGTAGCAATAATAGTTAGCTATTAAATCATTTCCACCACGATATGGTTCGTTTGACAATCGAATGTCACCCTGTGAAACCCAGCAAAACGATTGATTTAATTAATATCTGTTTACCAAGTTTTGCCGCAGCGCATTTTACATCAACAGCAGGCTAGTCTCTCTTTTATGTCAATCGAGCGAGAGCGAGTTTACCAAATAATTCAAACCTGACACTTGTGTCAAGTTTGAATTCTGCTATAGTAAATTCATACGAATGTTCAAATCAATAGTTAACATATAATTAACGCGGAAAAAGTAATGGTAGCAAATACAATCAAGTTCCTGTTAAACAATGAACTTATAGAAATTGCAAACATAGATCCTAACATCACTGTTTTACAGTACTTACGAGAAGAGCAATTTAAATCGGGTACCAAAGAAGGGTGCGCATCGGGTGATTGTGGTGCTTGTACTGTCGTTCTGGCGGAATTAGATGACAAAAATAATGAACAACTTAACTACAAATCAATTAATGCCTGTATTACTTTTATTGGTAACTTACACGCCAAGCAATTAATTACGGTTGAAGATTTAAAAGACGGCGCTAGATTACACCATGCTCAACAAACCATTGTAGATAACCACGGTACTCAATGCGGTTTTTGTACGCCTGGTTTTGTGATGTCTGCTTTCGCTTTACACAAACATAACCCAACACCAACACGTGATGAAGTTCTCGAAGCATTGGCAGGTAACTTATGTCGCTGTACTGGCTATCGCTCAATTATTGCAGCGGCCATGACTTCCAGTGAACATGCTGAAGAAGATACTTTTGCTCAACATTACCAAGAAACTGTGAGCAAACTTCAACAGTTACAGCAATTACCTATGCCAAGCTTAGCTGGTAATGGCCACCAGTTCATCGCGCCTAAAAACATTGACGAACTCGCCTATGAATTAAGCAACGAGCCAAGCTCAACCTTAGTGGCTGGGGGTACTGATTTAGCGTTATCGGTTACGCAAAATTTAGCAACCATAGATAAACTTATTTATCTTGGCAATGTCGCTGAGTTAACCACAATAACCGAAACCGATAAGGAAATTATTATTGGTTCAGCGCTACCATATAGCCAGTTTATCGAGACATTACACCATTATTACCCAGATTTTGGCGCAATGATTGAGCGCATTGGTTCTAAGCAAGTACGTAACAATGGCACCTTAGGAGGTAACATTGGTAATGCCTCACCCATAGGTGATATGCCACCTGCTCTTATTGCACTTGGCGCAACCATGACACTGCACTTAAACGGTAGTGAACGTACTATTTTAGTGGAAGACTACTTTGTTGATTACAAAAAAACGCTGCTCAGGGAAGGCGAGTTTATTAAATCCATCCAAATACCTAAGCCTGTCGTAGGTCAAACACTGAAACTTTATAAAATTTCAAAACGCTTTGATGATGATATTTCAGCGGTTTTAGCGGCCTTTTTTATTGAAATAACCCATGAGCAAAAAGCAGGTAAACGCGTTGAAAGAATTAACAATGTTCGTTTAGCCTTTGGCGGTATGGCAGCGATTCCAAAGCGTGGCGCTAACGCCGAAGCGGCATTATTACAACAAACGTTTAGCCAACAAAGTGTTGCCCAAGCTAAAGCCGCTTTATCGTCTGATTTTCAACCTATGACCGATGTTCGCGCCTCAGATAAGTACCGAATGACTGTTGCTCAAAACCTTATTGAAAAATGTTATTTAGAACTTAAGCACAGCAATCCAACGGATGTCATTGAAACACGAGTGGTGAATTACTAATGCGTACGCTTATTGATGTTAAAAAACCGCAAACAGCTAAAATACTAGCCAATACCGATAAAACGCTAGTTAACGGACAAAAGGGCGTTGGTTTAGGTGGCGTTGGTCGCAGTAAAAAACATGAAAGTGCTGATAAGCAAGTTGCTGGTGAAGCTGTTTATGTTGATGATCGTCCGGCGCTTCGTGGTGAATTGCATGCTGCCGTTGGGCAATCAACTATTGCTCACGGCAATATTATTTCCATGGATTTATCAGCTGTTAGGGCCGCTCAAGGCGTTGTCAAAGTGATTACGGTTGACGATGTCCCCGGACATACCGATATTGGTCCGGTTTTTCCTGGTGATCCGGTATTAGCGCTCAATAAAGTAGAATTTGTTGGCCAACCGCTTTTTGCCGTTGCGGCAACCAGTTATGAACTTGCTCGCAAAGCCGTTAAGTTAGCAAAAATTGAATATGAAGAACTTGAAGCGGTATTAACGGTTAAAGATGCCTTGGCAAAACAGAGCTTTGTTCGCCCGCCTTATACAATGAAACGTGGTGATTCTCAAACCGCCATCAACGCAGCCGCGCATCAATTATCAGGAGAGATTTTTATCGGCGGTCAAGAGCACCTGTATCTTGAAGGTCAAATCTCAACAGCAGTACCAACCGAAGATGGCGGCATGAATATCTATACCTCATCACAACACCCCAGTGAAGTACAAAAACTTGTTGCCGAGGTACTTAATGTGCCACTCAATAAAGTCTTGGTAGACATGCGTCGCATGGGCGGTGGCTTTGGCGGTAAAGAAACTCAAGCCGCACCCTGGGCATGTATTGCCGCGTTATTAGCCAATGAGACTAAACGCCCAGTTAAGTTCAAATTAGCGCGTACGGACGATATGGTGATGACAGGTAAACGTCATCCGTTTGAAAACAACTACACTGTTGGCTTTGATGAGGAAGGCCGCATTAAAGGCATTAACATAGAAGTTAACGGAAATTGTGGCTACTCACCTGATTTATCTGATGCAATTGTTGATAGAGCCATGTTCCACTCAGATAACGCTTATTTTTTAGATCAAGCCACCGTTACCGGCAACCGTTGTAAATTAAATACCGTTTCTCATACCGCTTATCGCGGCTTTGGTGGTCCTCAAGGTATGATGACCATTGAAATGGTTATGGACGATATTGCGCGTTACCTTGGCAAAGACCCGTTAGCCGTGCGTAAAATTAATTTATATGGACAAGACGAACGTAACGAAACACATTATCACCAAGCCGTTGAGCACAACAACTTAAGCGAAATAATCGAGACATTAGAACAAAGCTCTGATTATCAACAACGTCGCCAAGCAGTTAAAGCCTTTAATGCTAAGCACAGTATTTTGAAAAAAGGGCTTGCCTTAACACCGGTTAAATTTGGTATTTCTTTCACCGTGCAGCACTTAAATCAGCAAGGGGCATTGGTTCATGTTTACACCGATGGCACCATCCACTTAAATCACGGTGGTAGTGAAATGGGGCAAGGCTTAAATACTAAAGTTGCCCAGATAGTTGCAGAAGAGTTTCAAGTCGATGTTGATACCGTTGCCTCCTCTGCGGCACGAACCGACAAAGTACCCAATTCATCACCAACAGCAGCCTCCTCGGGTACTGATTTAAACGGAAAAGCAGCACAAGCGGCGGCAAAAACCATCAAAAGCCGCCTGATCGCTTTTGCTTGTGAAAAATATGGTGTCAATGCTGAGCAAGTGCGCTTTGCCAACAACAATGTCATTGTCGGTGAGCAAACCTTCAGTTTCGCAGAGTTTGCTCAAATTGCTTACATGGGCCGCGTTTCATTATCGTCAACAGGTTACTATAAAACACCTAAAATTCATTATGATCGCGCAAGTGGTAAAGGACGCCCATTCTTCTACTATGCGACAGGCGCTGCGGTCACTGAAGTAATCATTGATACCTTAACCGGTGAATACAAAAACTTACGCACCGATATTTTACAAGATGTGGGTCACTCAATTAACCCGGCAATAGATATTGGTCAAATTGAAGGGGCTTTCATTCAAGGGCAAGGCTGGCTTACAACTGAAGAGTTAGTATGGAATGAACAAGGTCGTTTACTGTCAAACAATCCGGCAACTTATAAGATTCCCGCGATTAATGATGCACCCAAAGACTTTCGCGTTGCTTTAATGCCTGATGCACCTAATCGGGAACATACAATCTATAATTCAAAAGCCGTCGGTGAACCACCGTTTATGTTAAGCATCTCAGTGTGGGCTGCGCTTAAAGATGCCATTGCCAGTGTTAATGATTATAAAACCAGCCCGGTATTAGATACGCCAGCAACACCAGAGCGGGTGTTATTTGCTGTTGAAACACTTAAATCAACTAAGCAATAACGGGGACTTACCTGATGAAATTAAATTGGACCGCTGCAGTACACCAACTAAATAAACAAGGCAAAGCCTACGTTATTGCCACCATTGTTGGTGTAACGGGGTCAACGCCACGCAATAGCGGCACCAAAATGGTGATAACCGATGAAGATATTTTTGACACCATTGGTGGCGGTCATCTCGAGCACAAAGTAATCAAGCATGCACATCAACTCTTAACCGCAGGTGAAGCTTGCCAGCAATTAGAGCATTTTCAATTAGGGGCTCAATTAGGGCAATGTTGTGGTGGCGATGCTAGCGTATTATTTGAGTGTTTCAGTGCCACGGGTGCCAATATCATAGTATTTGGCGCTGGTCATGTTGCTAAAGCCCTCATTCCTATTTTAGCCGGCCTACCCTGTAGCATTACTTGGGTAGATAACCGTGCCGAGCAGTTTCCTGATGATGCCGATGAATACGCCAATGTCAGTGTAATCGTCAGTGAAAATCCCGCAGAAGAAGTCGCCATGATGCCAGCAAATAGTTACTACATTGTGATGACACACAACCATCAGTTAGATTTCGATATTAGTCACAATATCTTAAAGCGTGCTGATTTTGCTTACTCAGGTTTAATTGCCTCTGACACCAAGTGGCGTCGTTTCCAGCAACGATTTCAGCATCGTGAAATTGACAAAAGTTTAGTGGCGCGAATGAACTGCCCTATTGGTTTAACGCAAGTACAAGGCAAATTACCAATGGAAGTTGCCGTGTCAGTTGCGGGTGAAATCATCGAGTTATATCAAAGCAAACAGGCGCTAACAAGCAACCCTGATGCCAATAAACAAAAGCATGCCAAACGACAAAGCTCAAAACGCGGTATTGGCTGGCAAGAATTTAAAAACCTAGTTAACCATGAGGTTGGCTAAGTTAATAAACTAACGAACAACACCCAGTTTCACTAGCATTGTAAATAAATGGTGCGAAGCAAGGGTTAACAGGAGAAAACCGTGGAAATCATTGAAGACTGGTTAGCCCAGAATAAATTATCGGAACAAGATGCTCGCCTAGAGCAACAAATTAAACGAGATTATGTTGATTTAGCCAGCGAACGTGTTGGTGGAGAAACACTCGCCTGCAGTGATGACTTTTTTGCTGAAATGGAGAATTTACTCAAACCGGGCCGAGGTATTTTCATCGAAGACAAATTTACTGAGCGTGGTAAATGGATGGACGGCTGGGAGTCTCGTCGTAGCTATGGCCGTGACAATGGTCGTGATTGCGACTGGTGCATTATCCGTTTAGGTATCAGCGGTAAGATCCATGCACTTGATATCGATACGAACTACTTTCGTGGTAATGCTCCTGAAAAAGTGTCTGTTGAAGCTTGTGTGAGTGAAGTAGAGCCTAATGAAAATACTGTTTGGCATACGGTATTAGAAGCAACTGATGTAAAGGCACACAGCCAAAATATTTTTACATTAGATGGCGCAGATCAAGAACAAGACATTGCATGGACTCATGTACGCTTAACCATGTTTCCTGATGGTGGTATTGCGCGTTTTCGCGTTTATGGTGAAGCAGAGGTGAACTGGAGTAATTTTGTTGAAGGTGAGCTCATTGACTTAGCTTCAATAAAAAACGGTGCCAAGGCGCTATTAGTTTCTGACATGTTCTTCTCTGATAAAAACAACCTGATTATGCCTGGACGCGGCGTAAACATGGCTGATGGATGGGAAACAAAACGTCGTCGCGATCCTGGCCCTGATTGGTCAATTGTGAAATTAGCAGCGACCGGTAGCGTGCGTAAGGTCATCATTGATACCTGTCATTTTAAAGGAAATTTCCCTGATACTTTCCTGCTTGAAGGTTGTGTTAGTGATAGCGATGACTTCACTGATGGTGGGGCAAGTGTCACTTGGACGCCAATTATTGCAAAAACTAAGCTTTTTGCGCACCGTGAGCATTTGTTCACCAAAGAAATTATTGCCAACCAGCAACAAGCCTTTACCCACGTACGTTTAAGTATCTTCCCTGACGGCGGAATTTCTCGTATGCGTGTTTTTGGTAACCGCCAAAGCTAATTGAAACAGAGGGCACAAACATGAAATTAGAAGCGTTGAACCAGCTCTCACCTGAGCAAGCAATGGCGACATTGATGCAATGCTGTACCTCAAGTACCTGGATAGAAAAAGTGCTTTTAGCGCGGCCATTTGCTGATGTTAATGCCTTAAAAAAAGCAGCAGACAATGCTTGGGTAGGTCTAAACGAGCAAGATTATTTAGAAGCGTTTGAGGGCCATCCTAAAATTGGTGATATCAATAGCTTACGTGCTAAATATGCCAATACCAAAGCGCTAGCCGGTGATGAACAAGGTTTAGTTAAAGAAGCCGACGATGAAGTCTTGGCCATGCTTTCTCAAGGCAATAGCGATTATGAAGCAAAGTTTGGCTTTATCTTTATTGTTTGTGCCACAGGCAAAAGTGCTAAAGAAATGTCAGCTTTATTACAAGCACGCTTACCTAATAATAAAGCGCAAGAATTAATCAATGCCGCTGAAGAACAACGCAAAATTTTTCAGCTGCGCATTGATAAATTATTAGCAGCAGGGTAATCACCAGCAAAATTACCCTAACTTTAAGGAAAAAATATGAGTCAAATTACTACCCATATATTAGATACAACCCGAGGTGTACCGGCACAAAATGTCGCCATCACTTTATTTGCTCAAGACGGCGAAGCTTGGCGAGAAATCAATGGCGGCGTGACCAATGCAGATGGTCGTCTACCTGATTTATTAGCGGCAGATACCAAGCTAGCCGCTGGGATTTACCGTATGCATTTTGCCACCGCTGACTATTTCAAAGCCAACAACGAGGTCGGCTTTTATCCTTATGTTGATATTGTATTTGAAATCGATGCTAGCGGTGCTCACTACCACATTCCCTTGTTGTTAACTGCTTATGGTTATTCAACTTACCGTGGTAGCTAGTTATTGCTATTCAGTCATAGCGACAACACATAGGCCAGTGTCAATCAGTAGAAAATATAGCGCTATCGAGAAGATAAAATGAGTCAAACTATCATTAATATTAAACCGCAACCCTTAACGGCAGAGAAGTTCGCCGCTTATGGCGATGTCATTTCAGTGTCCGACAGTACTGAATATTTCGCGATTAATGATGGCCATACCATGCGTTACCACAACTTGGCCAACATCGATGTTGCCGACCAGCAAGGTAGGGCGATTGTTAATATTTTTCGTTCAACGCCACTGACTTTCCCTTTACCGATCGAAATGATGGAGCGTCACCCTTTAGGCAGTCAGGCATTTATTCCTCTGGGTAAGGAACCCTACCTGGTTGTGGTTGCCGCCAAAGGCGCACTTGATACCTCTAACATTGAGGTGTTTCTTGCAACAGCTGAGCAAGGTGTTAATTACCATAAAGGTACTTGGCATCACTTTTGTTTAGCACTCAAGCAAGTGAGTGACTTTTTAGTCATCGATCGCGGCGGTGAAGGGGATAATTGCGATGTTGAAAAACTCGATGGCAGTTTAGTGATCAATCTAGATGATAGTTCGCTACAGCAGTAATGAATACAAAATTTTATAAACGATTCAGTATGACAAGAGAGAATAGGTTCAAAAATATGTCTAACAACACGGCAAACAGCCCAGGTGTTCAAGGTGCGACAGCAGCTTATCGCGGTGAGATACTGCACTTTTTAGCCGATCCCAGCAAAGTAGCAGAACAGGACAGCTATCAATATTTTGAAGATGGCCTGCTGGTTATTAAAAATGGTTTAGTGGCCGCTGTGGGTGAAGCATCGGTGCTATTAGCAACGCTTGATGATGACATGCCTGTTACCCAGTATGATAATGGCTTGATCATGCCAGGGTTTATCGATACACATGTGCACTACCCGCAATCTGAAATGATTGCCTCTTACGGTGAACAATTACTGGAATGGTTAGAAAACTATACCTTTCCGGAAGAAAAACAATTTGCTGATATTGAACACGGCAAGCGTGTTGCCGAATTTTTCTTAACACAATTGCTCGATGCAGGGACCACCACAGCAATGGTCTTTGGTACCGTACATAAAGAATCTGTTGACGCCTTCTTCACCCTAGCGCAACAAAAAAAATTACGCATGATTTGTGGTAAAGTTTTAATGGACCAAAATTGCCCTGATTATCTGCAAGATACTGCCGAATCTGGTTATGCCGACAGCAAGGCATTAATTGAAAAATGGCATAACACCGATAGATTACAATATGCGGTAACACCGCGTTTTGCGCCAACCTGTTCAACCGAACAACTTAATAAAGCTGGCCAACTGTTAAAAGAATTTCCTGATGTTTATTTACACACGCATTTATCTGAAAACAAAGCTGAAATTGCTTGGGTCAATGAATTATTTCCAGAGTGTGATGGTTATCTAGATGTCTATGATAAAAGCAACTTATTAGGCCGTCGTAGTGTTTTTGCCCACGGTATTCATCTTGATGACAACGAATGTCAACGCTTAGGGGAAACCCATTCTGCTATCGCTTTTTGTCCGACTTCAAACCTGTTTTTAGGTAGCGGTTGTTTTAATTTAAAACAAGCAGAAAAGTTTAACGTTAACGTTGGCCTAGGTACAGACATTGGCGCTGGCACGAGCTTCTCTATGCTAACGACGTTAAATGAGGCCTATAAAACCCAACAATTACGTGGTGATAAACTCAACCCTTATAAATCATTATATTTATCAACGCTTGGTGGCGCTATTGCGCTAGATTTAGAAGGCACCATAGGTAACTTTACTCAGGGCGCAGAAGCTGACTTTATTGTACTTGATTACCAAGCGACTCCGTTAATGGATGTACGTATTAAGCGTTGTAAAAATTTAACAGAAAAACTATTTGTTTTAAGTATGTTAGGTGATGACCGACACGTCAAAGCCACGCATATCATGGGAGAGCGCGTTTAATTAACAACCTCGCTTTGCCAAATAAATAGGCTGTGTTAACGACTAACGATGAAAACAAAAAACCGTATCTTATAACAGAAGGTTGCCTAGTCGGATCTGAGGCAACATCGAATAAATAAGCTAATTTTATAAAAATTAGTGCATTAACTTTTAATCAATAAATTCTAAACCTTGGCCTAAAAGTAAAGGTTTAAAAGGAAAGACTATGGATCCGTATATTACTGAGTGGTTGAATTTAATCATTCGCTTTGCACATATTGTTGTGGGTATCGCGTGGATCGGTGCCTCATTCTATTTTGTTTGGTTAGATAATCATCTTGAAAAACCACCTGAGGATAAAGCTGAAAAAGGTATTTCTGGCGATCTTTGGGCAATTCACGGCGGTGGCTTCTATGAGGTTGCTAAATACAAACTATCGCCACCTGTGATGCCAACGACATTGCATTGGTTTAAGTGGGAAGCCTATACCACCTGGATTACAGGCTTCTTATTATTATCTTTAATGTTCTATGTCGGGGCAGAGTCATACTTAATTGACCCTCGCATTCAAGCGCTAACACAATTTCAAGCCATTGCTTTAGGCCTTGGCGCGATTACTGTCGGTGTTGGGTGTTATGAAATTCTAGTCAGAACCAAACTTAAAGATCATGGCGCAATACTGGCGATTATTCTCTTTATATTATTCACGGCATTGTCATACGGCTTAACACAAGTCTTTAGTGCTCGCGGTGCCTATATGCATATGGGCGCCATCTTAGGCACTATCATGGCTGGTAATGTGTTTTTTGGTATTATGCCATCACAACGCGCCTTGGTTAAAGCGGTTGAAGCAGGTACTAAACCCGAGGCTAAATATGGTTTAAATGCTAAGTTACGTTCCACACATAATACTTACATCACATTACCTGTGCTGTTTATTATGATTTCTAATCACTACCCTATTACTTATAACCACAGCGCTAACTGGGCGGTGTTAATGGCTATCGTTGTGATTACCGCTGCTGTTAGGCAATACTTTGTGCTGCGTCATTTTGGTAAACATAAGCCGTTTGTATTAGTCGGTGCTGTGATTGCTACCGTGGTACTGGCTTATCTTATTGCGCCCAAGGAAGTAACGCTTACCACAGAGCAAAAGCAGCAAGTTGTAACACCTGAGCAAGTGCAAGCAATTATTACTGCGCGTTGTAGTAGTTGTCATTCACAAATGCCAACAGACGATATTTTTAAAACACCTCAGGGAGGGGTGATTTTTACCGATATTACTTCAATTAAGCAATGGGCACCTCGCATTAAAGCACGTGTTATCGACTCGAAAGATATGCCGTTTATGAATAAAACGCAAATGACTGATGAAGAGCGTTTAACCTTGTCACGTTGGATAAGTCAAATCCAGTAAAGGAAAAATAATGAATAAAACAACAATTAAACATGGTTATCAAGTTGCAAACTGTTTAGTTAATTTGGTTAATGATGAAGTATTACCGGGCCTTGATATTAGCTCTGAGCATTTTTGGGACGGTGTTGCCGACATTTTGACTGAGTTTACGCCACGTAACAAAGCCTTACTAGCGAAGCGCGAACGCTTACAAGCACAAATTGATCAATGGCATACCGACCCAAGCAAACAACCTTTTAACCAAGCGAGCTATCAATCATTTTTACACGAAATAGGTTACTTAGTACCAGAACAAGAAGATTTCACCATCTCAACTGAAAATGTTGATAAAGAAGTTGCCCAGGTGGCTGGCCCTCAATTAGTTGTGCCGTTAATGAACGCACGCTTTGCCTTAAATGCAGCCAATGCGCGTTGGGGAAGTTTATATGATGCTTTATATGGCAGTGACGTCATCGATGATGACAATGGCGCTCAAGCAACTAAAGCCTATAACCCTGTTCGAGGTCGCAAAGTACAGGCCTATGTAAGGCAATTTCTAGATCAAGCACTGCCATTAAGTCATGGCAGTCACCTTAATGCTATTCAGTACCATATCGACAATAAAAGCTTCATTGTTACCTTATTATCAGGTGAAAAAGTTGGTTTGCTTAATGCTGAACAATTTGTTGGTTATACCGGCGAAATTGAAGCACCAAAAAGCTTATTATGTCGCCATCATGGTTTGCATATAGAAATTCAAATAGATGGCAATGATATTGTCGGTAAAACTGATGCCGCTGGTGTTAAAGATGTCATTTTGGAATCGGCAATAACTACCATTCAAGATTGTGAAGACTCCATTGCCGCTGTTGATGCTGATGATAAAACCGCCGTTTACCGAAACTGGTTAGGCTTAATGAAAGGTGATTTGAGTGAAAGCATTGAAAAAGCGGGGAAAACTATCACCCGACGCTTGAATGAAGATCGCCATTATCAATCACCCACACAAGACACTTTTACATTATCGGGTAGAAGCTTACTTTTTGTTCGTAATGTTGGCCATTTAATGACCACTGATGCCATTGTTAGCGCCGATAATGAGCAAGTACCTGAAGGTATTGTTGATGGTCTAGTCACGAGCCTCATTGCCTTACATGATTTGCAAGGTAAGGCTAAGTTTACTAACTCTGCGCAAGGCAGTATTTATATTGTAAAACCTAAAATGCATGGCCCAGAAGAAGTTAACTTTAGTGATGAATTATTCAGTGCTATTGAAGCGCTACTCGGCTTGCAGAAAAACACCATTAAAATGGGTATTATGGATGAAGAGCGCCGCACTTCAGCCAACTTAAAAGAATGTATTCGCGCGGCCAAAACACGCCTTGCCTTTATCAATACCGGATTTTTAGACCGGACCGGTGATGAGATTCATACCAGTATGCAAGCTGGGCCCATGGCGCAAAAAGAGCTCATGAAAAATGAGCCTTGGATATCTGCTTATGAAAAGAGAAATGTACATATTGGCTTAAAAGCAGGGCTCAGAGGTAAAGCGCAAATAGGTAAAGGTATGTGGGCCATCCCCGATGAAATGGCCAATATGCTAGCCAGTAAAGTAGAGCATCCCAAAGCGGGGGCTAATTGTGCGTGGGTTCCTTCACCAACCGCTGCAACATTACATGCCATGCATTATCATCAGGTGAATGTGCAAGCAATACAACAAGACATCGAGGCAGAATTAGCCAATGCGAACGCGATTGATGATCTCACCGACTTATTGACCATGCCACTATTGCAAAACCGCGAGCAATTATCGGCTGATGCGATCCAAAAAGAATTAGACAATAATATTCAAGGGTTACTGGGTTATGTTGCACGTTGGGTCAACCAAGGTATTGGTTGCTCTAAAGTACCCGATATTAACAATATTGCCCGTATGGAAGACAGAGCAACATTAAGAATTTCAAGTCAACACGTTTGTAATTGGTTACATCACGGCATTATTAATGAGCAACAAGTTAATGAATCATTAAAGCGTATGGCGATGGTCGTTGATAAGCAAAATGCCAATGATAGTAGTTATCGTAATATGGCTGATAACCTTGAGCATTGCCTTGCTTTTAAAGCTGCGTCAGATTTGATTTTTCAAGGTAAAGTACAACCAAGTGGCTATACAGAGCCTTTACTTCACTTAAGTAGAGCCGAAGTAAAAGCGGCAAATTAATTTCAGTGGTTCAGGCAGTTGTCTTAATAATCGCGGCGTAGGTTAAGTCTGCTGGCTATAACTAAGTTGTCAGGCTTTACTCAATGGCACTATACCTTTCACAGTTATAGTGCTGCTTGCTTTACAATACCGGTTATTTGGCTTAGCACATTGGATTACGCTGATTTATTAATTTCATATGTCATAAAGCTATAGCTGTCCGATAAAACTTGTTATAAAGTTATTTTTCTACGTGAATGAAAATTTGAGGTATTTGTGTCGGTAAAAAAAGAATCTGTTGGTCAAGTTCGCCAAAAGAATGTCGCACTTATTTTGACAGCAGCAAAAACAGAGTTTGTAACCCACGGTTTTAAAGGTGCATCAATTAAGCGTATTGCCGAGCGAGCAAAAATTCCCAGAGCCAATATTCATTATTATTTCGATGATAAAACCGATCTATATCAGCAATTATTAAATGGAATTATTACCAGTTGGAATACCAGTTTTGATCACTTAAGTATTGATGATGATCCTAAAACCGTACTGAGCGCTTATATTCACGAAAAAATTATGCATGCTAAGCATGACCCTGATGGCTCAAAAATTTTTGCTAGCGAAATTATCCATGGCGCACCTATTCTTAAAGACTATTTACACACCGAATTTAAACAATGGCTAGATGAAAAGATCTCGGTTATTCAGACATGGATAGAGCAAGGAAAAGTCAATGCGATTAATCCCTATCACTTGCTGTTTTTAATATGGAGTTCAACGCAGCATTACGCTGATTTTAATGTGCAGATTTTAGCGGGACTGGGTAAGGAGCAGATGGCAGAAACTGACTTTGATGAGGTGATAAGCTCACTCACTGACATCATACTTAAAGGTTGTGGTTTAGGTTAGCAAACACACTAGCGATTAGGCTTTTCAGATATCCACAGCTTAATATTGCCCTTGACCACCACCACATCATTTTCATCGTATGCGGTGATATTGACAAGCATATCGCCAACTTGCCAATCATTTGGCGCAACTTTGGCGACACAGCGAATATCACTGCCCGCTTTTGCGGTATAATCAACCGTCATTCCTTTGGGTATCCAACGAAGGTTTGCCGGTATCGACGCCTCTGCCATAACCCCCATGGCCATTTCTAAACCATTACATATCGCAATAACATGCACAGTTTTTATATGATTAAACACTTTTTTACGCTTTTTAATCATACAAGTGCACTGGTTAGGCACTAACTCAACGATTGTCGGATTAATCGTGGCAAAGTATGGCGCAACGCGGCTAACAACCAGAGAAAATATCTTTTTGCCAAAAGGCAACCATTTAAGTTTACGATAAATCGATAGCGTCTTGTTCTGAGTCATTTGAGGGTGACAACTGATAGTTAAAAACCTAGTGCTAACTTATCATTAACCGCTATTTAGCGACAACAGCTAAGTTAACATCTTAACTATCAGTACGGTGAATCTCAGTAAATCATCAACGCTGACAAGCTTAAGCTATGTCAGTGCGATGATCAGCTTGAATTGAGCCAATAAAAGCGCTTTTTATGCCAGCAGGTATATAAAAAGACCACGAAAAAGTGATCTTTTGTCGTCGCTGAAAATGGTCATTTTGATAGAGTCGTTATTGGCTTAACGCCTCTTTTAATGCCGCTAAACACAGTGCCACATTTTCACTTCTTGCCGTATATCCCATCAGGCCAATACGCCATGCTTTACCAGCAAAGGCACCTAAGCCTGCGCCAATTTCTAGGTTATATTTATCGAGTAGGTAAGCACGTACTTTAGCATCATCAACACCCTCTGGAATATAAATAGCATTTAGTTGGGGTAAACGTTCTGCTTCGGGAACGATAAAATCAATAGCCAATGCTTTTAGCCCCTTCGCTAAGACTTGATGATGCTTTCTGTGACGGGCCCAACTATTTTCAAGCCCTTCCTCATGTAACATAACTAATGCTTCATGTAAGGCATATAACGAGTTTACCGGAGCAGTATGGTGGTAACTGCGCTTACCTTGACCCGACCAATAGCCCATAACTAAGCTTTGATCTAAAAACCAGCTTTGAATTGGCGTTTTACGATTTTTCAGTACGTCGACAGCCTTAGGACTAAATGAAATCGGTGAAATGCCTGGTACGCAAGACAAGCATTTTTGTGTGCCAGAATAAATCGCATCAATACCCCATTCATCTACTTTTAATTCTACGCCGCCTAATGAAGTGACTGCGTCAACAATGGTCAAACAATCATGGGCTTGCGCCATTTGACAGAGCGCTTGTGCATCAGATACTGCACCTGTCGAGGTTTCTGCATGCACAAAAGCTAAAAATTTTGCCTCTGGATGCTGCTCTAAAGCCGCTTTTACTTTGTCGGTTTCTACTGCCCTCCCCCAAGGAGAGTCAACAATAATGGCTTGTGCACCTAATCGAGTGACATTTTCAATCATACGATCACCAAAAACACCATTACGACAAACAATGACTTTATCGCCAGCTTCGACTAAGTTTACAAAACAAGCTTCCATACCTGCAGAGCCGGGAGCTGATAAAGCGATGGTGAATTCATTGTTTGTTTGAAAGGCATATTGTAGTAACGCTTTAACTTCATCCATCATAGTAATAAATAAAGGATCAAGATGGCCAAGGGTTGGTCGAGCGAGTGCAGAGAGTACGCGTGAGCTTACATCTGATGGACCGGGTCCCATTAAGGTGCGTTGTGGCGGGTTAAATGATTGAAACGTCATAAAGACTTTACCTTTTATTTTAGTTTTAATTTTTAGTTGTGTTTATAAAACAACCTGATGTATCTTAGTAAATAGCAACTTGACACAAGTGTCAAGTTGCTGAGTATTGTGAAACATGGACGCCTCAAAAAAATTAAAAATAAAATAACAATTTAAAATAAATGACACTAAGAGAGATAATATGACTATGAAAACATCACTGACGGCACTTACCTTATCTACAGCTTTAGCTGCACCAATGGTAACGGCAGAAATTTGGGGCAATACCGAAGTTCAACTGCAAGCGCTAGGTGAATTAGAACGAGTGGGCTCTGGTGGCACTGCTGAGACGACAATAATTACCTTTCAACATGCCGGTGGTTGGGAATATGGTGATAATTTCTTCTTTATGGATTATTCACGCTATTCTGAAAATAATGATGGCAACTTTCCTGTAACGGACTCAAGCGAAATTTATGGTGAGTGGTACTCTAACTTCAGCTTAGGCGCTATCACGGGTAAAGATCTTAGCTTTGGCCCAGTAAAAGATATCGGTGTTGTTGCTGGCCTTAACTTTGCCCCTGAAGTAAATAGTGCTTGGGTATTACCTGGTGTGCGCTTTGCCTTAGATCTTCCTGGTTTTGCTTTTGCGCAAATAGATGTTACTGGTTATGTTCATCAAGGAGGCGGTAGTGCCGATTCTGCAGTGTTTACCGTTGTTGATGAAGAGTCTAGTTTTATGGTCGATTTCTCTTGGGCTTATCCATTTAACATTGGTGCTACCAGCTGGAGCATTGAAGGTCACTTAGAATATATCGATGGCCGTACCCAAACCAACAATTTTGGCAGCACTGAGTTAGAATCTTGGATCTTATTCCAACCACAAGTGCGTTTAGATTTAGGTGAAGTACTCGGTCAAAAAGCACAACGCTTATTTGTCGGTATTGAATATCAATACTGGAAAAACAAGTTAGGTACTAAAGGTGCAGATGATAATGCAGCGCAACTTCTTGCAGTATGGCGCTTTTAATCAGCGACAAGCTAACAGAGCAACTAAACTCAAACAACTTAACTTGGCCTACCAATAAAACTAACAAGCTCAAAAGTTTTAATGGTAGTACTTGCGTGTTTACTAGGAGGCACAATGAATAAAGAAAATAACGCCTATAAACTTTTTCATCGAAGTGATCTTAGCGCTTTTTGGGCGCTTTTTACCGACAACTTAACTAATCTGATTGTATTAAGCGGTGTCTGTAAATTTGTTTTTAATATGCCCACTGACATTGTCTTTGGTCGCATTGTACCCGGTGCTGCCATTGCAATTTTAGCCGGTGTCGTGGTTTATACCATTATGGCAAGGCGCTTAGCCGCCAAAACAGGTCGTAACGATGTCACGGCATTACCCTATGGTATTAGTACGCCAGTGATGTTTGTTTATTTATTTGGCGTCATCGGACCGATTTACTGGTCAACTCAAAATGCTGAACTGGCTTGGCAAGTTGGTATAGCCGCAGGTTTCATTGGTGGCATTGTCGCAGCGTTTGGCGCAATTATCGGCCCGTTTTTAAAAAGAGTTACACCACGTGCTGGTATGCTTGGCACCTTATGCGGCATAGCGTTAGTTTTTATTGGTAGTGTTTCATTTGCCAGCATTATAGAAAACCCTATCGTCGGCTTTGCCTCACTGATGATCATAATTTGGGGCTTAGTGGGCAAATTTAAACTGCCGTTTAATTTACCAGCAGGTCTGGCCGCTCTATTGGTTGGCACGATTATCGCGCTTGCGATGGGCAAAACCTCTATCAGCTTTGAAGAAGTCGCTTTTAATCCGCCAATCCCTTATTTTGGTGATCTTATCATTGGTATTCAACATTTATTCAATCATCTTGAATTATTTCTCGTGTTAATTCCTGTGCAGATTTATAATTTTATTGAAACCATGAACAATGTTGAATCAGCCGAAGCGGCTGGCGATAAATACCCAGTGGCCGCTTGTCAGGTAACGGATGGAGCAGGCACCATGATTGGCGCAATTTTTGGTTCGCCGTTCCCGACAACGGTTTATATTGGTCATCCGGTTTATCGTGGGATGAATGCGCGTTGCGGTTATATTTTAGCGGTTGGTATTGTCTTTTTCTTGGCAGCGACATGTGGTTTATTAGCATTTTTGAGTAACCTTATTCCGCTATCAGCTGCAGCTCCAATTCTGGTCTTTGTCGCAATATCATTGATATCTCAAAGTGCTACCAGCGTAAAAAAATCGCACATTATTGCCATTATACTAGCAATGATGCCACATGTTTCCAGCTTTGTAATGGTTAAGTGGAACTCTATGATGAGCGCTTTACGTGATGTTGGCGCAGAAAACCTACCTAATTTAACCGATCCTGCAATGATTGCCGCCATGTCACAACAAGGTGCACACTTGCTGGGCCATCAAGCATTATCACAAGGTGCTATTATTACCGGTTTAGTATGGGGTTCGATTGTTGCTAATGTAATTGATGCACAGTTTAAACATGCGGGTTGGTTTTCAATCGTCGGCGGTATCATGGCTGCTGTTGGTATTTTGCACTCGCCAAGCTTACACATGCCACATTTGAGCGGCATTGTCCTTGGATACTTAATGATAGGAGCATTTCTACTGATATATCCGAAAATTACTAAGGTGGAGACTTCAAGTTAATGTTCAATCTTAACCTGATCATAGTAAGTGCTTTCTTAGTAAGCAATACTTAACAAGCCTTTCAAGGTACTCAGTATGTTCACCCAACCAACATGTTGAGTACCGCCCTTACCTTAAACTTTGTACTGCGCGATGTATTACCTTCAACGAGATTAAACAAACTTACACATACCATGACCTAATACGCTATTTGGTCTCTGAGTATAGCCATAATGTCCATAGAAGCTTTCCTTACCCTGTGCAGACAATAAGCCTATAGTTGCCCCCTTTTTCGCGGACTCAAACAAGTAAGCCTCTATTTCGTTCATCACAACAGCGCCTAAGCCTTGTTTTTGGCATGTAGGTGCAACAATGACATCTTGAATATAAAAATACATCGCATCATCGCCAACGACACGCCCCATAGCAACCAATTGCTTCCCCATGAAGATTGTGACGTGAAATAAGGAATTATTTAAACTCACACTGGCGAGATGTTTATCTAAACGCCCCCAGCCTACTGATTCTCGTAGTTGTAAAAAGTCATCAACTGGAGGCGTCACTAATTTCAGGGTATATTTATCTGGTAACACGGGTTTCTCCACAAGGCATAGTTTTTTCTTTGATTCATCACAGTAAGCTGATTCAAATGGCATCAGGCCTATTCGCTTTAAATGCTTTATTCTATTTGAACTTAACTCACTTACTTTAAGGATAAAGCCAACTTAAAAAACACTATTACATGCGAATAGATTGAGGTAAAGAGCAGCTAGCGCTTTGTTAAACTTGTTGTAACATCTGTTATTATTGGTAACACAAAGAGAAACTATTTGCTTTATAGCGGTTAAATAGTTAGCAACTAGACAGCATTAAGGCAACTTTCAACACTAGCAAATTATCCCGCTATCATTACACAGCAATTAAAATATAAGGCCTTGTTTAATAGGGATAATGCTTAAATAAAATTTAGATACGCCACATGCATTTTTGCAGCAATAATGATATAACGTTAACTTTAAGAACACTTTTTTAACATAAGTAACGCTCTTAATGATGAAATTATCTTTAGATAAAGCGACCTATATTTTCAAATTAATAGCCATAATATTGTTAATTATTAGCGTTAATACCAAGCTATGCGCACAATCATTAACAGATGAGTTAAATCAAGCTGAGCAACTTGCCGCTCAAGATATTGAAGCAGCTGATGAAAAGCTGCGTAACCTTGAAGCCAAAGTAATTCAAGGCCAGAATAAAGAGAAACTACGTTGGCTGATGCTGACCTTAAATATTACTGCTAACCAATTTGATTTAGCACGCCTAGCCGAAATCAAAGCAAGAACGCCAGCATTATTAGCGACGTTCACTAATACAAAGGCGATTTGGTTAACGCTAATCGAGCTGACCATTGAGCTTGTTCAAGAAAAACCCACGTTAAAACAATTTCAGGCAATTGAAGAACAAGTTGAATCTTTTAACGATCCCTTTATCAGCGCTTTTTTTTACCGAAGCTTATTTTACAGCTTCTTCAATAGTAATATTATTGATGTTGCCCTTGATATTGCTATTAAAAATCAGAAGCAATGGTTAGCCCTTGAGGAGTTTTATCTCGCCTTAGAAATGCAATATAATATTACTCGTATTCGAGTAAATATTATGAGGGATCCCCAAAGTAAAAAGCTGATAACTGAGTTAGCAAACTCAGCACAAGCAACAAACGCAGTAATTTATAATGCTTCACTGACTGAACTTAAAGCGAATTGGTTAATTCAGCAAGGCAAGCAACTGCAAGCCTATAATTTATTGAGTGATTTATTACAGCAAACCAAATTACCGTTAGCCAAAAGTAGACGTTTGAGTACTTTATATTCGCTAGCAGCCATTACTTTTCAATTAAAAAAATACGACGAAACAATAGAATTCACTCAAAAAATACTTTCTCAGAACACGGCTCAATCACAACAAAGCATTGATAATACCAAGGTCATTCTAGCAAGAGCGTTAATTGAACAGGGTGACTTTGCAGAAGCCGGTCGTTTAGTCGCTGAAATTGAGCAAAATATTAAAGCAGATAATATCTTCCTAAAGTTTCAGATAGATAACATTAAGATAGATATGCTCTATAAAAGTAGAAATATCGACGCTTTATATCAAACAACAAAAAGCATGATCGCAAATATAACTGCGCCAGCAACCGATGAACACATCGGTAGAAGAATAGCACGTGCTAACAAGGCGGCTCATGTAGAAGAGCAAAGTAAGGTCGTCGAAGCCCTTGCTGAAGACAATATTATTCAAAAAGAAGAAATAGATTTCAATAAACAATTAATTGCAGCAAAAGACCAATATCTATTGATCCTGTCTATTTTTTGTTTGTTCTTAATCGGCTTATTTATTTGGTTAATGCTTTTGCTTAAAAAAATTAATGTGCTCGCCAATATAGATGGTTTAACCGGGATAAGTAACCGGCGTCACGGTATGATCCAAGCAGATAAGAGCTTTAAGCACTTCATCAACAGTTCGCAAAGCGGTGCTTGTGCCATCGTCATAATGGACCTTGATTTCTTTAAAAAAATTAATGATACCTACGGTCATGCCATAGGGGATAAAGTAATAAAACTGACGGTAAAAACAACTCAAAAATACCTCACTGACGCTGATGTTTTTTGTCGCATGGGCGGCGAAGAGTTTCTCCTTGTTATCTCTGCACAAGAGCAACAAGCCATTAAAGCAAAACTCAATGAAATAAGAGCAGGATTAACCGATGTCAATGCCAGTAAATTAGGGATGGACTCCCCCATCACCGCCAGTTTTGGTGTTACTTTTGTCACCAGCAGTGGCAAGATTTTATCTGACTATATTATTGAAGCGGATAACGCTTTATATCAGGCCAAAGAGGATGGACGTAATCAAATAAGTTGCTTTACCGCATAAAAACGATTGTCTGGTTGCTAATAATTTACCGTACCATTGACTGGTCATTGCCTTGTTAATGTCCAAAGAAAACTTTTACTTTATTGTAAATACTTATTGACCTTAGAGTCTACTCTAAAGTCTATACTTAATATCATCAAGTCATCATCTGGAAATTTGCATAATGAAGATTGGCGAGTTAGCAAAAAAATCGGGACTTTCTGCCCATACGTTACGCTTTTATGAGAAGCAAGGGTTAATTAAGGTCAATAACCGTAGCGAAAGTAATTATCGTATCTATAACAATGCTGATTTAGATAGTGCTAAATTTATTAAGCGCTGTCGAGATATGGGCTTTAGCTTAGAAGAAGTGGAAGTATTTTTATCGATTCGCTCTGATAGACCAGCACATATTTGTGCCGATGCAAAAAAAATAACCGCAGAAAAAATTAACGAAGTCGAAGAGAAGATATCTGAATTACAACACATATTAACCGCCCTGCATAAATTAAGCGATGCTTGCTGTGGTGGTAATGAAAGTGCAGAATTATGTAGCATTATTGATGCTCTTGATAATGACAACGAAGAGGTTTAATCATGATAGAATTCATTAATAACTTTATCCTGTTATTTACTGAATCAGCGCCCTACCTGCTGCTTGGTCTGTTACTAGCAGGCATAATACGCTTACTTATTCCTGATAATGTCATCACTAAATACTTAGGAAAAAACAGCTCCGTGGTTACCGCGGCAGTCATAGGTACACCGATACCATTATGTTCTTGTTCTGTCATTCCAACAGCCATGGGTATTCGCCGTGCAGGTGCCAGTAAGGCGAGCACTGCCAGCTTTATGGTAGCGACACCAGAAACGGGCGTTGACTCTATTGGTGTTACCTATGCCTTAATGGGACCTGTTATGGCGATCGCTAGACCAATAGCTGCTATTGTTTCAGCGGTAATTGCTGGCCTTCTCGTTAGGCTCTGGGACGTTGAAACACCACCAAGACAAGAAACCGTCACCAAAAGCTGTTGCGCTGGTAAAAAAGTGACGCCTTTAAGCCCTTGGGCGAAAACAAAAGCGGTTGTGCAATACGGCTACGGTAAGTTATTAACTGATTTTATGGGCTGGTTGTTGGTCGGTTTATTCTTCGCGGCCCTTATTCAAACTTTTGTACCATCGTCTTTGTTAAGTGAATACGGTAGTGGTGTGCTTGCCATGTTATTAGTGGTACTGATCTCAATACCTATGTATATTTGTGCCACAGCCTCAACACCAGTGGCTGCTGGTTTAATGTTATCAGGCATCTCACCGGGTGCGGCTTTAGTCTTTATGCTTACTGGCCCTGCAACCAATATTGCTACCTTGATGGTGGTGAGAAGCGAGCTAGGTTTAAAATCATTAATCGGTTACTTAACCGGCGTTATCATTACCGCCTTAATCATGGGCTTAGCGCTTGATTGGTTATTAGCCTATTTTGATATTACCATTGCGGTAAGCCATGGACACCATGATGAAATGACCTCACTGCTCTACTCTGCGTCGGCTATTATTTTAGCGGTCTTGATTGTTTGGCAATATCTAAAAAAATTCAAACAGTTTCAGTTAAAGCCGCTTAAAAGCAGTTAAGCGTAACCAGACTAGCTCACTAAAAATCATGGCATAAATTCAATCAATAAAGGAGAGCTTTAGCTCTCCTTTTCTGCCTTAACTGAACCCTAATTATCCGGTAAGCATATAATTTTTATTTATTTGGTAAAGCATTGAGTGAATGTAGAATGTCACGCACTATGGCCTGCCTTTTATAGAGATCTTTCATTTTGTTTGGCGTATCAATATTTAAGGCAAAAAACACTGGTCCTGTTGGCCATTCGACCCAACCGACCCACCAACCATAGCGCCCTTGCCAACCAGTTTTAGCGCGTAAAAGCCATTGAGGTTGAGCTTCGACCACCATAATATCTTTAATAAGTAATTGATGTGCTAGTTTAAAGGGCAGTGTATTTCGATAAAGGCGTTGTAAAAACGTTATTTGCTCATAAGCAGAGATAGCTAACTTACCATCAATCCAATAACTACCGGTCTCGGTGCTAATATCAGCATTACCATAGGCTATTTTTTTCAAATAGTTACTCGCGACGTTATCGCCTAATTGTTTAGCAAAAAGATCATAGACCCAAACGGCTGAATTACGCATGGCTGAGCGCAAGTTTTGATCCTGATTATGTGGAGGGTAACTTCGTTCAATGCCATCCCATGGAAACACTTGAAATTCATCTTTTACCAGATCGGCATCGAGCGCAAAAAGGGAATGTGGGATCTTATAGGTAGAGGCCGGAGAATAACGCCGTTGTGCGCGTTGCTCATTATATACTAAGCTTTTCTCTTGATTATCACGTTTATCAAGCACCACAATTGTCCCTTGTGCTTGATACTTTTTAAAATATTTACCCCAATCATTTGACTCATTTGCTACTGTTTTAGCTATGGCTACAGGGCTCATCGTTAAACTGATCAGCAAAAGCAAAACTTGGCCAGCAAACTCTCGCGTGTTCAACAAACTTTTCATAATTTAACTCTTATCCATTAATGTTACTTTGCTAACCAAGCCTTAACAGGCTTAATCGATTATCATAAGGATTGATGCAAGCTCTTTGCTCAATAAATTAACTATTGAGCAGGATATGTTGTGCTTGCAACATAATAAGCGCACTATCTTGATACAGATATACTTGACATTACTTTCAAGGCTTAAGGCTCTTTTTCAAATAATTCCATTAACCCTACCAAGGCAGCAAATAACACCGCACCGACAGGCCAAATAATCCAGGTTGTGCCCCAGTCCATAGTCCATAAACTCCAGCCTAGAAATATTGCGATTAATAACGGCCAATAAAAACCAGCAAGCTTTTTGGCTCGTTCGTTACGTTGATTTTCATCTCTATCATGCTGATCTTTTAAAATAGTATTGATCGCCTCAAATTTAGCAGCAACTGGTAATAAAATATAAAGGCCTATAGCAATCAAGATAAACATGACAATGAGCATCATCATTGCGATTTCAGAGCCATTAAAAAGTAAACCAATAAATATTAATGGGAAGGAACTTATAATAAATAGAAATATCGAGATAGATAACTTGAAATTATAACTTGGTCTCAATTTTTCTAATTTATCTTGAAATACGCTATGCACGCCATAAGCAAGTTCAAATTTTTGCTTATCTATCTTACTGGTTTTAGCTTGATATTGATTAGTCTTTATAAAAAAACTCGTGGCTAGAGCAACTGAAATTAAGATACTTAATATACCCAGCCCAGTTGCCAAATCTTCACTGATACCTAAGCGGTTTGTTTGTGCCATTGCAAATAAGAAAAATAATGGTATTGCCGAACAAACACACAATAAGACACCTTTAGTAATTAACGCAGAGGCTGCAAGTTTAGCGTCAACATAAGTTAATGCTTGCTCCAAGCTTATTTGGGCAAAGCTCGGCTCATCACTGTGCACTTTTGCTTGCAAGGTTTCACAGTCATCTTTTAATAAGAAGTCGGTAGAAACTTCAAAGATTTCCGCTAAAGTAATTATTTTTTTTAAATCTGGAATGCTGTTACCACTCTCCCATTTTGATACCGACTGTCTCGATACCTCCATTTTCATCGCTAACTCTTCTTGCGACCAAGCTAATTGTTTTCGTAACTTAACAATTTTATCTGCTAATATCATTTGATTGACTCCATCACTGTATTTGAGTAGCAAGCATAAAAATTTTAGTGGTTGCAGACTACCAAGCCGACTTAGAATCTTGTCAACCAGCAGTTGCATTGTGCGATATTTACTGATACTTATAGCTTTTTTAGCGAACCAATAGTAAGTTTGATAGTCTTAAACCTTCAAATAATAGTTTAATTTCAACAGATTCAACAATAATCATTGTTAACAGTCTACCATTGTCGCTATAATAGTTATGATTCTTTATCAATAAAATTATCATAACTTAAAGCTATAAATAAGATATTAGGAAAAAAGAACATGCTGGATTCTACCGTTATTGTTTCAGTAAGAGATCAAATTGCTCAACAGCTACGTGCTGATATCATTAATGGTGTCTTAATAGAAAACACTAAATTGAAGGAACAAGAGTTAGCGAAACGATTTGGGGTATCTAGAGGCCCTATCAGAGATGTTTTATTACAGTTAAGTAAAGAAGGCTTATTGGTTTCAAAAAATAATTGTGGTGTTTCTGTCAACTCGTCTCCAAAAGAAGAACTGCAACCTTTAATGATAAAAACACGAGTTAATATTGAAACCTTTGCACTTAAATTAGTGATCAATCAACTCGACGATAAAGATTTTGACAACTTAGATGAAATACTTAACAAACTTAACCAAGCATTCATCGAAGAAGATTATTATTCCGTAACAGAAATAGATATGGCCTTTCATCGCTTTTTTGTCAAAAAAGCTGGTGGTGATGACTTAGTTAATTTATGGCAACCCTTTATATATCGTATGCGCATGAATTATAAGCGTCTTACGAGTGCGCAAGACTGTTATAATGAACATAAAGCCATCTTAGATGCGTTGAAAAACAAAGATCTAAACTCTGCAGTTAAAGCACTGAAAAGTAACATAAAGTAAAGGTATAAACCTTACTACTGTGACAAAAATTAAAGCGTCTTCGGATGCTTTTTTCGTTTAAGTTGTTGCGTGCCTGTCATGGGCATAACCACACAAACAATGAGCAGCGTGCTACCACTTGCTTTATCTACTTTCTAAACACCCGAGTTGTTAATATCAATGTCAGTAAGAGCAAGTGCCAAAACATAAAGCTACCCGCCTTTTTCGTTGACTTTTCAGGGCTAGTATCAACGTCCTTGGGTATAGCAGAAGTCGTTAATGGCTCATCATCAATTTGTGAACTTTGAACATTGGAACTCAATTCAGCTTTACTTGGCATTGCTTGATGACTAAATAATTCAATCACTCCCCAATTGTCTAATCTGGGCACATTAATTGTCGTCATGCCATTATTGTTGCTTACTGATAAATTCACGGGTTCTTGACCGGCTTGGTTATAACGAGCAGCCGTCATCGCTTGGCCAAACAGACTATCTGCTACAGTTACCACCAAGTTATGCTTAGCATTAATTGACGCCGACTGTTTATCAAAATCACGATTAACAAGGTGAATAATATGAGGTGGGTTTTCATGAGGAAAAGTAACATTTACTCGAGGAAAACTGGCAACGCCCTTTGTACTTACCGAGATTTCAGTGGCTAATAATTTTTGCAATGCTGTTAAGTCTGGCCAAGTCACCAGCTTAGCAGCATTAGCATCAAGTACAGCTTTTTGACTTTCATCTAAGGGGTAACCATTAAATTGGGTTTGCACAATTACCTGGTAATGATTAATCTGATTTATCTGATCAGCGTCGGTAAGATATTTAGGCCACCAGTCGTCACCTGCTACCAGCAGTTTATAAGGGATGTTGTTTTCCATTAGCCCCGCCGCCGCAGAAAACACATCTAACTGATTATATTCACTTTTACGATAAGCGCTATGACTATATACTAGTCCGACTTTGGCCACTGATTTAAAATTATCAAATAAGTATTTGTTATCGGCAATCCATCGGTAAATATAATCATAATCACCACTTTGGCTTTCATAATAGCGCTGCGCTTTATTATTATATGACCACATATGCTCAGGTGCCATAAATACTGCACCATTAGCATATGCTTGAGCTATCCATGCTCTTACTAAATCAGTTGCCTGTGGATTATCAACCATATAATTCCAATCAGGGTAGGGCTGACCAGTGAGCGCTAATGGCTTTTCTAAGACTTCAGCTATTTTATACATTAACATGACATCGCTACTGATGACCTCTGATGGCGCTTGGTGGTTAAACTCTTGCACATAAAAGTCAAACTCATTTATCGGCGCAAAACGAATCCCTTTAAAATACGGATCTAGGATAGGTGAGCTTGTGCCTACCTCGATATAATCACCATTGCTTTTTTTAAGATAACCTTTCTCTTGTGCTAGCTTATCAGCAAAGGTCACCAATTGTGCAAGATAGTCATTATTCCATTCGAGTAAAAACAATTGAAAAAGCTCGGCTAATGGAATCTGTTCACCATGGTTAATTGCCGCTTCGTATGTCTCAACGGTATAACCTAAAGATTTTAAATAGCTGCCATAATGAAATGCATTAATATCACTAATTCCCATGGCAACAAGTTCTGCTAAAGAAAATTTATCTCTCAGCCAAAGGGTAAAATTATGCTGACTATCCTCACCAAAGCCACCACCTAAATGATATTGCGCAGGAGAAGTATGTTGAGAATCAAACAATAGCGCATCAACAGAATCAGGTGCTGTTAAATCACCATAAAAGGCGACCTCTTCGATTTGCCATTCAATATAATCACGAAATAAAGGCGCATGCGTAGAAAAGTAAAAGTGACCTGGGAACCATTGAATTTCCAAAGGTGAGCCATCGAGTCTTTTAACCATCGCTGATTGATAATTATCTGGGTACTTGCTCGTCATCCCTTGCCAGATAACATCCCACTCAATTCGTGACACCCAATTAACCTTAGCTTCCTGATGCGCTAAAACACCCGCCACATAAGTTTGCATACTTTGTTCAAAGCCCTGCTGAGCGTTAAAGTCAGCAAACGTTGGTGGCAGGAAACCCCACATAGTAGTATCTACTTGGTATTTGCTATATTTGCCATGATTTTTACTGCTCAGCTCTTCAAATAAAGGTTGAGTAAATAATACATCTGATGCCGATAAAAAAGGTTTTTGCTCAGCAGCGTTGAGCGGACTCAAAAATAATAAAAAAAGCGGCAGCAATAAACTGGAACAGATAATCGTTAATTTGTTCTTTTGATACATAAAAAACACTACTCGTCGGTTAGTAATTGTTAGCTAAGCCATGTCAATCAGATAAAAAGTATTTGCATCACAGATCAACGGAAATAAGCAAGTGTCATGTGTATAGACATTATTTTAGCTATATTGACCATAATAATATGCTCACCTCAAGAGGTAAAATTTCAATTAAGTCGCGATCATAAAGAGCCATTTGGCGCTATTAATATAGTGTGGCGTTAAAAACCAATGATCTCATTTAACATTAACCACACTAACCTATAGTAAAAAATGAAAATAGTCAATTGTTGACAATTTTCAGGGTAACAAGTATGTTGTCCTCATTACCTACATGCATGCTGAAAAAATATTTTATTTGATTTTTAAAATGACTCTTAAACGAAGAAGAAAGAGTGTAATTCAGCCAAAAATTAACCCTATGGAAATAAACATGAAAGATAAACGTCAGCAGGCACTTGATTACCACGCATACCCCAAGCCCGGTAAAATTTCTATTGCGATTACCACACCCGCCGAGACGAGCGAAGACTTATCACTCGCCTACAGCCCTGGGGTTGCAGAACCCTGTAGAGAAATAGCCAAAACCCCTGACCTTGTCTATAAATATACCAGTAAAGGAAACACAGTCGCAGTGATCAGTGATGGTAGCGCCGTGTTAGGTTTAGGCAATCTTGGTCCTATGGCTTCAAAACCTGTCATGGAAGGCAAAGCACTGCTTTTTAAACGCTTTGCCAATATTGATTCATTCGATATTCAAGTCAAACATAAAACGGTAGAAGATTTTGTTAATACTGTCGCCAATATTGCTGATAGTTTTGGCGGTATCAACCTTGAAGATATTAAAGCGCCCGAATGCTTTGTGATTGAAAAAGCGTTAAAAGAGCGTTGTAAAATCCCAATTTTTCACGATGATCAGCACGGTACGGCCATTGTTACCGCTGCAGGGCTTATTAATGCGTTAGAAATTCAAGGCAAAGATATCAAACAAGCTAAAATTGTCTGTTTAGGGGCTGGTGCCGCCGCTATAGCTTGTATGGAGCTACTGATAAAGTGTGGCGCACAACGAGAAAAAATATACATGCTCGATACTAAAGGCGTTATTCATACTCGTCGCGATGACTTAAATGAATATAAAAAACTATTTGCCAATAATACCGATTTACGTACCTTAGCTGACGCTATCAATGGCGCTGATATTTTTATCGGTGTCTCTGGCCCTAATTTATTGAGCGCTGAATTACTGGCAACCATGGCTGAAAAGCCGATTGTCTTTGCCTGTTCTAATCCAGATCCAGAAATAAAGCCTGAACTTGCCTTAGCAGTCAATGATGAGTTAATTATTGCTACAGGGCGCTCAGATTACCCCAACCAAGTAAATAATGTTTTGTGTTTTCCGTTCATTTTCCGTGGCGCATTAGATGTCAGAGCCAGAACGATTAACGACGAGATGAAAATTGCCGCAGTATATGCCATTAGCGCTATTGCAAAAGAACCTGTGCCACAGGAAGTACTAAGCGCATCTGGCGAGACAGAGCTAAGCTTTGGTCGACAATATATTATTCCCAAGCCAATGGACCCTAGATTGTGTGAACGGGTCGCCAGTGCTGTTGCAAAAGCCGCAATAGATTCAGGGGTTGCTATGCTACCAACACTTGAAAATTAATTAGTTTTCACTAAAAAGAGAGTCAATTAAATCGACTCTCTTAATTGGCTAAGCCAAAGTAACGCCGAATTTTTTCAATTATTAACATAATAATTTAGATACACTGAAGATCTCGATAAGCCTGTAACAGTCTATCAGACATTGATACCTCGGCTGCATAACACCATTGACGTGGGTCATAATACTTTTTATTCGGCTTGTCATCGCCGTCAGGGTTACCTATTTGACTTTGTAAGTAGTCACTATTTGTTTTACTAAATTGATTAACTCCTTGCCAATAAGCCCACTGAGTATCGGTATCGATATTCATTTTTATCACTCCATAACTAATCGCTTCACTTATTTCATTTACAGTAGAGCCGGAGCCACCATGAAAAACAAAATTAAGACTATTATCAGCTAAATTATATTTATTAGCGACGTACTGCTGAGAGTTTTTTAAAATAATTGGCGTTAACTTAACATTACCGGGCTTATAAACACCGTGTACATTGCCAAAAGAAGCAGCAATTGTGAAATAAGGACTAATTTCGATGAGTGCTTGATAAGCATAAGCGACATCCTCAGGCTGAGTATATAAAGCGCTGTCATCAAGGTGACTATTATCAATACCATCTTCTTCACCGCCAGTACAACCCAACTCTATTTCCAGCGACATGTCTAAAGCATGGATGCTTTTTAGGTACTCAGTGCAGGTGATGATATTGTCAGTTAATGGCTCTTCTGATAAATCAATCATGTGTGAGCTAAATAAAGGCTTACCCGACTCTGTGAAAAATTTTTTACCCGCAGCTAATAAACCATCAATCCATGGCAATAACTTTCTATTGGCATGATCTGTATGCAAAATAACCCTAACTCCGTAGGCGCTTGCGACCTGGTGAACATAACGAGCACCGGCAATTGCCCCTTCTATAGCAGCATCGATAGCAGATAAACCAACATTTTTACCGATAAAAGCGGCAGCACCACCACTAGAAAATTGAATGATTATTGGCATATTGGCATGACTTGCCGCTGACAAGGCAGAATTAAGTGTTGAGCTATTACTTATGTTAACTGCTGGAATAGCAAATTGATGCCTTTTAGCAATGTTATACAGGCAATGGGCGTCACTGCCAGTAAGCACTCCCAAGGGTATTGAATCAAATAAATCTATTGTTGACATAAAAACTTCCTAATAAAGTTTACAACACCTTTTAGCGTATTCTCTAACACTAAATATGTTGTTATTGATTATGTTAAAGCGGATATCGGCTGGTGTTAACGGTGTTTACTCATTATCGAGTTTATTCGCTAACCACTATGTTGAATTGCTGGTAATATCAACAATAGAATAAACTCATGCGTCTATTCGACTGAGATAATCTAATTAGTTTTATTAAACTATGACGACAAAAATAACCTTAATATGACAAAGATTAAGGTTATTTTTCTTATTAGGGTAAACAACAGCCAATGATTAGTTTCACCACTACTTTTGTTTAAATAAGCTCTCTCTGCTAATGCCAAATCGTTCAGGGTCTTTCATCACATCACGAATGCTGCTGTAATGTGGGAAATTGTGCCAGCCTAAATCTTTCTCGCCTTGACGCGTTAAATCACAAGTAAAGCCGACTAAGAATGACCAGTCTGAGGCGCCATAGTGAGCCAATCCCCATGAAAAACCTTGGCCATCACCATTATCAAGAAACTTATCAGCAACATAGGCGCCACCTGCAGGGGGAATATCTTCCAGCGTAGTAACCACATGAAAATCAATACCGTTTTCAGAATATTGAATCGTTCCTTTTTCTGGACCAGCCCAGTCAACAATTGCCGCTATTCCCTTTTTCCAAGGGAAGACCCAAGTTTCATGACCGCTATTAGATACTGGATTAGACTCATGTTTAATATAAGGCCCTTCTGGGTGATCGGCTATGGCCACACCCCACTTAGAGTCGGTAAACATTTTTTCGCCAATGGCATGTCCCTTATAATACAAATAATATTGGCCATTAAATTTAATAATACCTGGATCATGAATGGCACCACTATCCCAAGAGCCCATTTCTAACGCTGCCCCCCAGTTGGAATCACCATGTTCTTGAGGGTTTATTAGTTTACCATCTCGAGCGGGGGCTAATATTGGCTCGGCCAATTTTGTCCAAGGGCCTTCAGGATTCTTTGCCCAAGCCATACCGACTACATTCAATGGATCATTATTACGTTTCGCTTGATAACATAGGTAATACTTTCCTTCTGCCACCAATATTTCCGTAGTGAAGACACTATATTCGTCCCATGCGCCCTTTTCACCTCTAGTGACCGCCGGGCCTTGCTCTTGCCAATCAACGCCATTATCACTTGTTGCATACCAAATATCGGCATCTAACCAACTTGAGCTTTCACTCTCATTTCGGGTATACCAAATATAATATTTTTCATTCACTTTAATGATGGTACTTGGATCTCTTCGGTTAACGCCTTTTTCATAACCTAACCCTGAGGCTGCTTGATAACGAAATCGGGTATATAACTCATTCTCACTGTCATCAATTTGATGACGTTGCATTGCTGCACTTAACTTTGCCATTTTTCTACTCCAAAAAGTTGTCGTCTTGATAATTATTAGCTGTTACTTAACTACAAAAGACGCAGACTAACGATATAATTTCTTACGGATTTCAGCTCGCCTGGCGCTATCTAAAGTATAAAAAAGCATAACAATACCGGCGAATACAAAAAGTAAGGCAGGTAACAAGGTACTGATAAAGTTGATACTATCTATAACCTCAGCGAGTTGTACATCAGCATCAGCGTCATAACCTGTAATACCGAGTATCCATAAAACAATTGCGGTTCCAAAACCTAAGCCCACTTTTAAGCTAAATAAAAATAAAGCAAAAAATAGTCCTGACATATCCTTTCCACTCAGGCTCAACTGGTAATCGACTACATCGCTCAACATGCTCCAAATCAAAGGTATCATGCTCATCCACAAAAACGTCGCGATAACACCTAGCACTAAAATAGTGACATAAGCAGAAGGAGGTAACCAATAGGGAATAGCGCTAAGTCCGGCACAAGTAAACATTAAAATTTTATAGGCGCTGACCTTATCAAAACGAGACCACAACCAAGCAGAAAGGGCTGCCCCTGCTACTGCACCTATCGAGCCCAAAGTCATAAAGTGAGTCAATTCATCTTCAGTGTTCAAGACATTAACCACATAATAGATGGTAGTTGTGCCTTTGAGCGTTAGGGTGACAAAGAAGATTATGTTAGCAACAAATAAAACCAGTAATTGATTGTTAGTAAAAGCTGTTTTTATATCAGTAAAAAGGTCGACTAAAGTGGTTTTTTCACCCTGAGGTAACTCAGCCATAGGGTAACGTTCTTTCACAGTAAAAAAGCAATAATATAAACACGCAGAAATAAGCATAGCGAAAATTATCGCTGTTAGTAAATAACCTCTTTGTTGGTCGCCACCACCTAAAAACTCAACAAGGTTTAACGTAGTCGCTGCAACAAATACTCCCGCTATCATACCTAAACCAAAACGATATGATTGTAACGATGTGCGCTCATCGGAATCTTTTGATAAAAAGCCTGCCATTGCCGAAAAGGGTACATTGACCATGGTATAACTTAGCGTTACTAAGATATAACATGTATAAGCGTATATTAACTTGCCAGATTCATCGACTGGAGGCACGAAGAAAAGCATTACAAAGGAAATTGCCAATGGAATGGTACCAAATAAAATAAAAGGCCGACAAGTACCATATTTAGTTCGAGTACGATCGACCCACATGCCAACCAAAGGATCGGTAATAGCATCAACCACTCTTAACACTAAGAACATGGTGGCGGCATGAATAGGGTCTAAACCATAAACGTCGGTATAATAGAAAGGTAGGAACATTGCCATCATTTGCCAAACAATATTATTACCAAAATCCCCCATACCATAATTAAATTTAGTTATTTTCGACAGGCGATTATTATAAGAATCCACATTTGTCGCGACTTCGGTGCATGTTGTCATGTTGTTACTACCAATGAGTGAAATATGTAAAGCTGCTGTATTTAAACAAACCGCTTAATTATTGTTAACAATCTACAAAATATTAATTTATCAGCTGTTTATAAAACTGTAAACAGTTTTTTTGCTTTATAAGTTAATATTTGTCTTTTTTAATCGATAAAAAAGGCACTAGTCCAAAACTAGTGCCTTGTTTAGTTTTCATTCGCTTTTTCTTAATTTGCTATTTATGCAATAGCTCCAATTAAAGCGCTGTTACTGCAACATTACCTAAACCAATTTTATTGATAGAAAGTACAGTGTTACGGTTTTGCAAAGAAATAATGCCAAAACCAGTTACCGTCTGTAAATCAATCGTAGTAGCAGAGCCAGTTGGACTTGGCGTTCTTGATTCACCACCTTGATTTACGTTATCCATATCAATAACCGCAGCATTGTTGTCGTTTAGCTTACGCCAAGTAAGACTACTAATAGCAACGTTTTTGTCAACGCCGTTACCATTCCAGCCTTGTGCCGATAAACTAATGCTTGATGATTGCCACCAACCACTTTGCGTACGTACTAACATCGCAATATTCTGCGCTGGCGATTGAGAGATACTCAACATTAACTGCGCAGATGGATCACTTAGGTTTGCACTGATTGAAGGTACATTGCTGTTACCACCAGTATTCATTGCACTCGTAGTATCAAAGCGTGTATAAATTCTTGAACCAGCTTTTGCACCACCTTGGAACTGAACAATACCACCCCAATTTGTATTATGGGTGATGGTATTACCCGAGGTGAAACCACCCCAAGCCCAACCACTAGAGAAACGACCTGCATATTCATTACCTGCGTTTCTATTATCTAGGTTATACATTTGACCTGGTATAACAGAGTCATCAAAGGTTTCAGTGATAGTGACTAAAGTTGAATCTACATTACAACCTCTAGTTGCATCCCTAGGGAACGCATCCGAATCATTGTCACAGGCATCACCATCAAAATTGATTGGTGTTGAAGCTGCATTTAAATGATCGCTATCTACATCGATTTCTGCTCCGTTAGAATAAGAGTCTCCATCAGTATCGATAGTGTATGGTGTTTCATTAGCATCATTAGGGTTACTATTCGCTTCACCTTCAACCACATCACTGAAGTTATCATTGTCATCATCAAGGTCGGCATTATCACCTAAACCGTCATTATCAAAATCTAAACATTCAGTAGCATCTCTAGGGAAAGCATCAGCTTCATTTAGACACGCATCACCATCAAAGTTAATTGGTGTTGAAGCAGGGTCATACGGATCACTATCGACTGCAATTTCATCGCTATCACTATAAGTATCACCATCACTGTCTACGACAACAACCGGACAACCTCTAGTGGCATCGCGAGGGAATGCATCATCGACATTAAGACAAGCATCACCATCATAGTTGATTGGTGTTGAAGCTGGATCAAACGGATCACTATCAACCGCAAGTTCATCTTCGTCACTATAAGTGTCGCCATCAGTGTCTAAGGTTTCATCTTCACAACCTCTAGTTGCATCTCTTGGGAAGGCATCGTCTATATTTAGACAAGCATCACCATCAAAGTTGATTGGCGTTGAAGCGGCATCATACGGATCACTATTGACAGCGATTTCATCTGCATCACTATAAGTGTCACCATCTGTGTCTACTACCACAACTTCACAACCTCTGGTTGCATCTCTTGGAAACTCATCATCAGCATTTAGACAAGCATCACCATCGAAGTTGATTGGCGTTGAAGCAGCATCAAACGGATCACTATTGACTGCGAGTTCTTCGTCGTCGCTATAGCCGTCGTTGTCGCTATCTAATACTGGCTCTGTACCATGTGGGAAGAAGAAGCCGTTCGCAACACCAATGCCTCTGATCGACATAACCGAATTACTATCTTCTAAGGCAATGACACCAATACCTTCAACAACTCTAAGGTCTGGTACACCTGGCGCACCAAGAGCAATAGGCGCTTCACCACCGGCATCAACTTCATCCATATCAATAACACCAGCACTGCTAGCATCTAATGCTGTCCACGTTAAGCCATTTAACTGGTGTGTCGTGACTATTTCTGTCGACCAACCTAATGCTTCAATGCCAATAGCAGACGATTGCCACCAACCACTATCATCTCTGAGCAATATAGCCCAGTCTTGCGCCGGTGAACTTGCGATATTTAGCACAATCCCCGCATCATCGCCTGACATATCAACACTATAACTAGAAACATTAGCCTTAGACGTTACGCTAAGTTCGGTAGTTTCATCGAAACGAGTGTATATTCTTGACCCTGCTTTAGCGCCTTGTTGGAACTGAATTACCCCAGTCCACTGAGTATTTTGGGTAATTTGTGCACCCGCTGAATACGCGCCCCAAGCCCAATTTTGTTCAAAACGATGTATTTGTTCAGTGTCATCACCACCTGAGCCATCAAGAAAAACTTCACCCGTTCCATCAGGGTTATCATTGACTTCAAGGTTTTCTATTCGGCTTTCTTTTTCAATAGTTCGACAAACATCAGGTGTATCTACACACGGATAACCCGGCTTAGTATAAAGCTCTAAGATACCCCAGTTGTTTAAGTTAGGTACTGATACGGTAGTTACACCATTACTATAACTAACCTCTAAATAAACGGGTTCTTGACCTGCTTGGCTATACGCTGCACCAACGAAACCTGCACTGACGTTACTATACAAACTGTCTTTGATGGTAACAGTGAAGTTGTTTTTAGCATTCATGCGTTTAGTACCGGAATTAAAATCACGGTTAACTATATGCATAACTCTTGGCGCGTTGTCCATTGAAGCCAAGTTAGGGTTTTCTCTTGGGAACAATGCCACGTTAGCTGCAGAAACCGACATTTCACTCGGTAATAAGCTATTAATTGAGGTGACATCAGGCCACGTCACAACTTTACTACCATAAGAGGCTAGTTTAGTTGCTTGTTCGTTATCAAGTGGGATGCCGTTAAAGTTAGTTTTAACAATAACATCATACTGATCCATCGCCGCCGATTGATCGGCATCAGTTAAGCTTTTTGGCCACCAATCATCACCAGCAACGATTAGTTTATATGGAATATTCTGTTCCATTAAACCTGCTGCAGCTTCAAAAACATCAAGTTCATCATACTGACTTTGACGATAAGCATTGTGACTGTAGACTAAACCAACTTTAGCAACCGACTCAAAACCATCAAGGAAGAATGATTTTTCACCTATCCACTCATAGATATAATCATAGTCACCAGCGACGGGATCATAATATCGATCAGTTTCACCTGGGGCATAAGTCCACATGTGCTCTGGTGTCATAAAGGTAGCACCATTACCATAGGCTTGAGCTATCCATGAATTTACTAGATCGACAGAATCTGGATTATTAACCATGTATCGCCAATCAGGATAAGGTTGCGCGGTTAACGCTAACGGTTTATCAATGGCTTCAGCCAACTTATACATCAGCATTACATCACTACTGACGTTGAGTTCGTCGGCACGATGATTAAATTCCTGTACATAGAAATCAAATTCATCATTAAATGGCATACGAATACCATTCCAATATGGGTCTAATAAAGGAGAACTCGTCCCTACTTCAATATACCCAACACCTTCTTGATAAGGATAACCTTTTTGTTCAGCTATCTCATCGGTATAGCGAACTAATTCTGCTAGATACTCGTTATTCCAATCTTGTAAGAAATGACGATAGACATCACTCAACGGGATGTCATTAGGCACTTCAACGGTTTCTGCTTCATAACTTGCTGAGGTATAACCTTTACCTTTTAAATACGTACCATAGTGGAAATCGTTAATATCCTCGCCTGGATTTAACTCTAACATGGTAAATAACTCACTGGCAGTATAGTTTTCACTCAACCAAGTATTGAAGTTAGCCATACAGTTATCACCAAAATCGCCGCCCCAATAATAGTGCGCCGGTGATGATTGTTGTGAATCAAATAAAATGGCATCAACCAAACCAGGTCCTGCATCACCATAAAAGGCAACATCAGCGATTTGCCATTTTACATATTCAAGAAATAAAGGCTCATGGCTAGAGAAAAAATAATGGCCTGGGAACCAGTCAATTTCAAGCGGTTCACCATCTAAACGTTTCACCATGGCTTGTTCATATGTATTTGGGTATTTCGTGGTCATCCCCGACCAAATAACATCCCATTCAATACGAGAAACCCAATCAATACCAGCAAGGTCATGGTTTAGTAGACCGTTAACATAATCTCCCATTGAAGATTCGTGGCTATATTGGAAGTTATAATTTGGGTAGGTTGGTGGTGTGAATCCCCACATGGTGGCATCGACATTATAATTTGAATAGATACCTTCATTTTCTTTTACTATCTCATCCCAAAGAGGTTGAGTGAAAAAAACATCAGATTTTTTTATAAAGGGGTCTGCTGGTTGGCTAATAACTTCGCTGGTACAGGTTACCCCAATACCGATAGTTACTGCCAAGAGTACTTGGTTTATTTTCATATATTCCGCCTTTGTTAATAATTTTATTACTGTTATTTTTATTATTAATTTAGCAAGTTCCAATTTTCGGTTAAGACAAATCACATCTGCTTTAACGCTCCCTGCCATCTGCCTCCCTTCAGATTCTCTAACTAAATATCATATGAAACAGGTGTTTTATTGAGCTACCTTTTCATCTGCTCTTTTTTTGAGCTATTTATTTTTGTCACATCCAATCAATAATGTCAACAAAATATTGTTAACAATATGTGGGGTGGAAGAGAAGGAATCCGGTTAAGTTTCCCTATGGAAATAAAAGCAGTAATTACTGGGAAAGTATAAATAGTTAAACAAATATGCAAAATATTTTTTTGTAAATTGTTGACAAAGCCCCACGCACAAGATATAAATCTTAAAATCAAATTGTCAACAATCTGCAATTATCAATCTACTGTTGTTTTGTTGCGATTGACAATATTTGATTTGTTGGGTTAACATCAATCACTAGTGCTAATAACAGAGGGATCTCTAAAAATCACTAGCTTGGTTTCTTAAATAATTATATTAACAAGATAGGTAGAACCATGAAGCAATTCTCTCGTAAAAAGTTATATCTTGCGTGTTTACAAGGTATTGTTGCCACAGCACTTACTAGCCAAGTCGCTTTTGCAGCCGAACCAGCAACCGAGTCAGCAGATAAAGCCGCTGATAATGAAATCGAAGTAATTCAAGTAACAGGCCTACGTGGTTCGTTGTACGAAGCGGTAAATCGTAAGCGTTTTAACGATGTTGTATCAGATACTATAGTAGCTGAAGATATCGGTAAAATGCCCGATAGAAATATCGCTGAAGCATTACAGCGCATTACCGGTATAAGTATCGCAAGGGATGATGGTGAAGGAACGTCAGTCACCATTAGGGGTATTGCTGATAATTTAAACCTTACCTTAATTAATGGTCAAACCGTCGCTTCAGCAGGTGATGGTCGAGGCATTGATTTTAGTAGTATGCCTTCTTCAATGATCTCCGCCGTAGAAGTTTATAAGTCTCCAATGGCTAAACACTTGGAAGGTAGTGTTGGTGGTACCATCAATATTTTAACCGCTCGTCCTTTAGATGTTGGTGAAGCAAGAGGAACTGCTTTTGTTGAAGGCGTTTACAATGATAATAATGAAGAATTCTCGCCTGCATTAACTTTTTCATATATGACACCAATTACAGATACCTTTGGTATTGCTGCTGCGGTATCACATGAACAAATCGATACAAGAACTGATGCAATGTCGAACTGGAGTTGGGAAGGCACTGAGCAAGGTTTTTATCCAACACGCTGGGGAGTTTCAGCGCAAGATCGTGAACGTGAACGTAGTTCTGTTTTAGTTAATCTGCAATGGCAACCAACCGATAATGTTGATAGCTATTTAGATGTTACCTACAGCAAGGTTTCTGATGCCTTCCTAACGCATTCATTTACTAGTTGGGTTGCTTATGGTGCTGGTGCCCTTAATTCAGACTCGATTATTACCGACCCTAACACCAATACCATGACTGAATTTGCTGTTGATAACTTATATATTTCTACAGCGGATGAAAATATTGAGGCTGATATTGACACCTTAACAGCGCAGTTAGGTGCTGATATTACTTTAGATAACTGGACATTGTCATTCGCAGCAGGTTACTCAAAAGCTGAAACCGAACAATTAACACAACAGTTATATAACTTTGACCACTGGTATTTAAACCCTGATCAACATGATGCCTTATTTAGACTGGGCGCTGATCGTCAATACGCTTATTTACCTTGGGGTTCAGAATATTATGACCCTAGTAGAACAGATAACCATGCCAATGAGACGTATGAACAAGAAGGTTTAGTTGATTTTAATCTTAACCGATTGAATCAAGGCCCTATCATGCGTTTACCAGTAGAAAACTATGATGAAGATGTTTCATTTAAAGTGGATGCACAATATGAAGTAGATGACATTGATATGTTAAGCTCTATTGAAATGGGTGCACGTTGGAATAAACGCTCGAAAGAAACCTTAAGTGCTTCACAACATCTTGGCCCTTGGGAAATATCTTTCCCTGAATATAATGGTGGCTGGAGTTTATGGGGTGCTGAACCGTTATTTCATGATCTAAATGCTGAACGCTTTGACCCAATTAACTTTATGGGTGGCAATGCCAACGCTGGTGTGCCAACGGGCTGGAATGCTATTCATGATTTTGATACCGCCATTACTAGCTATACCGCACACATGAACAGACTGTTTGGTTTCACCGATGATGGTACAACACCTTACTTTACTGATTTTGATAGCGTATTCGATGCTATGGGTATGACGCCTGATAGACGTGGTTCGGCAGATAATGAAGAAGAAACTGTTGCGTTATATCTACAAGCCAACCTTGATATGATGGATGGTGATCTAACCGGTAATGTTGGTGTACGTTATGTACAAACAACACTCAGCAGTAATGCCCTAACGGGTGGTTATTATGAAGCAACACATGGCATGGAATTAGAACAGATCACTTTAGAAAATGATTACGATAATGTTCTACCTAGCCTAAACTTAAGTTATAAACTTCAAGAAGATATGCTAGTTAGATTTGCGGCAGCCAAAGTGATGGCGAGACCTAACTTTAACCAAGCAAAAGCTGGTGCGAGTACTACTACCGATGGTTGGTATGATGTTGACGGTAGAGATGATCCAGATTGGACTGTTGCTGATGAAGATTCATTTGTGGGTGGTAACGTTAAATTAGATCCATATCAAGCGAATCAATTTGACCTTTCTTACGAATATTACTTTAGCGATACGGGTATGTTTTCTGCCGGAATATTTTATAAAGACATTGAAAGTTATATTTTTAACTTTGTTGAATTAGGCAAGGTAACCGTTGAAGGCTATGAGACTGAAATTGGCACTCGTGCTCCTTTCTATACTGAAGAAGACTTCTTGGCCGGTGAAAGTCCTTTACCGTCACCACAAGAGTTTCCATTGTATTTTGAATCCGTTTCTAAGCCAATTAATGGTGAAGGTGGTAAAATTAGTGGTTTAGAGCTTGGTTTACTGACTAACTTTGACTTCATTCAAGGACTTGAAAACTTCGGTATGCAAGCAAACTATACCTATGCCGACAGTGAAGCTGATTATTTCAGAGAGTCATTTAACGAAAGTACAATTGATTTACCTTACCAATATCAGTCAGAGCATACCTATAATGTTATGGGCTTCTATGAAAATGATGACTTAATGATCCGTGTTGCTTACAACTGGCGCTCAGAGTCACTCGAAGATCCAATTAATAGCTTGGACGGTATGGCAATCTGGCGTGATGAGTATGGTCAGCTAGATGCTTCATTTAGCTATCAAATCACTGAAAGTATTGAAGTTATCGGTAGCGTAAGTAACTTATTAGAAGAAAGTACACAATTCTTCTCTGCTGAACGTACCGATGGTAACTTAATCAAGGGTGATAACGTACCTACTGATAGAAACTATAACCAAACCTATAATGGCCGTACACTTCGCTTAGGTGTAAGAGCTGTATTTTAGCAAATGACATGGTTATCTATTAAATAACCAACGATGAGAAGGCTCCTTAGATTAGTTACTATAAGGGGCCTTATTTTTTTTTAGCATATTAAAAATTAGGTTAGCCATTATGCGAGGAAAACTTCCTAAAGATAAACCACCAGGGCTTAGTCATGCCATGCAGCGACTATATGATGTATGGCCAGAGCCTGATGATAGAGATAATGAATTTTTCACCAACTTTAAATACTCTCGTATTACTGGTATCGGTAAAGATAGCCAAGTATCACGCCGAGACCCCACTAAAGTGATACTTGTCGGCGATACTTATTATGTTTGGTATACCCGCAGAGAGACAGAAAGTGAGCCTGTCGGCATGGAAAGGTGCAGCGACACGCTGCCAGCGGTAGATTGGGATCTGGCTGAAATCTGGTATGCCACCAGTAAAGACGGCTTTAATTGGCAAGAGCAAGGAGTGGCGGTATCAAGAGCACCACAAGGCCAATATGGTGATCGCTCCGCAACCACGCCAGACATTCTGGTATTCAAAGGGAAATACTACCTTTATTTTCAAAGCTTTACAGGCGCATTCCAAAGTGAAAAAGGTGATCATTGTGACGTTAGTATGGCTTGGGCCGATTCAGTTGATGGTCCATGGACACGCTGCGAAAATAGCATTTTAGATTTAGGTGATGAACAGCAATGGGATGGCGGCGCTATTCATGATCCCTATCCTTTAGTCTATCAAGGAAAGATTTGGTTATTCTACAAAGGACAACCGGTTTCTAAAGAAAAAGACTGGTTAGTAAGGGCACAAGGGGTTGCTATTGCAGACTCACCTGAGGGGCCTTTTATTAAACCTGATATCAACCCAGTGTTAAACTCTGGTCATGAAACATTCCTCTTTCCTTATAAAGAAGGCATAGCAGCAATGTTATGTGTTGATGGCCCAGAAAAAAATACCATTCAATATGCTCCCGATGGCATCAATTTTAATGTTATGGCTTCTGTGACCTGCCCACCAGTTGCAGGTGGACCTTTCTGCCCTGATGCCTTTACCGATAGTAATGACGGACAAGGTATTAGCTGGGGCTTAAGTCATATTAGTGAAAGTACCATTAATCCGAATGATTCAAGACGTGTGGTAGAAAGTAATTCGTTCTTAGTGAGGTTTGATTGTGATTTAAAACGCGGTGAAAATAATCCGTATTTTAAAAACCCAAGAGATCAAGTAGGCCGCTATGATGAAGAGACCTTCTTTCAACCAACGATGGCGTTAGAGCACCATATGCAGGCTGCTCTTAGCGCCAAAACTAAAGCGTATGCTAAAAAGTAATTAACTTAGCGGGCTAACTTCCGTCCTAAAAGAAGTTTTAGGTACAATTGCACCACGGTGGCCAATAACACAGGCCGCCACTTCAGCACCATAAAGGACAGAGCCCTTAACCGATATTCCTTGATGGCGAGCACTTAAATAACCGCCATTAAAAGCATCACCGGCAGAAGTGGTATCAACGACCTTCTCTACCGGTGTGATATCTATTGCTAAACGTTCACCGTTTACACTGATCAATACCCCCTGCTCACCATTTTTAATGATTATTTCTTCTACCCCTATAGCTTCAAGGTGACTAGCCACCTCCTCAGCACTATTTTGTTGATAAAGTGCCTTATGATCATCAACACCCGGTAAAACGATATCAGATAAAGAATATGCGATAGCAAAAGCATCTCTTGCCGCCTGTGGTGATGACCACAACACCGGACGATAATTTGGGTCGAACACCACCTTACAGCCTGATGATTTTAACCTTTTAATAAACGCCCAAAACTCGGCTAAGTCTTCATCAGGCAATATCGCAATAGATATACCCGAAAAAAATACCGTACTTATGCCAGTAAAAGCGTCTTGATTTAGCTCCTGATTAACAAATTTTAGCAACTGTCTTGCGGCTGAGTTATCACGCCAATAACTAAAACTGCGCTCACCATCTTGATCAACATTAACCACATACAAGCCCATTTTTTCGGTCCTGCTGCGGTATAAAAAATTAGTGCTTAGTTGCTCTTCTGCCATAAATTGAGTTAACTGCTCACTCATGGCATCTTCACCAATAACAGATAAAAAATTAACATCGCAAGCTTGATTTAAACAGCGTTTTATATAAATACCGGTATTAAAGACATCACCAGCAAAGCTCTGTTTAAAATTGCCGGGCTCAGAAGCTTGCGTTAACTCGATCATGCACTCACCCAACATCATCATCTGGTTTTTTGAATTTTTATTCATCGCTTAGCTCTCTTATTTGTAAAAAAGTTAATAACTGAGTCATAGTAAATTTCCTCTGTTGTTCATAGTGTTTTGTGTATTCCTCGATTAAATAGCGACAAACTTAAGTTAGTACGGCTACATTAATTAGGAGTAATCTCAGTAAACCGCTTCCATAACGATGGTGTTGCTTTGCTTTCCTGTTACTTCATCATTTGACAAACCTTGGTTAATCTCAAATTGCACCGCGCAAAAAACCAACACAGTTTTGATTAGAACAAAAATAATAAAGTACAACATCACTTGTCCTTTCTAATAATTAATGGAAATAAAAATAAAAAACTTCATATTTTTTTGATTTATCACTTAAGCGTAAATAGAGAAAAATATAATTTTCTCTATTTTTTCACGCTATGTGTTGACCTTATCAGATAACTGAGTAAACTGTATAGTATATTGTTAACAATTGACGATTAATAAAATTATGAAAAATAGTAGAAGTAAAATAAAAAATATAGAAATCGAATACTATCAAATCCCCCTAGAAGAAGTGCTTTCTGATGCCATGCATGGCGATCATACTCATTTTGAATTGATTCTCTGTCGTATTATTTGTGAAGACGGCTTTGAAGGGGTCGGTTACACCTATACAGGTGGCAAGGGTGGCCAAGCCATTTATTCATTACTTAATACCGAGTTAAAACCTTTTTTAATGGGTCAAAATGCAAATCGAATTGAATATCTTAATGATCAAATGAATTGGCATTTACATTATGTTGGTCGTGGCGGCTTAGTTTCCTTCGCAGTATCTGCTGTGGATATCGCCCTATGGGATATTCGCTGTAAGCGATTAGATCAGCCATTATGGTGCGTGGCAGGTGGGGCTAGCAATAAAACTAAAGCTTATGCTGGTGGCATAGACTTGAACTTTACCCAAGATAAATTATTAGCAAACATCTTAAGCTACCTAGAGAAAGGCTTTACCGCAGTTAAAATAAAAGTGGGGCTTGCCGATTATCGTACTGATGTTCAAAGAATTGCCGCAGTGAGAAAGTTGCTCGGTAACGATAGAAAATTCATGATTGACGCCAATTACTCCCTGACAGGCGACCAAGCAATAAAATTAGCCAATGCGGTAGAAAAATATGATATCACTTGGTTTGAAGAACCTACCATTCCAGACGACTATCAGGGCTATGGACGTATTGCCGACAATATTAATATTCCTATTGCGATGGGCGAAAACCTTCACACCATTTATGAATTTGGTTACGCCATTGCTCAGTCAAAACTCAGTTATCTACAGCCTGATGCCTCTAATATTGGCGGTATAACTGGCTGGTTGAAAGTGGCGGCTATGGCACAAGCACACAATTTAACCATTTGTAGCCACGGAATGCATGAATTACATGTGTCCTTGATGGCCTCACAGCCTCATGCAGGTTATTTAGAAGTGCATTCTTTTCCTATCGATCAATACACTAAAAATCCATTAAAAATAGTCGAGGGCAAAGCATTGGCACCACAAGATGCAGGTCACGGCGTGATATTTGATATGGACTTATTAACACCACATAAAATCGAGCTATAACTAAAAGGTCAATATGATGAAAGCAACACTAGAAGCAGAAAAAATCCAAGCAGCCTACTATATGGGTGATAAAGCCTTTTCTTTACAAGATGCTCAGTCAGTAGCCCCTGGCGAAGATGAAGTTAGACTTGCCGTTGGTTATGTCGGTATTTGTGGTACCGATATGCATATCTATCACGGCGTGATGGATCAACGCGTTGCACCACCTAAAGTTATCGGTCACGAAATGTCAGGTACTATCGTCGAAATGGGTGAAAAAGTTAAAGGTTTCGCTTTAGGTGATCAAGTTGTCGTTAGACCTTTAGATTATTGTGGTCAGTGCCCAGCTTGTAAATCAGGCCATAGCCATATCTGCCATGAGCTGAAATTTATGGGTATCGATAGCCCTGGAGCCTTCCAAAAGTTTTGGACAGTAAAATCAAGAACCTTACATAAATTACCTATGTCTGTTTCGCTTAAAGAAGGAGCTTTGATTGAGCCATTAGCTGTTGCTTGTCACGATATTGCTAGGGCAAGATTAGTTGCCGGTGAAAAAGCGGTCGTCATTGGTGGTGGTCCAATTGGACAATTAGTCGCTCAAGTTGCCAAAAGTACCGGCGCTGAAGTGCTCATTTCTGAAGTCAATGAATCTCGCTTAGACTTTGCCAATAAAAATGGAATTTTAACGGTTAACCCGGCTAAAACTAATTTAGCAAAATATGTAACAGAATGGACCGAAGGTAAAGGCGCAGACGTTGTTTTTGAAGTCTCTGGCGTGAAACAGGCAATTGAAGCAATGACTGAAATTGCAGCGGTACGTGCAAGAATTTGTATGGTTGCTATTCATAGTGAAAGTCCTGCCATCGATTTATTCCAGTTTTTTTGGAAAGAATTAGAGTTATTAGGCGCACGTGTATATGAATACGAAGACTTTGAAAAAGCAATCGAATTAATTGCAAGCAAACAAATTGATATTACACCTTATATCACCTCAGTTAATGTCCTCGAGGAAATCAATAAGGCCTTCGAACAAATGTCTGGCAACCCGCAAGGCATGAAAGCCTTAGTGTCTTGTCAATAGAATTCAATAATAGAAAGAGATAATAGTCATGATATTAGATAAATTTAGTTTAGCGGGCAAAACAGCCCTCGTCACTGGTTGCAAGCGAGGCATAGGTAAAGCTATGGCTATTGCGCTAGCAGAAGCCGGTGCCGATATTATTGGAGTATCTGCATCATTAAGCCCTGAAGGCTCTGAAGTGGCTGATGAAGTGACAAGTCGTGGTCGTAAGTTCCATGGCTATCAATGCGATTTTAGTGATCGTGAAAGCCTTTATAGTTTCATTAACCAAGTCAAAGAAGCACACCCAGTCATTGATATCTTAGTTAACAATGCTGGTACCATATTAAGAGCGCCGGCTGCTGAACACAGTGATGAGCTTTTTGATACGGTGATGGAAGTAAACCTAAATGCACAATTTATTTTGAGCAGAGAGTTAGGCAAAGACATGTTAGTGCGTAAATCAGGAAAAATTATTTTTACCGCTTCATTGCTAACCTATCAAGGCGGTATTACCGTACCAGGATATGCTGCCAGTAAAGGTGCTATTGGACAATTAGTGATGGCATTATCCAATGAATGGGCGTCACAGGGGATAAATGTTAACGCAATTGCACCGGGTTACATCGCCACAGATAACACCGAGGCATTAAGAAACGATAGTGAACGCAGTAGCTCTATTTTAGCCCGTATTCCGCAAGCAAGATGGGGTAAGCCGGAAGATTTTATGGGACCGGTAGTATTTCTAGCCTCAGAAGCATCAACATACATGAATGGCAGCACCGTCCTTGTTGACGGTGGCTGGATGGGAAGATAATTATGATCGACATTAAAAACAACTTAAATTTTATTAATGGTGAATATACGGCGTCTAAAGTAACAGACGAAATTCCAGTATATAACCCAAGTACCGGCGAGAAACTAGGCAGCATCCCTAAAGGCTGTATTGAGGATGCTCAAACGGCCCTTGAAGTGGCAGATCATGCACAAAAATCTTGGCGCAATGTTACCGCGCGTAACCGCGCTAACATCCTAAGAAAATTTGCTGCAGGTATTCGCGCAGAGGCGAAAGATTTAGCAGAACTCTTGGTGAAAGAACAAGGTAAATTACTTGCTGTTGCAGAGATTGAAGTCGAGGCAACCGCAACCTTCATAGAATATGCGTGTGATAACGCCCTGACCATGGAAGGTGATATTTTACCTTCTGATAATGAAGGCGAAAAACTTTATATTCACAAATTCCCTAAAGGGGTTATTGTCGGTATTACCGCATGGAATTTCCCATTGGCATTAGCAGGCAGAAAAATAGGGCCTGCTTTGATCACGGGTAATAGTATCATCATCAAGCCAACAGCCGAAACACCATTAACCACGCTTGAACTGGGCAGAATTGCTAACGAAGCTGGTATTCCGCCTGGCGTACTTAATATTGTTAACGGTAATGGTTCAGTCTTAGGCAAGTATTTATGTGAAAGCCCGATAACAAAAATGATCACCATGACGGGCAGTACACAAGCAGGCCAGTCTATTTATCATAGCAGTGCTGAGCACTTAACTCATGTCATGCTTGAATTGGGTGGTAAAGCGCCGTTTATTGTCATGAATAATGTTGACATAGATGCCGCGGTTGAAGATGTTTTCTGGGCTAGATTTGCCAATTGTGGTCAAGTTTGTACCTGTGCGGAACGTCTCTATCTTCACGAAGATGTTTATGATGAATTTATGGATAAGTTTATCAAACGCGTTAGCGAACTCAAAGTTGGTGATCCGTTAAACCCCGAATCAGGCATGGGGCCTAAGGTAAACCAAAAAGAAGCTGATTTCATTGATAGCCAAGTCAAGCATGCCGTATCACAAGGTGCCAAAATAGCCTTTGGCGGTGATTATGCCAAGGTTCCTGGTTTTGAAAATGGTGCTTGGTATCAACCAACGGTATTAGAAAATGTTACCCAAGATATGACCATTATCCATGAGGAGAGTTTTGGTCCAATCTTGCCCGTGGTGAAAATCAGCAGTATCGAACAAGCTATTGAATACAGTAATGATTGTGAGTTTGGTTTATCCGCTTATTTATACACTGATAATCTAGCTTACATTGAAAAGTGTACAGAAGAGCTTGAAGTTGGTGAAATTTATGTCAATCGAAGCATTGGCGAACAACACCAAGGTTTTCATTATGGATTGAAAATGAGTGGTTGTGGTGGTGAAGATGGCAAGTATGGTTTAGAACAATACCTTGATAAAAAGACTATTTACTTAAATAGTTAACAAGTTACTGTAACCGAATATTTGTATCCCCTATTTTTACCTGGGATTGAGGGCATTTAAGGTAAAAATAGGGACCTATCAATTAACACTCATAAAGGATGGATAACATCATGCTTGAGCCAATTGTCATTATCTCTGTACGTGAACAAATAGCGCGTCAATTACGCTCTGATATTATTAATGGGCTACTTCCAGAAAATACGAAATTAAAAGAAAGAGAATTAGCCACTCGCTTTAATGTATCAAGAGGTCCGGTACGAGATGTGTTATTACAGTTAGCCAAAGAAGGCTTACTGATATCAAAACATAACTGTGGCTTTCTAGTAAACAGCGCACCCAAAGTTGAATTACAGCCCTTGATGATAAATTTACGGATAAAGATAGAAAGCCATGCCATCAAAATAATCATCAATGACTTAACCGAACAAGACTTTAGCCAGCTAGATAAATTTCTCAATACTATGACCACAGCCTTTGCAGACGAAAACTATTCCTTAGTAACCGAATCGGATATGGCTTTTCACCGGTATTTAGTTAATAAAGCAGGGGGAGATGATTTGGTTAACTTATGGCAGCCGGTAATATACCGCATGCGTATGAATTACAAACGCATCAGCTCACCCACAGAATTCTTTGACGAACATAATCAATTACTCACTTTCTTGAAAAATAAAGAACTAAAACAGGCCTTAGCCGCACTTAAAGGTAATGTGAAATAACTACGCCGCTTTTTATTGCAAGGCAGGCAATCGTAAATCGGGGCTGTCCCCGCTTCTTCAGAGTGCTTGCGATTTATAACCTCTTTCTCAAAACCTTTCTTTATCATTATCTTCAGCATTGGCTTTACGAGCGATATGCTCATTGAAGTTACCCATTAGCCAGAATAAAACACTTAAACGACTGCGCCATTGATTAATGATAGTGATTCGACATCACCGCATAAGCGGCGACATCAATAGTAAAAACAGAGGTTAAAAAGCGAATAGGTACTAATCCGGGACATCCATAGACTTTATTAATAAAAATATAAGCGAGTGCTCTAGTTAATTCTAGAACACCGCTTTATTGGTGGATATTTGGCCACTGCAAAGAGGTGGAATTTAATCAACGGTTTATGGGTGTCCTAATGTTTTTTTAGGTGATAATAACGGGTATCTTTAAGGGATACTTGCTTGCTGCGGGCTTGAGTCATGTTGAACACCTCTTTATTGGTGGTTATTTAACCATAGTAAAGAGGTGGGTTTACCAAAGATTTATGGAGCCCCGTTTATATTAATGAAGATAATATAACCAAGTTATTATGGATGGCTTAATAAGTTAGACGCCTAGCTCCGCTATAGCCAGATCGATATACATCCTATATAGTGTAAAAACCTTGTAGCTGGCTTGTTCAACAACCCAAGTAAATTTTGACTTGGCGCAATCTATTCATGTTTTTTAGGTATAAAAAACCCCGATACAAGTCGAGGCTTTTCACGCACATAAAGACCTGTACTAGAGCGTTTTCTTTTTTCTTGAAAAACCAAACCCAATCATTCCAAGAGCAAACAACATGAGTGCCGAAGGCTCTGGCACAATTGCTGCGTTTCCTACAAAAGCATAATTAATATTATTATTACTATGGTCTGAAATATAAGCTGACATATCGCTTGTTGTGTAATCATAAGGAGAACCTGAGTAGCTCTCATAAAAACCATCACCGTCTTTATCGACTACAAAATCTTCTGAAAGTACAGTATTGTTCGAGACTCCCCAACCGTCATAGTTAGCCATGTGATCGACAAGACCAGAATCATTGCTGGCAGTAGCGTATACAAGACCTGCACCCAAGGAACCAAATAAGAACTCAGCAGCTTCGACACCGTTGAACATAACATCTGTACCTGGAGTCGTACTCCATTGAGGCCCATCGGAAACAGTCCAATTGCCGACGAACTCCCAAGAGGCACCATTTGAATCTAAATAGCTATTACCTACTATTAAAGCGGCGTTTGCTGAACCTACAAACAAAAACGCAAATAAACAAATTAATTTTTTCATCTTCTTCCTTCTGTGAAATATAGTGTATAAAAAATCTCTGCCAAATAAGCAATAAAAATGCCAAACTCGTATCTTACTGCTTTTGTTAACAATTTTTTAATATTTTTTTAATATTTAACTATTCATGGAAAAAATGTAAAAATCACTGACACTTTTATTGTCCTGTTAAGGGGTTTTAAAAAGTCACTCGCTTATAAATCATCTAAAAATACCACAATAATTCAAACTAAAAAGCAATAAATAGGACACCCAAAAACTTTAGTCTTCATCGCTCCAGGCCATTGCTTCATTTTCATCAACATAAACAACCAGATGATAGTGATTCGACATAACCGCATAAGCGGCGACATCAATAGCAAAAACAGAGGTTAAAAAGTGAATAGGTACTAATCCGGGGCATCCATAGACTTTATTAATAAAAAATAAAAAGTGCTCTAGTTAATTCTAGAACACCGCATTACTGGTGGGTATTTGACCACTGCAAAGAGGTGGAATTTAATCAACAGTTTATGGGTGTCCCAATATTTTTTATTATCGAAATAGTAAGAACTTTGTTAGCCAGATATTTGAACTATGAGACTATTTATATGCGCATGGTTCATGAGTGTGATTATGAAAACGTAAGGGATAACTGAATATTCAGAGTTATTTATTTGCTATAAATGGGGTTAACTTTCTTAAGGTAATAAAAAAGCACCAATCACTGATTAAATATAAATGGTGCTTAGCTTTTCATTCATTACTTCAATGTAATAGTATGAAACAGATTTACTTACTGTTTTTTGAATCTACGTGCTGCTATACCCATAACACCTAACGCGAGGATGGCAATGGTTGATGGTTCAGGTACCGATGTTATCGCCTCTGTAGTGATCTCTAGTCTGTAATAACTACTAGAAGCGCTCACACCAGCATTATAGCCTAGCCAAACGCCCCCACTATCGTTCACTGCTCCTATAGCAAATGTAGAGCCTCGGGCAGTGTTTAGTGCCGAGATCGCGCCTGCGGTAAGTTCAAAAGTGTTCCAAAGGTCCTGGCCTATTCCGCTGGAGAACAAAACACCTTCACCGAGATCAGTATATGTTGCTAAACCATCCTGACCTAAGTTGGCATAACTGGTGACAACATCATAAAAAGAAATATTTTGATTTTCTTGATTTGAAGGGTCTGAATACAATACCAAATTTGCGCTTGTTATATTTTCTGTGAGCGATATTGAGCTAAGATCCCAACCAAACCACGCTCGTAGCAAACTAGAACCACAAGTTATACAGGTATTAGCCATATTTCCATTACTTGTTCCAGTATTTGAGTACCACCCTGAATTTTGTGCTTCTAGCGAAACCAATCCAGCATTAGCAAAGCCACAAACAGATAAAACTAAACCAGCAACAGCTGCTTTTAACATTTTTATATTCATCATATTTTCCATGTTAATACATTCCTTTAGATAGAAAGCGTAATTATTATAGTCGCTGCCAAAATAGCAAAAAACACACCAACATTAATAAATCCATCTATTTCAGCATGATAGCGAAAGTAGTAATACTGTAATTATGAAACTGTAAAATAATCCAACACTTTTTAGTACGTAATCAACTGTATTCATAAAATTTATTAAAAAACGATCAATAAAAGCAATAAATAAGACACCCAAAAACTTTAGTTTTTATCGCTCCATGCCATTGCTTCATTTTCATCAACATAAACAACCAGATGATAGTGGTTCGACATAACCGCATAAGCGGCGACATCAATAGCAAAAACAGAGGTTAAAAGGCGAATAGGTACTAATCCGGGGCATCCATAGACTTTATTAATAAAAATATAAGCGAGTGCTCTAGTTAATTCTAGAACACCGCTTTATTGGTGGGTATTTGACCACTGCAAAGAGCTGGAATTTAATCAACGGTTTATGGGTGTCCGATTCTTTTCACTCAATTTTAGCGGCTAAGCATTTTGGGTAAACGAGTGACTTTCTCACTTTTACCCTTAACACTGCTTTGTAGCGTTGCTTTAGTCGGTAACACATTACTTAAGCTGGTAAAGTCAACATTACTTGTTTGAATATCAAATGACATAAGTTGTTTCTCGTTCCATTCTCGGTTAACAAAATCATTCAACTCTCGTCCAACAAGTTTTGTTTGGTAATCTTGATAACCGTTAATACCTTCATAGTTTTGAGCTACCGCAGCAATTATCATTGAATTAATACTGTTTTCCAACGCGCTATCGCTAATAAATTCACTGATGTCGATGTTGTCAACTTGCGGAACATTACCCGATACCGGTGCAATTAAATACCAATCAAAAACTTGTTAAAAATTATCGTAACCAATTATAGACGTTGCAATATAATCTAAACCTTGAATATCTGATAAATCATAGCGGCCATTTTCACTTAAAATAATATCGAATAAACGTGTATAGTCGATAACAGGTAATGTTACATTAAAGGTTTGGTTTAAGTCATTACTATAATGAGAATTTAGGGTAAACAAGTAGGCGCTATCAGCATCTGGCACATCATAAATATCAAAAAAATCATAGCCCTCAACACGATAAAACTCAGTTTGCTCAGTGTCAAAACCAAACAAGGGTGTATTTTCAAAGTTAGAGTAATTGAGGAATAAATATTGTCCATCAATATAGCTTGATACTTGTCTATTTGGTGCATCAGAAACAATATTAATTGGCGTTCCTACAAGCGTGGCATCATAGCTAGATAAACTGAGATCATTAGTTAATAATCCATAAGATTCATTAGGATTCGAAAATGTTGAAGAGACAGACATCAGCGGCCATTCTTCATCAACAGCCTTACAAAACTCATAGCCTGAAATCGAACTATAAGAACTACGACTTTCTATAAACCCTCGCCATAAATAACCACTAACCGACGTTGATGCCCGCTCACCTGCTCTAGCTGGCGGGAACACATCAAAACTAGGTGTTATACATTCACAGCTTGCAGACTCTCCAGTGTAGTGCTTAAAGATACCTTTATCGATAACAGGTTGATCAATAATGGTGGTTACTGATATGGGGTTAACACCGTTAACATCATTTTGCCCACGGGTGATCAAAGATATGGTGATGTTATCGTCATCCGTTTGATAACTAATTTGGCCGTTATTATTAGCATAAAGTGTTTCTTTATTGGAATAATCACTGTTGTGAACCAGTAAGGCTGAGTCCGACGCAAATGTTTCATTACCACAAGCATCTTGATAAACCACTTGTACAGATAAAGTATTTTGAGTTGAATTGTTTTGATCATTATTGTTGTTTGTAGCTGAATCAGAGCCTGAACCACCACTTCACGCCGTTAACAAACCAACAAAAACGAGAGAGTATTTACTACGGAGCATCGAAATCCCTTTAAAGGTTGAATTAATACATTAAAAATAAAAACAGGAGTACAAGTAGAATAAACGGCCTTTTGGCTAAAACCTAAAGTATACGAATCTAGCTTTTATCTTGTTTATGCCACTGATATGGCTATTTATTGACGATATTTTTCCTATGAAATGCTAGCTAACCTGCTTCATGTCAATTTTGCTATTTTTTTGTTTAAAGCACAACAATTAACTATGCTAACCAAAAACCTTTTTAGCCAACCAGTTATACCTAGCAACTTATTGGTTTGGCAACAAATAGAACACCATTCAAATAATAATATGGAACATCCATAAAATTTAATAATGAACAATACTCTACATTCATAACTATGCCTATCTAGGCTATGGCATATATTTCATTTTTTACGGTGTTATTCAGCTTATTTATTATGTTTAACGATAAAATTTCAATTTATTGAATTAATCAAGCCAGCCATAATAGCTTGATAACTACAAAGCCCCAACAATACTTTGGTTATATTTTCTCCACCATGTAACTATTAAAGGTAGCTAACAGGCAATAAAAAAGCACCGATAAAGGTGCTTTATTCGTTACTCATTACTTGAATGTAAGCGTATAAAACAGATTATCTTACTGTTTTTGGAATCTACATGATGCTAAGCCCATAACAGCTAATGCGAATATAGCTAGGATAGAAGGCTCTGGGATATCTGTTTGTACATACGAACGAAGGTTAGTCGCTACAATATAGGCATTATTGAATTTAATTGACTTAATTTCAGCGGTATTTCTTGCAAAACCATAATCCCAACCACCATTAACTGTACCGTTAGCCACTGAGTCATTTAAATCAAACGATTCTAGGAGTACGTCATTTATATCGTATATGCCAATAGAAGCTTGTGGATAACCTCCACCACCTGCATAATTAACAAACGCTAGTACTTCACTCACTAATGAGTCGAACGTCACTGTCAATGAACCAAAAGAGTTATTTAATCCAATCAGGTTCATATTATTCCAAGAACCATTACTGGATAACCCCCAAGAATTATCATACCCGTAATAACCGTCACTTGAAGCAGTCCAAGTTATTCCATTTTCTGATATTGGTCCAACTCCACTGTCGAGAGATGATGCAAATACGTGATTAGTAGCGCCTGCATCAATTGTCGTTATTAACCCAGCATTAGCAAAACCACTCACAGATAAAACCAAACCAGCCAAAGCCGCTTTTAACATTTTTATATTCATCGTATTTCCTTTGTAAAACATTCCTTCAAATAGAAAGCATAATTGTATTGACCACCTCCAAGCAAAAAATACACCAATAAAAATAAAGCATATAATTTCAATAAGATAATAGGTAAGATAAATATAAAAACTATAAGAATGTAAAATAAACCGACGCCCTATTTAACCTCTTGTTGATAAAACAAATTTTAGGACATCCATAAACTGTTGATTAACTACCACCTCTTAACTATGGTTATATAACCACTATTGATGGCGGTGAAATTTTAGATGGTGAACAGACGCTAGTTAATATCGATAAAACAAAGCTTGTGACTAAGGAAACATAAAAAAGCGACCACTCAAAGAGTAAGTCGCTTTTTTAGTTTCGAACATTTACTAACAGCTATAATAACTTAACCGTTAAACGCTCATCATTATTCTACCGTGACTGATTTGGCTAAATTACGTGGTTGGTCAACATCAGTGCCTTTGATAATCGCTACATAATATGACAATAACTGTAGTGGTAAGGTATAAACAATTGGCGCGATAATATCATCACACACAGGCACGTTGATGACTTTACAGGTATCATCATTTGAGAAATTTGCTTCATTATCAGCAAATACATACATTAAACCACCGCGAGCACGTACTTCTTCCACATTGGATTTAAGCTTTTCAATAAGATCATTTTTCGGTGCGACAACAATAACCGGCATTTCTGCATCAATCAGCGCTAATGGGCCATGTTTAAGCTCGCCAGCAGCATAAGCTTCTGCATGAATGTATGAAATTTCTTTTAGTTTCAGCGCTCCTTCCATGGCGATAGGGTATTGGTCGCCGCGCCCTAAAAATAAGGCATGATTTTTATCAGCAAAATCTTCTGCTAATGCTTCAATGGATGACGCTAATGCTAAAACTTCATCAAGTTTTGCCGGTAATGACATTAATGACTGAGTAATTGCAGCTTGTTTATCACTGGACATGCCATGATGCTTGCCTATGGCTAAGGTCATCATTAACAAACCCACTAATTGCGTAGTAAAGGCTTTGGTTGAAGCAACACCTATTTCAGCGCCCGCTTTGGTCATAAAGGCTAAGTCTGATTCACGTACCAATGATGAGCCCGGCACATTACAAATAACTAAACTTGATTGATAACCAATTTCTTTCGCTAAACGCAATGCTGCTAAGGTATCTGCCGTTTCACCTGATTGTGAAATAGTCACTAATAAAGAGTTGTTAGGCACAAACGATTTGCGGTATCTAAACTCACTGGCAATTTCAATATTACATGAAACACCTGCTAACTCTTCTAGCCAATATCTGGCAACCATGCCTGAATGATAACTAGTGCCACAGGCAATAATTTGCACATGTTCTACATTTTTAAAGATTTCATCAGCGCCGGCACCAAAGCTATTAATATCAAGTTCACCGGCAATTAAACGCCCTTCTAATGCATTACGAATAGCAGTGGGTTGCTCATAAGTTTCTTTTAACATGTAATGGCGATATTCACCTTTATCACCACTATCGTGTGAAACGTTGGCTTCTTTGGCTTCACGCACGACAGGTTTGCCGTCAGCGTCAAAAATATTGACCTCAAAACGGCTAATTTGTGCAACATCACCCTCTTCAAGGTAGGAAAATTTTCGGGTCACCGGTAAAAGCGCCATAATATCTGAAGCAATAAAGTTCTCACCTAAACCGTAACCTATGACTAATGGGCTACCAGAGCGCGCAACAACAATGTTGTCTTTATCACGACTGTCCATAACAACCGTACCGTAAGCACCTTCTAACTGCTGAACAGTTTTTTGCACCGCAGATAACAGTGTATCGGCTGTTTTTAATTCATGATGAACCAAGTGGGTAATCACTTCTGTGTCGGTTTGCGAGATAAAATCGTACCCTAACTCTTGCAAACGTATACGTAACTCTTGATGGTTTTCAATAATACCGTTATGGACTACGGCAATATTGCCATTAGAAATATGTGGGTGAGCATTCACTTCGCTAGGAGCACCATGTGTTGCCCAACGAGTATGGGCAATCCCTGAGCCGCCAGTTAATGGTTTTTGTGTTAAGGCTTGTGCCAATTCTTGTACTTTGCCTAAACGTTTGGCGGTTAATAATTCATTGTCATTACTTATAATTGCAACACCCGCTGAATCATAGCCGCGATATTCTAATCGCCTTAACCCTTCAACTAAGATATCTGCTACATCACGTTGCGCCACTGCACCGACTATGCCACACATATTATTCTTCCTTATTTATTCGTTATTTACGTTATGCTTTAGCGATAATTAATTTAACGCCTTGCGCTGTTATCGCTGCTTGCATTTCATCTGATAAGCCTTCATCAGTGATCACGGTATGAATTTGTTGCCAAGTAAGCTCTAAGTTAGGGATTTTTTTCATAATTTTTGCCGACTCCACCATAACAATAACTTCACGAGCAACTTCCGCCATGACCCGACTTAAGCCAATAAGTTCATTAAATGTCGTAGTACCACGCTTAATATCAATACCATCGGCACCAATAAATAGTTGGTCAAAATCATAGGAACGTAATACTTGTTCTGCAACTTGCCCTTGGAATGCTTCAGAATTCGCATCCCAAGTACCACCGGTCATCAATAATGTCGGTTCATTTTCTAATGCATGAATTTCACTAGCGATACTTAAGGTATTAGTCATGACAACTAAGCCCTTCTTGCTAGCAAGTTCACTGACTAAAGCCGAGGTTGTTTGACCACTATCAATGATAATGCGGTTATGATCACGAATAAGCATGGCTGCTTGTTTAGCAATTAACAATTTTTGCTTAGACAATTGCTCTGCTTTAACTTCAGTAATCTCAGTAGGCAGCGCAACAGCACCACCATAACGTCTCAGTAATAAGCCACTGTTCTCTAAGGCTGCTAAATCTTTTCGAATAGTCACTTCTGAGGTATCAAATTGTTTAGCTAAGCTATCTACGCTCACTTCACCATGAGCATTTAAGTCGGCAAGAATATTATGACGACGTTGTTGAGTATTTCTTTTAGACATAAAAAATAATTACTCTTTTGACTTTATCATCTAGTATTAATGACAATGAATAAGCTTTCGAAACATGACCACCTAGGCAATCTTTGTTTCGATGTTGCTAATATTATCTTTCATAACGAAAGATAATGCAATTTTTAGTTGTTATTTGATCAAAAAAAGTCATAAAAAAAGCGCTATACAATAGCGCTTTTCGGTCATTGCCTTGCGGTAAATTAACTCTTTTTAGTCGGTCGTTGCCAGCCGCTCAAGTTACGTTGTTTAGCTCGCCCTAGGGCTAACTCATTGTCGGCAACCTCTTTAGTAATAACTGAGCCCGCCCCTGTAGTGGCTGATTCACCAATCGTAACTGGCGCAACTAATGCGCTATTTGAGCCAATAAAAGCATTGTCAGCAATGGTTGTCGTTGATTTATTTACCCCATCATAATTACAGGTAATAGTGCCGGCACCAATATTCACGTTGCTGCCTACTTCAGCATTACCTAAATAGGTTAAGTGACCCGCTTTAGTGCCTTCACCTAAGGTGGTACTTTTCATTTCGACAAAGTTACCAATATGTGAATCTTGCTTCATTACTGAGCCAGGACGAATGCGGGCAAAAGGCCCAACAGAACAGTTTGCTTCTATCACAGCATCTTCAATAATACTGTTCGGCTTAACTTCAACGTTGTCAGCGATGACGCTGTTTTTAATAATACAATTAGCACCAACAATTACGTTATCGCCAAGCGTTACTTGCCCTTCAAAAATACAGTTAACATCAATGCTAACTTCAGTACCTGTGGTTAATTTACCACGAACATCAATACGTGTAGGGTCGCGCAAACTAGCACCCGCAACCATTAACTCTTCTGCTACTCGCGCTTGATAAGCACGCTCTAATGTAGCCAATTGAACGCGATTATTAGCGCCTTCCACTTCAATTTCAGTATCAGGATGCGCGGTATTTATGGTTTTACCTTCACCATGTGCTGAGGCAATAATATCAGTAAGGTAATATTCACCTTGGGCATTATCACTTGATAAGTTACTTAACCAGCGCTTTAAGTCACCACCGTTCGCTAGCAAAATACCAGTATTGGCTTCGTTGATTTTTAATTGCTCTGGGCTGGCATCTTTTTGCTCAATAATACCGACCACTTGTTGCTCGCCAGCAATTTCTTTACGCACAATACGACCATAGCCGGTTGGGTTAGCCAAATGCACGGTAAGTAGTGCCATACCATCTGTCGGCTTTGCTGACAATAATTTTTCTAAAGTAGAGACTTTAGTTAAGGGAACATCACCATATAACACTAAAACGTCTTCATCATCAGTTAAAAATGGTGACGCTTGATCAACAGCATGGCCAGTACCGAGTTGCTGTTTTTGTTCAACAAATGTTAAGTCTTCACCGCTAATACGCGCTTTTAATAAGTCGCCGCCAAAACCATAAACAACATAAATATTATTGGCCCCTAATTGGCGAGCACTATCTATTACATGACCTACCATTGGCTTGTCAGCAACGCTATGAAGAACTTTTGGTAGTGAAGAGCGCATACGAGTACCTTTACCCGCAGCAAGAATAACGACAGAAAGTGACATGTTAAATCCATTCATTGAACTTATTAAGAGCGCATATTGTAACCAAGTTTCAATAGGCTTTGCTAGTCTACTCGGTTAAAATAGTTTCGCTTCGTAACATCTATGCTATGCACTAGATCCTGTTTATCTCTGCAGTAAGAGGTTGCGCACTATCAACAGACAATAGCACCATTTTAGTGCCAAAGCCCCCCTCAACTAAGCTAAAAAAGCAAATCAAGCTATTGATATTTAACAACTTAATTAATCGGCTCAATTATTGCAAAGACGAATATTAGCTTTGTTTAATAGTAAGTTCCTGGATATTTAATGTTGTTTGGACGAAAAAAAAGAAAACCGATTACCATTCCTGATAAAAAAGTTGATGAATGGAAATATACCACCTGCAATTATTGCTCAACCGGTTGTAGTATTGAAATCGGTCTAAGTGAAGAAAAACGTATTGTAACCACGCGTGGTCATGCGGGTGCCGATGTTAACCGTGGGAAATTATGTATCAAAGGTTTGTTAGAGCACGAACTTTTTGAAAGCCCTGGCCGCGGCACAGAGCCTCTTATTCGTGATAAGCATTACGAAAAGTTTGAAAAAACTACTTGGGATGATGCTTTTGACACCACCGCAAACAAAATTAAAGAAATTCAAGCCAAATACGGTAGAGATTCTTTTGCGGTTATTTCAACAGGCCAACTGCTTACTGAAGAGTTTTATACCTTAGGAAAGTTAGTCCGTGGCTGTATTGGCACTAATAACTACGATGGCAATACCACCTTATGTATGGCTTCAGCGGTGAGTGGTTATAAGCGTTCATTTGGTAGTGATGGCCCTCCTGGCTGTTATGAAGATTTTGAGCATACCCATTGCTTTATGGCCTTCGGCTCAAACTTGCCAGAGCAGCATCCAATTATTTATTGGCGTTTAAAAGAAGCGCTTGAAAAACGTAAGTTTCCATTGATTGTGGTTGATCCACGGGTAACTATGTTAGCGCAATTTGCCGATATTCACTTACCCATTACCCCAGGAACAGACTGTGTATTAATTAACTCAATGATGTATGTCATCATCAACGAAGGCTTACAAGATCAAGCCTACATTGATGCTCACACCCAAGGTTATGATGCGCTTAAAACCTTAGTGCAAGATTATGCACCTGAGGTTGCTCAGCATCAATGTGGTATTGATGAAGACCGCATTAGAATGGTTGCCCGTTTATACGCGAAAGCGCCTGCGGCGATGAGTATTTGGACTATGGGCATTAACCAATCTACCCATGGCTCTGATGGTGTAGCCAACATTAACAACTTGAATTTAATTACCGGTAATATTGGTAAGCCCGGCGGCACGTCCTTGTCTATTACCGGTCAATGTAATGCAATGGGCACACGCGAGTGGTCGTCGTGTTCTGGTTTACCGGGTTATCGTTATTTAGAAAATGAAGGTGACAGACAGGACATTGCTGATTTTTGGGGTATCGACCCTGAGTTTTTCCCGAAAAAGCGCGGTTTAGCAGAAACCGATATTTTCCCTGCTATTGAAACCGGTGAAATTAAAGGCTTATGGATAGTTGCCACCAACCCAATGACATCAATGCCTAATACAGCACGTATTCGTAAAGCGCTTGAAAAACTAGACTTCTTGGTTGTGCAAGATGTTTATGAAGATGTTGAAATGAATCAATATTCTCATGTTTATTTCCCTGCCTCAGTATGGGCTGAAAAACAAGGCTGTCATACCAATACCGAACGTCGTGTTAATTTAATTGATAAAGTCTTACCCCCATACGCCAACTCAAAGCCTGATTTTGAAATTTTTAATGAAATGGCTAAACGCTTTGATCACGGTAAAATCATTAAATTCCCTGAAGAGCCAGAAGCCGCTTTTAATGAAATGAAGCAGCTGTCGAAGGGCAAAAATGCTTATGGTAATGAGCGTACTTTAGATATCTCAGGTATGAGTTACGAGAAAATTATCAAAGCACGTGGCATACAATGGCCTTACACCGAAGAACAAGACAAGGCCGGTAATAACTTAAAAGGTAACCCGCGTTTATATACTGATGGCAAGTTCCAAACGCCGTCTGGTAAAGCTAACCTGATTTGTGTCGATTTTTATGACAACAATGAAAAACCTTGTAAAGACTACCCATTTTGGCTTAACAGTGGCCGTGTTGTAGAACATTTTCATACCCGAACTCGTACCGGTAAAATTGGTAACTGTAACAAATTTAGCCCGACACCCTATATGGAAATGAACCCCGATGCCGCACAAGAATTGGGTATTGAACATCAAAGTTATGTCCGCTTAACGAGCCGTCGTGGTGATGCTGTGGTATTAGTACAGCTTACTCAGCGTGTCGCTAGAGACATGGTTTTTATCCCCTTCCATTTTCATGACTGTGTTAACCGTTTAACCTTAGGCTTATTAGACCCTCACTCTCGCCAGCCCGCATTTAAGCAATGTTCGACGCGTATCGAGAAGGTAGACCAAGCAGAAGCTGCACGTTTGAATGTAGAACGTCGCACCTTTTAATTCGGCAGAGATAGAGGAAAAATCATGAATAAAGCAATAGAAAATGTATCAGCCGAAACGGTAGTACAAGGTTTTGATCCAGCCACCATGGCTATAGGCACAGAGCAAGATGGTCGTTCAAACCATTGGGAAGTTAGAACCCAAGAACAAGCCTATGCGTTTTTGCCTGAAGTAGAAAATAAAGTTGAGAACCGTTATGGCCAGCTTATTGATTTAGTTGAACTGACCGATTTACCTAAAAATCGGTCAATGTTTATCAACGAAAACCCCGCAGTGGGCTCAAACCCAAATCGTAACAAGCAACATGGCTTTTTCTTCACCGCAGATAACTGTATTGGTTGTCATGCCTGTGAAGCCGCTTGTTCTGAAAAAAATGAAAACCCGTCGCACTTAGCCTTTCGCAGTGTCGGTTATGTCGAAGGTGGCTCGTTTCCAGATTATAAACGGATGAATATTTCAATGGCCTGTAACCATTGTGATGATCCGGTTTGTTTAAAAGGCTGCCCAACCAAAGCTTACACAAAACACGCAGAATACGGCGCAGTATTGCAAGACCCTGAAACCTGTTTTGGTTGTGGTTATTGTACTTGGGTTTGTCCATACAACGCACCTCAGCTAGACCCTGTTAAAGGTCGCGTGTCAAAATGTAATATGTGTGTTGACCGTTTAGAAGTGGGTTTAAAGCCGGCCTGTGTTTCTGCCTGTGTTGGTAATGCGCTAGATTTTGGTGTCATTGAAAATACCCCTAAAAATCGAGAGCAATGTAAAACCGAAATCCCCGGTTTTCCAACGCCTGACATTACTCACCCCAATGTGCGTTTTCAACAAACTAAAGATTTACCGATTGAAATGAGCCGTACCGATTCAATGCCGGTAAAATATCACAAAGACAGTGAAGGCAACTACAAACCCGTGGTTGACCAAAAGCAGGGTAAAACTAAACACTGGAACTTTGCCAAACTTAACAGCCGTGAAAACCCATTAGTGTTATTTACTTTATTTGCTCAAGCCGCCTTAGGTGTGTTCTTAATTACCTTCTTAGGGGCATTATTTGGTATTGAATCATTAGGCATGTTTGTCGCATCAGATATGTTTTTACCACTGACAATCACCGCATTAGTGATGACAACGTTTGCTTTATTAATGAGTGTTACCCATTTAGGTAAGCCCATGCGTTTTTATCGAGGTTTTAACAACTTAAGATTTTCACCTATGGCGAGAGAAGGCTTAGGTTTAGCCTTGTTCTCTGCTGGGTGTGGTTTAACCGCCTTGTTCTCATTACCAAGTAATGACTGGTTAGTTGAATTTACCTCGACTAATTTGGGACTAAACTTAGCAGAGATAACCCAAGGCCTTCCTTTAGAGTCTTTAGTTAAAGCCGCCGGTTTATTTGCCATTATTGGCGGCTGTGGTGGTTTATTCTATATGAATAAATGTTATCAAATTAAAGCCCGTCCATTTTGGAATCACTTGCAAACAGCAACCGCTTTTGTCGGTAACAGCTTATCGTTAGGTGCTTTTGTTGGCGGCACCATAGTGATATCAAGCTTGTTAATTTCAGAAGCCAGTAGTGCAGTAGTTAAGCAAGCAAGCTTAGTTTTTACCAGTGCTTTTGTTGTTGGTATGGTGATTGAAGCCTTAGGCTTAATTAAGCATAACAGTGATTTAAATCGTAGCGAAAACGAAGGGGGTGCTGCACATTATATTCAATGCACAACTTTTGGTAAAACTTATCTTTTGCGTAACTGGGTATTAGCATTAAATATTGTTGCGGCCGGAGCTTTATTAACGGCAAGCTTATTAGGTTATAATGACCCTAGCTTGTTATTAATATGGCTGGCATTAGCACTGCTTAACTGCTTAACGGCTACAATCGGCCGTGCCTTGTTCTATATTTTAGTGATTCCAACAACGATGCCTGGAGCATTTTTCTGGAAAAACAAAGCCTTTGAGCAACATGCTAGAGATATTGGCCTTGCAGATAACCCGGCCACCGGTGTGGCACCGTTAGCGCACTAACAAAGCAACAACCCTGAGATTAAAGCAAAGAGCGGAGTAATCCGCTCTTTTTGTTTTTCTTCGTTAACATTAAGCTTATGCTAGGCATAGCACGTAAAGAGAGTGAGTAAGTCATGCTAAAAAACCTAGAAGATACTTTACAAAAGCGTTGTTTAATTGGTTTAACCTATTTTGATGCAGACGGTAACGAGCTAAAAAAACAACTACTTGCCGGTACCGTCATCGCCGTTGATGCTGAAATGGGCATTACGTTAAAGTTATTGTCTGCCAATGAACAAACAACAAATAACCCCAGTCAAACTAAAGCGGCAAACTTTATTATACCTGCAACACTCTCTTGCTGGTTTAGCGCACCTAAAGGCGAGTTTCATACTAGTCATGAACAGGTAAAAATGAAAGATCCTGACTTTTTAGTGACTTGGGATATTTACCAAACTAAATCTCATGGTCAGCAAGGTGACAAAAGCCAAGAAGGTGTTCAACAATGGTGGCAGTGGTACCCAAGAACGCAAGATCCACAAGTTAATTAACTAACAAACCCTTGATAGGAAAGCTATGTTCAGCAATTGGTTTACATTTAATAAGGCTAGCAAGCAACAAGAAGAGCTAGTGCGTCAGGCATTAACCGATTATAAAAATGCTCTATTCCCTGCTGGGGTTTTAGCGGTTGCCAATGACTTTAGCCTCATTAAAAAACAAAGCAATGTTATTGTGACTTTCACCTTACCTTTCCCCTGTCAAAGTGAATACCAAGCTATCACTGAACAAGTACAACAAGCGTTCATGGCAGCAAAACAACAACAAAGCGTGTTGCTGAATATAAGCAGTAAAATTCATCCTGTGTTTATGCATTCGTATGATGGCATTAAAAATCTTATTGTTATTTCTTCCGGTAAAGGCGGCGTTGGCAAGTCAACTATGACGGTAAATTTAGCCTATGCTTTACAAGCACAAGGAGCCAGTGTTGGCATTTTAGATGGTGATGTTTATGGGCCTTCACTACCCAAGATGTTAGGTTTAGAAGGCGCCCATCCACGCTCACCCAATGGCACTAACCTTGAACCGGTTAATAAAAATGGTATTGAAGCGATGTCGACTGGCTTTTTAGCGGATGGTCAAGACGCTAAAATATGGCGTGGTGCACTAGCAAGTGCTGCCTTTGAACAAATGCTAAAAGAAACTTTTTGGGGCGGCATTGACTACCTGCTCATTGATATGCCACCGGGTACTGGCGATATACAATTAACCTTAGCACAAAAGATTGAAGCAGTGGTTGCCGTCATCGTTACCACCCCACAAGATATTGCCCTACTCGATGCAGCTAAAGGCATTAAAATGTTTGAGCAAGTAAATATGCCAATATTAGGGTTAATAGAGAACATGAGCTATCACATTTGCCCAAAGTGTGAAAATAAATCACCACTTTTTGGAGAGCAAGGTGGTGAGGAATTAGCACAAGCTAAAGCAATACCGCTATTAGGCCAGCTGCCTTTGAATATTAAAATGCGACAATGTGCTGATAATGGTGCATCAATACAAACACAAGAGCCACACTCTGCTATTGCTGAGCTGTATCGCACCTTGGCAAGTAAATTAGCCGCTGAGCTTTATTATCAAAAAGACAGCCGTAGCCCAATGAATAAATAATGACTCGTTTTAACCGTGAAAATATTGCTTTATTTTTATAGTCAAATTTACTGTGTCATATTACTGAGACGTCTCAGTAATAACCCAAAACCCCGTTCAAGATACCATAAGCCAATGATAATAAATGAGTTAATTGCTCGTTAGCTCTTGGAATTTACTGAGACGTCTCAGTAAATTCCAACACTTCACAAAAGTAAAACATTTTAAGTTTATAACTCACTGAAAATATGAGATATTAATGACAATTAAATTAAAACTATGGAACGGATATTACTGAGACGTCTCCATAATAAGCGTTAGCCCTACTTATGTATATATGGAAGATATGAATGGAAGACTTGATTAAGCAAACTATAAAATCAATCGAAGAACTTGAGTTAAAGGTTAATGAGTTATTTAAAAGGCTCTCAGGTAAAGAAGTCCCAATATCATTTAAAGATGGAGCAAAGAATTTCGATGCTAACCTCAAGCTCTTCATTGAGGCAACACAAAAAGGTAATGATGCAAATAGCATACTGAAAAGCGCTAAAAGTGTTGCTGTATATGGACGAGTAATAAACAACGCTTTACGTCAGTCATCTACACTTTCTGATGACGAGCGATCTCTTTTAGGGGATATATCAGACTTATCTAACTCCATAAGGAAAACGGTAGAGCACAGGTCAGAGTTGTTCGAAGCCGATAATACTGGCGTTACTTATTCTTCAGGAGTAAGAAAAGCTTATGAAGAAAATAGCGAAAGCCAATTAATGAAAAACCTTGAATTAATTAAAGAGGATCATGAAAAGCATGACCAGCGACACCAGAAGCTACTATCTGAAAATCTAAAAAGAATTGAGTCAATTGAGACAAAGTCAAAATCTTTAGAATCAGAAGTTGCTGAGCAACTTCAATTGGCTAAAACCCTTTACGGTGACACTCTAAAGGAATTAGAGGAGAAGAAGAAACAAGTAAATAAACTACTTGGAGTAATATCTGGAGGAGCAATTTCAGGGAACTTTGAACAAAGCGCTAAAGAGGAAAAAGCTATGGCCGACTGGCTAAGGTATGCCTCTCTTACATGTATGGCGCTAATCCTAATAGTTATTGGTTATTCTTTCTGGGAAACAACAACTGATGATTTCCGATGGGAAAATTCAGTCTTTAGAATTGTTCTCGCGTTTCTTTTGTCAGTGCCCTCTGCATATTTAGCGAGAGAATCAGCAAAGCACAGAGAACAACAATATACCCATCTTCAAACTTCTCTCGATTTAAAGGCAATAAACCCTTATGTCGCCTCTCTTCCTTCCGAACAACAGCACAAAATCAAGGCTGATGTTGCGGGTAGAATTTTTGCGGCCAAAGATTTTTCAAAAGTTGGTGGTGATCCCTATCCATTAAATACTCATGAAATAGTCATGGAAATACTTAAAAAGATCGACTTTAAGCAAAAAAGTGAGAGCACTAAGGAGTCTGAAAAGGGCTAACAAGTTGCTGCAATCGGAAAAATTGCTCGCTGCGCTCCCTATTTTCCGGTGAGCAAAGCGTTATGTGCAAAGGAGACGCATTTGAAATCATTAGTAACTTTAAGCATTGTAATGTTATCTATTACAGCGTGCAAAAGTACCAGTTCTTCCAATCATGTTAAAAACGTTTGTGAAGAATTCCCTGGTCATTACCCTGAAAACTATACTTTCGTACCTGATGTTGTTAAACCAATAGTAAAAATATACACAGCATACCCCAAGAAAGCATTATCAAATAATATAACGGGCTTTGTAACAATGTCTTTTGATGTGGTACATGGTAATGTTCATAACATAAAAGTTATTGAATCTACACCAAAAGAACTATTTGAAGATGAGGCTATTAGAGCTTTGAAAAAATGGAAATATCAAACAACATATAAAAACTGTATGGCGTTTCCTAAAGTTTATAGTTTTACAGAAACCATCGAATTTAAACCTGTAAAAAGCACATAACAAGCCATTTCAGTGTGGGACTTTTAACAGTTGGCTTTTCCTCACTGCGTTCGTTATTTTAGCCAACTATTAAAAGCCCCTGAATGGGGCGTTATACACATAGGAAACTCATGAAGTATTTATTATTTTTAATATTATTTTTACCAATAAAATCTTTTGCGTCTGGCTTTCATTACTGTACAGGACAAGTAATTGATATTGTTACGAGAGCAAGCCACGAAGGAACTAGTGTAAAAATTGAAGGAATGAATGGATGGGCAACTCTAAATTTTGGAGATGAATCATTTAAAGAGTTGCGTGATAGACAGTTTTCTATGCTTATTGCCGCTCAAATGGCTGGTAAGAAAGTCATATTAGAATTTATTGATAAAAACCTAACCTGTGCAGATGATCATAACAATGTTCCAATCCGCTATGTACGTATAAAGCAGTAATGTATAACAAGGCAATTAAAAAGTCGGACACGTAAAGCTTGCTCGGTTCCACTTCGTTTCACATTTTAGTAAGCATTACTTAGCCGTTTATTGTGGCGTTATGTTCAAGGGATAGCATGTCGAATCTTTCGAAAACTGTCAGTGATATTGAAGATTCTCTAAACAAAGCATATGCATATTTTGAAGTCTGGTGGGCTTTAGATCATACAGGAATTAAGAATCATCATGCAGCCATGAACGAATTGGATTACGTAGATTTTTTTCACACTACGATTACAGCACATTATCAATGTATGTTTACCTCGCTTTCAAAAATATTTGATCGCGCGGAGGATTTGTCTGGTATTAAAAAACTCAAGTTTTTGCTTAATGAAGCCGGGCAAGGTGATCTCGTAAAGCATTTAGAGAATAATCTAAAAATACATGAGCCGGTTATAAAAGCAGTAAAAGGAATAAGAGATCAATCTATTGCTCATAAAAAAGGGGCTAAAAATGTTCGCCAGATATATAGCGAAAATGGTGTTACTCCCAACCAAATACGTGACTTGATTCATGAGCTAATAAATATAATGATCACTATTTCCAATAAAATTAATTTTAGTTGGTCTTTATATGCAACAAATAGGTTTGAAAATGCGACTTTAAATCTTTTGCAAAAGCTTGAACATAACACATATGAGCCTTATCTCCGTCAATAGGCAATAGTGTTTTATTTAGCGGCCATTAGGTCGCTAATTGTTCAAACAATTCACAACATCATCTACTTCGCTATGTCGGGTTAGCCATT
>JBFONR010000019.1:0-56222 GCA_040779365.1 Colwelliaceae bacterium MEBiC 14330
GAATAACTCTGTTAACTTGAGTAAAGTTGGTTGCGGGAGCCAGATTTGAACTGACGACCTTCGGGTTATGAGCCCGACGAGCTACCAGGCTGCTCCATCCCGCGTCCGAATGTCCTACAAAGTAGGAAGCCAAGTTAATTATAACTTACAAATGCTAACTTGAAACGATAAATTGTCTCTGTGAAAGCGAGGCGTATATTAAGGATAGCCCACTGAGAAAGCAAGTGCTTTTTAAATAAATTTTCTGTTCGCTTAAAACTTCAGCATAACGAGTTAAATACGAGCTATTTGTCAGTAGAATATTGAACTTTTGTTTATGTGCATAGTGTTTACGTATATAATCTCGAGCATAGTTTACTCTGCTGCTTATTCTGGAAATGCACTATGCAAGAAACCCCGCAACAATTTTTAGCCTTAACTTCGCCCGGCATTGAAGTTTTACTTTTTGAAGAGCTCAAAACTTTAGGCGCACAGCAAGTTATTCAAAAACCTGAGGGGGTGTATTTTCAGGCTTCATTAGCGCTTGGTTATAAAATAGCTTTATGGACTCGGCTAGCTACTCGAATCATGCTCAAACTTGGCGAGGGTGAGGCGAAAAATAAAAATGAACTATATCAAGCGGCACAGAGTATAAATTGGCCCGATGTTTTTTGCTCAAATACCTGTTTTGCTGTTGATTTTGTTGGTTATAGTGAGGAAATTCGTAATAGTCAATTTGGTGGTTTGACCATCAAAGATGCAATCGTTGATCAGTTTCGTGAGCAGGGCCTTGAGCGGCCTGATGTAGACAAAAAAACACCACAAATTAGTTTTCAAGCACGGTTATTAAGAGATAAGGTAAGCATTTACCTTGACTTTTCTGGTCGAGGTTTATTCCAACGTGGTTATCGAGAGCATACTGGTGCAGCACCGCTAAAAGAAAATTTAGCCGCTGCACTGATCATGCGCTCTGGTTGGTTAGCTGATACCAGTAAACCCTTAGTTGACCCTATGTGTGGCTCAGGTACCATTTTAATTGAAGCTGTTGCCATGGCAGCAAAGCAAGCGCCAGGTGTTTTACGAGATTCTTGGGGCTTTGATTATTGGTTGCAACATGACAACGCAATATGGCAAGTGCAACTGGAGCAAGCGAAAACCAGCTCAGAAGATGCATTGTCTTCACTAAAAAATGTTAAAGTTTTTGGTATTGATCTTGATGGTCGCGTTTTAAAAACTGCGCAGCAAAATGCCCGCAATGCTCGCTGCCAACAGTTTATAGAGTTCTCATGCAAAAACACTAATGATATCAATAACACGTTTGGCGGACCAGGTACTATTTTATTTAACCCTCCTTATGGCGAACGTATTGGAGAGCTGCCTGAGTTAGTGGAAAATTTTGTACTACTTGGCCAAAAACTTAAAGCACAATTTATTGATTGGCGAGTCGCTATTTTAACTGCCAATATAGATTTATTATCAATGTTAAAGCTCTCAAGCTTTAAACGTTATAAATTTAAAAATGGCCCACTAGATTGCCAATTAGCATTGTACAATGTCGATGAAAAACAATTAGCAAAAGATGCGGTAAACACTCAAACAAATTTTGTTGAACAAGATAGTGCTTTTGCAAATCGTTTAAAGAAAAATCGTAAAAACTTAAAAGGCTGGGTCAAATCAAACGGGATTGAAGCTTATCGTTTATATGATGGTGATATTCCAGAGTTTAATGTGGTAGTTGATATCTACGGTCAATATTTAGTTATACAAGAATATGCCGCGCCAAAAACTATTGAAGAAGACAAAGCTAAAAAGCGCCTGCAAGAAGTTATCTATTGGGCACCAAAAGTATTAGATATTCCAACCGATAAAGTAGTTTTAAAAACTCGTGCTAAGCAAAAAGGTGCTAATCAATATCAGCGTATAGATAAATCGAAGCAATCTATCACAATTAATGAATATGGAGCTCAATTTAAAATCAATTTATGGGATTACCTTGATACTGGTTTATTTTTAGATCATAGAAAAACCCGTCAAATTGTCGCTAAAAAAGCAAAAGATAAAACAGTATTAAATCTGTTTGCTTATACCGGTTCAGTTTCAGTGCAAGCGGCTATTCACGGCGCTTTATCTGTGACGACTGTTGATATGTCCAATACTTATTTAAGCTGGGCTCAAGATAACTTTGCGCTAAATAATCTAAGTGGCCATAAATATCAATTTATTCAAGCTGACTGTTTAGATTGGTTGAAAAAGAATACCACCAAATTTGATATTATTTTTATTGACCCTCCCACGTTTTCAAATTCTAAACGTATGGAAGATAGTTTTGATGTTCAACGAGATCATGTATCACTGCTTAATGATGCACTAAAATCGTTAAACAGGGGCGGAGAAATTATATTTACTAATAATAAGCGAAATTTCAAGATCGACTTTGATGCGCTAGATAAGCTTGGTTTGGCAGTACAGCCCATGTCAGATTTTACTCGTGATAAAGATTTTGCTCGTAACAAACATATTCATAACAGCTGGTCTGTTGCTAGAAAAAAAACTTAACAGGGTAGTATTGATGAGTAAGTATTATTTATATGGCAGTGATGGTTGTCATTTATGTGAACAAGCCTTGGCAATTTGCCTAGCAGCGTTGCCAAGAGAACTGTTGGTTGAAATTGATATTATCGAACAAGAGAAAGTTGCTCATGAAGAGCAAACGTTAGTTGAATTGTATGGTGTTCATATTCCGGTGTTAGAAAAGCTCGATGATGATAGTAATAAAAGTACTAAATTATTTTGGCCTTTTAATCATGAACAAGTTGAACAATTAATTGACCTTTAAGTTTACCTAATACATAAGAAAAATTATGGAATTATTAAGAATAACCAATGGTGAGCTTGCCTTTGGTGAAGATAAAATATTAGATAAAGCTGAGTTAAGTGTCCAGACTGGTGAACGTATTTGTTTGGTTGGTCGTAATGGAGCTGGTAAGTCTACATTAATGAAGATATTAATGGGCTTACAAAACTTAGATGATGGCAAAATCCTCAAATCAAGCACCATGCAAATGGCGATGTTAGAGCAAGACCCTCCAGAGTCGTCAGAGCAAAGTGTTTTTGATTATGTCGCTGAGGGTGTTAAAGAAAATGCTGAACTTATTCGCCGTTACCATGCCTTGATACATCTGATCAGCGAAGATCCAAGTGAGAAAAACCTTGATAGGTTATCAAAAGTTCAAGAAGAGCTTGAGCAGGCAAATGCATGGCAAGATGAGCAGCGTATAGAGCAAGCTATGAGTACTTTATCGCTAGATTCTGAGGCTAAAATTGCAGATTTATCTGGCGGATGGTTAAGAAAAGTAGCACTCGCCAAGGCCCTTGTTACCAACCCGGATATTTTATTACTCGATGAGCCAACCAACCATCTAGATATCGAAAGTGTCTTATGGCTAGAGAAGTTTTTGAAAGATTTTGCCGGTACTATCGTTTTTATTAGTCATGATAGGGCCTTTATACGTGGGCTATCTACGCGTATTTTAGATTTGGACCGTGGACAGCTTAAAAGTTATCCAGGTGATTATGATCTGTACATTGAACAAAAGCAGCATGATTTACAGGTAGAAGTTCAGCAAAATGCTTTATTTGATAAAAAACTAGCAGAAGAAGAAGTTTGGATACGTCAAGGTATTAAAGCGCGTAGAACTCGTAATGAAGGTCGAGTACGTGCATTGGAGAAACTTCGTTTAGAGCGAAAGGCACGTCGAGAAGTTCGCAATCAAAGTACCATGAATATTAGCCAAGGAGAGCGTTCAGGTAAGTTAGTTTTTGAAGCTGAAAATGTTAGCGTTGCTTTCGGTGATAAGGTGGTTATTGAAAACTTAAATTTACTGATTTCTCGTAATGACAGGCTAGCATTAATTGGTGCTAATGGTACAGGTAAGTCAACACTGATAAAGCTCATAATGGAAAAGCTAGCAGCTACCAGTGGTAAAATGCGTTCAGGAGTAAACTTGGAGGTGGCTTATTTTGATCAACACCGAGAAGCGCTAGATATTAACCAAACTGTCCAAGAAATTGTAGGTGAGGGTAAACAAGAGGTTATAGTAAATGGTAAATCTCGTCATGTACTTGGCTATTTACAGGATTTTTTATTTAGTCCTAAGCGCGCCCGTACGCCTGTTCGAGCTTTATCTGGTGGTGAAAAAAATAGACTATTACTGGCGCGATTATTTTTGCGGCCAAGTAATTTACTAATTCTTGATGAACCAACCAACGATCTTGATATTGAAACACTCGAGTTACTTGAAGAAGTAGTTGCAAATTATGCAGGAACCGTTATTTTAGTGAGCCATGATCGTGATTTTGTCAATAATTGTGTCAATAGCTGTTTGTACTTTGACGGTAGTGGGCAGATAAACCAAATTGTTGGCGGTTATGATGATGTCGATAGTTATCTTGTTTCAAAGCAGGCGCAACGTCAAAGTATGGCTGATAGTGCAGAGGATAAAGTTAAACAAGAAAAGCACAAAGATAATAAAAACAGTCAAAACAAAGATAATTTAACTGAGCCTGCAGTTAAGAAGAAAAAGTTATCCTTTAAAGAAGCACGAGAGCTTGAGGAATTACCTGAAAAAATCGATAAATTAGAAAGCTTAATTGAATCTCTGCAAGCACAAGTCAATGCCGTAGATTTTTTTAGTCAAGATGAAGAAATAACGAAAAAAGTTTTGAATCAACTCAGTGATTGTGAATCAAATCTTGAAAGTGTATATGCTAGGTGGCAAGAGTTGGATGATTAAACTTTAAATCATTTCCTATGGTTGGAGTTATCACTTTAAAATATTAGGTTTTAATTGGTTGAATTACTTAAAATAGTACTCAACGAGTTAAAGAGAACAAACATAAAGAGTTAGTAAGTAGTATGAAGCAATTTGCAAAAAATATATTGGTACTTGGCGTAGCAAGTGCCTTGAGTCTCGGTGCTATCGGTAATAGTCATGGTGCTACTTATAAAGTGATTGATAAGGGAAGTGCCGAAAATCTTGAGTATACTTATGGTAAAAAACAAAATAATCAGGGGGTTATGGCTGTAAGTGGCACGAATACTTATAACTTTCCTGTACAGTGGCAATTTTTAGATGACGTTGATTTTAATAGTATTAATGCATTAGCACTTAATCGTCATGACTTTGTTTATGGCCTTGATGTTATCGAAGATTTTGAAGCGTTAAAAGCGGGTAACCCAACGGCCAACGATCTTGCGTGGACAAAACTCTATCTACAGGCGCAAAATTCATCGAATACTTCCTTTGAGTATCAAGTGGTCGGTGACGCCATAGCCATGACAAATTTAGGCTCAGGCAGTCAATCTACCGAAATTCCTATATTTGATACGACCTTTGAGGGGACAGACACCTTAACACGCTCAACGCTTGATGTTATTGAAGGTATCTCCAATTCAGGGGTGCTTTTTGGTAGTGCAACGGCGCCTTATTTACCCATGGAAGAAGTGACAGACGCTAATGGTAATATCCGCCAGCATTGGCTTAGAGCACATGGTCAGCGTGGTTTTTTCTCTTTTGATAACGGTGCAAGTATTCACCCTGTTGTACCGATAGAAGCTCGTTATGGTGGGGGAATCTCTGCGCTACTAGATCTGAATGACAATGGTGTTGCTGTTGGTTATAGCAGCTATAAGTTGAGTGAAGCCCGAGAAGCTCTTATTCTTGATCCCGAAGATGGTTGTGCTGAGCCTAACAAGCTTAATGTGCCTGAAGAGATTTGTATTCAAATCTATCAATCGGGTATGTACCATATTCAAGCTTTTAAGGCGAATGTTTCTGATTCAGGTGAAGTTGTTGCTGAGCAGCTCGGCTTATTGATCACTCCGCATCCTGACGATGAGAGGGCTTTTTCTAGCCAAGCATTAGCCGTTAATAATCAAGGTGTTGCAGTGGGATATGCCCATGGTTGGAATAGTAATGATGTTACAACGCCAGCAGTGAATGAGCCTATGAATGGCTCTTATGCGGTTATTTTTAAAGAAGATGAAGACGGCAATAAAGAAGTTTTTGACTTTAATCAGACTCATTATTACCTTTCTAATAGCGTATACCCATTTTCTAAAGCACATGATATTAATGATAATGGTTTGGTGGTCGGTTATAGCCGCGCAGTTGATTTTGATAGGGGTAAGCGCTTTTTTTATGTTGATAGCTCTGTAGCCAATAGTGAAATGGAAATTATTATTCCTAATGGATTTTTTAATAGCTCTGAAAGCACTGCTTTTGCGGTAAACGCTCACGGTATTATTGTCGGTGAAGCTGAAATAGAAACTCATAACGAGAGCTCGTCTAATCCAAGAAGAACAACTGGTTTTATGTATGATACTTCAAGTGATTCAGCAAAGATTATAGATTTAAATACCTTGTTAGCCTGTGATTCACAATATAATGTCATTAAAGCCAATGATATTAATGATGAAGGCTTAATATCTGCTACTGCAGTGGTCAAGTCCGATAGTTATGATGCGAAAGGCAACATCATTCTTGATGAAAATGGTGATCCGGTAAGTATCGATGTCGTGCGTGCGGTTTTATTGGAGCCTATTCCTGATGGTGAGGTTGAAGATTGCAGTTTAACGGAGGATAAAGTAGAACGACAAGGCGCCAGCTTTAGTGGTGTGGTTCTATTATCTTTGCTTAGTTTAGTTAGCATTAGGCGTCGACGTTTTGTAAAATAAACGACTTAGCTTTTTACATTAATTTACAGATATAAAAAGCACTATTTTAGTGTCTTTTATATCTGCTGTTTTACACTCTTAATGGTAAAATATTTATTTTAAGCTATGCTTAAAAAAGGTATGCATATGCGTTTACTTTAATCGATGTTTTCATCAGTTGTTGCTAGTTAAAACCTTTATCACTATTACTTATTCCCTTTACTAAGGAGCGTGTATTTATGATGAAACGGCAAAAACGCAATCGCCAGAGTAGGGCAAATATAAGAGGTACCTAGCGGGTACACCATATCCTTCTTAGGAACATAGCTCATACCAGAATGATGGGATAAAATCACAATGGCTCGGTGGATAGCGATAGGCCATATAAGATAAATATCAGGGACTGCTCAAATAACAATATAATTGTTTTATCGCCTCAGTCCAAAAGAAATTAAATTAATTGCAATAATTCAAAGCCCGACAAATTGTCGGGCTTTTTTATAACCAAATTAGGCAATGATTTATCTGATATTAATGTTGAGTGTTTATACTCGGAAGATTAAAACTTAGTGGTATCAGTAAACAGACCTACTTTGAGATCTTTAGCTGTATATATTTCGCGGCCATCAACAGAAACACTACCATCAGCAAGACCCATATATAATTTACGCTTGATAACACGTTTAAAATCTATTCTAAAAGTCACTTTTTTGTTGTTAGGTAATATTTGGCCAGTAAACTTTACTTCACCTACGCCCAGAGCACGACCTTTACCTGGTCCGCCAGTCCAAGCTAAGAAAAAACCAACAAGTTGCCACATAGCATCAAGGCCTAAACAGCCAGGCATAACCGGGTCGCCTTGAAAATGACAATCAAAGAACCAGAGATCAGGGCTAATATCTAGTTCGGCTTCGATATAACCTTTGCCATTTGCGCCACCTTCTTCGGTGATGGTTAGAATGCGATCCATCATCAGCATATTATCAGATGGAAGCTGTGAATTACCTTCACCAAATAATTCCCCTGTACCTGCTTTGACGAGATCTTCTTTACTGTATGAGTTTTGTTGTGGCATTGCCATAATGAGCATGAATCCAATAATAAATTTTAGGGCGTCATCTTAGCGTACACTTGTACTCTAAACAACTCCGAACAGTTAAAAACTTAAATTAATTTTTCATAAATCAATTTACTTTCACGCCTTGATTATAAAAACGTTATGCGGGAATATAGATATATACAGCGAGTAATAAAAAGATGAATATGAACGACGGTAAAATCGATGAAAAACCGGTAAAAAAAGTTGCTATGAGCAATGCGGAAAAACAAAAGCGTTATCGTGAACGTCAAAAAGAGCGCGGTTTACAAGAGATGCGTGGTTACATGTCACCCGAAGCAAAACATTGTTATAAATTAATAAGCGAGCAAACTAATTGGTCCGATAGCGTTATTTTAAGCAATGCTGTTCGTTTAACTTATGCGGCTTATAAAAACGGTCAAATAGCCTTGTTAAATAACTGGCTGAAAAATAACAAGCTTTAATCCCAGTATCAATGTAGAGAAAATATATTGCTACTATAATAATATTCAAATTGCATGGTCAGCTTTTACTATAATCTTGCTGATTATCCTTAACTTAATGAAGGTTACTTTTTGTGATAAATGTTCTATTGGTTGATGACCACCACCTTGTACGTGTAGGTATTAATAAAATTTTAACCAGTATTAAAGGTCTCAACGTTATCGGTGAATGTGAAACTGGTGAAGAGGCAATTAAATTTTGCCGAAAGCATGAGCCTGATGTTCTCTTAATGGATATGGATATGCCAGGTATGGGGGGGCTTGAGGCAACTAAAAAAATCATTCGTTTTGCGCCTGATGTTAAAATTATTGTCTTAACAGCTCATACTGAAGATCCTTTTCCTAGCAAAGTCATGCAAATGGGTGCTGCCGGCTATTTAACTAAAGAAGCTGGGCCCGATGAAATGGTTAATGCCATTCGTGCTGTAAATAGTGGTCAGCGTTATCTTCCTTCTGATATCGCTCAAAAAATGGCCTTAAGTCAATTTCAGTCGTCAGAAGATAACCCTTTTAATGCATTGTCTGATCGAGAATTACAAATTATGATCATGATAACCCGAGGTGATAAAGTGCCAAATATCTCTGAGCATTTAAACCTAAGTACGAAAACAATAAATAGCTATAGATATCGCATGTTTGAAAAACTTGATGTCAGTAACGATGTTGAATTAACGCACTTGGCCATTCGTCATGGTATGTTAAAAACAGAAAAGTTATAAACTTTTTCAGTAAATAAGCATTAATGTCTGCAAAGATGTCAGCAAACACCCCCTCTGATAATACCCGTCAAGCCTCAACTTTTGATAGTGAGGCCTTTTTGCGTTCAGTGACAGAGCAAGCTGGTGTTTACCGAATGTATGATAATCAACAAGTGGTTATTTACGTAGGTAAAGCAAAGCAGTTAAAAAAGCGATTGTCGAGTTATTTTCGTAAAGATGTAGGCTCGGTGAAGACGAAAGCCTTGGTTAAACAAATTTGCGCTATTGAGGTCACAGTTACGCATACTGAGGGTGAGGCGCTCATTCTCGAAAACAATTACATAAAAAAATATCAACCTAAATACAATATATTGCTGCGTGATGATAAAAGCTATCCTTATTTGCTAATTACAGCCCATAAGCACCCTAAGCTTGGTTTACATCGTGGAGGTAAGAAAGTAAAGGGTGAATATTTTGGGCCTTTTCCAACGGTTGGCGCTGTTTGGGAAAGTCTCAGGTTGATGCAAAAAATCTTTCCGATCCGACAATGTGAAGACAGTTACTATCGTGCGCGATCTAGACCATGTCTTCAATATCAACTTGGTCGATGCTCTGCTCCTTGTGTTGATAAAATATCAGTAGAAGATTACCAAGAACAAGTTTTATTAGCCAAATTGTTTTTACAGGGAAAAAGTTCGGCGGTAATAGAGCAGCTGGTGGCTAAAATGGAGTTAGCCAGTAATAAACTTGATTTTGAACATGCTGCCAAATATAGAGATCAAATTGCAACATTGAGAAAGGTACAACAACAACAACATGTTAGTGGACACGTTGCAGAGTTAGACGTTGTTGGTTTATACCGAAACAAATCACAAGTATGTATTCATCTGCTCTTTATTCGACAACACAAAATTTTAGGTAGTAAGAGTTATTTTCCCATCGTGCCTTCTGATAGTAGTGATAGTGATATATTACAAGCATTTATTGCCCAACATTATCTAAATAATGAAGTAGTTAGCCATGGCAAAGTCCAGGGTAACATACCCAAAGAAATTGTAATTAAAGAGTCAATTGAACAAGTCGAGCAATTAGCCTTATTACTGAGTGAACAAGCTGAATATGAAGTAAAGATATCAACGAATACTCGCAGTGAACGAGCCCAATATTTAAAACTTGCTTGTACCAATGCTCAAACGGCATTAGTCACTCGAAACAGTCATAAGGAGTCAATGCAAGCACGTTTTGTGGCATTAAATGAAGTTTTTGAGCTTGAAAATGGTATTCAGCGGATTGAATGTTTTGATATTAGCCATACCATGGGACAACAGACGATTGCTTCAAATGTGGTTTTTAATCAAGACGGGCCATTAAAAAGTGATTATCGAAGGTATAATGTTCATGGCATAACGCCAGGTGATGACTATGCTGCGATGGCTTTTGCTTTAAAAAAACGTTATGGCAAACTCAAGTCAAACCCAATAAAAACCGAAGAGAAAGCCGCGCTAGATAAACTCCCTGACATTGTTTTTATTGATGGTGGTAAAGGCCAGTTAGCAAAAGCAGAAGAGTTTTTTAATCAACTTGCTTTAGTAAAATCACCTTTACTTGTTGGGGTAGCAAAAGGAGAGTCTCGTAAACCGGGTTTAGAAACCCTCATTCTAGCAGGTAACCATCAGTTAATTTCTTTGCCTTCAACTTCCCCGGCATTACATTTAGTTCAACATATTCGTGATGAGTCTCATCGCTTTGCTATCACAGGTCATCGCGCTAAAAGACAAAAGGTAAGTAAAAAATCTCGTTTGGAATCAATAGAAGGTATTGGCGTTAAAAAACGACAAAGTCTATTAAAGTTTTTAGGTGGTTTACAAGAGGTGATGCAAGCTGATGTTGCAACGTTAGCGAAAGTACCAGGAATTAGCGGTATATTAGCGCAAAAGATTTATGATGCTCTGCATGAGCAATAACTTTATATTGCTTATTGCTTTGACGAAATAGGAATTTAAGTAAACTTGCTCTATTCATCCGTAGCACTGCTATAACAACTTGTGTAAACTAAAGAAAAAAATACTTGCAGTGAAAAGTGAATGTGGACAATACCTAATCAAATAACATTATTTCGGATCATTTTGATCCCAATTTTCTTAATTATTTTTTACTTACCTCTCTCTTGGAGCAATTTTGGTGCCTTTGCTGTTTTTTGGTTAGCATCAGTTAGCGATATTTTAGATGGTTATTTAGCGAGAAAATTAAATCAATCTTCTGCATTTGGTGCCTTTATTGATCCCGTAGCCGATAAACTTATGGTTGTCGTGGCCTTAGTCATGATTGCACAAGACTATAGTTCATGGTTAATCTCTATCGCCGCGATTATTATGATAGCAAGAGAAGTTTTTATCAGCGCTTTACGTGAATTTATGTCTTCTAAAGGCAAGCGAAATCTCATCGCTGTGTCAAATATGGGCAAATATAAAACAGCAGCACAAATGTTAGGCATCATGGGGCTTATATGGCAACCTAACTATGACATTCCATTAATTCTATTTTATCTGCCACATGAGGTAATTAATTATTTAGCTTATGGTTTTTATGCTATAGCAACTGTTTTAACAGTTACTACCTGGGTCAGCTACTTTAAGGCAGCATGGCCAGATTTGAAAGCATAAAGCATGAATAATCGTCAGGTTTATTAAGAGGCTAATGACCACACGGTTTAGCTAAAAATAGTGCAAACAACTCGCTTTTTAAGCAGTTAGCATAAAAAGTTAATTTAATTGTTGACTGAAAAATATTTAGATGTAGAATGCGTTTCCGTTGACAGGGAGTCATCAAGTAAGCATAGGTGCAATGGAGCGATATTACTCAATCCTTTGTCTAGCTACTTGAGTCTTAAGATTTAAGTGTCAAATTTAAGCGGCTGTAGCTCAGCTGGTAGAGCATCACGTTGCCAACGTGAATGTCACGAGTTCGAGTCTCGTTAGCCGCTCCAGTATGACCTTTTATATCTAAAGCTATTGATGGGAAATCATGTCGTTGATGAAATGGCGGGTTGGCAGAGTGGCTATGCAGCGGATTGCAAATCCGTGTACACCAGTTCGATTCTGGTATCCGCCTCCATTTTATGCCCGGGTGGTGGAATTGGTAGACACAAGGGATTTAAAATCCCTCGCCCAAAAGCGTGCCGGTTCAAGTCCGGCCCCGGGTACCATCTTCAACGACAATTGGGAAGTAAAAAGTAAAACTCTATTAAGCGGCTGTAGCTCAGCTGGTAGAGCATCACGTTGCCAACGTGAATGTCACGAGTTCGAGTCTCGTTAGCCGCTCCAAATTAGCCAATTGCTAAAAAGTTTTACCAAGAAAAAGTAGTTAGTGAAAGTTAGAATACTACCAAGCGGCTGTAGCTCAGTTGGTAGAGCATCACGTTGCCAACGTGAATGTCACGAGTTCGAGTCTCGTTAGCCGCTCCAAAATTTCACAAATGGATAAGTAGGTTACCAATACCTACTCTAAAAAACTGCCTTTATCTTTTCAGATAACTATGCCCGGGTGGTGGAATTGGTAGACACAAGGGATTTAAAATCCCTCGCCGAAAAGCGTGCCGGTTCAAGTCCGGCCCCGGGTACCATTAGCTAAAGTAAAGGACGTTAATCTCTACAAAGCGGCTGTAGCTCAGTTGGTAGAGCATCACGTTGCCAACGTGAATGTCACGAGTTCGAGTCTCGTTAGCCGCTCCAACTTTTGAGATAAAATAAATACGTAGGCTACCAATATCCTACGGAAAAATTAATCTGTGATAAGATGATATTAGTCATATAAAAATGCCCGGGTGGTGGAATTGGTAGACACAAGGGATTTAAAATCCCTCGCCGAAAAGCGTGCCGGTTCAAGTCCGGCCCCGGGTACCATCATCTTTGATATTAAGATTTTAATAAGCGGCTGTAGCTCAGTTGGTAGAGCATCACGTTGCCAACGTGAATGTCACGAGTTCGAGTCTCGTTAGCCGCTCCAATCAATTATCAATGCTAAATCTCAGTTAATTAATTTTCAATTTTCACCAACAACACTGCTTATCTACCGTCGCTAGCACTAATTAATAATTTATTTTTACTTTTATTATCCCGTAAGCTGTTTACAAGTTTTAGTTAATTCCTATCTATTTTTTGTTTTAATAACAGAATATTAATACCTAAAAAAATAACTTCACTATAATAAACAGTAAAAGTATGTGATTAATTATTAAAGGATAGTTCATGCTTGCAAATCTATCAGTATTGAAATGGCTAGCGGCAGTGAGTTTTATCTATATACAAACTTCATTTTCAACGTTATCTGCGCAACAGAAATATAAACTTTATTTAGATGCCGATTTTAGTGGTGCAACAGCTTCAAGTCATGCCATTAAGCAGGGAATAACCACAGCATTAGCTGAAGTTGACTATCAATTGCAAGGAATTAAGTTTGAACTTTTGCTTAAAAATCATCAAGCAAATTCTTTACGTAGCCGGAGAAACCTTGAAGCATTTTTAGCAGATGAGCAAGCATTACTTGTGTTTTCAGGTTTACATTCTCCACCACTATTAGCTAATAAATCTTTTATAAATGAAAATAAGATTCTGTTATTAGATCCTTGGGCTGCAGCAGGACCAATAACTCGAAGTAATTCGAAAGAAAATTGGATTTTCAGGTTATCAATTGATGATAGTAATGCTGGCATTTTTATTAGTCAGCAGGCATTTAAACAAGGCTTTAATAAGCCTTACTTACTGCTTGAAGATACTGGTTGGGGGCGTTCAAATCAAAAAACCATGACGCAAGCACTGAAAGAATTAGCAGTAAAGCCTGTAGGGTTATCTTGGTTTCACTGGAGCACAGATAAGCGTCATGCTAAGGTTTTATTAAGAGAAATAGCAGCCAGCGGTGCCGATGTTATTTTTTTTGTCGGAAACTCTAATGAGGGGGTAACCTTCATTCAGGCGATGGTTGAATTACCCAAAGATATCCGTTTGCCCATTCGAAGCCATTGGGGAATAACCGGGGGAAACTTTATATATCAAGTTCCATCAGTTCAACGCCAACAGGTTGACTTGCAGTTTATTCAAACTAATTTTTCTTTTTTTAATGATGATTTATCAATGTTTGCTAAAAAAGTATTAACATTGGCTATTCAAGCAAACAGTGATATAGAACATAGAAATGATATCAAAGCATCATCAGGTTTTGTTCATGCTTATGATCTCACTAGATTAATGATTAAGGCAATTGAGCAAGTAAAGTTAACCGGCAATAAGAATACAGATTCTCATTTAATTCATCACGCGTTAGAAAATCTATCTGAGCCCGTTCAAGGCTTATTAAAAGAATACCGACGACCCTTTACTTCTTATAGCGACGCTCAACCAGATGCTCACGAAGCACTATCTATAGCCGATTATGCTATGGGGAAGTTTAACAAGAATAATGATGTAATTTTACTCAAGTAATAAGGAAATAACGGTAGCTATGATTAAAGCGAGTAAAATGCATGCTTAATACAACGGTCTCTTTTGCTTTAGCAAGATATGTCTTTATTAGTTGTGTCGGTTTAGCCGTGATCATAACGAGTTTAGTAAATAATCATGTTGTCGAGTTAGTCAATACTGAATATGAAAAAATAGCTAGTCGTGAAATCAATAGCTTAAATAATAGTTACCGAGCCTTTATTAGTAATCACCTCATTTTATTGAAAGAGCAATCTCAAGCGCCATTATTTGTGCAAGCGTTAATGCAACCAAGTAAAAACCTTGAAAAATTGAAAGATTACATGTCAGGCTTAACATTATTAGGAGTAGAATATGAAGAAATATTGCTTGATTTTGAAGGGACTACATTACATTCCACTGCGGCTAAAGACGTCGACTACAAAGTGATGCCTTGGTTACAGGATTTTTTAGAGCAAAAGCAAACCAGTGCTATTGAAGTATTAAACATTGACGGCAAGTTTTTTTGGTCTCTAGCCCATTCTGTCATTTATAATGGACAAACAGAAGGTATTTTACTCGCCAACATCCCTTTAGAAGCGGTCCATATTGGACAAATTGATATTGATGTACTCGACGGTCTAATGATATCCGTTGAACAAGATAGTAATGTCATCGCAACTTTTGGTGCAACAGCGGTTGGCGATAAACAGGTGAGAGAATGGCCCGATGCCGGTATTAGTTTTAACTTTACCCTGGATGAAGAATATCGCAATGAGGCTATAACCAATTTAGTGATTCAATTAGGTAGTTATATTATTTTAGCTATATTTTTAACGACTCTACTGGCTTATTTATATGGCTATCGCTATTTTGTAAAACCTATTTTAGCATTATCCCAATTGACCTCGAGTCTTGAGAAAGGCGAAGGGCATAAGGAGTTGCAAGAAGAACTTATGTTTAAAGAGTTTGCTAGTTTATTTAAACAATTTAACTTGATGAGTGATAAAGTGGCAAAAAGAGAGCTCGACTTAAAACAAAGTTATGAAAAGCTATCTAATGCTAATGAAGAGTTAAAGCAGAGTGAATCTCAGTTAGTGCAATCTGAAAAAATGGCCAGCATCGGTGTTTTAGCAGCCGGTGTTGCTCATGAAATAAATAACCCTGTTGGCTTTATTCGCAGTAATTTAGAAGTTTTAGAAGACTACTTTTCTGATATAGAAAAGTATTATCAAGAATTCAATGACAGTTTAGCTAGCCTTGAAGCGAAAGATGCCCATAAAAAGCTCGCTAAAAAGTATGAATTAGAATTTCTTTTTAAGGATTCATCGCCATTAATTCAAAGTAGTATTTCCGGTATAGATAGGGTGACTGAAATTGTTCAAAACTTAAAAACTTTTGCTCGCGTCGATCAGCCTGATAAAGCACTAATCGATATTAATGAGGGATTAAAAGCGACACTAAATATGGTACATAACGAACTTAAATATTGCTGTACAGTGCATCTTGAGCTACAAGATTTACCGAAAATTACCGGCTTTCCTGGTAAGTTAAATCAAGTCTTTATGAATTTATTAATTAATGCCGGTCAGGCGATGAAAGATAAAGGTGATTTATTTGTTAGAACCTACACTGCGGGCGATAATATTATTATCGAAATAGAAGATACTGGTAACGGTATCGAAGCAGACAAAATAGCGCAAATTTTTACGCCATTTTATACCAGTAAACCTATAGGTGAGGGCACAGGCTTGGGGTTATCTATTAGCCATCAGATTATCGAGCAGCATAGCGGTGACATTTCTGTTAAATCTATAGTGGGCAAGGGCAGCTGTTTTACTGTCTCTTTACCCATGGATTAAATTCGTTTGCCGATAAACGCTTATGGCAAAGCTAAACACTATGTTACTCACTTCTAACACATAATAAGGTAGCGTTGTATATCCTCAGCGCGGTTTTCCCATGTTTCTTCATGAACACATGCTTTCCTTAATTTTTTACTCTGGGTGATTTTGATCAAATCATTAATATCATCTAGCCGATTAAAATTAATCAAGGGAGTAAACTCTGCATTGGCCAGTAATATTGCTTGATAAAATGGGTTATTTTTATTGGCAATTTGTAAATACTTTCGATAACCATTTAAAGCATTAAAGTCGGTGGTTGCCACAGGCGTACCACTCGCTAAATATTCACGTAATTTAAGAGGGTTACACATTTGAATCTGTTTGTTATCTATAAAAGGTAAAATGGCAACATTCCAATTTTGTATATACTGAGGCAGTTTATGATGTGGTTTAATACCTAGAAAATAGACATTTGAAAACCGAGTTAACTTGTCAATATTACAATCTACTTTACCAATAAAAACAAAGTTCCAGTGGGGAAGCGCATGTAAGGTTCTCACTAACAGATCTTGGTCTAACCATGTTGAAATACTACCATAAAACCCTGCTATTGGTTTGCCGCGAGGTAAATCTTTAGGTAATTTTTTAGTTTGCGCACTAAACATTGCAGTATTGACACCATGGGGAATATTAATGACCTTACTTCGGGGGAATTTGCCGATAAGCGTTTCACTGGCAGTAAAAATGAAACTCGATTTTTTAATTAATATCTCTTCTTTTTGTGAGACAAGTTGGTGATCTACTCCAGCAAGGCTGTTGAAGTCATCACCACAATAATAGACACAGGGAGCATTTTTAAAGATATCTAAGTAATCAACAGAAGTTGGTAAAGACGCCCAAATAATAGGGTCTTTTAATGCAAGTTTTTTACTTACTAATTTGAGTTGCCAGCTAAGAATTACCTTACTTAGAGTTAAAGAAAACCAACTATTCGCGCAAGGGATCACTAACGGGTTGATAATGATAAATTTATAACTACCTTCCTTCGCTATATTATCAGACTCCTCTTGACTAAAAAGGAAGGATTTTATTTTTTTAAAGGTTCTTACACAATCATGAAGGTTGAGTTTGGGTTTCCTTAAACCAATGGAATTAAGCCAAATAATAGTTCTCGTTTTCCCTAATTCTTTTACGATATGTTGAGTTGAACTAGGGTGTACTCCCCAATCTTCGCCAAAAACAACTAATGGTCGATTTTTACTTCCAGGCATTGAAGTGTTTGAATTATTCATCACGCTACCCTCATTGAACCTGTTAATTTGAATAATAGACTAGCTGGTATCGAACATTTAAGCCCTTGTTGATAAAAATTTGCTAGCACTAACTAAATTTATTTTTGAGTTGATAATATTTAAACCTTTCATTCTACCGTTACTGATTTGGCCAAATTTCTCGGCTGGTCAACATTTTTACCAAGTATTTGCGCGCAATATAATGCGAGTAATTGCATCGGGATCGCACTGATAATGGCCTGAATAGAACTAGGTACTTCAGGGAGCTCAAAAAAAGCCTCTTCAGCCAAATTTATAGCGCTTTTAATACGTTTATCGCCAATTACAAACAATGGTGCACTTCGTGCCTGCACCTCTTGAATATTAGAAAGTAATTTATCGGATAAGTCATTTTTAGGCGCTATTACTAACACAGGCATGTCTTTGTCGAGAAGTGCTATTGGCCCATGCTTAAGTTCACCTGCTGCATAAGCTTCGGCATGAATATAGCTAATTTCTTTTAATTTTAGGGCACCTTCTTGGGCTATTGCTTTAATTTGACCTCTGCCAAGGAAGAGAATATTAAAATAGTGAGAAAGTCTTTTAGCTAACCTATGTAATTCAAAGCAGCGTTGTAAAACTTTTTCCATAATATAAGGTATTTGAAAAAAGTTATGCTCTAGCTTAGTTATTACAGCAGTATTTAAAAACGCTCTTTGTCTTGCGGCTTCAATAGCCATTTTATAAAAAATAGCGAGTTGGCAGCTAAATGCTTTGGTTGAAGCTACACCAATTTCAGGTCCAGCGAATATTTCAAAGGTAAAGTTTGCCTCTCTTGCTATGGTGCTATTAACTACATTAACAAGACCCAGTGTTTGTGCATTTTTACTTTGTGCATACCTAAGGGCTGCAAGCGTGTCTGCGGTCTCTCCAGATTGCGAGACAAAGATGGCTAATTCATTGTGAGTAACAATCGGTGAGCGATAACGATACTCAGAGGCTATATCAATTTCTACCGGTATATTGGCAAATTGTTCAAACCAGGTTTTTGCCACGGATGCTGCATAATATGATGTTCCACAAGCAATAATTGTGATCTTATTTAAAGCGTTAAAATTAATCTGTGTATAGTCATTGCTCTGTTGGTTAATAGATAACCTTTTAAGAAGGTCCACTTGTTCAAAAATTTCTTTTTCCATAAACGAGCCATGCTCACCTTTAGAAGCTATATTTTCATTGTGCTTATTTTGGATATAATGGACAGTTCTGTTTATAGAGCCTTTACAGGAGGTTATATCGTGGTTATTTATTTTGATTAACTCTTTATCTTTTGGGTAATAAATTTTACCACTGTCTTTACCCAATGCCATTGCGTCTGAGGCCATATATGCGCCATTCTTACCTTGTGATATCACCAAGGGACTATCTTTTTTTATTGCATATAGGTTATGGTTAACGCCATTAATTAGTATCCCTATGGCATAACTTCCTTTGAGTTGAGCTACTGTTTTTTCAATTGCTTCTTCTTGAGTAAAATGTTGTGAAAGAAAATGATTTACTAGATGTGGGATAACTTCACTGTCTGTAGAGCTAACAAAGTGATGACCCCATTGCTTTAGCTGTTGCTTGAGCTGTAAATAGTTCTCAATAATACCATTATGTACAACCGATACATTACCGCACTGGTGAGGGTGTGCATTTATCACATTAGCTCTGCCGTGAGTTGCCCAGCGTGTGTGGCCAATACAACAACCACCATCTAAAGGTTGCATTGACAACCTCTGTTTTAAGTTGGTTAACTTTCCTTGTACTTTTACGGTTTGTATTTCATTATTTGATAAAATAGATATTCCTGAAGAATCATAACCACGATATTCAAGTCTCCCTAAACCATCGAGTACGGGTTTGATTGCTGATTCTGTAACTGCTCCAATTATTCCGCACATTGCAAGTACCTCTTAGTGGAAAAAGTTTGCATAATGATGCTGCAGTTATTGGGCCATTTTTTTTGTTATATATTTCAATGGTCTATTTGATGGTTAAGCATTTTTTTGCAATTTGCAATATTGTTTTTGCTAATGAGGAATACATTTAAGAATTTGGGCATAGCATCTAACATGACAGTAATGTTGTGCGGAGTTTTTAGCTTGCCTTGCTATTTTTGACAAGAGCGCCGCATTATTTATAAGCCTAAGCAAAGCTTCTACCAGACTATTAATATCATTTGGATTGTATTTTATGCAATTATAGCCATCAGTTAAATGTTGGTCCCAATATGCATCGTCAGCAGGTATTACAATGGCTAGTCCTGCTGCCATAGCTTCTAGAATAGATAAGCCAAAAGGCTCTTTTTCTGAGGTAGAAATAAAGATAGAGGAGGTTGCTCTAATGTCATTTAAATTCTCAGGATCTTTATACCAGAAAACATTATCAATATGCCTTACTTGAGCAATATTAAAATAGGCATCGGTTTTGGGTTCAATATAGCAAATATTAGCAAAATAGTTTTTGGCGTTATCGTCCATGGCATTTAATGTAGATATGGCATCAATAAAAAGTTCAACACGTTTCCACTTCAATAACGAAGCGGCCCATAAAAGACCTACTTGGCTATGCGCTTTTTTAGGTTTAATTTTGGCTTTATTGATGCCATTTACAAAGGGAGTGAAGATAGTTTTATCAATGTTGGAATTGTTTTTATGAGGTTTTAATGCCTGTATTATTGACTGATAAGTTGAAGGTAAATAAAAAACTTTATTCGCGCGAAGCAGACCAAAAGTAGCTACTTTAGATTTCGCAATATTACCTTGAATTAATTGAATAACATTAATATGAATTAGCTCACTGAGCAGGTATAGGGCGAAATCAACGTTAGGGCCCGAAATAGCAATAATTTTTGTAAACCTTTTAAGTTTTATCATAGTCCATAGTAAAGAAAGTAAATAAATAAATTGTTTTAAAAAATACAGTAGACCAGTGGTTTTATCTTCTAGATAATGAGGGGAAAATAATGGCACAAAATTAATAGTTGATTCACACCACGACTCTTCATCATTAGATAAGACCCAAGCCTCGATATCTTTGGGTAATTCTGCCAATATCGTTTTCATTACTTTTTTAGACCCCCCCTTAAAAGGGACGGGATCGTATATTAAAATGCGTTTAATCATGGCTTTTTCTCCATGATATTTTTAATAATAAATAAGCAAGAGTCTTATTAAAGATTGCCGAGCAGAAGGATTTTAGTTGCAATAAACACATTTTTAAAAGCTCAAGACTATGTTTTTTATTAAGCAAGCTTTGGTAGGCATGATTAAAAGCCTTTATTTGCTGTTGTAAGGTGAAATTTTTCAGGATGTGTTGATGAGCATTTTTAGCTAAGCGGTTTCTTAAACGAGGGTTGTCAATCAAAGTATTTATAGCATAAGCAAGTTTCTCAATGTTATTCGGGGGCACTAACAGGGCATTTGTATTATGGCTATAGATCTCATTTATTCCTGGTATATCACTGGTAATAATCGGAAGTTTAGCGATACTTGCCTCAGCTAGTGTTAAACCAAAGACTTCTTCAGATGGTACTGAGATAAAACAATCAGCATTACTTGAATAGATACTTGCTACATTGTCTGTCGGCAGAAAGAATTTTACACGACTATTTAAATCTAGTTTTTTTACTAAGTTCACTAAATTAGTTTTTTCACTACCGGAGCCAAAGATGGCGAGTTTAATTTTATTGTTTTTTAAGCTAGCTAAGGCAAATAAAATTTGATGTACTGACTTTCTAGTAATGAGTGAGCCTAGGTATAACATAACGAAGTCTGAATCGCGTGCAGAGAATTCAGCTCGAATATCTCTAGGGTTTGAAGTTAATGCTCGCGAAGGTTCAATAGCGTTATAAATAACGTTTACCTGTTGATTTTTAAACTCGTTCTGTTTAAAAGGTGCTATTACCGAGTGGCTAACGCCAATGATACTATCAGCGCTATTAAAGAGCAGCGTTAATCTATCTCTGTAGAGGTATTTTGCATGTAAATGCAGTAATATCGCTGTGGAGGTCAGCTTGCATATCGGGGTCATCCATTGGCATGGCGCGCCATTATTGCAATGAACTAATGATATTTTATACTGCTCGATTAATTGCTTAGCTTTGATGAGTAATTTAAAGTATTGTAGAAAGTCCCATTTTGGCTGCGTCCAATAACCTAAACAAACAAAGTTATCGATGATAACCTCAATACCTAAGCTAGCAGCTTTGTTTGCTAATATTGCGCTATTACACCAAAGAACCGGGTAATATCCATGCTGCTTGACCAATATAAGTAAATCGAGTAATACCACTTCACTTCCTCGGATCCAGTCATCTCCATAGTGAACATATAAAATACTTGTTTTATGATTGTTCTTATTCACAAGGTTATTACCCATCACTAGCACCTTTGTTTGTTGTTGAGTCGGCATTATCTTTTGAAAGAAGGTAGCGGTTTAAGGCTATTACTAAGGCAATTTGTAAATAAATAGGCCAGGTAAAACCTTGTGTTAAAAAAGTTCCAGAGACAATAAAACCAATGATGCCAGCAGGAGCGGCATTAATAACCACTCGAATGCCTGGGGTTTGTGCCGTTATGTTAATGCTTTTAAGCATTTTTAGTGAGAGTATTAAAGTACTCGCGATAAGCGCAATAAATAGCATTAGACCAATAAAGCCAGTTTCTGCTAATACTCCTAACCAAGTCGAATGCACTGCATGATTGCGTCCGTCCCAGTGGGTACTATAAAAAAAGTAATTATAATAAAAGTTTTTGATGCCAATACCTAAAAATGGGTTGTCAAGTGCCATATTCCATGCTGCTTGCCAAGCATATAAGCGACCCATAGCTGATTCATCAATACCCAGTTCTGCTGCCCCGCCCGATGATCTATCACTGATCCCAGCAGCTAAAAATAACAATGCCAAGGCAACGGTGCTTCCGCAAAGCAATAACAGTTTGGAGCGGAATCGGTTATAGGCAAATATACCGATCACGGCAAGTAAGCCGAGCAAACCACCACGGCTTTGAGTCGCTAAAATCGCATAAAATAATATACAAAAAGTAGTGAAGCTAAAAATGCGTTCAAGTTTTGGTAATGACTTTTCCAAAAAGGCCGCAATCGCAAAAGCCATCGGATAAAGCAGCACTAAAGCCAAATCATTAGGATCACCGATTATAGAGCCAATATCTCTACCAATAGTTACCCGTGTACCTTCAACTAAACCAATACCATTAATTTTATTATAGATAGCGATGATCCCAAGAACCGCACCCGAAAATATATAAAGCCTATAGGCAGTAATGAAGTGGTTTTCTTTACGCATCATCCAAGCGAAAACAAAGGTCATTAAAATGATTTTACTAAACACATCTATCCAAGCATTTTTTGCGATAACAGCATTGGTAGAAAATGGAATACCAAAACTAACCACTAAAAAAAATAACATTAACAGGGTGAATTGTGAGCACCAATAAGGAGCTAGGTTTTTACTAATGAATGCTTTTAAAAAAACAATGAACAATGAAGCCAATGCTAATAGTAACGGAAGTTTTAGTGGCTCTAATATAGGAAGCGCTTCGTGAAAACGGAAAAATGAAAAGATTATAAATAAAGATACAATGTAAAAGGAGAAATGAACCGCCCCCCATAATAAAAAAGGCACTAAGCCAACCATTAATAAAATAACCGGGTGAGGAAATATATATAATGCTAAAACCGTTAGCATCATCATTATCGTTATATTTGCTAGGGTCAATGGTGAATAAATCATATACTTTCAAAGCCGAATAAACTAAAAGTGACTGTTGTCAACTCGAGTAATTATTAAATATAAATAATTTCAGTAAACAACAATCACGTATAAAAATATCACTTGCCTGTTTAACTCGTTTTCATTATCAGCTGTTCGCTGTTTAAGTGAATTTATTTCTAGGGCAGCTACCATTTTATACCCCTATTAATGCTTTTTGATATACATCAAAAATTTGTGGAACAAGCGCATCACAAGAAAAATTATTGCGAATATGCCAATAACCAAAAGAAGACATTTTACTGCGCTGTTCTTGTGAAAGTGTTTGGCCGTGTTTAATTGATTTAATAAAAGCAGCTTCATTAAAAGGCTCTACCAACCAACCATTATGGTTATTAATGACCACAGACGAAATAGCACCAATGTCAAAGCTAATGACAGGTACTCCTCTAACAAGTGCCTCAATAGCAACAAGGGGTAAACCTTCCTCACGACTCGTAATGCATAGATATTTAATCTTTTCCCAGTAGGGATTCATTGAAGTTACATGACCGGCTAAGTGAACATTTTTTGTTGCTTTAGCACTGATCTCTTCTGACATAGGTCCATCGCCATATATAGAGAAATGATATTGTGGTAACTTTTTTGCTATTCGGATAAATACATCAGGACCTTTTTCAAAACTTAACCTACCGACAAATGCTATTTGACTTGCAGATGTACTTTTATTAACAAGTTTTGCCGGTAAAATTACAAAATTTTCTATCACTTCTGCAGATATGTTTGCAGATTCTTTAATTTGTTCGGAGACACAAATACAAGTAGACAAATTAGAGGTTAAACAATCAAGCCATTGATAGAACCTCAACTTGAGGTCTCCCGCTTCGCCCGCATGAAAGGTCGACACTACCGTAGAGCGAGTTAACTTTCCTATAATTCGCCCAAGGATTCCAGCTTTATAGCCGTGGGTATGTACTAAGTTAATATTAGAGCCTTTTAACAACTTAAACAGTGTTATTACCCTGCCATCAAGTTTTACTAACCTTGAACGTAAGAAAAGCTCGGATTCGAAAACAGGATGTTCACCATAATTATTTAATAAGATTATTTGGACATTATGGCCTAATTTCTCTAGGCCTTTAGCTAAGTTAGCTACATGAGTTTCAATGCCACCATAATTTCTGCTATCAAGCAGTAAAGCTATATTAAGATTATCAGTTGTCATAATAAGCCTATTATTCAATCACAATATAATTTTACTCTGCATAAAATAAGCCAGTTGAATTTAATATTAAAATTAGTAGTTTATCTTGATAAAGACTGTCAGAGATTGAATATTTTGCAAATTGCATAAAGAAATTGTTTTGGAAAATCATTTTGCAAATTTCCTATTAAGAAAAACTGAAGAGAAAAATAGACAAGATTATTACTGGCTTTTTATCCAAAATGAGGTTTTGAGCTAAAATCAAATAACAGATGGTTAAATTTGTTAAAACGAGGATGTTTAATGGCGGTGCGAGCAACTATTTCGGTAGGATTACTGTTGCTACCCAGTATACTTTGGCTCTACTGCAAACAGCTTTACTCTCCGTGGTGGTTAGAAAACTTATCTTCAACACCCATGGTGATTATGTTGATTTATTGTCTTTTGATGATAACAGTTGTCAGGTTTTTCCCTATAAAACTTTGCTTAATATATCTTGTTATCAATTTTTTGATAGCGAGTCTTTTAAATAATGTCGTTGGAAGACCTAGCTTGGTCTCCTTGCAGCAAAGTGGCTGTCTAGAGCCAACCAAGGTTTTTCAATTTAATATGAAATACGCTGAGGGAATAAAGCAAATAGCACAACTAAAAAGCTATTTAATTGAGGGTCGTTACCATTTAATTGCTTTACAAGGGGTAAGTCAGCAGTTAAAAGTAAAGTTAATAGCAATGCTAAACCCTTATTACCCTTACTTTATAAATGGCGCAGAGTCAAAGAGTCGGATATTTACTGATCAATTAATCTTTAGTCGATTCGCTTTTGCCAATGTTCGTTATGATCAAAGTTCATATATTATTTCAAGTCAGTGGTCTGTAGCTGATAAAGTAATAAATTTATATACTTTACACCCACCTTCGCCGAGAAATAAAAAGCTTTGGAAAGTAAGAAATAACGTGTTGCACCAAGTGAAAATTAACTTAAATAAGCCCTCGAAAAATACTAAGATGCTCATCGGGGATTTAAATATTTCAAAACACTCTAATAGAATAAATGACATTGTGCAGAGTATGCATACGGTCAACGTGAATTCATGGCCAAATAACCGCTACATTTTCCCTTTTACTGCTTTAGCAATCGATCACCTCTGGCTATCAAAGTCGGAAACAATATGTGAGAGGAGACGAGTTGATAACTTTAATTGGTCTGATCATTTTGCCATAGAGACAAATATCGCTTTTAGTAACAAACAAGATAACTAATGGGTTATATTGATATATTAAATAGCACCGTATTTAATAATTTATTACGTAGTTTGACCATTAATTTAGGGAAAAACTGATCGAGTCGATAGGTTTCTCTGAGTAATTCAGTTAGTAGTGGTGGATTACTTTTATCATTAATGATTGAGCCTATTAAGTTAACATTTTTTAGTTTGAGCTTGTCAATGCTTTCTTGTATCAGACTTTGAGGGGTTCTCCCTGCTTCGACAACCAATATTGCACCTTGACAAGCTTGACAAATGATCTCTGCTGGAATATTGCTTTGGTTTAACGAGGTTAATGCAGAAGTATCAAAAATAATACAATCGAAATTTTCTAACCATTGATTGATTGATTGAAGGAGTAAATTTTTTTCTCGATATTGAAGTACATTGATAATATTTTGCGGTGCAGGCAATAAACTATAGCCTTTGTTTTCGATGTTAACGACGATATTTTCAGTTAATGGCTCTGCCATTGTCGCGCTTAGTTTATTAGATAATGCAGGGTTAAAGGTATTCATTTCAACTAATAATACTTTTTTACCTATTAATTGCGCTCGTTCAACAATAGCCTGACTAATGGTTGTTTTTCCTTCGCCCGCAATTGCCGAGGTTATTGCTATGGTCTTATAACCAGAGCCAATTGTTTGATTATAAATAGCCTCAACTTCAGCATAATGGGTAGGTAAGTTAACCATTTTTATAAACCTCCGATAATAGCAACAAGCGATACGATACTGACCATATCTCTGACATTTTCCATAAATACGTTCCAGTTACTTTGCGAAATGTCAGGGACAAAAATGGTGTCACCAACTCTTACTAAAGGCAGAGATTGCTCGTCAGGGTAATCAAGGTATTCTTCTAAATCAAATGCGACGCTAACATTTTCAGAAGAGTGGCTGGTAGAAACATTAATAACCATTATTTTTTCCAAATAAGCTGTCCTTGTCGGTCCGCCAGCTTCTGCTAATAAATCTAAGATTGTCATGTTCGCATTAAATTGATAACGGCCTGGTTTATCTACAGCACCAATAATTCTCACGGTTTGCTCTTTCTTGTTATCTAACCATTGCTTGTCTCTTTCAGGTACATAAATGGTATCACCAGCTTTCACTAGAGGTAATAAAGTCTCATCACCTGTTTCGAAGTAAAGCCCTAAATCCAGAGTAGAAACTTTACTTTGCAAGCCATTACGGTGAGTTACTTTTATATTATGTATATCAGCAAATTTGGTTGGGCCATCTGCGGCAGAGAGAATATCTAAAAAGTGTAATTTATTATTAAAGGCATACCGACCTGGTTGACCGACTTGACCAAAAACATAAATTGATGTTTCTTGGGACTGTTTTATCCAGCGAGATTTGTTATCGATTGCATCACGAGGGCGTTCGCTGATAATGATGGTATCACCAGCTGATACAGCAGGTAATAATGAGAAATCTCCTCCTTCCGTGATGAAATTATCTAAATCAAAAGGCTCTGTGCGTTTTGGTTGACCTTTTTTAAGTATTCTCACTTGCGTCATATCTGCATCTTGAGTTGGTCCCCCTGCATGTGCAAGTATATCCAAAAAGCTCATTTCATCGCCCCATTCATATCTGCCGGGATTTTTTACTGCGCCTATTACCCTAATTGCTCTATCTGGTGTAATTTTTAGCCATGATTTTTCATTAATATCTGTTTTTTCAGGTATAAAAATAGCGTCACCCGGAGAAACTTTTGGTATAGGTACCGACGTTAATCCTTCGGTATAGGCTTGTAAATCAAATGCATCTACTTTACCTGATGTTCTAATAATTCTTATTTTTCTTGATTCTGCCCAACGTGTTGGACCACCTGCATTAGCTAAAATATCAAAAAACTTTGTGTCTGCGGGCGCCTCATATGAACCAGGTTTAAAGACTTCCCCCATAACATAAATGGTGCGTAATCCGCTTTTTACTTCTTCTTCTTGAATAGGAATAAATAATGTTGAGCCTGGGGTAATTGGCGGCATATGTGATATATCGCCAGTATCTAAGTAAGTTTTTAGATCGAATAGTTCAGGAACACCATTGTTAATGACACGAATATGCTCAACACCAGCATAACGTGTTACCCCACCGGCTCTCATCAATACATCAACAACCGTGTTGCCTTTTTTGTATGCAAATACGCCAGGTTTGATCACTTCACCAAAAACCTTGATAGCTGTTTCAGCTTCAGAGCCATCACCGCTAGCTGATAAGGTTGCTGCATCAAAGTCCATTTGCACATTACCAATTAACGGAGAGGCAGGGACAAAAATCACATCTAGAGGTTCTATTTTTGGTAAAACTGAAAAGTCACCAGTATCTAAATACTTTTTGTAGTCAAACGTGGTAATTTCGCCTTGTCGGTTTAACTGCATTTTATCGAGTTGAGCGCCTGCTAAAGCACCGCCAGATTTTTGTAATGCCATTTGTATATTTCCATCTTCAGGAAGGTCGACCATACCTGGTATTTCGACAAAACCTAAGACTTTTATCGGCAGGCGCCTTTCAATCAAATGTACTTTAAAGTTATTAATTGCTCGATATTCTTTACCTAAAATTTCTGCTAACTCAGTGTTTACTTGCGTTAACGTTTTACCGACTATTGAAATTTTTCCCACTTCAGGTAGTTGTACAGTACCGTCGCGCTTTACTTGAAAATTGTTTTCAAAATCAACTTCTCCAGGTATATCAATTTTTAACACGTCACCTGTACGAATGATAATCTCGGTAGATTGAACATGACTTATGGTAAAAAAACAGCAGAATAAGGCTAGACATAATTTATACATAAGCAACCTCCTATCTGTTACATCTGATCGCTAGTGTCTAAAAATAAGGTTATAGATGTATAGCGATTAAACACCCTTGAAACATCACTTTGTTCAATCTCTCTGAGGTTTTCTTCTCCACTGGCTATTAATTCGATTTGTGATGCATCAATTCCTTTATCAGTAAAATACTTAATAACGTTTTGCGCGCGTTTCTGACTTAGATGCATATTATATTGTGCGTCACCTTTGCTGTCAGAATGACCATGGATCTTTAGTCGTGATTGGGGGAAGCTATTTACCAAATTTACCAGCTTATCTAATGATGGATAATAAATTGGTTTTATTTTATCTTCATTAAAGTCATGTAGTGTTTCGGTAATTAGAATATGATTTGTTTTCATTTCTTGTTTGGTCATCATTGAGTTATTACATTGTTGAAAATCAACTTCGTCATACCATCGCTTAAGGATGGTTTTTTTATTGGTCAAGCCGCAACCGATCTGCTCAGTAATATATGAATTAATGCAATGAATTTTTCTAATTTGTCTATCAAGCGCAATCAAGGTAATAAAGGCATCTTTTCTCATGCCAGCGTTATACTCGGCAGTTGCTTTTGTAAAGTAATCATGAGCAATGACTAACTGCCCCGATATGCATGATTTACTGGCTTTTTGATCTAGTGATAAAAGTTGCAATTCAGCGCTGTCGATATATATTTGCATCTGTTTATCATCTAAATATTCAGATGATTCATTGTCGGCAAAGATACTTGTCTTATACCTATTGGAACTTGATGAGGTGCACCCAGATAAAATGATGCAAAGACATATCAACAACATTATAGCTCGCATAGTCATTAGCTCACTTCTTTTAAGTTATTAATCGAATCGGTGTAGCTACCGATGTCTGGATAACAGTTTATGGTTTGATCAAGAAATAACATTTGAAATAATTCTAGCGGTTGCTTAGTTAGACCGGTAACGCAAACGCAAAAACCGTTTTTACTCATTCGTTTGTATAAATAGACGATTGCGCCTATGCCTGATGAGTCTATAAAATTCACTTTGCTCAGATCAAAAATGATATTAGTATTAAATTTACTGTAGGTTTCTAATTCATTTTTCATGCTTTTCACCATATCAGCATCAAAAGCACCATGCAGTTGAATAATAAAATCATTGTTGAGTGTATAAGTTGAACTTAACATATGAGGCCCACCATTTTATTTAATGTACATTTATAAGTAGGCAAATTTCAGGCCAGTAATTTTTACATATAAGTCAAAGAGTTGTTTGTATTGTTGCGATTAGGCTTGAACAAAGAAGCAAAATAGATTGCAAATTGCAATTTAAAAAATGTCAACGCTGTTAGCAAGTTGCAAAATAAGAAAATAGTATACGTTGCCAACAGTGGGCTAGAATAGCGCGAGTTTATGAATAATAAGGCCTTATTAACTCAAATAGCTGCTTGCGGTAAAAGTGTTCTTGATGTCTTCCATGGGGATCAGCAGGAAGTTCTGCTATGGTGTATGGGGTAGATAAATTAGTATTATGTGAAACTTGATGACTTGGGATTATTGAATGGATAGTTTTTGTTAAACCTAAACTTTTAATAAATTCAATTTGATAAGACGTTTTACAATGTTGATTGGGAAATTCATCCTCAACATTAGTGATAAAATAAATTTTTAATTTTTTATTTTGGTTAATAATGTCAATAACACCTTCCATTAGCAGGGTCGGTAAGGTGCTCGTGTAGAAGCTACCCGGACCAAGAAATAAAACATCAGTAACTTTTAAGGACTCTACAACTTCTGCACTGGGTTTTACAGCAGGTGCTAAGCTCAATTTTGTTATACCCTTATCGGCATTATCATCAACGGCCATTTCACCAAAATAGCATTGTTCAGCACAATGACTGACAAGATGGGTTACCGAATCAGACATAGGCAGTATATTGGCTTTAATACCCAGGAACTCTTTCATTACTTTAACGGTTTCTGTCGGCCTTATGCAAAGAGAGTCAACAGCACAAAACATCAGGTTACCTAAACTGTGTCCAGAAAGATCGCCAACTTTGTCAAAGCGATATTCAAGTAAAAGTGACTTAGTCGACGGTACTTTAGTTAATTTTGATAAACAATAGCGAATGTCCCCCCAAGAGATGGTATCGCAGCTCTCTCGCAAACGCCCCGTTGAACCACCATTATCCGTGGTCGTCACAATACCTGTTAAGCTAACAAAATCAAAATCATCTATCGTTTCTAATAGGTGACCTAAGCCGTGACCGCCACCAATACAAGTTACATTAATTTCTGTCATAAATTGCACTCAATATTAACTGTTACCGATTTTACCGCCCGCGTCCCAACAACATAATAAGTAAAGTTTTGAAAATTATTTGAATTTCCACCACTGTCCAGCTATCAAGTTTGCTCAGTGATAGGGAGTAGGCAAAGTCATAGGCTATTTTTGCTCTAACGTCGTCTATACAAGTGTCGTAGCCTTGTGATACTTGCGCTAACCCAGTTATTCCTGGTTTCATTTCGTAGGTTCGCTCAGAGTAAAATGGGATTTCTTTTTCTAGTTGCTTTACTATTTCAGGTCTTTCTGGCCTTGGACCAATAAGAGACATATCCCCTTGGATTACGTTAATAAATTGCGGTAACTCATCAAGTCGTGTTCTTCGCAAAAATTTACCAATAGTTGTTAACCTATTATCGTCGTTGCTAGCCCAAATGGCGCCTGACTCTGTTTCGGCATTTTCAACCATAGTACGAAATTTTATCATGTGAAAATGGTTTACTTTACCAGCTTGGATCATTCCTACTCTTAGTTGACTATAAAATACGTTGCCTGATGAGCTTAACTTTATGAATAAGGCAATTATGATAAATAATGGTAATGACAATACTAAACTAATAATAGAAAACGTTAAGTCAATCACTCTTTTCATTATTGCAATGCTTGGATGGATAAAATAGCTATGTTTCATAATATTTCCTAGATTTTAGTCCAAAACTTTTCCTGTAAGCCAAAGATGTATTTTAATGAGCCTATTAAGGCGACCCAATATCCATTAATGAAATAACAAATTAATTTTAATGCATGTAGCTGCGGAGATATGTGAAATACATTGCTTAGCATTACCGCGCTATATAAGAAAATCTGACAACAGAACATGATTAAGAAAAATTTATTAAAGGAAATTAAATACATATTGCTAATGAAAATAATAACTAAAATGAAAGGGGTGATGGCTCGTAATGCTTTACCTGAGGCGAAGTTTATTGCATTCCAGCCATATCGAGGTGACAGCAGAGGAAATAGATAAACAAGCTGTTGAAAATTGCCTGCTGCAATTCTTAAACGCCTAGTCATATCTTGTTCTAAATTAACATGCTCAAGTTCAATGGCGAACACTCTTGGCTCATATATCACTCGATAACCTTGTTTAATTACATTCATGGGTATTAAAAAGTCATCATTAATAGTGTCATCTGGAACGTCTTGATAACATGACTTCCTTAAAGCATAAAAAGCACCATGCGCACCTAATACACTAGCAATAGAACTCTCTTGTGCCTTTAGCATTGACTGATACTGCCAATAGCGACGCTCTCCGGCACTTCCTTCTTCCAGAAATTTATATCCGCCTGAAACCGCGCCTACAGAGGGTTTTTTAAAGTAAAGGTCTAACATCAATAAACTGTTTACAGGAAGCAAGGCAGAGACATCGCTAAAAACAATATTGTCGAACTTCGCTTTTTTTACGCCATCTTTAATAACCGCTACTTTACCGCGATTATATTTAAAGTTAATTACTTGGTATTTCAAATCAAGACAGGCTATTTCTGCTAAGGTTTGTAAAGCAATATCATAGGTTTTATCTTGGCAACCATCACATAATAAAATTAACTCATATTTATCACTTGGATAGTCAATAAAGCTTAAATTTCTTATTTTATCCGCAATATATTTTTGCTCATTAAAAGCGGGGATAATAATTGAAAATTGCGTTAATGTTTTATCTTCATCACTCAGTGTGTAATGACGAATTTTAAAGGTTGGCTTTTGGTTATTCTTATTATGGCTGATGGCTTTGAGTACCAGCGGATAGAGTACATGGTGATAAATGACTAAAAATATTCCAGCGGTAAAAATATATATCATTATCATGTCTAACATAATTTCCACCTAAGATCTGATTGAATTAATGAAATATATTGATTAATCATTTTATCTATAGAACGTTTATTCTTGATAAACTCTCGAGGAGAGTCGTTATAGTTTTGATTGAGCGTTTTTCTCAAAGCATTTGAGAGCATATCGACGTTATTTGGTTGCACTATGATGCCTGTTTTACTGCAAACAGCTTCTTTACAACCACCTACGTCTGTTAATACTGCTGGCACTCCACAGGCCTGAGCTTCCATAGGAGCAAGCGGAAGCCCTTCGTTATTTGAAGATAAACAAAAAACATCAAGTAAAGGGTAAAAGTTTGTCATGTCGTCAATATGACCTAAAAAGAAAACCCTGTTATCTAATTTCAACTGAAAAATGAGTTTTTGTAATTCTCCTTGCATGCTACCCGTTCCTGCCAGTAATAAACCAATGTTTTGAGGAAGTTGGTGTAATGCTTTTATTAATACATCATGAGCCTTTACTGGTTCTAGACGCGCGGCACAACCAATGTATTTCAAGGTGTCAGGTAACGAAGCTTTTTTGAGCAGTGTCTTTTTATGCTCACTTGAAGGTTTAAACTTATTGATATCAACGCCATTAGTTATAACGATGGGGTTTGATAAAGGCATTAATATTTTTATTTGTTTGGCAACAAACTTGGCATCGGCAACATAAATAGGCTTGACTATGGTTAGCGCTATCTTTTGTAATAACCTTTGTTTAACGTTAGCAAGATGCCAAGCATCATGCTCAGTATGAATGATGTGATTTACACGCGCTAATTTGGCTGCTAGGCCACCATATATCAATGGACCTATATGATGGGTATGTACATAAATAGGCTTAATCTTTTCAAAAAAAACTTTGAGTTGAATTAAGGTGCTTGCATGCCAACCTGGTTTTTTATCCAACATATGGATAAAGTCTTGAAAGCCTTCAAGGTTATTCCAATAGTTTGCCACTTGTTGATTTTCTAAGGATATAATATGTACATCAAAAAAAGCTTGTGCCGCACGCTGAAACTCTAAGGCAAAGCTTTCTATACCACCGGGCTTTAAGTGCTGTACTACATGCACTATGACAGGTTTCATAAATTTTCTCCGGAAGCTTTTTTATCAGTAAACTGCGGTAACCTTGTTATTACAGGAGTTAAAGTGATTACTTCAAGTTGGTGGCGAGCCCGTATTGAGGTATCTGCAATTTCAGCAAATAAGGCTAAACCGCTACCTAAAAGAATACCACCTATCACACCTGCTAACAGAAATATGGATAAGGGAAAATTATCTGGAGAGCTTGGTTGATAGGGCTCATCGATAATTTTAATTCTTTCAGGCTGTTCGAATTTTCCTAGAGCTCCGGTTATTTTTGCTTTTTCATTACGATAGAGAAGATCGTTATAGAGGCCACGTTCGACTTTCAAATCTCTTTCTAATGCTAGCAGTTGTCTTTCCATTTCTCCGGTGCCAGCAAGAGAGTTTTTTAAAGCATTTACTTGTTTTTCAATTGAATTGATTTCTTCTTTAATTTGCTCGACTTGGCTATCGGCAAGTTGTAATTCTTTCAATTGAGAAACTAGTAATAGGTTTTGGTTATTATCAATTTCGCCATTTCTCATGCTACTAGCCATTTCCCAAAGGCGATTCAAGTCAACTTCAGTTATTTTATAAGAAGTCTTACTTTGCGCTTCCCTTTCATCTTCAAGTTGAGATAACTTTCTCAATGCCGTTTGTACTTTGCTATGGTTATCTGTGTAACGAGATCTTAAAATAGCCAATTCACTTTTAGTTTCTACAATATTTTGTTCAATCTCACTCATCACGGGATCAACTTGAGCGAGTCTAGTTCGAATGGTTGCTTTTGCCGCAATCGCGCCTGATAACTCAATTTTCCTTTGTTCCAGTAACATGCTTAATTCGCTAAAACGCTTGCTATTTGCGCTATATAGCCGAGGTAGATGTTCAGCGTTATACTGTTTAAAATTTGCTAATCTTAATTCTGATTCTTGTAGGTCAAGTGTTTTTAAAGTTAATTGTTTTGTTAAAAATGATTCTGAGGCGTCGATAGCAGATAGCTCAGGGGCCAATAACTTTTCTAGAAACCTTGCCCTAACAACAAGTAAGACATTAATCATATTCTCTGGTTCATCTGTATGGTAGACCAGTTTGACCAAATCTTTACCGATTAATTGCACGTTAAGTGCGTCAGAGAGTTTTTTGACGAATTGATCAATGTCTAAATCACTAGAGTCATCATTTATTAATTTTAGATCTCTGCCAACACCAGTTAGCATATGCCGACTATGGAGTAGGGTGTCTAGCGTGGCCATTCTGTTCTCTAAGTCGGTTGATACAGACAAATCTTCTAGAAAAGGGTTCATCTTTGCACTTTCTTGAACCAATATTGTCGTATGTGTTTGCCAGACTCTAGGACTTATGAAGCTGGCAATAATTGCTATAATAGGTAAGATAAGGGCTGGCAATAGAATTAAATAACGATGACGCCACATCGCTGATAAAATAAGATGAATATTAATCATAACTGAAGTGTTCATCGTTAAACTCCAGTAATTAGGTTTATCGTGTCTTTTGTTAAGTTAGGCGCGAAGCTAATGGTTACTTTATCATTAAAGTTACTAATATAATCATTGAGAATTTTGGCACGTCTCAATGATAAGGTTAATTGCTCAATTTTGTTAGCACCCGTTGCAGGCGCTATTTCAATATTTATATGATGATTCTTGTTAATAATAATTTTGGTGATGGCAATTTTATCTTCACTATTTAATTCATCGTTATGAATTTGGTAGCTAAAGGTATAATTCTTTTCCTCTATTACTTTTTTTGTCCGCAGCGCTTCAATTTTTTTTAAAATATGCGTATTCACATTACTGGCGCGGTTCATATTATCTTCTTGCTGAATTAAGGCGATCGATTCATTAATTGATGAAGAAACACAACCGGTAATAGTAAACAGAGTGCTTGCAACAATAAGCTTTATTAATACTGGTTTCATATATCACCGTAATAATTACTGGGTCTTATTAGGTAAATTCAAATTACATGCCAACAGTTAAGTTATTGATATAGAATTGTTAATTGGCTTTTTTAGAGTGTTGCCTGGCTAATGTTATAATGTTTTAGCTTTATGCATTTTAAAATGCAATTAACAAACACGATTAGCAGTGAACTATCTAATTGGTAAATCAAAGAAAATTGGAAAAACATTAGTAATGTGACTATAAAACGATTTCATTATGCGCAATAAAATCACATTACTATAATTGGAGGTTATGGTTGGGTAATACGCCAGATGTTGCCTGTTTCTTGGATAGTAAAATACTGGCTTATAGGCTTTGCGCCATCTTGTAAAGGCCAAATTTGTGCAATTAATATGGTCTCCGCATTACTTAATCTCAAAGTAAAATTTTGTTCATTGGGTGTTAACGACGCTCTTAATTTACAACTGTCGTAATTAACTTTATCAATGCCATTTTCATTAGAAAAATCGGCACAAATATTTATAAAATAACCGATAGTACTAGAGGGGGTTACTGGTAGTGTTACCTTTATAGTGGCACTTGAAGTAAAACTAAAATCGTTATTACTCACTAATTCACTTGTGTTTGTTAAAGGCGGGGGACTATCATCTATCGCTACTTGTTTCTCGACAGTTTGTTGACTTGAATCATCCCCACCGCAAGCGACTAAAATGAAGGTGAATAATAATATTACTAGTTGAGTCTTCATTATAGTTACTCCTAATTATCTTGATATAGTTTTGAACTGTTTGCATTTGATTGAGAAAACCAGTCCGATTCTTCATTACCGTCTGTTTCAACAAAGCTCTGGAAGTTAGGGTAAGCTTGAATAATATCAATTCTTTCAATTGGATGTTTCCATTCTTCATTAGAAGCAGGGTTTATCGCAAGCGCCCAAGGTAAGCCATTGGCAGTTTGATAGTAATGATCTGTTTCTACCTGTGTATCATCAACACCTAGCCCAAAATATGATGGTTCTACTTTGGAGGTAGGTATTTTATTTTTAAGGTGTATTTCTAATCCTCTACCTGGTTGAAAGAATAAATCACCATGATAGGTAGCGTCTTTAGCAAAAATAAAAGGATTATAAGGAGGCTGTGGAAATTGCTCTAAGGCAATGGGCGTAATAAAAGGTACAGTCACATTAAAAGTCATTTGTGATGAATTACCGCAGCCAATTTCGGTCTTATAATATGTACAGCCCGGGGTAATTTGGATATGTTCGCTAAGATCATCAGTAATTTTAATAACCAAGTATTGAGTGCCAGTTTCAATGGCACTAATGCTCTGTGAAACACCATTTATCTCAAAATGCACAAGTTGTGGATCTACATTGGAGGGGAGAACATTATCTAATTGAATGGCAAAACCATTTCGATAGGAGGCACCTAACGCCTTTAATTCTCCTTGAAATTCTATTTGTTTTACTTGATAAGACTCAGTTAATAATAGCGAAGAATTTTGCAAAATAACCACATCATTCATATCGTAATCATCCTGCTCCGGCCAGCTGTCTTCAAAAGCTATATAATAAGGAGGATCTTGAATTTGGCTGTTACCCGCATTTATTACTAGCACACGATAGTCTTCTACTTCACCATCAGAGACACCACCAGTAGCAATGAGAGACGGGGTTGTGCTAAACCTAGCTCTGACCCAAGTGAAACCATTTATTGCTGAAATTGGCGTGTTCACTAAAAATGATTCATTACTGTTATCCATATATCGGTCAGTCACAAGCTTTTCATCTTGGGAAAACTCGCCATCTTTATTCCAATCCCCCCACATATTAAGATAGCCAGCGCCAGTGGTTTGCACTTGGATGAGACTATTAGAACCTGACAGTAAAGGGGTTACAAAAGTAATACCATCGTCTTGATCTTCTTTCGGATAAACATTGGCATTATGTTCCATGCTAATGCTGGTACCGAGATAAATATCACTGCTATTGTGCCGAGCGCCGTTACTGTATAAAGTGGTGCCGTAACTGTCAGGCGCGTCGCCATAATCTGTGGTTGGTGGCTGTGATTCATCAATGACTGGCGCAATTGCACAACGTGCGCCATCATTTTGAGATGCGGATGGCCCATAGGCATATAAAGCGGCTTGCGGTGAAGGCTCGGCTACATCGATAATAAATACATGGCCATCATCATTGCGGCTAATGTATAATTTTCCTTCAACATCAAAATATACCGCGCCAAAAGTCCCTGTTTGTCCAACGTCTCCCAAAGGCGTTGCTGTGCCTGTATCGGCATTTATTTTATAAAGTTGACCAACATTATTGACCGTGTAAAGAAAGTTATTTGTTGGATGAAAAGCAAAGTCATAAATCGTTAGGGATAGAGTTGAACCATCGACGATTTTAATAGCTTTAAGGTACTCACTAGATTGGTCATCTAAGGAAGCTTTGTAAAGTCCATATGTTGCCCCTTTTCTGTAAAAGTAATAAGTATTTTCATTGACTGATACATCACCAACATAAAAGTTAGCACCAGGGTTGTCTTGTATTGGTAGCTCGGTAGCCTGAAAGTCATCACCGATGCGCACAATCGTACCCCATTCATAGCCCCAGCCGTAGATATAGTTGTCATGATAATTAAAACCGACACCATTAATTTTATTAGTAGTGCCTAGGTTAGCAGCAATAAGAGAATATTGACCGGTAGCTAAGTTAACTCCATAAAGTTCTGCAACTTCATTTTGCATTAAAAACGCTTTAGACGGACAACTTTCAAAGGGAGCTGCATCTGATGTTGAATGGAATATTATTAAACTTATGCACAATAATGATAAAAAATAACACGGACATCTTTTTGAATAGAACATACACAACCCCTCCTTATTTATCTTCAGGATAGCAAGGTCTGTTCCAAGTATATTTTACTTATTTATCATTGGTTTATATTGATGTTTGTGAATGTAATTTGCAAAATGCATATCAAAATACAAAAATTTATATAATTTGAAATAACGATTTTTGATTACCAACCTAACTTTTTACGATAAATAGTTGATGGACTCACCTCTAACATTGCTGCCGCTTTGGGAATATTTCCATCACAATAAGAAATAGCTGATTCAATGGCATATTTTTCTACTTGCCAGAGTGGTTTTATCGTAATGTCTTGCTCTTGTGGCAGTTCTGTAGCTTCGGTTTTTTCATCATTTTTTTCGTAAGTATTTTTCATCGATATTGGCTGAATGGCACTATAATTTTTAACGGTTGTCGATAAAGATTTGATAATCATTTCAGAGGTGATTTGCTCGCCGCTATTTAATATTACCATGCCATGAATGACATTTTCTAACTGACGTATATTACCAGGCCAATCGTAAGCACACATTATTTGTATGGCATTGCGAGAGAACTTCTTAAAGTGCTTATTTTCAACTCTACTGTATTTCTTCAAAAAGTAACTGGCAATATGAACGAGATCACCACCGCGTTCTCTAAGTGGTGGTAATGACATAGTAATGACATTAAGCCGGTAATATAAATCTTCTCTAAACTCGCCGCTAATGACAGCATTACCAATTGAGTTAGAGGAAGCCGAAATTATTTGAGCATGAAATTTCATGACATTATTGGTACCTACTGGCGAGAATTCACGCTCTTGTATAACACGCAATAATTTGGCTTGCAGGGGCTTTGTTAACGTGGTTATTTCGTCTAAAAATAGCGTACCTTCCTTTGCGGCAGAAAATAACCCTTCTTGATTGGAAATTGCACCAGTAAAAGCGCCTTTAACATGTCCAAAAAGCTGAGACTCTATCAAGTTTTCACTAAAGTTTGCACAATTAACAGCAATAAAAGGTTGATCTTTATGATAGCTTTCAGAATGACAAGCCTTAGCAACAAGCTCCTTACCTGTTCCAGTCTCTCCGGTAATGAAAATAGGCGCATTTGTCGTCGATGCATGTTTTATACTTTCAAACAGCTCATGCATAGCGGCATCTTCTGCAACAATTCCATGGAATTTAATTAAGCCTGAAACAGGAGTAACATTTTTTTCTTCAGGCTGGTCGGTAATCACGCTATCTCTATTAAGTGCTTTATCTATGACAAATTTTAATTCTTTGTTGACCCAAGGTTTACAAATATACTTCTCGACAACACCTGAACTAAAGGCGGCGGATACTAAGTCAAAATCTTGGTGGGCAGACAAAATAATACGCTGTGAGTTAGGCCACCGTTGCTTTATATGTTCTAAAAACTCGCAACCATTCATTCCTGGCATATGTTGGTCAGAAATAACGACATCAGGTTCATTATTTTGGCAGTATTCAAGCGCGGTCTGCGGGGAGCTAAAATCAATTATATTGGCTTGAATATTATGTAAGGCTCTTTTTAGTGCTTGTAAAATATTAATGTCATCATCGACCAGCAATAAGGTAGGTAGACTGGAAATATTATTGTGTTGTTCCATAACTTCACCATCAAAAAGTAGACATACTTTAATAATAGAAGAAAATTGCAAAATAATAGTATTTTTTTGCAATTTGCATCTTTTTATAGAATTTGCATCTTTTTATAAAAATTGTCAGCTATAGTTTAAGTATTAATCTTACAATTCTTGTTATAGTGATAGCAGTTAACGACCATTGCTCAGGGAATTATAATGGATAAACCATCATTATTAATATTAGATGATGAAAGAGAAGTACTGAATGCTTTAAATCGTGTCTTACGTAAACATTTTCAGCTGTTTCTCTTTTCAGACGCCAATGAAGCCATCGGGTTTTATCAAGATAACCCTAATATACCACTGATATTAACCGATATGAGAATGCCGGTCATGGACGGTGCCACCTTTCTCGGTAAAATTATAGATATAAATCCGCTTTGTAAGCGTTTTTTATTAACAGGCCATGCGGATATAAACTTAACCGTCACAGCGGTAAATGAAGGAAAAATATCACATTACTTTTCTAAACCTTGGGATAATCAAGAATTAATTTCTGAATTAAATAGCGCTTATGAATTGTTTATCAATGAAAAAAAAACACAACAGTTATTAAAAATAAATTTAGCTAAAAATGCCAAACTTTCATTAATTAACAGTTCGCTTGAGTTAGAAACGCATAAAAATCAAAAAAAGTTACAACTAATTTCCAATAGAGAAGCTAATAGCTTTGTGCGGCTTAAAAAGACATTTTCGACCTTCATTGATATTTATGCCGAAACGATTTGTTTACATACTCAAGATAGTAGCCGACATAATTTTAGAATTGCTTCGCACGCTCGTTTAATTGCCGAGCAGCAATCCACTGATAAGTTGACCACGTTTCAAATTTATATTGCCGGCTTGTTATACGAAACTGGAAAATTAGCATTAGATCAAGATATATTGAAAAAACCCATTGATGTGTTGTCACAACATGAGAGAAGTTTATATAACGGCTTTTATGAAAAAAGTTATCAGTTGATTAAAAAGATTGATGAACTGACCTTTGTTGCTGAAATTATTAAACATATCCCCGAAAACTTTAATGGCTCTGCTGCGCCTGAACATCTTAGCAAAGAAGATATTCCATTAGGTTCACGCATAATAGCGATTGTTTCAATGTATGATAATTTAGTTAATGGTCGTCAGTTAGTGCATAAGGCTACCACTGTTGAAGCAAAGCTGCGCATAAAAGAATTAGCTGGGACTATGTTTGATCCTATCTTAGTCAAGCAATACCTCAGTATTCTAGATGAACGGCCAAGCCCAAAGGAAGGCAATGTCGATTACTTGTTAAATACTGTAGATCTGCGTCCAGGGTTAATTTTAACAAGAGACATCTTAAATACTGACGGTAAGGCTATGTTGACCAAAGCAACAGAATTAGAGCAACATCATATTGATAAATTACTTGAGATAGAGAATGAACAGGATGAGGTTTTCCATGTTTATGCCAGATAGTAAGCCTTTATAAGTATCGCCAGCTTTCATTCAAGCTTAATTATACTCAGAATATGCTATAGCTAATCGAAGCAACAGCCTTCGAATGCGAACTATACCAGCGAATTTCCATTAAAGATAATCGAATTGCTAACAATGTATTTAACCTTAATGTAATCGACTATATACTGTTATCAAACGCTATTCTCCCCCGTCAACACTTGCTATAATGCTGTAAACTATGTGCTTAAATGCACCTTATTTACCAATTACCGAGCTATTTAGGTTATTTTCAGAGGTTTATTTTCATGTCGGATGCCGAAAACCGCCCAACAAACTTTATTCGTAATATTATCGATGCCGATTTAGATAGCGGTAAACATACGAGTGTACAAACTCGATTTCCACCAGAGCCTAATGGCTTTTTACATATTGGTCATGCTAAGTCTATTTGTTTGAATTTTGGTATAGCACAAGACTATAACGGTAAATGTAACTTACGCTTTGATGATACTAACCCTGAAAAAGAAGACATAGATTACGTACATGCTATTCAAAAGGATGTCAAATGGCTTGGTTTTGATTGGGCTGGAGACATACATTACTCTTCTGATTATTTTGATCAACTTCATGGCTTTGCTGTTGAATTAATCGAGAAAGGCTTAGCTTATGTTTGTTTCTTAAATGCACAAGAAACGCGTGAATATCGTGGTACATTAAACAAACCGGGCAAAAATAGTCCATACCGTGACACCACAGTTGAAGAGAATTTAGCATTATTTGATAAAATGAAAAATGGTGAATTTGAAGAGGGTATTTGCGCCCTTAGAGCTAAAATTGATATGAGCTCTAGTTTTATGTGTATGCGTGATCCTATTATCTACCGTGTACGTTTTGCACATCATCATCAAACAGGGGATAAGTGGTGTATTTACCCTATGTATGATTTTACTCATTGTTTATCTGACGCATTGGAAGGTATTACCCATTCTATTTGTACCTTAGAATTTCAGGATAATCGTCGTTTATATGACTGGGTGATTGACAATGTGTCAGTACCGGCTAAACCACATCAATATGAATTTTCTCGTTTAAACCTTGAATATACGCTAATGAGTAAACGTCAGTTGAACTCCCTAGTAAACGAGAACTTGGTTGAAGGGTGGGACGACCCTCGCATGCCAACCATTGCTGGTTTTCGTCGTCGAGGCTATACCCCAGCGTCAATTCGAGAGTTTGCTAAACGCATTGGTGTCACTAAAATGGACAATACCATTGAAATGGGGGTGCTAGAAGCCTGTATTCGTGAAGATTTAAATGACAATGCACCGCGGGCTATGGCGGTTTTGCAGCCTATTAAGTTAGTGATTGAAAATTATCCAGATGAGCAAACAGAAGAGCTTATTGTTAAAAATCATCCAAGCGATGAAAGTCAAGGTACACGCATTGTGCCATTCTCAAAAGAGCTTTATATCGAAGCTGAAGACTTTCGTGAAGAGGCCAATAAAAAATATAAACGCTTAGTTCTGGGTAAAGCAGTGCGCTTACGTGGAGCTTACGTTATTACTGCAACACGTTGTGACAAAGATGACCAAGGTAATGTTACCACTGTTTATTGTACTTACAATGAAGATACCTTAGGGAAAAACCCTACGGATGGCACTAAACCTAAAGGCGTTATTCATTGGGTTGACGCCAACAAAGCTCTTGATGCAACTATTCGCTTATATGATAGGCTATTTACTGTAGCCAACCCTGCGGCAGAGGATGATTTTCATAGCGTAATTAATCCTGAGTCTCTTGTTGTAATAGAGCAAGCCAAAGTTGAGCCTGCCTTAGCACAAGCTGAAGCTGAACGTGCTTATCAATTTGAGCGTCAAGGTTACTTTTGTTTAGATAATGCTATTGCAGACTCAGGTAAGTTAGTGTTTAACCGTACGGTTGGGTTACGTGATACTTGGGCAAAAATGAGTAAATAACAAGCCACTTTACAGTAAAAATTAGCAATTTTATTATGCTTTTAAAAAACCATAGGTGAAACTTAACTTGCTTATGGTTTTTTTTTATCTAAATCTGTTAAGCTTATTTTGTCTGCTTAAGCACGTTAAACAAGGTATATTTAATCGAGAAATTATCCCTTAACGATATACTTTTAGGGCAGTGAAATATCAAGGTTTGTGCAGTGATAAGTATTATGTTATGTCAGTGATACTTTAAGGATATTTAAATTATAAATCATTAGTTATCGTATTGTTAAGGATTATTACTACTTTGCTAAATCATATGACCTATCGACTTTATCTATTATTTTTCCTGGTAGTAAGTAGTGTTTTTCAGTCTCAAGCAGAAGAGATTGAACCTGTTCATTTTGCTTATGCTAATTATTTAGGCAGTGGTGTTTATAAAACAACAGGGCAGCATGCTAGTTTAATTAGCATGCCATTTTCTTATGATTTAGCTAAAAAAGATAAAACAAGCTACAGTATACGGCTACCTTTATCACTAGGCTTTTTTGATTTTGCCCTTACCGATATTCCTAATTTAGAATTACCTAATGAAGTTGGCACGGTAACCTTTACCCCAGGGATAGCGTTTAAATACCAATATAATACCGATTGGGTTATCGAAACTTATGCCGATCTCGGTTACGGTCGAAATTTAACTACGGATCAAGGGGTAACGATCACCTCTGCAGGTGTCTCTGCTCTTTACCACTTTAACCTTAAACAAGTAGACTCAATCTGGGCAAGCCGGGTTTATTATGCTAACTATGATGGTAATGGTTATGATGCTATAGACTCTTATGCTGCTATTCAAACAGGTATTGACGCTGGTTTACCTTTGCAATATACATTGCTTGGCTATCAATTTCAGCCAAGAGTTTTTGCGGCAGTGTTTTGGTATTTTAGTGAGGTAGATTTTTTCATGCCAAGAACAAGAGATTTTGACATTGCCGAAAATGTCACTTTAACAAATAGTATTGAGTTGGGGGTGACGATGAAGTTTGACAAAACGATTGGTTATGATTGGGCCGGTTTTGAACGTTTAGGCTTAAGTTATCGTTATAGTAAAAGCTTTAGTGCTTTTAGATTATTATTTAGTTTTCCCATTTGATCTTTGATTTATGTAAGCTTTACAGTGATAAAATCGGCAATAAAAAAGAGTCAGCCTCTTTTTTATTGCCTGTAAAAATAAGCTAAGGCATTAAATCTTCAGCGCTTTATCACCACGAGCCATGCCTACACAGCCAGAACGAGCAGATTCGATAATCTCGGTTTCATTTTGCAGTGCTTCAATAAAAGCATTGAGTTTATCGGCTTTACCTGTCAGTTGAACGGTATAAACTTGTTTGCCAATATCGATAACATTGCCACGAAATATGTCGGTTATGCGTTTAACTTCAGTTCGTGATTTATCATTCATAGCAGCGACTTTGACCAACAATAGCTCGCGTTCTACATGCTGTCTATCAGTAATGTCGGTAATTTTAATCACGTCAATGAGCTTATTAACTTGTTTGACAATTTGTTCTAGCACTCTATCGTCACCACTGGTTGCAATGGTCATGCGTGACAGGCTATTATCATCAGTGGGGGCTACCGTTAGACTCTCAATATTAAATGCACGTTGAGAGAATAACCCAACAATACGTGATAATGAGCCAGGCTCATTTTCCATTAAAATTGCTAAAATTCTGCGCATTAGTTAATTACCTTATTACTTAAATGGTTAACATAGTTTAAGTGCCTTATTTTTTGCTGTGGCATTAGGCTTTTACTCCTTTTTTAAGCCAGAGATCATCAATCGCTCCAGTCTTAATTTGCATTGGATAAACATGCTCTTTTTCATCGACCATGATATCAACAAACACTAAACGATTTTTAATCGCAAACGCTTCACTAAGCTTTTCGTCCAGTTCATCAAGCGTATCGATTTGAATACCGACATGGCCATAGGCTTCTGCAATTTTAATAAAGTCGGGTAGAGATTCCATATAAGAGGACGAGTGTCGGCCGCCGTAAACCATATCTTGCCATTGACGAACCATACCTAACGAACGATTGTTTAGGGTAACAATGACCACCGGTAAATTATATTGCAGGCATGTAGAAAGCTCTTGTATGTTCATTTGGATAGAGCCATCGCCGGTGATACAAATAACATGTTTGTCAGGAAAGGCCAATTTAACGCCCATTGCCGCCGGTAAACCAAAGCCCATGGTACCCAAGCCACCAGAATTTATCCATTGCCTGGGTTTGGCAAAGGGGTAATATTGCGCGGCGAACATTTGGTGTTGTCCAACATCTGAACAAACATAGGCTTCACCTTGAGTAATTTTATACATAGACTCAACCACACGTTGAGGTTTAATTTTACTATTTTCGTCTTGCTGATAGGCTAAACTTTTAACATTTCGCCATAGGTTAATTTGTTGCCACCACTCACTCAAGGCCGCTTCATCAGGAACATAATTGATGTCATCTAACTGATCAATAAGTTGTTGCATGACATAGTTTACTTCACCAACAACTGGGATATGTGCATTGATTGTTTTAGAGATGGAGGTTGGGTCAATATCAACATGAATAATCGTGGCATTTGGGCAAAACTTTTCAACATTATTGGTAACTCTATCATCAAAACGGGCACCTAGAGCTAAAATAACATCAGCATTTGCCATGGCTTTATTTGCTTCAAGCGTTCCATGCATGCCTAACATGCCAACAAATTGTTTATGGGTACCTGAAATACCGCCAAGACCCATTAAGGTGTTAGTGATTGGTGCTTTTAGTTTTTCAACTAAGGTTGTTAAGGTCTCATCGGCATCAGAGATAACAATACCACCACCAGAATATACCACTAACTTTTTGGCTTGAGCGATAGTTTGCACCGCTCTTTTAATTTGTTTTCCATGCCCCTTGGTTGTCGGGTTATACGATCGAATACTGACTTCAGTTTCAATAGAGAAAGGACCTTTATTTTGTGGTACTAAAATATCTTTTGGCAACTCTATCACCACAGGCCCTGGTCTGCCAGTACGAGCCAGGTAAAAGGCTTTCGCGATAGCATTGGGAATGTCAGAAAGTGAACGACAGTTAAAACTATGTTTAATTATAGGGCGAGTACAACCCACAATATCTGTTTCTTGAAAGGCATCATCACCAATAAGAGAGCTAGCAACTTGCCCTGCTAGAACAACCATGGGAATTGAATCCATATAAGCAGTGGCTATGCCAGTAACACAATTTGTCGCCCCAGGACCCGAGGTAGCAAGTACAACGCCAACTTCACCGGTTGCCCGAGCATAACCATCGGCCATATGGGTGGCTGCTTGCTCATGACGAACGAGAATATGCTCTATGTCTTCTTGTTGAAAAATAGCATCATATATATCGAGCACAGACCCGCCTGGATAACCAAAAATATATTTTACCTTCAGCGCTGATAGTGACTTAACTACCATTTCTGCACCATTAAAAAGCTCTGTTGTCATATTGCCACCTTGATTCTTTTGGTTTTTTATCTGAACAATCTGGATTGTTGTTTGTTTAATATAAAATTTTTAATAATAAAAAACCCCCGGACTTGTTAAGAGCGAGGGTTTTTGTGAATGTTATTTATTGTTGATTGTTAAGCACAAATTATCCTCGTATGTGGTGATTTTACCACTGCGACAAGGAGGACGACATTGAGGACTGTTAATTTGCAACTCATACTAATCTAACGAACTTAAATACTTTTAATTTTCCCTATTTTTATGGCTTTAATGTCCTGTGTCAACAAATAAATACGAATTACTGAAAAAACTCTATTTTATAATATAACCATATCGATTGACCGGATAAGCGAATGACGAATCACGCTAGCTTGAAAACATATTGTAATAATTGAAAACAATTTAAATCGCTGTTTTAACTGTATTAGTGAGTCATTTTGTTTTATATTAACTGGAGTAATTTACTTTAGGTCAATAGATTGTAAATACTGACCTTACTACTTAAATGGTACTACTATGGCTTCAATCAAATTATTAATTATCGCTGTTTTACTTGCTTTTATGGCAGGTTGTGCAACCAATTCAGCTAAAGTTAATTTCGATCAAAATACCGAAATAGACACAAAGAATTACAAGACTTTCGCATGGCTCACCAAGGGAAAAATAATGGCTCCGGCTATAGACTTTAACCCGGTAATGAAAGAAAGAGTTGATGATAGTATTGAGCAAGCTTTTATTGCTAAGGGATATCAACTCATTGAAGACCCAGAGCAAGCAGACTTCACCATTTCATACACAGTCGGTAACCGAGATAAAATAAAAGTCAATAGTTATCCAGCAACTTACAACACTGGTTTTGGTTGGGGAAGAGGTTATTATGGCGCACGAGGTTATTATGGCTCTATGTCAATGGGGACTGAAACCAGTGTTAGACAATACACTGAAGGTAAATTAGCGATTGATGTTTATGATGTCAAAACTCGTCAACCGGTTTGGCATGGTTGGGCGACAAAACGGTTAACTTCTGAAGATAAGCAATCACCATCTGCAAGCTTAAATGAAACTGTTATTCAAGTGGTTAATCAGTTCAATTAGTACTGAATACTTATGATTACCCCAAAAAAAACGGCTCAGCCGTTTTTTTTTGCTCTAAAATCGTTAAAGTTTAGTAAAAGGTTTAAATGAAGACGGTAAATTAACTGGGGTGTTAAGCGCTAATTTTTTGATAGCTTATCTACCGTTGCCAAACAAGCATCCATGAAAGTATCAATAAAATACTCAACTTCTGGCATGGTAGATTTTAATGCTGCAATTTTTATTGCAAGCCGTTGTTCAACATGCGCGAACTCCGAGTTTTGATGATTAAGTTCATCTAAGGCTTTGACATAGGCAACAATAATATCAGCAGCTTTGACTATGTTTTTGTATTCATCACAGACATTATCTTGCACTATAATATCGCTAAAAATTTCCTGGAACTCCTCTGGCAGAGAGGCTAAGCATTCTTGTTCGGCTAATAGCTCAATCTTTTTAAATTCACGAGCAATCGCTTTATTGGCATATTTTGTTGGGTTAACAATATCGCCATAGCGGGTTTCGCTTGCCTCATGATACATCGCAATAGTTGAAATTTTGTCTGCATTAACTTGGCCATCAAATTTTTTATTTTTAATGACTGCCAAAAGATGAGCCACGATGGCAACTTGATGGGAATGCTCAGCGATATTTTCAGGCTTGACACAAAACATTAGTGACCAACGCTTTATCAACGGCATGCGTAACATCCAAGCTAAAAATGAGCTTTGCATAATTCCCCCTTATAAAAAACGTGCTTACTTAATCCTTAGTTTCAAGCGTGACTTGCTTATAATTTTCAAAAAATGACTTAAGTCGAGTTAAGGCTGGAACAAGTTCATCCACATGAGGTAAGAAAACCAGACGAAAATAATTTTGTGCTTCAATATTAAAGGCACTACCGTGTACTAACAAAATCTTTTCTTGTTTAAGTAAATCTAGGATCATTTTTTCATCATTGTTAATGTTAAACTTATCTTGATCAACCTTGACAAAGAGGTACAAGGCCCCCATCGCTGGATGACAAGATAAACCATCAATATCATTAATCATTTTCGTGGCAATATTTCGCTGTTTTAGTAAACGACCGTCGCCTTGAATAAGTTCATTTATGCTTTGGTAGCCACCTAGCGCTGTTTGAATAGCATGCTGGCAAGGGACATTTGCACATAGCCGCATTGAAGAGAGCATGTTAAGGCCTTCTATATAATCTTCAGCATGAATTTTGGGTCCAGATATAACCATCCAGCCGGCTCTAAACCCTGCAATGCGGTAGTTTTTAGAAAGGCCACCCATAGTAATGATTAATACATCTTGTGCTAAACTGGCTGTTGGAATATGTTTGGCTTGGTCAAATAATATTTTATCGTAGATCTCATCGCTGAAAATGATTAAACCATATTTTCGGGCTAGGGCAATAATATCCTGTAAAATGTCTTCAGGGTATACTGCGCCTGTTGGATTATTTGGGTTTATTAATACAATTGCTTTGGTTTTCTCGGTTATTTTTTTTTCCATATCCGCAATATTTGGATACCAGAAGTTTTCGTCGTCGCAGTTGTAATGAACGGGGGTTCCACCAGATAGAGAAACCGCTGCTGTCCATAGTGGATAATCAGGTGCAGGAATTAATACCTGGTCGCCATTATTAAGTAAGCATTGCATTGCCATTACAATCAGTTCACTAACACCGTTGCCAAGGTAAATATCATCAACGCCTACATCTTTAATATTTTGCTGTTGAAAATACTGCATCACCGCAACACGCGCTGAATATAGGCCTTGAGATTCAGCATAGCCTTGAGAGCTAGGTAAATTACGGATGACATCTTTTAATATATCATCAGGAGCTTCAAAACCAAATGGCGCAGGATTACCAATATTAAGTTTTAAAATTTTATGACCTTCATCTTCCAAACGCTTGGCTGCTGCAGCTATTTGACCTCTAATCTGATAGCGAACATTATTGAGTTTAGAGGATTTAGTAATAGCTTTCATGGGTAGATAATTTCTCATAGGTAGAATAAAAGTTTAATATAACCATTGTTGCCAAAATTAGTATATTTTAAAAGCCCTAATTTAGTGTTTTTTAATGATTATTTGTCAGTATTTGTATTTTAATCGTATAAAGTTGAGTATTGGCTAGTTAATGCTAATGAAAAGCTGCCAAACTAGATAGAATAATGTTAGATTTTTAACCTTATGATAAAGTCAATTTTACAAGGTGTTAATGTCATTGATCGCCAAAACTCCTAAACCTCCTTATTATGCAGTAATCTTTAGCTCTATTCGTAGCCAGCTAGATGACGGTTATGCTGAAACAGCTGATAGAATGATTGAGTTGGCAAAGCAACAAACAGGCTTTCTTGGTATAGAGTCAGCAAGAGAGTCGCTTGGTATTACTGTCTCTTATTGGTCTGATATAGAATCAATCACCCAGTGGAAGAATAACCTTGAGCACCTTCAAGCGCAGACAAAAGGTCGTAAACTTTGGTATAATTCATATAAAGTCAGAATTTCAAAAGTTGAACGAGATTATCAACTGAGTTAATCGTTGTTATTGAGGTTGTCTATGTATTTAGGTAAGTGTTTATGTGGTGAGGTTGAAGTAACCGTTCAAGGTGGTATTAGTGACATCATTCATTGTCATTGCTCCTTATGTCGAAAAAATAGTGGTAGCGCTTATGCAACTAATGGCTTTATTAATGCTGATGATTTTACTATTACTAAAGGGCAAGCAAACTTAACCAGCTTTTCCTTTAAGCCTGGTCGCTACAGACACTTTTGTAGTACCTGCGGCTCGCCTGTTTATAGTTCAAATGACGAGGACCCATCACGATTAAGAATTCGTTTAGGTATTTTTGATTCAGCTATTCATGAAAAACCAATATCACATAACTTTGTTAGCTCTAGGGCTAACTGGGAAGATCTTGATGCCGACCTGCCTCGGTATGACGGGCTAGAGCCTAGTCGACTGTAAATACTGAAATATTCAATCATTACAAATAAAAAGGGTCTTAAAGCCCCTTTTTATTTGGTCATCTAGCTAATATAAGTTTAGCTAAATAATTTCATCACGTCATCAATAGCAATTAATGACTTCTCACCGCTAATGCGGTTTTTAAGCTCAACTTGCTTAGCATCTAAATTACGCTCGCCGACGATAAGTAATAAAGGCGTTCCCATAAGCTCATGATCGGCAAACATCACCCCTGGACGTTCTTTTCTGTCATCAAAAAGCACTTCAACGCCAGCTTGTACAAGTGATTCATATAATGATTCCGCCGTTTCTTTAACACGGGCTGACTTTGCCATATTCATTGGTACAATCGCCACTTGAAATGGGGCAATTGCTTTTGGCCATTTGATACCATACTTATCATGATTTTGCTCTATTGCTGCAGCAACAATGCGAGAAACACCAATACCATAACAGCCCATGGTTAAGGTTTGGTTTTTACCGCCTTCATCGAGTACAGCACAATTCATTGCTTGTGCATATTTACGACCTAATTGGAAAATATGGCCGACTTCAATGCCGCGTTTTATCTCTATATTACCTTGACCGCATGGACTGGGGTCACCTGCGACAACATTGCGAATATCTTGTACATCAATGTCACCGCAATCACGTTGCCAGTTAACGCCAGTAAAAGAGTGATTATTTTTATTAGCGCCACAAGCGAAGTCACTTAGATGAGCTGCGCTGCGATCAACAATTACTTCAATGCCTAAACCTTTAGGACCCAAAGATGTCGGATGACAATTTGCAACCGCTGCTACTTGTTCATCGGTGGCGAAAGTTAATGGCACGGCTACCTGTGCCAGCTTTTCAGCTTTAACTTCATTGAGTTGATGATCACCACGAAGTACTAGGGCTACGAGTTTTTCAGTTTCTCCTTCAGCCGATTCACCTCGGACTAAAATGGTTTTTACTGAGTTTTTAATATTTATATCTGTCGTTTTAATTAAGCGTTCTAGCTTTAATTCGACTATTTCAAGCGGCTGACCAGGCTCTGCGCGCTCACCCGCGGGTGCTAAAGCTTCAGCTTTCTCAATATTAGCGGCAAAGTCACTCTTATCACTAAAAGCAATATCATCTTCACCTGACTCTGCAAGTACATGAAACTCATGTGATTTTTCTCCACCAATTGAGCCTGTATCGGCGATAACTGCACGAAAATCTAGCTCTAAGCGCTCAAATATACGACAGTAGGCGTTAAACATCACCTGATAGGTTTTTTCTAAACACGCATCTTCTAAATGGAAAGAATAGGCGTCTTTCATTAAGAATTCACGACCACGCATTACACCGAAACGTGGGCGGATTTCATCACGAAATTTAGTCTGAATCTGAAATAAGCTCAATGGCAATTGTTTGTAACTACTAAGCTCATTTGCAACAAGCTTGGTGATAACTTCTTCATGAGTAGGTCCTAATACAAACGGGCGTTTATGGCGATCATTTAATCGTAATAACTCAGGGCCATAATCTTCCCAACGGCCTGATTCTTCCCACAAATCAGCAGGTTGAACCATTGGCATAAGTACTTCATTAGCCCCAGCACGTTGCATTTCTTCACGTACAATGTTCTCAATCTTTTTAAGTACACGTAAACCTGTTGGTAACCAAGAATATAAACCAGAGGCTAAGTTGCGCACTAGTCCTGCACGCAACATTAATTGATGGCTAACAACTTCTGCGCTTGCAGGTGTTTCTTTTAAGGTAGACAGTAGGTATTGACTGGTACGCATTGCTTTGGGTTTCCGTAAAAAAGGGGATATATATTGGCCAGTATTCTAACAGGGGCTTTGCATATGAAAAAGTAATAAATGCGCTAAGGGGAAGTTTATCTTTTATCGAGTCAGTTTTTATCGGTAAGATAATTTTATTTACCTTAATTTAAGCGTATAGTGCGCGGTAATCGAAAGTAAAAAAGGAATCGACGTGCAAATAGAATTAATTCAAGCAGATTACCATAACGAACAACATGGTAAAGATTTAGTCATGTTATTAAATGCTTATGCCCTTGACCCTATGGGAGGTGGAGAAGCCTTAGCTGATGATGTACAAAAAAATTTAGTCGCAACATTAGCCATGCGCAATGATTTTTTAACCTTACTTTGTTATGTTGATGGCAAGCCTGCCGGTATATTGAACTGTGTCGAAGGCTTTTCAACATTTAAGTGTAAACCGCTATTAAATATTCACGATTGTGGCATATTAAAAGAGTATCGTGGATTAGGTTTAAGTCAAAAACTGTTTTTTGAGGCCGAAAAGATATCGCGTCAACGGGGTTACTGTAAACTTACGCTAGAAGTGTTACAAGGTAATGTCGTTGCACAAAATGCCTATAAAAAACTAGGCTTTACCGGTTATGAACTTAACGAAGATACAGGACAGGCAATGTTTTGGGAGAAAGTCTTATAACTTAAGCTCATCAAACGTTAATAACAAGGATTATATCGCTAAACTAGTGTCATTAACGTTTACATTTCAACATGGGAGCTAAAAAGCAATAGGTCTTCTTTTTTTCGGCGCAGGGGCAGGATTATGTTCACTGCTTTGCTCAACCCTAGCTTTTGTCGAGCCAGCTTTATTTATTGACTTTGGCTGTGTTTGGTTTACCAGCTCTGTTGGCGCTTGAGATAAGGAGTCATTAACCTGAAGTTGAATAATTTCACCATTAAATTCGATGACATCATTATGGTAAACTTTTTTACGTTTTTGATACTCTACTTCACCATTAAGTAAAACATAGCCTTCACTGATAACAACTTTGGCCTCACCACCACCTGCTACTAAATTAGCGATCTTCAATAATTTACATAATTCAACCGGTTGATGATTTAATTCAATAACTAAGTAGCTGTCTGACATAATGTTCTCGCACTGACACTGTGATTATTTTCAATAAATTGAAATTATGATTCAAGTTGAGATAACAACTCAGCTATTTCAGTCTTTAACTCAACACTTTCTATGGTTTCTGCCGCGTCTCTTGCTTGAAGAGCATAGCTAAGTGCTTGGCTATTTTCCTCAAATTCAACATAACGTTGTGCCATTGACAAATAAATTGAAGCGATAAAAGTGGGTAATTTTAATTTTTCTGCCGTTGCCAGCGCAATTTTATATATATCCATAGCTTGATCACCATCATCAGTGAAATCTGCAAGTGCCTCCCACTGCAAAGGATGATCTTTGGGTGAATTTTGATTTGTAGCACATAATACTTGTAATTTTTTACAACTAACAGAGCGTAATTCATCATCACCATTTGATGAAGCACTAGCTATCTCTTGGCAAATGGCAAGAATGTCGTCATAGAGAGGGGCTTTCATAGATAATCCTAATATAAGTAGTTACCGATTAATTTTTGATATCATTACATTTACAGTAAGCTAATTTCAGGCGATATTAACACAGTGGCTTTGGTTTTACATTAGCCATAATAAGCAATAATCTTTGTATGCTAAACTTTATTTGATGTCATATAAACCAAACAATTAAATAAAATTTTAATAAGGAATAATTATGAACAAACAACAAGGTTGTAAGCTCGCCCTTATTGCCTTAACGGCTTTACTTATCATTGGTTGTTCTTCAATCAATGATAACAAGGCACCTGAGGTGTCTCCCGACGGTTTGCAGTTACAAAAATCCAGTCGTTCTACCGTGGCATATAAAAAAGACAATATTGACTTTTCTGAGTACAATGCTGTACAAATTCTTCCTAGTACTGTGGCCTTTAAAAAAAATTGGCAGCGTAATTATAACCGCGATCATCTCGCGTTAAGTACCAAGGTAAGCGATGCTGATGTGATGCGAATTAAAGCGGACGTGGCATCACTATTTGATGAAGTCTTTAAAGAAGAATTTGGAAAAAATGCTAGTTTTACTATGGTAGATACTGTTGCATCAAACACCTTGGTTATTCGACCTGCAATCATTAATTTGGATGTTTCTGCGCCCGACTTAAGATCTGCAGCCAATGTTAGAACTTATACTGATGATGCTGGGCAAGCTACGCTCTTTTTAGAGCTTTATGATGGTGTAAGTGGCGAAATTTTAGCTCGCATAATTAATACTGCTGTTGCTGGTGACAATAGTCATTATGAGTGGGCCAACCGTGTGACCAATCGTGCCGATGCAAAACGTATGATCAGGAAATGGGCTAAAGCATTACGCATTAAATTTGATGAAGCACATAATAGCAAAAGTGACTAAACTTGCTTTTTGTTAAAATATCACGCCGCCTGATTATTCTTGTTTTTATCAGGCTAACCTAATTAATTATGAGCAGATTAAAGGAGGGCGGCTGTTAAGTGTTAGCAAGCCAATGCCTATGTTATCACAGGCCTTTTCGCTAGCGATTACTTTGTCAGCCAAAACAACTAATCAACTTGCTAGAATGATAGTTTTGGCTGTTTTATTTATTTTTAATCTCTTAAACAAGACTTTAATACAGATAAATACCGCTTTCTGGATAAAAATAAATCAAACAGTTAACTTTTTGCAAAAAGTCAGATATTTTAACGCTTTTCTGTTGACAGCTTTATCTATAGCCCTATAATACGCCCCACTGAAACGCAGACGTTATCGATTAATACGTCAACGTTTAAGTAACATATTATTGCGGACGATTAGCTCAGTTGGGAGAGCACCGCCCTTACAAGGCGGGGGTCACTGGTTCAAGCCCAGTATCGTCCACCAATTTTTTGATTTTGTCGCAAAAATATTCTTTCCATCAAGAATTAAAACAGCATGGACGATTAGCTCAGTTGGGAGAGCACCGCCCTTACAAGGCGGGGGTCACTGGTTCAAGCCCAGTATCGTCCACCAATTTTTGATTTTGTCGCAAAAATATTCTTTCCATCAAGAATTAAAACAGCATGGACGATTAGCTCAGTTGGGAGAGCACCGCCCTTACAAGGCGGGGGTCACTGGTTCAAGCCCAGTATCGT
>JBFONR010000001.1:0-617530 GCA_040779365.1 Colwelliaceae bacterium MEBiC 14330
AAGAAACGTAAACCGTCTGGTGACTTAATGCTCCATACTGATAGAGGCGTTGAGTATCGGGGACATGTTTACCAAAAAGTATTGAAACACCACGGGATAATTCATAGTTTGAGTCGAGCAGAGAAATGTACTGATAATGCGCATATGGAATCATTTTTCCATTCAATGAAGGTAGAAGTTATTCGCGGTAATAGGTTTAAAAATGATAAAGAGCTACGTGGAACACTTGGCAGTTACATTAACAAATACTACAATGTTTCGAGGATGCATTCAGGGATAAACTATTGTTCTCCCGTAGAATATGAAGCCATGGCAGCGTAAAATAAAATGTGTCCGTTTTAACGGGGGAAGATCACAAATAACAGTTGGCTTTTGCTCCTGCGTCGCTTATTCTAACCAACTGTAATTTGCCCATTATCGGGGCGTTAGGCATAGGACTTACCCAAAAAAAGTAGACACCATCTATAGTTAGATAGAGGTGATTTATGAGTCAAAAATTACTCTATATGTAATGAATTTTAACATCACACATGATGAAGGTTTTTTATGAATAAAATTATTATTTCCTTTGCGTTTGCCATCATCCTAACTGCTTGCAGTAGTAAAGATTTATACCAAGTAGGCCAAGATTACCAAAAAAGTGAATGTATTGAGAACGCCCAAACAGCTGAACAGCATACAGCATGTATCCAAGCTAAGCGTAAAACTTACAGTGAATACGAAAAAGAGCGTAAAGCTATTATTAACCAGTAAAGAGCTGCGAAAACATAACAAGCCAATTAAGTGCGGGACCGCTAAAGCTTGGCTCAGTTTCGCTTCGCTACACAAGTTTAGCCAAGCATTTACCAGTCCTTTATTTGGGCGTTATAACTTTCGGAGAGATCATTGCTGAATAAATTTAACAAGAAAGCTCTTATACGTTGGAAGGTCTATATTGACCGCTCTAAGATGTACATCGGTTACATTCAATTTCTATTGATAATTTTTGTATTTATAGAGTCGTTAGGTGACAACCCTGTATCAAATTACGTATTTACTAATCCCTTATTCTCAATACCATTAATCTTGTTTCTGTTTGTATTTTGTTCGCTAATATTGGGGTATTTGGATTCAAAGTTAGGGCTTAGAGAAGAAGAAATTCGGAATCACTCAAAATCAAATCCAGTGTTAATGGATATCCAAAAATCATTGGTCGAATTAAACCGGAAGATGGATAATCTAGAAAAGAAACAAAATGAAAGTTCAAACGAGTTATAATAAAGCATTCTAGCTGGCCTATAAGCTAAATGCGGCGCTATATATTTTTTAAAGCATGAGTTATTAAATGGATTTAAGTGTAAAACAAAAATTTGAAACATATCCAGATCATATTTCTATTTTACTGGGCAAAATACGTGATTTGATTTTGATTGTTGCAAAACAAGATGGTATCTCTGATCTTACCGAAACCGTTAAATGGGGAGAACCTAGCTACGTCTCTAAAATAGGCAGCACTATTAGGTTTGATTGGAAAGCTAAACATCCTGACCAATATTGTGTGTATTTTAATTGTAAGACATCATTGGTTGAAACCTTTAAAGAGGTTTATGGTGATATTTTTACCTACGAGGGAAATCGAGCTATCGTATTTAAAATAGATCAAGCTATACCACTCAAAGAGTTAGCTCATTGCCTATCTTTGTCATTACGCTATAAAAAAATAAAACACTTAAACTTGCTTGGTGCATAAACATATAACAAGTCAATTTAGCATGAAAATCTAGTTCCCCCGTTTTATTAGACACCCCTTTATTCCATTGAGGAGGCTAAAAGGCCTAGATATAACCAAGCTAGAAAAACAGGGTTTTCATAATTAACATCGGCAAAAAGTTCTGAGCTTGTTTAAGGATTTAAACCTTCTCTCAACTTTCCTCATCTAAGTAATGATTTTAATCAATTAACGAGGAAAGCTAATGAAATCCTTAACCACTATTTTGTTGCTAGCAGCTGCCTTATTTGCAACAAATTCGATAGCAGAGCCCATTAAAAAAGTACTCATTGTAGTGTCAAACAAAGTACATATGGGAGATCCACAAAAGCATGAGGCAAGAAATAATCTATGGGAATTTGCGCCACCTTATCATATTTTTGTAAGTCAAGGCTTTGAAGTCGACTTTGTATCGCCCAATGGTGGAAATGTTGAGTTTATGATGGAACCAATTGGGATAAGTAGTTACACCATTAAATATGAAGGTTTTTTGGATAAAGCTAACAGTTCATTTACACCTGCCAAGGTTAACCCTAATAACTATTGGGGAGTCTTTATTGGTGGTGGCTACGGTGTAATGTTTGATGTCGCAGATAACAAGCAAATTCATTCTATTATAAGCCGTATATATGAGTCCGGCGGTTTCATTGGTGTTGGTGGTCATGGCTCTGCAGGTATCGCTAACGTCAAATTATCTAATGGAGATTTTTTGGTTAAAGGGAAAAAAATAGCAGGTTTTCCTAACGCCACTGAAACAGCTAAGTCATGGGCGAAGCAAGGCACGCTTCTACCTTTTTTAATTGAAAGCCAACTTAATAAAAATGGTGCTATAGCTCAAAATAAGCAGACACTAAACGATAAACACGCAGTGATAATAGATCAACGCATTGTATCAACAATGTTCCTGCCCTCAGCTGCACTCGTTGCAAAAGAAATGGTAATGTTAAACAATTTATCAAAGCACTAAATCGGGTAGTTCAAGCTATTTAGCCTTCAGCCTCATACCACTAACTATGCCACTATTTTAATAAGGAAATTATCGTAATATCAATAGACGTCAATAGTATAGGAAGATAAAATAACAAGTAAAAAAGGAAGTATAATATGCCTATCTTTATAAAATTATTTTTCTCCTTGTTACTCGTTTATGTGGCCTGGTTACAGCTTAACGACTCTGATGCCCCATTTTGGGTTTTGCTATACCTTGTCTGCGCTATTGTGCCTGTTACGTCACTATTTAAAGCTAATAAGTTTTTTAGTCATTTGTTTGCTGGTATTGCAGCCCTACTCTGCTTCACTGCTATTATGATGGCTTGGCATGGTACTTTTGAATATTTATCTTTACATTTTAATAATGAATCACTAATACAGGACATGAACCCTAACAAGCCCTATATTGAAGAAGCGCGTGAGTTTTTTGGTGCCTTGTTTGCGTTAATTATCGTGTTAGTTTTTTGGCGACAAAATATACGTAAAATAGTTAATGTCTAAATTTTTTATTTTATTTATTAACAATGGCTATTTGTCAGAACTCATCAATAAAATCAGCTGATAAATGTCAGACATTTCATAGTGCTTTTCTTGCGATAAATAGTCTCTTGGACCAATAAGAATAGGTCCTTGACTAGCATCATCTGTGATCCTGCCATGGCTCCCTTTAATTAGGCTGCTATCTAATGGAATAACGTCCATTAAATACCTAAAGCCTAATTTTTTCTTCAATAAACGATAAGCTACGTTGAGCAAGGGAAATTTAAAGCTAGGATCAATAAACATTTCTACTGGGTCATAGCCTGGTTTACGATGAATGTCTACCGTTCGAGCAAAATCTGGTGCTTTTTTATCATCAAGCCAATAGTAATAACTAAACCAGCTGTCAGCAGTACTTATTGCCACTAAATCGCCACTTCGCTCATGATTAAGTCCTAGCTTTTCTTGTTCGGCTTTATCTAAAACGCTTTCAATGCCCTGCGTAGCTTGTAATAATTGACGAATGTCTTCTAAGCGCTCCCCATCATTAATATATATGTGAGCACATTGGTGATCGGCCACTGCAAAGGCGGACGACGCGCCATAGTCTAAATTTTCAAAACCCAAGGTTTCTCTAACAGCGATATAACCCTGTTGTCTTAATATGCGGTTTATATGTACCGTGTTATTGACTTGAGTAATGCCATATTCAGAAACGATTAAAAAATCAACGTCATTGTTTTGATGAAAGTCGATGATTTGACCAACAACAGCATCAATCGCTTGAATTTCTTTGGCAATAGAGCAATGCTCTGGGCCATGCTTTTGCAAACAATAATCTAGGTGGGGTAAATATACCAATTGTAAATCAGGTTTATTGAGCTGAAATTCTTTAATGGCTGCTTTTGCTATCCATTCACTTGCTGCAATTCCTGCTTTTGGTCCCCAAAAATTAAAGAAAGGAAAGGTACCAATTTCGGCTTCAATGTTCTGATGTAAGCCAGCCGGCGATGAGTATAAATCGAAGATTTTTCCACCATCAGCCAAGTAATGTGGTCTTGGAGTAATACTCTGTTCAACATCTGCGTACATGTTGTACCACCAAAAAAGCTGAGATACTTTTAACTGCGGATTTTTTTGCTTTAACGCATGCCAAACTTTATCACTTTGTACAAGTTGGTTGGCCTGTTTCCAGAAACTCACCTCGGCTAACTCTTTAAAATACCAGCCATTACCAACAATTCCATGCTCATTAGCTTTTTTACCGGTAAGCATTGCACTTTGCGCTGTGGTCGTTACAGCTGGAAACGGGGCAGCCAAGTTATGCTTACTATATCCATTAGCTAACAATTTATTGATATTCGGTGTATTTTCTCCGATCATGTAAGGGCTTAATGCCACCACATTTAATACAATCAGCGCTTTATTTTGTTGATTTTTCATTACACCATTCATTGCTATTTATCTTCATGAGTATTTTAAAAGACCAAGGAAAAATGAAAATTTCCCTATGTGTTCGCCCTTTTATCGGGCGATGTCTGCGCTAATCAAGTAAACCTCGTTTAACAAGCTCTGCTTGTAACCAAGCAAACTCATTAACCAAACCAGATAGTAATGCATTATTTTGCTCGGTTTTACCTGAGACAAAATTTAACCAAGTATAGGTTTCTATTTCTAATACAGGCCGACACTGTTGATGATTTTTTAGGTAATCTAACGATTGATGAATCGCGTATTGGGTGCTTGATAAAAAATCTAAGGTAAAATTCGTTTGATGAATAGGGATATGATAATGAATTTTGACTTGTAAATCAGACCATGCGTTGGCGGTTTTATTAAAAGCTGCCAGCAAATTGCGCCATGATAAATCAGCTAAACTAATAATATTCCGCTCTTGTTCAATGGTGTTTATTTGTTGCACAATTTTAGTTTGATGCAAAAATTTTTCATCAACAAATGTATCGGTTAATTGTTTAATTTGCTGTTCATTGCTAATGTCTGCTGATAAAGCATTCGATATTTGAATTTTACAAATTCGAATACCAGCACTTTCAATCATGGTTAACGCTTGATAAATATCCTCATTCATCACTGCTTGGTGACAAGTATCAAAGCAACAGCCTATGTAGCGTAAAAATTGCTCTGCCTTTATGTTAAGCTTGGTTACTGCCGGTAATAACTCATGTTGAAAAAAATTAACCAATTGCATTGTGGTTTCTAAAACACAATCTGGCTCCATTTCAATGCCAAAACAAATATGCTTACCGGTTTCTTGCTCTAACTTTTCTAAGAAAATACTTAACTCAAGTAGTTGATGCACCGCTTCTTGGTGATGTCTATTACTCCATCCTTGTGCATAGCCCAAAGGTAGCGTAGAAATAGCGCCTAAGTGATAACCTTCAGGTAAACATTCTGCCAAAACTTTTGCGAGATTTTTACTATAAAGCAAACGTTCAGGTTGAGACCAATCCGGTAAATAAACTGACTTTTTCACTACGCGCTGATGAAAATTGCCAAAAGGAAAACCGTTCAAACTGGTTAGCAGCACACCATTGCTTGCTAACGACAATTTAAACCTGGCCATTTCATCAGTAGATTTAACGAGTGAGTCTGCAGCTTTTGCAGAAAGCCAAAGCCCTGAAGCCATTGCAGTTAAGCCTCGCTTGTTCTTAACTGCAGTAAATTTAGCATCAATGTTGTCAAGAACCTCATCAAGCTGCTCACCCGGATGAACATTGCTACAATAAGCTAAATGATTCGAGGCATAAGCATTCATTAGCTGGCTTTTGTCTCAATAATAGGTTCTTGACCGCGTAACACTTTATTATCTTCAAAAGTTTTCGTTTGATCTATTAATGGTTTTTTCACCATATCAATGGAAATTCGGCCGCTTTGTGCGAAAAAGTTAATTGGGTTATTAAAAGTAACTTTTTCAACATCAGCCTGACTAAACCCTGCATCTAGCATAGCCTGCGCAGTTTTAGGTACCTTCAATGGGTCACTAACCCCCCAGTCTGCGGCGCTATTAACAACCATTTTCTCAGTACCGTATTGTTGCAATAGTTTAACCATACGCGACTCAGACATTTTTGTATTAGGGTAAATACTGTGACCACGCCAACAATCAGTTTCTAGTGCCAAGGGTAAGGTTTGTTCATTTAAGTGATCAATCAGTACCATTTCTTCGGGAATACCACTATCACGAATTACGTCTATAGTACGTTTGGTGCCATTAATTTTATCTCTGTGTGGGGTATGTATTAAGACGGGTAATTTTAAGTTTTTTGCTAATTCGAGTTGCTCTAAGAAAAAGCGATCTTCTTCAGGTGTCATATCGTCATAACCAATTTCCCCTATGCCAACTACGTTGTCTTTTTGACAGTAACGTGGCAACATTTTCATTACCGCCTCGGCAAGTTCGATATCATTAGACTCTTTAGAATTTAAGCCCATAAGACAAAAGTGCATAATGCCAAATTGCGAAGCACGAAAATGTTCCCACCCCACCAAAGTATCAAAGTAATCGATAAAAGAGCCAACTTGCGTTCTAGGTTGTCCTAACCAAAATGCTGGTTCAACAACACCGACAATGCCAGCAGCAGCCATATTTTGGTAATCATCAGTGGTGCGGGAAAACATGTGAATATGCGGGTCAAAATATTTCATCTTTTATCCTTATTCTTTTCTTATTGTAGTAATTTTAAGTACGCTTAAGCGCTATTTCTTTGTTTTTTGTTTTTCTATTGGATAATAATATTTTTTAACTTATTTAGTTCACTAAACGCTGTGATCATAGGTTTATGATTGTCATCTCGTTGATAAAAATGATGAAGATATTGCATCAAAAGCGGTGAGTTTTCTTCGTTTAAGTCGTCTGGTCTAATTGCTAACCATATCGATGCAGGTGGTATTCTGTCAGCTAATGCTTGCTCAATAGCAAATGAAAAACACATATTGCTTAATTTGACATTTAATCTTGAAGATAACTTTGTAACGGCGTTAATATCTAAGCCCATAAATAATGATTTTAAAACCAATTGATTAAAATTCAATTCGGGAAAATGCTGGGCTACATAATTATTATTCAACGCCAAGGCGCTAAACTCATTAACACTGTTACTTCGACTCGCATTTATTGCTGTATTTAAGGCAAAACCTTGTTTGTCTATGTAAACTAAGCCTTTAAGCCAAGCAATTTTTTCCGACGCATCAGCCCCGCGATAATATTGCTTTAATAAATGTCCCTGTTCAGTATCTGTTAACCCGATGAGTGCCACCTTAATAAGTAAAAGTCGCACGCATTCGGCACATGTTGATGTTGATATAAAGGTATTACTTAATTGCATAGCGCTGGTCAATGTGCGATTAACAACAGCAGAAAGATCCAATAAATCATTAATTTTATCTTGGCTTGCCGTCAATAAATTTAACGCATCATTTAACCACTCTAGTTCTATTTGATTAAGGTGCTTAGCTAAGTCTTTTGCAAAATTATCAGCAATAATTGCTTCGGGAATCTTTAATGTCATCATATTAAGTCATCGCTAATTTTTTGCTGAAAAAACGACAAGGAGGTAGAAGAGCTAGTAGTAAGCAGCCTAAAACATAATGACCTGAAATAATCACCATCAGTGCGTCTAGGGGGATCACGCCGATAATAAGCCAAGTGATCATTTTTTGAATGTTCTGTGGGGTAAACTCTTTAAAAACAGTCGCAAGTTTAAAGCTATTAAGCCCAAACCAAAGACTAATTAAACTGTAAGCAATAATACTTTCAGTAACCGTTAACACTACTTGTCCTGTCAAGAAAAGCATCGCTATAGTGCAAAGTAATAGCATAGCCGCAGTAAAAAACACGGCATTTTTATTTGTTGCCTGCACTTCTTGCTTACTTAAATAAGTTAAGCCAATAATATAAAACAGTATAGGTAAAGCAAAAAGGTAACTGTTTAGTGTAAGCGTAATAATAGTTGCTCCGAATATCCAATTAAGGTAACGGCAACTCGCCATAAGTATGGAGCCAGCTAAACCGTCTTTAATCACGCCGTTATATAGTAAAATGCAGCAAGCTAAGATTAAACCAAACAATAAGCTAGTCATGCTGTGTATATATGCAAAAAGCAAAGCAAAAGCCAGTAAGCTAAAGCCGACAATCCAAGCTTTGTTAATGCTAATTAAACCTTGAGGTATCGGGCGACTTGCTCTTTCAGCTAAATCAATTTTATAATCAAAGCAATCATTTAAAGCCATGCCGGCAAAATAAAAACAGACACTCGCGATACACAATAATATTATCTCTGTGCTTAACTGACCCGAGGTAGCAATAATTGCCGCAGCAAGAATATTGGAAAGCGCAGTAAAACCAGCAGGCGCTCTAACGAGTTTAAGCAGTGTAATAATACCCATAAAAAGTTAACACACCTGATTTTGTAAATCAGGATAATTATTGTTTATGTTATATGCTAAAAGCTGTGAAACAGCCTTTTCCATCAGGACTTCATTTATATCGTTCGTTTCAAAACTTGTGCCGATTCCATTTAATAAAGTAATGCATAATTTACCACCTAAATGCTCTTTAAATTCATCTAAAGCATTTTTAATATTTAACTTTTTTAATACCGGATGCGCAAGGTCAAAGCCTAGGGAGGTTAACAGAGTGAGAATTTTTGTTAACTGCTCGGTGTTTAAATGGCCGAGCAGATTCGAGTAAATACTGTCCATAGCGATACCAATAGCAACGGCTTCACCGTGACGTAATTCATGATGACTTAACTCTTCCATTTTATGTGCTGACCAATGACCAAAATCGAGTGGCCTAGCTGAACCAAGTTCAAAAGGATCACCACTGTTGGCAATATGATTCAAGTGCCATTGAGCACCTTTGATGATCATGCTTTCCATCGCTTGGGCTTCAAAGTTAGCCAGTTTATCTCGATTATGGTACAGCTCATTAAAAAAATTAACGTCTTTTATCAAGGCGACTTTAATTGCTTCAGAAATGCCAGAGCGCTTATCTCTGGTTGAGAGGGAATCTAATAAACTAAAATCGTTAACAACGGCAAATGGCGGCGCAAAAGTACCTACATAGTTTTTACGCTGATGATAATTAATCGCATTTTTTACCCCAATGCCCGCGTCATTTTGCCCTAGTACTGTCGTTGGCATTCTAATTAATCGAATCCCCCTATGAGCAGTAGCAGCAGCAAAACCAACGCAATCAACAACGGCTCCACCACCCAAGACTAAAATATAGGAGTGGCGGTCAATGGCGTGTTTTTCTACTGCCTGATATATTGATTCGATAACGCTGTCATCGTTTTTACAATCTTCACCGCCTGACACGATAAGTGCTGGCAGGGAGTTTATTTGATAATATGAAAAGTAGTTTGCAATTCTATATTCTAAGGCAGGATTTTCTGCTAATAGGCCCGAGTCTATAACGGGGAGAATTTTAGGTGACACATCTTGATTATCAATCAGCGATATCAGATCTTCATTCAAGCCAGAAAAAGTATGTCGGGTAAACAACACAGGATAATCATAATTTAACGTAAACTTTTGTCTGATACAGACTTTTTTCATTGAATTATTTTCAGGCATAATATTTTTACTTAAAAAAGTACCGACCTACTATGGCAAGTTTAAATTGAGTTTTATTTCTTTCAAGCAATCCTGTTCTTGATAGTTAATTCCAACCCTATACTCACGCAAAATTGGCGCTATGTCATAAAAAAAACCAGTGAATACGTATGCATAATGACGCAGTCATTTAAAATTTAACTCGCTAAAAACAATCAAAACAAAACTTAAACCCTTGTTATAAATAGATATTTATTAGCGTGAATTGAAAGCGCTTTTCTTTAAAAATTAGTGCCTGAAATGGCAAGCAAACGATAGTTGAGATTTCTAAGATAAAATTAAGAAAATGAACAACAAGTAAAAAAACATTTCCAAGCAAAGTTAACCAAGAAAAAACCATTAACTTCACTTTAAAAATATTTCAACGCTTGTAAAGTTAGCTTAATAAAAAACCTCGCGGATTTACCAAGCACTTTTAAAGCCGAGCTAACTCACAAAATAAAACCAACCAAACATTCAATGCATTGAATTTATTTATTTTTTAATCCATCTGATTTTATTGATTTATACAAGTATTCGCTAAACAACATAATTATTAACCAGTTAAACCCTCAACAATACCGAGCAAAAATATAATGATTTTTTCACGCTAATGAAGATTAAAAAATAGCCTAAAGTTGATGCTGTTTTTTCCTGGTTTTTGGTCTTTTAAAGCATAAAAAAATACAGCTTTTTTTGTCTGTTAAATCCCCCCTATCAAGCTCTGCGCAAATTTTCGCATATTTTTTGTCTGTGATATGGTTCGCAAAGTGTGCGATTAACAATCGAAGATAAGGTTGAAGTCCACACGTTAATATGCCTTTGCTTTGTGGGTATATGTTACCGATTTACATAATAAAAAAAATATAAACGGGTGATGAAATGTTCAAAAAACATAGTTCTGGGGGCTATAAATGCTCTTTTGTTGCTTATGTATTATCAACACTAGTGTTATTAATATTGATGCAACCATCTCACGCGGCGGTTAATGAAACAGCAATATGTTTTGATAACCCCAACGGATATAACAATCCAACTATTCACTTGTGGAATTCAAGCCCTGCCAACGTTATTACCAGTACTAATTGGCCTGGTTTATCGATGACGCAAGAAGGCAATTTTTATTGTTATGATGCTGGCGCTTCAGTCAATAGCATTAATGTGATATTTAATGATAACGGCGCTGCACAAACAGCAGATCTAACTTTGCTAGCCGGCAATAACTGTTATCAAAACGGTAACTGGACCAGCCTGACAAATTGTGGACTGATACCAACAAACACTGCACCAATAGCTAACGCGGGCAATGATATCACTATTAGCGTGGGTGAACTTGCTAATTTTGATGCCAGTGGTTCAACCGATATAGACGGAAGCCTGGTAAGCTATAGTTGGAGCAATGGCTTAACGGGTATAATGCCATCGCAGGCTTATGACACTGCCGGTACCTACATGGTTACGCTGACGGTAACTGATAATGAAGGCGCCACCAATACCGATACGCTAGTCGTGATTGTTAATGACATACAGACACCAATTACCCTTACTGCAACGAACATTTGTTACGATAATGCGCAAAATCACGCTACGCCAACTATTTACTTGTGGAATGCATTCCCTGAAAACAGTGTCGCCGATTTAAATTGGCCCGGTCAGATAATGACTAAAACCGGCGATTATTATTGTTTTGATACCAACAATACGGTTACCTCAATAAACACTATTTTTAATAGTACTGGGGCTGGGCAGACTGCCGATTTATTAATGACAAGCCCTGATGCCTGCTATAAAGACGGAGCATGGGTATCTCTTCAAGCCTGTGGCTTTACTGTGACAGGGACACTAAATGTTGCGCCAACGTCAAATGCCGGCAATGATATCACCATTACTGCGGGTGAAGTCGCTAACTTTGATGCAAGTGGTTCAACCGATCCAGACGGCAGTATTGTAAATTACACCTGGAGTAATGGCCTTACAGGTATTATGCCCTCGCAGCCCTACAATACACCTGGCATCTATAACGTGACTTTGACGGTAACCGATAATGAAGGCGCAACCAGCACTGATGTGATAGTTGTTACTGTTAATGAACCAACAACCGCTATAACACTGACCGCTAGCCATATTTGTTATGATAATCAACAAAATCACGCTACACCAACGATTTATCTGTGGGATTCAATCCCAGAAAACACAGTTGCCAATCTCGTTTGGCCAGGTGAAGCGATGACTGAGACAGGCGATTACTATTGTTATGATACCAATAATATCGCCGCCTCAATAAAAACCATTTTTAATAGTAATGGCGCTGGCCAATCGGCTGACTTATTAATGACTAGCCCTAATGCTTGTTTTAAAGAAGGGGCATGGGTATCTCTTCAAGCTTGTGGCTTTAACGTAACAGGCATACAAAATATTGCGCCGACAGCCAATGCAGGTAATGATGTAACTATATTCGAAGGTGAAAACATTACTTTTGATGGTAGTGGTTCAAGCGACTTTGATGGCAACATCGTCAGCTATACTTGGAGCAATGGCCTAACCGGTTCGACCCCTTCCCTAGCTTACGATACTGCCGGCACTTATGAAGTTTCACTCACTGTAACCGATAATGATGGCGCGACCAGCACCGATGTTCTCATTGTGACCGTCGAACCGGCAATTACTTATACCCCCCCTGCTGGTAAAGCTATTTTTTATATAAACACTAATAACTTAAATCCTCCATATGCCTATCTTTGGACGGTCCCTCAAAACGATGCCATGCCAGATACAAATTGGCCTGGTGTAGCGTTAACTGACTTTGGTGGCCTTAATGCCTGGTATGTTGATATTCCTGATGAGATAGATACCGCGAATGTAATTTTTAGCGAAAATGGTATCAATCAAAGCCCTGATTTGACCTTCACTGGTGATAACCTTTGTTACAACAATGGCAATTGGATGACCATCGAAGAATGTGGCATTGTCATCATTATTCCACCTGATGCGGGCGGTGATCGCCAGGTTAATGTCAATAGTGCCATAGCGCTAACAGCCAAAGGTGACACAAACGATATCCATCAAGCACAATGGCAAAGTGATGCCTGGTTAGGTACGTTAACGGGCAAAAGTGTCGTCACTCCGATTTTAACGACCCCAGGGACTTATACAGTTACTTTAACATTACCCAATGGTGGCAGTGATAGTTTTGTACTCACCGTTGTTAGCTCAACACAAGGTATAGCTGAGCGACCGCTATTAGCAGAATCACTAGGTTTCCCGATATCGGGTAATGTCTCAAATGGTAATTACACCTTTGAACCTGCCTTTCCTAATTTAAATGGTATGTTTAGTTCACCCGTTATGGTAACAAACGATGGCGTAAACGATCTCATTTATGTGGTTGATAAAAAAGGAACCTTATCAGTATTTCCCAACGATGCAACCGTCAGCCAAGCGCAAGTTGTTAACTTATTAGATATTTCTGCACAGGTGCGTGATTATCACGAGCAAGGTTTACTTTCTGTTGTCTTCCACCCTAATTTTAGCAACAACGGTTATGCTTATATCTATTACATTGAAGGAGACAATGATAACGAAAGCGATAATGGCGCCTTTGGCGATGGTGTATTAGAGCGTATTACCCTTAATGACACGACTACCCCTACGTTAGCAACTGATCGGATTGAAATTTTACGTATTCCTCAATCTGGCCCTGACCACAAAGGCGGCATGATGCAGTTCCACCCATTAACGGGTGAGTTTTTCATGAGTATTGGTGATGGCGCTTATGGTGATACAGCAATTGTACCGACAGATCCTGATCGTCGTACCAACAATAACTCTCAAGATAACACGAACCTAAGTGGTAGTTTTATTCGTTTAATCATGCGCGACACGGTTAACACTGAGGGCTTATATTACGATATTCCTTCTGACAACCCGTTTGTAAACGACGACAATGCCAGGGATGAAATATGGTCTTTTGGTCACCGCAACCCTTGGCGTTGGGCTTTTGACACCGTTGCACCCTACACCCTTTGGGAAACTGAAATTGGTCAATCAGGTTTTGAAGAAATCAATATTATTAACAAAGGTAATAATTACGGCTGGCCTATTTGTGAAGGTCTTAACCACCGTGGCAATGATGGTGGCGATCCCAATTACTACAATACTTGTGACGGCACTTTAACTGCACCTGTAGGTGGCTATGCTCACAGTACAGGGTCAGTGTCGATTATTGGTGGCTTTGTTTACCAAGGTACAAAATTACCTGCACTTACCGGTCGTTTTATATATGGTGATTACGTTAGTAAGAAAATTTGGTCTGCAGCAATTGATGACACCGATGTATTAGCCAGTGACGCTTTCCCTAGTAACCTATCATCATTTGGTACTGACTTAAGTGGCGAAGAAGTCTTTATTTCTGCACATGGAGAGGAATATAACGGACTTTCTATTATCTACCGTATGCTAGATAGCGATGTTCAAGCAGCTGTCATCCCAGAAATGCTGTCTAAAACAGGAATTTTTGCCAATATGGCAAGCCAATTCCCTGCTCAAGGCGTAATTGAATATGATATCAACTCTGATGGCTGGTTCGATGGCCTTAAAGCCCGTCACTTTTTATCAGTACCCAATGACGCTACGATTAACTTTGCCGAGACTCAAACTTGGGATCTACCTATTGGTAGTGTATTGGTTAAACATCTAGATTTACCGGTAAGCGACAGTGAATCAACCCCATTTGAAACCTCAGTTTTGTTTAAACAAAATTCAGGTAAATGGGCGGCAGCCAACTATCGCTGGAACACTGGAGGCACTGATGCCAACTTAGTTACAGAAACAGTCAATGAAACCGTTTTACAATATTTCAATGGTAACATGGAAAATATTGAGCATACTGTTCGCGGTGGTGCTGAATGTACTTCATGCCACATTGGTACCGGTAGTAAAGAACCCCTAGCAATTGATACTCGCCAGCTTAATAAGCCATTTGATTATCAAGGTGTCAGTGATAACCAACTTGATGTATTTAATAACATAGGTTTATTCAGTCAAACCATTAACACTGCACAAACTTATGCCGCATATCCAGATCCAGAGGATACGACTGCTGATATCAATCAACGTGCGCGTGCCTACTTAGCGACCAATTGTGCCCATTGTCATGAGGGTGCTTTTATGGACATGAACTACGATACCCCAGTTATCGATATGGACATCATGAATGTTAAGCGTTCGAGTGTATACCGTATGTTGCCGTTCGATCATACCAAGAGTTTAATTCACAGTTATCAAACTAATGATGCCAACAGAATGCCTAAAGGTACACTGGTTACTAACTTGTTAGCAGATGAATTGATCGCACAATGGATAGATGCTAATGGTGCGTCACAAACAGATACCTTGGTAGAAGTCATTGAAACCGATATAGTTCCCGGTTCCCAAGTAACCTTACTTGCTAAAGAAATTTACGATAATGGCTTTGAAGCAATAGCAGGTAATACCGTCAGTTGGATTACAAGCAACAGCGATATAATGCCTGTTAATGGTACTAATGGCACGTTAATCACCACAGCGGGTGAGCAAGGGCTTGCCACTATTATTGCCAGTAGTGGTCAATTTACTGGTCGTCTTGATGTTACTGTGCTTGGTGCACCAAATCTGCCAACAAACTTTGTCGCAACGGCAACTTCTGGCTCATCAATCAAATTAACTTGGACCGATAACGCCGACGACGAATTAAGTTATGAAGTAAGTCGTTCTAACAGTATCAATGGGCCATTTAGTAACATAGCGACGCTTTCTGCCAATAGCACCATGCTCGAAGATACTGGCTTGTTAGCTTCGACCCGCTATTATTATCAGCTTGTGGCGACTGGTAATAATGCTAATGCCAGTGAAGTTACCACAGACACTACAACACAAGATAGCGCCCCGATTGACAGCCTCGTGGTGATTGGCCCCGACACGGTTAACCTCATTGAGGATGAAGCAAGCCAAGTCATTGCCATAGCAACCTCAGGTGGTGATGATATCGGCGTTACACTTGCAGCCACTTGGAGCACGAGTAATGAGGCTATTGCTGCTGTATCATCAACGGGCATCATTACTGGCGGGAATACTGCAGGCATTGCAACAATTACCGCTGAATATCAAGGTGAGTTAGCGACAATCACTGTTGAAAATGGCGGTCAAGCACAATACCTCTACTTTAATAAACCGAGTGATTGGGCGACACCCACTGCACATATCTGGACCAACCAAGATGGTGTAGAGACTATTCGCTCAGGTGTTTGGCCAGGTATTGCGTTAGATCAACTATCACCAGAATATGGTGGTAGCTGGATGCGAATCACTATTCCTGTCGAATGGGCTAATAATGAGGGCGATACTAATATCCTTTTCAGTAATGCAGGGCTAAATAAAACTATTGATTTAACCTTTAACCGAGCTAATCCAGCTTGGTACGACGACCAATGGTTGACTGAGCCTCCAACCGGTGACGGCATTGAAAACGGTACTCAAATTCAAGTGGGCAATGGTAGTGTTACGCTTGCAGGGAGCGACAACCTCTCGGGTAAATTATTTGCCCCTGGCACCATAGTTGATATCAGTGCCGATGCTGAGTCACCGGGTTTAGAGTTTACTCATTGGGAAGGTTCAGGTGTTGCCTATTTGGTTAATCCAAGTGCAGCCGATACACAATTGGTGGTTGGTGATGCTTTATCTTACACCTTACTAGCAGTATTCGATAAAGTGACCGATACCTATTTAATTGGTCGTGAATACTATAATGACAAAGGTTGTGCAGGTTGCCACGGCAGCGAAGGTAATGGCAGTACATCACTGCTAGGGGTAGCAAATACATATAGCCTCGCTGAACTAACCAGCTATATAGAAACCAGTATGCCATTAGGCAATGCAGCCTCATGTAGTGGCGAATGTGCTTCATCCACTGCTGAGTTGATTTTAAACAATGCCTATGAACCACCAGGAAATACTTGTGATGCGACAAATTTAGATGACCTTGTGCCACAAGATAGAAATTTCCGCTTATTATCGAGTCTAGAATATAATAATTCCATCCGTGATTTATTAGGTTTGACCACTGATGTGGATGTTACTACCGGCCTTATACCTGCTGACATACCCGTAAATGGCTTTAAGACCAATGCTAATACTATTTTCACTAATGATTATGCTAAAGGTTATATTATTGCCGCAGAAACCGCCGCTGGCATGGTAAATAACATTTATGCTTTAGCTCCAGAATGTAGCAACATGAGTTGTTTAATTAACAATTTTGGTAAGCGAGCATTTAGACGCCCGCTAACAAGTGATGAATCTAGCGATTTAAACGCGATATACAGTCAAGAAGGCACGTTAGGTTTACTTACTGCGATATTGTCATCGCCTAATATGCTTTATCGCTCTGAAATCGGTGTGCCAGATGGTAATGGTTATTACCAACTCACTGATTATGAAGTTGCCTCTATGCTTTCATACAATTATTGGGCAACTACGCCTGATGCTGATTTAATGGCTAGCGCCGATGCTGGAGAATTAAGCACAGCGGCACAAATTTCTGCCAAAGTAACTGAGATGCTACAAGATCCAAAAGCAGAAAAAGCGCTTGAACGCTTTATTGTTGGTTGGTTAGATCTTGATAAAGATATTAAAACCGCCGCCTTAAGTGATAGTTTAAAAGCAGATATGAAACGCGAGTCAATTGAATTTGTTAGTAGAACCGTATTTGAAGGCGGTAACTATAACGATTTACTTACCGCTGATTATAGCTATATGACCCAACAACTTGCCAACCATTACGGCCTTAGCTGGCCTGGTGGAGATGATTGGCAACAAGTCAACTATTCTGCTGAAGGTAATAATGATCAACGACGAGGGGTATTAGGTCATGCTGGTATTCTTGCGATTCAGTCGGCGTCAGAAAAAACTCACCCTGTTAAACGAGGTTTATTTGTACGCAAAAACTTGATGTGTCAAGAGTTTCCGCCACCGCCTGTAGGTGCGGTATTGAAACCACAAGAAGATCCGTCATTAACTGTAAGAGAGCGCTTTGAAACAGCGCATTTACAAGACGGTTGTGAGTCTTGTCATCAATACATAGATGGCATTGGTTTTGGCTTAGAAAACTATAATGCCCAGGGGCTTTTTGTTACCACAGAAACCACTGATGATGGCGCTGTTAAGCCGATTGATTCAGCGGGATATATTGGTAGTTTAAATTCAGCTGAAACCTTCTTATCAGCTGAAGGGCCTGTGGTTCGCTATCAAGGTATGGATCAATTAGTGCAACTCATTGCTGAGAGTGCTCATGGCCGTTCTTGTTATGCTCGTCAATGGTATCGTTACAGTAAAGGTCAACGCGAAAGTAGAGAAGACAGCTGTACCATGGAAGTATTTGGTAAAGTATTTAAAGAAAATGCCAATTCAACCATGTTAGATCTGATGATCAGATTTACTCAAACTAAAAACTATACGTTACGTAAATAAGGTAGAGGAAAATACGATGAAATTTTTAAAAAATAAAATGCAACGTCGCGACTTTCTACGTAATGTGGCGAAGGCGGGTTTAACCACAGCATTTGCTAGTCAGTTTATGTTATCCCCTAAGGTATTTGCAGCACCAGGAGGCGCGAAACGCTTTATCACCGTATACTACCCTAACGGTTGCGTTCGCGATAAATGGCACTCATATAACCTAGGCGGTTTAAATAACAATAGTTTTGACGCTAGTCCACTTCAGCCGCTTAGTGCTTATATAGATAACATAATACCGATTCAAAATTTAACGCTTACCGGCCATGGTGGTAGCTCTGGTCATCCAGAAGCTTGTCTTGGAGTTTTCTCTGGTGGCCAAGAGTATGCACCAACCATTGATGTGGCTATAGGCGAAGCACTCGGTGGTACACTGACCAATAATATTCACCTTGGCTGTTGGTCGAGTAAAGTTAAAGGCTCTGAGTACATGCCATTTACTGATAAAAATGGTAATAAAATAGATGTGCTTGATGATCCACAAACGATTTACGATAATTTATTAGCTGATGTAGTTAACGGCTCCTCTGATAGTCCTGAAGACCAACGCAGGCAAAGAGTGTTAGAGTCACTACATGATAACTTAGATGTTATGCAAGCACATCAACTTAACATAAAACAACAAGGTAAATTATCGAGTCATGAAGAAGCGTTAACCTTCTATCAAAATGTTCTCAATAGCAATATTGATGTCGGTAATGGTACAGGCTTTAATCGCCCAGCCATTGGAATGACTGGTGTTGATGCTGATGCTGAAAACATCGCCAAAGCGCAAATGAAAAATATTGCCATGGCGTTTGAAGCCAATATTACCAACACTGCTACCTTTCAATTTATGGGCGCACAAGATGAATCCTTACTCATTAACTTCCCTAGTATTCGCCCTTATATGGGTGACTTTGGTAGTGGCAACAAGTTAAATTTCAATGAAAATCGTAGCCATGTTAGCTCTCATAATGAATCTGAGTTGTTTGATGCGCAAACCCGTTGGTATAACATGATGGTCGCTCATTTAATGGACCAACTTGCTGCAAGACAAGACAGTGCTTATGGTGGTACCTTGTTAGACAACACCCTAATTTTAATGGTTTCAGAGGTAGGTGGCGGAAACCATCAACAAGAAAACCCAGGTGTATATGTTGCTGGTGGTGCTGGCGGAGCAATCAATGGTGGAATCGCCATTGACGCAGCTAATGCTGGCATGTCTAACCTGTATTTAGATATTGCCAATGCTTTTGGCTTAAATTGGAGCAAATATGGTAATAGTTATGGCGGATTAAATGGCCTCTTAGTATAACAACGACTGACTGCTAGCCATTGAGCTGCTGTTAAAATGGCTAGCAGATTTTAAATCTTAAATAGCGATACTATGTTAAGTTAGTACAATCACTAAGTAGAGCAGTAAAATGACCTCTACTTAGTTTCAAAAGACCAATTAAGACAACGCTCTACATTGTTTCTTTACTTGGCCAAAATGTTGATTTGTGCAAATTTTCTTACTACTGGTAGAACAGACCCTACCCTCGCCTTTGTTAATTGCCCACTAGTTAAGTCATCCCCATTAAACTCATTTTGAGTAGCTAAATGACTAATGAACGCCCTGCAAAGGTTTACTTATTGAAGAACATCAGCAAAATCGGTTATAGTCGAAAAATTGAGTTTTTTAAAAACATAAACCTAGGCACTCAGCCTTGGGCTATGACAGCCCTGCACAATGGGGGGCAATTAATGATTACTTTTTATCGCTAACAACAGCATTGTCATGAATGGTTTTACCAGAGCATTACGTGTAGATGAATTAGAGATTGTCAGCAATCTTGCTTTACGTTTAACGCTAAGCTTATGCTTACAGCTAGTGATTTTATCAACCCTGCCTGTCATTTTCGCGTTATAGAGCTAAAACCCCAAATTATTGGCTACTATGCAATTTATCTAAAATCTAGAGACTCATACGATTTGGATGCACTTTTTGTTGAGTCCACCTTTATTGGTAAAATAATTGGAAAACAACTGTTGGAACATGCTAAAGTTTTGGTTAGAAAATTAGCTGGTCAGCAAGTCACTTTGCAGGCAGAGCCCAATGCAGAAGCTTTCTACCTCAAAGCGGGCGCAAAAGTCGTCAGCAAAAAAGAATCTCAGAGTAATAAGGTCCGATACTTTTCTTTGTTAAAGATGAACTTAGGTACTAATGATGCTTAACAAACCAGTCAATTTCTTTCATCCGCTGCGCTGGGACAATTGCGCCTACGCAGTTTCGCAATTCTCGCGGTTTAACAGCTTGTGCAGAGTGATTCTGTCAAAATTATATGTCATCATTTTACTATTTATTTCCCCTGTTTTTGCCAGTGAATTTAATCACTGCGGAAACAACAAACAAGCGCAGCACTTAGTTAAATTAATTAGCACAGATAAAGAACAAAAACGTAGCAATATTCGTTGTAATATACTGCTAACCAAGGCAGCGGAAGCGAAAGCCAACAAAATGGCTGAATTTGGTATTGTTATCCATAACCTAGGAGGCAGTCCTAATTCGAGACTAGAGGAAATAGGTTATAAGCTACCTAAGTATTACGGCGTTGAATTTAATAGTAATCAAGTTGAGGCGATTGCAGGTGGCTATTCAGATGCTGAAGATGTTTGGGAGTCATTTAAACGCTCACAAGGACATAGAACTCATTTACTTGGCGAACACGAATTTTATTTAGAACAAGATGAGATTGGTGTTGCTCTTGTGAAAAAGTTGGGTTCACCCCATGTTGAATATTGGGTAGTATATCTAACAAAAGGTTATCAAAAAAATCAATCTTACCCTAGTGACATTGATAATATACCCAATAAAACCCTGTTCATATTGTCGCAGTCAAAGCAGTAATATAAATCTTAACCTAGATTTTTAAGTAGAACTGCTAACAGCTAGCTTGGTTCAACTTGCTTTACATTTTAGCAAGCTATTTTTCGCCGCTTAAAATGGTCTTATATTTACTATGGATGTTAATTGGATGAATTTAAAACAAGGATTAATTGCTTGTTCAGTTTTTTTATCTGCTAACAGTTTTGCTGAAAATAACCATTGCAAAATAGCCGGCATTTGGAAGCATGCCGATAAGCAAGCTTGGCTTGAAGTTAGTTTAATAACGAAAACTGTTACCATTAAATCTCACTTGGATAACCCTAAAGCTAACGGCCTTAGGGTTATTAAAAACTTAACAGCAAAACGAACAGGTCTAATGTATGATGCCAGTACTGATAGCTATGTTCCGGTTAAATTGGCTTTTAATGGCTGTAAACAGCTCGAAGTAACCAATAATAATGTAATAATTCTTACCTTAAACCGTGAATAGTTCGCAGCAAGTTAATATTTAATAGCTTGCTAAATCTTGGCTTAGCTTGCCTTAGCCTCTGATTTTCAATATATTTATTTGCTAATAATTCAAGGAATATCGATGAACTTTCTAAATATGTCAGAAAAAGAAATATTGGCTATTGCAACCCCGATAATGGATAACTTGATGCAAGCATCAACAGATATTGATCATGCAAAGCATGTCCAAGATTTTACTGAGAGAGCAAAAGCAATTGTTACTAAAGAGCATTTAGCAAGGGTCTGTACTCAATATCAATCGGAAAAAGGCACTTGGGGAAAGCGAGAGCCTATCGCCGTGCTAAGAACACCTGACTCAGCTGCGATTATTTTCAAACAACTCTGCTCTAAAGTGGAAGGTGAATATGTCGCAGAAATAGTCTTAGTTCACCAAGATGATCGCTTTTTAGTAGACCATGCAATGGTATTCTAATATTGCCTAGCAGAAAATTAAACAAGGAGAGTTATGTTCAAGCCTCGACATATACAAAGCCATGTGAACTGGTTAGACGAAACCAAGAGTAAAATTTATACGGTGTCTGCAACGAATAGCGCGGTAAAACAATATAAATACTTACCACGCCTTAAAGAAGTTAAACAAGCCAGAAATATTGATTGGCTTAATACCCCCTCTTTTGTTATTTTTCATGACGGTGCTAGCTGTGATTATTTGGTATTAGTGTGGTGGGCCAATGATAATGAAATATTTACATCAGTTTCAGTTTACTCATCAGAGGGTTGGGTAGAGGATGCCAATAAGTATTCATTTTGCTTGTATGACCTTGAAATTATGTGGCTTGAACGTAATATTTATATAAACACAATCGATTGTGAACAGCCATCATTAGCACTATACCAAAGTTCTCGTTAATTTAGCGATATCACCAACCCAATTTAACCGAAAATACTAACTTGTATTGCTGCGAGGTAAATTTTAACTTTCGAGTCTTTTTATCATTCGAGCAGCCAGGTATTATAAATTTTATTAACAATGGAGAGTAGCATGAACAGTAATGAAATGGGAATTAATCAAGAGCCTTTTGAGTATGTTGGCTTTTGGTCTAGATTTGGAGCAAGCTTGATTGATTCAATTATTATTATAGTAATTACCCTGCCCATGCTCTATGTAATTTATGGTGCTAATTACTTTGACTCTGAAGAATTTGTCCAAGGCGTTCCAGATTTTATAATTAGTTATCTATTCCCAATAGTGGCAACTATCTTATTTTGGGTCTATAAAGCTGCCACACCAGGAAAAATAGTATTATCTGTTAAAATTGTAGATGCTAATACTGGTAATTCCCCAACGGTAAGCCAATCAATCATCAGATATCTTAGTTATTATGTTTCTCTTATCCCTTTAGGTTTAGGTTTTTTTTGGGTTGCTTGGGATGCAAAAAAACAAGGTTGGCATGACAAAATAGCAGGTACTGTTGTTATTAGCCGACAAAAAAACGAAAACCAAGAAAATGGCTAACATTTCGCTCATTTGCTCTTAACTAGGGAGAATTAAATTGCGCCAAGATTATGAATTAAGCTCTGACAAGAGTCTTATGGATATTAATGCAATACATTGCTATTTATCACGTTCTTATTGGGCCGAAAATGTACCTTATGATATTGTAAAAAAGGCGATAAACAATTCTCTATGCTTTGGTGTTTTTTATAAAAAGTCTCAAATAGGCTTTGCTAGATTAATAACCGACTCTGCTACCTTTGCTTATTTAGCAGACGTATATATATTAGAAGAGCATAGAGGCAAAGGCCTAAGCAAAAAGTTAATGGCAACCATTATTAACCACCCTCAGTTACAGGGTTTAAGAAGAATGGTACTCGCTACTCATGATGCCCATACCTTGTATGAAAAATTTGGTTTTAAACAGCTAACTAAACCAGAGACGTTTATGGAGTTATGGCAACCGGACATTTATAAAGAAAAGAGCAAAATGGAGATGAATTCTTAAATGGAATTAGAAATCAATATTGTTGATGCCTTTACCGATGTTGCATTTAAAGGTAATTCAGCTGCGGTAATTATTACAAAAGACTGGCTTTGTGATGAGCTTATGCAATCAATTGCCCTTGAAAACAATTTATCAGAGACAGCCTTTGTTAAACAAATAGATAATGAGCATTTTGAAATTCGCTGGTTTTCCCCTATCACAGAAATAGATTTTTGTGGTCATGCAACATTAGCGTCATCGTTTGTTATTTTTGCTAAAAATGTACAAGTCAAAAAGATTAATTTTTATGCAAAAGCGGTCGGTAATTTATCTATCAGTCAACTGGATGACGGTTATATACAAATGTCTTTTCCAAGCAGAGCACCTGAGCATATCAGTGATGTTCCTAGTGCTTTATTGCATGGACTTAGCATTAAACCCAAAGAAGTCTTATTAAATAATCAAGCCTATTTTGTTGTTTACGAAAATGAAGTGGATGTTACCTCTGTGGTGACGAACAATGATTTATTAAAACAGCTTGCCCCTTATGATGTTGTTGTCACAGCCAAAGCAAATAAATATGATTTTGTCTCGCGTTATTTCTGGCCTGCAAATGGTGGCGATGAAGATCCCGTTACCGGCTCAATTCATACTGGGTTAGCACCTTATTGGGCAGGTAAACTCAATAAGCGGGAGTTACAAGCATATCAAGCATCTAAACGTGGTGGCTATATACTGTGCAAGGTTACAGATACTAAAGTGACTCTGTTAGGTAAAGCGGTTCATTACCTTAAAGGCACCATTACAATAAAAAAATAGTTGGCTTTGTGACTTTATCACTTTAAAACCAACTATTTTCTATTTAACATGATTTAACGCTTCTTTACGGTACCTTGTACAGCTTTAAATCTTGGATTAGATTTACAGATAACGTAAATGCGTCCTCGACGTTTCACTATTTTACAATCGGGATGACGACTTTTTGCACTCTTAAGTGAACTTAGTACTTTCATTTTCTTGCTCCTATCACACCAAATTTGTCCTTGAACTTAGATATACGACCATCTTTTTTGGCAACGCGTTGTTCACCGGTATAAAATGGGTGCGAAACACTTGATATATCTAGCGGTACATAAGGATATGTTTTTCCTTCGTACTCGATCGTTCTTGAGGTGCTCAGCGTTGAGCCGATCAAAAAATAAGCATCTGCAGCAGTATCGTGAAACACAACCTTTTGATAGTTAGGATGAATATTTTCTTTCATTGTTATTCCTTTTAATAAAGTGTGACATTATAACATTATGATACACAACCCATACCTCAAACGCAAATGAAAACAATTCTCATAAAGATTTATTTATATTGCGGCTTTAATATCAAACTTATTTCAAGTGTAAGGCAGTGATATTACAGTTAGAGCTAAAACCAATAAATATTTTCAAACGGGTAAATAGGCTTCAGTTTTTTCATACTTGCTTAAAGATTCTCTCTGGACGAAACAGTGAAAAAACACAATTGAGCAACCTGGTTTTAAAGGTATTACCGCGCCGTGCTCTGACGGAGTGCTCCATTTCTGTTAAAGTTATTGATATAGTGCTAACCCGTTATGCCAAAATTTTTAACTTAACCCATACTGAGAAACGCGTTAGCGACCAAGTAAAAGCTTTACTTTATTTTTATCACTAGCTAATTGTTTTGCCTATTTTTGAGGAATATAAAACGATGTTATTTATCGCCATAATTTTACTGTTAATGATAGGTCTTATTCACTCTTATCTGGGTGAAAAATACTTATTAATCCGTTTATTTAAACGCACAGACTTACCGAAATTATTAGGCAGTGACTTATTCACTAAGCAAGTTTTGCGTTTCGCTTGGCACTTAACAACGATTGCTTGGTGGGGCTTTGCCGCCATTTTGGCGGTATTAATCACGCCAAGTATCGCTATTAAAAATGAAATTTTACTGATTATTTGCATGGTTTTTGCTCTGAGCGCTATTTTGTCATTGTATTTCGCTCGTGGTAAACACTTATCTTGGTTATTCTTTCTTATCATTGCTTTTGCGGCATATGCTAGTGTGATTTAATTCAATAACCGATGTCAATATCTGCGTAGATAAGCAATTTGTTGCATTAAATTTCATGGAAAAAAGGCTAAGATAAAATGGAAATAATCTTAATTAGACATGGTAAACCCAGCTCTGCCGATAGCCCGGCTTTAAATGCGTTAGAATATACCCAATGGATACGGCAATATAATTTTTCCGGTGTGTCTCATAAAAGTAGACCTAATACCATTAATGAGAAATTATCATCATACTATCTTGTTTCAAGTCACTTTAATCGTGCTATAGAATCTGCCAAAATTTACACAGGTAGAGCACCTGATAGCATTTCAACACTATTTAAAGAGATGGATATACCGCGCTATAAGCTACCGTTTAAATACAAAGCCATGACTTGGGTATATCTTTGCAGAATACTTTGGATGTTAGGTTTAAAAGGCCGCTTCGAATCCTACGCCAGCGCAAGAGAACGAGCTGAGATGGCCGCTGAGCACTTAATTGAGTTAAGTCAAAAACATGGTAACCTTGTTTTATTTGGTCATGGCTATATGAATTTGCATATTCGCAGGTCACTAGCCAAAAAAGGCTGGCGTATCGCTAGTAAAAGTAATGATTTCTGGGGACACTCCTCATTAATATTTGAATAACTTCAACCCGTAAAGCCTGTTAACTATTATCTAAACCGCAAGGATTATAATGAGCCACTGTACTGAAATCGCTATTTTTAAAGTAGCGAAACAAAATATTGAAAGAGTTATCGCATTAAGTTTACAAGTTTTTGATGAGATAAATGCTAATGGACCTGTGATTGTTGCTCACAAAATATTAAAAAAAGACGATGATGATGAAGAAATTTGTTGGCAATTAACCTGGATTAATCAAGAAGCTGTCGCATTAACCACTAAAAAATGGTCTTCTTTTAAAAGTACGGCAGAGTTAGAGTCACTGGTTGGAGATAAACTATATTATGGTCACTTTTTCGATTTAAATGAACAAAGTTAATATGACCAAGCTTATTAGCGTTATAGAGCGCGTACAAGATGCAAAAATCCCCCTGCCCTTTTCAGTGTATAGCTCCATTAAAGAGCAAAAACTACTCAATGTTCCGATAGCCAAACCGCTATTGATTGTTGTGCTTAATGGTGAAAAACAACTAGGTAAGACAAATGATTTGATTTGTCAGGCCGGTAGTTTTATTTTTTTGTCTAATAGCCCCTCTGTAAACATGCGAAATATTCCAAATGATAAGGAGTATTTTGCCTTACTGATAGAGTTTGACTGGCAAGACTATGTCGGCCTTCACACGAGTAATGTGCGTAAAAATGATCTTATTATCGGTCAAACAACGCCAGCATTATCAGCATGCTTACAACAATTTATAGAAAGCTCCTTGTGGGCACCATTAGAAGTTTTAAGTTCACGCAAAAGGGAACTGCTGACGTTACTGTCTCACATTGGCTATCAGGATATTTTATCCTTACTCGGTAATGCGCAAATAAAAGATAAGCTGCATGATATTGTTATTGAAACTGGCTTTAATCAACTTTCTATGGCTAATATTTGTCGTCACTTAGCCCTTAGCGAATCAACACTGCGGCGTAAACTTAAAGCAGAAGGTACTAGTATTCAAACAGTCAAGGACAATGCTCGACTTGGCTTAGCTTTGCATTTACTACAAACGAGTCAGCTGTCAATAGGTGCTATTGCCGATACATGTGGTTACCAATCTCAGTCACGCTTTACTCATTGGTTTAAAAATCGTTTTGGTTTAACTCCTTCAGAGTTAAGAAAAACTAAATTGACCGATTAGGGCGAAATTTTGACGGTTTTTGTGCTAATTTAATCAACATAACTCATTACAATAGCTACTTAGTTAATTACTTCTACTTAGGATTATTATGCGTTACACAAAAATTATTTCGTTTTTAGCAGTTAGCCTGTCCAGCTCTATTTATGCCAATTCACTGACTTTATCTAGTAATGATATTGCAGCGGGTGAGTATATGAGCAAGAAACACGAGTATAATGGTTTTGGTTGTACCGGTGAGGATTTATCTCCTCACTTAACTTGGTCAAATGCCCCTAAAGGCACCAAAAGCTATGCCATTACCGCTTATGATCCCGATGCACCAACCGGCAGTGGTTGGTGGCATTGGCAAGTTGTTAATATTCCAGCAAATGTGACTGAATTAGCATCAGGGGCCGGTAGTAGCAAAACAAATTTAGCGCCTAAAGGCAGTATGCAAATTGAAAGTGATTATGGCACGAGAGGTTTTGGTGGTGCCTGCCCTCCTAAAGGACATGGCGTACATCATTATCGCTTTACCGTGCATGCGTTATCTGTTGAGCACTTAGCACTGCCTGAAAATGCCTCAGGTGCACTGGCAGGTTATATGATTAATGCCAATACCATTGAATCAAGCACTATCGAAGCCCTATATAAACGAGATTAATCTTAGTATCACTCTGACTCAGTAGCATTTAGCTAGATAAAGCTAGGTGATAATAGCAGTATTTTTATCACCTAAGGATAGCAATAAACACGACGACAATTGAAAAGAGTTAACTGTTTTCGCTTTTGTCCTGACAGTATTAGGCGGTAAATGAAATGAATAAATCGAAAGTAGCAATCATAACAGGCGCAGGCCGCGGTATTGGCGCAGCGACCGCCAAGCTTTTTGCTAGCAAAGGTTATGCTATTTGTATTAATTTTAAAACAAATGCACAGGCTGCCAATTCAGTCGCCGACTCAATTCTTGCTAACGGCGGTAAATGTATCGCAGTACAAGCAAATGTTGCTTGTGATGACGAGGTAAACCAGCTTTTTACCACGACAGATAAAGCACTCGGCCCTGTTTCGATATTAGTCAATAACGCAGGGATGTTAAAAGCACAATCGCGACTAGAACATATGACTAGCGAGCGCATTAATGCTATTTTGAGCAATAATGTCACCAGTTATTTTTTGTGTTGTAAAGCAGCGATTAAACGCATGTCAACGCGTCACGGCGGACAAGGTGGTGTTATTGTGAATGTATCTTCCGGTGCGGCTCTAACTGGCTCGCCAAATGAGTATATTGATTATGCTGCCTCTAAAGGCGCAATTGATACCTTAACCAAAGGCTTATCGCACGAAGTCGCTGCTGAAGGGATCAGAGTCAATTGTGTTCGCCCTGGCTTAATTTACACTGATATGCATGCAGATGGTGGTGAGCCTGAGCGTATTGAAAGGCTTAAGCATAAAATACCATTACAACGTGGTGGTTTGCCTGAAGAGGTCGCTGAGGCTATTTATTGGCTTGCTTGCGAGAAATCTTCTTTTTCGACCGGTAATTTCTTAGATTTATCCGGTGGTCTTTAGGGCCTATAAATAAGCCTATCAGCATGATTGGCTTACTTTTTAATGATGAAATTAGCTAACGATATGCTAGGGCGCTAAAATATCTTCAGGTATCGGTTGTAAGCGCTTTTCTTTATCTAGACAGACCATTTCAATGTCAGCGATTACTGCTGCTCTGTTAGCATTGGGACGCCATAACTCTTGCCGCCACAAGGATTTATACTTACCATCAAACTGATAACTACTGCGAACATCACAAACCTCAGCGAACTCTACCCCGTCTTGAAAAGTCAAATTGGCTTTATAAACAGCAAAACCTATACCCTGCTCTGCCCATAATTTAGCGAGTTTATCACTATCGATAACATGCTCTCGAGCCCGTTCAAAATATTTCAAGAAATTTGGATGGTAAACTACGCCAGAGTGATCTGTATCTTCATAATAAATTTGTACTGGATGATGAAAAATCTTACTCATTATGTTTCCGGGTAATTATTTACTCAGTGATCGCTTTAATCGCTTCATACCTTGATCAATAGTGACCAGCGGCTGATAAGCAAAATCTTTTTTTGCCGCACTAATATTAAAATAATGACTGGTTGATAGTTGCCTTGCAACAAACCTGGTCATGATCGGCTCTTGCTTTTTATTAAGTAGTTTATATAAGCACTCGAGAATTGCGCCGACGAAATAGGCGACAGCACTGGGTACTCTTTTGTTCACCGCGGGTAAATTAGCACTATTAAGAATTTTATTCAGCATAGCCGCCATGGTGATTGGCTCATCATTGCTAATATAATAGGCTTTACCATTACAGCGACTGTCATTATCACTGAGTGCTATCGCGGCTAAAATATGCGCGTAAGCAGCATTATCAATATAAATAGTATCAACCAATTTATCTTGCTGACCAACGAGTTTTAACTTACCCGCTTTGGCTCGCGCCAATACTCGTGGTACAAGGTGTGGATCCTTTGGTCCCCAAATAAGGTGGGGGCGTAAGGCTACCGTTTTTAACGAGTTGCTTTTTTCACTACGCTTGTGCGCTGCTGCCAGAACCAATTGCTCTGCTTGCGCTTTTGTTTTGGCATAATAATTTAAAAATTTATCGGCATAAGGTTGAGCTTCATCATTGCCAGTTTCATCAACACCTGAAAAAGTTACACTCGGCGTGCTGGTATACACCAATTTACTGATAGCTAATTCTCGACAGGCGTTAATTACGTTTATTGTTCCATCAACATTGGCTTTAACATAATCGGCTTCACTTCCCCATACCCCTGCTTTCGCAGCGACATGAAAAACTAAATCACAGGTGTTCATCGCCGCTTTTATGCCAGCAAAATCACTGATATCACCTTTAATCATGGTGACGCCAAGTTGGCTAAGTTCTGGGTAATCACCTCGGGCAAAACCGGTAACCTTAATATCAGCAGAGCGTAACAGTTTACATAGCGCTTGCCCGAGGAACCCTCCCGCGCCGGTAACAAAAACATGGGCAACCTGCCCTGCTAATTTGCTAACCGCAAGGTTAAGTGCTTCAAGCTCTTTGCTAGTCGATAGCGCTGTATTTGCAATAGTTGCTACATTAGGTTCTGTCATGGCTTTGCTCACTATTAGTTTTAATCAAGCTCGGCTTGCGCCCATACGGCTAATTTTTCACGAAATATTTTAGCATTATGGCGAATATCAACAGGGAAATTTTCATGTAATAAGAAATGACAAATTGCACTTGTTTGTTTGTTCGCTAGCGCGATGGCTCTTAGCTGCGCAAACAAGGCAGATTGATCAAATTGCTGATCCTTTTTAGCCTCATCGGTTAACTCGACACAGAGCAAGGGTAAGGTTTTTTGCTCAATACTAACCCCCACTAAAGCTGTGCGTTTAACCAATTCATGGGTGTTAAAAATTCTTTCACACGGGATAGAAAAAAAAGTATTATTTTCACTTTCAACACGGTGGGCTTTTCGGCCACACATCCACAATAACCCTTGCTCATCAATATAGCCAAGATCACCCATACGATGACGCATTATTAGCTGATTTGTGCCTGCTTTATCTTGAATTTTAGCGAGCTTTGTTGCCGAGTCTCTTTGGTAATATTGCTGACTGACCATTGCCCCTTTTACGACAATTTCACCTATGGTATTAATGGGTAAAGCTAAGTCTTCATGCCATGTTGCAATAGCTTGTTCTGTTATCTCAATAATATCAATATCAACACCATCAATTGCTTGGCCAACACAAATACCGCCACCATTATCGGTTATGTCGCTAGTCGCTAATAAATCATCGCTAGCAATTTTAGTTAACGGTAAAGACTCGGTCGCCCCATAAGAAGTCAACACAGGTACTGCAGGGTTGAGTAATTGAGTAAAGCGTTGTATTGATGGCAGTGTTGCTGGAGCGCCCGCAGAAATGACCCGTTGTAAGCTATTAAGCCTTACTGCTGGCTTTTGATTAGTGCCGGCCTGACCTAGCACCTCAATAAGCGCAGGATTTGCAAAAAGGTTTGTACATTGATACTTATTGATGGCGGAAAAAATATAGTCTGGATTTGCAGTTATCGGCTTGCTAGCATCCATATCGGGCACAATGGATGCCATACCTAATGCGGGTCCAAATAATGAGAACAGCGGAAAAGTTGCTAAATCACGCTCACCCGGTTTGATTGCGTAATCTTCTTTTAAGGCGGTAATTTGTGCTTCAAACATTTTGTGACTGTAAACAACACCTTTTGGCGTACCTGTACTACCACTCGTAAACAAAATAGCTGACATATCATCGTCAGCAAGCTTTACCATATCATATGCTTTTTGGCCGCTATTTTGCCGCTTCAATAAAGTCGATAAACTGATACCGCCAATCAATTTAGCTAACCAATGACTGCCGCCTACCGTTAACAAAGCTTTGACGCTACTCTTGCCCCAACCAAATAATATCCGCGCAATATGTGCCTTGGGAATACCGATAAAAGCATCAGGCTTTGATTCTGAAAAACATTGCTTAAGGTTTTTTATCCCCATACCTGGGTCAACTAAAATAGGAATGATACCCGCCTTAAATAAGGCAAATGTTAAAGCAAAAAAATCAATACTGGGCGTGACCATTAATACCGCTTTCATACCCGACTTTAATCCATAAGCATTTAAGGCAAAAGCAATGGCATCACTACGTTGATGTAACTTAATAAAGTCAATTTCTTGGTAAGTTAATTGACCACGATGGGCTTTTTGTACTGCAACGGCTAGCGCATTAGGTGAACTTTGAGCTGCTTGCACAAGATGACGGCATAAATTTGCCTGTTGAGACTTATCCGATGTCGAAGTCATAAACCACAATTCCTCTGAAGGTTAAGGTATATCATTGGCCTTAAGAAAATCACCAATTAGCGGGACAACTTCATCGCTGGCATCTTCTAAGATGTAATGGCCACAATCAGCAAAAGCATGCACCTTGGCAGCGGGGAACCGCTCTTGCCATTCATTTAAAAAGTGTTTATCAAAGACAAAGTCTTTCAAGCCCCAACAGATGAGTATGGGTAATGTTTTAAATTTTTCTAAGTCATTAGCAATATCAGAAACCAGCTGGTAATTTCTATCGCCGGGTTTTAACGGGATATCTTGAATAAATCGTAAGGTGGAAATACGGTTTTTCCATGAATTAAAAGGTGCCACATAAGCTTGGCGAATTTCTTTCGCCATCGGTTTTCTTTTAACGCCAATTACTGATGCAATACCGGAAAAGGCATTAAAGCCTCTAACCAATACTGTACCTAGCCAACTGTTACGACCAAGCCATAAAGCGGCTGGTAATTTTTTAGTTTGCGGTAAATGAAAGGCAGCGGTATTTAAGATAACTAGCCTTTTAATGCGCTCAGGGTAGCGAGCAGCATAACCCATCCCTATCATCCCGCCCCAATCATGTAACACTAAAGTTATATTATCGTTAACCTCTAAATGTTCTAACAGCGCTTCGAGATCATCAATACGATTGACCAAGGTGTAATCATAATCTTCATCTCCCGGTTTATCAGAAAAGCCGCAGCCAATGTGATCGGGCACAATACATTGATGATGAGTGCTTAGCGAGGTCACTAGGTTTCGATAATAGAAAGACCAGCTAGGATTACCATGAACCATAACAACAGGCGAGCCTTGCCCTTCGTTAACATAGTGATATTGCTGACCATTACGCTCAATATAGTTACGCTTAAAAGGCATTGTTTTGTCTAAAGTACTATTATTTATCATTACCACTTCAGCCCTAACATCATACAATTTAAGCCACTTCCTATACCTAAGAAACTAACATTATCCCCTACCTTTAAAAAGCCTTGATCATGTGCCATGGCGGCAGTGACGGGTAATGATACTGTGCCCATATTGCCTAAACGTTGAAAAGTAGGAAATTCTTTTACAGCGGGTATTGCTAAAGCACTTAATACTTGTTTTTGGTTAGCCGCGCCAACTTGATGGCAAATAACTTTATCAACTTGCTCGCTGCGCCAGCCACGTTGCTGTAAAAAATGTAACCAAGTATCTTTGGCTAAAGCAACACCTTCTGTTAATAAGCTGACCGCATCAGTTCGCATAAATTCACGAAATAGTTGTGGACCCACTTCTTTTAAGCCCCACTCACATAAATTATTATGCTCAGGCGCCGATAAATGACTAGCACCTAATAATTGATGATTTCTCGACGTGTTTAACGTAAAACTACCATCGGTAAGTAACACCGCAACAGCACCCGAGCCACCAGTTAAAGTAGCTAATGATTGCGCATAATTTTGCATTGTCGGCTGAGCCAACATGTCATCAATGGTGACATCAACAATATGACGCGCTGATTCACATGAGACCACCAAGCCAGCTTTTATTTGGCCTAACTCTATACGATTAGCAATATCTAAAATACCTGATAACACCCCTAAACAGGCATTACTGATATCATAAATAGCGGTGTCTTTTAACACGCCAAGTTTGGCTGCAATACGGCATGCTGTCGCAGGTTCATGCTGATCGCGACAGACACCGGTATATACTACCGCACCTAAATCGGCAGCAGAAATTCCCGTTTCTGCCATAGTTTTTTGCGCTGCAGTGATAGCGCCATCAGATAAAATATGCTCTTTTGGCCACCAACGGCGCTCTTCTATACCGGTTAAAGCGGCTAATTGTCCTTTAGGAATTCGAAATTTTTGATAGAGAGGGGTTAAACGAGATTCAAGTTCAGTACTTGTCACCACTTCAGGGGCTAACTCATACGCTAAGCTATTGATAAAAACACGGGAATATTTCATTTATGTGGTTGTTGCTTATTTTGCTTAGTTATTTCAAAACTACTACTAGCAAGCTAGATAAATATTTTTAAAAAACCAATTGTTAAATATTTATGATTCTGGGGCGCCATTTGAGCAAGAATATCACAAGGATTCAACAAAAAAGATGATTAATTAGCGATCTGAGCCTAACTAAGGTTATCTATAACACATTGACAGGGTAATTAAACACAAAAAGACCCTTGATAACCGGCCTTTTTGTGCTAATTTTGCTAATAAAAGTTCAAGCCTTTTAATAGTTCGGTCACTCAATACCTCAATGACTAGCTAAATAGCTCTGACATTGTTTTAGCATTTATTTATCACATGACTAAAGTCGATACCTTATTCGCCAAGCGGATAAAAACACTAACAAAACGATAGCAAGCAGGTTGATGCTGCCACTGCTGGTACTTTCTGGCACGACATCAAGAGAAATCGTATTATTATCTACTATCGCAATTCCACCAGGATTGTCAACAACACCGTTGGCTATACCATCAGTATCATTGGCGCCACCATCTTCAATGATGAGTTTTAAGCAGGTATCACCTACATTGAGCCCAACTCGATACAAATCGCTATGTGGTGGTGGGCAAACACCATTGACTGTTAAACTAGAAGCGACAGTGTTGTTGCTGTCTTCAACAAAGTCGACCCATTGTTGCTCAGCATTAATTTTTCGGTAAGTTGAATAGTCAACAATCGCCTTTGGTAAGGGTAAAACAATAGCGACCGAACGACCAAAAGGCATAATGTTATGAATTTCAAAATCAAAATAGCCCATATCATTTTCCAAAGTATCTTGTTCAACTAGGCCCGTTGCTAGTATATCTTGTTGTGATAATTGTAAGCCATCAGAGTTTTGTAGACGTGCAAATTTACCCAGTTTTAACTGTAAACCTGGCTCTGTTTCAGCAAGTTTGACTACCGCAGAGTTGACATGAAGTGGTTGCAAATAAGCAATAGAAGAGTTATCCATATAGGCAGGTAAACCGTCATCATCAAAGTCAGCATAACCTTCGCTGATATCAATGATACCATCACGATCACTGTCTAAATTCCTTAGGGTTTTTTGAGCATTAACAAGCGGAATATGCAATTGTTTTGTTTGCGATAATTCTTCACTGCCACTGTTAGTAGTATTACCGCTATCAGTGACAGTAACCGCTACTTTAAGAAGGCCTTTATTTTCATCAGGCAAAGTCATACTGGCTGCTTGGAAAACAAATTGCAGTTGATCACTTGAAAACACCGCATTGAGATACTCAGTTACCTGCCAATCAATTTTGTGAGTATCAAGCATATTCGAGTCTTTAATGGTCAATGTAACCGTCACTTCACCAGCATCTTTAGCAATGCTTGCTACAGGCACACCATTTTGCCATGTCATCAAGTCAATTCGTGGTGCGACATTGTCTTCGGAAACGGTAATTATATGCTGATTATTTACGCCAGCATTCACGCCTTGACCAAGACTGACAATTAACTCTTCGTCACCTTCTAACTGAAAATCACTATTAAGATTTATATCGATATAACCTACTGTGCCTGAGTTAATCACTATTTTACTATCAGCAAGTTGGTAGTCGGCTTCATCAACACTGCCACTTAATGTTATTGGCACTGTGACTGGGTAACTAGGCGCTTGACCAGATAAGCTCACTTCAACACGCGCTACTCCGCCCTCTGCCACTTTTTGAGCGGCAGAAAAATTGACTAAGGGGTGTATGTTTAAGACTTGCTCCACCGTCGCAATATTACCGGCATTATCAACAGCTCGCCAAACAATAGGTATAGACCCTGAGCTGACATTTTTATCGCCGGTTTCAAACCCTAGTGCGGTTAAGCCACAACAGTTCGCACCATCTAAGCCATCAGTCACTGAAATACTGGTTAATTCAATTAAACGATTAATATTTAATCGGGTAAAGGTATGGTCAGCAAAAATATGTACAGCCTGTGGCGGCGTTATTAATGGCGCATAATCATCTAGCAATGGATCACTATCAGCCAGCGCTTCTGCAGCATTATTAACACCATCAAAATCAGTATCTAGCTCGCCATCATCTGCATTGAGTGGATCAAAGTTATATTGCAACTCAAATTCATCAGACATGTTATCGCCATCATCATCAAGATCGGCATTATTTCCTATTTGGTCGCCATCGGTATCAATGTACTCTGTTGCATCGAGTGGGAATTGATCTTCAAAATCCAAATAACCATCATTATCGTCATCATTATCAAAGATATTACCTAAACCGTCACCATCGCTATCAGATGCTTCAACAGGGTTAAATGGGAATTCATCATCGACATCTCTAATACCATCATTGTCATCATCACTATCGCTGTTATCTCCCAAGCCATCATTATCTGAGTCTAACCATTCACTCGCATCCAATGGAAATAAATCTAAGCTATCGATAAATCCGTCACCATCATCATCATTATCAGCGTTATTACCAAGACCATCGTTATCGGTATCAAACCACTCTAACGGGTCATTATCAAAAGCGTCAACAACATCACTAAAACCATCATTATCATCATCGCTGTCGCTATTATCACCAATACCATCGCCATCGCTGTCAAACTGCTCGTTAGCATCAAATGGATAACTATCTGTCCCATCAGGCTCGCCGTCACCATCGTCATCAGTATCAGCATTATTACCAATGCCATTAAGATCAGTATCAAGCCATTCAGCTGGGTCTAGCGGGAAAGCATCATTGATATCAGGGTAACCGTCACCTATTAAGGTAATATTATGAGTATCGTCATCAGCGTCAGCATTATTGCCTACGCCATCACCATCAGTATCTACTGACTCCCCTGGGTCAAAAGGAAAAGCATCTAATCCATCGAGCGTACCATCATTATCATCATCATTATCTGCTATATTACCAATGCCATCACCATCAGTATCGCGATCTTCAAGTAAATCAAGCGGAAAAGTATCGGCTGAATCGACAATACCATCATCATCATCATCACTATCGATATTATTACCTATACCATCACCGTCAGTATCAACACTTTCAGTACTATCAAGAGGAAAGGCATCTATAGCATCAGGTACCATATCAGCATCATCATCTAGATCGGCATTATTACCAATGCCATCGCCATCGGTATCAAGGTACTCATAGGCATCAAAATCAAAAACATCATTAAGGTTAGTAACGCCATCGCCATCAATATCTGCATCGCTGTTATCACCAATACCATCACCATCTAGATCAAATTGCTCAGTTAAATCTAACGGGAAAGCATCAGTTGCATCTGGCTCACCATCACCATCGGCATCTAAATCAGGACCATCACACACACCGTCGTTATCAGTATCTAAACGCTCTAGGGGATCTAAAGGACAGCTATCAAGTGCGTCTTCTAGGCCATCACCGTCATCGTCACTGTCAGCATTATTGCCAATGCCATCATTATCAGTGTCGACCGATTCAGTGGGGTCTAGCGGTAAATCATCAAGAGTATCGATTACACCATCACCATCATCATCGATATCAGTATTATTACCTATACCATCAAAATCAGTGTCAAACCACTCAGTCACATCATAAGGAAATACATCCATAGTATTGACAATACCATCATTATCAATATCTGGATCTTGTGCATTACCGATACCGTCACCGTCCAAATCAGCATTAACGTTAAAGTCGAGTGGAAAAGCATCACTACCATCGTTAACCCCATCGCCATCATCATCAATATCAGCATTATTACCAATACCATCAAGGTCGGTATCTGTGGTTTCAAGCGGATCTAAAGGGAATTGATCATAGACATCAAGTACGCCATCACCGTCATCATCGCTATCGGCATTATTGCCAATACCATCAAGATCAGTATCTAAACTTTCTTGGATATTAAGGGGAAATACGTCCAATGCATCAGGCACACCATCATTATCATCATCAGTGTCAGTATTATTACCTAGTCCATCGTTATCTGTGTCTAACCATTCACTGGGATCTTTAGGCAGTGGGTCATAAAAATTAATAGCAAGATCGCCATCATCATTATTATCAGCTCCACCATCAAGGCCGTTTAGTAAACCATCACCGTCGATATCAGGATCACTATTATTGCCAATACCATCAAGGTCGGTATCAATCCATTCAGTTGGATCATTGGGAAATAAATCAATAGCATCATCATAGCCGTCACCATCAGTATCAATGGCAAAAGCGCTAGTACTAATAACTAAGGTAAGTATGCTTAAAAATTTAAAGCTACGTATTTTATACTTCAACACACGTTTCTCCACCGAGCAATGTTCTAAATATAAGGCTGCATTTAACTAACAAGGCATTCGCACAAAAACTATATTTTGGCTTATCACTTCAATAATATCGAAATAAGGTTACTCAACGATAGTCCAGTGATTTGATTCCCTCACTGTAACTTGTTTATCGGCAAAACATCGATAATTTGCAGGTTAAAATGTTATGAATTTGTTCTTTAATAACCTATTTGTCGACCAAATCGATAATTAAAACCAATATAGACGGTACTTAAACTGCCAAAGTCAGAGTAACTCGGGTAATGTTTTAAACCAAAATGCATGGCAGAGTTTTTTGTAAAGCGCTTTTGCATGCTAAGAGATAATACAGGGTTTATATCACCCTGCTCAGCAAAGTATATGTCATCACGATCAAAGTCGGGTCGAAAGACAAATTTATGCTCAGTTAAATTAACCGCGACACCCGCTTGAAATTCCAACATCAAACTTGATATAAATTTGTCATAAGAGCGCGGGTAATAGCGATAGCCTAGCGATAATTCGGCCGTTTGAATGGAAAAATCAAAATCTGCTTCATTCCATGTACTGCTGGTTTTATCTAGATCAGCTATTGCTATATTCTCTAAGCGATTGTAACTTACTTGCCAGATAAAGCTCTTTTGTTTAAAAAATTCATCAGCAAGTGATAAGCTATAACCGTAGCTTTCATCTTGATCAACTTTATGAAATTGTATTGAACTTTCAATTGCCTGAGCATTCATTGTCCAAAACGCAAGACAAAGAGATATTACTCGAACCATTAACCCTAGCTTATTTGCCATCCTTTTTACTCCTGCCAACATTTTGTCGGTTTTAAGGGACTACTTAAAAAGAATTAGCAATATTCACACCAAATAAACAACTATATAAAATTTAGGGAGTGTCGTTATTGATATAAGACACTCCTTAAATTGAGTTAGCCTAGTTACATACGAAATTTCTTCATCTCAACTTCTAAATTTTCACTTAGCTGCTGAGCCTCATGTGCTGCAGTTTGTGCTTGTTGAGAAACACTTGAAGTATTGCTGGCCGTATCCGAAATATTAATAATGCGTTGAGCAGTATCTTCTCCAGCGGTTAATTGTTCAACCGACGCAGTAGATATTTGGTGGGTCATTTGAGAGATTTCACCCAGTGAATTATCAATTTGTTGCAACTGCTCAGAAACTTGCTGAGATTTAGCAACGGTTTGTTCACTGGTTTCTATACTCTGCGTTACTGAACTCTTTGCTTCTTTAGTAGCACTTTGTAATTTAGTGATCATTTGATGAATTTCTTCTGTACTACTTTGTGTTCTTTGCGCAAGTTGTCGAACTTCATCTGCGACCACGGCAAAACCACGCCCCTGATCACCTGCCCTTGCCGCTTCAATTGCCGCGTTCAGTGCTAATAAATTTGTTTGTTCGGCAATACCTTGTATAACCGTTAATACATTAGCAATATTATTAACTTCATCATCAAGTAATTGAATGTTACCACCGGCATTTTCGATTTGGCTTTCTAATAAATTAATGGTTTTTGAAGCTTCTTGGGTCAGCAGGTTAGCCGTTTTACCTTGTTGTTCTGCTTCTACGACAGAGTCAGCGGTTTGTTTGGCATGTTCAGCAACAGTACTAGCCGAGGCCGTTAACTCGGTAATTGCCGAAGCAACCATTTGGGTTTCTTCATTCATGGTTTTGGTTAAGTCATCTAACTCAAGCCCTCTTTGCTCAGAATTATCCATTTGAATGTGAAGATTATCAGCGACACTTTTAATACCTTGTAAAACCTCTTGTAAAGAAGCTTGCATAAAATTAATAGCACCGACAACACTTTGACTATCTGCGTGACTAAATTTTGGCTCTTGTTTTAAGTCACCCTGAGAAACTTTTAAAACCAATTTATGGACATCATCTATTTCAGCGCCTAAGGCGTTATTCAGCGCGAGACCAAATCTAGCAAGCAGCACGGATAAAGTGACGGCAATGATTATAGAGAGAGAAACTAACCATTTTGCTGTAGACCAATAGCGGTCATCAGCTTCAGCATAGCTAATACCTGTGCCGATGTACCAACCCCATCTTGGTGTTTTTTGTACCACAGACGTTAAATCGACAACCTCACCTTCGCGCTCAGAAGTCCAGTGGTAAGTAATTATTTGATTGGTTTTATTCCCTACTAGGCCTGCAACAAGTTGACCGACACTTTTGCCTTGTGCATCTTTAAAATCGTTAAAACTGGTACCATGTAATTGCGGATCATGAGGAGTTGCAACAAAGTTGAGCTGTTCATCAACGACGTAAACATACTCAGAATCGTGATATTTATTTTCTCTTAACATTTGTATAGCAAAAGATTTAGCCTGTTGCTCAGAGATGTTCTCATTATCACTAAGCAGTTCAAATTGCTCGACGATATTTGCAGTTGATTTCATTAATTGATTAATACGAGCAATATTATCGGCTTCACTCGATTGCGAGAGAACTTGCAATCCGAGCAAAGCAACACTAACTAAAGATAAAAACAATACAATGACAAAAGCTAATATTTTTGCTTTTAAACTCATATAACCTCCTTGATTTAAATAACGTAATTTATATGATAACGACTTAAAGTATAATTACTAGAAAAAAACAATTTGTTAACAAGAATTTTTTTTGTCTAAGTACCACGAGTAAGCTAAATTAGCGACTAACAAGCTAAAGTCCCATAACCACCCCTTCTCGACGAGGGTCTGCGCCGCCAACAAGGCTATTATTTTTTATCTCAATAGCATGTAAGCCACTATTTAAAGTTCTCACTTTCACGTGATGACCTTTCTCTTCTAGGCCAGGTTGCAATTTTGTTATGTCGGTATCCTGCTCTAATGTTGTGACAGAATTCCTGTTAGTCACTTTGGGTAGATTGATGGCATGTTGGACGTTCAACTGCCAATCTAAAACCGCAATAATAGTTTGCGCGACATAATTAATAATACGACTACCGCCTGGCGATCCGATCACAAGACGCAACGAGTTATCTGCATTAAATACCATCATAGGTGCCATTGAACTGCGTGGCCTTTTAAGCGGCTCAACGCGATTTGCTACCCATTTGCCATCACGTTTTGGTGCAAGAGAAAAGTCGGTTAATTGGTTATTTAAAATAAAGCCTTGCACCATGAGAGCTGAGCCAAAGCCATTTTCGATACTACTCGTCATCGATACAGCGTTACCCTCTTTATCAACTACGACTAAGTGACTGGTTGAGGGTCTTTCAATTGCATTATCATTTGCCCAAACTAAACTTTTCGCTGGAATACCAGCCATAGCCTGCCCCATATCTTGATTTTTATTGATGAGCGCTGAGCGCTTTGCAATATAGTCAGCGGAAAGTAATCCCTCAACAGGCACATTAATAAAATCACTATCGGCAACATACCTATTTCTATCGGCAAATGCCAGACGAGCGCTTTGCGTGAGTAAATGTACTGCATCTATTGAATTTACTGGGTATTGCCCGATATCAAACTTCTGTAATTGCGCCAATATTTGAATAACACTAATACCACCTGAGCTTGGTGGGGCCATACCACATACTTTATATTGATGATAAGGCCCACAAATAGAGGGACGCTCAATCGCCTGATAATTTTTCATATCGTCAAGGCTAAGTAGCCCCGGAGAAACCAATGAATTTTGCACTTTTTTTACGATCTTTTTTGCTATCCAGCCCCGATAAAAGACATCAATACCCTCATTGGCAATACTGTTAAGCGCTTGAGCTAATTTCGGGTTTCTTAAGGTATCACCCGCTTTTACGCCAATACCATTGGGTGAAAAATATTGTTTGATTTCAGGTAAAATGTTAAGACCTGGATTAAAATTCATCGCGAGCAATTTTTCTAAACGAGGTGATACGACAAAACCATTTTCAGCCAGTTTAATTGCAGGTTGAAATAAAGTCTTCCATGGTAATTTTCCGTATTTATCATGGGATTTTTTTAATGCGGCCAAGACCCCAGGCACCCCAACAGACTTGCCGCCAACAACGGATTTACGCCATGGCAAGGCACGGCCGTTTTCATCTAAAAACAAGGCACTTGTCGCGGCTTTAGGCGCGGTTTCTCTGCCATCAAAGGTTGTTAATTGCTGCTGCTTTTTATGCCAATGTAAAATAAAGGCACCACCGCCAATCCCTGAAGATTGTGGCTCAACTAAACTTAATACAAGCTGCGTAGCAATAGCCGCATCGATTGCACTGCCACCTTGTTCTAGCATAGCCAAACCGGCTTTACTTGCGTAAGGGTTAGCAGCTACCACCATATAATGTTTAGCAGATACCGATTGTTTTTGATTAAAGCCTGTTGCCGCTTCAGGTTCACGAATTTCCTGTTTAGCCTGGACTATTTGACCGAGAAAAATGAGCGCTAACATTAGGGATAACTGAATAATCCGAATTAAAAAACAATGATTAACCATTAAGTTTCCTTAAATTTTGCTATCGGGTCTGAAAGATAATTGAAATTGATTAAATTGTATAAATTTATCAATGAGCGGCTGATATTTACCAACATTGCTTGCGGTGATGTCATCAATATCAGTTTCTTGCTCAATTATGGCCAAAGCATAACAACATGCTTCAAGGCTTGACAAGGCATTATTTTTGGCAACCTTACGAATATGATATTGGCCGGCACTGGCTAAGTAATCAGGCAAGCACACTTGCGGTAATTGCTGAAGTTTATTCGATAGCATGAACATACGATAAACTTTTTTCCAAGTACCATCGAGAATTAATAAACAAAGCGGTTTGCTTTGCTTAGCTTGAACGCTCGTTTTTGTCGCCGTTAGTTGCGCTAGGTAAGGTCGATTAAGCGCCTGAGCTTTTTCTCCTGGGTATAGCAATAATAACTGATATTGCTTTAATAGCGCTAAAAATTGATTATTAGCACTAAAATCTTCACCGACAATCACCTGACATGATTGTAGCGATTTAGCCAATAATGCAACCGTTCCTTTACTTTGGCTAACTTCACTTGGATGTTGTAAGATGACAACGTGTGTTTCATTAGCGATAGCCACTGTAAAATCACATATACAGGCTCTTTCTGGGCGTTCGCAATTGAAACAAAGCTTTCTAGACATATAAAATCAAATAAAACACAATAAATTAAGCTGCCATTGTATACTTTATTGTTTTTTAATAAATCTATATATAATAAAAATGACTAAATCACTTATAAAATGAAATTTTCTGTTAAAAACTTACCGATTGCTAAACAGCACAGTGTGCTTGTTGTAAGCCTAGCTCTGCTCGCTTGCTGTGCTTTTATTTTTGATAGTGCAATTAACAGTTTTTTTGTCTATCAATATCAATTAATTAGTCAAGGTGAGCTGTGGCGACTCTTTACCGGACATTTCTTTCATACCAATGGTTTTCATTTATTGCTTAACCTGTCTGCACTTGTTCTGCTCTGGGCATTACACGGCCAATTTTATACCGTTAAAAACTATGGTTTATTATTGTTTAGCTGCGCTGCCATCTGTAGCTTGGGATTATTTTACTTTTCTCCAGAGATAAAACAATACGTTGGACTTTCCGGTGTTTTACACGGTGTTTTTGTTTTTGGTGCGATGATGGATATTCGCCATGGTGATAAAACCGGTTATTTATTATTGCTTGGGCTTGTACTCAAAATTGCGCACGAACAATATTACGGTGCCAGTCAGGATGTCAAGGCACTCATTGACGCCAATGTTGCCATCGACGCTCATTTATGGGGCGCTGTTGGAGGTCTTTTTTTTACTGGTTGCTATACAATTATATTTTTCAGACAATTAAAACAATAAAAAAGGCCAACAGCACAGCCTTTAGCTAATCAAAGCTTTTTAACGGTATTACGCACTAAAATCCATTGGGATTTTCAGATTGCCAGCGCCAAGTATCTGCTATCATTGCGGTTAAATTGAGTTTTGCCTGCCAACCCAATAAATCGCTGGCTAGCGATGCATCAGCATAAACTGTGGCTAAATCACCTGGCCTGCGAGCCACTATTTGGTATGGGATATCTCGTTTACTGATGTCTTTGAACGTTGAGACAATTTCTAAAACCGAGGTGCCATTACCTGTACCTAAGTTTATTGCCTGACATCCTTTGATAATCCCTTTTGCCTGGCCTAAGCTTTCAAGGGCTTTTACATGTCCCTGCGCCAAATCTACCACGTGAATATAATCCCGAACGCCGGTACCATCTGGCGTGTCGTAATCATCACCAAAAACTTGTAACTTTGCTAAACGGCCAACCGCGACTTGCGCGACATAAGGTAATAAATTATTCGGTATGCCGTTAGGATTTTCACCAATTAGTCCCGATTGATGGGCGCCAATCGGGTTAAAATATCGTAAACAGGCGATAGACCAAGAGGGATCACTTTTCGCTAAGTCAAAAAGAATATTTTCTACCATTAACTTGGTTTGACCGTATGGATTGGTGGCAGAAGTTGCCATACTTTCGTTTAAAGGCGAAGTATTATTGCCGTATACTGTTGCAGAAGAGCTAAAGACAATGTTTTTAACATTATACTTTGCCATGACCTGCAATAATGTCAGGCTACCTGCAACATTATTTTGATAATAAGCCAGTGGAATTTCGTTTGATTCACCCACCGCCTTTAACCCGGCAAAGTGAATAACCGCTTCAATACTGTATTGACTAAAAACTTGCTCTAGAGCAGCTTTATCATTAACATCAGCCTTAATAAAAATGACAGATTTTCCGGTAATTTGGCTAATGCGCTCTAGCACTTTCGTTGATGAGTTTGCTAAGTTATCAACAATAATAATTTCTTGCTCATTATTGCTTTGCAATAATTCAACCACGGTGTGACTACCGATATAACCAGTCCCCCCTGTAACTAATAAACTCATTTTTCTTCTTCCTTTACTAAAAAATAACTACAATGAAACTCATCTAGGTACACTAATCTATAGAGTTATAGTTTAACGATTCACAATGAATTTTAGTAGCATAATATAATTGATTATAACCTATTATTTTTGATAGCAGGGGCTAACTAGGTTAATAAAGTCAGTTAAACGCATGTTTAGCAAAAATAAATGCCCAGCGCTGCTCTAACCAAATTGCTCAAAAATTAAATACAGGAATCAGCAGCTCATTGTTGATGATTTTATCATCCTGATAATCTCACTGAGTAAAGCGCTTTTTTTATGAGTAGATATCACTTAACTAGCCTGCTATCGAACTTGATTAGTGAGAATATTGGTAAAACCACTAATAAGCCTTAACAACAAAGTAGTCATTAGCCAAAAGGCTAAAGCAAAAATTACCTAACAATAACTTAAACATTCTCTATATTTTTGGCGTAGACATTGGCTAGATATGGTCCTTTAAATTTGTTGCGCAAAACAAGGCTTCTAAATAACTAAGAAGCCTTAATAGACACTCGAATAAATAGGGAAATTGACCGCTAAATGTTGCTAATAGCTCAGCATTTGCAACAAAAAGCCTTATTCAAAACTACCCTAATCAGATTGTTAACCTGGACTTGTTGTCTGTAAATATCTTTTCACCAATACCACTTACCTTACTAAGCTCTTTTATCGATTTAAAACCACCTATTTGCTGGCGATAAGCAATAATAGCTAACGCTTTAGTTTGGCCTACGCCTTTTAAAGTCACTAACTGTTCTAAGCTAGAGTTATTTAGGTTAACAGCCTTTTGTTTAACTGATTTAGCTGTTTGAATTGGTTTGTTTTTCAACTGATTTACACTAGTCTCTTTGGCAACAACTAATGGGCTATTTATAAATAAAATAGCACTAAGTGTTAATGTTGAGATAGTTTTTGCGAGGTTTTTTGATTGATTATTCATCATCCATTCCTTGTATGATTTTCCATTTAAGAGTAACTGTTAAATCGTCCATAAAAACTTGATAATAAAGTAACAGTCACTACTAGGTTTAGATGGTTATTAATGTTTTGTCAAAATTGTTGGGACGATAAAGGCTATCTATTTTGTACTGTTAGCCTGTATATACGCTTTAAATTTAGTGCCAAATCACTTTGCTTAACGGCGCTTGACCTTCTGCTAAATTCATCTTAATTATTTGGTTATCTTCATTAACAGTGATAATACGAGGAATACCGCCGCCAGCAAATCGCTTATAAATACTTCTATCTTCATCCAAGGCTATTGCCACCTTAATATTATGTTTATTTCGCCATGCTTTAACAACTTTTTCATCATCTTCTCTAGCAATAGCAATAACTTGCAGTGACTTATCCGTAAGTAATGCTGAATTATTTAACGCCGTTAACAAACGATTAGAATCACTGCACCAAGTAGCAAAAAGCACCACTAATTTTTTCTTGTCAGTTCGGTGTAAATCGATATCTACGCCATCTATGGTGGTAATTGAGGCAATCGGTAAAATATCGCCAGATGTGATATATTCAGGATAGCTATTAAGTGGCTGGTCAACCAAAGCATGTCGACTTTGACATGCCAAAAGTCCTAGACAGAGACATGTTAAGAAACTTCCTTTCAATACTTTGTTCATTATAAAAACTCCTTAGCGAAAAATGCCCATATTAGCCAGTATAAAGCTAACATCATAGCAGGAATTATTGGCTTATTCGTCAAGGGTAATATTTAATTATTACAATAGACTCACTGCTTTAGTATGCTTGCAAGATAACACAGCAGCCTAAAGTATGTTTCGTTCAACTTTAAGCTTGCCATGTTAAATAACGCTAATGATTTATAAGCCTCCATAGGTGAGTTTTGTAGGGTCAAGTAATTGTTCTAACTCTTCACGAGATAGATCGGTGTTTTCTTGTGCTACTTCAATCACGGCGCGGTTTTCTTTATAAGCTTGTTTAGCTATTTCTGCCGCTTTTGCATAACCAATAATTGGGTTTAACGCCGTTACTAAAATAGGGTTACGTGCTAAAGCTGCATTTAAATTATCGGGTCGAACCGTAAAACTGACAATGGCTTTTTCGGCCAATAACCGACTAACATTACTCAGTAATTTTATACTATTAAGTAAGTTATAAGCTATCATTGGTAACATAACATTCAATTCAAAATTACCTGACTGACCGCCTAGAGTGATAGCCGCGTCATTACCTATAACCTGCGCAGAAACCATTGCTGCCGCTTCAGGGATAACAGGGTTTACTTTGCCAGGCATAATTGAAGATCCTGGTTGTAAAGCTTCAAGTTCAATCTCACCTAAACCAGCCAGTGGCCCAGAATTCATCCAGCGTAGATCATTGGCGATTTTCATGATGGATACAGCAATACTTTTTAATTGACCCGATAAAGCAACCGCAGTATCTTGCGTACCAATTAAGGCAAAAAAGTTGTTACTAGCTTTAAAGGTTAAGCCTGAGCTGCTGCTCAGTTGACGTGCAAATTCATCAGCAAAATCACTATGCGCATTAATACCCGTACCAACAGCTGTGCCACCTTGCGCAAGTAGCTGCAATTTTGGTTGGATATTACGTAATAAACTTATATTTTGCTCTACCTGACTGGCCCAACTCAGTAAACTTTGACTAAAGCGCACCGGCATTGCATCCATTAAGTGCGTGCGTCCGGTTTTGACAAAGCTATCAAGATCTTGCGCTTTAACCTCTATAGTTTGTTGCAATAACTCCAAGGCTGGCAATAAACTATTTTCAACAGCAATTGCTGCACTGGTATGAATAGTGGTTGGAATGACATCATTGCTACTTTGGCCACAGTTAACATGATCATTTGGGCTGACATGATCTGATAGTTTTAAACTGGCTAAATGGGCAATCACTTCATTGGCGTTCATATTTGAACTAGTACCTGAGCCAGTTTGATATATATCAACAGGGAAATGTGTCATTAACTTATCTGAGTCTAATAAATCATGCACAGAAGCAATAATTGCCTGCCCTACGGTTTTAGAGAGTAAACCCAATTTAATATTTGCAGACGCGGCAGCAGCTTTTACCATTAATAATGCACGAATAAACTCCTCGGGCATAGTTTGGCCACTGATGGGAAAATTATTAACAGCTCGTTGCGTTTGCGCCGCATATAATGCACTTTCTGGCACTTGCAACTCGCCCATACTGTCTTTTTCGATACGTGTTTTCATAAATAACTCCTTAAATGAATGCCGTAAAAACATGAAACTTATAGTGAAATAACTCTTAGCAAAACTAACAGTGAAAATACTGACTGGTGATATTTAACTCGAGCCACAAATGACGTAAACGCTTTTTCGTTGCATCACATTGGCTGATACGATTTAGCTCGGTTAGCGGTCTATAAATATTATCTAAACATAGCTCTCGCCAATGCTGTGATATTAAATTATCGCAAATGACATCAAGCAATAAACGAAATTGTCCCTGATACATTAACCAACGAGCCTCATCATTATTATTCATGCTACTGCCGGTAAATAAGGCATGTTCTGCCATCAACCAAAAAGTTAAAAGTTGTGGATTATTTTCATCCTCTGCATAACGAACCTTCTGGCGTATGTTGTTGATTGCCGTAGTTTGAATAGCAAAATAAGTAAAATTCAAAGCAAGCCCCTTAAATGATAATAATTATCATTATCATCATAAATGATTTTGTTATGTTAAACAATTATCAAGTGAATAAAAGTCATTCTTTTAGCTAAGTAAAACACTTATCTACTAGCGCTTTGCAGATGGCTTAATTAGAATAGCTGTCATAATTTTCCCTAAGATAAGTATTGTTAAGAGATCATGAGCAAAGCAAGTAGTCTGTTAATGCCAGTATTGGCCAAACGCCGTGGTAAAAATCCAGATAAAAAAAGTTGGCATAACCTACCTGGCAGTAGCAGTAGTTTAGCCTTGTTTAACGCTGCAAAAGTCGCTACAACACCGATTTTACTTGTGACCAGTAATACCCCCGAAGCATTAAGAACAGAGCAGGAACTAAGAAGTTTGGCTAAAAACGACAGCAATAACCAAACAAGTATTTGCTTATTCCCTGATTGGGAAACTTTACCTTATGACAATTTCTCTCCTCACCAAGATATCATTTCACAACGCCTGGCAACGCTATATCAATTATCACGCATGGAAAAGGGTATTATTATTGTGCCGGTGACTACACTGCTACAAAAACTTACACCCAAGCATTATATTGAAGCCAATAGTTTAGTAATAAGCCAAGGTGAGAAAAAAGATTTACATCAAATGCGAAAAGCCCTCGAAGCAAATGGTTATCGCAATGTTGAACAAGTGATGGAACACGGTGAGTTTTCTGCGCGTGGCGCAATACTTGATTTATTCCCTATGGGCAGTAAAACCCCCTTTAGGCTTGATTTTTTCGATGATGAAATTGATGAAATAAGGTTATTTGATCCAGAAAGCCAACGCTCAAAAGAGCAAATTTCAGCGATTAACTTACTGCCTGCCCATGAGTTTCCTATTGACGAAAATGGAATAAATTTATTTCGTAGCCAATATCGTCAACAATTTAGTGGCAATATCGATAAGGAATCTATTTACCACCAAGTTAGCAATGGCATTTTACCCCCTGGTATCGAATATTATTTACCATTATTTTTTAAAAGTTCAACTGATGATAATGACAAAGATAAAAGTTATACCGGCTTTGATAATACCTTATGTGACTACCTCACCGAAAACACTCTCATCATACTCAGTGGTGATATTGAGCAATCATTAGCACAATATTGGCTTGATATAGAATACCGCTATGAGAATAGACGTTATGATCCGACTAGACCGCTACTACCACCAGAGCAATTATTTTTAACAAAAGAAAAGCTGTATAGTGCCTTAAAACCCTTTGATCGCATTACTATTAACAAAGACACAGTAATCAAAGCGCAAAAAGAAGATAATAAAGCGTTACTTAACGAAAAGAAAACTAAAAGCAGTGAAGTAATTTTTGATGTTAACGTTTTACCCGACTTAACCATCAATCATAAATTAAAACAGCCATTTGAGTTAATCAACAACTTTATTGCCAACAAAGAGACGCCAAGTAAAGTACTCTTTGTTGCAGAAAGCCAAGGGCGAAGAGAAAGTGTTTTAGAGTTACTCGAACGCGATAATATTAAACCTGCGCAATTTAGTACTATTGAAGATTTTATCAATGCCAGTGATACAATAGGTATAACGGTTAATAGTTTAAGCCAAGGCTTTAGTTTTCAAGTCAAAGGAGCGAGTGCTAAAAATGCTATTGCGCTCGTTACGGAAGCGGAGCTACTTGGCGATCATGTATCTCAAGACAGACGAAGAAGCAAAGCGCAAGATATCCAAGCAGATGCATTATTCAAAAATCTTGCCGAGCTAAGTGTTGGTCAAGCCGTTGTCCATATTGAACATGGTATTGGTCGCTATCAAGGCCTACAAACCATAGAGAATGGCGGTATTACTACTGAGTTTTTAGTATTAAGCTATGCTAATGAAGCAAAATTATACGTTCCTGTTGCCTCGCTGCATTTAATTGGTCGCTACTCAGGTACAGATAGCGATCATGCGCCGTTACATAAGTTAGGTACCGACACCTGGAGTAAGGCAAAACAAAAAGCGGCTGAAAAAGTACGAGATGTTGCTGCCGACTTACTCGATATTTATGCCAAACGTGCCAGTAATCATGGCCATACTTTCAAGCGTGATAAACAAGAGTATCAAGCATTTAGTGATAGCTTTGGTTTTGAAGAAACCTTTGATCAAAAACAAGCAATTGGTGCCGTACTTAGTGATATGTTGTCTAATAAAACCATGGACAGGTTAGTTTGTGGCGATGTCGGCTTTGGTAAAACTGAAGTGGCTATGCGCGCTGCTTTTGTCGCCGTAAACGACAACAAACAAGTCGCTATTCTAGTGCCTACTACGCTACTCGCCCAACAGCATTATGAAAACTTTAGGGATAGATTTGCTAACTGGCCGGTAGCAATTGAAGTATTATCTCGCTTTAAAACAACGAAAGAGCAAAAAGAAGTGATTGCTCGGGTTGAGTCTGGGCAAATTGATATTCTGATCGGTACGCATAAATTATTGCAAAACAGCATCAAATATCACGATCTAGGCTTATTGGTTGTTGATGAAGAACACAGGTTTGGCGTAAAACAAAAAGAAAAAATAAAACAGTTACGCAGTAACGTTGATATTTTAACACTAACGGCAACGCCAATCCCGAGAACATTGAATATGGCCATGGGTGGTATGAGAGACTTATCGATTATCGCCACGCCGCCAGCGAAACGTTTAGCGGTAAAAACCTTTGTTCGCCAACGTGACGATGCTCTAATTCGAGAAGCTATTTTACGTGAAACCCTGCGCGGTGGTCAGGTGTACTTTTTGCACAACCACGTTGACTCTATTGAAAAAACAGCTGCCGACATTCAAGCATTAGTACCAGAAGCACGGGTTGTCACAGCCCATGGTCAAATGCGAGAACGTGAGCTTGAACGTATTATGAGCGACTTTTACCATCAACGCTTTAATGTCATTGTTTGTACCACCATCATAGAAACCGGTATTGATGTGCCTAGCGCCAATACCATTATCATGGATAGAGCCGATCATCTTGGCTTAGCTCAGTTACATCAATTGCGCGGTCGTGTTGGTCGTTCACATCATCAAGCCTACGCTTATTTATTAACACCTCATGAAAAACGTATTACAAAAGATGCAAAAAAACGTCTTGAAGCTATCGCGTCATTAGAAGATTTAGGCGCCGGCTTTACCCTAGCCACACACGATCTTGAGATTCGTGGAGCCGGTGAATTACTGGGAGAAGACCAATCAGGCTCAATGAGCCAAGTTGGTTTTAGTTTATATATGGAGATGCTCGATGAAGCGGTTGCAGCATTAAAAGAAGGCAAACAGTTATCACTTAACCAAGTGATGTCGACACAAACAGAAATTGAACTTCGAATTCCTGCCCTGCTCCCGGATGATTATATATTTGATGTCAGCTTACGCTTAAGTTTGTACAAACGTATTGCCAGTTGCAAAGATAAACGTGCTTTAGATGATATACAAGTTGAATTGATTGATCGTTTTGGCTTACTTCCGCAAGCAACCAAAAACTTAATTCATATTGCTAAACTACGCTTAAAAGCTCAAGCTATTGGTATTTCTCGTATCGAAGCAAGTAGCAGCGGTGGCTCTATTGAGTTTGGTGAGTCAACCACGGTTGACCCTATGCTGATTATTGGTCTTATTCAAAAGCAGCCCGCTGTTTATAGTATGGCAGGCGCAAGTAAATTGAGGTTTACTAAAGCCAATGAAGATACGCAAGCAAGGTTTACACTGATAACCAATATATTAAATGACTTAGTAAAATAAGGCTTTATAGTGTTAAACTTAATCTAGGTTATCTCGTTTGCTAACCTAGATTAAATGACTTGGTGTTACAATATTTTAAAAAATCAGCATAACCGTAAGATTTAACTTAGTTTACAACATGGACTTTTAATGAAATATCATTCAATTTTTCTTCCTGCTATAACAACATTATGCTTGTTATCAGCGACCAGTGCATTTGCCGCAGTCAACAGTAAAACTCAGCTTACAAACAATGCTCGCTGGTTTGAAATTGAGGTGATACTTTTTAAAAATCTTGCCAAAAAGCAGCAACAGAATGAGTCTTTCAACGCCGATGATTCTTCTGCAAATAAACAAGCTGCATTTGATTTACTGAGCCCTTATTTAACAATTGATATTTCTACATTACAACAGTTAATGCCTCAATGCGGTCAACCTTTACCAGTTTTGCCCTACAATATTAATATGACGAAAATTTGGCCTATGCTTTTAGCATACCCAGAGATATTAACCACTGATGAGCCAAGAATAACTGTAAGTAATTTTCTATCAAATGATAGCCCTACTATGATGAAAAAAGTTATTTCCACGGCCAATGAGATTGATAACTCATATCTTTATAATGCCAATTCAACAATAACGACAAAAGCTCACTACCCAATAGATTATGCTGACATCAAATTTCCTAAGTATAGTCAATACCCCACTTTAAACAAAAAAGCACCCTGCCTTGTGCCAGAGAAATCCTTTACGCAGCGTTTTACATCAGGGCAGGCAGCTAAAACGAGTAGTAATGATATTCTCATAGACAAATTAGTGACAACCGTAAATGGTCGCGAGCAATGGCGAGCAGATAAAAATGGCGATATTATTTGGGCTAGTAATAAGCCTTATTTAATTAGTGAAAAGTCACTAAGGTTAAAATCAATCGCTAATAGAATAAAACGCTCGCGAAGTTATGCGCCACTTCTTCACCTAGGTTGGCGACAGCCTGGTCTATCAAGAAAAAGAGCGACCGCAATGAAATTGTTCGCTGGCGAAAATTTAAATTTAAAATATCAACAAGCGCTAGCCTTACAGATGAGTCAGCAAAATATTGATGAATTAAATGCTATTGTGGCGCAACACCAAAGCCATGTGTCATTGCTTAGTGAAAGTGAAACAAAAAGTAACGAGCTAATATCAGCTGGTGAGCGCTCTGTTGAGCAAAGTTTATATCAGCAGGCCAAGCAACAACAACTAAATGACTTATTTAACGAGTTTACCGAGTTAAGTTTATCAGATACATTAATTAACAATGAGTCTGAAGAGGTCGACCTAGAGAATAAAGTAGCTAACCAACAAGCCATAACCGAGTTAGTTGCCCAACTTTCAACTGACATGAACAAACAAGTTTTACCTCTGATTGATGAGAAAAATCACCAAGAGCAGAGCATTGATATCGCTGCACCTATACAACCCTGGTCAGTAGATGGTTTTTTTAAAGTACATTTAGATCATTATCTCTATATCAATAGTGAGTTAAATATTATCGATGTAGCTAAAGAAACTGAAGCAAAGAATAAGATCACATTTAAGCAAAATCGACGTGTTATTAGCGGTGAAATACACTACTTTGACCACCCTTATATCGGTATGATTGTTCAAATTAGACGTTTTGACCCAACAAAACCGGCAGCATTAGCTGTTAGTCAGAATAAAAAATAACGCAAGCGTTGATATCACAAACTTCACTAAAGTAAGGTAAAAAGATGGATAAAGAAATAGAAATTCAAGCAGCCGTTTTCCGTAAACTATTAGCGCATTTAGACTCACGCAAAGATGTGCAAAATATTGAGTTAATGAATCTTGCCGGATTTTGTCGTAACTGTTTTAGCAAATGGACAGTCAGTGAAGCAGAAAAGCTTGGGGTAGCCATTGATATCGATACGGCACGTCAACAAGTGTATGGTATGCCCTACAGTGAATGGAAGGAAAAACACCAATTGCCTGCAACTGAAGAGCAAATGGCAAAGTTTAACCAATTAAATAAAAATAAATAATGCTAGTTAGGCGAAGTATACACTTCGCCCAAAACAAGTTGATGACTAAATAGCATGCAGTGATTACCCTAAGTTATGATATAAATAACGCTATTTCATCAGCAGTCAGTTCTCGCCATTGACCAGGCGCGAGTTCTCCCAGTGTAATATCACCAACACGCTCGCGATGTAAAGCAACAACTCTATTACCCACAGCAGCAAACATGCGTTTTACTTGATGGTATTTTCCCTCAGTAATGGTCAATAACACTTCTGTTTTATAACATGCCCGGTCCATTAAATCATCTGGTTCAACACGCGCTAATTTAGCAGGTCTGGTAAGAGAACTTTCGCCTTGCAGTTGTATACCTTGATTAAAAACGTCAACTAATTGCGTTAGCTTTTCATCTTCAATTTCATCTCTAAGCCAAACTCTATAGGTTTTCTGACAAGCTTTTTTCGGCGAAATGACATTATGTGACCAGCGACCATCATCAGTAATTAATACTAAGCCTGTAGTATCTGCGTCCAAACGTCCGGCAATATGCAAATCAAACGCCCTATCTACTTCGATGAAATGTAAAACTGAAGGGTAAACTTCATCGACATTCGAACAAATCGTATCGGCGACCTTGTGTAAAACATAATACCGTGAGCCACGCGCGGTAAGTTGCTGGCCATCAATGGTAATGATATTATTTTCATGAACTTGCATCGCTGCGTTCTTAGCAACCTCGCCATTAACCCGTACTTCACCAGATTTAAGTACTTTTTTAGCTTCATTTCGGGTAAGTTCAGTACTTTTACATATAAATTTATCTAAACGCATATTTTACATTATTCACGAATGAGAAAAGAAAGGCGCCATTATCCTGATTGCATGTCTACAAGCAATGCTTTTTTTAAGTAGCATAAATAAACACTTTATATAGAGCAAAGCATTTCCTCGTTAATGCTTTGCCTATCTCTAGGGAGATTAACAGCAATAACCATGCTTACTCTGCTTCTGCCAAATACCAATACCCTTGATTTAACAACTCAGTGACCAGCTCAATAAAAGCGGCATTATAACGCCAAGCATCGATATCATTGGGTGTTAATATAACCTTATTACATAATAGCTTTACGCCATTTGCAATCTCGCTATCAAATTGAACTTCATTACCATCGATATAACAGACTCCCTGCGCTATGGTATCTTCAAAATAGAATGCCCGTAAGCCACCTAAACGTTTTATCGCATGACTGTGCAACAAATTACTGACCTCGCTAAATTCAAATGGCTCATCCGGCACCATAATATCAAGTTCATGTTTAGCTGCAGTTAAAAACTGACCGGTAAAGCGCTTAAAACTGTCGTCATCATCGATTAGGCTCTGCACTTGTGCTTTGATATGAGCATAATCACTTTGAGTTATTTGACCGCTTTGCGTCGTAACTTGACGCTCTGGATCAGCGAGTAATTGATCACCTTGCTCATGATCAATTAAGTGATCAGCAAAGGCGCTAAGTAAGCTGACCGCTGAGTTAGCTCTAAAGCCAATAGAAAAACTCATTGAAGGTTCAAGTGAAATTCCTTCATGAGGAAAACCTGGCGGAATATATAAAATATCGCCGGTTTCGAGCTCAACATCGATTATTGCGGCAAAAGGTTCCACGTGCAATAAGGCTTCATGAGCAGAAAATTCAATATGGTCGCTATTGTCACCAACACGCCAATGACGCCTACCTGAACCTTGACAAATAAAGGTATCGTAATTGTCTTTATGCGGACCGACACTACCACCGGGCATGGCAAAGCTTGCCATTAAATCGTCCAAACGCCAGTGCGGTATAAAGCGAAATGGCTCAAGCATTTCCGCCGCTTCTTCGGAAAAATTATCTAGCGCCTGTATCACTAAAGACCAGTTTTCATTACCTAGATGCTCGTAGCTTTCAAAAGGACCGAAAGCCGCTTGCCACTTGCCATCAGTTTGATGCACTAACCTTGACTCAACTTGCTCTTCCATTGCAAGGCCAGCTAATTCATCAGGGGCAACTGGGTCAACAAAATCTTTAAAGCCTTGGCGAATAACAACCGGTTTTTTCTGCCAATACTTATCTAAAAACTCTTGTTGGCTCATTTGCATTAAATCTAGGGTATACATAGTCTTCTCTTCTTTGTTTTCGCTCATATCAAATTAAGGACATGCCTGCAATTTTTTCGTAACAACAATCCATCAAACAAAAGTATTTATCGCCATTTAATAAACCTGTTATCTGTTTATGTGTTGCAGTAAAGTAATAACTGAGTGTTCAAAGAGCTTATCAGGCAATATCTACATTTAACGTTATTAAGACTGGCATGTTATTGGTGATAATTATACGGCTAAGCCGGCATAGTTTGAATAGTATGCGCGATAAATATCAACCACTAGACAGTTGCAAATTGCTATTGCAGTAATATTCATCGCTATAAGGATAAAAAATACATAAGCTAATAACTATGGTAGTGCAATCAAAGGGAGCTAAAGTGCTTATAATCATGGGTAACAGAGCTAAGGTGTTAACCGATAAAAAGTCTGTCATTGAGTCAGTTGACTCGTTATTGTACATTAGTGCATTATTTAAATAATTTAATGATTATACGTTATTTATTAGACAGGCAATTGATAGTGGTTAAGGTATAGTTTACAGTAAATACTAGTTAACTTGCTCTAGTTAACTAGTATTAAAATCATTCTACTTGACTTGTATTCATTTTTAATGAGATGTCTCTGATTATGTCGATAATGAGTGACAACATCATAATTAAGGGTTATATGTTTTAATGGATTTATCTCAATTTGAAATACGAAACATCATATATTCGCAAGAAGACACTGTTGTAGCGCGTGCTAACCCTAATAGCGACGATTTTGATGTATCCTCAGTTATCATCAAATATCAAAACACAGATTACCCTTCTGCAGACTTAGACTCTCGTTGGAAAAATGAATTTAATATATTACGTACTATTAATTCTCAGTGGGTGATTCAAGCACACTCTTTATTACAACATAAAAATAGCCACATACTAGTTTTAGAAGACTTTTCATCAACGACCTTAAGTGATCTGATTGCCGCCAATACTTTAACATTAGAGCAAAAATTACAGATAGCTTGCCAGCTAGCTTCAGCTTTAGCCGATGTTCATCATTTACAGCTCATCCATAGAGATTTAAATCCGAGTAATATTTTACTCAACCCAAAAACACTCGAACTTAAATTATGTGATTTTGCTTTAGCGACTCGGCTCAGCCATAAACAAGTAAAATTGCTCAACCAAGATTTATGGGGAAAGTTTGAATATATTTCCCCAGAGCAAACTGGACGGACTAACCTCAAGGTAGATTATCGAAGTGACTTTTATTCATTCGGTGTTACCCTGTATGAGTTATTTAGTGGTCGTTTGCCATTTGATTCGTCAAGCCCGATGACGCTATTACACTCTCACCTTGCTCGTACACCTGAGCCGATAGAAAATATAAAGCATGATGTGCCCAGAGTTATTTCTGCCATAGTCAGTAAGCTAATGGCTAAATCTCCAGACAATCGCTATCAGAGTAGTTTTGGCCTAAAAACTGATTTAGAAAACTGTGCTACGCAATGGTGCGATAAACAAGCGATTGATTATTTTACTTTAGGTGTCAGTGATGTTTCTATGCATTTGAACCTATCGAGTAAACTTTATGGTCGCGATGGTGAATTATCAACTATTTTAGCGACATATCAGCGCGCTTGCACGTTGCAAACACAAATAACCATGGTCAGCGGTTATTCTGGTGTCGGTAAATCAGCTTTAGTTAATGAATTACAAAAAAGTATTATCGCCAATGATGGTTTATTTGTGACAGGAAAGTGTGATCAATATGACCGTGGTCAACCTTTTTTAGTATTAATTGAAGCATTACAGCAATTTTTGCAACACTTATTAAGCGAAAGCACGGCAAAACTCAATCAATGGCGCAGCAAGCTTCAGATTGCCCTTGGCAATAATGCCGCAATTATTACCGAGTTATTACCTGACTTAGTGTTAATTATTGGCACACCACCAACATTAACAGTATTGCCGCCCGCTGAGGCTGAAATGCGCTTGAATATGGTCTTTATTGACTTTGTCAATGTGCTCTACTCTATTGAATATCCACTAGTTATATTTCTTGATGATTTACAATGGGTTGATATGCCAACACTCAACTTATTAGAGCATGTCAGTGAAAGTAATCAATGTGGTTTATACATAATAGGTGCTTACCGTGATAATGAAGTCGATAACGCCCACCCCCTTATCAATTCGTTAAAAAAAATTGAAAAGGCTAACGTACTTAGTCAAATCCACTTGGCGCCTCTTAAAATTGAGCATGTTCAGAAATTATTGTGTAATACGCTACAATGTGATTTTGACAAAGCAGCCTCTTTGGCTGAGTTATCTTTTAGTAAAACACAGGGAAACCCCTTTTACCTCAATCAGTTTCTATTGTCTATTTATCAAAACGACGCGATTAGCTATGACCGCACACAAGGCAGATGGCATTGGTGTATTGAAACAATCAAAAAGCAATCAATGACTGATAATGTCGTTGATTTAATGATTGGCAAGTTTAAACGCCTAGACACTGAATCACAGCTACTTGCCTCCATAGCTTCTCACCTTGGTCATAATTTCAGTTTACGGCAGTTATCATCGGCCTGTAAATATGACACCACTACCACGGCAAAAATATTATGGCCACTACTCGAAGCTGGCTTTATCGTACCCCAAGATGAGCATTATCAGTTTATCGATGATGAATCGACTTTAAGCAAATCTCACTATTGCTTTTTACATGATAAAGTTCAACAAGCGGCTTATCAACTCACACCAGTAAAAGGTCGCGAACAATTATTATTGCATATTGGTAAACACTGGCTAGAAAACATCACAGAAAAAGAGTTAGATGCAAACTTGTTTACTTTATTGCGAGTACTTAATGACGCTATTAATATTATTGACGACCGAGATGATTTAAACAAAATAATTGCACTAAATTTAACCGCTGGCTTGAGAAGCAAAGACGCTGCTACCTATGATATTGCCGCAAGTTACTTACAAAAAGCCAAGGCTTTATTAACCACTGATGCTTGGCAAAAAAGCCCCCAGCAAACACTTGATGTGCATAAAACTTTAATAGAAACTGAATTTTTAGCGGGAAATCCAGAAACAGCGCGCGCGCTCTACCTCAGTAGTATGGATACTTGCCCTAGTAAAAAGGGAAAAATTGCCTTAATACTAGTACAGGCTGACCAATTTCAATCCTCAGGCAACTTCCCTCAAGCAATTGATGTATTAATGGAAGGTTTAGCTATTTTACAAGTTGATTTTCCAGCGAATGAAGAACAAGCTGAACAGCAATTAGTGTCGACTTATAATAAAACTCAAACACTTCGCAATCAATTTACTGACCAGCAATTGATTGATGCTAACAAGATGTTTGATGAACATTATTTATTGTGTATGGAAATTCACAATGCGTTAGCACCCGCTTTATACTTATCAGGAAAAGCGCGTTCTTATGCAACTAATGCTTGTAAAATGGTGCAAATTACTTTGGCACACGGTCAATGTGAGCTGAGTTCAATTGGCTATGCCGCCTATGCAACCGCAATGTCGATGATGGGTGAGAAGTACCCTGTATGTTACCAAATGAGTAAATTGGCAAAAGATGTTTCTGACCTTTGGCAGAGTAAATACCATCGAGCTACTATTTATCAATATTTTGCCTCGAGTTATCAACATTGGTGTGAGCCGATTGACAAAACTTACCCTTATCAAGAGCAAGTCATTGCTTGGGGTGAGGAAGGCATCAACCTAGTTTTTGCTGGCTATTGTGTATTATTTAAAGCATGCAACAAGTTTATTAAAGGTGAAAACTTAACTGAATTAAGTGCCGATATAGAACAAGGTTTAGGTTTTTTAAATAAAAAGCAACAACCTGCTACGGTAAATTTCGTTTTATTAGGTGCTTACCAGTCATTATTAGCACTGCAAGAAAAAACACTTAGTCCAACATCACTAAATACTTCATCATTTAACATCGATGAATACTTTAATGATAATTATCATACCCCCTCAATGGATAACGCTTTTTATACATACGCTACTTTGCGTTATGCCTATTTAATGCAGAACAAAACATTACAAAGACAATGTATTAAAAACATTGATATTGTCTGTATGTTTTTACCCGATAGTCCAATAATGACCGAAAGCTTATTTTACTATGCGCTTACCTTATTGGATAACATGACAGCTACTGATATCAGTAAAGATGAAAATAACCAGCAAGAGTTAGCTAAAGCTGAGGAAATTTGCCAGCAATTACATACCTGGTCGATCAATAGTCCGAAAAATTACCAACACAAACATTTACTGGTTGCCGCAGAAATAGCAAAAATTAAACAGCAAGAGTCTTTAGCAAGGGAGCTTTATACTAGAGCGCTAGATTCAGTTGAAATTGCTGGCTTTATTCACTGTGAAGCTCTCATTAATGAGCGTTATGCGACATACTGGAACGCTTTAGGGCAAAATCGCATTGCGTCACATTTCATTAAAGATGCGCATTACTTATATGGACGTTGGGGAGCATTAGCAAAATGTAATCAACTTGAAAGTCAATGGCCCTATCAACGTTTTAATGTCATCTATAACAACTTAGACTCTAGTGCTATGTTACCGACATCAATGCAAAACCCACATATTGATTATACGCAATCCCTTGACTTACATTCCTTACTCATCGCGAACCAACACTTATCACAAGAGATTTATGTTAACTCTTTATTAGAAAAAATGATGCATATATTGATGGAAAATGCCGGTGCACAAAATGGTGCCATCATTATTCAAGAAGAAGGTCAACTACAACTAGAAATTGTCGGCAAAATAAATGATTCATCAACGGGTATCTATAGCGAACTATATAATATCAATTTAGATGATATCGAAGCACAAAGTAACCCGTTATTGCCCGATACCATCATTCGTTACACACAAAAAACAATGAAGACCTTAACTATTGATAATCCACGCAATGATCCTCGTTTCATTAATAACAGCTATTTACATATCAATAATCCTAAATCAGTGCTGTGCTTACCAATAACGAGCCAAGGTAAACTCATCGCCATTGTTTATTTAGAAAACAACTTAATAGAACACGCGTTTACTAAAAAACATAAAGATACCGTTGAGCTCATTGCTGCTCAGGCAGCAGTGTCATTAATCAATGCCAGACATTACGAAACTCTTGAAAGAAAAGTAGCCCAGCGTACGGAAGAACTTCATATGCTTGCCATTAAAGATGGCCTTACCGGTATATTCAACCGTCGTCAATTTGATAGTACTTTAGATAAAGAATGGAGTCGAGCATCCAGAGAATTTGGCTCTTTATCGTTAATGATGATCGATATCGATCATTTTAAAACTTATAATGATAATTATGGCCACCCTGAAGGTGATATCTGCATAAAGTTAATTGCTAAAGCCTTAAGCTCAGTCGTTGCTCGTAAGAATGATTTTGTTGCTCGTTATGGTGGTGAAGAGTTTGTTATTTTAATGACAACATCGGATAAAAATGTTGTTGAAAACCTTGCCAAGCGATGTATCGATAAAGTTAGGCGGTTAGCGATCCCACATCAATTTTCAGATACCGCTGACCATGTCACCATAAGCATTGGTATCGCTTCAATAGAAGTTTTAGCCAATCAACACCCTAGTAGCTTAATAAAACAGGCAGATTCAGCGTTATATCAATCAAAAGAAAATGGTCGTAACCAATATACCTACTCTTCAGTATTAGCAAAGTTAATATAACTTATGTCTCATTGAAAATTATACCGATTAATTAGCACTGCGTTACACAGTGCTAATTTCGACGTATTCTAGATACTGGTGCTGTTAGGTATCATAGAAGGTAACTGAAAGGTATAAGGCATAGCACGTAGCTTGTTCCGCTTGCCTATTTCAACTTCGATACTGGCCAAATCTAACTGAAATTCATCAATAGCATTGGCAACTTTAGGATCCTTAAAGTAGGAAATGCGTGGGTTTTTACTGTATTTACCAAAGACATCGTACTGAACGCCACTTAGCAGGTATTCAAAAGACAATGTATATAACGCAATATCCAATGGAGGACACCAGTCAAGTAAATCCTGCTCAGATTTCATTTCAGTATCTTTGCCTGGAGGCTCTTTATAAATACAGCCCGTAACGCTTGGCGCAAAAGACATCAATGGATATTGTGCATAATTTACCGAAGCATGTTGCGGACCGGCAATGTAGATAATATGAGAAACTAACTCAACTAAGTAGGTAAAGCTATCAATCTTATAGGGTTGCTCAATATTCCCTGTTGCGGTTAAACCATCTAGACCTTTAAAATTAGCAAGTTTTGGTGAAACCAATGCGTTTATAAAACCCTGTAATTCAGTATCTTGTATAACACTGCTATCCTCAGCTTTATAGTATACTTGCAAATAAGAACGAACAAACTTCTTAATAGCGTGCCACAGTAACATGGTATCATCACGAAATTCAAAGCGTGGTAAACTATTATCATCAACACCGCGATCTTTAAACAACTGCTCTGGACTTTGCCCATCCCATAGCCATGCTTCCCTGGCCTGTGCAATCATTTCAAATGATGATTCTGGCGTTACGCCAACATCACAAGCGGTAACACCACCTGGTATCACCAAACTATGAAGCGCATCATTATTAATACTTAAGGTAAAGCGAAAATGAGGCTTTAACAAGGTAAGGATTGGATGCTGCTCTGATAACTCCCTATTCGCTGCAATAATAATAGTATCAAGAATTAAATGACAGGCACCAAGATGTGCAACATTTTCATGCTGAATTGCGCTACAAATATTAACAATTTGCTTGGCGACTTGCCATTTTAAACCATTATTGTCGTTAGCATCGCTGCTGTCATTTGGCGTGAATATCGGCGTCTTAATTGCATCGTGTTGCTGATCTAATTGAATGGCAATTGGTCGCATATAACCGTCAGTTTCAGGAAAGCCTTCGGCTTTGTCATTACTCCAGTAAAAAACAGCTATGGGTGCAGTAATATAGCGTTGCTTACCATGCAGAGCATTACTTTTTTTGCCAATTAGCATAGTATAATCACAAACATATAACCTTTTTTCTTCTACTGCTGATGCCAAGCTGACACTAGTATCGTTCAATACCGATTGTAAAATTTGATCGTCAAGCGGCATTTTTTCAAGCAGTGAAGATAAGGCAATAGCACTTTTTGCTTGCTGGTGATCGAATCGGACAGCTAATAAGTTGGTAGTATTAAAGCCCGCCGTTTGTAAATAACCAAAAAACCAATCTTGCTGGTAAGCTTCTTTATCACTTTCCATCCAAGGCTTATTTTCGATTGATACCGTTAATGGTGGTGTTGCAAAAGACTGATAGAGATCACGATAACTTTGTATATCAGTAGCCTTAAGATAATCACGCTTGCCATCATTATTTAGTAATTCATATAAGGTTGATTTTAATAGCGCCGTTGGCCCTTCCTCTTTAACCTCCTCTATGACAGCTTCAATACCGGTTATCATTTTCGCTAAATCTTTAGGAATTTTCAAAGCGTCTTCTATCGCTATAGGTAATTTAGCTAAACTTTTTATAAAGGTTTTGATGTATTTAACATCGTCTTGAAGATGAATAATACTCAAATGCTCAAGATTTTTATAGCTTGCTTCGATTTCTTTGAAGATATCCTCATCAAGATCACCTTTTAGCTCTTTTTCCAATAATTCAATGACATTATTTTTAAAATTATCGGCTAAAGCAAGGAATACCGGTAAAACACCGGCTTTATATTCAAGGGAGAACTCTTCCCCTTTCGGTACATCTGCAGATAAAGGTACGCCTTCTAAATAAGAAGACATATAATTATATTTTGTTTTAGCAACCGACAGTTGAAAAGCGCGATTTTTCTGGCCCTCGGCTGTATCATCCTGAGGTAGACTAGGTAAGCTTGTCTCTGACATAGTAAGTCCTTATTTTTATTAATCTTATTTATTATTTACTCAAATTGTTTCATATTTTTGATGGCTTTTTCATCTTTGAAACAGTATTTATCTTAGCAACAATCCTGAATATTGCTAAGATAAAACACTAATGAGTTTAATAACTTATAAGTTTGGTGGTACAAGACAAGAAAAGGTTAGACTAAACTAGCGGCATACTCCCTCGCTTTGACTAAATCTTCAGGTGTATCAACCCCTTCAACGGGTACATGGCTTTTTGCGACAGCCACATGAATTTTTTCTCCTTGATATAAAACCCTCAATTGCTCAAGTGCTTCTATTTGTTCTAAGTTACTGGTTGGCCAATTGACATAATCTTTGATAAAGCCGGCACGATAAGCATAAATCCCAACATGGCGTAAATAAAAATCTCCGATAGCACGAATGTTGGCATCTGTGCTAGCTTTTGCCGTTAAGAATCGTTCTCTATCATAAGGGATAGTTGCACGAGAAAAATATAATGCGTAACCGTCCTTATCTAATAACACCTTGACCGCATTAGGATTAAAAGCTTCTTCAACAGAATCAATGTTAATTGCCAATGTCGACATGCGAGCAAGTTGTTGATTAGCTAAATTATCGGCTACCTGACTGATATTCTCTGGCGGAATAAAGGGCTCATCGCCTTGGACATTAACAATAATTTCGTCATCGCTAAACCGATATTGCTCCATCACTTCAGCGAGTCGCTCAGTACCTGATTGATGATCAGCTCGGGTTTTACATACCTCACCAGCAAAACCGCTAACAATTGCCGCGACTTCATCATTATCGGTGGCGACAATAACTTTATTGGCACCGCTTAATTTTGCTTTTTCTACAACCCACTGAATCATTGGTTTACCGTGAATATCAGCAAGCACTTTACCTGGCAATCGTGAAGATTCAAATCTTGCCGGAATAACAACGGTAAACTTTGTCTTTTGTGTTTGACTCATAGACATGATTTGTTACCTTAATCAGCTGACTGATGTGAGTGAATTTCTCGTGCTTCACCTTCAAGCAGCACTGGAATATCATTTTCTATACGAAATGCAAGACGATCAAAATTGCAAATTAGCTCCTTTGCTGCTTTATCATACTCTAATTTTCCTTTACACACTGGACACGCTAAAATATCCATTAATTTTGTATCAAAAGCCATATTAACTTCTCTCTAATTCATTATTTATCATCGCTGTAGATATAACAGCATTAATTTTATCACGTATTACTTTCTGCTCTGCTTTACTAAAACAGGCATCAACAGGTAAATACCACCAATTACTTTTGCAAAAGCTTTGGCATTTCACCGCATCTTTTTCTGTCATTAATAGCGGTATATTATCATCAAACTCCTGAAAATCAGCAAGGGTAAAGGCGTGATGGTCAACATATCCTTTTGCTGAGTTAATGGTAAAGTTATTAGCTTGTAATGTGGCAAAAAATCGAGCGGGAGAGCCAATGCCTGCAATCGCATTTACCCGAGCATATTGTGCAAGAAAATCTATCAAGCTTACGCGTTTATTAGACTGTAAATGACAAAGTTCGGTTGCAGCTAAATTCATTGTTAGCGCTGGTTTTTCTGTATATTTACGCTTTGGTTGTTGACCATTGAAAAGAACTAAATCAGCTGTTAATAAACGCCAAAGCCCTTCCCGTAAAGGTCCTGCGGGTAACAAAAAGCCATTACCAAATAAACGTTTACCATCAACAATAATTAATTCTAATGCTCGCGATAAACGATAATGTTGCAGGCCATCGTCACTAATAATGACATCACAACCTTGCTCAATTAATAACTGTGCACTGGCAAGGCGATCACTGCCAACGGCGACAGGCACTCGACAGCGTTGTTTAATGAGTATAGGCTCATCACCTGCCTGAGCAGCTGTTGATTTTTCAGAGAGTAAATAAGGGTAATAAGGGGCTTGCCCACCATATCCTCTCGATATAACGCCGGGAGTATGACCAAGTGAGCGCGTTAGCTCAACCAAATAAATCACCATAGGTGTTTTACCATTGCCACCAACACTAATATTACCAACAACAATAACAGGTTTTTTGACTTGCTTACTTTTTGCTAAGCCTATTTTATAGCTATAACGCCTTACTAAACTAATTAGCCAAAACAAAGCAGATAATGGTAATAACAAAGGAACCAATAACCACTTGGCTGTGTGACCTTCAAACCATACTTTTTCAATGATACGCATGGCATGTTCCCTTATAATACACGCTAAAGTATGGCCTTAACATATAGGATTATGAATCAAATTGAAAACGATGTAATTGCGCATAGGCACCTTGCTTTGCCAATAAAGTATTATGATTACCTTGTTCAACAATTTTACCTTGTTCCATAACAATAATTTTATCGGCATTTTCAATGGTTGATAAACGATGTGCAATGACAATTGAGGTACGGTTCTGCTGCAAAGTGTTTAACGCATCTTGAATATGACGCTCTGATTCAGTATCTAGCGCACTTGTCGCTTCATCTAAAATTAAAAATGGCGTATCGCATAAAAGCGCACGCGCAATAGCAACACGTTGTCTTTGACCGCCAGAAAGCAATGCGCCATTTTCACCAATATTCGTTTCAAGGCCATGCTCCATCTCTTGGGCAAACTCCATCACATGGGCACTTTTAGCAGCCGCAATGATTTCAGCTTTGCTTGCCTGAGGTTTGCCGTAAGCAATATTGTTAGCCAAGCTATCATTAAAAAGCACAACCTGTTGAGATACATAAGAAAATTGTTTACGTAAATCTGTTAATTTATATTCTTCAATATTGGTACCGTCAATTAGTATCTCACCATGGCTTGCATCATAAAAACGCAACAACAAGGAGCTGGCTGTTGACTTGCCACTACCAGATCGACCAACCAGCGCCAAAGTTTCACCAGGGGCTAAATCAAAAGAAATATCATTTAACGCAAGCTTACCCTGCTGATTTTTATCTAGGGCTTGGTCAGGTTTTTCATAAGCAAAATCAACATGATGAAAAGATAACGCACCAGAAGCTTTTTCAAGTGTTTTCTTGCCAGTATCTTTTTCTTTTTCATGATCGAGTATCGAAAAAATACTGACACAAGCTGCCATACCTTGTTGAAATTCGGCATTAACATTAGTTAACATTTTTAACGGTCTAAGCAGCATAGTCATATAAGAAATAACACTGACAAATGTACCAGGAGAAATAGAGTTTCGTAGGGTATCAGAGGTGATGGCATAAAAGACAAACGCTAAGGCAAACGATGCGATTACCTGAATAATCGGTACACTAGCAGACTTTGTCGCCATCATTTTCATACGTTGTTGACGGTTACGTTTATTAATTTTACCAAAGCGCTCAAATTCACGTTGCTGACCACCAAAAGTTATGACGACTTTATGACCATTGAAGGTTTGCTCTGCCGCTGTAGTTACGTCTCCCATCGCACCCTGAATATTTTTGCTGACCTTGCGAAAACGTTTCGAAACAATACTAACAATCAAGGCAATGACAGGAATAACTAATAAAAAAATCACTGATAATTGCCAACTTTGATAAAACATCAACCCTATCAAGCCAATAACAAACGCACTTTGCTGAACCATAGTTAAGATAGACTTACTTACAGAATTTAGTACCTGCTCGGTATCAAATGTTATTTTCGAGATAAGCGCACCGGTTGATTGTTTATCATGAAAAGCAACGGGCATTGTCATGATGTGTTCAAATAATTTCTGCCTTAAATCGGCAACGACATTATTGCCTACCCATGCTAAACAATAATTAGCAACAAAATGCGCTAAGCCGCGAACGATAAAGGCAACAACAATAAATATCGGCGCCCACTTCATAAAGCTTTCATTAGCCCCAGTCAAACCTTCATCAATAAGCGGCTGCAGTTTAGATAAAAAGTAAACGTCGATTGCAGCATAACCGAGCATACCCAATATCGCGACAACAAAGCCTAATTTATAAGGTTTTGCGTAACTGACTAATCGTTTGAAGTTTTGCCAAGTCTTTGCATCAATTTTGCTAGTAGAAAGTAAGGCATTGTTTTTTGAAGGTGGAGCCATGAATGATGGTTACTCGAGTAATTATGGATCTAAAGAAAAGTTGTTAAATCATTAACAATACTTACTTTTAAAAAAATCATTTTAACGCGAATCGCACATACAGCCAACTAAAACTCGACTTTGACAACTAAGTAACAGAAAAAAGACTAATGCTTGAACCAAAAAGGTTTAAAATCATTAACAAAACTGCGGCTATTTATACCATCTTCATCAATAGTGATAATTATTTGACCCAATTGAGCTGTATTGAGTAATTTAATATTTTCCTCTAAATAGCGTTGTTCTATTGCCTTAACGGGCATATGCCAACGATTTAAGTAACCTGCACTCACTACGGCAATAGCAGGAGAAACTTGTTTGATAAAATCGCTACCAGATGAAGTTTTAGAGCCATGATGTGGTACTTGTAAAATATCGGCAGAAAGCTTAGGGAATTTACTCAGTAAATTACGCTCAACCTTACTGGAAATATCACCAACAAGCAATACAGCTCTGCCATGACTATCTGAAACTCTGATAACACAAGAGTTATCATTTTTACTAGGTTTCGATGCTAGGTCATTATTAGTTATCGCCTCAATAGTTGGCGATAAGGCTTCAAATTTTAGCCCTTGCCAAATAAAGTCATTTCCCCGAAAACAAGTTTTTACTGGTCTTTTACTTATCCCAGTATCACTAGTGATAATTTCATCAATAATGATGTTATTACTCAATACTTCAAGACCGCCAGCATGATCGTTATCACTGTGGCTGATAATGACTTTATCTATTTTATTAATGCCTTCATATTGCAAATAAGGCAATATCACCGCCTCGCTCATATTAAAACCACTGGCATAATATGCACCGGTATCATAGAGCACAACTCGATCATTACGCTTTATTAGTACAGATAAGCCTTGACCAACATCAAAAAAAACCACTTGCCATGTAGACTCAAAGTTGCTGTTAACTTGCTGATTAATATTGGTGGCTGCTACTCTCAATAAACTATAAAACGGTAACGCGCAAAGCAAGATAAATGACATTACTTTTACTAGACCAAGGTAGTCTCTCTGATTATTGTCACCGAATTTTACCGGAAAATAGCTCAGCATAAAGATTATCATACCGACCATTAAGACGATGCGTTGCTCTTTTAAGGTCAGTTTAACGCTGGCGTAAGGTAACTCACTTAGTATTGACAAATATTGCCAAAGCCAGCTTAATGATTGCAATGAGATAGCCATAAGCCATTGAGCCATTACTTCATCTATCAAGACAAAAAAAACCGATAATAATGCGCTCGGAATGGTGATAATACTCATCCAAGGCACGGCAAAAATATTAGCAGCCAAACTGACTAACGAAATCTGCTGAAAAGCAATCGCTGTAATCGGAACCAACATTAAAGTTAATGACAGCTGTATTAGCATTAAGCCCTTACCCAAACGAAGTAAGGCACTGCCCCGTGTTAACCAAGCTTTAAAACGCCATAACGTTAAGAAAATAATAATAACTGCATAGAATGATAACCAAAAGCTAATGGTTAATAAGCTAAATGGGCTAATGCTTATTACAATAAATATAGTAATCAATAACAAACGCGGCATTGATAGCGTTATCCCTACTAGCCTACTTAACCAAAAAAGCAATAACATCACAAGGGCACGCTCTGTTGGTAAAGAAAACCCTGCTAAATAGGCATAGATGGTCGCAAAAACTAGGCTAGTAAAAATAGCCAAATACATGGCATTATAACTTTGCCACTTAGAAGTTTTAATAGGTAGATAACGCACCAGCGTAATCATAATATAAAACACGCCGCTAGCAAGTAAACCAATATGCAGCCCAGAAATAGCAATTAAATGACTGGTACCGGTAGTTTGTAAAGTTTGCCAATGCGCTGGCCCAAGAAGACCACGCTCACCAAAAGCTAACGCTAATAAAATTGGGCTAAGTTGATGGCTTGGTATTAAGCTGATGTATTGGTCATATAATTGCTGCCTGATGGTGCTATTTTTTAATAAGACCTCATTCTTTTTAATGACAAAAGCCGCCTGAGTCTTATCTAGTTTTGTGTTTTGCTTGTGCTTTCGTTTATGACTCTTAGGGTTAACCACGTAACCGCTTGCTGCGATATAATTGGCCGTTAACCAGCTAGCGTAATGGAAGCTACCTAAATTTGCTAAACCGTGAGCAGGTTTTAATTTAACCTGCAGACTTAGCTGATGACCTTGAGCTATGGTAAATTGCGCGTTTTTCCAACTTAAGCGAACATATAAAGGACGAGCTAGTGGATAATCATTGATTTTGTCTAACTTAACATTAAACCGCACAGTTTGTTTTTGTGTTTTATTTGATAACACAATAGCACTGTCACCTGAGTTCTTTGTTTGTTTTGACTGTAAACTAACTACCTCTCCTTCAATCTGCAGCGTCTGCTTAGCAATCATTAGCGCGACAATTTCTTCAGGTATTTGACTTTGATAGCAGTAAGCATGAAGTAACATCCAGGCTGCCCCAATGAGAAAACCTGAACTTGAACGAAAAACTTTATGAGAAAAACAGCCAAAAGCAATAAAAATTAGTACAATTAGCTGAAAAATTGCTGGTACTTCTGGCAAAAACAAGGACAATATAGCACCAAGAAAAAATGTTAATAACCACCAATCCATATTGAGAAAATCCTTTAAAGTTTTGTGGTAAATGCTAAGACCGTCTTTATGCCGATAAAGACATCGGCTCTTATCCATAAGTATTAAACAGGCGAACCTTTATCGTAGCGTTAAAGTTCAGATAACATTTCAGACAATGTAAGTGAAGAGACTTTTAAAAGTATATGCCCAAAAAAACCATTAAACGTATGATGCCAGATCATAAATCAATAAAAGAAAATAAATATTTAACGATTTTTGGCGACTTACTGCACAATGCCAACCTCTGGCATTTAAATCGTCACTCGGTAGCAAAAGCTTTTGCCGTCGGTTTATTCTTTGCTTTTATTCCAGTACCATTTCAAATGGTATTATCTGCCGGCGCTGCGATAATATTCCATGCAAACTTACCATTATCCATCGCTTTAGTATGGCTGACAAATCCACTGACCATGCCATTTATTTTTTATGCTTGTTATCTAGTCGGCACATGGGTACTTGCCGTGCCTGAGCAAGAATTTGCCTTTCAAGCTAATTGGCAATGGGTACTTGATAGTTTATCAACTATTGGCCCTGCATTTTTAGTAGGCTGTGGAGTACTTGCTGTAATTTTTGCTGTGCTAGGATACTTCGCTATTCAAATGTTATGGCGTTATCAAACAGTTAAAGCGTGGAAAAATCGTTCACGCAAAGATGACAATAAACAATTATAACTAACAAATAATAATATTTTAGCTAGTATGTGGTCGTAACAACAAGCATCTATTAGGCTGAACAGAATAATAAAAAATTGACACGATTAGCTTACATCATCCTTTCTCGAGATACCAAAATGCTGATAGGCTCTATCAGTGACAATTCGCCCTCGTGGTGTTCGTTGCAAGAAGCCTTGCTGAATTAAAAATGGCTCTAATACATCTTCAATGGTTTCACGCTCTTCGCCAATAGCGGCAGCAACATTATCAAGACCGACAGGCCCTCCCATAAATTTATCGATGATAGCGTGAAGAAGCTTTCTATCCATGATATCAAAGCCTTCATTATCTACTTCAAGCATATCTAAAGCAGCCGAAGCGATAGTTTGATTCACCACACCTTGAGATTTAACATCGGCAAAATCGCGTACTCGACGTAATAAACGATTGGCAATCCTTGGTGTACCACGAGAACGTCGAGCGACTTCATAAGCACCATCCTCGTCCATGGTTAAATTGAGAAAGTGCGCAGAGCGACTGACAATACTAGATAAGTCACTAACATTATAAAACTCTAGGCGTTGAACAATACCAAACCGATCCCTTAGTGGTGAGGTAAGTGCACCGGCACGAGTAGTCGCACCGATTAACGTAAATGGCGGTAAGTCTAGTTTGATAGAGCGAGCAGCAGGCCCTTCGCCAATCATAATATCAAGCTGATAATCTTCCATTGCTGGGTAAAGTACTTCTTCTACCACAGGGCTTAAGCGATGGATCTCATCGATAAAAAGAATATCATTTTCTTCTAAATTGGTAAGGAGTGCCGCTAAATCACCCGCTTTTTCCAGTACCGGCCCAGAAGTAGTACGAATATTGACGCCCATTTCATTGGCAACGATATTAGCCAGCGTGGTTTTCCCTAAGCCAGGTGGACCAAAAATAAGTAAATGATCTAATGGTTCACCGCGATTTCTGGCCGCTGGAATAAATATTTCCATTTGTGCTTTAACATGGGCTTGACCGGTATAGTCTTGCAACATCTTAGGCCTAATAGCACGATCGACACTTTCATCTTCAATGGTTGCAACTGGCTCAATTAAGCGATCCGCTTCAATCATGGTTGGCTTTTCCCGTACTTAACAATTTAATTGCGCTTTCATCATACCTCAGCATAGACTTGAATGCTAAAGCATAGACTTTAATGCATCGCGAATAATATCTTCGCTCGACATACCAGGATTATATACTGCTTTTACCGCTTTATCTGCTTGAACTTGTTTATAACCAAGGGATACTAGAGCATTAATGGCGTCGCCTTTATTATCACTGATAAAAGTTGTTTCGTTATTAAGCTCTCTCGATAGCTGCTCTGGCATAGCATCATCACTATTTACTACCGAGTTAATTTGCTGAGATTGCCAATCTTTTAACCTGTCTCGCATTTCAATCAGTAATCGCTCAGCCGTTTTTTTACCAACGCCAGGTATTTTAACAATGGCTGTGACATCATCATGTCTGACGCAACTAACAAATTGATCGGCAGACATATTTGACAGTATCGCTAAGGCTAATTTAGGACCAACACCATTAACCTTAATCAATAGGCGAAACAATTTCCGTTCAACCTTATTAGCAAAACCATAAAGTAGTTGCGCATCCTCACGGACAACAAAATGGGTATAAATAGTTGCTTGTTGCTCAAGCTCTGGCAAAGCATAAATGCTAGTCATCGGCATGGTAACTTCGTAGCCAACACCAGCACATTCTATCAATATTTCAGGGGAGATTTTTTCAACTAATGTGCCACGTAATCGACCAATCACATTAAATACCTACGAGTGTTATTAATGTTTTTGATACTAACACTATATATATATACAGTAAAGATGCTAGCCAATATGATTTGCAAAAAGCCAAGAGACTATTGTGAATTTATTCAACATCAATTGCTTAGTCAATTGAGCATTGATGCCGATGCAAGGTGCTAAGCAATCATTTCGTCACTTTGCATTAGCTTTATGACATTAAGGTATGATTTATCGTAACCTACCCCGAACGGTCTTAGTGACTTGGCCAACCATTTTATTGAGTGAATCTTGACTATGGCCGTGACATAATGCAACAGCTAAAGCATCTGCGGCATCGGCTTGTGGCGTACCCGGCAAGTTTAAAATATTTTTTACCATATGCTGAACCTGTGCTTTATCGGCAGCACCAGTGCCAACCACTGCTTGTTTGATTTGTCTGGCTGAGTATTCTGCAACGGATAAGCCCTTATTAGTGGCAGCAACAATTGCTGCGCCTCGCGCTTGCCCCAACTTGAGGGCACCGCCTGGATTTACCCCCATAAAAACTTGTTCAATCGCAAAGAGCTCAGGCTTAAATTGGATTATAAGCTCAGATACGCCTGCAAAAATAGTTTGTAATCGTTGACTAAAGTCTTCCTCTTCGCCTGCGTTTATCGGTGCAAATGCTTTGATACAACCACTACCTAAATAAGTGAATTGTCGAGCCTCTTTTTTTATTACGCCATAACCCGTTATGCGTGAACCGGGATCAATCCCTAAAATAATGCTCATATTGTCCGTTTTTTATCATATTTAACTCGGGGTGGAATAAATGCACTGTTACTTAGCGACTAAAAAAGCGCATTGATGCTTAGCACACAATACGCTTTTTTATTGTCACAAGTAAAATACTTTCACTTTATAGACGAGTGTTTAGTAGACGAAAATTATTGCTAAGCTTCTTTTTCATCAACAATTGTCGCCACACCTAACTCAACAAGTTGTTCAGGGTTAGCATTACCCGGAGCATTTGTTAACGGACAGGCTGCTGTCGTCGTTTTTGGAAAAGCCATGACATCACGAATCGAACTAGCACCAGTCATTAACATGACAAGACGATCTAAGCCAAAGGCTAAACCGGCATGTGGTGGCGCACCGTATTGCAGTGCTTCAAGTAAGAAACCAAATTTCTCTTGTGCTTCTTCATCGCTTATACCTAAAATTCTAAAGACAGCTGCTTGCATTTCTTGATCATGAATACGTACAGAGCCGCCGCCAAGCTCGCAACCATTTAATACCATATCATAGGCATCAGAAAGGGCACCAACTGGATTTGCTTCTAATGCTGTAGCACTAAGGTTGGTTGGCGCAGTAAATGGGTGGTGAATAGCGTGCAGTTGACCATCCACTTCTTCAAACATTGGGAAGTCAACTACCCATAAAGGTTTCCAATCGCCTTCAAGTAACGCTAAGTCTTCACCGAGTTTAAGACGTAAAGCGCCGAGAGATTCAGAAACAACACCGTATTGATCCGCACCAAAGAAAATAATGTCACCGCTTTTAGCATTAGTACGTTCAAGTAATGCTGTAACTTGCTCAATACCTAAGAACTTAAGGATAGGCGATTGCAAACCCTCGCTACCAGTTGCTAAGGCAGCTTCAACATCGTTGACTTTTAACCAAGGCATGCCCTTGGCACCATAAATACCAACATACTTAGTTAATTCATCAAGACCTTTACGTGAAAACTTAGCCGCACCTTGAGGAACACAAATAACCGCAACCCGACCCTTGTCATCATTAGCAGGGCCAGAGAACACCTTAAATTCAACGTCTTTGACAATGTCGGCAACGTCGATAATTTCTAATGGGTTACGTAAGTCCGGCTTATCACTACCAAAACGAGACATCGCCTCAGAATATGGCATGCGCGGGAACTCACCTAAATCAACATCAAGCATGGTTTTGAATAATTCACGGATCATTGTTTCCGTTACTGCCATGACTTGCTCAGAGCTCATGAACGAGGTTTCAATATCTATTTGAGTAAACTCTGGTTGTCTATCAGCACGTAAATCTTCATCACGGAAACATTTAACAATTTGATAGTAACGTTCCATCCCTGACATCATTAATAATTGTTTAAACAATTGTGGTGATTGCGGCAGTGCAAAGAATTGCCCTTTATGGGTTCTACTTGGTACTAAATAATCACGGGCACCTTCAGGTGTGGCAGCGGTTAAAATAGGTGTTTCAATATCAAGAAAACCTTGCTTTTCTAGCGAACTACGTACTGCAGAGGTTACTTTTGCGCGAAAGCGTAAACGCTCAGTCATTTCACTACGGCGTAAATCAAGATAGCGGTATTTAAGACGAAGCTCTTCTGAATTAACCTGATTAGAATCAAGCGGTAATGGTGCAGATTTATTTAAGATAGTCAAATCTAAACCTAGCACTTCGATAGCACCGGTTTTCATGTCTTTATTCACTTGGCCTGCAGGACGTGCTCGAACTTTACCTTTAATTTGTACACAAAACTCATTTCGTAGCGTATTCGCTTTGGTAATAACATCTGGTAAATCAGGATCATAAACAACTTGCACTATCCCCTCACGGTCGCGTAAATCTAAAAAGATCACCGCGCCTAAATCACGACGTTTATTCACCCAACCACATAAAGTTACTTCTTGTCCGATGTGAGATTCATTCACCTCACCACAATAAAGACTACGCATCTATTCTGCCTTACTAATGATGTCTAAATATAGTAACGAGCGCCTTTTGACTGCTCGTTATGATAATTTTTTCCGACATTATAAAGCAAAGAATATGAATGTCACCATAGAACAAGCGGATACGAAGATTTTACAGCATAACAAACTGGCTATAGTTAAACAAAATCGAATATCTACGCTGACAATCGTTAAATCAAGTCAGATTATGAAAAGTTTAGCTGCTAGTTAATATATCCTTGGTTAGCAGCTTTCAATGACAAAAAGAAAGAAACTTTATATGAGAAGCTTATCATTAATGAAACATATAGTGATTTTTACCTGCGGCTTTAACCTTATACATCATGGTATCGGCAATTTTAAGTAAGTCAGTATCATTATCACCATCATCTGGATACATGGCAACCCCAATACTGCAACCAACAAAAGCATTGGTTTTTGATAATTCAAACTCTTTATGCATTAGTTTTAACACTTTTTCGGCGACATAAGCTGCTTCGTTAGAACTATGCAAACCGGTCAATAATAAAACAAACTCATCACCGCCAAAACGTACCACAGTATCAGAGCTTCTGACACAACCCTGTAAGCGCTGCGCTACTTGCTGCAATAACTCATCACCAACATCATGGCCATAAGTGTCATTAATATTTTTAAAGCCGTCTAAATCAATAAATAAAACCGCCATTTTTAAGGCTTGTCGCTGATGAAATGCAATAGCGTTAGTCAACCTGTCTTTTAACAGTACTCTATTGGCAAGCCCAGTTAATTCATCATGTGTCGCCATATGCTTCATAATTTTCTCAAGTTGCTCACGATGCTTTATTTCAACTTGTAGGCGTCTGTTCCACATCACAATAACTCCAAGCACTAAAAGTATGATGACACCAATTTGCGCGCCAACTTGTAACACCACGTTCTTATCTAAACCCGTTTTAATAGCAAGCGTAAACCAATTATCATATATCGCTTGTTTTTCTTTTTCTGATATCGATAACAGTGCTTTATTAATAATGTCTTTTAACAAAGGTAATTTTTTGGTGATACCAAAGTGACTCTTTTCTAAACTCACCCCTTCCATCATAGATATCATTAAGGTAACAATACTTTCTTGCTTTAATAACTGCGTTGCAGTAGCCATTGTGGTAATAAAGCCTTCGACACTCTCTTGCTGAAGTGCTATTAATGCCTGCTCCCGAGTATCTACTATTTTAAAAGTAATTAGCGGGTGTTCTTTTCTTAATTTTGAAAGTAAGTAATAGCCCTTAACAATGGCTACTTGTTTGCCATAAAAATCTTCAAGCTTTGTTTTTCTGCCAAAATATTGTGGGTGTACCATAACCCAAGGCATTTGCCAGTAACTCTCAGTGAAAGCAATAAGTTGTTGACGCTCAACGGTAGGGGTAATGCTACCTAGCATATCAATATCATTATTTAACAGTGCTTCATATAATGTCTGCCAGCTATCATAAGCGACATAATTAAATTTAAGACCGGTTTTATCTTGAATTAAGTTAATAACATCACGATTAATACCAGAAAAATTACCTGTATCATCTAAAAACTCTACCGGCGATAAATCTTCAATTATCCCCATATTGATGACGGTATTTTTAGCGATAAAAGCAGACTCTTCCTCATTGAGGGTTATTTTTTGTGCCAGTTTTTTATAATGATGCTCTCCAAGCTCGTTGTTGAGCCAACGTTTTTCTAAATTAACTAATGACTTGATGTCTATATCAGCAAATCCCTTATCAATAATCTCTTTCAATTTACTGTTATCTTGATAAATAACTGGCGATAGGTTAATAGGGATCTTAGGTGAATCGAGTCGATAAAAAAAACCTTGTAAATTACTCTGCACTAACCGAGCACTGATAATATCAACTAAACCAACAAAACCAGATATTTCACCCATTTCCGCAGCACTGAGCATCGCATTGATACTGCTATAAAAACGTACATTGAGCTTAGGATAGCGAGCTAATAATAGCCCTTTTATGGTAGATTTTTGCCATACTCCTATCAATTCATCCCCTGAGCCATTAAGAAATGGCTCAATAGTTTCTATTTGATTACCGGTAATATCTTGTAGGTTTTTACTGACATATACTTGTGCATTTGACAGATAAATAGCATTTGCGCTTATAGTATTATCGAGTAATTTATTATTATCTGGATACGCCATCAGAACATCAGCCTTCTGCTGAGCGACAAGGTCTATCGCTTGATCAAAATCACGGGCGACGAATTCAATATTAATGCCGGTATTTTTTGACCATAAACGCCATAAATCAATAAATAAACCTTGGGGCTCACCTGAAGGGCTAACACCCATATAAGGTGGGTAATGTGATGAGAAGGTAACCAGTAAGCTATCCTTTTGCTTATCTAAACCAAGCCATTTTCGCTCTATCATGGCACTTTCTTGTCTTGAGATTTTATCAAAACCCTGCTCTATGAATGCTAACAAGTTATTTTTGTCTTTCGCTACCGCTACACCATATTCTCCTTGCTGATAACGTAAAACTTTATGCACTGGAAAACGTCGCCGTAAATCTTCATAATCAGTAAAATTATCGGCTAACTTTTCGAGCCCTGTAAAAACTAGAATCTCATGATTTAATGCTGCACGATAAAGTTCATGGCGATTATCATAGGTTTTTAATGCTAAGTCTGGGTAGTACTTTTGTAATATTTCTATGTGCGCAGAGCCTTTAACAACCCCAATACTATAGGGCTTTAAGTCACTTAAACTATCAACCGTATTAAGTTGCTGATGAACATAAAGGTGGGTGTATATTGAAAAAATTGGTTTGCTAAAGCTCAGTGAATTGCGCCTAGAATCAATAATACTGAGGCCGGCATGGATATCAACATTACCCAAGCTCACTTCTTTTAAGGTATCTAACCAAGGAAGCACAACAAACTTTATTTCTACGCTTTGCTTTTTGGCCCATAAACGCCACATATCTGGCATAATGCCAACTGCACGTCCCTCTTTATCTAATGAATGGTAGGGAAACGAGGTCTTGTTTATTGCAATGGTTATCGGTTGCCTAAAGTCAGCAGAGGTAATTTTTTGTCCCTTTGCAGCATGGGCTTGATGTAAATCGATTGCTTGTTGCTGAGCAAAAGATTGTCCTAGCAAGGAAGCCAAAAACAAGGTAGTAAAAATAATGTATTTGGTCTGTTTATAAAAAAAATTCAAAAAAATACCCTATAAATATAGCCTTGCTAATGAGATCAGTTAAAATAAGCCAGTATTGTAACTCAACATAATAGTGAATATAGCAAATAAAATGCATAATTCTGATACCGATTTAATTTACTCTCAAGCACACAAAAAAGTAAAGAACTTTACTTTTGACGCGCAAGTCGTCGAAGTTTTCCCGGACATGATTTCTCGTTCTGTGCCCGGCTATAATACTATTATTGACAATATTGGTAGACTAAGCCAAAAATTTGTACAAAACAACAGTAATATCTATGACTTAGGTTGTTCTCTAGGGGCCGCTACTCTAGCAATGCGCAAAGGAATAACGGCTAAGGGTTGCAACATTATTGGTGTTGATAATTCGATTGACATGGTTAAACGCTGTAAGATGCATGTTGAGGCTTTTAAAGGAAATACCCCTGTTGAGATTATTGAAGGAAATATTCAAGAGGTTAATATCGAAAATGCTTCTATGGTGGTGCTAAACTTCACCCTGCAATTTATCGAAAAATCTCAGCGACAAGCATTGTTGAACAAAATAGCCCAAGGTTTGAACCCTGGAGGCTTATTAGTGCTTTCTGAAAAAATAACTGCCGAAGACAAGGTAACAGACGAAATACTTATTGACTTACACCACAGTTTCAAACGAGATAATGGATACAGTGAATTAGAAGTAGCGCAAAAGCGCACTGCTCTTGAAAAGGTGATGCTAACAGATTCAGTTGAAGTGCACAAAGCAAGGTTAAACAAGGCCGGATTTCAATATATTTCACCTTGGTTTCAATGCTTTAATTTCACTTCACTTATTGCCATAAAATAACTTATCCGAACTAACTAGACATTCAGCACAGCTGCATAGCGCCCAAAAGACGACACTAATATTATGAGCCATTTTAACCCCTTCTATCAAAAAATAGCCAGCAACCGTTTAAGTCATTGGCTAAACACGCTGCCGGCACAACTAAGCGATTGGCAGCAAAATAACTTACATGGTGAATATAAGCATTGGCAAAAAACCCTAGACGCTTTACCTAGCATCAAAAAAGAGTCTGTTGTAGATATAAAGCATAAGGTCAAGGTGGGGGAATCAGGTGATTTAAATCAAGGCGATTATAAGCGTCTTGAAAATTTGATGAAAAAATTCAAACCTTGGCGAAAAGGCCCCTACCATATTCATGGTTTGCATATAGATACCGAATGGCGCAGCGATTTTAAATGGGATCGTTTAGCAAAACATATCAGTGATTTATCAAACAAGTACGTGCTTGATGTCGGTTGTGGTAGTGGTTATCATTTATGGCGTATGCGTGGCGCAGGTGCAAAGTTTGTCGTTGGTATCGATCCAACACAACTATTTTTAATGCAATTTAATGCGGTAAAGCACTTCATTCAAGATGAGCAAGTACATCTTTTACCCTTAGGTATAGAGCAACTTCCTCAATTAAAAGCTTTTGACACGGTTTTCTCTATGGGAGTTTTATATCACCGTAAATCACCTATTGATTTTCTCTATCAATTAAAGGCCCAACTTGTTAAGGGGGGGGAATTGGTATTAGAAACCCTGATTGTCGATGGTGACGAAAATACCGTACTTGTACCAGGGGAGCGGTATGCAAAAATGCGTAATGTTTGGTTTTTACCTAGTGAAAAAGCAATGTGCGCATGGTTAGAACGGTGTGGTTTTAGTAATGTCCGCTTGGTAAATACAGAAATTACTACCTTAGAAGAACAACGAAAAACCGACTGGGTTGATAGCGAGTCTTTAGAAGATTTCCTTGATCCAAATGATGAAAGTAAAACCATAGAAGGCTACCCTGCCCCCAAACGCGCTATTTTTATCGCCAATGCTTAAGGTCTTGATAGTTAGGGTGTTGATACAAAGTTATTCACCAAGGTGAGTTGCGATTAGCTTCGCCCTTCTCTGAGCAACATAACAAATAAAAGCCAAGCGCATTAGTGAAAAATCGCTTTTAACGAAATAAATACTTAATTTCTACTTAAGTTACTCAACATAATGAGGTAACTTATAATAACTTCAAAGTGTTATGTTATGGTTGGTATCGATGACAATAAGTGATGTTTGGTTAGCAAGGCGACTTAAAAAAGTCACTAATAGACAGCAAGACCATCGCGATCCCTTTCAGCGAGATAGAGCGAGAATATTACATTCAGCTTCTTTTCGTCGCTTACAATCTAAAACCCAGGTCATGGGCAGTGGTCAAAGTGACTTTTATCGTACTCGCCTAACACACTCTTTAGAAGCAGCCCAAATAGGCTCAGGTATTACTGCACAACTACGTTGTAAGTACCCAGAGTTAAGTAACGCCATATTCCCGGCAAGCGATAGCTTAATTGAAACCATATGTTTAGCTCATGATATTGGTCACCCACCTTTTGGTCATGGTGGCGAAGTTGCCTTGCATTACATGATGCGTAACCATGGCGGTTTTGAAGGAAATGGACAAACATTGCGCATAGTAGCCCGGTTAGAGACCTTTAGTGAACACTACGGTATGAATTTAAGTCGTCGCACTATCCTTGGATTAATAAAGTATCCGCAATTTTTGTCAGAGTTAGACAATAATAGCAACCGCGAAGAGGTTGATAATTTTCGCCAATTAAAAGCCGGCGACTGGCACCCCCCTAAAGGTATATATCTTGACGATAAAGATATTCTTCAATGGGTGCTCGAGCCCCTTGGTAAAAATGACAGAGCCTTGTTTCAATCACGTATTTTACCTGATAAAAATAAACATTTTAAAACGCAATTTAAATCCTTAGATTGTTCAATTATGGAGCTGGCTGACGATATTGCTTATGGCATTCATGATTTAGAAGACGCCATTGTAACCAGAGTGGTTAATCGTAATGATTTTGAGCGTGAAGTTATCGAGAAATTAGTGTTAATTGACGATGCTTGGCTGCAAGGTTATAGCAAGACATTAACGGATAAACTCTTCAGCGAGCATCATCACCGACAAAAAGATGCCATTGGTGGCTTGGTTAACTACTTAATAACCGCTATAAAAATAACGGATTTAAACGAACAAGACGGTATTGATTTTGAAGAGCCATTACTGCGTTACAATGCCACTTTATCAAAACAAACTGCACAAGCACTAAAAGTATTTAAGGACTTTGTTTACGAGTATGTTATTAAATTAACCAGCCTACAGCGCCTTGAATATAGAGGTCAGCAGATAGTGATGGAGTTATTTGAAGCCTTATCTTCAGATCCATTACGCCTACTCCCCTCTAACAGCGCTAAACGATGGCAACATGCAGTTGATCATCAAGAAAACCCAGAGCGTATCATTGCTGATTATATTGCCGGTATGACCGATGATTATGCCACCCGGCTTTATCAAACCTTATTTAACGCTGATCACAGTTCGGATTATCAGTTAAATTAATATCATTTAGCAAGGTACTCTTAGATAAATGTTAGACATATACGCAGGAAAAACTGCACTAAAAACTATTCAAGCACACGGTTTCAAACAAGAGCTATTTACTAACTTTCTCGGGGCTAGCGGCGGACCAAAGTGGTTTACTTTATTTGGTTTAGATAAATACCTGTTTGGTCATTTTTTTAAAGACCGCAGCAGCGAATTAAATCTGATTGGCTCAAGCGCTGGTGCCTTTAGAGCAGCGGCTCTGTGTCAAAAAGAGCCTGTTGAGGCAATTAAGCGCCTTGCTTATACCTATGCCAATACAAGCTACTCAACAAAGCCAACACCGGAAGAAATTTCTAACAATGCCCTTGAAATTGTTGATGATTTATTTGCTGACAACGGCGCAAGTGAAGTAATTAACAATAAAATTTTTAAAGCGCACTTTCTCGTTGCTAAATGTAATGGCTTAACGGCTTTTGATAACAAGCTGCTTCAAGGTACTGGTTTAGTGAGTAGTATCTTAGTAAATAAATTTAATAGGCGTCTGCTTAACAGCCAATATCAACGTTATGTTTTTACAAGCCCAAGCAGTACCTTAACCATTAACGATCCCTATCACTTTGATAGTGTTTATTGTGATTTAAACGCTGATAATATCAAATCAGCACTACTCGCTTCTGGCTCTATTCCGTTAATTATGTCTGGCGTTAAAGCTATTGCAGGGGCTGAGACAGGCACTTACCGCGATGGCGGTATCATTGATTACCATTTTGATTTTTCATTAAATAACCAAGCTAAAAAAGATTCAGCTAGACAAAGCGATTTTAATCACCCAAAAAGTAGCGGCACTACACATGGTTTAACGCTTTACCCACACTTTTGTGCAACACCTAAAGCCGGTTGGTTTGATAAAAATTCAAGCAGAAAAGTGCTCGCCAGCAGTTATGACAACACCATATTATTGTCTCCATCAAAGAAATTTGTTAACTCCCTGCCCTTTAATAAAATTCCTGACAGAACAGATTTTACCGCAATGGAGGCTAACACTAGGATAAAATATTGGTTAGCGGTTTTAGCGAGAACCGATGAGCTAGCTCAGGCTTTTGATGAGTTTTTTATCGCGCAAGACCTAAAGAAGATAAAGCCATTTCAGCCGTAATGAAAAAATAGACTTACAGTTAAAGTTGTTTTTTATTTCTTCACTAAATAATTCAAAATCAACAAGATGTTTGTTAACTATTGCAAAAAAAATCGCTAAATTGAGCGCTTTGTAATTATGAACCGCAATATTAAGTAAAGCAATTACCTTTTTCGGTTTGTCGCGGCTGATGAGCTTATAAAGCCCGCAGAATGAAGTAATTGAAAGCTATCTCGACTAAATTGCGCTATAGCTATTTTGTGTTTCTGAGTTAAATAATTGGCAATATCAATAAAAGCCTGACAAACACGATGTCAGTTTAAAATATCCGAATCTTGGCGAGTATAATCATTGATAAAATTATGCCCTGCTTTACTACAAACTCTCGTATACGCTTTAAGCCGCGAGGAATGATAGACAACTTATTTACTAAAACATCATCAAAGATGAGTAAACGTGGGAAAAGTAATATAATTAGTTGCCAAACAGATAAAAGCTAAACTGCACTTAAGCCAATTTTTTACAAGAGTTAGATAAAAATTTCAGGCTAATTTTTAGCTTGTACAAACTTGTTAATTAAAGATTGAGTAGATGCTGAAAGTGCCTTATCTTCTATACCATTCATTACCGATAAAACCTTGGAGCCGAGCTGTTTGCCTAGCTCAACACCCCACTGATCAAAAGAATTAACCTGCCATAAAACCCCTTGAACAAATATTTTATGTTCATACAAGGCTAGTAAAGCTCCTAATGATTCAGGCGTTAATTGCTCAAGTACGATAGTATTACTCGGGGTATTACCTTTCATGGTTTTATGTGGCGCTAAAGTAGAAATTTCTGCTGCTGGTAAGCTGCTTTGCGATAACTCACGCTTAACCTGAGCTAAGTCCTTTCCTTGCATTAACGCTTCACTTTGTGCAAAGCAATTGGCAACGAGTACCTTATGATTTTCAGTAAATTGACTACGCCCTTTTAAACAAACAATAAAGTCGGTAGGAATAATATCATCACTTTGATGCATCAACTGCATAAAGGCATGCTGGCCATTTGTGCCTTCTTGACCAAAGACAATTGGTGCGGTTAACCACGCTAACTTATCACCTGACGCAGAAACCGACTTACCATTGCTTTCCATGTCTGTTTGCTGCAAATACCCTGGTAAAGCACGCAATGAATGTGCATAAGGTAAGATAGCCAGACCAGGATAGTTAAGGCCATTACGATTCCATATACCAAGCAATGCAAGCATTATTGGCATATTTTCACTAAAGTGCGCAGATTGAAAGTGCCTATCCATGTCGTGTGCACCTTGCTTAAATTTATTAAAATTATCATAGCCAATCGCAAGCGCTAAAGGTAGGCCGACTGCAGACCATATAGAAAAGCGTCCCCCGACCCAATCCCACATAGGGAGAATATGCTTATCATTAATACCAAAATCTCTAACGGCACTGATATTACTACTAACGGCAAACCACTGTTTTTCAATAACCGAGCCTAAATGATTTAGTTGGCTGCTTGCTGATTGAGCAGAAGCTAACATCCAGGCTTTAACCGCTTTAGCATTAAGCATAGTCTCTTGCGTAGTAAACGTTTTAGATATAACTACCACAAGTGTACTATCTACCCGCAAACTTTTTAATTTTTCTTCTAATGCACCACCATCAACATTGGCAATAACATGCACAGATAACGACAGATTACGATAATGCTTTAATGCTGATAAGCCAACTTTAACGCCATAATATGAGCCACCAATACCTATAACTAAGACATCAGTAAACTTTTTCCCTGAATAACTAGTTAGCTTACCGCAATGGACATTCTCAACAATATTTTTAATTTGCTGCTCAGCTTGGGCAACCTCATTAGCAAGTTCCTCACCTAATACTTGCTGTTTTATAGCTTTAGGGGCTCTAAGGGCAGTATGCAACACCGAACGTTTTTCAGTATTATTAATTTTTGCACCGCTAAATTGTTGCTCTATTTTGATATATAATTCAGCTTCTTGCGCTAAGGCAATTAATTGCTTTAATTCTTTTTCAGCAAGGTTTTGCTTGGAATAATCTAGAAATAAGTGAGCGGCAGATAAAGAAAATTGACTAGCACGCTGATGATCATTAAATAATGAAATAATTGAGCGTTTTTGCGCATCTAAAGCAAGCGAAGATAATTTTTGAATATTCATAGGTAATTTTAGTGTTTAACTTACGCACTAAAGTACGAAGCTGAAATCCTTTCAATTTTATATCATACTAAAATAATGACACGACAGAGGAAACAGACATCACAAATAAAAATAAATGATAAATTCATCTAACTTTATCACGAACCTGTATTGTGCTGGGCTCCTTAACATTTTCAAGGAGCCTTAGCTAAAACCTCTGCTCAGTTAAGCTTTTACAAGCTCTTGCAAATATTCTTTAAATTCATCAGCCATTTCTCCATGACGCAAGGCATATTCCACATTTGCTTTCATGTAACCAAGTTTAGAGCCACAATCATGCGATTTTCCTGTCATATGAAAGGCTTCAACAGTCTCCTTTTCCATTAACATGGCAATGGCATCAGTAAGCTGAATTTCGTCACCTGCGCCAGGCGGAGTCAACTTTAATAAATCCCAAATTTTTTCAGAGAGGACGTAACGACCTACAACGGCTAGATTAGAAGGTGCTTCATCAATTGCCGGTTTCTCAATAATAGCCGACATAGGTTTTGATTCACCCTGTATTAATTCATGTCCATCACAATCAACTACACCATAACTACTGACCAATTCCATAGGGACGGGCTCAACCATAATTTGGCTATAGCCACCAACCTCTTGATAGCGAGTTAGCATGGCAGCTAAGTTATCAGTATTTAAATTAGCTGAGGCATCATCTAAAATTACATCAGGTAAAACCACAACAAAAGGCGAGTTACCAATAATAGGTCGAGCTTTCAATACCGCATGGCCTAATCCCTTTGCTTCCCCTTGTCGTACGTGCAATATGGTGACATCTTTGGGGCAAATAGCTTGAATTTCATCAAGTAATTGACGTTTTACACGTTTTTCAAGCGTAGTTTCAAGCTCAAAAGATTTATCAAAATGGTTTTCAATGGCATTTTTAGAAGAATGCGTGACCAACACTATTTCTTTAATACCAGCTGCAACACATTCATCAACAATATATTGAATAAGTGGCTTATCAACTATAGGTAACATTTCCTTAGGGATAGCTTTGGTTGCAGGCAGCATACGAGTGCCAAGGCCAGCTACCGGGATGACGGCTTTGGTGATTTGATTTGTCATTTTTGTCCTTAAATTATTTACAGATAACTGAATATTAAATTGATTATAAATTATTGTCACGGAGAAAAGCTTTTCTCTCAGTATTTATTTATTATAATTTATAAAATATAAATGATGCTTAAGGACTTATTTATTAATAATAAGCTAACTGAAAATTGTAACATTTATAAAACTTTTATACCACTCTACTAATTCAGTGACACCACTTTTTAACGATACTTGAGGTTTGTATCCTGTAGCTTGAAATAAATCTTCAACTTAAGCGTAAGTTTGAAACACGTCACCTGGTTGTATACCTCTAAAGTTTTTATTGGCCTCAATACCAAGCTCATTTTCTACCGCTTTGACAAAACCCATTAAATTAATTGGTGAGCCATGCCCAATATTATAAACAGAATAAGAAGCAGAACTAGTAACTGGAGAGCCAGTTTCAACCTTCGAATCTGCATCACGCTTAGGAATAATATCAGCACGACGCACAACACCCCCAACAATATCATTTACATGGGTGAAATCTCGCCACATATCACCATTCTTATTAATATCAATGATGTCGCCTTCTAATATGTTTTTTGTAAAAATAAAAGGTGTCATATCAGGACGGCCCCATGAACTATAAACATTAAAAAACCTTAATCCAGTGGTTGGAATATCATAAAGGTGTGAGTAACTATGCGCCATTAGCTCATTCGATTTTTTAATGGCTGCATATAAAGACACAGGGTGATCAACAGAGTCACTGTTGCAAATGGAGTTTTATTATTTAAACAATATACTGAACTTGAGGAAGCATAAGTTAAATGCCTTACATTGTTTTTTCGACAGCCTTCAAGAATTGATAAGTGACCAGTTAGGTTAGAGTCCGCATAAGCCATTGGGTTTTCTATTGAGTACCTAACACCTGCTTGAGCAGCTAAGTGGATGACACGTTCAAATTTTTCATCAGTAAATAAAGAAGCAACGCCATCAAGATCTAATTTAATAAAACGAAAGCTAGCCTTTCCTGTTCTTGATTTATCAGAAAGATATTAGTCTAACTAAGCTAAACGTGTTAACTTAGGGTTAACATCATAATAATCATTCAGGTTATCTATACTTACAACTACATGGCCTTGCTAGCATAATCGCTTTGATAGGTGAAAGCCAATAAAACCAGCTTCACCTGTTACTAAAAATTTCATTTTCACTCACCGTTACCTTAATTATTTCTTAACAATATATTACCTTAAGCTAGCCTAATCACTTCCAAAAAGATCTCGTGTGTAGACTTTATCAATAACATCATTGAGTTCATTGCACATCCTGTTAGAGACAATAACCTCTGAGACTTTCTTAAACTCTTCTAGATTGGTAACAACTTTTGAATGAAAAAATTCAGTATCTTTAAGTTCTGGTTCAAAAATGACAACTTCAATCCCCTTGGCTTTAATTCTTTTCATAATGCCTTGAATTGAAGATGCTCTAAAGTTATCTGAGCCACTCTTCATAGTGAGTCGGTATACGCCAACAACCTGTGGTTTCTTTTTAAGGATTGAGTCAGCGATAAAATCTTTTCGAGTACTATTAGCATCAACAATTGCACGAACAATGTTATTAGGCACATCTTTATAGTTTGCTAAAAGCTGCTTAGTATCTTTAGGTAAGCAATAACCACCATAGCCAAAAGAAGGGTTATTATAATGGTTACCTATACGAGGATCTAAACTAACACCTTCAATAACTTGCTTAGAATCTAAACCATGTGCTTCAGCATAGCTATCTAACTCATTAAAGTAAGAAACTCGCATCGCAAGATAGGTATTTGAAAAAAGCTTTACCGCTTCAGCTTCTGTTGAGTGGGTAAATAAAATATCAATGTCTTCTTTAATTGCGCCTTCTGCAAGCAAGCTTGCAAATACTTCGGCACGCTCACTGCGCTCACCAACAATTATACGAGATGGGTATAAGTTATCATGTAACGCTTTACCTTCCCTTAAGAACTCAGGTGAGAAGATAATATTTTTACAGTTAAATTGTTCTTTGACAGTTTCGGTATAGCCAACAGGAACAGTTGATTTAATAACCATCACAGCATTTGGGTTTACAGACATTACATCTTTAATTACCGCTTCGACTGAAGAAGTATTAAAATAATTTGTCTCTACATCATAATCTGTAGGGGTAGCAATTATTACAAAGTCAGCTTCTGAATAGGCTAACTTTTTATCAAGAGTTGCAGTAAAGTTGATAGCTTTATTTGCTAAAAAGTCTTCAATCTCTGCATCGGCGATTGGAGATTTCTTATCATTTAAAAGGTTTACTTTCTCTTCAATAATATCAACTGCAATCACATCATTGTGTTGAGCTAATAACATTGCATTTGAAAGGCCTACGTAGCCGGTACCGGCTATTGTAATTTTCATTTGTTTTCCATATTCTATTTAATACATTCATCAATAGTAGTTAAATACTTATTACTATTGTTTCATCGAATTCATTTTGAATTTTTACTCAACTATTCAGGCCCATTTCAAGTCTCTCATCATGCGACATGTTAATAATAAGAGATAATTTTTGAATAAGGCTTTCACTTAAACGAGGTACACAGAGATACCCATTAACAACATCATTAACAGTTTCACGGCAACCAACACTGTCGGTGATTACTATAGGCTTAACCATTTCTCCTGCTTCTAATAGTGGCTTAAGAACTCCGTCTCTGTATAGCCAACTAGAACAGTTGATTTAATAACCATCACCGCATTTGGGTTTACAGACATAACATCTTTAATTACCGCCTCCACTGAAAAGGTATTGAGTAATTTGTTTTTACATCCTAATCTGTGGGAGTAGCAATGATAACATAATCAACCCCAGAATAAGCTAGTGATTTGTCAACTGTTGCTGAAAAGTAAATTGGCTTATTTGCTAAAAATCTTCAACCTCTGTATCTGCAATAGATGATTATCCTTTATTTAAGAGCTAAACTTTTTCTTCAATTATATCAACTGCAACTACCTCCTTATACTGTGCTAACAACATTGCATTTGATAAGCCGACTTATCCTGTTCCGGCAATTGTAACTTTTATGGTAACCTCTTAATTAAACTCGGTATCTACTGTAAAATCATAAGTATTTAAGATTTTGATTAATATAAATAATTTAAGTTTAGTTAAACCTATATGATTAAGCTTAGTTGTACTGGTCAACTAATTTTGGCCACAGATTTATATTCAACTCTCAGTATTAGAAATGGGTTGCTCTATTTATCGGGTTATAGATGCAATGTCTGAAGAAGAAGCTATCTCACTCCTTAAGTGTGCATATGATAATGGAATAAATTAATTTAATACTGATTCTAGTTATGCTATTTGCAATGCAGAAGGACGATTAGGTAAATTTATTACTACGGTAGCTAGGAAGTCAGTAGTTATAAGCTCCAAATCTGGCAAAACATAAGTTTCAATGGGCGATGTCAAAAATACTTTATCTCAAAAGCTATATGAGATTCAATAGAAGTAAGTTTATCGTGTTTAAACATTTTTATATTGATATATTACTTTTACTCACTCCCAAATTAAGTGAGTTGTCAGCAGGGTTGTATGAAGAGCTGACATTGTTAATTAGTGAGGGGAAAATATGCTATGCTGGTCTTCACTCCTTTGATGAAAGTGTCATTAATAAAGTCAAAGGCATTTCTTTTTTTTTGTTTTTTTGTTTTTTTACCCAATTACAATTTAATGCGATCACAATTTGACAACACAATTGAAAAATTGCACATTCAGGTAAAGGCTTTATAGCCGCAACTCTATTAGTACAAATGCTTTGCACAAATAAAATATTTTTGGTACTTAGCTAGAGCATTAAAAAATAGAAGAAACATACAAAGTTTAAATATTAAAGTCGAACCAGATGTTTTTAATAGAATTAAAGAGAATCTGCTCCCAGACCCAGATTAGCACCATAATATTGATTTAATAGTATAATAAAATTGTTGTGGTAAGATCATTTTGACTACAATAGTTCATATTAAACTTATAAAGTTTTTAACCATTACTTCCTGAAAACGGCTCGCCATGCATAAAAGCAAAAGTTGATCATTGATTCAATCAATCTTAACTTTTCTAATTCTCTGTAAATTTGCCACTGACGTTTAGCTTTTTTAAGTTTATTTCTTGAGATAGAGTTAGGCATAATTCTATATTTAGTAAGAGGTTCAGCTAAAACAAAAGCTTTTTCACCTTTTTTCAATATCTTCAACCAAGTAGCATAATCCTGGCCCGTACGAAGAAGAGGCATCGTTAAGCTTGGAAATGCCATACTCCTCAACATAACAGTAGAACATCCTAAAGTCGCTTTTTTCTTTAACATGTCTTGGTAAGTAAAACTTCCTGATGTTTTAGAATCAACAACTTGATTGAGACATTTTCCGTTTTCATCAATCAGGCTGTAAGCAGTAAATGAAAAGTTAATATTATCTCCCATAAAAATAATTTGTTTTTCAAGCTTATCCTCTACCCAAATATCATCGCTATCTATGAAAGCAATAAAATCGCCTTTCACATGTTTAAGCGAGAGATTCCTAGAAACTGCTGCACCTGAATTTACTTTGTTTTTAAAGATGAACACCCTTTCATCTTTTTGTTGAATTTCTTTTAAAATTTGAAAAGTATTATCAACTGAGCAATCATCCGTCACTAACCATTCCCATTTTTGATGAGTTTGTTTCTTAATGGAGTCATAGGTTTTCATTATTTCATCAGCAGAATTGAACGTTGCTGATATTATTGAAATTAACATAATTATTTTTTCTCTAGTTGTAAAAATGATGACAGGGACAATTTACAAAACTTTAAAAATGATATGTGAACTCTATATTCAGGCCACTTCTTAAGTGCAAAAATTATTAACAGAGCGAGGCCCTTAAGTCCGTATAAACGTCGAAATAAAGCACCTTTAGCTTCGATTAAGCGAATGTTGTACCACAATTTACCTGAACTTTCAGCTGGATGCGAAACAACAAATTTCGGTATAAATAAAAATGTAGCATTTTTATTTAATGCATCGTGTAAAAAGATATTTTCCTCTGAAGACGGGAATTTGGTACCTAAACCAAAGCGCTCGTCAAAAGCTAGCTGATTCTCTACTATAAATGTTCTTCTTAAAGCGATCTCAATTGATGAAACTTTCATAATCGACATTGAGTTATGTTTAAAGCTATGGTTTTTATATTTTTTAAAGGCTTTCTCTGATTTGGTATCTATTTTAAATGTTACACCGTCAATAGTTTTATTATCTTCAAACATTTGGATCAACATTGCTAGTTGCGATGAGCTATACTGAACATCATCATCAGCAAAAATAAGTATATCACTTGTAGCTTGACTCAAACAATTATTGCGATTTTTGGATAAACCTTGTGAGTGTATTTGACTATATGAAACATCAGTTCTGTTATTTAACTTTTCAATAGTAGGGTGTGATGTATCATAATCTCTGCCATCAAATACTTGGTGTGATATTAAATATGAAATACGAGGGTCAAAGCTATTAATCACCTGTTCGGCAAAGTTAATTCTATCGTTACAAGTACAAATGAGTATTTGAATATTCATTTAAGAGCCTATAAAAGTTTCTGGATTGTCATTACCAATTTTATAACAAACAAAGATAAGAACGATTAGCCATAAGAAGTGCATTGATAAATACTCTGAGCGATAAAGGGACGTAATAAATAGATGGACTGTTAATAACATTCCTGATTCATAAAAAATATTGCTTCGGTTTTTATAACCTCTTAGAAATAAGGGTACAAATGTGAAAAGTAATAAAAAAAAACCAATAAGCCCTGATTCCCAAATAATATCTAAAAACATATTATTTGATATTCTAAAAAGAAAATCAGACTGTTCCATTCCAAAAACAGGGAGCACACTTAAGGTTGCAACCCCTCGGCCAAAAAGTAATTGCCAAGCACTACCATCAAGCCATAACAACGTTAGTGACTTTAAAAACTGACTTCTAGAAGATCCTCCACTGACTTCATTAGAGAATTTTGCCACTATATAATCAATTAATACACCACCAAACTGTAATATAAGGAGAAGCAATATTAAAACCGTTGAAATAAAAAGTACTTGGAATTTTGTTATGTCACCTTTTTTTAATGAGTCCTTAAGGTTAACCAAAATGTAAAATGATACGATTAAAATGAGGTTCACATAAGCTCCTGCTGAAAAAGTCATTCCCAAAACAAACAACCCCATATAAATAAAAGGTTTTCGCAACTTACTACGGCTGAAAAATAATCTAGCAAGTATTAAAAACTCAATAATTATAGGCGCAAAAAAATTCGGCTCTTCAGCGAAAGAGGTTAACCTTTGAGGAAGGATGGCCGCAATACTAGCCGGTACCCCATGAAGCCAAGTTCTAGTTTCAAAGGGAAAAGGAATGGGAGTATAAAATGATGTGAGTTGCCAAAAACCACCAACGATCACAAATAGAAACAAGACAATAAAAGCAAGCCTACCATAGAGGAACAAAGTAATTCTTGATAAACTTTCTATTGAAGCTAACGTGTAAAATAATACGGTAAAAAAAACTATGAGTGTAAATAACCTTCCACTAAATACTGAACTTATATAATCTCCATAAAGAATATTAATATGAAAAATAGAGGAAATAATCCCAACGAGATATACAGATAAGTAACTATTTATCAGTATCTTGGCTTTAGAAGTCAACTTAAAATTGTCTTTTATAATAGAGCTAAAAATTATAGCAAGTAAACACAATCCAAAAAGAAACACTAAAATGATTTTATTAGCTGACGTAACAGACAGAGGTGCTAAAACAATAAAAGTAGCTAGAAATAGTTTTAAAAATACACTGTGTTTAACTGGTATATAATCAAAGTATTTAAACTTACCTTGTTCAATCATCTTTTCTTTAACCACGTCCGAAACCTTTCTTCAATACTTATAAACCAGACATATAAAAAGCTAAACTTCCTTCCAAAGAATAAAATAGTTTGTTTAGGACTTTCAAGCCTGAAACTATACCAGCTTTTTTTAATTAAATTATTAAAATCTTGATAAGAGTGATTTTTTAAGGCTTTTAATGAGTAAGCTTGATATTCCTTCGCAATGGCTTTCTTAAATAACACAGAATAGCGCTCTAAAAAAAAACAATCCAAATCTTTGATTGCACTTACCATTTCATCCGCTTTGACCTGATAAACAATTCCACGTGACTTTATACTTGCAGACCACGAACCAATGCTGTTTACTCTATATGCTGCCATGTTTTCATTCAAGTATATTGCTCCACCTGATGAAGCAGCTATAACCTGCATAAAATAATCACCAACCGGAGCATTTCGAAAAAATTTGGGTAATGGTAGCATAGCGCAACGTCGAATAAATAAGCTCGCAGTGCAAAGCCCTCCTCCACCAGCTAAAACAATATCTTCAAAGGGCACATTTTCTTGAAATGAGCTAAGTTTAGAGTCCGAAAACTGACCGTCGATTATATACTTATAAGAATGAAAGCAAAGATTTACAGAAGGATTAGCTTCCAGTTTTTCAAACTGTAATTTAAGCTTCCTTGAATCTATCCAATAATCATCACCTTCACAAATAGCAATATACCTCCCTTGTGCCTCATTAAGCGTATTAATAGAAGGGAGTGTTGGTTTAATAGAATATTGATTAACTTTTTGCTTTATAACTTTAATAATATTAGGGTACAAACTTAAGTACTGCTGAATTATTTGAGGAGTGGAATCCGTTGAGGCGTCATCATGAATGATAATTTCATACTTATAGTCAAACTCTTGCTTTAAAAATGAATCAACTGCTGTTTTGATGTATGTTTCCTGATTGTATGTCATACAAACAACAGAAACATATATCTCATCAACATATTTCCAACTATTAATAATTTCTTGTTCTGTTCTTATATTCAATTTAACTTTGACCTAATTTAAAATAACGAATTTTTGATGAAAACTTATAACAAAGATAGGTAACCCCAAGCGTACCGCAGTAAAACAATATTAGTTGAGACATCAATAGTACTTTATTATTTACTATCTCTACATCGTTGCTTTTAAATAAACCATAAGCAATACATGCAGTTAAGAGACCAGGAAATACTGCGTGAGAAAACCATTGAGAATATTTTATTGTTTCCATTTTTTTATGAATATATGGAACCCAAAAGACAAAGGCAATGAGTCTAAATGCAAACCAAATAACAGCTACCGCAATTGCCCCATATTTATTAGCAAAAATCACTAATAAAGGTAAAGAGCATACTAACAGAGCGGTGCTATATCGAACATGATACTTCAAATTGCCTTTAGCTACTTGTTGATAATATTGAAAGCCACCAACAATTAAAAAAGCATTGCCTAAGGTATAGTAACTTAGGATATCTTTTCCCCAAGATGCAGCTTCTATACTATCAGTAAATAAATAAATAATATTTTGTGAAAAACCTGCTAAAACGATTGCGCCTGGAACAATGAAAATACAAACAAATTTGGTGAATTTAATATAGAGCTGCCTGAATTCGTCGAGGCTATCATCTGCGTATAAAGCAGTTAATCTTGGTATCAAGACAGTACCTATTGGAAACCCTAGCAGTAAAATACCATTGGCTAACATAATGCATACGGTAAAATAGCCATATTCAGATAAAGTTAATAATTTTGACATTAAAACTTTATCTGCTTGTCCTATAGCAACTGAAATGACCGCAGTTATAGCAACTGCTTTAGCAAACTTACCAAGTTTTTTTATATTGTAGAAACTAAAATGATCGGGTAACCAAAAATTAATTCCCAATAATTTACCTGTGCGATTACGCATAATAAGCAATTCAACAACCGCAATAACAAGATGAAAAATAAAATATAATTTTATACTCGGATAATAATTGACGAAAAGTAAGCTAATCGGAAAGCGAAAAGTATTGATAATAATACTTACACTATTTATCCATAAAAAGTCTTCAAAACCACGAAGTGCGGATAAATATAAAACCGATTGGAAACGCACCGCACAAACTATAAAAATAATAAGCACAATACTAGAAAGTAAGTCAACCGAGAGTTGAGATTCAAACCATTCACTAGCAAACCAATTACTTATAAAGAAAGCCCCGATAAGAATAAATATAACCAGAAAAGAAAATATTAATTCAAACGATTTAATCACTGAAATCAGGTAAACATTTTTAAATCGCTTCTTCTCTTTGGCCACCTCTCTAGATAATGTTGGATTAAAACCAGAGCCGAGTAGATTAATGACAACTTGCGCTACGGTAAAGAAGCCTATAAGGCCAAAAGCATCACTACCTAAGGCAGAAAATAAAAAAGGCATCACTGCGATGCCGATTATTGCAGCATACCCCTGTGATATATATGATGTAAGAGTATTTACTCTCAAAGAATTTAACAAAATTGATTACTTTTTGATTGAATAAAATTTAAATAATCCTTTCTTTCTTTACGAAGAGCAATGTGGTTTTTTACAAATTTTTCTGATTTATATAAATCAGACTGTTGGTTAATTACCGCCTCTAAATTTTTAGAAAACCAACTCAAAGTTTCTGTAGGATCTAATTTTAAAAATAGATTCTCATCGAAATCAATCTCGGCAAATATGTTAGTCAAAACTCCCAAATTCTTATTATAGTAATACCTATAATCATAAACTTCTTTCATAATATTTACTACAGGAACTTGATTTTGAAGAGAGAGTACTAGTGCGTGGTAGCGGTTACATAACACCGCTTTAGCATTGCTGATTATAGTTATAGCATCTTCAATTTTTAAGTAGTCACCTATTTTGTAAACTTCAAAATTTTCATTCGTAATCTGAGACTCTAAAAAGCCGGCTACTGGGGTATGGTCAAAAGGTATATAGATAACTTTAAAGTTATAATTGTTCCAAATATAATCTATAAACGATTGAATAGTCTTGAGGTTTTCTTTTACCCACTCTAAAGAATAATAAAACTCTAAAACTATATAGTTGTGCTCTGGACACTTACTAACATTATTAGCCTTTTCTATTATTTCTTCGTTTATAATAAACAAATCATCAGGAATATTTATTATATTAGCGTCGGAGACTCCTAACCCTTTAAGATATGTTTTAGATAAAACATGATCTCGGACGCCTAAATGAGCATCTGAGATGAATCCGAAGAAATCTGTAAAAAATTTTTCACTTTCGTCAAATGGACCATATCCATTAGCAGTAAAATAAATTTTTTTATTATGCCTTTTGGCAAGGTATATCGGAGCCAATATTTTGAATAGGTCATCTTTTCTAGCCCATTCAAACCACAATTTATTAAGATAGCCTCCACCTGACACTATTAGTGCATCGGAGTTAATTACTTCACTTTCAATTGTACTTAAGTTATCGATATTATTTAAAATTTCAAATGGAGTCGGGATTTTACTGTCATGAGCTATTTTTATACCAACACTTCGAAAAAGCTTTCGAACAATGCGATTCAATATGCTAGGCTTTTCATAAAAACTTTGTCGAAACTTTACCTCAGTAAAGTTACAATTATAATCTTCTAAGTAATCTGCCTTTAACATGCTGACAAAATCACCTGAATAATGAAAAATTGAATAGTCATATGATTTTCCGAGGTCATAAATGTTATTAATAAACATGGCGTAATCCCCTAGGTTTTTATCTGCAAGAGGACCTGTTACAACAAATTTCATTATTTAGCCTTTTAAATTAGCGCTTCGACACAATCGACGGAAAAAGATGGGATACCATAATCTAAAACATCAGCTCGCTCTTTAAATGAGTCATCGATAAAAACCGCATCAGAATGAGTCATAACTGTCGATTTAGCTGAACCATCGGTTATATGAAAGATTTCATCAAACAACCCCGTTAAACGATATTTAGCTAGCGATTTGGTCAAATCGAACTCATGTCTAGTGACTAGATAAATACCACATCCTTCATTGATGGCTTTATATAAAAAAGAAACTAATTGTTCATTCACCTTATCGTTAATTACTAAACAGTCATCAAAATCAACATAAACATGTTTATATTTCACGTTAATTTTGTATTTATTGGTTAACGCTCTTTCTTGGTTAACTTGGTAATCATTTGGGCTTACGTTTACAGAGATATCATTATGTGTATAAAGTGATAATTCTGCAAAATTAACACCTTTAACTCTATTGGTTGACATAGAGCCTGCAATCCTAGTTGCTGCTTCCATCAAAACCAGCTCGCCATCATCATTCTTTTTTACTTGAAAGAACCAGGCGCCTTTAAAACAAAGTACACTGTTTATTTTTCTAGCAAAAATAGAAAAAGTTTCATCAACATCTGCAATTGTCTTGGTACTCACTGCAATCCCATTTTGAATACGATTACGTATTCTTGGACCTGAATATAATAAGTCGCCTTTGTTATCCGTAAAACAATCGACAGTGTATTCTGCACCGGGTAGATACTCTGTGACCACATTTTCAGCGAAATTGACATTTTTAAGTTGTTCAATCGCTGTCACTTTAAATGCGCCTTTGCTGCCCTGCCCTACATCGGGTTTCACAAATAAAGGTAAATGACTTTCATTTATATCACTTTCATTTTGAAAGCTCTTTGGTGTAGAAACTACAGCGCCTAGCGCTTTGTATGTTTGCTTCTTTGAGCGGCATATTTGATTGGTTTCAGCACTTGAAGTAATAATCTTAACTTGATCACCAAAGAGCTCTTTATTAACCGATAAAGCAAGTGCTGCTGAATCATGAGCTGGAATAATATGGGTGATCTGATATTTTGAAACAAACTCTTGTAAATAATCAATAAAATTTGTTTCATCTACAAAAGGAGCACCTGAATAAAAATTTTCAAAAACGGTAGATGAATAATCATTTATAGAGTTTAAGCCAAACAGTTTCACATTCTTAACACCTTTTAGTGATCTTTGAACTTCTAGACCAATCTCTGTTCCACAAGGTACAACTAATATGTTCATCTTTATCCTATACTCTTCTTAACCATTGACACGACATGTCTGACATCTTCTTTTGTCATATATGCATGTAACGGTAAACAAAGAATTGTGCTAGCAATTTCTTGACTATTCTTTACGCCAAAATTATGACATTCTTCAAATGCTTTTTCTAAAGAGGGAGAAAAATACCCCCTGCTCTGTATAGAGTTTGTTTCCAAATCACTAATGAGCTTGTTTTTAATGTCAATGTTTTCTAACTTTATTGGCATGTAAGACCCATTTGTTGTTGACATATGATGCCAGGAAGGCAGTTCAACGATATCAAACAAACTCTCTCTATATATTTTAAACAACTCACTTCTATGCTCGATGATATGATCAATTGAATCTAACAAAGTCAATCCGACTGCGCATTGATATTCATTTAATTTTGCGTTAATTCCTGGCTCAGTAATATCGCCATTAGTAGTATTTATACCAAAATTAATTAATCTTTTTGCGCGTTCAAAATCTATTTTGTTTTTGAATACTATAGCGCCACCTTCAATGGTATGAAAAACCTTAGTAGCATGAAAGCTTAGTGTGCTTGCATCACCGTAATTAAGTATTGACTGGTTTTCTACTTTAACTCCAAAAGCATGAGCTGCATCATATACAACTTTTATATTATTATCCCCAGAGAGCTTTTCAAATGCTTTTACATCACAGGGGTTTCCGAAAACATGAGTAGCAACAATCGCATCTATATCATGGTTTGAGGTAATAGCTATTTCAGCTTTATTTGGACATAAATTATAACTATTTCTATCAATTTCACTAAAATAAGTTTCCATCCCCTGCCATAACAATGAGCTAGCTGTTGCAACAAAGCTAAAAGGAGTTGTTAAAGCATTAGTAATATCCAATGACTTGTATGCAACTTGCAATGCCAGAGTACCATTAGAAACTAACAATAAATTATTAACTCCTAAATACTCCTCTAAACGATGAGTAAATAATTGATGCAATGGTCCAAAATTGGTATACCAGCCTCTATCATTAACTTGTGCTAAATACTTTGTTAGCTTTGTTAAATCTGGTTTTATTGGTTGATTTAAGTTAATTAACATCTAAATTCCAAGAGTTCATTGGATACTTTCCAATTCTATTATACATTATCGGGTTTGATAATTTTTCAATATTGATAATTATCAGGGAATTATTATTTACAGTAATCTTTCTAAAAGGCCATCCTTAAAAATATTGCTACATTTAAGCGCATAATTATATTGTCCGCTTCTTACATCTTTGGATATGCTGGTATATCTAAAATAAAATATCCTAACGAAATGCTCAAAGTTAAAATTTTTAGATAGCGACGTTGAATTAGTCATATTAGAATTAAAAAATTGAAGCTTACTCATGAAGAAGCTCTTCTATTTAAGTGTTGTTGAAAATGATAGACACTTGAAACAGGCTCTTATTTGGTTTAACGGTATATTTAAGCTTTATATGAATGTAAATTGATAAATAATGACAAACTAGCAAAAATATAAATTACACAATCAATCTAATAAGGATACTTTTTTTATTAATATTCCGTATAAAACAAACATTAACAAAAAACCTATTAACATCAAATGGTCTTGTATTTGAAAGTACTCTCCTGTTAAACCTATTACCGACATCACAGCAGCTGCTGACGAAATTACGATTAAGGTTTGACTAGAAGATAAGCCAGCACGCTGCAATATATGATGTAAGTGATCTCTGTCTGGTTTAAAGGGAGATCTACCATTTTTATGTCGTCGTATCACGATAGCGAGCATATCCATTAACGGGATAGCACAAATCCAAAGCGCAGTTACTGGGCGAAATGAAGCCTGTTCACCTTGTGTGCCCATGGTTAATAGCCAAATAACACTCAAGCCAACAAACATACTTCCCGCGTCACCCATGAATATTTTTTTAGTTTTTTTGTTAAAAAGCTTCTCTGTTATACCTAAATTAAATATTAAGTACGGCAAGGTTGCAGTAGCTAAAATCAGCGGGTAACTTAAATAATCTGTTTGACCACTCATGATAAATAAAATGGCAATAGATGTGAACGTATTAATGCTTAGACTACCAATTAAACCATCAATACCGTCGATCATATTGTATGCATTGATGACAACGATAATACCAAGGTAAGTAAATATTACCCCTAGTGGTCCTAATGTTATATCACCTAAGCCGAATAAATTTCCAAGATTGGAAATATAGCCACCAACGCCATAAATCATTAGGCTAGCAATAATAATTTGGCCAACGATACGCACTCGCACACGTAAGTCAAACTTGTCATCAAGGGCGCCAATAAATACCATCATCGCCGATGCAATTAGGTACATACGAAGCTCTAAAGTATCTGGTAGCCAAAGAACACTAGCCGCAAGTACCGCTAAAAATATTGAAATACCACCAATTAATGGGATATCACCGCAGTGCTGCTTTCGCTCACAAGGTTTATCGACTAAGCCGATTTCTAATGCTACAGGTTTAAAAAATTTAATTGAAATAAGGGCAAAGATAAAAGATGTGAATACTGTAGCAATAATATACATAGTTATGTTCCGATAACACTTGTTTAGGTTGGCATTCCCTAGCCACAAGTTAATGAATTAAAAAATAATTAAAAAATAATTAAAAAATAATTAAAAAATAATTAAAAAATAATAACAGCTACGAAAACATAATACTAGGTTTATGTTAAGCACAACAATAATACTTTCTTGGTAAGGATTTTCTATGAATCAACAAGTTTCATAGCGGGAGCTATTATAACTGAGTTTTTACACTATTACAGTGTTTTTTTATATATTAACCTAGGTTTTCTGTCCTTTTGGTCAAAATTTAGTAGGTTTTATTGAATTTAGCTTACTTAAATACAAGAAAGAGTAACAGTGTCAGTAAAAAACAAAAAATTGTTTACATTATGACATCTGACTGCTGACGACAATAAATATCGTTTTAACTTGATATTTTTAAACTCTACAAAATGACCTCAAGACTATCAGGACTTGCTGCTAAAATGTCTGATTAATACTATTAATACTGATAATATTCCGCCAAGCATAGTGCCGAGGACAACAATTAATGCGCGTTTTGGCTTATCTTTGGTATCAGGAACTTGCGCTGGGTCTATGGTTTTAAGTACATATTCTTTTTTTACCATGGTTAGCATCATATTTTTAGTTTGCTCTTCTATAAGCTGATAAAATACTGTCTCCATAGTAGCCACTTTAATTTCACTTAATTGTTTACTGAGGTAATCAATAGAGGCTTGAGCTTCAACTTTATCTTGCTCACGCATATGTTCATTGATATCTTCAATCAACCAAGTTAGCCACTGTTTAGCTAATGTGGGAGAATAAAATTCAATATCAATATTAACCATAGAGTTAGTCTTATCTTGAGAAACCGCCAGTAGCTCAGAAAACTCTTTATAGGCTTCCCACATTGATGGCTCTGGCTTTTTAGGCGCTTTAACTTCTCTGATCCATTTGTTATCGTTCTTATCATATAGCTCTTCATCTAGAATCAGAACATCTGCTGTCATATCCCAGTTTTTTGCTGCCATTAATGGTACTAAAAGCTCATGCTTAATAATAAAGCTTTCGATAAATGAGCGTGATTTGATAATTTCTAGCGCTAAGGCTGTTTTATCACCACTGCCGCCACCAAGGTTAATACCGGCCATACTGGCTAAACCGCCAAACTGGCCTGCCAATGCACCCAAACCACCTGCGCCACCTTCACTATCGGCTGGCGCTAAAATTGCGGAGGCTTTGTAAATATTAGGTTTCGATAAGGCAAACAGAACCGACGCCACGGCAAATAGCATACTGATAATAATGATAGTAAATTTTCCTGCCCAGATAGCGCGCCATAGCTCTGCTAAATCAATTTCATCGTCTTGGTTTTGCGTATTTTGTAGCAATAACTGTTGTTGCAATAATTGTTGCTGTAATAATTGCGCATTGGCATCATTTGACATTGTTTGAGTTTTATCGAACGAACCATCGACTGATTTATCTTCTAACTTTGACACTTTTCACCATATCCGATTGGCAGATGTTGTCTGTTTTGAGTTAAACGACAACTTTGAAATTTGCGGCATTATACGAATATTACTTATGAACATAAAGGATAAATAATACAAAGAAATAGCAAAACCGACTTCTAAACAGCTTTACAAGGTAAAGATGTCAATCAAAAACTCTGTCAATAGCAAGAACACAAAAGTGTAACTCATACCTTCTAATCTGCTATTTGTAAGCTAACTTTGGTTAAGCGATTAATTATTGCTATCAACCGAATAATTTTATTATTAGATAACTGTCGATAATCAAAATAAGGACAAACAATTAGATTGTGCTCTGTATCAACTGCAAATTCATCATCTAACCACAGCAAATTATCTCTTATCTTGCCCTGTTTAATTAATGTTTTTGCATGTCCTTTACCAGATATAATATGTAGCTGTTTTTTGTCTGGTCTCAATAATGGCGATGAAAATAACAGCGCGACCCCTTGTTTATGTTGTAGTAATTGTTTATCTCGATAAGCTTGCCAAGAGTCTTGTTTCACAGTGAAATCAAATATAGGTTTATCGAGGGCAAATAAAAATTTAGCATAAACATTAAAGACTTTACGCCAACCGTTGCCGCAGGCTTGGTTAATTAGGTCTATCTCGCCAGTTACTAGCGGCAATACCTCAAACAAATTTTGGTATTCAACCATATTGGGTTTATTGGCAATATATACCGCGATAGTAAAATCTTTATCGCCAAAGCCAACAGGGCTAACAGTGTTAGCAAGAGCCATGTCGGGTGTGAGTATTTGGGTCATATTTTAGTTAACTTGAAAATCATCTCAATAATTTAAAGCTTTTTAATCGTTTAATGATAAAGCTCTGCAATATTAATCATCAACCCTCTGATTGGGTAAACTTTCAGCGGTCTCTGCTCGATTTAACTGGCTAAACACTTTATCATGTTAGTAATCATCACTTATTGTATTAATTGTGTTATTTAGCCTGGTGAAATTTCACCAATACTATTTATTCCAGTTAACCATTAAATACTAGTAAACTATACCCTATGGATACTAACACAAAGCCAAGCATTCTTTGGCACGATTATGAAACGTGGGGCATTTCCCCTAAGTTTGATAAGCCTTCTCAGTTTGCCGGCATCCGCACCGATCTTGATTTAAATATCATTGGCGAGCCTGAAATGTTTTATTGCCAACCGCCTAGCGATTATTTACCACAACCAGAAGCATGTTTAGTTACCGGTATTACACCACAAAAAGCCCAGCGTGAAGGTTTATCAGAAGCAGAGTTTGCCGCCCGTATTCAGCAATTATTTGCAACGCCTAATACCTGTGTTGCTGGTTATAACAGTATACGCTTTGATGATGAAGTCAGTCGCTATTTATTTTACCGTAATTTTTACGATCCTTACGCCCGTGAATGGCAAAATGGTAATAGTCGCTGGGACATTATTGATATGGTCCGCGCCACTTATGCGCTGCGTCCTGAAGGTATTAACTGGCCTACGGTGGAGCGCGATGGTGAAGAGGTGGTTAGCTTTCGCCTTGAACTATTAACCGCCGCTAACGGTATTAGCCACGAAGCAGCTCATGACGCCATGAGCGATGTCTATGCCACCATTGCCATGGCAAAGCTAATAAAAGAAAAACAACCAAAGCTTTATGAGTATATTTTTAATTTAAGACATAAAAACCAAGTCAAAGATTTAATTAATACCGCTGACATGACACCTATTGTGCATACTAGCAGTAAAATATCATCAGCTCATGGCTGTACCAGTTGGTTTGCGCCAATTAGCTATCATCCAGTAAATAAAAACGCAGTCATTTGTGTCGATTTAGCACAAGATATTTCTCCGCTGTTTGATTTAACCAGTGAAGCAATCAAAGAGCGTTTGTATACCCGATATGATGATTTAGCCCCCGACGAAAAGCCCATCCCGGTTAAACTTATTCATATAAATAAGTGCCCAGTGATAGCGCCGGCTAAAACCTTATTACCGGAAAATGCCGAGCGTTTAAACATCCCTCGTGATTTTTGCTTAGCTAACTTAAACCTACTAAAACAACACGCCGAGCTGAGAGATAAACTGAGCGATGTTTTCGCATCTTCTGATTTTGATGATGAACAGCCTGATGCAGAGCAAGCGTTATATGGTGGTAATTTCTTCAGCCATAGTGATAAAGCGCAAATGGATATTCTGCGAGGTTTATCAGCTGAGCAACTCGCCAATCACCCTTTTCAATTTCAAGATCCGCGTTTAACTGTCTTACTATTTCGTTATCGCGCCAGAAACTACCCACACACACTATCAAGTGAAGAGCAGCAAAAGTGGCAGCAATATAGCCAAAATAAATTGCAGTACGGTGGTAAGGGCATTTTATCTGTTGATGAATTTATGATGAAGATTGAAAACCTTGCTCATGAACACGAAAACAATAAAGCGAAAATGTCGATATTAAAAGCTTTGTATGAATATGTGCAAGGTTAACAAATTTATACTGAACACTAATATTTTGTAGTTGAGATAATAAAGCCAGTATGGCTTTTATTATCTCAACAGCTGATTATTTTTTAAAGCGAGAGATAAGGCTTGACGTGTCCCATCGACTGCCGCCGTTTTGTTGCACTTCTTGATAATAACCATCGAGTTGCTTGGTGATGGTTAAATCTGCGCCAAGCTTTTCAGCTTCGGCAAAAGCAATGGCTAAATCTTTTCTGACCCAATCAACAGCAAAGCCAAAATCAAATTCTCGCGCACACATAGTCTTACCGCGATTATCCATTTGCCAAGAGCCTGCAGCGCCTTTGCCAATGGTATCAAGTAGCTTGTCGGTATCTAGACCAGCTTTTTGTGCAAAGTTTAACCCCTCCGCTAAGCCTTGTACTGTATTAACAAAGCAAATTTGATTAACCATTTTAGCGAGTTGACCTGAGCCAACCTTGCCCATCAACTGACTAAAACGGGCAAAAGCGGTCATAACAGGCTCAACTTTATCAAAAACCGCTTGTTCACCACCAACCATCACAGTTAATACACCATTTTCAGCGCCTGCCTGTCCACCAGAAACCGGCGCATCTAAAAAGTATTGACCATTTTGTTGTGCTATTTGCGCAAGTTCCACTGCTAACTCTGCTGATGCGGTGGTGTGATCGACAAAAATACTCCCTTTGGCTAAGCCGGCAAAAATGCCCTGCTCTCCTAAAGCAACTTGACGAACATCATCGTCATTGCCGACACAGCAAAAGGCAATGTCACAGTCTTGTGCTGCTAGTGCTGGAGTTTTAGCAACATCACCACTAAACTCTTTTTGCCAAGCGAGTGCTTTATCATTATTTCGGTTATAAACACATACTTGGTGGCCGGCTTTTTTTAGGTGACCTGCCATCGGGTAGCCCATAACCCCTAAACCAATAAATGCTACTTTCATTCGTAAATCCTATAACGTGTTGATTTTATATGCTCAGTCTACGTGAGTTTAAATAATAGCTCTAGCTACTTTCAATGTTAATTACTTTAAGTTAATATTAACACAATTAAGTTGCGTACAATTTAATTGTGTTTGATTTTAACATATGAATTTCATAAGCGAGTATAATAATGAATAATGTTTACCAATTTTCCGCCAAAAACATCAAAGGTGAAGAGGTTGCCTTAAGTGACTATAATGATAATGTCATGCTGATTGTCAACACTGCTAGTGCTTGTGGTCTTACACCACAATATGAAGGCCTACAGAAATTATATGATGATTATTCAGCTAAAGGTCTTGAAATACTAGCCTTTCCTTGTAATCAATTTAAACAACAAGAAAGTGGCTCTAATGAGGAAATTAAAAATTTTTGTGATTTAAACTTCAAAATAAAATTTCCATTATTCGATAAAATAGAAGTCAATGGTGACAACACCCACCCATTATTTAACTATTTAAAAAGCCAAGCGCCGGGTATTCTGGGCTCTAAATCGATTAAGTGGAACTTCACAAAGTTTTTAGTTAATCGTCAAGGACAAGTGATCAAACGTTATGCGCCAACGACTAAACCTGAAAAAATTAAGGCTGACATTGAAAAATTATTGTGAGTAAACAATGAGTAATCATTTATTATTAGAAAAGCAGCTTTGCTTTCGTATTTATACCTTAAACAAATTAATGGGGCGACTTTATGCCCCTGCGTTAAAAGAATTAGCGTTAACTTACCCGCAGTATTTAGCCATGTTAGTTTTATGGCAACACCCTGAAGGTATTTCAGTTAAGTCATTAGGGCAACAACTTGATTTAGATTCGGGCACACTGTCGCCTTTATTAAAACGTATGGAAAAAGAACAATTATTAAGCCGAGAACGTTTAGTAACAGACGAACGTGTAGTGATGATTAAGCTAGCACCGAAAGGTAAACAGCTGCAAACTGTAGCTAAAGACATCCCTGAAAATATGTTTTCACTAACAGGCTTTACGCCTGATAAATTAGTGCAGTTAACCACTTCTCTGGATGAGTTAATTGATAATCTTAATAACTAAGCCAAGCAATTGGCAAACACTGAAAAACTAGTAACTTTATCGTCAATTTTTAGCCAAATATATAACTTGGTGACTAGGCAAACGGGGCATTAATTTAAAATCGGTTTCACTGCAGAATAAGCTAAGCACTAAAAGGGTATCCGCTTGTCTTATTTAGTGCTAAACAAAGTATTCAACTGCAAGCAAACTCAATACCTTCTCGGTTACTTGCAGCAAAGTAAGTATTTTAAAAGTGCCCCTAATTATGCTAAGAACACTGTTGATGAAAATACGCGTTAAGCAAATAAGGTATTATGCAGCTTTTCAACCACAGGGTTGGCATCAGTTTCGTTGACTAAAAAGCACAAATTATTTGCACTGGCACCATGACATATTAATCGAACATTAATATCATTAATGGTGTCAAAAATACTTTGGCCAATACCTTTGGCGCTAGTTAAGCCATTACCAATGACAGCAACTAACGATAAACCATGCTCAACAGTGACTTCACAAAGTTGCTCTAACTCTGCCACAACAGTATTGGTTAATAATGACTGGGTTGAGCCACTTGGGTTATCAAATGTTAAAGCAACACTTATCTCACTGGTGGTAATTAAATCAACACTCAACTCGTGCTTGGCTAAAATAGCAAATACTTTGGCTAAAAAACCACTTGCATGTAACATCGCCGGACTTTTTACCGTAACTAAGGTTTGCTCTCGTCTTAATGCTATTGAACGATAAGTCGGACTTGAATCAACTTGTTTTTTAATTTGTGTGCCGCCCTGCTCTGGCTCTTTTGAAGAACCAACAAATACAGGAATATTGCAACGCATCGCCGGAATAAGCGTCGCGGGGTGTAAAATTTTAGCGCCAAAAGTAGCCATTTCAGCAGCTTCACCAAAACTAATTTCTTTAATAGCCCTGGCCTGGTCGGTAATTCTTGGATCGGTAGTAAAAATTCCAACAACATCAGTCCAAATAGCAAGATTATCACCCGCTAATGCTTCAGCTAATAAAGCCGCTGAATAATCTGAGCCACCTCGACCGAGTGTCGTAGTATGACCAAGAGCATCTTCGCCGATAAAACCTTGAGTGACAATGACTTTATCGATAAGTTTTGGCGCCAGTAGTAATGCACTTTGTTCACTTAGTTTTTTTGTATCAACCACCGCTTTACCATGTAAACTGTTAGTTTTCATGACCTGTTGAACATTAAAATATTCGCCTGCAACATCAATAGATTGTAAAACCTGAGCAAAAATACGAGAACTAAATTGCTCACCAAAGGCAAGAATGGCATCTGTGGTCTTACTGGTAAATTGCAATGATTGCGTTAACGCATGTTGAGTAAGCTGATCAAGTAGGCTCTCAATTTCTTGATTAAGCGACGCTTCAACATCTGCAGCTAAATGCTGGGTTATATTAAGCTGAATAGCACGAATGTTTTCAATAATCTCTTTTTGCTCACTAATAGTGACATCTTGCTGGCTTAAACGCACTAAAAAGTTAGTGACACCTGCACTTGCTGAAACAACCACTAAGCGATTACTGCTATCGTTTTTAATTATATTGGCGCAACGTAACATTGCTTGATAATCGGCAACACTGGTACCACCAAACTTGGCGACAGTTAATGACGATGTTGATTGAACTGAATTCACAATTTTCTCCCATAAAAACACTAGCCTTTACCAAGCTCTTATTGAACTTTAAGCCGAGTAAACTAGCTATTGGAAGAGCATGACTGAGTAGTTAACGCATGAAGTATTTTGCTGATTTTAAGACAAATCAAAAAAGCGCAAAGCAGGAAACTTTTTCAGCCAGAAGCTCTCCACCTTTTGTTTAATGCTAAATTATTTTAGCCTTGATTAACAAATATTTCAGGTGACAGCCATAAGGATTCAACCTTAATGACCGACTAGTTAAGTCCACGAGTTAACGAGTCTCGGCGATAACCTCCCTCAAAAACAGTCACAGGAATTGTGGTTCCTACCATTTTTTACCTAAGTTTCGCACCTCTTCTGGTGCATTGAGTTTTAGAGTATTCACCCTAAATCATAATGCGCGCCCATTAAACCTTATTTACCGATATAATGCAACAGACTTTTAGACGGCTATTTAATTTAGTTAATCAACAAGCACTTTTGATTATTTCTTGGTATAGTAAATCAACATTAATGCTGTAATTTAGTTAGTCTAACCCTATGGATTTATTTGTTCTTAAAAAAATAATAACAGTATTTATCATGCCAATAAATGTCGTGATTATCTTGTTACTGATTGCATTATTTCTTCATAAAAAAAAACCAAAGCAAAGTGTTAAGTGTTTATCGGGCGCCCTCGCTATTCTAGTGCTTTGTGCTTTCCCGCCATTGTCAGACTCGTTAATGACTTCAATAGAAAACGACTTTCCTTCTTATGTGAAAAATGACAACACCGTTGACTATATCGTCGTATTAGGTTGTTGGCATGAAAACAATAATGCCTTACCTGTGACAAGCCAGTTAGCTAATTGCTCATTACAGAGAATGGTTGAAGCATTACGAATTTATCAACTGCACCCTGAAGCAAGAATAATCACTTCGGGTTATGCCGGAAATAACCCAATATCTAACGCTGAAACAGTGAAACAATCGTTAGTCTTATTAGGTGTTCCCGCACAAAAGATCATCAGTGAGCCTTTCCCTAAAGATACCGAAGAAGAAGCACAATTAATTGCGCCCAGAGTATTAGGTAGCGAAGTCGTATTAATTACCAATGCTGATCATATGCCCAGAGCCATAAATTACTTTCAATCACAAGGGGTTTACCCAACCGCTGCGCCAGCTGGTTATTGGGTCAAAAACCCCCACGCTAGTAAACATTGGTCTTATTACCTGCCGAGTGCTAAAAAGCTCTATCAAAGTACGGTTGCATGGTATGAAAGTTTAGGTTTAATAGTACAATGGTTTAAATCATTGATTAATTGAGCACCTTAAGCTGATATCAGTTTTGCAATATAACTACAGCATGTACTTAGGTGAATATTAACAAGTGCGATACTTGTAAATAAACTTAAGTTAAATTGAACTTAGATTAAGTTAATTGGGTAAATACTTCGTAGGGCTTGCTTTATACTGGGTTATCAATATCGATAAACTTAACGTCAAGTTCATGCGCTTTAGCTATGTGCTCACCTAATGCTTTCACGCCATAACGCTCAGTAGCATGATGCCCTGCAGCAAAAAAATGAATATCCATTTCCCGTGCAATGTGAGTTGTTTGCTCAGAAACTTCTCCAGTTAAAAAAGCATCAATACCTTGTTCAGCAGCCAGCTCAAGATAACTTTGTCCGCCACCAGAGCACCAAGCAATCGTTTTTATCACTTTGTTACTGGGTGCGCTAATATGCAAACATTCACGCTTGAGTATTTTATTAATACGCTTGGCAAACTCTTCGCCACTGCATTCATCATGCAACCTGCCCTGCAGAGCAACACTCAATGGATTACCAATTTCTAACGGAGCAGGCTCATCAATAGCAAATAGCTTTGCCAATTGTGCGTTATTGCCAAGTTCAGGGTGAATATCTAAGGGTAAGTGATAAGCAAATAAATTAATATTATTCATCAGTAAGGCTTTGATACGCTCATGTTTCATGCCACGTATCACATAAGATTCATTTTTCCAGAAGTAGCCATGGTGAACTAAAATAGCATCGGCTTGCTCGGCAATAGCACGATCAATTAACGCTTTAGAGGCTGTCACCCCAGTAACTATTTTCTTAACACATTCGCTGCCCTGAACTTGTAAGCCATTAGGAGTGAAATCTTTAATTTGCTCAGGTTTTAATAAATTGTTTAAGTACAGTTCAAGATCATTTGTAAGCATAGATTTTAACTCGGTAATAATTTTCAAATATGATACTGGATCGGGACTTTTTTTCCACTCCAGACAAGAAAGATATGAAGAATAAAGTAATATTAGCCATTTATTCTATAGTAAATGTATAACTGCACTTAAAAATAATTTTAAAAATTAGCGGTGAGTCAAGCTATCTTCTCTGATTGCGTTGCCAAGCTTAAGTTACACCCTACATAAACAATCATATCTATTCACATAGAGCTTTTATTCTAACTACTTAATATTATTCATTATTTGCTTATAATATTTCAAATATATTTTTTAACCTTACGTAAACCCTGTAACAAAAGCTTATTAAATAATTAAAAAATATAGATTATTTATTAAGGCTCTGTTGAAAATATATTAGATAAAGTTCAAAATAGAATAATAATTAAAAAGATTTTAAGCTACATCCCTTTACCCTTTAGCGAATAATAATCACATTTATTTGCATTTTTATCCATCTGAGTTTATTCTTCTTGGCCGTTTAATAATAAGCAAGATGCTCAATTTCGGAACTATTTATTAATGACACGTTATTTATTTGATAAAAATCATGAATTTTCAAGCTGTGGTGTTGGTTTCATCACCAATAAACACAGTAAGCAAAGCCATGAATTACTTGTTCACGCTCACCAAGCGCTTTGCATGATCCCACATCGTGGTGGCATGAGTGCTGAAGGCATTGGTGACGGCGCCGGTGTTAATATTGATTTATCTTTAAGCTTTTTTCGTAAAATTACCAACAACCCAACATTAAATCTTGGTGAATTTGGCGTAGCGAATTTCTTTTTGCCTATAGATAACAGTCAGCATCAAGCAGCAGAAGCTATCATTAGTGATGTATTTAAAGAATTTGATTTAGATATCTCTATTTGGCGTGATGTTCCTGTTGATAAAACTGCATTAAATACTGTCAGTCAACAAGCCCAGCTGCCTATTAAACAACTTGTTTTTAAGCGCCCAAAATCAGTAAGCTCTCAAGAGCAATTTGAATTACTTATTCACGATGCGTTATCAGCTATAGAGTATCCTGCTTATACAAAACCTGAACTTTATGGCTTATATCCGTTATCAATGAGTAGTAGAACTCAAGTGTTAAAAGGTCGATTAAACAGTTGGGAAGTTGTGCCCTATTTCTTAGACCTTACCGATGCAGATCAGAGTATTCATACTCTCTTTTTCCACACGCGTTTTTCGACTAATACTGCACCAAACCCTATGTTTGCTCAGCCATTTCATCGCATGGCGCATAATGGAGAACTCAATACTGATAGAAAAAATCGCTTAAGCGAAAATGCTATCGCTCGTATTCAAAACAAAAAGTTAATTTTTCCAAAAGGTCAATCAGACTCAGCGCGTCTAGACCAAACTCTTGCTCGTCGTATTTGTGAAGACAAATTAGCAATAGATGTTGCCGCTTTAGCCATGATGCCTCCAGCTTGGGAAAATGATAGTTCTATTAGCCAACCAGTGCGACATATGCTCGAATATTTTTCTTTGTATGAAGAAAAGAATGATGGTCCCGCAGCCTTCATTTTTGGTGACGGTGTTAAAGTAGGCGCTAGATTAGATAGACTCGGTTTACGACCTCTTCGAAGTGTCGAAACCAATGATTATCTAGCGGTAATGAGCGAAGCAGGACAAATAGACTTTCCTGCTGAAGAAGTTATTTATCGAGGCAGAATTGAAGCCGGCGGTATGATTGTTTTTGATCATGAGACTAAAAAGATATCATATACTAGCGAGATACTAGAGCACCTAGCCTCTGAAAAAGATTACCAACAGCTCTTGCAACAAGCACGTGTTCATATTGATGATTTACCAGCAGTATCATTATCAACGGTTAATTATCAGTCAACATTGAGTATACCGGCACGGCATGTTGCTTATAGCCTTAACCAAGAAAGCTTTAAGTTTATGTTAGATCCTATGCTGCAAAGTGGCATGGAAAAGATATCGGCTATGGGTTATGGCTTAGCTCCTAACGCTTTAGCAAAAGACGAGGGCGGAATGTCTCGTTACTTCAGCCAACGATTTGCTCAAGTAACCAATCCGCCATTGGACAGTATCCGTGAAGTTGATGGTATGACACTGCGCGTTGCATTAGGTCCCAAACCTAATATGTCAGCTGCTGAATCAGGCTCAGGAAATAGCAATCAAATTGTCATTAATTCGCCAATTTTGCAGCCACAGCAATTACAACAAATTTATAACCAGTCGAAGTTGAGTGTTGCTACATTAGATACTTTATTCACCGCCGATCATGAAAACAATCAAAACAATCAGCAGAATATTAGCAATGCGCTATCGCAAATAGCGGATAAAATTGAGCAACTGGCCAGTAATAATACTGATTTGATTGTATTAAGTGACCTTAATGTTTCACATGAATTAGCAGCCCTGCCAGCCATGTTGGTCATTGCTGCTGCCAATCAACGCCTAATTCAAAAAGGTCTACGTTTTAATACCAGTTTAATTTACCAAACAGGTCAAGCAGCGAGTACCCATGACATTGCTTGTTTATTGGGATTTGGGGCTTCTGCAGTATGCCCATTATCTGTTTATTCTCGTGCTCAAGAAATCTATCAAAATGGTGATCAAGTAGAACAAGCGCTGAAATTATTTCAAAAAGCAGTAGAAAAAGCGTTAATGAAAACCATGGGGAAATTTGGTTTATGTACCGCAGAAAGCTACATTGGCGGTGAGTTCTTTGAATCAAACTTTATTGATACGGAAGATGAAATATTAAAAGCATTGTTCCCCAATATTCATTCTCCTTTAGGTGGCGCACGCTTTAGCGACATAGCCCAAAGTGCCGCAAACTGGCACAAAAAGGTATTCGATATTCAAAGCGAAAATGAAATCCCTGTGCTGGGCTTATTTAAAGAGCGTGCTGATGGTGCAGGCCATAGTTTTGGCAACACGGCGGTGCGCGAATACATTAACATGACTGAAGAGCCGATCAGCTATGTTGATGCTCTTAGCGAAATTGAAGAAACTGAATCTACGCTAATTCCAGAAGATGAAGGATACAGAGCTTTAGGCTACGAAGCACTTACGCCAAAGCAAATAGATCAGTTTAAAATGACCGATGCTTATCGTCAGTTTAGTGAAGTACTTCACGCAGAAAGAGATACAAGACCAGCTGAATTACGTGATGTATTAGCAACACCATTAGCATTAAAGCAGTGTCAAAGTGCTGATGATTTTACTCAACAATTCTCGCAAGTTTCCCTAGCTGGCTGTGCGCATTTTCCCGTGCAAGATATTAGCCTAGAACAACTCAGCGATAATGTCTTTAAGTTACTGCTGACATCACCAAGTAATGCGCGACATAAAGCCTTGTTTACTAGTATTGAACAACGTTTTCCAGGTCAAGCCTTGTTGGTTGATATCGATGATTTAGGTGTCATTATTCAATGCCAAAACGACGCTTTACTATGGATTAACAAGCTTACTCCAACGCCAGAAGCAATAGCACTAGATCAAGTACAACCTGCGCATGAAATTACCGCGAGTTTCGCTTCCGGTGCCATGAGTCATGGTGCACTGGTATCTCGTGCTCATGAAGCGGTTGCTCAAGGAACCAATATTGCTGGTGCCATGAGTAACTCTGGTGAAGGTGGTGAAAACTCAAGCCGCTATAACACGGTTAAAGCCAGTAAAATTAAACAATTTGCTTCTGGTCGTTTTGGGGTATGGACAGGTTATTTAGCCGATCCAAAACTTGAAGAAATCGAAATTAAAATAGCCCAAGGGGCAAAACCTGGTGAAGGGGGACAATTACCTTCTGCCAAAGTTACTGTCGAAATAGCCTCTGCTCGTGGCGGTACACCCGGTGTTGAACTGGTTTCACCGCCACCTCATCATGACACCTACTCCATTGAAGATTTAGGACAACTTATTCACGATGCAAAAGCGGCACGAGTAAGAGTTGTGGTTAAACTGGTTTCAAGTGAAGGTGTCGGCACTATCGCGGTTGGTGTCGCTAAAGCTGGTGCTGACGTCATTAATATTGCTGGTAATACCGGTGGTACAGGTGCTGCTCAGGTAACCAGCCTTAAAAACACGGGTCGTGCTGCAGTAATAGGTATTGCGGAAGTTCATCAAGCACTGGCGGCGAATGGTTTACGTGACAAAATCTCGCTACGTTGTTCAAATGCTCATCAAACCGGCTTAGACGTAGTGAAATCGGCTATTTTAGGCGGGGATTCCTTTGAATTTGGCACAACAGCATTAATGATGCTTAAATGCGTGATGGCAAAGAATTGTAATATTAAATGCCCTGCCGGCTTAACCACCAACCCTGAGCTTTATCAAGGGGATCCAAGGGCTCTGGCGCAATACTTTGTTAACTTAAGTCATGAAGTACGTGAAATATTAGCTAAATTAGGTTATCGAAGCTTACGTGATATTCGTGGTCGCAGTGAATTATTATATTTGGTTGACCACCCTGCCATGGTAGGTCAATTAGATGTCTCGGCTTTACTGGTCAATGTTGATGAATTAACGGTCAACAAGCCGGTATATCTTGAAGCAAACTTCAGCCGTGATGATAAATTTATCAAACAGGTCATCGCTGATTTTATTGAACAGCCTGACTCCAGCCAACCTCTGGTTATAGAAGGTCCTGTACTTAACAATTGCGATAAAACCACGGGTGGCCAATTTTCAATTGATATCGAACGCTTACTTAATTATGAATTAACTGCAGAGCAAGTTAGCCAGCACCCGGCAATTAATATCTTAAGTAATGGCAGAAAAGTACTTGCTTCAGGCAGTATAACCATTAACACCTATAACTCTGCTGGTCAAAGTTATGGCGCCTTTAACAACTCCGGCGTGACTATGTGTCATAGCGGTACTTGTAATGATGGCGTTGGCAAAGGTATTAGTGGTGGTCGTCTCATTATTAAAAACTCAGGCGGCGGTGCTAATGAAGAAATGGGTAATGTACTCATTGGTAACTTTGCTTTATTTGGTGCCACCGGAGGCGAATTATTTGTTGATGGTCAAGCGGGCGACCGATTCGGTGTTAGAAATTCTGGTGCAGTCGCAGTAGTAGAAGGTGTTGGCGATTTTTGCTGTGAGTATATGACTAACGGCGCTATTGTTAATGTTGGTGTCTTTGGTAAAGGCTTCGGTAATGGTATGAGTGGTGGTACTGCTTATCAATATGACCCAAGTGGCGAGATTGTTCATCGTTGTAGCCAAGATTCAGTAAAAGCGATTAGTTTAGCTGATACTACTGCAAGTTATCAAAGTTTGCTTGCAGGTCAAGAGTTAGCTTTACACCATCACCTCACACAACATTTATTAGCGACAAACTCTGCACAAATTAAAAGCTTGCTTGATAACTGGCAAACTGCCAAAGCAAGTTTTTATGTGTTGATTCCACTGGCACTATTTAATTATCAATGTAGCGATTTAATTCTTAAAAATACCAATCGTAAGGTTAATTTAGAGGAGCTGGCTCAATATAGCGCTAAACAACAACTTCTTAATATTAAACAAGCATACAGCGATTCTGCTAATAACCAGTATTTATTTGCAGGCAAAGTACCTGAATATGGTGATAGAGATACTCAGTTAATTTGCCAATATATTAATGCCACTGGCGCCATTCGTCGTGCTTTTGAGTTAGCAGAAAAATCACAGGCGACAAGCCAAGGTCATGATGGCCAAACTGAAACAGTCGATCGCATGACTCGTTATTTATTCGAAAGTGAAGATAGAAAGTTAGTCGAAAGCTTAGCAAAAGATGCTAAATCAGTTTTAGCCACATACAACGATGAAGCACTCGCCAGCTTAGTAGCAAGTAAACGTATACAAGACTACAAAGATTCACTAAATAAGCGGGAAGTCTGGGATAGTTGTGCCTGGGGAACCAGTGCATGGATCATCGAACGAGATCGTATCAATCAAGCTGAATTGCTTAACTACCCAAATTTTGAACAACAACTAGCTGCTCATTATTGTCATTTATTGGCAATAGTTATCAAAGAAGCTGCTTAGTTAGGAGAACAACTATGAATGACGCAAATAACATAACTAAAGTACCTCACTTACCTTCTGACATACCTTTTAATGGTGAGCAAAAACAATGGTTAGGCGGTTTCCTAGCTGGCTTGCATACACGCTTATTAGTTAAAGAAGAAGGTGTTAACAATCAACAGATGGCTACTACTGTTGCCTTAAAGCCCTTAACTATTATTTATGGTAGCCAAACAGGTAACGCGCAGTCTGTTGCAGAAGATGCTCAAGAGATAGCCAAAGAGCATGGTTTAACTGTCAAGGTCATTGACATGGATGATGCCAATTTACAAGACTTAGCAAAGACTGAGCGCTTGTTGGTAGTTACCAGTACCTACGGTGAAGGTGAGATGCCTGATAATGCGCAAGCATTATGGGATGAGATCAACGCAGATACTGCGCCAAGCTTTGAAAATAGTTTTTACTCTGTCTTGGCATTAGGCGATACAAATTACGATGGCTTCTGTACAGCAGGTATTTTATGGGATGAAAGACTGCAAGCCCTTGGTGCACAACGCATTGCTGATCGTGTTGATTGTGATGTCGATTTTGAAGAGCCTGCTAATCAATGGCTGAATGAAGCACTGGCCACTATTGCCCAAAAAGGCTCTTCAGTTGCTGGAGAGCAGCAAAATACTGCAGCAAAAAAACCTGCTAAATCAAAATTTAACCGTCAAAACCCTCTATCTGCTGAGTTAATTACTAAAAAACAACTGACTCAGCCAAATTCCAGTAAAGAAACTTTTCATTATGAGTTTTCATTGGCTGAAAGTGGTGAGACATACGAGGCAGGCGATGCGCTGAATATTGTTGCAAGCAACCGTGAATCACTCGTTGAAGAACTGCTTGCCTTGTTTAACACCAGTGGCGACTTGGTAGAGCCATACAAAGGTGAAAGCTTAACTTTAACCGATATATTTACCAATATTCTTGAAATTCGTACCCCAAGCAAGGAGCTTATTGCTGAACTAGCCTTGCGCAGTGGTGATGAAAAATTAACAAGTTTAGTCAATGACACCAATAAAGAAGCCTTAAATGATTTTCTTTGGGGCAAAGATACTACTGATTTGCTAAAACTATACCCTCAAGCGCAATTTAGTGTCGCTGAGTTTATAGCCTTATCAAAACCGCTTGCCGCTAGAGCTTACTCTATCTCGTCAAGTATTAAACATCATGCACAAGAAGTACATTTAACCGTTGCTAATGTTAGGTACAAGCAAAATGATAGAGAACATCATGGAGTATGTTCAACCTTCTTAGCTGATAAAGCGATGGTCGGTGATAAAGTTAAGTGTTTCTTTTCTCCGAATAAGAGCTTTTCAGTACCGCAAGACAGTAATGCCCCGATGATAATGGTTGGTCCTGGTACAGGAATAGCGCCTTTTAGAGCCTTTCTTGAAGAAAGAATAGCCACAGAAGCGAAAGGCGATAATTGGCTATTTTTTGGTGATAGAAATAGTGCAACTGATTTCCTCTATCAAGAAGAAATAGAAGCAATGCAAACTAGTGGCCTGTTAACTCGATTAGACCTTGCTTTTTCGCGTGATCAGTCAGAAAAAATCTATGTACAAGATCGCATGCTAGAAAACGCGCAAGAGTTATTTGCCTGGTTAGAGCGCGGTGCATATTTCTTTATTTGTGGTGACGCCTATCAAATGGCAAAAGATGTCGATAAAGCCCTGCATAAAATTATTGAACAGCAAGGTGGTTTATCAGCAAAAGCAAGTGAAGAATATGTCAATCAACTGAAAAAACAAAAGCGCTATGTCAGAGATGTTTACTAAGTTATTCACTCATTAAAGTTATTGGAAACAGCAGATGATAGCTGTTTCCTACAATTGTAACACTTCTACGACGAATAGCAGTTATACATCTGATTTACGTCAGCAAAGTCAATTTATAGCTGCTCAGCTTACTTTAGAATATTCGCTTGTTAGCAAAGACATCTAGCAAAACGTCATACCTTTCTTATCAAACTACGCAATAATTTTTTACCTAAACAAGCGTTAAATTAATCTAGCTGTCTTGTCTGTTGTTTGCAAGAGTGATATGCAAAATTAAGTAATAAGGGAGTAACCATTTCACCATTTAGCTCGCGGCATAAATCTTTGATAATAATGTCTATATCATTAGCAATGACATGACAATTCATTCTTACGCCAAGTCGCGTCGTCTCTTTCGAAAAAAGTTTAGCAAGTTTAGCCCTAACCCAAAAATAGAAATCTAATAACCTCTCTTTCTTATTGTGTTTAATCATTACTTTAGCAAGCTCATCACAGGCCCTTTTAAATTTGGTTACATCAACAATATAGACATCAGTTTTATTAAGGCAAAGTGTTGCAATCGTTAATGCGGTGTTAGAATCGTTAAATGCTTTTTGATAGCAATCATTACTCAAAATTTTTTGCTGTGATGACATGGTATTCCTTTATAATAAATTACCCTAACAATAAATCTTAATGATAATCATTTGTATTTGAGGTGTAAATAGATTAATGCTGCATATTTTATTCAACTATTACGCAGCAAAGTAGCTAAGACTGTCACGAATCTCTTCATTCAATATTTTAAACAAAAATTTGAATATAAAAAATACTGATAGTGAGCTTAAACATATCAGTTCAGTGATGATGATTTATCGACTAAACAGTCTTGTGCTCACATTAACTGCTCTATACTTATGCCCTATTTACCTGCTTTGGATTTATGACTTCTCATGGTGGTAACTTTAACGGGGTTGAATTCAGGCCTTATTTGCCATTTAGGCTTAATAGGCGTCAAAGGTAATACCCGTTTTTTAGCAACAATGACATAAACAGAGCCAAATGCAGGTAAATAATTTCTGGCAAACTTATGCCAAGTATTCGTTAACTTTTCACTAGTCAATTTACCGGTTAATGGTGAGTGCAAACATCGTTGATCAGCTAAAATTTCATAACCCATTAAGTGCAACCAATCTTTTACTCGCATCGGTGTGAAAAAATGTTCATTCCAAGGGAGTATTTTTCGCCTGTAAGGGATTAATTTATTTAAACCAGCAAAACTAAAAGGGTTGAAGCCGGTGACAATCAAGTAGCCATTGGGAATTAGCACACGATTAGCCTCTCGAATCACATGGTGAGGATCGAGCGAGAACTCTAATGCATGACTTAATAGGCAAACATCTACACTATGCTCTTGTAATGGCAAATCATCGATATCGCCAACAACGTTAGTCAGCTCACCTTCTGCGCAGATATTAACCTGATGCTTTATCTTACAATCAGGTATGTCAATTTCACTACTTAATGCACCCAGCTTAACTAAATGGTAACCAAAAAAATTTTGCCACCAGGTACTTAATTCCTGCTCAATTGCTTTTTTAATAACAGCACCATTGGGTAATGTTTGCCAAGAACTTGGATAATGTGGCTGTCGAAAAGCTAACGCAGGTTTCATAGTATCTTCTTTTAGGCGTATAATAATAGCATAGTAACAAATCTGTCATCGGCATGTATGTATTGACAGGCTAGATTCAAATTAAGTATATAACTAACTCAAGGTAAACCCCAAATGTCTGACAATCATAGAAATGTTTCCGCTATCAAAGCATTCAGCGATAACTACATTTGGGCAATTTCTTGTCAAGAAAATCTCGCTTTAGTTGACCCCGGCGATGCCCAAGTTTGTATAAGACATATTGAAGAAAATAACTTAGTGCTTTCTGCCATTTTAGTCACGCACCATCATAATGACCATATTGGCGGCATTGCACAATTACTTGCTTACGCCGACAAAATGCATTGGTCTGTCACTGTCTATGGCCCAGAAAATGATAATATCGCACAACTCGATGTTACCCTGCGTGAAAACGATAGCGTTATATTAACTGAGCTTGGCTGTGAGTTTACTGTCTTAGATTTACCAGGTCATACTCATGGTCATATTGCCTATTACAACGACAAGATGCTTTTTTGTGGTGATACTTTATTTTCTGCTGGTTGTGGTCGCGTTTTTGAAGGCACAGCCGTACAAATGCATCAATCACTGAGTAAATTAGCAAACTTAGCGGGCAACACGCTAGTCTATTGTGCTCATGAATATACCGCAGCAAATTTAAAGTTTGCCATGACTGTTGAGCCTAACAATGCCGAACTGCATGAATATGCAGAAAAGGTCAAAACACTTCGACGTGATAATAAAGCAAGCATCCCCACTATTATTGCCACTGAACGGCAAATAAATCCTTTTTTGCGTTGTCACACTAATGCAGTAAAACAAGCGGCAATAAACTATTCTCAAAGCTCTATCCATAACGAAATTGAAGTCTTTGCAACAATAAGAGCATGGAAAGATAACTTTTAATCAACTAGATTTATCAGCTTTTATTTTCACATTATTATAAATATGCTAGTCTGCTGAATCATTTTTCACTCCCTGCTAATTTTACTGGTTATTCATGAAGTATTTATTATTACCCGCAGTTGTTTTTTTAGCTGGTTGTCAGACGCTTTCATATCAACAAAGTACTGATACCGAGGTTACCGCAAAACAGAGAGACATCGCAAAACCGACAGAAATTAATCAAGCACTGCTTGCTGATGAGAACATCGATGTTATTCACCCTGTTGCCGACGTTGACTTCTCATTAACGGATAAAGACACATTAACAGAAAATAATATATGGCCAAGAATACAAAGTCAGCTTAGCTTTGAAGTCCCTGAGCAAAAACGCCTGATTGTTGAACGTAATTGGTATGCTAAACACCCCAGCTACCTTAAACGAGTCGCAAAACGTGCAGAGCCGTTTCTCTATTATATTGTTGAAGAGTTAGAAAAGCATGATATGCCAATAGAAATGGCATTACTTCCGATTGTTGAAAGTGCTTTTGACCCCTTTGCCTATTCACATGGCCGTGCTTCTGGTATGTGGCAATTTGTTCCTGGCACGGGCGAACGTTTTGGCATGAAACAAAACTGGTGGTACGACGGCAGACGCGATGTTATTGCCTCTACGCAAGGGGCAATCAAGTACTTAAAGTATTTAAACAAATTTTTTGATGGTGACTGGATGTTAGCACTTGCTGCCTACAACTCCGGTGAAGGTAGAGTTAGGAATGCGGTTAGAAAAAATAAACGTTTAGGTAAAGCTACCGACTTTTGGTCTCTTGATTTACCCAAAGAAACCCGCGCCTATGTACCTAAGTTGTTAGCGTTAGCAGATATCGTCAAACGACCTGAAGATTTCAATATATCGCTTTATGCAATTGCAAATAAAAACTTTTTAACCCAAGTCGATATTAAATCACAGCTCGATTTAGCGAAAGCGGCCACGCTAGCTGGATTATCCCTGGCTGAATTACAACGTTTAAATCCAGGCTTTAACCGTTGGGCTACCGATCCTAATGGTCCACATCGCTTGTTATTACCTTCCCACAGCGTGGAAAGATTCACCCTAGGTCTAAGTAAGTTAACTCAGAGTGAACGTCTTGCTTGGCAACGTTACAAAATTAAAAATGGCGATAATCTCGGGGCTATCGCCAAAAAATTTAATACCCGCGTGGCGTTAATTCAGCAGGTAAATAATATTAAAGGTAATCAAATTCGTGCAGGAAAACACTTACTTATTCCTGTTGCGGCAAAATCTTTAGATAGTTATGTCTTTTCTCAAGAACAACGCATTGCTAAGAAACAAAATAGAGCCGGTAAAGGAAATAAGCTCATCCATACGGTAAAATCTGGCGACAATTTATGGGATTTAGGCCGTAAATACAAAGTAAGCAGCAAGAATATTGCTGCTTGGAATGGCTTTGCGCCAAGAGATACTTTGAAGTTGGGGCAAAAATTAGTTATCTGGCAAAAAGAGTCGAACAGTAAATCAAGTTACGCCAATGTAAATAACGCGAATAATGTTGAAAACGCTATTATGCGTAATATCACTTATAAGGTTCGGCGCGGCGATTCGTTTGCCCGAATAGCAGATAAATTTAATGTTCGTATTAGCGATATTGAACGTTGGAATAACCTAGACAGAAATAAGTATTTACAACCGGGACAAAGATTAAAACTTTCTGTCGATGTCACGAATAACATTTAACGACTTATTGTGCTCTTATGCCAGCAATATAGCGAGCATCAATGCTCGCTTTTTCTTGCTATAGTGCTTAACTTAAGGCTTAACCTTCACTGGTGAAATCAACAAAAAATTGCTGTTGCTGCTCGGCCGTCTCTGCTGTTACCCATAAACGCCAAACCATGTTACCACTGCAACTTGCCAGTAATGATTCAGCGATAAAAGTATGGCCATTCTGATTTTGTTGAAAAAATACGGGTACTTTGCCCATAAACATATCTCTCCCTTCCATATGGGCGGTAATTTTAGTGATATTATCTTTATGGACATGCTGTTGATTTGGCGCTAACACAGTTAAGGCAATGGTAAAAGGCTCTTCTGCCTTGATATTGCTTGTTAACTGGTTTTGAGAAAATTTAATAGAAAAATTAGCGAGTTTGGTTGCTACTTCACATTCACTTTGACTATCAATACATTGCAGCTCTTCGGGCAATTGATTTTGACTATTTTCCACCGTTGGCTTACAAGCACTGATTAATAATATAACTAAACATACATAGGATAACTTAAACACAACAAAACCTTACATCATTTATAAAGTTATATTATCCACCAAGATCAACGAACTAGCCAGTCTATAGTAGACAAATTTAAAAACTCATAGCCGGCCAATAATTCAAGGCAATGCATAGCTTCCCCAAGCGCAAAAAAACTTAATTAACTCTGTTAAAAACACATGAGTTAAATAAGCTTAAGTAAAAAATTGCCTGGGCATAGTTAAGTAACTAAGTTTAGGTTGGCTTTAATAGCAGGTCAAAAATCAAATGGCCGATATTGTCAAGACACTTTTCTTGATCTAGTTCATATTTAAACGCGCTTAGTTGTTGATTTATATTGTCGCCAAGAGGTAAAATTAAAGAGGTTGTGACACATTCACTTTCATCGATGTGACAAATCTCACAACTCAATGAACAAACACATAGAAATTGTATAAATTGTGTCCTATACCTAAACTTAATAGTCAGGTATTACAGCTATGAGTACATTTCATTAATAATAACACTGCGGAATCCTTAACATGACCACAAGTAATGCGTCAGCAGTTGACTACAACTTTGATGTTGTACGTCAGTTTACTGTAATGACTGTAATCTGGGGAATCTTTGGTACACTTGTAGGTGTACTCATCGCTGCCCAATTAATTTGGCCTGCGTTAAACTTTGATACACCTTGGTTAACCTACTCCCGTCTTCGTCCACTTCATACTAATGCGGTAATTTTTGCCTTTGGTACAAGTGCTTTATTTGCCACTTCTTATTACGTGGTACAACGTACCTGTCAAACGCGATTATTTGGCGGTAAATTAGCATCCTTCACCTTCTGGGGTTGGCAGGCAGTTATCATCTGTGCTGCTATTTCGTTGCCTCTAGGGTTTACTACCACTAAAGAATACGCTGAGCTTGAGTGGCCGATAGATATTCTCATTGCCGTGGTGTGGGTTTCGTATGCAATCGTTTTCTTTGGTACACTTATCAAACGTAAAACATCACACATTTATGTAGCAAACTGGTTCTTCGGTGGTTTTATTATCACAGTTGCTGTGCTGCATATTGGTAATTCAATGGCAATTCCTGTTTCAGGAATGAAGTCCTACTCACTATACTCTGGCGCTATCGATGCCATGATGCAGTGGTGGTACGGTCATAATGCGGTTGGTTTCTTATTGACGGCTGGTTTCCTTGGTATTATGTATTATTTCGTACCTAAACAAGCCGAGCGCCCTATCTATTCTTACCGTTTATCTATTGTGCACTTCTGGGCTCTTGTTTCTCTTTATATATGGGCTGGTCCACACCATTTACATTTCACCGCACTACCTGATTGGGCTCAGTCAGTTGGTATGGTGATGTCAATCGTATTATTTTTGCCTTCTTGGGGGGGCATGATTAACGGTATTATGACACTTTCAGGTGCATGGCATAAACTTCGCCACGATCCTATTCTTCGCTTCCTCATTGTTTCGTTATCTTTCTATGGTATGTCCACATTTGAAGGCCCAATGATGGCAATAAAATCTGTTAATGCCTTATCTCATTATACTGACTGGACTATTGGTCACGTTCACTCTGGCGCTTTAGGTTGGGTTGCTATGGTTTCAATTGGTGCTGTCTACCATTTAATTCCTGTGTTATTTAATCAAGGTCGCATGTATAGCATCAAGTTAATTAACGTGCACTTTTGGATGCATACTGCTGGTATCGTGCTTTATATTGTTGCTATGTGGATTTCAGGCGTTATGCAAGGTTTGATGTGGCGTGCGGTCAACAGTGACGGTACCTTAACTTACAGCTTTGTTGAAAGTTTAACCGCTTCCTACCCATTCTACTTCATGCGCTTTTTAGGCGGTGTTTTAGTAGTCTCTGGTTTTGTCTTAATGGCTTACAACATGTTCAAAACAATTGCTGCTGAAGACGGAAGTCTTAAGCCAGTTAAAGTAGATTAAGGATAACAGACATGAAAAATTCACATGAAACCGTTGAAAAGAATGTTGGCTTGTTCTTCTTATTTACTATTTTTGCTATCAGCATTGGTGGTTTAGTTGAAATTACGCCATTATTTTTTCAAAAAGAAACCACAACACCTGTTGATAACTTAAAACCTTATACTGCCTTACAATTAGAAGGTCGAGATATTTATATCCGCGAAGGTTGTTCAAACTGTCATAGCCAAATGATTCGTCCATTTCGTGCAGAAACAGAACGTTATGGGCATTATTCTGTAGCCGGTGAACATGTTTGGGAACATCCTTTTTTATGGGGTTCTAAGCGTACAGGTCCTGATTTAGCGCGAGTTGGCGGTCGTTATAGTGACGATTGGCATATTGCGCATTTAACGGATCCACGCTCAGTTGTTCCTGAGTCAAATATGCCTGCTTATAGCTGGTTAAACAAAAACACCCTTGACGGTGAGTTAACCGCTAAAAAATTAGAGACCTTTAACTGGTTGACACGTAACCGTAGCCATAAAGATGAAAATGGCAATGCCATTCCGCTTTACACACAAGCTGACATTGATGGCGCTAAAGATGCAGTTAACGGCAAAACAGAGATGGATGCCTTGGTTGCCTATTTGCAATCATTAGGTCATGCATTGAAATAAGGCAGAACCTTATGGATTACGGAACACTTAGAGGGTTTTTTGCCCTCCTTATATTGGCGTTATTTATTATTATCGTGGTATGGGCCTATTCAAAAAAGCGTAAAGGCTCATTTGATAAAGTTGCCAACTCTATTTTTGAAGAAGATAAACTAGAGACGGAAGATAAAAAGCGCCATCTTGATAAAGATAGCAAACAGGAGACGAATAATAATGTCTAGCTTCTGGAATATATGGGTTTGGGTTCTTACCCTAGGCACCTTAGTAGGTTGTTTTTTACTGCTACGTATGTGTTTAAAGAACTTCACAGGCGTTGAAGAAGGTGAGTCAATGGGTCATTCCTTTGACGGCATTGAAGAATTAAACAATCCTTTGCCTAAATGGTGGAGTACATTTTTCTTACTTACTATTATTTGGGCATTTGGCTATTTGGCTCTTTATGGTACCGGTAGTTGGCATGGGCTTTTAAATTGGAAAAGCTCTAACCAAGGTATCTTAAACATTGCTGAGTCAAAAGCAAAAACAGCCGAGAATTTAGCCGCAGATTCTGGCGTACTAGTGCAATATGACCGCGAAGTCGCAGCAGCTGAAGCACGATTTGGTCCTATATTTTCTGCCTATGCTAAACGCAGCATAAAAGATATTGCCAGCGCCAAGAATGTCGAAATTGATTTTGATACCAGTGGTGAATTAACCGCTGAGCAAAAAGATTTATTACAAGCCAAAGAAGCCCTAAAAGTCGGTCAACGTTTATTTCTCCAAAACTGTGCCCAATGTCATGGCTCTGATGCTCGAGGTACCACAGGCTTTCCTAACTTAACCGATAAAGATTGGTTATATGGCGGTTCACCTGAAGCAATTGTTGAAACCTTAGTTAAGGGCCGAAAAGCCGTTGGTATGATGGCATGGAAAGACTCTTTAGGTGGCGAACAAGGCGTTAAAGAAGTGGCTGCTTATGTCATCAGTTTGAGCGGACGTTCAGTTGACCCAACACTGGCTAAAGCGGGTAAAGCTAAATTTGCCATTTGTGCCGGCTGCCATGGCGTTGATGGTAAAGGTAGTTTAGCTTGGGGTTTACCTATGGGTGCACCTAACTTAACCGATAATATCTGGTTATATGGTGGCTCTAAACGAGCTATCGAAGAAACTATCCGAAATGGTCGTGCCGGGGTAATGCCAGCTTGGTTAGATATTCTCGGTGAAGAAAAAATACATGTTGTCAGTGCTTATGTTTATAGTCTTTCTCAAGATGAATAAACACAGTATCACTTGATTTCGCCAGTTTACTTGTAAGCAGTAATGCTTAGCTAAATAACTAAAAATGCTAAAAAACCCTTATTACTAACAGTAATCAAGGGTTTTTTTATGGCTTTTAATCGCTTCAAACTAGCTGACCGAATAGAAAAAATGTATAATGTTGGTTAAATTCTACTGTTACGAAAAGCCATTTTTATGAAAACCTCTTGGTACCATGAGCCTTGGGCTTGGTTAGTATTTTTTCTTCCTTTTAGTGCCGTTGTCGCGGGTATCTCAACCTATATTATTGCTAATACTGATCCCGATACACTCGTGGTCGGTGATTATTATAAAAAAGGTAAATCAATCAACTTAGAAGTTGGTAAAGTGAAAATGGCGCAAAAACTGGGTATGAAGTTTGAGCTTAAACTAAGTGATAATGAGCTCATTATTAAGCCGACTGGTATTGAAAAAGTTTTCCCACTGATTAATGCTAATTTTTATCATCCGACACTCGCCGCTAAAGATTTCTATTTAGCCCTAACGCCTGATGGCAATGGTCATTTTAGGCATAGATTCGATGAAGATGTCAGTGGCAAATGGAAACTTACTATCAGCTCTTTTGAAGATAACTGGAAAATTCAAAATACTATCAGTTTACCACAACATGATTTTATTGAACTTATTCCCGATCCTACCAGAGCACAATAATTTTTCATTATTTACCCTATCACTCGTGAGAGTTTAGACTCTCACTTTATTAGACACTTAGCCATGACCAGCAAATGTTTTCATTGTAGTGAAGCTATCCCACCAGGTATTGACCTGTTCGTAGAGATAAACAATATTGAGCAACCAATGTGTTGTATTGGCTGTCAAGCTGTCGCCCAGACCATTGTTGATAATGGCTTAACGCAATATTACTCAGTAAGAACCGAGCCGGCCAATAAAGGACAACCATTAGTCCCTGAGCAATTACAAAAGAATAAGTTACTGGATGAATCGGTTTTACAAAATGAATTTGTCTTTCATAGTGATAATCAAGTCGGCACTAAAGAGGCAATACTGACGATTGATGGCATTAGTTGCGCGGCCTGTGCTTGGTTAATTGAAATGCAATTATCTAAACTAAGTGGTTTAGTCAGTATTACAGTCAATGCAACAACGCAACGAGCAACCGTTAAATGGCAAGAAAGTAAGGTCAAGTTAAGTGATATTTTACTTACTATCGAAAACATTGGTTATCACGCAATGCCTTTTAAGGCGAATGAAGCTGAAATACGCAATAAGCAACAAAGTAAAGCCTTTATCAAACGTTTAGGTATAAGCGGTATTTTAACGATGCAAATCATGATGATAGCTGTGGGTTTATACTTTGGCGCTTTTGCCGATATGGCAGAACATAATAAAACCTACTTACGCTGGGTAAGTTTTATTTTAGCGATTCCAATTATTTTTTATGGCGCACTACCTTTTTATAGTGGTGCACTCAAGGCAATTAAAGCAAAGCGCTTGTCTATGGATGTTCCGGTGTCCATTGCAATTTTACTGGCCTTTAGCGCGAGTGCTTGGGCAACCATCACTGAGCAAGGTGAGGTCTATTTCGAGTCTATTTCTATGTTTACCTTTTTATTACTGATAGGTAAGTTTTTAGAATTTCGCGCCAGAGCACGTGCCGCGCAAGTGTCTGCAAACCTGTTAAAATTAATGCCAATGACGGCCACTAAAATCACTAGCCTTAAGTCAAATGACTCAACAGCTACTGATGATAAGGTTCAAGAAGAATTAGTTGCCGCCAAGCAACTTAGCAAAGATGATGTCGTCATTATTAAGCCCGGAGAGCTAGTACCAGCAGACGGCGTTATCATCGAGGGAAGCAGCCAGCTCAATGAAGCTATGCTTTCTGGTGAACAGTTACCGGTAAAAAAATCGATTAGCGATAATGTTTTTGCTGGCACTATCAATGGCGACGGCAATATTACCGTTCAAGTCAAACAAGCAAGCAATGAATCATTTTTAAGTCAACTGATCCGATTAAGTGAAAAATCTCAAGCGCATAAGCCTAAATTGGCGCAATTATCAGATAAGATAGCGCAATATTTTGTTGCCATTATTTTATTAACCTCAATTGCTACGGCTATTTATTGGCAGCAACACATGCCAGAAGAAGCATTTTGGATCACCTTGTCAGTATTAGTAGCCACTTGCCCTTGTGCGCTATCGCTCGCCACACCAACGGGCCTTACCGCTGCAACCATTCGTTTAAACCGAGAGGGTATTATGGTTAAAAGTAGCCATGTAATGGAGGCTATGCCGCAAATAAATTATTTTGCTTTTGATAAAACGGGCACCTTAACTACGGGTGAATTCTCCATTGACCAGGTAAAACTTGTTGAGAAAAGCTCACCCTATAACGAGGCGCAAATTTTAGCGATTGCCGCTGCGCTAGAGGCCTATTCTGAGCACCCTATCGCTAAACCATTCTTAGCTCACAGAGATTTCAGTTTACATGCTGAGCAAGTCAAGGTCTGCTCTGGTCAAGGTGTTGTTGGTGTCATCAATAACATTGACTTTGCTATCGGCAAACCCAGCTGGTTACTTCCCCAACAAAAAGTAGCGTCATCACAAAATGACGAGCTCCATCAGGCTAGTTGTATTTTAATGGCCAACAAGCAAGTTATTGCTGCCTTCTATCTGGTCGATAAAATTAGAGATGAAGCCTTTGAGCTTATTAGTGCGCTCAATACAAATAACAAAAGTATGCTTTTATCTGGTGACAGCCAAAAAGCTTGTGACGCCATTAATCAGTCATTGCCTCTGCATATTGTCATCGGTGGCTTAAGTGCCGAGCAAAAGATGCAAAAAATCAAAGATATTCAACAGCAAAACTACACGGTTGCCATGATAGGTGATGGCGTCAATGATTCGCCGGTTTTTGGTGCCGCGCATGTTTCTATCGCAATGGGCTGTGGTGCCGATATCAGCAAAAGTGGCGCAGATGTGATATTACTCAACAACAAGTTATCCAGTATTAGCAGCTTAATTAATATTTCACGTCGAACGGCAGGTATTATATTTCAAAACTATTTATGGGCCTTTGGCTATAATGCTATTGTATTACCATTAGCAGTAGCAGGTTTTATTACCCCTTATATGGCTGTTATTGGCATGTCAGCTAGCTCAATATTAGTCATAAGCAATTCGCTGCGCTTGCTAAAAGCATGAACAAGCAAGGCTGAGTATTAGTAACGCATGCATAGCTTATTTGAATAATCGGATGTCAACTGTGAGTATATTATGAGCATTATTTATGTATTAATTCCAATTGCTGCCTTGTTAACCGCTTTAGGTATCTACCTGTTTTTTTGGGCTGTTAAAACCGAGCAATTTGATGATTTAGAAAAACAAGGCATGAGTATTTTATTTGATGAAGAAGACAAAAATACCTGTGTCGATGAACAAGCAACAACAGCAAAAGATGCTAGTCAACAAACCAGCAAAAAATAATGACCTTAGACTTTTTCTCTGCTTTTTTTATCGGTTTACTTGGCTCGGGTCATTGCTTAGCAATGTGCGGTGGTATTACCACTATGCTCACATCTGCTATCAAATCAGCCCCAAATAAGCAAAGCACTCACGGTGATATCGCAGTTTCACAGCCATCAACAAAGCCAGCGTTTGCTTCACCAACGTCACATTTACAACCAGTCAGTCGTTTAAATTTAGTCGTCTGTTACCATCTAGGAAGAATCGGCAGTTATTGTCTCATTGGCACAATCGTTGGTTTTACCGGCGCTATTGCCGCTAAAAATGTTGGTTTACCAATTGCGGGTTTGCGATTAATTGCCGCGTTATTCTTAATTTTTTTGGGCTTATATATCGGTCAATGGCTATTCTGGCTTAATAAAGTCGAAGCACTTGGCAAAGGCTTGTGGCGCTATCTCTCCCCGTTAGCCAAACATGTTATCCCAGTCGATAGCGCTAAAAAAGCACTCGGTTTAGGCGCTATCTGGGGCTGGTTACCTTGTGGCCTTGTTTATTCAACTCTGACTTGGGCTTTAGCTTCGGGTAGTGCATTTACCGGCGCAGGCATTATGTTATTTTTTGGTCTAGGTACCTTACCTGCCCTTGTTGCACTATCATTTAGTTTAGCAAGCTTTAAGAAACTACTCGCCAAAGTAACCTTCAAAAAGATCACCGCGATTTCATTAATTGCCTACGGTATGTATAGCTTTACTGTGGCCTATCAAGCAATATTTAACTAGTTTTTTCTGCTTCAACACCTAATATTGTCCTAGAATATTCGCGCTGCAGGAGCACAAGATAAAACGCTCTAACAGCTATAACAGCAACTTAAAGCGCTTGGTTTATATCGCCATAATCATCTTACTAACGCTATAGCCTTTAATTCTATTGACAATTGCTGAGCTAGATTAAAAGCTTAACCTTTGATAACAATGAAAACAGTAAAATAACTTTCTCTAAAACAAGCATTAACTTGTCAACTTTGCTATAAATAACTTAACGTTATTGAACTTTATTATTCAGGTTGCAAGAGGTTAACATGGACATGTATCACAATATCCTTGTTGTTATTGATCCAACAACAGACGAGCAAAAAGCTCTGCAAAGAGCAATTGAACTTGCTTCACGCATCAATAAGCAAAGTACTAACATCAAAGCCCAAATTACCGCTTTCTTTAGTATTTTTGACTTTTCTTATGAAATGACCACCATCTTATCCAGTAGTGAACGTGATAGCATGCGTCAAATGGTCATTAACCAAAAGAAGCAATGGATTGATGATATTATTTCAGCAAACCCCAGTGAGATAAGTATTACCAGTAAAGTTGTCTGGCACAACCGTCCTTTTGAAGCCATTATTAGTCAAGTGATCGACAATCATTTTGATATTGTCATCAAAGGCACTCATCAGCATGATAAGTTTAAATCAGTGGTATTCACCCCGACTGACTGGCATATTTTACGCAAGTGTCCGTGTCCGGTCTTGTTGGTTAAAGACCATGAATGGCCAGAGCAAGGCAAAGTACTAGCTGCGCTTAATGTTGGTAGCGATGAATCAGAACATGTTTCGTTAAATAAACGCATCACCGGGCAAGCTAAGAATATTGCGCAAATTATTAACGCAGAGGTCCACCTAGTTAACTCATATCCAGGTACACCGGTAAATATTGCTATCGAAATACCTGAGTTTGATGCCAGCGAATACAACAACGCGATGAAAGCACACCATGAGGCGGCAATGTTAGAACATGCAAAGGACTTCGCCATCTCCTCTGATAATACTTATGTCGAAGAGGGCTTGCCAGAAACAGTGATTGAACAAACAGCATTAAAGATTGATGCTGAACTTGTCATTTTAGGCACAATTGGCCGTACAGGTATTTCTGCCGCACTCATAGGCAATACTGCAGAGCATGTTATAGATAAATTAAATTGTGATGTGCTCGCGCTTAAACCAGAAGGTTATATATCGCCGCTAGAGGAATAAAAAACCGACGCATTACCTCTTTACTCAGGCAGGCTTATTTAGCTTTGCCTGTTTTGTTTAACCAGCATGGTATTTTTAATCACAAGGTATCAGCTTTATTGCCTGTAAACGTGCTAAATTTAAATGAAATAGGTTATCAGCTTCTGACATAGTGATTGCCTGAAAATGAACACTATCGCCCTGGCGTAATTGCGAAAGTTTGGCGCAATCTTGCGATATTACCGCGCCAATCTTAGGGTACCCCCCTATAGTCTGTCTATCATTGAGCAGAACAATCGGCTGACCATCAGCAGGCACTTGCACAGCACCATAACAAATCCCTTCAGACAAAATCCCCTCAATATCGGCTTTTATTGCCCTTCCCTCTAGACGATAGCCCATACGATCCCAATGCTGGCTCACTTGGTATTCATTAGCATAAAATAAGCTTCTTTCAACGGTTGAAAACTGCTGATATTGGTAACTCTGGACAGTTCGTAACATTAGATGATTTGCGTATTGCGGTTGATCTTGCTCTGCTAATAACTGTTGTACGTGCTTAGTGTTATTTGATGGAGTATTTATCGGTAAAACATCGTGCACTTGCAATTTATCACCAGACAAGCCGCCAATATTTTCTCTGCAAAGGGTTGCGGTACTACCAAAACTTGCTTCAATATCAAAACCACCGGTCACAGCAACATAACAACGAACCCCGAGACTTGCATAACCCAGGCAAATATTATCACCCGCTTTAACCTTGAAACTCCGCCACAATGGCTTTGCTTGGCCATTAACCGTTAACAACATGGGCGCGCCAGTAACCGCGATAGTGCAATCAATTTGCGCAGTCAGTTGCAAACCACCGACACTGACTTCAATTGCACTCGCATCCAAGGCATTGTTACACAATCTATTTGCCCAATAAAAAGCCTGTGCATCCGCCGGACCACCATTGCTTAAACCTAGATTAAAGCATCCATATCGGCCAGCGTCTTGAATTAAACTTAACACACCTGGACTGTTAACAATGAAACCCAAACTTACCTGCTTACTTGTCATCATTTTTCTCGAGAGTCTGATATCCGCTATTACGCTCAGCTGGCGCTTTTAGCCTGTGTTAATTGCATATCTTGCCACCCAATTCGAGGTATTGCTGTTTATCAATGGCAACAAACTTAACACTATCACCGACTGAAATTGGCATTGGCGGTGATAAATTGGCATCAAACATAGCTAACGGACATAGACCGATAATATTCCAGCCACCGGGAGAGTCGGCGGGATAAACTGCGGTTTGTCTATCGGCAATAGCAACAGCGCCTTTAGGTACTTTTAATCTCGGCGAGCTTAACCTCGGTGTTGCAATACGTTGCTCTACTTCACCTAAATAAGCAAAACCAGGAGCAAAACCAATGGCATAAACACTATAGGTTTGCGCTTGGTGTATTTCGATAACTTGCTCGATGCTTAATTGCGCTCGTTTTGCTACACGGGGAAGGTCTCTGCCAGATTCCAGTGAATAATAAACCGGTAATTTGATGACTTTGCCTTGGTTAATTGCTTGAGTATCGGTATCTTGTAATAGTACTTGAAGCTTATTACGTAATTGATGGTGATCAATTTTAATTAAATCAAATACCACTAAGATGGAAGCATAAGAAGGGATCAAATCAACAATATCATCGGCCAAGTGAAATCGAATTAACTGTGCAGCTTGTTGAACCTGCTTATTTAACTTGGTACTGATAACCTTATTATCTCTCGCGTCACTAATTGAACCAACAACATTGCCCTGTCGCAGTTTTGGCTCAAAGAAATATAAAATCAATGCATTTTCGCCAGCAACTTCAAGACGAATAGCATCGGAAATTATCACTGACATGAGTTGACTAACGCTCTGATTTTAGCAATAGCTTGAATAGCTTCGTGATTATCGCCATGAACACATAAACTATCAATATCGAGTGGCAACTGCTTGCCCGATATCGTGGTTACCGTGCCATGTTCTATCAACTGTTTAACTTGCGATAACATTGCAACTTGCGCTAATACAGCGCCATTTTCGGCTCTTGCGACTAAACGACCATCATCATCATAAGCGCGATCGGCGAAGGCTTCAGCATATAATTCAACGCCAAATTTTTTGGCTATAGCTCTATGAGTAGCTATTGCAGGGCTAGCTTGTAACATTAATACTAATTTCTTAGGATACGCTTGTATGGCTGTTAAGATTGCTTCAAGTACTTCAGTCTTTTTCATCATATCATTATATAAAGCACCATGAGGCTTAACATAATCAATTTGAATACCTTGCACATCTGCCATGCCAGCCAGTGCGGCAACTTGATATTGGACAAAAGCAATAATTTCTTCACGGCTGCATTGCATGCTACGACGGCCAAAACCTACTAGGTCTGGGTAACTTGGGTGGGCACCAATGCTGACTTGATTGTGCTTAGCTAGCGCTATTGTTTTTTGCATCACCAGAGGATCACCACCATGGAAACCACAAGCAATACTTGCTTGGTGAATATGAGGCATTACCCTATTATCTAAACCAACAGTCCAAGCACCATAGCTCTCACCCAAATCACAGTTTAATTTCATTGTTAGATAGCTCTATATCAAAAGTAACTCTACCAAGATTATACTCATGTTATTTAATTATATACAGCCAAATAAGTGCCTTAAAATCATAAGTTATTAGTCATTTTAGCGTTGAAAAAAAGCCGACATGTTAAACAATGTCGGCTTAAAAAAGTATACTTAGTCAAGCTATATTACTTAGGAGCTGTTGATCTTTCAGGGTTAAAATTTATTCAATTTAAAACGGATTTAATCGCGGCGCAAGTTTTGTATCATAGTCATTCTATTAAAAAACGAGCAACAATGAGTAAATTTGTTTTAAATGAACCCTAAAGGGCAGTACTTGTTTGAAATTTATACTACGTTATCGTATGTTCGAGTAGCCAGCTACACGTCACATACTCTGCCTTGTCTAAATACCAAACAAGTTGCTGTAAAAGTGATCTCGAAAGGTCAACAGACCCTAGGCTTTAACCCCTAATTCACGTAATCTTTCCAATAAGTAACTTGCTTGAGTGTGCTTTTTCGACAGTACCACTTCACTTCTTGGGTGCAAAAATAATGGCAACGAAATTCGTGATTTATCACTGCCCTTACCAGATGGATTAATAACACGATGACTTGTTGAGGGAAAGTAACCTGCTGATGCTTCTTGTAACATATCACCAATATTAATGATGAGGTTACCAAAATCTGCCGGGACATCTATCCATTCACCATTTTGGCGTTGCACTTGCAATCCAGGCTCATTTGCAGCAGGTAAGATTGTCAAGAGGTTAATATCTTCATGCGCTGCTGCTCTAACAGCACCGGGCTCTTCATCACCCGTTAGTGGTGGGTAATGTAAAATACGTAGCAGGGTATTAGGTGTATCCTTAATCATGTTTGACAATGCTTCGGAATATTTATCGGCAACATTGGTAGGACTATATTTTTCAACCCAGTCGAGTAATTCTGCAGCAAGTGTTGACGTCAGTTGATAGTACTGCAAGATTTCAGTTTTTAATTGTGCTGGAATCCGGCCCCAGGGATAAACATGAAAGTATTCTTTAATATCTTTTTTACTATGACCCTTAGCTGTTTCAGATACTTCTGTCGAGAAATAGCCATCTTGTTTTTCAGGGTCAAAAGCAAACGCATGCTTTTCTTCACTTAAAAAAAACGCCTGCCAGTTATTATAGATTGATTCAACTAAGCTTTGCTTTATTGGGTGGTTAACCAAGACACCAAAACCTGTGTCATGCAAACTTTTAACAAACTGCTCGGCTGCGTCTTTTGCGGTGTAATCGACAACTTTTACTTGCATAATTGCTCTCTTTTTAATCCTTAATAACGCATAATATCGTGTTATTGGTTACAAATCAAAAAACTGACCAATTGGTTCATAAAAATTTCATTTGCATATAATAATGACATTGGTTAGTTTAGCGATTCTATTAATAAATAGCATGTTAACAGGACAAGTTATGCGCTGTAAGCTAAGGTTAAATTTACCACTATTGCTCGCTATCTTTAGTATTTTGTGCGCCTTTTTCACTCATCCCTTGTTCGCACAAACCGTGATTATTCTTTCGGATATGCCCTACAGCGCCAAAGAAAAACAAATGTTACAAGGGCCAAATGGTAACTTATATCGTCTTATAAATCAGCAAAAGCCAAGTGTGGTTATGCACCTGGGTGATTTAAAAAATGGCCAATCGTCCTGTACCAAGGCATTATTGAGTGAACACAAAGCTTTATTAGATCAAGTTTATCCCGGGAAAATCATCTATACACCAGGTGATAACGACTGGACTGATTGCGATAGAAGTTCATTAACACAACATTTTGATGAACTTGATAGTTTAGATTTCTTGTTAAAATTGATGTACCAAACCTCACCGTTTTTGACGAGAAATTTAGCAAAAGTAAAATCACAACCAACGCAGGTAGAAAACAGTTTATGGATAAATGATCGCATTGCTATAAGCACACTTCATATAGTTGGCACCAGCAATGGCAGAGCAAATGTAAAACAATCAAGTCTACACGAAGCCATTAACAAAGTAGATATTAGAGACAACCTTAATCTTGATTGGCTTAACACTATAGCAACGCACGCTAAAGACTTCGATGCTTTAATTATTGGCTTTCAAGCAGATATATATCAATCAGCTGTGATAAAAAGTGCAGCTTGTCAGCTTTCTCCAACCAAGTCATGTGATGCATTTGCGCGTTATCGACAAGCATTTGATAAACTAGCACAGCGGATTAAAAAACCAATTTTAATTAGCCATGGTGATACTGGTGATTTTTGTTTTGAGCAATTAAATAATTATTTGTGGCGCTTAAATGCAGCGGGTGATTTTAGATATCTTGATGCGACCAAGGTAAATTTTAATCTAAATTCAGCCACAATGCCGTTCACAATTTCTGGCTTACTTAATCCTGAACTCCCTAATAAAGCTTGTCATAACTAAGTTAGACTCTGCTTATAAGGTAACTGTTTACTGATGAAAATGACTTAAAAAGTTGGCTGATAAATTTAAGCCATAATGATTGCTCCCCAATATGAAAATAGTGTAATCTTGCATAAAAAATTACTGACCGTATGGTTAGTAAATTAATAATAGAAGTTAGGCTTTATAAATCACTGTGATTATTAAGATGATAAAAAGTCTTTCGCTACTATTTCTAAATAAAGCGAGCTTGATTGTGAAATTGAAGAGATGTTTTATGAAAAAACCTTGGTTAATTGTGCCAGCGGCAATTGTACTGTTAATGAGTAGTATAGTGACACAAGCTGAAGAGCTAAAACTCGCCTCTTGGAATATCGCTTGGTTAGGCTCTCATGAATATAATCAGCGCGGCGCTAATGATTATTTAAAACTGGCCGCCTATGCGAAACAACTTGATGCCGATGTCATTGCCCTACAAGAAGTAGAGAACGAATATTGGGCTAAAAAAGTATTTGGTGATGGTTATGACTTTTACTTTTCAACCAAAGATTGGGTACAACGTGTTGGCGTTGCTGTTAAGAGATCTAAAGGACTAACAATTCAAGCCAAGGAGTATAAGGCACTTGATATTGGTAAAGTTCGTCACGGTATGGATATAACCATAACTAAGGGTGATAGCTCATTACATCTACTTGCTATACATCTAAAATCAGGTTGCTTTGCTGCGCCATTAGATACAAAGAGTATAAATGCTATGGCAAAGACCTCCGATAAAGCAGTAAAACACCATGAAGCATGTAGTAAATTAAGCAAACAAATTAAGCCATTGGAGCAATGGATAGATAAACAGGCCGAGCAACACCACGCTTATATAGTATTAGGTGACTTTAATCGTCGTTTCTCTCAAGATATCGCCTTAAATTACCCTGAAGATCAAGGTTTATGGCAAGCATTAGATGATGAAGGTCAAGAATCGCTTTGGTCACCAACAACCTCAATAGACTCAGATTGTTGGGGTGGCTATTATAAAGACTATATCGATCATTTTCTTTTTAGCCCTAAGGCAAAAGCTAAGTATGTAAACAACTCATTTAAACAATTAGTCTTTGAAGAAGAATACAGTAAAAAACTATCAAGAAATTTGACTGATCATTGTCCAATCTCAGTTAAAATCAACTTATAGATTAACTAACCTATGGTAACAGTAACACTATTTCTCTTTAAATCTTTTACTGTTAGGAGCTCTTTTTTATGTTTAATAAGCAACTGCCATTAATTGACTTACATCGTCACTTAGACGGTAATATTCGCCCTAAAACAATCTGGCAACTAGCGAAAAAGCATAATATTGAGCTACCAACTGACAGTTTCTCTCAATTTTTGCCTCATGTTCAAATTACCGATAGTGAGGCTAACCTCATGGCGTTCTTAAAAAAATTAGACTGGGGCGTTGCGGTTTTAAAAAGCTTAGATGATGTCGTCAGAATTGCTTATGAAAATGTAGAAGATGCCTTTAATGCTAACATCGATTATGCCGAATTAAGATTCTCGCCCTACTATATTGCCATGACACATAAACTTCCGATTGAGGGCGTTGTTGAGGCCATTATTGCAGGAATAAATCAGGGAAAAGAGGAATTTAGCACACAAATCAACTTAATTGGTATTTTAAGCCGTACTTTTGGCGTTGACCATTGTCAAACTGAGCTAAATGCACTGCTTAGCTATAAAAATGATCTCGTTGCGATAGACCTTGCCGGTGATGAGTATAATTTTCCAGGTTACTTATTTGAAAGCCACTTTAAGCAAGCTCGTGATGCCGGCTTAAACATTACTGTTCATGCAGGTGAAGCAGCAGGTCCAGAAAGTGTTTGGCATGCGATTGAAAAACTTGGTGCCACACGTATCGGCCATGGTGTGGCCTGTGCCAAAGATCAAAGCTTGATGGATTATATGCGCGAACATCAAATTAGCCTTGAATCATGTCTTACCTCAAATTATCAAACCGGTACGGTTAAAAACTTAGCTAATCACCCAATAAAGACATTTTTAGCCAATGATTTAATCGTTTGCCTAAATACCGATGACCCTGCGGTGGAGAATATTGAGCTTGCTGGTGAGTTTCAATTAGCGCAATCATTACTTGGCTTGACGAGCGAACAACTTGAGCAATTACAATATAACGCCGTACAAATGAGTTTTTTATCTTCTCAGGAAAAAGCACAATTATTAAAAGCTAAACCAAAGCTATAGTGATGATAAATAAGCTAGAGTGACTTGCGCATAATGACAGTTAACATTAAAATTAGCGCTGCTTTTTCGTAAAGCGAACAACAATATATTAATCAGTAAAAAACCCTTGATAGCAGAATAACGATAACGTTCTGGCTAGAAACTTGCTGAGTTAAACTTAACCCAAAAGGATAACTCTTATGCCAACCCCACATATTTCCGCTCAACCTGGTGATTTCGCCGACACAGTATTAATGCCAGGCGATCCGTTAAGAGCAAAATTTATTGCCGAAAACTTTCTAGACAATGCCCAATGTATTACCCAAGTTCGCAACATGTTGGGTTATACCGGAACTTACCAAGGTAAACGTATCTCAGTGATGGGCTCGGGCATGGGTATACCCAGTGTTTCTATCTACGCTACCGAACTTTACAAAGATTATGGTGTAGAAAAAATTATACGAATCGGCTCTTGTGGCGCGGTCCGTGACGATATAAAAATCCGCGATATTGTTATTGGTATGGCAGCAAGCACAGATTCTAATGTAAATAGACAGCGGATGCATAATGTTGACTTTGCCGCTTGTGCTGATTTTTCACTGTTAAAAAGTGTTGTCGATACAGCAGAGAAAATGGCTAAAAAAGTCCACGTAGGTAATATTTTTACTGCCGATCTTTTTTATACACCGCAGCCTGAGATGTTTGCCTCAATGGAGAAATACGGCATTCTAGCCGTTGAAATGGAAGCGGCTGGTCTTTATGGCGTTGCAGCAGAGTATGGTAAAAAAGCGCTTACGGTGTTAACCGTCAGTGATCACATTAAAACGGGCGAGCAAACGACAGCAGCAGAGCGCGAAACAACTTTCAAAGATATGATGGAACTAACACTTGAGAGTATTTTATAGCTGCCAATCTTTTTATTGACTAGCTAATATAATTAGTGGCGCAATTTCTCATCAGGGTTGGTTTGGTGCTAACCCTTTTTGTGTGCAAGTTTGCCTGTACAAAGTCATTTAACCGCTCATCAATTAATGGTTAAATCTGAAAGAAAACTGCTGCCATATTCCATAGGCTCAACGTCAAAAAGCTCTGCAATAGTTTGGCCTAAGTCAGCAAAACTGCTACGTTTACCAAGGTTTACTGAAGCGATATCATGATGATAAGCAATAATAGGAACATATTCTCGAGTGTGATCTGTACCTGGCCATGTTGGATCGCAACCATGGTCAGCAGTTAAAAATAAAATATCGTCTTTTTGCATGGCTTTAACTAGCTCAGGGATACGTAAGTCGAGCGCTTCTAATTCTTTAGCGTAACCAACAGGATCTCGGCGATGACCAAAATCTTGATCAAAATTAACAAGGTTAGTAAAAATAAGTGCATTATCTTGCGCAGTTTTAATATGTTCAATGGTGGCATCGAATAATGCAGCTAAACCGGTTGCTTTGGTTTTTTCATTGATACCTTGATGCGCAAAAATATCGGCAATTTTCCCTACGCTGATAACATGTGTACCTGCTTTTGAAATTTTTTCTAAAACTGTCGGCGATGGTGGTAAAACAGAATAATCTCTGCGATTACCTGTTCTGGCAAAATTTTCCGGGCTATCGCCAACAAATGGCCTTGCAATAACACGACCTATATTTAAATCATCCAATAATTCCCGAACAATTTCACAGTAATTATAGAGATTATCTAAACCAAAGTACTCTTCATGTGCCGCAACTTGTAAAACACTGTCGGCAGAGGTATAACAAATAGGTAAACCTGAGTTAATGTGCTCTTGTCCCAATCGCTTGAGTATTTCGGTACCTGATGCATGACAGTTACCCAGCATACCAGAAAAACCGGTTGCTTGATTAATTTTGGTGATCAATGCTTGCGGAAAACTGTGCTCTTTTTCAGTAAAGTAGCCCCAGTCAAATAATACTGGCACCCCTGCCATCTCCCAATGACCACTTGGTGTATCCTTACCTGTACTAATTTCTTGAGCAAAGCCATATGCCCCCTTAGTCGGTAACACTTCTTGATGAGGAAAATCTTGCGCCGATGCCTGTTGACAAGCTTTTATCAAGCCCATGGCAGATAAATTAGGTAAAGCAATTTTTTTACCGGTTTCATCAAAATAGGCCTTAGATAAATTAGCTAAGGTATTTGCTCCTACATCGCCAAAGTTAGCAGCATCAGGGGTATAGCCGATACCAAAACTATCAATAACCACAATAATTGCACGCGACATCGTGTTTCCTTTTACTTTATTCATCATAAAAACATCAAAGATTAAAAAAATCCCAGAAAATAATATGACCATGTGGTCAACTTGTGTTAATTTAGCACTTTTATATATCAGGGTAAATAAAGCATTTACTACGCGAAGTTATTACCCTGCAGTATAATGGATGAATGATTAACATAATAACGATGAAATATGCTGTCTTTTAGCCCTTCAGTCAAAAGTAGAGCCAAATAACCAGACATATTCCATCAATAACAACTGCTTTGACAACGGGCTTAACCTTGAAACCAATTAAACCAACTATTATCGCGATCGCAGGGCCTTCTGCATCAGGAAAAACGCTTTTTTCGCAAACAATTCATGACGAACTTATTGCAGAGCTTGGTGAAAATGGCATTTCAATCATTCATGAAGATGCATATTATCGTGATCAATCACACTTATCGATGCAAGAGCGTGAACAAACTAATTATGATCACCCTCAGGCATTTGAGCATGAACTATTAACAGCACATTTAAAGCAGATAACTGAAAGTAATACTATTCATAGTCCGGTTTACTGTTATAAAACACATACTCGAATCAATAAAACCAGCGCTTTTTCTCCAACAAAAATAGTGTTAGTTGAGGGCATACTCTTATTATCAAATAAAGCGTTACGCGATTGCTTTGATATTAAAGTATACATGGATACACCCTTAGATATTTGTCTTATAAGAAGAATCAAACGCGACTTGGTGGAGCGCAATCGCAGTGTTGAATCTGTCACCCACCAGTATTTAGAAACCGTAAGGCCTATGTACCATCAGTTTATTGAGCCATCAAAAGCTTGGGCTGATATTGTAATTACCCGTGGCGGTAAAAACAGAATGGCATTGGAAGTTCTAAAAGCGAAAATACGTCAACTTTCGCAATTACCCACACAACAATAACCATAATAATAAAAATAGAGGTATACATGGAATTAGGTGCTCTTAGAGGTGTGTTAGGTATTGTTATCTTACTTGCAATAGCCTACGCAATGTCGAATGGTAAAAAGTCCATTCATTTTCGTACCGTAATTTTAGCATTTTCTTTGCAAATTCTACTTGGCGCATTTGTCTTATATGTGCCTTTTGGCAAAGATGTACTTTTATCTATGACCAATGGTGTGCAAAGTGTTATTGATAGTGCCAAAGTAGGCATCAATTTTTTATTTGGTGGTTTAGGCACTGATGCCATGTTTGACAATGGCGTTGGCTTTGTTTTTGCTGTGCGTGTGTTACCCAATATTATCTTCTTTTCTTCATTAATCGCGGTTTTGTATTATCTAGGCATTATGCAATGGGTCATCAGAATTATTGGTGGCGCACTACAAAAGTTATTAAACACGAGCAAACCCGAATCGCTATCAGCGACAGCCAATATTTTTGTCGGTCAAACTGAAGCGCCTCTTATTGTTAGACCTTATATTAACAAAATGACGCAATCCGAGTTATTTGCCATTATGGTCGGTGGTTTAGCGTCGGTAGCTGGCTCCATACTCGCCGGGTATGCTGGCCTAGGGATAGAATTAAAGTACCTTATTGCTGCTTCATTTATGGCCGCTCCTGGTGGTTTGTTAATGGCAAAAATCATTTGTCCAGAAACCGAACCGGATAAGATAGTAAAAGCGCCAATCGATTTTGATGAAGATAATGACAAACCAAGCAATGTCATTGATGCTGCGGCTGCCGGCGCAGCTTCAGGGCTAAAATTAGCGGTTAACGTTGGCGCTATGCTACTGGCTTTTATTGCCTTAATCGCACTGTTAAACATTATCGTTGCTGGTGTTGCTGGCTTATTTGGTTATCAAGATATCACTATAGAGTTTTTCTTGGGTTATTTATTCGCACCTTTTGCTTATATCATTGGAGTGCCAACAAATGAAATGTTGCAAGCTGGCAGCTTCATTGGTCAAAAGATTGTCATCAATGAGTTTTTTGCCTATGTCAATTTTGTTGAAATAAAAGAAAGCTTATCTGCACCGTCACAAGCAATTATCACCTTTGCCTTATGTGGCTTTGCTAATTTATCATCTATCGCAATTTTACTCGGAGGTATCGGCTCTATGGCGCCCAATAGACGCCATGACATTGCTAAGTTAGGGATGCGAGCAATGATTGCAGCAACCTTGGCAAACCTTATGAGTGCGGCAATTGCTGGTATCTTCATTTCGTTATAACCGAGTAAAACAGGAATATATTATGTCTGATATTAACACTATTGCACAACGTGCCTTGTCATTAATGGACCTCACCAGCCTTACTGATAAAGAAACACAGCAAGAAATAATTGACCTTTGTAAGCAAGCAAAGTCGCCTGCAGGAGAAACTGCGGCTATTTGTATTTTCCCTCGATTTATTCCCTTGGCTAAAAAAATACTTAAAGCGCAACAGACACCCCAAGTAAAAATAGCCACAGTAACCAACTTCCCTCATGGAAATGACGATATTGATATTGCTTTAGCTGAAACCAAAGCCGCTGTTGCCTACGGGGCAGATGAGGTCGACTTAGTTTTCCCCTACCGCGCCTTAATACAAGGTAATGAAAATATCGGTTTTGATATGGTTAAAGTTTGCAAACACGCCTGCGCTGATTCAGCAAAACTTAAAGTGATACTCGAAACGGGTGAACTAAAGTCTGCAACATTAATTGCTAAAGCCAGCGAAATTTGTATCAACGCAGGCGCTGATTTCATTAAAACCTCTACTGGTAAAGTTGCTGTGAATGCAACACCCAGTGCGGCAAAAGTCATGCTGGAAGTGATCAAAGAAAAAAATACCTCCGTAGGTTTTAAAGCTGCTGGTGGAGTCAAGAACGCAAAGGATGCTGCCATATATCTTGATCTTGCTGATACTATTCTAGGTGAAGAGTGGGCTGACATTAATCACTTCCGTTTTGGTGCCAGTAGTTTGCTTAACAACTTATTGGTCACCCTTGGCTATGAGCATGATACTGGTAGCGCTAATACTTATTAACTGATAACCAAGGCCAATAACAACTCGCTATTAACGCGTATTTACAAGAAAGAATAACGATGGCACAACTCTATTTTTATTACTCATCAATGAATGCAGGTAAATCCACTCACCTGCTGCAATCTTCCTATAACTATCAAGAACGAGGTTTAGCCACTGTCATTTATACAGCAAAAATTGACGATAGGTTTGCTCAAGGCAAAGTCGCTTCTCGTTTAGGCATTGATGCTGATGCTTTTTTATTTGATGACAAGACGAACCTTTATCAAGATATTAAGCAAAAAACTGAAATCGACAAGCTTGACTGTGTTTTGATTGATGAAGCCCAGTTTTTATCAAAAGAGCAGGTCAAGCAACTTACCGATATTGTTGATTTATTGCATATTCCAGTACTTGCCTATGGCATACGTACCGACTTTTTAGGAGAAACCTTTTCAGGCAGTGCTGCCCTGCTCGCTTGGGCTGATAAGTTAGTTGAGTTAAAAACCATTTGCCACTGCGGTCGTAAAGCAAACTTTGTCATCAGACAAGATGCAAACGGTAAACCGATAAAAGGTGGCGAACAAGTCGAAGTGGGTGGTAATGAACGCTACGAGCCACTTTGTCGTGCTCACTTTAAAGAACTCATCTGGAAATAGCGGCTTAATCATTACCCTTGATAAATTTATAAACTATCGGCTAGTTAAGAGGATAGCCTGAGCTGGCTTCAAGCCTGCTAAGGTTTTCCATCACTCAAAAGATTATTAATCATAGCTTAATAAATAACCGGAGGCAGTTCTGGCGCTTTCTCACAATAGCTCAAGGCATTATTAAATTGTGCAATAGCAGATTGAGCTGAATTGTTATCTTTGGCATGAACGCGAGCAATGACTTCACCACGATTGACTTGTACGCCTAGGGGCAGTATTCGATCAAAACCAACGCTATGATCAACGGGTTGATTAGGCGCAGTTCGACCGCCTCCTAAGCCGACTATAGCCATACCAATAGCGCGGGTATCCATTTGCGCTATATAGCCATGCTGACTTGCTCTAACTTCACTAACAACATTGGCTTTAGTCATAGCGTCCCAAGGGCTTTCAATAAAGTTTTTAGGACCTCCTAGTGCAGCCACCATACGTTCAAAAACTTCGGCAGCTAAGCCAGAGTGCAATGCTCTGTCAATTTTAACCTGTGCCTCTTCTTGACTACTTGCTAACTTAGTATTAATTAGCATGGCACTCGCCAGCGCCTTAACTATTTGATGTAAACGTGGCTCTCGCTGCTTGCCAGTTAAATATTTAACGGTTTCATACATCTCAACTGCATTACCTGCACTACTGCCGAGCACTTGGTTCATATCAGTAATAATAGCCTGGGTTTTAACGCCAGCACCATTGGCAACACTTACAATGCTATCAGCCAGTGCTTTTGCGTCAGTCAGGTTAGTCATCATGGCGCCATTTCCAACTTTAACATCCATCACTAAAGTATCTAAACCAGCGGCAAGCTTTTTAGATAAGATAGAAGCGGTTATTAACGGAATAGATTCAACCGTCGCGGTAACATCTCTAATGGCGTATAAACGTTTGTCAGCGGGCGCTAAATTATCGGTTTGAGAAATGATAGCAACACCGACGTCTTTAACAATCGCTTTAAACTCTTGGATTGACGGCTTAACATTAAAGCCTGCAATACTTTCTAATTTATCTGCTGTACCACCAGTATGCCCTAAACCACGTCCTGAAATCATGGGCACATAGCCACCACAAGCAGAAACAATAGCTGCTAGCATAAAACTGACTTTATCACCGACTCCGCCGGTAGAATGTTTATCAACAATAGGTCCATCCAAGGCGTTCCAGTTCAATACATCACCTGAGTGCATCATGGCTTGGGTAAAACTCACTTTTTCAGCTACTGTCATTCCCTGATGAAAAATAGCCATTGCCATGGCACCGACTTGACTATCGGAAAAACTACCGTCAATCAGGCCAGAAACAAAACCATTAATCGCATTGTCGTCTAAGGGCTGTCCATTCCGTTTCACTCGAATCATTTCTTGTGGAATAATGGTCTTGGCTACTTTATTTGTAACTGACATAAATACGTCCTTATAAACCTAATAAATCTTTTGGCGTGAATGCGTCAGGTAACAACTGCTTTACCGTCCAGGTTTTTTGTTCATTTAAATGATTGACCGCTATAACTGGGGCACTCTGCTCAAAAAACTCAGCAATAACCTGACGACAAGCACCACACGGAGGTGTTAATTTTGCTTGCTCGGTATAAATCACTATCACTTGAAAACCTGTCTCGCCATTGATAACGCCATTGCTAATGCAGTTACGCTCTGCACATACGGTTAAGCCATAAGATGCGTTTTCAACATTACAGCCTTTAACAATATTGCCACTCATTGTTAAGGCTGCTGAGCCAACATGAAAATTGCTATAGGGCGCATAAGCTAGATTATAAGCAGATTTTGCCGCTGCAATTAACTGAACCATGATGTCCTTCTCAAACACTTTCATACAAAAGTCCAACATTATAATTATCTTATCGTTTCAGTATAACTTTTTTGACCATACGGTCAACAATTTTATTTAAACACATTGAACAATTATTATTAATTTATAATTAAACAATAAAAAAGGCCGCAAAATGCATAATACCTGTTAGTTAACAGCTGACTGGCATCTTTTATTGGGGTATTTACTTGGTTTAGGGTTAGCACATCCCGGATACCCTCGCTCTCGCTTTATCGGTAAAATGTGATGTTCGACTTGAGCTTGCAATTGTTCAATTGATTTGGGCATTCGTTAAACATTGTTTGGCTTAACTTGATAATACCAATAGTACATGTCGTAAAACTAAGATGTTTTACCTATATTCCTGGTTTTTTCTGTGCCATTGATACCTAAGTAAGCTATAACTCAACATTACGCCCCACAATTCTTGTGCTATCATGTCTGGCTTTTTGCTTCGCAGTGTAAAGTGACTATTTAATAAGCTTTGCATCATTTCTATGAAAGACAGTTCGATTCCCGCCTATCACAATACAAGTCAACAATTTCAGCTTTAGGAAAGCGAATAAGATCGGTCAATAAGGTGAGGATATTTACCCTTTCCCGTAACCGTTTTAGTAACAAGACTTACTTCAATACTACCGGGTAAATCAGCATACTTTTTTCTGACTTGTGTGTTGTTAATTGCAAAAGAAAAGGCTCCTGAATAAATTCAGAAGCCTTTATAAACTAACCAGTAGATCGGTCAATGAAATTATTAAAAATTTCTTAACTGATCAGCATTAAGTTAATGCTCAGCTTTATCGTTAACTTTTATCAAATTAAAGCCTAGAACATGTATTCAATACCGAAACGAATTTCATATAGTGAAGCATCACCAACACGTGATTCAGCAGGCTCACCTCTGACTACAGTATTTGGGAAGTTCACTTGATTTAACACACCCCAATCATCGTTCAATAGATTAGTGAAGTTATCAATGACAATAAATGCTGAAGCTCTATGTTCTGGTGTAAAGCCAGCAAACTCTTGTGATACTCTGATATCTACTTTCGACCACCAAGAACCCTCTTCTTCATTTCGCTTATCACCAGGTTCCATTACATTATCGTTAAAATCTAACCATGGAGTTCCACCATAAGGGTCAAAAGTTCCATTATAGGCATAACTGTATGGCTGCCCAGAATTTGCAGTTGCGAAAACCGAAAAATGGGTATCATAATCATCAAAAAAGTTAACCGTATAATTCAACGTCGTAGTAAAACGATGAGTGATATTATAATTAGAGGTTGAAGATACTTGTTCTTGAGGGTCAAAAAACGCTCTATTTTGATAGTTAGAAAATGCCACTGAGCTATTCATTGGTTGTACATCTTCAGCATCAGAATAAGCATATGAAAACATCCAGTTGATTCCATTATCAAACTCCTTTTGAATAGCCGTTGAAATTGAAATAGACGTACTAGATTCATCTGAATTTGTTAATACTAAACTTGATTCACGTACACTCTCATATTGTGGGTAACCATCATCATTCGTACCGACTTGCTCTAAATCACCATGAAGGATAATCGCAGCATCTTGAGTATGAGATACCAGTAGGTCAGCACTAAAAACCCAATCTTGAGGGAAAAAATGCGTAATGCCTGCTGCCAATTTCCACTCTGATGGCAATTCAAAATCAGGGTCTAAGTAGTTAATATCAAAATTCGCACCTGATCCATCAGAAACTGCATCATACAATTCGGAAGGAATACCATAACCAGGACCATTAGGTACACCTTCTTCAAGTGCTGAATAAATTACATCATCATCAAATAAGCTTCTTGTGCCATCAGTATATCCAAAGTCTCGACCACGTTGACCAAACTGCAAGACATTGTTATTAGAAAAGTTATTAGATAGCCAAACATTGGGGTTACCGCCAGAATATAAACCAATTCCACCACGTAATGTAGTTTCATCGTTTAACTGATAAGTTAAGCCGAGGCGCGGCTGAATTAAACCTTCACCATCTAAATTTGTTGAATTTGAAAAACCATAATCTGCTAAAAAGTCTGGGTTTTCTATCGGTTTATCATTTGTGGTGTACCATTCATATCGTAAGCCAGCAACTATGGTTAAGTCACCGTATTCAAACTCATCTTGAATATAAACGGTATTTTCTGAATAGCCCCAATCAGCCGCAGCATTTTCAGGGTTTTGTGTTGGTGAATTATTATAATAAATTGCATCAGCGTAGCCGTTACGGAAGTTTTCAATACCATCAAAACGTATTTCTGTTTCTGTATGTTGAACAAACATGTTAAATACGTCTAACTCTTTGGTTTCTGCACCAAAAGTTAATGTATGCCCATTTTCAAAGTAGTAATACCCTTTAAATGCAAAATTAAGTACATCGTATTTTAATTTGTTTGCTTGACGGCTATCATCGCCACCTAAGTAAACATCAACATCATCGGTTTCTACTCGAATCTCACCAAAGTCGTTACCGCCCACGGTCACTTGACGGTTATCTACTTCTAAATAAGCAACACGAATTTCTGTAGCAAATTTGTCTGTCCAATCTGAATATAACGCTGTTGAATAGGAATTAAGCTCAGCACCTCTTTCATATAAGTGGTTTGCAAATTCAAACTCGTTATTGTCACCATCTGCCTGAGTAAAGTTATTACCGTCGTTATAGTTGTATGTGAATGCTAAGCGATGTTCTTCGCTAATGTTCCAGTCTAATTTAACTAAGATTTTCTCATCTTCGTTATCCATACTTGTTGGAATGCCACCTGGATCGTACTGATATTTTTCACGTGCAATTGATGCTATTTCATCTAATTCAGCTTGAGTAATATTAATTTCATCTACCGCACCGGTCCCCATTGCACCACGGTCAAATAAATTAGCACCATCTAACTTTTCATAAGAGGCAAATAAGAATAGTTTATCTTTGATGATTGGTCCGCCAAGAGTAAAGCCAAAACGCTTTTCACTAAAGTCTCCAAGGTTAATATCATCACCTTCTAATGAATCACCTTTAAAATCATCATTGGTGTAATCATAGAATAAAGAACCGTGAAATTCATTGGTACCAGATTTTACTACAGAGTTAATATTACAGGCAGTAAAGCCGCCATACATAACATCAAATGGCGCTAACTCTACTGTAACTTGCTCGATTGCATCATAAGAAAATGGCATACGTTCAGTTGGGTAACCATTAGAATTAAGGCCAAATGAATCATTCATTGGCACACCATCAACGGTTAAACTATTAAAGCGTGGGTTTTTCCCCGCACATTGAATAGAGTTGATATCACCGCGAGATTCATCTACATAAATACGTGCATCTATACGAACAACATCTGATATATTACGATTAATTGCAGGCGTATTTCGTAAGTCTTCTAATGAAAAATTAGCCGCTGGGCCTCGTTCATTCATTGCGATACGACTTAATTTTCTTCCCGTTACCACAATGGTCTCAACGTTTTGTTCTGGTTCTAATTGAACATCTAGGTTATAGGGTTCGCCCAAGTTCAAATACACTTCTTCAAAGGCGGTATCTTCAAATTTACTTGAATCAACAATAATTTTATATGGTCCACCGACCCTTAAACCTTTTGCTGTGAAAAGGCCCGAGTCATTGACGGTTGCCGATTTGGTTGTGCCTGATGGTACATGGACAATGGTAACTTGTGTACCAGCAGCAGGGTTACCATTTGGACCTGTAATATTACCCTTAATGGCTGAAGTTGTTGTGTTTGCTAACGCGGAAGTTGACAACCCAAGTGCAAGAACTAATGCACTTGATATATGTGATAAACGATGAGCTTTCATCTGTTATTCCTTTGTTGTATTTAAAATGGTTTATTATTGTTATTATTATTTTGTTTAAGCTGATCATAAAAAACTGACCATCTGCTCTGTTTTTATTTCAAGACGAATTAGAGCAAATTTTTATGTCAATTTCATTACAAATTTGTACACTTATTAAGAACATGTACAACAAAAAACATAAGAGCAATTTTGGGACAACAAAGAATTAAAAAAATTATCATTATATAACATATAGATAAAAGCAAAGCCTCCTCATTTACACTAAAATAAAATAACAGAAAATCTCTATATAAAATTTTGTTATCGATTAACTTTATTATAACTTTATTTCAACATAAAAAAGCAATCCGAATAGTCAAAAAACTTAGAGATAACGCCATAAACTACTGAAAAGAATAAACAAGTAAAAGTTTATTATCCTTATTATGTTTTTATTGCAAAATAAAAAGAAAAAATTATCTTGGTTAACTGAGGAACATACTTTTTAGGTGTTAGTAATAAAAATGCCATTAACTTATTATATAGTTTAGTTTTCTTTTTGATAAAACACATTTATAGTGTAATCAATTTTTAAAGATATCCGGTTATAAAAAACCACACCTGACTAATTGGTTAATATTTTCATTAGGAAAGTATTTAACTTATAAGCAAATGCCAGCTAAAAAGTCATGTAACCACAAACCTGAAATAATGAAAACAATAACTGAAATTGAGTAAACAAAATGAACAGCGCTAATAAAGAAAAAAAAACAGGTAATATTCGAGCCAAAAGTAAAGTGAAAATTCTATCGGCTGCTAGAACAGAGTTTGTTATACAGGGTTATAAAGGTGCAACTGTACAATCTATTGCTGATCGTGCTGAACTACCAAAAGCAAATATTCTTTATTATTTTAAAAACAAAGAAAACATTTATCATGCAGTACTCGAGCATACACTTGAGATGTGGGATCAAGGTATTGGTACTATAGAAACAGACAAAGGCCCGAAAGTTGCGATAGAGAAATTTATTGCAGCAAAAGTAAGAATGTCCTTTAATCATCCTGAATCCTCAAAAATTTATGCCATGGAGATTATTCAAGGGGCGCAACATTTGAAGGAGTATGCTCGTACTTATCAACGCCAGTGGGTGCGTGAAAAAGCAAAAGTTTTTCAGCAATGGATTGATAATGGAGAGATGGCTAATGTTGACCCTGTTCACCTCATTTTTCTTATTTGGTCAGCTACACAACATTATGCAGACTTTGAAACACAAATTTTAACAATAATGAACCGCGCTGATTTTGAGGAAGAAGATGTAGAACAAGTTATCAATTTCCTTAGTGACATTATTCTTCGTGGCTGCGGCTTAGCATAAACACTATGGACAGTAGAATCTTAGTTTACTCCCTTCTTCTCTTTGGATTGTTATTTATGGCAACGGTGCAAGCAACGACAGTTAAAGTGGCAACCTTTAATGTCAGTATGGAAGCCTTAAATTACCGCGACCACCAGCAAGATGAAACCAGCAATGTTTCCCAACAAACCTTAGCCGGTGCACTGGCAACCAATCATCAACAGATCAAAAACATCGCCGAAATTATACAAAGGGTCAACCCTGATATTATTTTATTAAATGAATTTGATTATGCCGATGATGATTACCAAAGCTTAAAAAGCTTTATAAAAAATTACTTAAACCAAAGTCAACATGGCCAACAGGCAATAGAGTTCCCTTATTTTTACCAAGGCCCTGTTAATACCGGGGTGAATTCTGGCATCGATATCGATGGTGATGGAGTAAAAGGTAAGTTGCCTGGCGATGGTTTTGGTTACGGCCACTTCCCGGGGCATTATGGCATGGCGTTGTTGTCAAAATATCCGATAGTTGTAGATAAAATTAGAAGTTTTCAGTACTTTAAGCGACATGATATGCCAGGTGCGCTAAAACCCATCGATATAAAAACCAATAAACCTTGGTATAGCGACAAGGATTGGCGAGCCTTAAGGTTATCGTCTAAATCACATTGGGATGTACCGGTTAACGTCAATGGCACAACGATCCATATTTTAGCAAGTCATCCAACCCCGCCTGTTTTTGACGGTCCAGAAGACCGAAATGGTAAAAGAAACCATGATGAAATTCGGTTTTGGCATGACTATATATCGCCTGAACATGCCAGCTATATTTATGATGATGAAGGTAAAAAAGGCGGCTTAAAAACTAAACAACGTTTTATTATATTAGGTGATTTAAATGCGACAACAGTTGATGGAAACGCCATTAAATCTGGAATAGCCGCGTTGCTTAATCATAGTAATATCCAAGATCCTCAGCCAGAAAGTGAAGCAGGGAAATTAAACAACCCCGATAATATTAACGCCAAATATCATACTGCACATTGGGCTATGAGAGTTGATTATGTCTTACCATCAATCTACGGCCTAAGCATAAGAAACTCAGGTATTTTTTGGCCGTTAACAACAGATGCTAACTTCCGTTTAGTCAAAGATAGGCAAACTTCATCAGATCATCGTTTGGTGTGGGTCGAGCTTAGCACTACATCAAATAATCATTAACACACAACAAAAGCCTCTATAATGAAAAAATTACTTTCCAGTGTTTGTATTAGCCTGCTATTGAGCGCGTTTACTGCTAGTAAAAACGCCAATGCCATTGTCGACTCAAATACTAATTCAATTCCAGGTGCCAATAGTAAACCTAAAAATATAATTATGGTTGTTGCTGATGGCATGGGACCAGCCTATACCACAGCATATCGTTACTATAATGACAATCCAGATACGCCAGCGATTGAGAAAACTGTGTTTGATCGTCATTTAGTTGGTATGGCTAGCACATACCCTGCTAGAGTTTCTGGTTATGTTACTGACTCAGCAGCGGCGGCCACTGCCTTAGCAACAGGTGTAAAAAGTTACAATGGCGCTATTGGGGTAGATATTGATAAAACACCGGTGGAAAGTGTTTTATTCTGGGCCAAAAAGCAAGGTAAAAAAACCGGCGTTGTGGTCACTTCTCAAATTAACCATGCAACACCAGCGGCCTATCTGACCCATAATGAAAGCCGCAATAATTACAATGCGATTGCTGATAGTTACCTAGATGGTGGTATTAACGCTGATCTCTACCTTGGCGGTGGTTGGCAGTACTTTCTTCGTCAAGAAAGGAACTTAGTTAATGAATTTAAAACGGCAGGTTTTCATTATCTGGATAACTTTCAGGCACTACAGCAGTTACCAGTACAAAAACCCGTATTAGGTTTGTTTTCAGATATTAGTTTGCCTTGGGCGCTTGATGATACAAATAAATTCAGATTATCAGTAATGACTGAAGCAGCAACAAAACAACTTGAAAACGCACAAGGGTATTTTTTATTGGTTGAAGCGAGTCAAATAGATTGGGCCGGGCATGCAAATGATATTGCCGCAGCTATGGCAGAAATGGCAGATCTGGCAAAAACCATGCAGTATTTAGAGCAATATGTTAAGAAAAACCCTGATACCTTGGTTGTACTTACTGCGGATCATAGCACAGGTGGTTTAACTATCGCAGCACAGGGGAAATACGAATGGCAACCTAAAGTAATCAAAAACATGCTCCACTCTCCACAAAAGATTGCCGCGATATTATCAACGACACAGATGACAGTGGCAACGGTGAGTAAGTTATTGAACTTTACTATTAGCGCAGCGGAATTTAAAACGCTACAAGCGGCTAAAGTTCACGGCGCAAAATTAGCATCTAACTATCAAAAGCTTAATAAAAAAGCACAGCAGCAATACCCAATTGTACCCAGTGTAAAAAACAACCTCTACCTGGCAATTAAAGTTATAATAGACCAACGAACCAATAGCGGCTGGACAACGGGCGGCCATACCGCAGTTGATGTCCCTGTGTTTGCATTAGGGAGCAACAAGGAAATGTTTGCTGGCCAAATTGATAACACAGATATCGCCAAGCAGATATTCAGCTTATTAGATAAAAAATAACCTATTAAGCTATCGTTATAAAGACATAGCAATCAGGCGTATTGCTAAACTAATAGATAAAAAAGCCGACAAGTGGCCACACAAGTCGGCTATGCTTACTTAAGGTAAGCAAAACTTCCTTAGTTGCTTTTAATTTAAAGTAGCCACTAACTCATCTTTTTTTAACTTAGCATAACGAACCTTAGCACCACTTTGTAATCGCTCTCCACCGCGAACAACAACACTATCATTAACTGACAAGGCACCAATAACTGAAACCCACCGGTCAACACCTTGGCCAATCAATACCGACACTTTTTTCGCCTGTTGCTTGTCATCTACTGTTAAAACATAAGTTTCGTTCTCTCTTAAAACTAAAGCATCACGTGGCACTAGCAGTGCTTGTTTAGCTTCTTCCTTGGGCAGTGATACGGTGACCGCTGTACCAGCTAAAATATCGAGACCATCGGCATTAAGACGAACATCAAAAGTTCTTGACGATTGGTCTCCAGCTTGGCTCCATGTCCGCACGGGCAATTCTATTAAACTTTTATTCCATTTAACCATGACTGCACTACCACGCGTTAAAAAAGGTGCGATAGCAATAGGTGCAGCAATTTTTATGTCTAAATGTTTGGTATCAATAAGCTTTACTAATGGACGACCCACAGTAATAAGTTCACCGACATGGACAAAACGTTCACTGATATTACCGCTAAAAGGTGCTTTAATACGGGTTTTCTCTAGGGCTAATAAGGTTTCTTCAACAGATATCTTTAACGCGGCTACTTCATTTTCAGCAATAATTAAATCTTTTTTAACTCGCTCATATTCACTTTCAGCAGAATTATTTGTTGCTCTTAATTTCTCAAAACGTAGTTTTTGTCCGCTCAGATAATCAACATTTGCTTGGCTTTGTTTCACTTGCGCTTGTTGACGTGCTAATTGTAACTTCAAATGACGGTCATCAATTTTTGCCAATAACTGCCCTTTATCAACGTGACTACCAACCTCTTCAACCCACAATAATTGACCTGTTTGTTCAGCAGATATAGGGGCATTTTTGCGGCTAATCACATTAGCTGGTAACCAAATACTTGGATTAACTTGCTCTTTTTTAACTGCCGCTATACTGACTAACTCTGCTGGCCGCTCATTGTCACTTGCATAAGCACTTTGCTGAACACTCAATGCTAAACTTGCCGACAACAGAGCAAAAGAAAGGTATTTAAAAATACGGTTATTCGCTTTAGCTAATTGATTTTTCGCGGTGATATTATTCATGATTATGTCCTTAATTTGTTTGGCAATTTATATCGCGTTGATGTTAGCCTCGGCTATATGCGGTTGAGCTTGAGCCTTATCTTTTCCAAAAAAGTCTTGTTTAGTTAATCTTAATAAACAAGGTAATAACACTATGGTAAATACAGTACTAAATGCTAAGCCGCCTACTATGACTGCCGCCAACCCTCGATAAATGACACTACCTGCACCTGGCATTAGTAACAGCGGTAACATGCCAAAAAAGCTGGTTGCGGTACTCATAAATATCGGGCGCAAGCGTAAACTAAGTGCTTGCTCTATAGCCGCAACTCTTGTTAAGCCCTCTTGTTGCCCAAGTCGAGTTTGATGTACTAATAAAATGGCATTATTAACCACTAAGCCGAGCAGAATAATAAAACCAATCATGGTCAATAAATCCAATGGTTGAAAAACACTTAAATTAAGTAATTGCAGTGCTAAAATACCGCCGACAGTCGCTAACGGTATAGTGATCACTACCAATAAACTATCTTTAACTGACTTAAATAAAGCAGCCATCAATAAAAATAAAATAACCAAAGCAAAAGCAAAATTCTGGGCCATAACACTAATTGCTTTTGCTAATTGGTCGGCACTGCCGCCATATTGAATGTTGCCATCTTCAGGCATGATAGCGCGAAGTTTAGGCTCCACTTGTACCTTTAAAGCTGAAATAGTTTCTTCTAATGACCAAGCTCTTGGCGGGTTGACATTCAAAGTAATAGTTCGCTGAGCATCAATACGTGTGAGCCGACTAGGACCAACAGTCCGTTGAATATCAACTAAGTTTGCTAGCTGAGTGACCCCGCCATTACCAGTAACCACAGGCACATCTCCCAAGTTATCAGGATCATCCCAGCCTTCAGCCCGTAAAATCATATTAAGACGCTTACTTCCGTTAAAATACTCACCAACAAACAGCCCATCACCCAAGGTTCTGACAACACGCCCAAGGTCACGACGGTTCCAACCCTGTTCAATAATACTGCGATCATTGGGTGTCAAATTGATTTCCGGCTCAGACATTGATAGACCTGGGTTAGCATTGACACTAACCCCTTCAATCGCTTCCTTGACCCAATCGATACCTTGACGGGCTACCTCTTGTAGTGCCTTTGTATCTTTAGATTGCAAATGTACTTGTACTTGTCTTCCACCGCCAAAACCGCCAAATAAATTACCTTGTCTTGCAAAGACTCGAGTATCGGGTAAATCAACTAGAATCTCATCCTTGACGATTGCCAATAACTCATCGACCCTATCCTGATCTTGAACGCGAACGCCTAGGTTACCGCCAAAAGAGCCGCCAAAAATATAATAGTTTTTTAATGCTGGCTCTTTGCTGCCATTCATATAGGGTTGTAAACGCTCGACAATGGGTTGAATGACTTCTTTTTCAATAGTCTTAACATTTGCTCCTGGTGGAAATTGTAAGTTGGCATCAATGGCATCACGTTTGACCGGAGGTAAATAATCCAATTTAGGCATAGCAACGACAGTAACCAAAATAGGTAACGTTAATAAGCTTATTGAAAGTAATAAACGTTTTGAACGACTATTGGTTAAGCGCAGCACAACGCTTGTCATTCGCTGCCAAAGCTTTTCATTAGGGTCAGTAACTTGCTGCTCTTTCAGGTAATATTTTGACAATACTGGCAGTAATACCACCGCGACAATTAAAGATACCGACACCGCAATAGCAATCGTTAGGGCTAAATCTCCAAACAGTTGCCCTTCTATATCTTTTAGAAAAAATACCGGCAAGAAAATAGCAACAGTGGTTGCAGTAGAGGCAAGCAGTGCTCCCCAGACTTGAGCAGCACCTTGCTCAGCACTGTCATGTTCGTTTAAACCTTTCTCACGCATCCGTAAAATATTTTCAAGTACCACAATAGCAGCATCAAGCACCATGCCGACAGCAAAAGCTAAACCAGCTAATGAGATAACGTTAAGCGAACGACCTGTTATTTCCAAAACAATAAAGGTACTCAATAAGCTTATCGGGATAGCGGTTGCAATAATTAAGGTCGCACGCATACGGCGAATGAAAAACCACAATACCGACAACGCCAAGGCAACGCCGACAAATAAATTACTGGTGACTAAATTAATAGCGCGATAAATAAAAACTGAAGCATCAAATGACTGCACCATCACTAAGTTTTTCTCTGCCAATAACTCACTGTTAAGTAATGCTACTTCTGCTTTAACTCTGTTTAACGTTTCTAAAACGTTAGCGCCATTAGCTCTGTTAATACGCATTGAAAAAGCTGGGTTACCATTTTGTACCGCCATGCCTTGTCTATCTGTGTTGCGCACATCAACAGTGGCGATATCGCTCAAACGTATATTTCGACCACCTCGTGATTCCAACAGTAACTGTGATAACTCATCTACACTATACTTCCCGCTATAGCGCAGAGTATATTGCCGACGACCAACATCAATAAAGCCGCCAGAGACATCATCGCTAGCAGACACCAAGGAAATAAGCCGTGGAATTTCAATACCGTACTCTGCCGCTTTAATCGGGTCGTAGCGAATCTGAAGTTCCTCACGATTTCGCTCAGAAAAAGTCTCTACATTAGCAACCCCTTCAACGGCCTCAAGGCGCGGCCTAATAACATCATTGGTAAAATCCATATATTGGCTGATATCTTGATCATTACCTGGCAGCGCCTGTAAAAAGAAAAAGGTTAAAGCCGGGGTATTTCCACGTCCTCCACCGAGCATTACTCTCGGTGGCCTTGCATCTCTGGGCAGGTTGGCCACCCTGGTCATACGACTAATGACCTCAATTAAGGTTTGCTCCATGTTTGTATCAACGCCAAATGACAAATTGATGTAAGCACCGCCCCTATTAGCATATGCTCTCATGGTTTCAAGGCCTGGTATCCCCCGTAAAACTTGTTCTTGGGGTTCAATAATTTCAGATTCTACTTCCTTTGGTGACGCGGCTCGCCAAGTCGTTTGAATACCTATTTGTGGACGTTCAATGTCAGGAAATAACTGTACAGGTAATTTAATTAAACTAAGCATGCCCACTAATAATGTTAGGGCAACAACGACAGCAACCGCTGCAGGACTGGTTAAAGCGCTTTTGGTAAGTTTCATTATTGTTCCATCATTGGATTACATAATTTAACAATCAAGATACAAGGGTGTGACAATAAAGATAGTGAGCTTGCGGTTAATCGAAACAAAAATACGACCAATAACCAAAGAGAAATGCTTTGCAATTAGCTGACATAATTCGACATATATTTAACATCACATAGTAATAAGGTTAACGAGTAAAGCATTACCCTTTAGTGAAGCTATAAATTTTGCCCAGTGACATTGTAGATTGAATAGTCAATAAGTTATAATCTCGGCTAATTTTAGTCTGCTTTATAATACTATGAAAAAAAATCACCCTATCGCTTATGCTTTATTATTGATGTTGCTCTCTTTTAACGGCGCTCATGCTGCGACTGAAACGGCCAATGAAGGCAATGTTGAACAACAACCGACAGATAAAGCCATCATTGATGATTGCATATTTAACACAATTAAAGCGGCTAAAACAAAAACCACCTTAGCTGAGATTGAGCAATTATGTGAAGACAAAATTGCTCAAAATGTATTGAATGAATCACATGACCAAACCATCGAGCTAGGTGCATTAACGCATCGAGTTATGAGAGAAAAATTTACTGCTGCCGATCCTTATGTCTTAACGGCACATAAAATGAATTACATGCTGCCCTTCTCTATGGTTGATGTAATCAATAGAGATGCTTATCAAGGCATTGACAGGTGGTCAGAAAACTTAAAAGATACTGAGGCGAAATTTCAAGTCAGCTTAAAAGTCCCGCTACTGACTCGTGGCTTAATTAATAGTGGTGATCAAATATTTTTTGGTTTCACGCTACAATCATGGTGGCAATTATATTCGCAAGATATATCTAGACCGTTTCGAGAAACCAATTATCAACCTGAGTTTTTCTACTTTACTCCAATTAACTTTCATCCTTTTGGTGGCAACTCAGCGTTAATTTTTGGCCTTGAACACCAATCAAATGGTCGTTCGCAATTAATTTCACGTAGCTGGAATCGCTTTTATATCAATTACCTATATGAAAAGCGTAATTTTGCATTTTCATTTCGCCCTTGGTATCGAATTCCTGAAGGTGATAAAGCGTCTTCGATAGATGGCGAAGGTGATGATAACCCGGATATTACCGACTATATGGGCCACTTTGAGCTAGAGCTATTATATAAACATGATGAAAACTATGAATTCTCTCTTATGACTCGTAATAATTTCTCGACTAGCAAGGGGTTTGTTGAGTTGGGAGTAACCTTTCCTTTATGGGGTAAGTTAAAAGGCTATGCTCAATTTAGCAGTGGTTATGGTGAAAGTATGATTGATTACAATGTCAATCAAAAACGCTTTGGTATAGGTATTGCCTTAACCAATTTACTTTAATAGCGAGTGAGCAAAACAGCGTACTATTTTGCGCTAGACTTTAGTGGTTAGCTAATAGCAATGACTAGATAAGCTGAGCAGTTCGTCTATTGATTTTGTTCAAGATAATCACCAGTTATTTTCAAAAAGTTAGCTTTTTCTTGCAAAGAAATAAAACTGGCATTTATCGCATTAATGGTGAACTGAGTTATTTCAGCCCTGCTCATAGGGTGTGCCTCCATTACGGCGAGAAAGTTATCTGTCATATAACCGCCAAAATAAGCGGGATCATCAGAATTAATAGTCACACAAACACCTTGTCTCAATAAGTCAACAATATTATGTTGGCTCATGTGCTGAAAAACCTTTAATTTAATATTAGATAAGGGGCAAACTGTCAAAGGCGTTTGCTCTGCCGCCAATTTAGCGACTAAATGCTGATCATCTGTGCAACGAACCCCATGATCAACTCGCTCTACTTGCAAAACTTGCAAAGCATTGACAATATTACTGGCAGGCCCCTCTTCACCCGCATGTGCGACCGCTTTAAAACCAGATGCTTTTGCTGCTTCAAAAACGCGAGCAAATTTTTCTACCGGATTACCTAGCTCCGAGGAATCTAAACCTACGGCAATAATTTTATCTTGATGGTGCATGGCTTGCGCTAAAGTATCAAAAGCAGACGCTTCATCTAAATGACGCAGAAAACACATGATTAATTTACTACTAATGTTTAATTCAGCTCTGCCTTTTACTAAGGCGCTATCAATACCATTGATCACGGTATCAAATGATACGCCTCTTGCTGTATGGGTTTGAGGATCAAAAAATATCTCGGTATGCAACACGTTATCCGTTTGACAACGCAATAAATATGCCCAAGTTAAATCAAAAAAATCTTGTTCATGAATTAATACATTCGCGCCTTGGTAATAGATATCAAGAAAGGATTGTAGGTTATGAAAATTATACGCTGCTTTAATTTCTTCATCTGACTTAAAAGGAATTGCAATGGCATTTCGCTTTGCTAATGCAAACATTAATTCGGGCTCTAAGGTGCCCTCAATATGTAAATGTAATTCAACTTTTGGCATTGAGTGAATAAAGGTTTTCATAAGTTAACTCTCAATTCATCGATAAGTTAATTAACAAGACACGATATAAAATAGAAATAGCCAGCAGTTATTCGAAAACTCATAGGGCAACGTTGGACTTCACATAAAGCTATATACCAATTTTGTCACATTGCAATGATGACCTCCTGTGTTAATAGTATAAACAAAGTTTCAAAACTTGCTTTGACAATTTACTTGTCTGAACTGAAAAATTAAGATTTTTTAACTTTCAATATTATATTTTTGTTAATTTTCATCATTGTTTTGCAAAGAAGCGCTTTTTACTATTGCTCAACAGCCTTTAATTTCTTAGTATGTTATCGACAAACTACAAATAAGGACTAAAAATAATGAATAAAGGTGAATTAATAGCGAAAATTGCTGAAGGTGCAGACATTACAAAAGCTTCTGCTGGTCGTGCGCTAGACAGTTTAATTGAAACAGTAACGTCTGAATTAGCTAGCGGTGGTGAGGTTGCTTTAGTAGGTTTTGGTACTTACAAAGTAAATGAGCGTGCTGCACGTACAGGACGTAACCCACAAACTGGTGCAGAAATTCAAATTTCAGCAGCAAAAGTACCTAGCTTTAAAGCAGGTAAAGCATTAAAAGACGCTGTTAACACTTAGTTTTTCATATATAAATAAAAAAGCTCAACGCTATTATCGTTGAGCTTTTTTTATATCTAATTAAAAGGTTTACTAAAAGGGGCCTAATCTCAATCCTCTACCCTAACTCCCCAAACATCATGTTCGTCGGCATGAATAATTTGTACCCAAATTTGATCGCCCGGCTTGGCATCATAATCATCTGACAAGTAAACTTTACCATCAACTTCAGGCGCGTCCATGTAAGAACGCCCGACAATACCAAGTTCATTAACTTCATCAACAAGAATTAAGTACTCTTGGCCAATACGTGCTTGTAACTTCTGTGCACTAATTCTAGCTTGTACAGCCATGAAACGTTGTAGCCTATCTTCCATCACCTCTGGAGAAACATGGTCGGGTAAATCATTGGCCTTAGCGCCTTCAACAGGTGAATATTTAAAACAGCCGACACGATCAAGTTGCGCTTCCTCTAAAAAGGCTAATAGTTCTTTAAATTCCTCTTCAGTTTCACCAGGAAAACCAACAATAAAGGTTGAACGAATAACAAGCTCTGGACAAATTTCACGCCATTTCGCAATACGCTCTAAAACACGCTCTGAGCTACCAGGGCGCTTCATCAATTTAAGAATACGCTTATTCGCATGCTGAAAAGGAATATCTAGATAGGGTAGAATTTTTCCATCGCGCATTAATGGAATAACTTTATCAACACTAGGGTACGGATAAACATAGTGCAAACGTACCCAAACACCTTGTTTAGCTAACTCTTCACATAATGCCAACATATTGGTTTTAATCGGCATACCATCCCAAAAATCAGTTTTATTCTTCACATCAATTCCATAAGCAGAGGTATCTTGTGAAATAACTAACAATTCTTTTACGCCGGCATTTTTTAAACGCTGCGCCTCTCCTAATACTTCGCCAATGGGGCGAGAGTCTAGGTCACCACGCATTGAAGGAATAATGCAGAAAGTGCAACGGTGATCGCACCCTTCTGATATTTTCAAATAAGCATAATGTTTTGGTGTCAGTTTAATACCATGATCTGGTACTAAATCAATCAGTGGATTGTGAGCCGGTTTAGCAACATGCTGATGTACTTGACTGAGCACTTCATCATAAGCATGCGGGCCCGTTACACCTAAAACGTTGGGATGAAGTTCAATAATTTCATCTTTCTTGGCACCTAAACAGCCTGTTACCAGTACCTTACCATTTTCAGCTAATGCTTCACCAATGGTATCAAGAGATTCTTGCACTGCTGAATCGATAAAACCACAGGTATTGACTATAACCATTTCAGCATCATCATAGCTATTAGTTACATCATAACCTTCAGTACGAAGTTGAGTAAGAATACGCTCCGAATCCACTAAATTTTTTGGGCAACCAAGACTGACAAAGCCTACTTTTGCAGCGCGATTTGAGTCTTGGCCAACACTAGCTGTCGTAACAACTTCGTTATGCTGCTCTACAATTATTTTAGCGGGAATATCTAACGTGGTTGTTTGGCTCTCGTTTGAGTTAGCACTCTTTTTAGGCGTGCTTAGCTTCTCGTTAGGAATGTATTGTTCTAAGGTCATATTGTGCTCTCAACTACTTTTTCCAAGGGTACAGCTAACAGATACAAGTAATGTTTACATGTGGTATTAACGTCTTACATAGCAATTCAGGAAAATTGCTAAGGCGATTGTTTAATGTGCGTGATTATACAGGATTGTTTGAATGGGTGGTAATAATTGCATTTGTAAATTAAACGTAACGGCATGGGTGAATTTTAACCACCCTAGTGTATGATTACTTTACATGTTCTAATTTGATAATTCCACCTACCAAATTTATCATCATGATATTTATAGTCTTTTTGTTTTTGGCATGTTTTATGTATATATGCAATTAGAAATAACAAAAACAATACCTTCTCTTTCAAGGAATGTATCACAAAGGAAAATATGATGGATATAAAAATGTTAAAAGCAGCCTTGGCTGGTTTAGTTTTATCAGTGAGTGTGTTTGCTAATGCTGGGTTGATAGTACTTGGTGATGTAAACGCAATAGCATTGGATAATACAGGAAATAAGTCATTATTTACTAATATCCTAGGAGATGATGACCAAGTTTTATTTAACACAAAAAATAGCTCATATAGCTCATCGCTAAATACATATTATAATAGTTTAGCTGGTGTATCTACCTCTTCAACTAGTAGTTCTATAACTTCCGGATTGCTATCAACATATGATTTACTGGTTTTAGATTTTGGTTTTACCTATAATGCTGTATTCACAGCCCAAGAAGTAACAGCACTTACTAGTTTCATGAATGCGGGTAATAATGTTATTTTCTTTGGTGAAACTGGCTCTAGTGCTGGGGTTACTAATTTTAATAATATTTTAACTGATATTGGCAGTTCAATTCGTTTTACTAACGATAAAACTCCTGGAGGCTTTGCTACAAGCACTGATATAGCTACCACAGTTCTAACTACAGGAGTTTCAAGTGTTAAATATGGGTGGGCTTCATATTTAACAGGTGGTACATCACTTGTAAAACACAATAATCGCTCAATCATCGCTTCTGAAGGTACTTTTCACCAAGTGAATGCAACTATACCAGAGCCTTCTACCCTCGCCATCTTCGCATTAGGTATTATAGGGTTAGCATCAAGAAAAATTAAAAAGCAGTAATCTAAACTTTATTAAATATCTAAAAGCACCATTCGTTGGTGCTTTTTTATTGCTCCTGATTTACCAATGAAACAAAACTGTAATGCTGGAAGGAGAGTTGAAAAAAAGCAATTTAATGCAAGCTGACATTAGGATTGGTGTTATTGCTTGAGCCAGCCAAGACTAACAAAGCCTACTTTGGCAGCGGGTTCAGATTCTTTATTCGAATTAACAACTTCGTTATGTTGCTCTTCAATCATTTTAGATGGAATGCCTGACGGAGTTGTTTGGCTCTCGTTTGAGTTAGCACTCTTTTAAGGCGTACTTGGCTTCTCGTTAGGAATGTATTGTTCTAAGGTCATATTGTGCTCTCAACTACTTTTTCCAAGGGTACAGCTAACAGATACAAGTAATGTTTACATGTGGTATTAACGTCTTACATAGCAATTTAGGAAAATTGCTAAGGCGATTGTTTAATGTGCGTGATTATAAAGCAAGGTTTGAATGTGTGGTAGCAATAGCCCTTTGCTAAAGTAATACAAGCCACTTATAGGCTTATAATAATGAGCAGTTAGCGGTCGCTAAAACAGCACGCAGCCAAAGTGAACATGATGATTGAGTAGAGACCTTGCAAGCGAGTCTATATCTTGAAAATATTGTTTATAATGTCATTAACTGGATTGAAAGTGACAGTCGGCGCATTAAATATAGGGTAAATACAGCGGGCTATTTTATTGTGAAAACACTCATTGAGCTCACAACAAAAGCTTATGATGCTTTTGCACTTATAAACCGAGCTTCATTATTTATCTGCCAATCAGTCATTAAAAATATGATCGAAAACAGCAGTGGCTTCGTAGTTTATCTTGGTTCAATGTGGGCTAAACAAGCAATTTAAGCCACACCTTCTTCAGCCTATTCGATGGCAAAAGCGGGTTGTATGCTTTAACACAGCATAGGGATATGGCTATGGAGTTAGCAGATGATAATATTCGCACCAACACTGTCTACCCTGGGGTAGTGAAAACAGCTAGTTAGGAAACATTCATACAGCCTGAACAAATAAATGAGACAATGGTCAGCTTTGATGACGTTCACCCTATCGAACGCATAAGCTCATCTGATGATATTGCTAACAGTATCACCTTGCTTTTAAACGATAACGCCAGCTGGATAACCGGCGCAATTTTGGATGTCGATGGCGGTGTCATGGCTGGCAGCAACTAAACAACAACTAAGGTAGTTAACATGACCACAAAAATTAATCATGACTTTTCACAGCGCATCGTGATTAAGCCTGATCAATATCAATGGGTGAAATCTCCGCTTCCGGGCGTCGAACGAATGATGCTTGACAGAATAGGTGATGAAGTTGCCCGCGCTAGTTCAATTGTTCGTTATGCCCCTTTTAGTGAGTTTTCACCACACACACATACTGGTGGTGAAGAGTTTTTCGTGCTTGACGGTGTATTTTCAGATGAACATCAACGTTATAATAAAGGGTGCTATGTAAGAAATCCAATTGGCACATCGCACACACCTAAAATAGGTAAAGAAGGCGCAACTATTTTTGTAAAACTGCAGCAGTTTAATGAGCACGATAGCGAGCAAAAGGTAATTGAAACGCGCACGCAATCATGGCATCAAGGACTGGTCAATGGTCTCAAGGTAATGCCACTGCATGAATTTGAAGGTGAACATGTCGCCTTGGTAAATTGGGCGCCAAACACGCAATTTAAGAGCCATCAGCACTGGGGCGGAGAAGAAATATTTGTCTTGGAAGGCACTTTCCACGACGAGCATGGAAGCTATCCTAAAGGCTCATGGATACGTAGCCCTCATCTTAGTAAACATACACCATTTACTAAAGATGATGGCGCACTAATATACGTTAAAACGGGCCACATCTAGGTTGCTAGTTAATCACTCAAAAAACGGCGCCAAGCGCTACTATTATTGCACTGAGTCTGTGTCAGCAATGGCTACTATGCTAAAGACAATTAAACGCGCAATAAAGTATAATTTCAGCATCATGATATATAAATATATTGATGCTGAAATAGAAACCGGCTTAAGCAAAGCTAATTGGATTCTTTATTTAAAGGGAAATCTGCCCATACTGTTTTAATCGCATAACTTGGCTCAACACCATTTTCGACATAGCGTGCCAGCTCTAATGCTCTTTCAATCGTTTGAACATTTTCTCCTCGTATATTTTTCCCGCTACAGTAATCAACAAAATCAGCGAGTGACGTTGGCGAAGATGAATACTCTGCACAGCTAAAATGATGGATATCAGCAAAATAACCACTAAGATTTAGATATTGCCATTTATAGTTCATAAGTTGTAGTGACATAGTTTTTCCTCATACATTCTATTTTAATAACAGAAGCTTAAGTTCAAGCTACTTAGCTAATCTTATTGACTCTTTTACTGTAACAGCTGAAAAAATATATTCTGTAGTCACTTGTAATAAAAATGTGACCTTATGTTTTTAATAGAAGTTCCCCCTATTATTAAAGGTAAACCCACTATAATCATTGGTTAGTCGCACTTAACTCGGTTTAACAAAATTTTTGTACTAGATTTTACCCAAGCTAAGCTATAAATTAACAATTCACCCAACTGGTACGATGTGATAAATTAACTTAATCGCTCAATCAACTAACGCTAACAAAGTAACTTTATATGAAACTTCTTTTTAAAAAAGCTTGGCTGTTTAGGCTCATTCTGAATATTTGGCCGCCTTTCTTTTTTGCAGGCATCCGCGTCAAGCACATCTCAACCGACTTTAGAGCAGCAAAAGTTGAGTTAACATTACGCCCCTGGAATAAAAACGCGGTAGGAACACACTTTGGCGGCTCCTTATTTGCTATGACAGATCCTTTTTACATGCTGATGATGCTTGCTCAGCTAGGTAATAATTACCTAGTGTGGGATAAATCTGCTGACATAGACTTTATTAAACCAGGTAAAGGTAAAGTTAGTGCGCATTTTTTAATAAGTCAGCAACTAATAGATGAGGTTATTAACAATACTGCTAGCGGTAAAAAATACTTACCTCAAATACCTGTCTTCATAAAGGACCAGCAAGGTGATATTGTCGCTAAACTCAATAGAAAACTTTATGTTCGTAAGAAATTAAAACGCAATTAACGCTAAAAGCTCATGGTATTTATAAACAAAAAATCCAGCATCAAGCTGGATTTTTATCATTTGCAAGTAGCTCTATGGTTAGACATTCAACATCAGATGCTGATGAACGCGCACAATAATATCATCACTTTCTTTTTTCCAATTAACTTCATCAGAAAAGGTTCTCACAGCAGCAATCGCTTGGTTGACGAACTTACCATAATTGTGATGTGTCTCATCGCTTTTATCAGCAAAAAAGACAAAACGTAAGGTATCAACTAACTTATCACCTTCCCAATGGGTACAAAAACGTGTTTCAGCATTATTCGGGTTGACACCAATAGAAATTAACTCTCCTGTAACCTTCGCTGTTTCATTTTCATCATATCGAACAAAAGGAGAAACACCGTTGGCAATCATCGCTGCCTGGTTAATATCATGGTCGTGACAAGATTTATTGAAGGCACTTTCTATTTTTTGATAGAGTTTAGTAAATGGTTGCTCTAATAGATAATCAATATCAGCGCCTTTTAATAAACGACGAGCCATAGGAATACTTGCCACGACATAAGTAATTGAGGTGTGCTCATCAGTTATACTTTGCTCTTGGCTTTCATATCTATCAGCAATTTCTCTAAAGGTATGACTAATGGTATTAGTAGCGCCTTTATCTTTTGCGAAGACATCAAAGGTTAAATGTTGATGATCTCGTAACTTAATCGCCTTTTCAGCTAAACCAATTTTATCGGAGATATCTTTGATCGCTTGAAAAACTTTGTTATGAAATTTACCGGAATTAACTCTAAGCTCTTTACCCGTGGCTAAAAAAAGAATCTTAATCTTGTTAGCACGTACTGCACCATCAAAATAACCTTTAAAAGTACTGTTATGCTCAGGGCAGTAGAAGAAGAAAGATTGTTGTTCGGTATGCAAAACCTGCTGTTCACCGCTATAACGTACTCTCACTAAACGATTGTTAGCAACAAAATTTACATGGGTAAGGCCATGCTCTTCAACAATATCAAAGACTTTATGTGAAAGGGTTTGATAGAATTTTTGATAGGGTTTAGCCAATGTCTTATCAATGCTGCCACAAACTAATTCGATTAGATTATCTGTTAGCGGGATTTCTGCCAAAATATATTGGTTATCACGAGAATCATTGGGTAAATATACTCGCTCCCCTGACCTATGCTTTTTCAAAATGGATGACGTTCGTCTCATAGTTCCTTTACAACCTTATGTAAATTAAGTTTCAGAAATAATGCTATTACCCTTTATATCATACAAAACGCAATGATTTAATATTATCGACCACTAAGTTTAGATATATTTGACATTTTATATGGTCATATTGACTTTAGCTAAATAATACGACAATTAATTAGTGATAAACATCAATTTTCAGCCGAAAATAAATAGCCAATGTTTAACATACATTGGCTTTTTGAATAGAAAAATTAAGCTAAAGGACAGTGTTATTTTTGCTGAGCTAGCTTGCGTGCTTGATGGAGTTTTTTATAGCTTTCAATTAAACGTAAATGTTTATCTAAGCCAACTAAGTCCATATTGGTTTCAGTTAAGCCATAAAACCTGACATCACCATATACTGAACCAACAACATTTTTCATATTTTCCTCACCAAACATTCTATTAAAATTGCCAATAAAATCCTCTAAGGCAAGTTCTTCATCTAGGGTCACATCTAAAACCGCATTAATTGCTTGATAAAATAACCCACGCTCAACAGTATTATCATTGTATTGTAAAAACTCAGCCACCAGTTCAGAAGCATCTTCCAAAGCTCCCAACGCTAAACAGATCAAAATTTTAAGCTCTAAAATAGTTAACTGTCCCCAAACAGTGTTTTCGTCAAACTCAATACCAATTAAAGTACGAATATCAATATAATTATCTTGCTGACTGTCTTCCAAGCGTTCAAACAAGCGAGTTAACTGTTCATCATCTAAGCGATGTAAATTTAAAATATCTTCACGATAATCTAATGCTTTATTGGTATTATCCCAAATGAGATCTTCCACGGGATAGACTTCAGAGTAATCTGGCACTAGTATTCGACAGGCGCTAGCACCAAGCTGATTAAATTCAGCCAGATAAACTTCCTTACCCATACTTTTTAAAATAGCCATTAAAGCTCCGCTTTCTTCTGCATTTGTTCCTGAGAAATCCCATTCGACAAATTCATAATCATATTTATCACTAAAGAATCGCCAAGAAATAATACCGGTAGAATCAATGAAGTGATCAACGAAGTTTTCTGGCTCAGTTACCGCCATACTATTAAAAGTCGGCTTAGGGACATCATTTAAGCCTTCAAAGCTTCGACCTTGTAATAATTCTGTTAAGCTGCGTTCGAGGGCAACTTCAAAACTGGGATGCGCGCCAAATGAAGCAAAAACGCCACCGGTTTTAGGATTCATTAAAGTGACGCACATTACCGGAAACTTGCCACCTAAAGATGCATCTTTAACCACAACAGGGAAGCCTTGTGCTTCAAGTGCTTCAATACCCGCTTGAATACTTGGATATTTAGCAATAACCGTTTTAGGCACTTCTGGCAAAACAATTTCTTCAGCAATAATTTGTTTTTTAACCGCACGTTCAAAAATCTCAGACAAACACTGAACTTGCGCCTCTGCTAAGTTATTACCAGCACTCATGCCATTGCTTAGAAATAAGTTTTCGATCAGGTTTGAAGGAAAATATACCGTAGCCCCATCTGATTGACGAACATAGGGTATTGAACAAATACCGCGATCTCTCATGCCTGAGTTAGTATCAATTAAGTTAGCACCACGTAACTCACCGTCGGGATTATAAATTGCTAGGCAATATTCATCTAAAATATCACTCGGTAATGCATCATTTTCACCAGGCTTAAACCACTTTTCATTGGGATAATGGACAAAGTCACTGTTGGCAATCTCAGTGCCAAAGAACTGATCATTATAAAAAAAGTTACAGTTAAGGCGTTCGATAAACTCACCTAAAGCAGAGGCCAGAGCACTTTCTTTGCTTGCGCCTTTACCATTGGTAAAGCACATTGGTGATGCAGCATCTCGAATATGCAAAGACCAGACATTGGGAACAATATTTCGCCAGGAGGAAATCTCTATTTTCATACCAAGACCAGCTAATAGGCCTGACATATTGGCAATGGTTTCTTCAAGCGGTAAATCTTTACCTAATATGAAAGTACTCGCCCCCTCTGGTGCTCGCTCCATCAGCATAGTTTGACTATCTTCTTCAAGGCTTTCAACCGTTTCAACTCTAAACTCAGGACCAGTTTGTACCACCTTTTTCACGGTACAACGATCAATGGAGCGAAGAATACCTTTTTTATCTTTTTCTGAAATACTTTCCGGTAACTCTACTTGTATTTGGAAGATTTGGTTATACCTATCTTCAGGATCAACAATATTATTTTGCGATAAACGAATATTTTCGGTCGGAATATCGCGAGAGTTACAATAAACCTTAACAAAGTATGCTGCGCACATTGCAGATGAAGCTAGAAAATAATCAAAAGGACCTGGTGCAGAGCCATCGCCCTTGTATCGAATAGGTTGATCAGCGACAACAGTAAAGTCATCAAACTTGGCTTCAAGTCTTAGGTTGTCGAGAAAATTAACTTTGATTTCCATTGATATAATTCCGCAGTTATATACAGCCCAAAGACTGATTTATCTTAATAGCGCTAATTATCGGATTTTTTTCAGCAATAGTCTTGAATTAATTCTCAATTATTAAAATAAAATAAGTCGATTATGCTCATAGCTGCTTAAGAAACTGTTCTTTGAGCATTGACTTGGCAAGATTTACGCTTAATTTAGCGTTGAGTTATTAGTAGCGTAATGCTTGGGAAGGCTATCAAAAGCATGTTGATGCAGAATTTGATAAAGTCCTTGGGTACGAATAGTCAATGGTTGCCATAGCCAGGTTTCATCATAATATTCAGATAAGTCTTGTAACGCTTGCTCGGCTCTTTTATTAACCACGACAACACCGTATGCTTGATGAATTTTTTCTTGTATTGGCGCACTTAACATAAAATTAGCCAACATATAAGCTGCGGCTAACTTTTTAGGTGAGCTTTGTAAGGTCGGCACAAATGAAATGGTATCTAGCCAAACGGTCGCTCGCACATTATGTGCAATTTTCCAATTCGCTCCTTGTTTTTGCGCAGCAGCGACACCAAAAGAATAAGTAGTGCCATAGAGTAATTCTGGTTTGGTAAAATCAGCCTCACCTTGCCAAAAGCGATCTTGAGCACAAACATTTTTATATAGCCTTTCAAGGTTCCCTTCAATGCCTTTATCATTAAGACTTCTTGAGCTTATCATGTCATCCATATTATAAATTCGATCAGCACTATAGCCCGCTTGTAAAATAGCTAAATAAAAGTTCGTGGCAAATTGTGATTTAGTCAAAGTAATTTTACATTTATTTTTCGGGTCAAATAATACATCAAAAGACGTCGGCTCAGGCACTTTATCTGCATTATATGCCAAGGCATAAGAGCCACCTAATAAAGGCACGGCAAAATTTTCCCCCTGAAAATTTTGATAATTTAAATTTTTTAAGGTTTGAAATACATCGCTGTAATTAGGTATTTTTGAATAGTCTAAAGGCATCAATGAACGAAAAAGTTGATTATTTCGTTGAGAAAAATAATTATGAGTCGGCGTAATAACATCACAATGCTTTGCTCTAACCAGGTTAAAAATTTGCTCTGGTGATGATAAATACTCAGGATAAAGTATTAACTCAACATCCAAACCATTGGCTTTTGCATAGGTTTCAAACTCTTTAGCCCAAGGCATTATGTAGCCCTGCCACTCACAAATATTGAGTTTAGTCGTCTCAGCATAAATAGGAAAACTCTTTACCAAAAAAGCTAATAAGATAAGTTGTCGGAGCAATTTCATGTGATACCTAGATCCATTTAAAGCTTAAAGAAAAAACCTTATTTCTTTTGGTAGTTCCGCTACTAATAATCACTTTGGTATATTTTCATCGTTTACACAACTCCGATCAGTAATATTTTCAGTAACTTACCTATGAATTTTAATCGTTTTAAAAGCGACTAGTTAATGAAAAAAACGCCAAAGCTAGCGAAATACAGGAGAAAGAACGCTAATTTGATTAATTAATGAATTAAGTGCTTTTTAGGTCGTTTAATACCGCTAAACGTCTGAATTGCTAGACGATGACTTTCTTAACCTGACACCGGATAATTCTCATTACATGTCAGTCATGACGACAAAGAAGATAGTAACCAAACCCCAAAACTTGACACTATTGACAAGTTTTGACTTTTAAGTAAGTATGAGGTGTTCGCTACAAGCTGACACAAAAATAATCAAATAAAGACATTACAAATCTACAAAATATAGGCGATAGTGAACTGACTTGTTATTAAAGATATTTATCTTGCTTTTTACCATGTAAAGGCTGACATATTTTACCTTTAACTGTTGTCTAAATAGTGCTGTGCTCCTATGAGTTAAGTATCACATAACTAACTCAACTAAACGATTAACAATGTGATACTGCTAAGTGGCTTTGCCAGTTATTATTGTCTTAGCTTCATTGAAATTGGGTCCAACACAGCCTCTTTCAAACAATTAGCAACGACATGTCACACTATGTGAATATGTCTACCATTAACGCACAAAAGTAATAATTATTACAAATAGGTCAACGGTTAAAAATATAAAAAATGGCCTAAAATATAAATCAACGAGAGAACTGTAGTTATGGAACAGGTTAGTAAATCTAATGAAAATCAAGCAGAAAAATCTAATGATGTCGGTCTATTAGAACGCTTCTTTAAACTATCAGAGCATAATACATCAATAAAAACAGAGCTTATGGCGGGTCTTACTACCTTTGTTACCATGTCTTATATTATGTTTTTAAATCCTGTCATCATGTCTAAAACGGGCATGCCATTTGATGGTTTATTTTTAGCAACATGTCTTGGTGCAGCAATTGCTACTATCTTGATGGGAATGTATGCTAACTGGCCGGTAGGCCTTGCTCCGGGTATGGGCTTGAACGCCTTTTTTACTTTCTCTGTTGTTGGCGCTATGGGCTACAGCTGGCAAATTGCCCTGGGTGCTGTATTTCTCTCTGGTGTCATCTTCGTTCTGATGAGTGTTACAAGACTTCGAGAATGGATGCTTGATAGTATTCCATTAAGTTTGCGACTAGCCATGACTGCTGGTGTCGGCCTTTTCTTAGGTTTTATCGGTTTACGTTTTACCGGTATTATTGTCCCTAACCCAGATAACGTTGTTGCGCTTGCAGATCTTACTCATTTTGGTTTTGGCGAGTTTGGCCCTGAAGCACCGGTATTAGGCTTCTTAAGTTTTTTACTTATTGCCATATTGAGTTACCGTAAAGTCTTTGGTGCTGTACTTATTGGTATTGCAATAACAACACTGATAGCTTTTGCAATGACTTGGTTACTACCAACTGATTTCTTTGTCGTTTCTGAAGCGGGTAAATCACTTGCACCTGAAACTGGTTTTGTCGCCTATACCGGTATCATGGCTATACCCGAGTTCTCTGCCCTCGAACCAATCTTTTGGCAAGCTGATATCATAGGAGCCTTTGAGGTCGCACTAATTCCTGTGATTGTTACATTCTTATTTGTCAATATCTTTGATACTGCCGGCACTCTAATGGGTGTTGCTGAACGCGCTAACCTGCAAGATAAAGACGGTAAAATACAAGGTTTGAGTAAGTCGTTAAAAGCTGATTCTGTTTCTTCCGTTGTTGGTACAGCTTTTGGTTGCCCACCCGTAACGTCCTACGTTGAATCAGCTGCCGGTGTTTCAGTCGGTGGTCGTACAGGTTTAACCGCGATAACGATTGGTTTATTATTTGCTGTGGGTATGTTTTTTTTACCACTTGCGCAAATGTTACCTGCTTTTGCTATCGATGGTGCCTTAATATATGTAGCCATGTTAATGATGACTTCATTAAAGGCCTTAGACTGGAATGATTTAACCGAATATGCGCCAGCCATTTGTACCACAGTCATGATGGCATTTACTTTCTCAATCGCAAATGGTATCGCTTTTGGTTTTATCACCTACACTATATTAAAAGTAGGTACGGGTAAATCAAATCAAATTTCGGCTGGTGTTTGGGCACTTACCGCACTATTTGTTGCTAAGTTTATCTTTTTGAGCGAATAAAAGTTTGCCTTAGTTAATTAAAGCCTTTGCCTGCAAAGGCTTTTTTCGTTGTAGAGCAAATAAAAGCTTTATATTTATAGATTTTATTTTAACGGTGAATGACTCATTCACTATATGCATAACTTTTATTACCAGCAAAGAGTTCGTGATGAAACATACCATTGAAGTGATGATATCAGAAGAAGAAATTAAAGAACGTGTTCAACAACTTGGCAAACAAATCAGTGCTCATTATCAAGATAGTGATAAGTTAGTGATGGTTGGATTATTACGTGGTTCATTTGTTTTTATGGCTGATTTAGCCAGACAAATTACCGTTAACCACAGTATTGATTTTATCACGGCCTCAAGTTTCGGCAATAATATGGAAAGCTCACGCGATGTTCATATTATAAAAGATCTTGACGATACTATTGAAGGTAAAGAGGTATTATTGGTGGAAGACATTATTGATACCGGCAATACCTTAAGTAAAATACTACAAATACTCAATTTGCGAGGAGCTAAATCTATTCAAATTTGTACTTTATTAGATAAACCTAGCCGTCGTGAAAAACCGGTAGAGGTTAAGTGGGTTGGTTTTGAAATTCCTGATGAGTTTGTGGTCGGCGTTGGCATAGATTACGCGCAAAAATATCGTCACTTGCCTTATATTGGCAAAGTTGTTCCAGCTAAGTAAGCCTAATATAAAGTGGCTTAACATCTCAATAAATAGCCCTTATTTATTCCCAGTTGAAAACAGGGCTAATAATAAAGCCACTACAATTAAGCGATTAATAATAATGGCTTTAACGAAGAAAAATTAGCTTATCGACGTAATCGTTTAAACTTCATGGCGTTAAACTGCTCAAATTGCTCTGGCGTTAAAACACCTTTCATAGCAAACTTATTTTTTGCTTTAATTAAGGCTACCTGATTAAAAATATCTTGATTACCTGCTTGTAAGGCAATGAATGCCTGTTCATCAAAGTTTTCAGCTGACATTAACGTTTTTACTTGCTGTCGAAATGCTTTCATTGCTGGCTTAAACTTTTCCAACTCGTCCTGTTCCGCACGTTTTAATGTCTTGATATCAGCCTGCTGTTTATCGGTTAACTCAAGTTTTCGGCTAAGTTTTGCTAATTTTTTTGCTGTTATTGCTTGGTAATTTTTTTCATTAACCGCAAAATTATCAGGAGTATTCTCGCTCCCTGCATAACTTATAGTTGATAAAACAAGTGCGCTGCATAGCGAAGTGGTCATAACAAAATTCTTTAATGAATAGTTCATTGGCTTACTCCTAGATTAAATATATTCATACCTTTACCCCTAGCCTGCAATGTAAAACATTCAGTTTGCTAATAAGTAAAGCACAGATATAGTATATCTAGGCTTTATGCAAAGCAGTGCAAGGGTATGTAAAACTATGTAAAGTTATATTGTGCTCCACTAAGATAGCGTAAACTGACAACATAATTTGCTATTTCCCGCTACCCAGAGGCAAGTAAAGCCAACTACTTGAGCAAGGTAACTGATATGACACTAAGTAATAAAAAACACATTTTATTAATTGATGATGATAACGAACTCGCTGAATTATTAACTGAATATTTAGCCAGCGAAGACATTTTACTCACCTCATGTTTAGATGGCGCCAGCGGGCTAGCAAAAGCCTTTGATGATAGCTTTGATCTAATATTGCTTGATGTCATGATGCCAAAACTTAACGGTTTTGAGGTATTAAAAGCATTAGGCGGCAACCATAAAACCCCGATTTTAATGTTAACCGCTAAAGGTGATGATAACGATAGAATATTAGGGCTAGAATTAGGGGCCGATGATTATTTAGCAAAGCCATTCAAGCACAGAGAGTTACTTGCTCGTATCAATGCTATTTTTAGGCGTATTGCTATTGTTAAAGATCAAACTCACCAAGCGCCTACTACCTCAGCAGTTCAATCAATAATTAATCAGGTTAAAGTTAACCGGGCAACGCGAGAAATATTTTGCCGAGATCAGCTGCTTGAATTAACAGGAACAGAATATCTATTGCTAGATTATATGATTGAAAATCACAGTGAAGTTATTAGTAAAGCAGAAATTTCTGAGCAAGTGTTGCAACGTAAATTGACCGCCTACGATAGAACGGTTGATGTTCATATTGGCAATGTACGCAGAAAATTACTTGCTATTGATCCGGTTGATAAATTTAAAACAGTTCGCGGAGCCGGTTATGTATTTTTGCGAGGAGATGAATAGCAAATGGCCAAACAAGTAACAAAAAGGCTCAAAGGCTTTTCTTTAGGCATCAGCTTAAAATTATTTTTAGCTTTTTGGTTTGTCATTATTAGTTCGGTATTAATCAGCTCCTTGGTAACTATGCAATTTAGACATCAGCCGAGCCAAGAACAAGCGAACCCGCAGCAGTTAAAGTTGCTAACAACCTATCAACAAAAACTAGCAGGCAAACGCAAGGTTAATCTTAAATCTGTCCAACAAAAGTTTCACCAACAACATAAGCAGTTTTTAATCTTTAAAAAACTGAGTACTAACAAAGTTTATATGCCTAAAAAACGTAGTTGGGCGAAAGTAAAACAATACTTAAAAAGGCGATCTCTAGATAACCCGGTCACAGTCGATTTTGCTTTTACACAAATAACAAGTGCCTCCCCGATCAGGTTGAATGAACAACCATTTCAACTGCTCATCGCAACACCGCCAAAAGGGCATCATTTGATTAGTTTAGTCAATCAATTACCGTTAATGTTACGCTTATGCTTATTATTAGCGTTAAGTTTTATTTGTTGTTGGCTATTAGCTAAAAGTTTTAGTAAACCTTTAATCGCATTAAAAAAAGCGAGCAAAGATATAGGCGATGGTAAATTATCAACAAGATTAACAGTATTTGATAAACGTTCAGATGAATTTGGCGCGCTTGCGCGCAGTTTTAATCAAATGGCGAAACAATTAGAAAGTAACATCTCAGCACATCAACGTTTATTAGCAGATGTATCTCATGAACTTCGTTCACCATTGACGAGATTACAATTAGCCGTGGCCCTAGCTGAAAAAAACATCGGTAATAAAACAGAACAACAAAAACATTTAACTCGTTGTGAAACTGAATTAGATCGTCTAGATGACATGATTGCAGACGTATTAACTCTATCAAGGCTTGAACACAGTCATAGTGTTTTTAGCGTCGAAGAAGTTGAGCTTTACACCTTAGCACAGCAAATAATCAGCGACTGCCAGTACTATGCAAATAGTAAAAATGTCATGATCTCTCTGCAAGGTAAAGGAACTTATACGGTATCAGCTGATGCAAAATTATTAGCAAGCGCCATTAGCAACGTCATTAATAATGCGGTGAAATACTCACCGGAAAATCAGCAAGTCTCGGTTGAAATAACGCGTAAAGCTCAACAAATTGAACTTATCATTAGCGATCAAGGCTCTGGAGTGCCGGAAGACTTATTAACGAAGTTATTTAGGCCCTTTTTCAGAGTAGCAGACGCCAGAGATAGAAATAGTGGTGGCACTGGCTTAGGCTTAGCTATAGCGCAACAGGCTATTCAATTACATCAGGGAGAGATTCATGCTCAAAATCAAAACAACCAAGGCTTAAAAGTGACCATAAGCCTGCCTGCCAAATAAGATAATAAATGGATTGCAAACGACTTGTGCAACTCAAGCTAATTCATCTAAAGCGCTAGTAGCGTTTTTGTTTTGAACTTTTTGAATTATTTTGTACATACTGCCAAAAGTGTTCATTATTGATGTGATAACAGCTAAATATTTTTTCACATTTATTATCTTGTGAGCCCTGATTAAAAAGAAAACTCGCGGCAAGATAATCTTGACTGTCAATTGGATCAACTTGTTGTCCAGAGTTATCTGCCCGCTGAGTGTTAGGCTTAACGTCAGCCTTTTTAACTTGCTCGGTTTGCGCTAAAAAAGCGCCTTGCTTAGCCATTATTTCATTTACTTTAACATAGTGTTCACCATCAACCTGCCCACTGTTATATAAATAACCGGCATACCTTTTAGCATTCTCATGTTGATCAATAAGCGCCTGCTCTAACCATTTATCAGATTCGCCAACATCTTTAATGCCTAGTTCGCCGGTAGCAAAAATTAAACCTAATAAAAATGCAGATTCACTATGTCCATTCTTAGCAGCTCTTCTTAAATATTTGAGACCTTTGCTATTGTCAATAAAGCCTTCTTCCATCAAATAAAAAATACCAGCACGATATTGTGCGTAGGCAAATTGATACCTTGAAGCTTGCCGAAAATATTTTATTGATTTACTGAGGCTCTTTTTGGTGCCATATCCTTGATAATAGAGCTCGCCAAGAGCCGACATCGCCAAGCCCTTATCTTTTCGTGCTTTGGCTTGCCATTTTTTAAAATAAGTGACACATTTTTCTGCCATACAAGAGTCAATAGGTATAGCAAGAGTTGGTAGGGTTATAGCGAAAAGAATTGTGAAACTAACGAAGTAAAATCCTTTTGTAGAGCGCATTGTACTTATTCCGTTAAGACAATTTATGGTTAAATATTATACTAACCAAAAAGCTAAAAATTTACAAGAGCGCTTTGTTTTATAGCATATTACCATTGTTTATTTATAACAGGCCAAATGCAGACATCAAGCTTCGTCCACCAAGTATCACCGTCAGTGCAACTACAATAGCGGCTAATGTGTTTTGCCGGCGAGTATTTCTATATGCCCCTAATCTATGACTATTCATCATACATAACAAAAACACAGCGATTAATGGTAATAAAATGCCGTTGGCAACTTGCGCATACCAAATAACGATCATCGGCTTGTAGCCTAAACAAGAAATGACTACTCCAAGCGTTAGAATGATCAGCCAAACGAGCTTGAAAGACCAAGCATTTAGTTGCTGATTAAAATGTAATAAGCCACTCAGTGCAAAAGCCGCAGCGAGCGGCGCTGTAACTGCTGAAGATATTCCTGCAGAAAATAAGCCAATAGCAATAAAGCTTGCCGATAAATCACCAAAAACAGGCTTTAAGGCTGGGGCAATATCTGCAGCATTACTAATTTGAATTTGTTCAGAAAAAAAAGCACTTGCTGCTGTTGAAACAATCGCAATAGATATCAAACCTCCAAGCGGTATTGCAAAATAGAGATCTTTACGTGCCTTAGTTAAGTCGGCAATATTTTGCCATTTTTGACTGGCACTTGAGCTATGTAAGAACAAATTATAAGGCACAACGGTGGTACCAATCAGCGCTATAACCGTTAAAGTCGCACCAGTTGGTAAACTCGGTATCAATAAGCCGGAAAAAAACACCAGCCAATCAAAATCTATCAATATAAAACTGGCCAAAAAAGCCATGCTCATCAAGCCAACGAGCACTATCAATGATCTTTCAATAATTCGATAACTACCTGAAGCTAAAATAATCAAAGCAATACCGCCAGTAAATAGTGGCCAAAGAGATATCGACGAACCGGCTCTTTGCTCTCCAAAAAGCTGTGTCAATCCTAAAGTAGCACCTGAAATATTCCCGGCTTGGTAGGCGCCATTACCAACCACGATAGCACTAACAACAAGAAATATAGCCAGATATTTAAGAACAGGCTTGGTAAAGGTTGTACGAATATTCTCGCCCAAGCCTTGCTTTGTGACCACACCAAGACGTGCAGCCATTTCTTGCAGAATAATCGTGGCAAAAACTGAAAACAATAACGCCCATAACAAACTAAAACCATAATTAGCCCCTGCCATCGTTGCGGTAATTACCGTACCAGGGCCAATAAAAGCCGCGGTAACTAATATCGCCGGACCTATCTGTGGAAATTTTATCATAGTATTTATACTTCTTATTGTTATGGTAAAAGTTGCTATGTTAACTTACTAATAATCAACGTCAGTCATAGCTAGCTTACCGGATATTATGCGATTTCTGTCAGCAAATAAAATACTGCTAGCTGCATTTAGTGATAAACTTCCTCGTCATTATCACGCTTTAATATTGAGATTTAAAAGTTATCGTATATATTATTTATTAGAGAGCATTTATTACTATATATCTCATTGAGTTACAATATAAACATAAGTAGAATAGCCTCTAGGCCTTTTATCTATTAACCACCTAAACCAATCAGGTTCATATTATGCCAAAGCAAATAGGTGCAACCAATCTAAGAGCTTATTTCCTCGTTTTAGTAAGTCTTATTGCTGTATTTTTCAGCGCCATTAGCCAGAGTAGCCCATCATCTCACCCTAAATACCTTGCTACGACTACTCAAAATGAAAATGTTGACCTTACTGAGCTAGAGTTTGCTTTAATGCCCTTAACAAAAGCAGAGCTGGCTGTAGAAGTTGATGCTTGGTTAACCCTTCTCAAAGGCAAAGCGAAAATTGTCAGTGAAGCTGAAATTCTGGTCAGTCAAAAACAAAGAACAATACTCGCCGCGGCCGAAATCTCCAGTATTAGTGCCGAAAGTGTCGAGCTATTGAAACAAAGCAAAGAAAGTAAAGCTTCAGCAAAGAAATTACAGGAAGACTTAGCTGAAATTAAGGAGCTAACCCGTAAGTACATAAAACCTAAGACCCAGCAAACTGTTGATAGCTTAACAAAAGACTTTGAAGGTCTAACAGAATTAGCAGACAAGGCGGGACAATACAAAGAAGCGCTGCAAAAAAGGCGCACCTTACTGATTAAGAATTTAACTCATCTGCGAGCCGATAAGAATAACACGCTCGAACGCTTTCTCATTGTATTAAATAATTGGGAGGCAAAAGGCGGGGACGCTGCTGAATTACATCTATACGCCAACGCACTATCGGGTACCACTGTTGATTTAACTGATGGTGATGCAGCTTGGTTAACGATAAAAGGTTGGATGATGTCTCAAGAAGGCGGGCTTCGCTGGTTAACCAATATTGTCAAGTTCCTGATATCAATATTTTTTGTCTACTTACTCTCGGTAGCCGTTGGTAAATTAACTGACGCAGCACTTAACCGTAACAAAAAGCTCTCAACCTTACTTAAACAATTTATTCAACTTTCTGTTCGCCGAGTCATTTTAATTATTGGCTTTATTGCCTCACTAACAATAATAAAAATTAATATCGGCCCTTTATTGGCGCTGATCGGTGCCGCAGGCTTAGTTGTTGGCTTAGCACTGCAAAGTACATTAAGTAACTTTGCTAGTGGTATGTTAATTCTGATTTACCGACCATTTGATGTCGGTGACATTGTCGAAATTGATGGTATTACCGGTACGGTCCACTCAATGACTCTGCTATCAACATCTATCAAAACCTTTGATAATCAGCATTTAGTGGTACCAAACAATAACGTTTGGGGCTCAACTATTATTAATGTAACCGGTAGTAAAACTCGACGTGTTGATTTAGTTTTTGGTATTGGCTATGGTGAAGATATGGCCAAGGCTGAAAAAATTATGCATGACGTTGTTACTAAACATGAGCTAGTTTTAGCGCAGCCTGAGCCAATCATTAAAGTGGATCAACTTGCCGACTCGTCAGTTAACTTTATTTGTCGCCCTTGGGTTAAAACAGAAAATTATCGTGATGTCTATTGGGATATAACTCGCCAGGTAAAAGAAGAATTTGATAAGCAAGGCATTGCAATTCCCTTCCCACAACGTGATGTGCATATACATCACGTCACTGAGCCAATTAAATAGCTACTTTAGCCTTGTTAACACAGCAAATTCATCATTAACCAGGTTTTAAATTTGCTTACAAGCCTCTACCGCTGGATTGATTCAAACTGATAAATGATTGTTCGCTGATATTGTTGCTCAGGCTGTAAAAGATTACTGGGAAAGTGGGTATTATTTCCGCATCAGTATAGTTTTGCGCTTCTAAACAGGCACCTTGATAAGGGCTAAATTGTCCCTGTAAATAATAGCCAGTATAAAACTGTATGCTAGTCTGATCTGTATATATAGATAAACGTATACGATTTTTAACTGACGTTAGTATCGCCTTTGGCTGCTCAAATGGGCTATCGTCTAAAACAAAACAATGGTTATAACCATTTTTCATTGTTAAAGATTTCTCTTGAATATTTTGTTGTCTTTCACCAATACATGCTGGCTTCGTAAAGCTAAAATCTGTTCCGGCGATCTCAATGATATCTCCGGTGGGTATATGCGCGTCATCTGTTGCAAGCAATGTTGAAGACATCAACTGTAAATAGAGTGACTGGCAATCTTTTTCACCTAAATTAAAGTAAGCGTGATTAGTTAAATTAACCGGTGTTATGGCATCGCTATTGCCACAAAAATTAATAATTAACTTATTATCAGCGGTTAACTGGTAAGTCACCAATACCTTAAGCGTGCCCGGAAAACCTTGATCGCCATGATGAGAGACAAGCGATAAGGTCACCGATGAAGTCGATACTTTATCAATTTGCCAAATACGCATAGCGAAATTATCGGGACCACCATGCAGACAGTTTTCCCCATCATTTAAGGGTAATTGATATACCTTGCCCAAAATTTCAAATTTTCCGCCAGCAATACGGTTACACACTCTGCCACAGGTTGCCCCTAGATAGGCATCGTCTGCTAAGTAATCTTCAGCGTTGTCGTATCCTAGGATCATTTCCATACTATTATCACTTAATAAATTGTTATTTACTGGAAACTTTATCGATTTAACCCTGGCACCAAAGTTGATGATTTCAACACGCATACCCTGTTCATTGCTGAGACAGATTGTTGCTAGCGATTGTGCTGACGCCGATATTTTTGTTGTGATCTTGCTGCTCCTTAGTTTCTTTTAGCTATGATGAGTTTGAAAATTGATATGCCTAACTGATAACTTAGTCAGGCACTAGCAATGATATGTTAAATAGCCCTGTTGAAATTACCACCACGTACTATATAGAGCACAAAGAATCAGTACTACGCCAACAGCAGCAATATTAAATGATTTAGCAGTAGTAAAACTGATTTGCTCGATATTAACACTGCTATTGACTGGTTCGCTTTTCGTTGCTTTACTCATAAGAGAGACTAAATAACAAATCGCCAAGCACAGTAGAAAAACTAACCCAACTCGGTCCATAAACGGTAGGGTTGGCCAAGCCAATTTGAGTACTAATGAAAAAATAGCCGAGCCTAAGGCCGCTGATAAAGCTCCCATTGAACTGGTGCCCTTCCAAAACATCCCCATGACAAAAATAACCACAATACCGGGGGTGAAAAAGCCAGTAAACTCTTGAATATATTGAAACGCTTGGTCAAATTTACCTAATAATGGCTGCGCAACAATTAAGGCAATACAAAGCGAGACAAGTGCCGCAATTCGACCAATATGCACATAATGGCGTTGGCTATGATTGGGTTTAAACCGGCTATAAATATCCATGGTAAAAATTGTAGAAATACTATTAGTCATTGAAGCCAGTGAAGAGACAATTGCGGCAACTAAAGCAGCAAAGACTAAGCCTTTTATACCAACAGGCATTAATGCCATCATGGACGGATAAGCTTGATCCGGGGTTGTTAACGAAGGGTATAGAATAACCGCGGCAATACCGGGCAATACTACAATTAATGGCATTAACAGTTTTAGATAAGCAGCAAAAGCAATCCCTTTTTGTGCTTCTTTAATATCTTTAGCAGCCAATGCTCGCTGGATAATATATTGATTAAAGCCCCAATAACTAAAATTCATCACCCACATGCCGCCAATTAACACCGAGATTCCCGGTAAACTCATGTAATGCTCATTTTCAGAGCTTAAAATCATATCGAAATGTTCAGGCATTTTCTCCGTCAAAATACCGAAGCCCGCTAGAACACCTTGGCCATCGGCAACAGCATCGAGCGCCAAGTAACTGAGTAATAAGCCACCGAAAACTAACAGCAAAACTTGTAAAATATCCGTAAAAGCAACCGCTTTTAAGCCGCCATATAACGAATAAGCTACTGAAAATAGTGCAAGGAATATCATACCGAACATCCAATCAACGCCAGCCACCGTTTCAATCGCTAGACCGCCTAACCACAATACTGCCGTTAGATTGACAAAAGTGTAAACAGCTAACCAAAAGATGGCCATGGTGGTTTTCACCCGATTATCAAAGCGTTGCTCTAGATATTGCGGCATGGTAAAAATTTTATTTTTCAAGAAAATAGGTAACATGTACTTGCCAACAAGTATTAAGGTAATAGCAGCCATCCACTCATAAGAAGCAATGGCTAAACCTATGGCGTAACCCGAGCCTGACATGCCAATAATTTGCTCTGCAGAGATATTCGCGGCAATTAACGAAGCGCCAATAGCCCACCAAGGCAATGATTTACTTGCTAGAAAATAATCCTCCGTATTGGCTCCTTCTTTTTTTTCACTTCGAGAAACCCATAGCGCTAAACACAACAAGCCAATGACATAACTAATAAAAATAGTGCTGTCTATCGTCCCGAGTTTATTTGTCAAATCCATCATTCTTTACCTTTTCTTATTGTTGTAATTACCTTTAATTTTTTAAACTATATACTTTCTCTTGCTTATCAGCCACTACCGCAATCACCTAAATACACCTTGATTAGCACAACCTAGTGAAATATTAACGGCAAAGACACACTCACGTAAGTAGTTTTTTTGAGCACATACACCACTTACGCTACTTAATTATCCGGTAGTAAGCCGAGAACATAGCATGCAAAATCTTCATCAATTTTAAGCAAGCCCCCTTCTATACTAAGGCGGCATCAATCGTTAAAAAGGAAGCGTCAAGAACTTTCATTGTTAGGTCGAAATTATCGTCTAAGCAGTTTCCGATGTCTTAATTACTCAACTAAATACCTTGATTTTATTATCGAGCTCTAAAAAGGCAGCATTACCTTGAGTATATTTACTAAATACGTGATGTGCTTTCTTACAATGCATTGCAAGAATATGCCCTTTGACTGACTGTAATAAAATAAACTGACTTCTGCTAAACGTATTATATTTAGTGAGTGCGTATTGTTTGCACTTAAAAATAAGATTAATTAGCTATGACTGGTTAACTTAAGTCCTTAACACCAACAGCAACTTTATTAAAGCAATCATCATAATCACTAGAGCATTAAGTAAAGTCTTAGAAGAAAAGGCTGAAAATACTCCCATCAAAACATATAAGACTAATATCATTACTTCAATCAAAAACAAATTAAACGTGGTAAATGACTAAACTACCGTTAAAGCCGATATAGAGTTAATGCTGAATAAGCCATGGAAAATAAAAAATGTTAAAGTTAAAGTTAAAGTTAAAGTTAAAGACAATTATAAATAGTGTACTTTCACGCTAAAGTAATTTTTCGTTTCTAGCTACTACTTTGCTATACAACAATTTTTTGTTGTCGCATGTATAAAGCCAATATAGCCGTAAAGATAATAAAGACACTAGCAGGCTCATCAACATCAATCTTGCCTTGATCCGATTGTCTATCGTTAAAAGGACTATAGTTAACCTGCACCTGACATGGCTTAGCTTGGCTTCCCCAAGCGTGAGCATATACTTGCCCCCAAACGACACCACTACCACAATTTACCTCAGCATTTACTGCTAATAAAGAGCCCCAAACTCCGGTATCTATATGAAGTGAGCTTGCTTGATAAAAATTAAAGATGATATTTTCAGTATGCTTGCCTAAATCTGCAGCGTCGAAAACTGAGTCATAATTATAAAAGTTAGCGTCAGTTAATTGTGCATCTTCTCCAGAGATATTAAAAATTATCGTATCAGCTATATCTATTTCGATAACATCAAAACCCCAAGCACTCGATAATAAACTACTGGTCAATGCAAAGACTTGAACATCAGCGGTACTATCACCTTGTAGCCTCAATTTCCCACTTTCACTGCTAATACTGGTATTTACATCTAAATGAGCTAGGTTTGTCGCTAGTTGACTAAGTTGGCTATAAGCGTCATTAAAATCTACGGCTTGCCCCGTAACATCATTTAACGCAGCATTAGTTAAGCTAATTGAGCCACCTACACTAGCCTTACCATTGACCAAACTATTAGATAAATATAAATCTCCTTCTACCGACAGTACACCAGAATCAGTACTATGCACGGGACCACTTCGACCTGGACTTCTGTATTCGTTAACAGAATAATTGCTTAACGTGGCATTACCGCCCACGGCTAAACGTCCTTCCACATCAGAATTACCACCATAAAAATCATTAAAGATAAGCGTATTAAACTGTTCATAATTAGCAAAATTAATGGCACCAGCGTTGGCAGTGAACGATAAGATAAAATTTAACACCACAACCAATGTAAGCGCTTTCATTTCAAGATACAGAATTATCAAAATAAGTCCTGTGAAGAGTAAACGGGGTAATATTGCGTAATTATTAGAGAAACCATACAACGAAGCAAATACTATTTTTTAATATCTTCGCCAATCATGGTATAAGCACAAATATAAATAACGGATAAGGGCGTTAAGCTTTAAAGCTTCTCTTCTAGCCACGCTCACCTTAATCAAAATTTCCTTCAATGTCTTTACCTTTGACATATAAATAAGCACTACCAACATTAGGGGCATTCCAACTACAGTCAGTTATATCAACTAGCCTAATGAATTTTATCATACTTTAGTCATAAATATCTCTGCGCAAATAAGGATAGTTGAACCGCTGCACAACACTAACGCTTATCCCGAGCATGTTTGAACTTTATCAATTTTCAAAAGTAAACATCAAAAGATTAATATTTTTAGATTAACAAGTAAGTCATGCGAATTAATGATAAAAGTTGGTGTTTTAAAACCTCTGTCAAAGATAATCACCAAGGCTGGCATCATTTCGCTGACGCTTATGAAGTTATGGCTCTAAAAGGCATTTGGTTAGGGTATAGTAAAATACCCCACCCTCACATAAATGGGCAGCCTTTTACAAGATGACAATGTGGTATAATAATTCCCGAAGATGTAAACAAAGCCAGAAATCACATAAACAGATATGGCAAAGAAACGATAGTAGCTCTAACAACTAAAGAAACGACTAAATATTTGCAAAAACCTGGGCTCTTTTAATATAAATATGACATATAATAATACATTTATGATGCTAAACAGTTAACTTTAACCTGTTTATTATCAAGAGATTAATCTACAAAAAGGATGTTGCTGTGTTTGAAAAAATTGCGATCTACTCAGGATTAATTGCAACCGTTTGGATTGTTGTCGGTGTATATCTAGTCAGCCTGTTTTATCGTGGTTACAGTCACTCTCGACAATTTTGCAGTGAGTTAGGTGCTGTCGGTAGCCCCACAATGAAATTATCTCCTAGAGTAAACAACTACCCACTCAGTATTTTCTTTTGTTTTTTTGGTTGTTATGTCGCGCAACTAGCAAACACGGCTATCTTGGTTAATTTAGCAGGTTGTCTAATCATTATTCATGGACTTGGTACCTGGGTAGCGGGTTATTTTCCCATGGATGCCGATCCCTATACTGAGCAACCAACTTTTACTTGTAAGGTGCATTCTTGGGCGGGTTTTATTATGCTACTTTCACTCACTATAGCGCCAATTCTTGTTGCTTTAAGCGCTACTAGTGAACTTATTCCACTTTATTTTCGTGTACTTTCAATTATTGCAGTCGTGACCGCTATTTATTTTCTCTTTGCGATGGCTAAAGCAATAAAGTTGCAAACTAATCCAGGCACACATCAACGTATTTCTTATGGTATACAACTGACCTGGTTAAGTCACTTTGCTTTCATCTTGATGTAATTATAAAGTAGTCAGCCTTTATAGAATGAATTCAACCACGCTAGGACAATAGAAATACTGAACAGCAGCTTTATGTTGTTTGAGTAAATTTTATACCTTGAGGAATAATTATGTTTACCTTATCAATCATTGTTGCTTTTATTATGTTGGTCATTGCGTTATTACATTTTTATTGGGCTTTTGGCGGTAAATTTGGACTCATGTCAGCAGGGCCTACTCTTGAAGAGGGAAAGGATTTTATACCAAGTAAAATTTTAATATTTATTGTCGCTTTGTTGTTATTTAGCCTATCAATATTAGCTATTCAACTCGTTTCCCCTCATGAGCAGTTGAAAGAATATATTCATTATATTGGCTATTTTGTCTGTATTATTTTTATTATCCGTGCCATAGGAGACTTTAAATATGTTGGCTTTTTTAAAAAAATTTATAACAGTAATTTTGCTAACTTAGATACCAAATACTTCTCACCGCTAGTGCTCTTTTTAGGTATTTCATACGGAGTTTTAGCTAGCGCAGGCATATAATGACTAAAACAGTCATTGGACTAAAATAACTTAGCTATTTATTTTGCGCTTCTGTTTAATGATTTATCTACCAATCATTCAACAACGAATAGTTAGTTCAATTATAGCGACACAAGCAATTTAAATATCTGTTTTATATTGTTTTTTAAAGTTAATTATCGATAAGCTATAATCAAAGCTATACATTAGATAAAGCATAAGCTTTTATTACCATGTATTGATAATAAGCAGCGATTCAATTTGTCTTAACAGGAGTGAACAATGATTCGATTGAAAATAAAGCCTTGGCTACTGTGCAATGCAATAATCTGCACTGTACTATTGAGCGCTTGTAATCCCCAACCGACAAAACAAATAGCTTCCCCTAACCAAGTAGCTAGCGACATGACGGTTTATCACAATGGTGCTATTTTAACCATGGCAGATGAGGAACCCAGCGAGGTTGAAGCGATAATTGAGCAAGCAGGAAAAATTATCTTTGTTGGTTCACTTACCGCGGCAAAACAAAGAGCAGACGCAGGTGCGACTTATTTTGACTTAAAAGGCTCAACCTTGATGCCAGGGCTAATTGAACCACACTTACACCCTTCGCTAGCGGCGGTAATGCTACAAAATGAGATTATTGCCCCCTATGATTGGAAGTTACCTTCAGGAATAAAACACGGGGTATCAGGAGAAAAGGAATATCGACAGCGAATTACACAATCCATTACAAACAATGCCAATGCTAATGACATCTATTTTATTTGGGGCTTTCATCAACTGTGGCATGGCGAGATGTCGCGAGAATTACTTAATCAGATTGCAGGAGAGCAACCTGTAGGCATTATTCATCGCTCTTTTCATGAAATTTTCTTGAACGATGCCGCAATAAATAAACTAAGAATTAACGCTGAAGATTTTGCCGGAAACCCGCAAGTTGAATGGGAAAAAGGTCACTTTTTCGAAGGTGGCTGGTTAGCGCTTGTACCAATTATGGCGCCAGTACTGCTTGAACCTGAAAAGTATCGTAAAGGCTTAGCAACCATGTCAGCAATCTTACAACAAAATGGAATTACTACCATTGCTGAACCGGGCTTTCCAAGCTCTGATTTTGATGGAGAACTATTTCTATTAAAATCTGAGATGGCTAAAAAACCACCTTATGATGTTTATCTTATTCCTAGTGGGACACAATTGTATGGCATGAAAGGTGGTAACAAGGCTGCCTTGGACTTTATGGAAACATTACCAGGAGATGCTAAATATAATACTGATAATGTTCACTTTTTACCTAAGCAGGTAAAACTTTTTGCTGATGGCGCTATTTATTCACAATTGATGCAAATGAAAGATGGCTACACTGATGGTCACACAGGTGAATGGATGACACCATTAGACTTATTCAGTGAACAAGTCAGCCTTTACTGGCAAAATGGTTATAAAATTCATGTTCATGCCAATGGGGATTTAGGCCAGCAAATGGTTATCGATAATGTTGCCAAAATGCAAGCGACTGCGCCTAGAACCGATCATCGTTTCACACTCCATCATATGGGCTATTTTACTAAAGAGATGACAACGCAGATGTCTCAACTTGGTATGGAAGCGTCAGTAAACCCCTACTATTTATGGGCATTAGCGGATAAATATACAGAATTTGGTCTTGGTAAAGAGCGAGCTGAAAATTTAGTTGCGCTAAAATTATTAGTCGATGATAGCATTCCTTTCTCGTTCCATTCTGATTTTTCAATGGCACCTGTAGAGCCTTTAACACTGGCTTGGGCTGCAGTAAACCGTGTTACCTCACAAGGCAATTTACTGTCACAAAACCAACGTATTGATATGTATGATGCTTTAAAAGCAATAACTATTGATGCCGCTAGAAGCTTGAATTTAGAAAAAGAAATAGGCTCGTTAGTCACAGGCAAAGTTGCCAACTTTACTATTTTAGCTGAAAACCCTATGGCGATAGATAGCATGAAATTAAAAGATATTACTGTTAAAGGCGTTGTCTATAAAGGAAAATACCACGGCAACCCTTAAGCAGAATATTTAAAGCTCAACGATGGTGTTTGATTGCACCATCATTTTCTCGTCAGCATATAAGATACAAATTACTTATTAATTGCTCTACTAGCACCTGTAATGCTGCTATAAAGTAACTATTGACTCCTTGGAAGAGCACAATATGGAAGGTAATGTATCATAGGTGTTTGAGCGAAGTTATTTTTCGTTTGTTAATGTTGTAAAGTTAACAAAAAAGCTAATAAAATTAAGTGAAAAGCAATAAAGTATAAGCTGTTCTAGCTAAAAATGTGCTAGCTTATAATAAAGGTTAGAAAATACATTTATATTCAATCAATCAAAAGGACGACTCATGAAAAAAATCATCTTATCCCTACTTGCCATTATTGTCATCGCCATAGGTGGTGTTACCTATTATACGCTGACAAACCTTGATGCCATTGTAAAAAATGTTATTGAAAAGGTAGGTACAAAAGTTACTGGTACAAATGTCACAGTAGGTAGTGTAAGTATTGCTCTTAAAGAAGGTCGTGGTGAAATTAGTGGTTTACACTTGCCCAATCCACAAGGTTTTTCCAGCGATCACTTATTTCATTTAAGTCAAGTAGCCCTAGACATTAAACCATCAAGCATTTTGGGTGATGTCATTGTTATTGATGAGGTATTAATTGATGGTGCTGATATTATTGCTGAACAAAAAGGGCAGCAAACTAATTTACAAGCACTACTTGATAACATAAAAAACAACACTGCTTCATCATCAAGCTCAACAGAAAAAGAAACAGAACAAACGTCAACAGACTCTCCATCTGAGCCTGTGCGTCTAATGATTAAAAAATTCAGCTTTATTAATAATAAGGCTTCTCTTGAAACAGAGCAGTGGGATCCGCAAGTGCTGGAAGTCCCTAATATTGTCATGAATAACTTAGGGGATGAAAACACAGGCCTAACACCAGAAGAGTTAAGTACAGAAGTGGTGAACCGTTTAACTAAAGCCGTTGAAAAAGCCGCCAAAGATGCACTGAAAGAGCGACTTGAAAAAGAAGCTAAAGACGCGTTAAATAAACAATTAAACGATAAACTTTCTGATAAGGACAAAAAGAAACTGGATTCTTTAAAAAATGTCTTTGGTCAATAAAATCTAGCTGCTTGATACGCAATATTACCGGCATTATTTACGCGGTATGCTAGCAATATATCCTTTATGAGGATGTCAGTATCCATAAAAATAGGTAGATAGTTAACTAACTACCGATTTTTTTATCTCATAAGTAAAAGCGGCGATATTGGAAAAAACAGTCTATAGCTTAAAGCTAATTCATTCATCCTCAATAAAAAATGCCAGTCAGTTAAACTGACTGGCATTAACCGATAAAACTAGATTTATGTTTATCTATATTACACTTTAACCTTGTACTTTTCTGCGAGAAAACCCTAAAGCAGCTAAGCCTAAACCCAAAAGTGCGATATGAGTTGGCTCAGGTACCGAGGTGATAGCTACATTATCAATTTTCATCGTTGAACCACAACAACCATCACCACCATCACCGACGACAAAACCAAAAAAAGAGCTACCTGAATTCAAAAATGTATACTCTGTGTTGAACAATGTATTATCAGCTGTGTTAACACCATTGCCTAATTGTATAACAGTGCCCTCTACAACAAAGCCAACCCAGTCTACATACTCACTACTATTTTCGAGTGTTGTCATCCAGTCAAATGACAAAATATCACCCGCATTATATGAGACAGATTGGTAAAGTCCTGATCCTTCTAAACAAGGCTCATCGGAACAATCTAATGAATTTGAAAACGTATTAGCAGTTAAGCCAAAAAAGCTGTCTAAAGCGGAAAGACTTAAGGAATAGTTATTAACGTAAGCACTCTGCGCACCAGATAGAGCAGAAGATGTAGTTGAAACGTTATTGGTAGTCGTCCATGAAGTGAGACCTGATTCAAAATCACCGTTAATTATGCCGGCAAAGCTATGAGTTGAAACCACCAACGATAATGCAACAATGGTATTCAATAGTTTTTTCATTTTTTAGAAATCCTTGATTGAAGTATTGATAGAAAAAATGAATAAGCAAAGAATAAGTCAAAAATACAAACCATTGAATAATATTAATAATTTAAATAAAAAGATCAAGAATGTAAAATAAATTGACACTAAAATATTGCCAAATAAACTAGAAAAATACTGTTAGCTTATAAATTTTATTTTACTAATGGCTCTATAGTTTAAAGTTACCTAGACTGTTGAAACTAAAATAATTTTTTAACTAAATTAGCCCCATCATTGCTATGATATAGCATAAGCGTTATATTTTTTGACTAGCTAAGTAGAGCGTAAACAAAACCTAATTAGGGCAAGGCTCATAGCAATTTCATCAAGCTTGAGCCTTATAAACATCGCTGCACATGCTATATCATAGTTACTGGCATAATAGGCCTTTATCAAAATTGAACAGTAACAACGAGTATTTTAATCAATCAGAACAAAGCCTCAGATCATTTATCTTGACAAAACTCACTAATACCCTTTTCTGAGTCATCTTCAAGGTTATACTGTTTAGCTAACTCCCATGGCCGTATACATTGTTTAAGACGAGTACACCACTGATAACCTGCAGAAGCAATACAACCATGCTCATCACGGTCGCTACCAACCAACTCAACTTCTTGAGGCTTTTCAGATAGTTCAGTTTCACATATTGCAGCAATGCTTTCTTGAGAATCGTCGGTCAAATTCTTCATTTTAGCTAACTCCCATGGTCTAATACACTGGTTTAGGTTACCACACCATTGGTAACCCGCAGAGCCAATACAGCCATGCTCATCACGGTCACCACCAACCAAGGCAGTACTCTTAGGTATTTTAGCGTCGCATACAGCAGCGATACTTGCTTTAGAGTCATCCGCTAAGTTCTTCATTTTAGCTAACTCCCAAGGTCTGATACATTGTTTTAGGTTACTACACCACTGATATCCAGCAGAGCCAATACAACCATGTTGGTCTTTATCAGCACCGACAATATTATCCTTTCTCTCTTGCTCGATATAAACATTGTCGTCTTTGACAGTTTGCTGCTCTGATACCGGCTTAGCATTATCACCTGATTGCACTATTTTTTCACAACCCGATAAAGTGATAGTCGCGAAAATAAACGCAATTTTTAAAACTTGTAACTTATGCATAAACACACCTACCCTTAGATATATAAAAAAGCTTAGTTAAAGTGAATCGCTTTAAATTGAGCAATTTTTTCTTTCTTAGCATCAAGTACAGACAATGTTTCTTCATGAATAGAATAATATTTCACTTGCGCTAACAAGCTCATATATTCTGCTTCGGTATCCATACCAGCCATACAAGCTTTTTTAGTCGACATCAACGGACCAAAGCTCAAATCATTACCGTTTTGTTGATAGCTACCATTAAACATGTTACAGCCAGAAAAACCGATAGCTTTGCCGTCAACTTTCAATTGTAAATAAGCTTCTTTGCTTTGCTTTTCAGCCATGACAACCGCTTTATCACCAAGCTGAGTTAATTTCCAGTAAGTGTTAGTTAATTCAACTAGCGGATTGACTGACACAACGGCTAACCCCGTATCAGGACGGTGATTAACTTTAGCTTGGCTTTGTTGCACCATAGTTAATGCAATTTGATAATTATCACTGGGTGTTTTAAAAGGATCTAACTGCTCTGTCGAGGTAAATAATAATTTGTCTTTAAGTAACAATTTCGCTCTAATACTATAACGCATTTTGCTATTGATAAGTGCTTCATCATAATCAAGTGAAAATTTATAAGGAGGCGCACCGGTAATTTCTGAAGTGCTTTTTGCAATAAGGGTTGAGGCGACATCCATTTTAGAGACATCTTCTAGAGTTACTTCTAAGGTAACACCTGGGGGTAAAAGCTTTCTTTCTCTATAACTGACTTCACCTGCTAAGGTTTTATTATTTACAGTAACTTGTTGATTATCTGACGCTGCTTGCTTCACAGTTGCTTCTCCACAGCCAGTAAGTGCTACTAGGCTAGCGATAAAAATAAATTGGTTCACCTTCATAAAATTTCTCCCTTAGTTCATGTAAAATTGCATTTAAATTAAAGAGCTGCAAGTGTAAAAGCGCCGTAATACAAATATTATTTTATTAGTTATAACAATTATTTAAACAAATAAAAAGTAAATATTATAAGAACGAGATTAATTTTTTTAACGGCTTCGTATTTAATCACTTAGCATAATTTCAAAGCTCACTTTTATACTTGCAAATTAAGTAATTAAAGTTATTGCTTTGCTGTTAAATACCTTAGCTTGCAAAAATTTTCCAGAAAACTTACTTAAATTTACCTAACAATAACTCTAGATGATTGAAGCATGATAGCTGGCGAAGTATGAAAAGATCGGCGTGAAAGTAATAATGAAGGCAAATATGTAAAAGAACAGGCAAAAGAAAATAGTTAGCAAGCCAGCTTAACTCGGCCTTTCGACCGAGTTTGCCAACAATACGCTAACTAACTTGATAGCTCTTTCCTGATAATTTCTGCGCCGGCGGTTAAGGCATTTAATTTTCCCCTCGCTACTTGATGAGACAAAGGAGCCATACCACAGTTGGTGCAAGGATAAAGCTTGTCAGCATCAACAAATTGCAGGGCTTTTCGTAACGTTTGCGCGACCTCCTCTGGTGTTTCTATGATGTTGCTAGCTACATCAATAGCCCCTACCATCACTTTTTTACCTCGAATCAGTTCAAGTAGGTCCATTGGCACATGTGAGTTATGACACTCTAATGAAATAATATCAATGGAGGATTGTTGCAGTTTTGGGAATGTTTCCTCATATTGTCGCCATTCACGACCGAGCGTTTTTTTCCAATCTGTATTTGCCTTAATGCCGTAACCGTAACAAATATGTACCGCTGTTTCACATTGAAGGCCCTCAATTGCCCTTTCTAAACAAGCAATGCCCCACTCATTTACCTCGTTAAAAAACACATTAAATGCTGGCTCATCAAATTGAATAATATCAACGCCTGCCGCCTCTAATTCAATTGCTTCTTGATTGAGGATTTTAGCAAATTCCCAAGCAAGTTTTTCACGACTTTTATAGTGATTATCAAAAAGAGTATCTATCATGGTCATAGGGCCAGGCAGTGCCCACTTAATAGGTTGCTTGGTATGTTTTCGTAAAAACTTAGCATCTTCAACAAAAACTGGTTTTTGACGAGAAACAGCGCCAACAACTGTCGGAACACTAGCCTCATAGCGATCACGAATTTTCACTGTTTTACGTTGTTCGAAGTCAACACCATTGAGGTTTTCTATAAAAGTGGTGACAAAATGTTGTCGTGTTTGTTCACCATCACTGACAATATCAATGCCAGCTTGTTGTTGATCTTTTAATGACAAACACAAAGCGTCTTGTTTACCACTAATTAATTCGTTATCTTGTAATTTCCAAGGTGACCATAGTTTTTCAGGCTCTGCAAGCCAGGAAGGCTTTGGTAAGCTACCGGCTGTTGAAGTTGGTAGCAAAGTGTTAAGCGTGGTGTTTTTCATAATCTATAATGCCGTCTATTTAAATATATTTATAAGTTTTTCTGTTGTTAGTCACTGTCTTTTAAGCATAATTGGCAGACCATTGTTCAAGTACGGTTTGGTATGGCTTAATAAAATGTTGCTCCGCAAACTTTCCTTGCTCAATGCCTAGCTGACTTCGCTCTTCACGGTCATAAACAATTTGCGTTAAAGAATGATCAAGGTTTTTTAAATTGGGGCGATAAGACTTGCCTGCCACAGCATTGGCATTATAAATCTCAGGTCGATATATTTTTTGGAAAGTTTCCATGGTACTGACCGTACTAATCAACTCAAGGCTAGTATAATCATTAAGTAAATCGCCAAAAAAATAAAATGCCAGTGGTGCCACACTATTTGGCGGCATAAAGTAACGAACTTGTAAGCCCATTTTTTTGAAATATTGCTCTGTTAACGATGATTCATTTGGCTGATATTCAACTCCCAACACAGGGTGCTGATTTTCAGTTCTATGATAAGTCTTGTTATCAGAAACACTTAAACAAATCACAGGCGGCTTTTTAAAGTTTTCTTTATAAACAGTCGAATTAACAAAACTTTTAAACAAATTACCATGCAATACACCAAAGCCGTCTGGAATGCTAAACTTCGTTTGGCCTTTATTGTGTTCACGCAATAAAATACTAAAGTCATAATCGCGCACGTAAGATGAGAAATTATTGCCGACAATGCCTTCTATACGCTTATTGGTTTGATGATCAACAATATGTGTTTTTAACACTTCAATTGACGGAAAAGACTGGCCACTACCCTCAATCTCCATATCAATGGAAACAATTTCTAGCTCTACTGAGTAACGCTTAGCGGTTGGGTTGTCCCAATGCGCCATAGCATTAAAGCTGTTATCTATCATTCTTAACGCATTACGTAGGTTACTCTCTCGGCTTTCACCACGCGCCAGATTAGCAAAATTTGTCGTAATCCGGGTATTATCCGCAGGGCGATAATTCTCATTAAGACCAATGCTTTTAAGTGAAAAAGTGAAATTGTTATTCATCGCGTTTATATCCTATTTTCTCAGGTAAAACCTAGTGTTATTTATGACGCTTACTAAATCTTTCAAGCATTTTTAGACCTTATCAAAGCATAAACATGATTCTGGTTTGTGCTTTGTCCGTGAGCTAAAAATTAACGATTATTGTGCTTAGATATTGAAGCTTTATGAGATTTATACGCAGTTCAATAACGGATGAAAAGCGTATTTATTTCACATGCTAGTTGAGAAATATTCATGCCCTATCTCATTGTATATATAGCTGACTGTCAGTTATTATTGGCGTGCTCTAGATAACGAGATTAAGTGTACCGAGTTTCCTCCCTGATTAAATTAAGAAGTAAATTGAATGAATGAATTACTATTGTTGATAATATACTGTGCTTTACTTGGCAGTGGCGTAGGGTTTTTAGCAGGATTGTTAGGGATCGGAGGCGGATTAGTTATTGTACCAGTGCTGAGTGCGATTTTACTTCACTTTACGCTTTTCCCCGCTGAACAAGTTGTTATTATTGCGATTGCGACATCATTAGCCTCAATATTATTTACCTCAACATCTTCAGCAATTGCCCATCATAAAAATGGCAATGTCCCCTGGAATCTTGCTCCTTGGGTTATGACAGGTGTCGCCCTTGGGGCATTAATTAGTGGCTTTCTTGCCGCACTATTACCCGAAAATATTGTACGGATAGTGTTTGGTGTCAGCGTAACGATTATTGCATTAAAAATGTTTTACAGCAGCGGCAAAAATAATACGACAACGAAAAGAAAGTTCCCCAATAAAGCGCTATTGAGCTTTTTTACCACAATCACTGGCGGCCTATCGGCGATGATAGGTATTGGTGGTGGCGCTTTGTTAGTGCCGCTACTAACATTTTTCTCAGTGGACATTAAAAAAGCCATCGGCTGCGCCTCTGCTTGTGGTATTGTCATCGCCTTATTTGGCTCTATTGGCTACATTAGCAGTGGCAGCGCACACTATACTATACAACAAGGTTTTCTAGGTTTTGTTTATTTACCGGCATTATTAGGCATTGTATGCACGTCTTGGTTTACTGCCCCCATAGGAGCCAAAGCAACTCACTCTTTACCTGTGCCCTTAATCAAAAAGACCTTTGCCCTGTTGTTATTAGTAGTCGCTATCAATATGATGATAGTTTAAAAAATATAAAAACAAAGCTATTATTGATATGTCTTACAAGCAGGCCCTTAATAGTTGGCCGGTCCCGCTTCGCTAGAAAATTTAGTCAACGAGTATTCGTTTCATCCTGAAACGTTAATAAGGAGCTTCAATGAAATACCTAAACATTTTTGCCTTAATGGCTTGTTCTTTTGTTGCACTTGCCAATAATAGTCTACCAAACAATCGTCATATTTCTGTGGTTGGCAGCGCACAGCTAAAAGCTAAACCCGATATAGCTGTCATTTATTTAGAAGTTGAAAGCATTCAAACGAAAAGTGTTGATGCTAAAAAAGACGTAGATGATAGGGTTAATAATCTTTTAGCTGGCCTAGCTAATTTCAACATTGACCAAGAAAATGTTTCCGCTTCAAGCATTTCGACACAGCCTAATTATACTTATTCAGCTAACAATAAAAGGCAATTAAATGGCTACACGGCGAACCGAAATATCAAAGTCACCTTAAATAACCTAAAGCACTTAAATGCATTTATGGATTTTGCTCTTAGCGTGAAAATTAATGAAATTCGTAATATAGAATTAAAATCATCAAAAGCCGAACAATTAAAAGATGAAGTTAACGCCCTTGCTGTTAAGAATGCTAAAGAAAAAGGTCATTCATTAGCCAATGCTTTTGATGCCAAATTAGGGAAAATTTATAGCATTAACTCAACATCTAATAGTCATAGCTACAGATATGGTGCAAACAGTGATATTGAACGTATTGCCGTATCAGGAGCCATGATGGATTCAGCCAGTAAACCTGGAAAATATTTACAAGAAAACATTGTATTTTCAGCCTCTATTAGTGTTGTTTTTGATCTAGAGGTAAAATAATAAATCAGCAAGTTCAAACGAGTAACTTGCCTTACAACTGTTACTCGTTTCTTCTGTTCGCTATGTTAACAGCCTCACAATAAAGCTCAGCTTTAGGTACAAAACTTATGCCAATAAATAGCTTAAACTAACAGCGATTGTTCAATTTCAAGATGCTACATTAGTTACCGGTGTTATGAAGTTAAGTACATTGAAGTTCTTGATAGGCTTGTAAAATTCTAGATGTCATTGACACTTCTGCCGCATGACACCATTGCCTGGGATCGTAATATTTTTTATTCGGCAACGCTTGTCCCTCTGGATTACCTACTTGGCTTTGTAAATAATCTTTAAATTGAGTATTGAAGTGACTGACACCTTGCCAAAATGCCCACTGCGTATCGGTGTCAATATTCATTTTTATTACCCCATAGTCTATCGCCTCACTGATTTCGTCAGCACTTGAACCTGAGCCACCATGAAAAACAAAATCTAAACTATTAGCCGTTAACTGGTATTTCTCACTAACAAATTGTTGTGATTGCATCAAAATAATGGGTTTTAAATGGACATTTCCAGGTTGATAGACTCCGTGAACATTGCCAAATGATGCAGCGATGGTGAAGTGAGGGCTTATAGCGCTCAGCGACTCATAAGCAAAAGCAACATCTTCAGGTTGAGTATATAAAGCACTATTATCAAGCTGAGAATTATCAATGCCATCTTCTTCGCCGCCAGTACAGCCCAATTCTATCTCTAATGACATATCCAATGCTTTTAAGCGCTTTAAATAAATACAAGATGTGGCAATATTTTCCTCAAGAGACTCTTCAGACAAATCTATCATGTGCGAGCTAAACAAAGGTTTTCCTGTTTGTTCGAAAAACTTTTCTCCTTCAGCTAAAAGAGCATCAATCCAAGGTAACAACTTCCTGTTAGCATGGTCAGTGTGCAGAATAACATGAACATTATAACTTTTAGCGACTTGATGAACATATTTAGCCCCAGCAATCGCACCGATGGTTGCGGCTTCAATAGATGATAAACCAGCACTTTTACCAACAAAAGCTGCCGCACCACCACTTGAAAATTGAATAATAATTGGCATTTTTGCTACTTTTGCCGCTGCCAATGATGCATTTAAGGTAGAACTATTACTGACATTCACCGCCGGCAAGGCACATTTATTTGCCTTAGCAATAGCATATAAGCGATGAATATCACTGCCGGTAACTACCCCCTTAGAGATTGAATTAAATAAATTACTTTTTGCCATAGTGTTACCTCACTTTTATCAAACCTCAATATCGATGGCTCTTAAAATTAAAAACACTAGCTGAACTTTTATAATTTCATCAGATAACTTGAGTCGCTTTTTAATTCGCTAAAAAAATAAGCCAGTCATCTATAGCTTAGCCAAGAGTTGCTCTTTTTACCTATAAATATAAATGTGCGGCCTTATTTGATAACAAATTGAGCTTGGTAGTTCGTATCGATTACATAATGAGCAATAGATTTACAGGGGGTAAATCAAAATTTATCACCACAGGACATTTCTCGATGTCTAAACCACAGGCAGCAATATCAGTTGCAATAAATCGGTTACCTTCACCTGGTTTAAATACTTCAATCACGCCACGCTTGTTTGCATCCAGATAATACAAACAAGCCAACGCAACCAGCAAGACTTGACTGATAATGACTAATCTAGCTGACTTGTTCCTGCAATCGCTTGTGCGGTAACTTAATAGACAAGATTGCAGCAAAGACAATAAATAACGCCGAGACCCACAAACAGGCAGCTAAACCATATTGTTGGAATAACCAACCCGATAGCAAGGTGCCAATTAGCCTCCCCATAGCATTAGCCATATAGTAAAAACCAACATCCAAAGAGACACCATCTTTACCTGCATAACTGACAATTAGATAACTATGCAAAGATGAATTAACCGCAAAAACAATTCCAAAGACCAATAAGCCAATAATCAGGGAGGTTTGTACATAGAAATTAAAATGCAACGCTAACGCGATGCATGCCGGTATTATACAAAGATAACTAGCCCATAAAAAAGCAGCCCGACCTGAAGGTACTTTGCCTTGTTTTTTACCGGTAATATTTGGCGCAAATGATTGCACTATACCGTAAGCAATAACCCAGCTTGCCATAAAGCTACCAACCCACCAATGATCCCAATTAAAACTGGCCGCTAAAAATACCGGTAAAGCTACAACAAACCAAACATCACGGGCACCAAACAAAAATAACCTTGCTGCCGACAGTATATTGATAGCCTGACTCTTGGAGAAAACTTCACTAAATTTAGGTTTACTTTTCGCTTTGCCTAAATCTGACTTTAAGAGCCGTAAACTCAATAACCAGACTAGCGTCAACATCACGGCCATAACGATGATCGCGTTTTGAAAATTTAATAAGGTCAGTAATACCCCACCTAAAAAGAAACCAACACCTTTTAGGGTATTTTTCGAGCCGGTTAAAATAGCAACCCATTTATACAAGGTGCCTTCTGCGCCATCAGGTATTAATAGTTTAATCGAACTTTTAGCGCTCATTTTATTAAGATCTTTTGCAATACCCGACAAGGCCTGTGCCACCATGACATAGATAACCGTTAAATACTCACTTGGCACAACTAACATGGCAAGAGCGAGCACTTGTAAAGCCAGACCAATATGCATGGTTTTATTTAAGCCAAGTCTTGCGCCCAACCAGCCACCAACGAGATTCGTTACCACCCCAAACACTTCATAAAATAAAAACAACATTGCTATATTTAAAGGACTATAACCAAGCTGATGAAAATACAATACAACTAACATGCGCAGTGCACCGTCAGTTAAGGTAAAAGCCCAGTAATTGCCAGTAATAACTAAATATTGCTTCACTTGAGGTGATAACCGCTTTAATGATTGGAGCGCCATATGCAATTAACCTTTATCTGACAAGCCAACCATCAAGGCCAATTCTGCGGTACGGTTTGCATAACCCCATTCATTGTCATACCAGACATAGAGTTTCACTTGGGTATTATTGACGACCATGGTTGATGGTGCATCAATAATGCTCGAGCGTGGATCAGTTCGATAATCAATGGAGACTAAAGGTCGTTGCTCAAAACCTAATATACCTTTTAAATCATTTTCTGAAGCTTGCTGTAAAATGTCATTCACTTCTTCAACCGTTGTACCCCGCTCAACTTCAAATACACAATCGGTTAATGAGGCATTTGCCAACGGTACACGAATGGCATGGCCATTTAACTTGCCTTGTAATTCAGGAAAAATATGGGTAATTGCCGTTGCAGATCCGGTTGTGGTAGGAATTAAGCTCATGCCACAAGCCCTCGCTCTACGTAAATCCTTGTGGGGCGCATCTAAAATTGTCTGAGTATTAGTAATGTCGTGAATAGTTGTCATCGAGCCATGTTTAATCCCCAGCTTTTGATGCAATACTTTTACTACTGGCGCCAAACAATTCGTTGTACAAGAAGCGGCTGTAACAATGGCATGATTTTCTTTTTCATATAAATCATCGTTTACACCCATGACAACATTTAACACCCCGTCTTCTTTAACCGGCGCAGTCACTACAACACGCTTTACCCCTTGCGCTAGGTATGCTTGCAGCAAAGCTTTAGTTTTAATTTTACCAGAAGCTTCAATAACTAAGTCACACTGTGACCAATCAGTCTCTGCAATTGCGGTATTTTGCGTACAAGCGATGACTTTACCATTGATGAGCATGTCATCATTTTGGTGAGTTGCCTCATGGTGCCAACGGCCATGAACAGAGTCAAAGGTCATTAAATGCGCAAGCGTTTCTGCATTACCTGCGGGATCGTTAATTTGTACAACCTCAATGTCTTGCCAATCAAATGCTGCACGCATGGTTAATCGTCCCATACGGCCAAAACCGTTAATACCTACTTTTATTGTCATGGTTATATCCTATGTAATAAATAATATATAAGTTTATCGCGATAAAACTCTACTTTTGTGATCACTAAAAATGGTTTATTTATGCAAACCAATGCCTGGTTCGGTTAATTATGGCAACTAATGACAACATTACCGGTACCTCAACTAAAACACCAACCACCGTTGCTAAGGCGGCACCCGAATGTAAACCAAATAATGAGATAGCAACGGCAACGGATAATTCAAAAAAATTAGAGCTGCCAATTAAACTTGCTGGTGCAGCAATGTTGTGTGGTAACTTAAGCCATTTTGCGGCGAGATAAGCAATAACAAAAATCGCATATGTTTGAATAAGCAATGGGATGGCAATTAGCACAATAGTTTCAGGCTGTGAAATGATAGTCTTCGCTTGAAAAGCAAACAATAAAGCAACAGTCGCGAGTAAACCAATAATTGACCAGGGTTTAAGTTTAGCTGATAAGCCATCAAGCGAGCGCACGCTATTATTTAAAACTTTACGTGTTATAACGCCAGCGATTAAAGGGATTAACACATATAACAATACAGAGATTATTATCGTTTGCCAGGGCACCTCAATATCAGCTATCCCCAGTAACAGTGCAGAAATAGGCGCAAAAGCAAAAATCAAAATGACATCATTTACCGAGACCTGCACTAAAGTATAATTTGCATCGCCTTTCGTTAACCCAGACCAGACAAACACCATTGCAGTACATGGAGCAACCCCTAATAAAATCATACCGGCGATATACTCTTGTGCTGATTTAGGGTCGACCATATCAACAAAAAGAAAATTAAAAAATAGCCAACCCAATGCGGCCATGCTAAAAGGCTTTATCAACCAATTAATCACTACAGTAAGTACTATGCCTTTTGGGTTTTTACCGATATTTTTTATCGATGCAAAGTCAATTTGCACCATCATCGGATAAATCATCAACCAAATAAAAACCGCTACAACAATATTAACATGAGCGATTTCCAGACTCGCTATGCTTTCAAAAATTGCAGGATGTAGTAAACCAACAAGAACCCCGATGATAATACTAAGAGCAACCCAAATAGATAAATAGCGTTCAAAAATTCCCATGATGATTTCCTTAAATTATCGGCAAAAACTTGCTTTGTTTGGCCTATCGCTCATTTTAGCTAAACGTATTAATGGTTGTTTTATCAGTAAAAAGTTATGCTCTGTTGTTTGTGCAATAACTGACCTTACCCATTGCGGTAATTGTGGGTTTATTTGATAAAACACCCATTGACCATGCTTTCTATCTGAAATGATGTTTGCCTTTTTCAATACCGCCAAATTACGAGATACTTTCGGTTGACTCTCTTCAGACAAAGCAACCATCAATTCGCAAACACACAGCTCGCCATGGTAATGCGCTAACATCAAAGTTTTTAAACGTATGTCATCAGTTAAGCTCTTATAAAAAGCAATAGGTTCGACCATGGCTTGGCTAAGGTTGCCCTCACTCAATGGCTGCGACATCGAAGATTCAACTTGAATAAACAACGTCAAGCGCTGATTAATTTCATACAAGGTTTGCACAAAAGGGAGAGCACCTAAGCGACCTTTAGGATCTGGTAAGTTCCAAGCTAGTTGATGACGAGTAGTGGCGTAATCACGACATTGAGAAGTTGCCTCATCGCATAAGGTAATGACGTAATCAAATACTTGTGCACTATAGTGCTCAATGTGCTGAGAAATTAGGGATTTATCACTAATCCCAAATACTGCTAAAGCAGCTATCGATCGCTCATCAATCGGCTCTGGCTGGGTTCCTGCACTAAATACCTTAAACTCGTCACCCGCTTTATGTCTTAATAACGCTTCGGCCATCTGTGATCTAGCAGAATTACCAGTACACAAAAATAGCACTCGCTTTTTCTTAATTGCCATAATATCGAGTCAAAAAACAAATCATCAATGCTTATATGATAATACATATATATAAAATTTCATATATATAAACCTATTTAACCTACAAAGATGCGTCAAAACGTTAGCATAGGCTTTTTAATCGGGTTAATTTACTTTCGATTACGCAACAAAATAACAATCATTTAACTGAGTTGCAGTTAAGTAAATCAATGCTCTTAACTGAGTGCAGAAACAAAAAAGCGTCGTCTTTACGAGGCTTTGAATTGGTTAGCTTAGTACTAGCTCCAGCTTTTTATTTTATGCCCTTTAATGGCATAAAAGAGTATAAATAAATAACTTGGCACCATGACCGCATAAGCCCCTTGCGCGCCTAGACCCGCAACATTTCCTAAGCCAATTAACAATGGCCCTAGAGCACCACCAGCAATCCCCATAATAAGTAGACCCGAAGCCGTCCCTGTTAGACGACCTAAACCAGCAAGTGCCAGTGGCCAAATTGCTGGCCAAACCATCGCATTGGCAAAGCCGAGTAAGGCGATACATAACAAAGGATCTGGCAGTTGTGGTCCACCAAAAGGTGCTAAGAAAATGTTAGCTAAAATGAAAGAATCATTTGAGCCAAACACGACCGCCGCCACAGTAATTAATCCGGCAATAGCAGACATTACCAAGGCATTTTGTTGGGACATATATTTAGGAATAAGCGCAATACCTATGGCATAGCCAATTAGCATACACGCCATGGTATATGAGGTCATGACTGAGTAATCGGCAATACCAATCGCTAACGCATAAGAGCCAATGGTATCGGCTGCAATCACTTCAACAGCAACATAAAGTGCAATACCGATAACACCTAAGACTAAATGAGGATGTGCTAACGCCTCCTTAACCTCCCCTTTACCGTTACCAGCATCTTGGTCAAAAACTAAATCAGGTAATGGTGAAAATTTAGCAAATAACGCAAAAACAAAGATCAATACCGCGATAGCAATGTAAGGTAAAATCAAACTATTTGCCATCGCATCTTTTTGCGCTTGAGATAACTGCTCGCCACCGTTGACAACACCACTAACAACCACCGCAGCAAAAGCAATGGGTACTATCACGCCAGCAAATTTGTTTAACAACCCCATAATACAAACGCGCACAGCGGCTGATTTTTCAGAGCCCATTTTTACAACATATGGGTTCACTGCCGTTTGTAAAACCGTTTGTCCAACACCAATTAATAATTGAGCAAAAAGGAATATCTCAATCATTTGCATTTGTGCCGCAGGAATATATAACAAAGCAGAAGCCGCCATGATAATACAGCCAATTGCCATACCGTTTTTATAACCAACTCGTTTAATGAGCATGGCAGATGGAATTCCTGCTATCGTTACTGCAATATAAAATGAAGAAATGATAAAAGAAGCTTGAAGAGGAGTTAACTCAAGCATTTGCTGTAAAAATGGTGTTATTGCGCCATTAAGCCAAGTAATACACCCTAAAATAAAAAACATTGAGCCGGCCAAAACCATTGGTAGCCAAACGCTTTGCTGTGAATTTTGCTCTATTTCTGCTGTCGCTTCCATAAACTTCTTCTTGTCGTTAATTAACTTAATTACTCAGTTTAAGCTGAGCGTATTTATGCGCTTTACCAAAATAAATGACAGCGCTATCATTTTACTTTACGATAATTTGACCACTAAAGCTAGCCCAGTCTTAAGCGAAAAATAAAGGACAAATAATATATTAACGATAAACAGTGACATGATTTGCTTGATGACTAATATCGTTGTAGGATTCTACTTGAGCCTGAGTTTATTAAGCATGATCCATTAATTAAATATTTTAGTGGTATTACCCTGCTCCTTAGCGGTAATAGAAAACACGACATCAGTTATACTGCTGCTAAGAGGAGTTAAAAAGTATCATTGATATTTGACACATATTAGTTTTGTTTTAATGACTAATAATATCGCTTAGCTGAATGCATTTATGTTCAACTAATCTTAAGTAAACACCCAAAGGGTGTAAATTATTTGATCAATATATAGGTTTGTTATGACACTTAAAGTTGCGCATAAGGTTATTTTAGGTTTTGGGGTAATTTTATTATTATTATTATTTGCCAGCATCAGTTCTTTTGGAATTTTATCCAACATTCAACAAGCAACCAGTGAAGTAAAAGAGTACGCGACACCAACTCAGAAGTTCTGTAATGCCATTCAAATTTTATTACTAAAACAAGCACGTATATCAGCAATTGTTCCGTCATCGTCTTCCTTAAACAAACTCAATATGCTCAAAGAACAATTTAGCATTGAAGGTAATAAACTCTCAGGTGAAGTAAATCAATTATCAGCAATGCTCCGCAATAAAGCATCGAATAAATATTTAACAACATTTAATAGCAGCTATTCAAGTTACCTTAATGCTGTCGATGTAATGTTCATCAATAAAAAAACTATCTTGTCAATAAACGAGCAATTATTAAACAAACAAGATCAACTCGATACCTATTTAGACGAGGCTGGTGCCATTTTAGTTGATTTGTCTTACCTAGAAGATAGTGAGAAGCAAAGGCAAATAGATAGAATTGCTGGTGCTGCTGGCCAAGTTGAAGGCTATATAATCAACCTAACCGATGCAACAAAGGAAATCATGTCTCTTAAAGAAGTTAACGAGGTTCTTCAGTCAAAAGAAGCCATTGAAATTGCGATATCTAACATAGAACATCAGTTAGAGTTCTTGGTTAGATTAGGCGAAGAGTATGATACTGATGGTTTAATCGATCAATTTATTAATGAATTTATAAAATCTAAAAAGTTACTCTTCGATAAAAATGGTTTGTTTACCACAAAAATATCACAACTTGAACAAACTGAAAAACTTGTTAATGCCTCAATACAATCGAGCGATTATGCTGAACAATCAGTGGCAATACTAGATAACTTATTAAAGCGGGTTGAACAAAATCTTAACCAATTACAAACGGTGGTTTTCGACGATGTGGCACAAGGTAAAACTTCAACGATAGTTATTTTAATCATCCTTTTTGTTGCAGGCTTTATCATTGCATTGACTACCGTTAGAGCAATGATTTTACCCTTAGCGAGAATTAATAAAGTACTCTCTTATATGGCCAAAGGTGATTTATCACGACAGCTGCACATAACCTCACAAGATGAATATGGCGAATTGTCAACTAATGTCAATTTGGTAGTCGCTGATTTGAGAACGCTAATTTCTCAAATTGGTGACAATACTCATTCACTCAACACAGCAGCTATGCAATCTAATCATGAAATTGACCTTGTCATTCAATCGTTAACAGAGCAAAAAACGACCGTAGAGCAAGTAGAAGAGATTACCGACGAGCTCAATAAAAATGCGGATCAAGTTTTAGAAAAAGCAAATACTGCCAACTTAAATATGACCGATGCTCAACAACAAAGTCTTCAGCTTGAAAGTATTGCTAATATCACCAATGAACACATCAATACCTTAGCAAGAATGCTCGATAACACAGTCGGACTGATGTCAGTGTTACAGGCGGAATCAACAAATATTGGTAGTATTCTAGAAACCATTCAAAGCATTGCTGATCAAACCAATTTATTAGCACTTAATGCTGCCATTGAAGCCGCTCGTGCAGGTGAAGCCGGACGAGGCTTTGCCGTAGTTGCTGATGAAGTGCGCATGTTAGCAAGTAGAACACAAGAGTCTACCGCTGAAATTAATACCATGATTGACTCACTACAAAAACAAACGATAAAAGTGGTAGGTGAAATCAACTCAGGTAAAGGTGAAGCAGATAACTGCCAGCAACATACGCAACAGTTATTACAGACCTTAAGCTTAATCAATAAAGCCATTCAAGAAATGCACACCATAAGCAGCGAAGTTGCAGAATCGGCACGCCAACAAAATAGCTTAAGCAATGATATTAATATACAAATCCAAGGCATAAGCAAAATAAGTCAAGCAAGTAATGAAAAGTCATTAACGACACTGCAATACAGTAATCAAGTAGCGGCATTGGCCAATAAACTTGATAAATCGATTGATGAATTTAAGGTATAAGAGCGCAACTAAAACGACTAAACTCCTAAATTATCTTTTTCAGCCATAAGCGCGTTCAAATAAGAACTAAAATAATTAAAAATTATCAGCTGATCGGAGTTATTTGATAAAAGTCTTGTAAAAAAGCCACAATGCTAAGCTAAAAACATAGTGACTTTTAAAGACGGTGAACATATATGATTAATCGCAAGCTATAGTTAATTGGTTGGTTTCTGGCGCAGACATAACAATATTTGCTATACCGAGTGATAATTGTCCCTCAGTTGACAGTTCAAATGGGCTGACCATTTGACCAAATTTTATGCCTTTGTCAGCAAAGCACTGCAAATCTATACCCAATGTTTGCCATTGGTTTATGTCTGCATTGTTTAATAGCTTTGTGATATCAATACTTTCTTGACAGCTTCCTGGTTTATCACCAAAGCCCTCACAATTCATGGTTAACAAAACCTTTGCACTGGGTGGCTGAATTAAATTAACATCAAATTTCAGGAAAGATTCAGATTGTAATGCTGAAAACATATCTTCTTGAAACAAACTTTCACTGGCTATTTTTAGCGCTACTAAGTCGTTACCTTTAGCGGTAAATATGAAAGCATCTTCTTGTACAACACGGTCACTAGTGCGATATTTTGCGGCGGTCAACGCCATGATGTTTGATGAAATTAGCTGTTCAGTATTACCAGAGACTAACAATAACTGCCACGGACTCTGGAGTTACAATAGCTTTGAGACAATGTCGAACGTTCGCTTAGCCAAACAAACAAATAATTTAAAAAATGTTATTACGTTTACGCTCAAATTTTTGATAATGTTGGCAAGTTGTCTTTGATAAATGTTCGGGAGTGGTAGTGGACAAGACATTATTTAATATACATGATCTCATACTTTTATTAACGATATTTGAATGTTTTGCCCTATCATGGCTGATATATTCTACTCGAAAAGAACATGGGATTACCTATTTACTGCTTGCTGCTTTCTTTGCAGCACATGGGTTAAGTTTGCTTCATGAACTCATACTCTGGGGAAGCACATTTCGAGATTGGGTATTAACTATCTCACCAAATATATTCTTTGCTTTAAATTTTTCCTATCTACTAGATGGCCCATTAATATTCCTTTTCTTAGCGAGTCAACTGACAAAAACATTCCAACTGAAAAAATCACACCTTATTCATGTTATTCCAGCACTAGTAATTTTTGCTTATTTATGGGGAGCTTTTTGGAGCCTTTCTTATGACAATAAAACCCAACTGATCATCTCGCATGATATTGCTTACTCAAGCCATTACGTAATCGTTGACTTTGTCGGTAAGTTAATCCGACTAGCCTATGTAGGTTATAGTATTTACCTACTTAGCAACCATTTAAGACATTCCGTTTTGTTACACTCGGCTAAGAAAATAATGCAATGGCAACTTTACTTAATAATCAGTTTTTTTATTATTGTTTGTATTGAAACACTGTTAATTGCCATTAAAGTCTATGGCTTAACTCACAGTATTAATTTAGACGTTCTCCAGCTTATCGGTCTATCCTCTTATTACCTGCAATTTGCCCTCATCAACACTGTTATTTACATAATCGCAGTTAAGGCACTAAACTCTGGCGGTTTTAAAAAAGCGAAAAAGCAGGAAGCTGTTGATATGACTGTTGTCGCTATTTTAGAAGACTCGATGAATAATAAAAAACTGTATTTGAACCCCAACTTATCAAGTGAACGGCTTGCGGAGCAATTAAAAATTGCTAACAAAGACTTATCAAACATCATTAATCACCATTTTAATGTCAATTTTTATGAATACATTAATAGCTATCGTATCGAAGAAGCAAAACAACAACTGGAACAAGCTATCAATCAATCGAAAAACATCACCGATATTTTTTATGAGGCGGGGTTTAATTCTAAATCAGTGTACAACACCTTATTTAAGAAAAAGTATCAGATGACGCCTAGCCAATACCGAAAAGCGCATAAGCAAAAAATGCAATAAACTAGAATCCCCAATGCACATGACTAAAAAAATACTTAGCATATATATTGCCAAACAATGCTCATATCAAAGCAAGTTTTATAGAGATTACGATGAGTTAACCTAAACGTATCTATCATAAGTCTTTCAAAAAAGTGCTACTCTTTAGCTCATAATAAGTAAAACTATTGCTGATAAACTCACTATAGTTAAAAGCAACACGCATAAAAAAGCCCTATAACTAGGGCTGATTTAGCTAGGTTACTTAAACTATAAAATTTACAGAATGTTTAGTAAGTAAATCGTTCAATTTGCTCAACAAGTTTCTCTTGGACATGTGTCAACTCGTTAGTTGCCGAGTGCAAAGAGCTTGCTTCTTGCGCTAATCGCTCAGCACCATCATCAACCTTTTGCATCCCCTCTTGTACACTCTGCGTTACTTGTGTCTGCTCTTCTGAGCCACTGGCAATAGATGTATTCATATTATTGATTTCATTGATTTTTTCACTTATATCCTTAAGTGCATCATTAGCATTTTTAGTGGCATCTTTTGTTTCACTGACTAAGTCTTTACTGTGATGAGTTGCATCAAATGAGGCTTGTGCTTGACTTTGCAATGAGCTGATTATCGTCTCAATTTCATTAGTCGAATCATGCGTTTTACTAGCCAAAGCTCTCACTTCATCAGCTACAACAGAAAATCCACGACCCGATTCACCAGCACGTGCGGCTTCAATGGCTGCATTTAAGGCGAGTAAATTGGTTTGCTCAGCAATGCCTTTAATAACATCTAATACCTTGGTAATATTTTGGCTTTCTACGCGCAACTTAGTGACAATATTAGCGGTGTTATCAAGCTCTTCAAATAATAAATCAACCTTTTCAATGTTTTTATTCATTTCTGTCATACTACTTTGCGATAAATGATTGACATTATTAGTATTAACAGAGGTTTGTTCTGCACTTTCGGCAATATGAACTGTTGCTTCTTGTAATTGAATTAAATGCTCAAGTGCTTCATTTGTTTGATCACGCTGTTGTTGAGAATCATAGTTTGTTCTTTCACTAACATTTTTAACTCGTTGAGCAACATTTGCCAGTTCTTGATTAGCTAAAGCGAGCGCCGATACAATAGATTGAACCGTTTCGATAAAACTATTGAAACTGTGAGAAAGTTGGCCAAGTTCATCATTGGATTTAATCGGAATTCTTTGGGTAAGATCTCCTCCCCCTTGGGCAATATCTCCTAAAACCGATGATAATTCATTAAGCGGTGAAATAACGATTTGCTTAAGTAAAATAACAATGAAGACACTAATTAAGATAATAGCCACGATTAATGCTGCGGTTTTTTCAAAAAGGACATTATTTAATCGATTATCGACTTGCTCATGCGAATAACCAATTCTGACTGAGCCTATTGTGGTATTATCTGTCCAAATAAGTGGAACAGTTACATTTTCATCTGCTTTACCTTGCGAGCTTCCGCCTGTTGCTAAGACTTTATTTCGTTGGTCAAAAACGGTAATGTCAGTAATTACTTCATCTTTTAAAACCGCATCAAGCGTTGCTTGAATTAATATTATGTCGTAAGCAAACACAGGCTCTAAAAAGATTACCGATAATTGACTGTTAACAACATCACGTTTGGCCTGCCAATAATCCTCTTCCGCTGATTTTTGTATAAAATAACTAACACTAGAAACTAACACTAATACCAAGATAGTTGCACCCACCAAAGCAAATAGCATTTTTTGAGTTATTGATTGCATATTATTTTCCTTTTACTTCAAGAGGATCGAACCAAAGTTCTTTACGATGAGTTGGAGTTTGCTTAGATAATGTAGGGTTGTCAATATCAAAGACTATGCGCTTTTGCACATTGGCTTTACTTAAAGCATTTTTAACTTGTTTATCTTGAAAAAATAACTCAGAAAACCTGCCACTGGCAACTAATTGGTTTAACAAACCGGTTAATTGTTTGGCTAAAGCGGGATTATTTTTATTAACAAAGAAATAGTTAGGAGCCGTGTAACGTATTAAAATATTGTTTTCTACAGCCAAGTTCAGTGCTGGGTGATTCTCTATTTCTTGCCATGGCTCATGCAAGCCTCTAGGAAAATAATCAAAACGCTCACCTTCTAGCATTCGAAATAAATTAGGATACTTGAGTGTTTTAACAACAGGTAAACTATTATGTTCTAGTATTTCTGTGTCTGGCCAAGTTTTTCCACTGCCCGCTTTAAAACGCCTTAATTGTGATAACGATTGAATATTTGCAAACATATTGACATTTTCTTGTTTGACTAAAGGAATTCTCATCCCTAATAAGCCCCTAAAAAGTGGAATATAGATAGCATTGAATTCTTCTTCTAATTCATTAGAGGTCATCGACCAGAATATGTCGATTTTTCCGTCAAGCATATCTTGTCTCATTCGATTAAATGATAGGTCACCACCGGTCATATCCTTATAGGGAAATGTCGGCGTAATACCACCAAGCTTGTAAACTTCTTTAAGAAGTGCATGAGGCAATGAATCTTCTTCTGGTAAGCCAGGCATAGCAATAGATTGGGCCAAGGCAGTGTTTTGTATAAAAACGCTAACCGCAAACAGTAAAACATATAGGCGCATAAATACCTCTAACTTTTTTAATTATTATAATATAGCTGTATTGATACAACTCTTAAATTAAACACTACATGAAAGCGCTAACACATTAAAGTAATGTTATTTAAAAAAATGAACAAATATACAAAAACAGATAGAAATTTTGCTGACAAAAATAATTTTCATTACTAATTAAAGGTTATTCTTACTATATATACATTTGAAAAGCTTTTGACGTCAAGACAACAGAGATAATTTTTGTAAAAATATAATTATGGTAATGAGGCGACTACAACAAATACAATCCCCTCTGCGCTCAAGTTTACTGAAGTTAGGTGGCTTAGATATTTTTTCGTGGCGAATAAGACTTAATTTAACGGAGACTTCACTTTAGTGTTAAACCTGTTATATTGCTTTTAGGTGTTCATACAATGAAGTCGAACAGCCGTGATAGATGTTAATAAAATATATATAATTAAAACTAAAAAACACATTTTTTTAGCATGGTCTTTCTTGTTAATATCACTAGCCTTTAGTGTTACTAGTTTGGTTGCACAAAATTTTAGTGATCAAGCCAACAACACTGCTCTGTCTAAAAAAGTGATTTTTATTAGCCCTGATGTCGTAGGCAATCCTTATTGGGATTTTGTTAGTAACACCATGCGTAAAGCCGCTCAAGATTATGGTATGGAACTTCATATCCTTCATACTAGCCGCCATGATGTGCACGATTACTCTCAGCTCATAAATCAAATTAATAACATAGAAAAGCCTGATTTTCTCATTTACGTATACCAATACAAATTAGGGAAAAAGCTATTAGAATATGGTGAAAAGAATCAAATAAAGTCATTTATTATCAATACAAATATTAGTGAGACGGAACGAAAAACAATAGGTCGACCAACTGAAATATTTAAATATTGGATTGGACACTCTTATGCCTCTTTATCTGATATATCATTTGAATTATCAAAAAAAGCTTACAGCTTAGCTAAACCGTTAACTAAACTTAAAGCAGATAAGAATGTTTATGCTATTGTATTAAGCGGTTCACGAGATTCAGATTTAGCTTCTCAATGGAATTATGGGGCTAGCAAGGCTGAAGGTGAACTTGACGACTTCAAAATAAAGCAAACCGTTTACACAAGCTTTAATGCCGAGATAGGTTACGAAAAAGCCAAAAAATTATTGCTGCGTTATCCTGATGTTTCGGTAATTATCTCCATGGATGAAAACGTTGCGCGCTCAGCGATAAAAGCTGCAGAAGAGCTAGGCAGAAAACCTGGCAAAGATATATTTATTGCTGGCTCAGCTTCCTTGATACCCACCTTTAATATGGTTGAGCAAAGAAAACTATTAGCTAGCTACGCTTTAAGTGTTTGGTTTGGCGTTCACGCTATCAGCTACCTTTACGATTATACGCTAAATTGCAACGGCCTAGAAAAAGAATTCACCTATAACTTCGCCGAAACTGATATTATCTATAGAGAAATTCCTCACTATCGTCAAATAATTTCAGAGGAAACTTGGCGGAATATTGATTATCGCTATTTTTCATTAGCCTATTCCCCTAATTCAGAAAAATATGATTTTAGTCTTAAGGCTTTTAAAGCTGCAATCATGCAAGATAAGGCAAAATAACTCAATTTAAAAATCATCAATGAATTGTGATTTGATGATTGCATTAGACGTGACAATAATAACTGATTTAATAAATACTAGGGCTTCTTAACTCAGCGCTATAGACCCGAAGTATTTTTCATGTAATGGTTAACTAAGTTCATATTGCATCAATCAGCACAAGGTTTTTAATTTATCATATTGAGCTATTTATCATAGTAAGAACAATAAATGCGGATGTTAATTATGTGGCGTATTACGTTATGGATTGTACTGTTATCTTCAATCACCTTAAATATATACTTATTAATAAAACTCAATGCCCAGTTAATTGATAACACTCTTTTAAGTGAACAAGCTAAAACCTCGGTTTCAACGCCATTGCCACGCCATACAAATTCAATGGTACAAAACAATGCTCAGACACATTCTGTAAAAGTGCAAAACGCACTCAAAAATGAAGATTATTTTTTAGCGAGTTTTTTAATTAAATCATTAGACAATAAAGAACAATTGCTCGAATTAAAATCATATTGGCTAAACATAAGCCGCGCACTAATTACGCGAGGCGAATTATTCGAAGCAGATAAGGCGATCACGGCGTTTTTGGAGTTTAATCGAGACGATGTAGATTTTTTAAATCTACAAGTGGATAACTACCTAAAACAGCACCTAGTTTTAACTGCCATTGAATATGCTTATAACATTCAGTACCACGTTTTTACTGAAAACCAAAAGCGTGAAGTAATAGATCAAGCACGGCAAGTGGTATACAAGTATGCTGATATCTTTATTAGAAATAACCAATGGTTAGAATTACAAAATTTTATTGAGCAAGTAATGGTTATTGATGTTGAAAACCTTCATTTAAATTGGTTGTATACGCGCTCTCAGTATCACCTGGGTGAATTTGAGTTAGCAAAGAATAACATTGAGCCTTTATTAACAGCGCCCAATTATAAAACCAAAGCCAATGAGTTATTAACAAACATACTCGAGGCACTGAGACAACCAGAAAGTATTCAATTAACAAAACAAGGGGAACATTTTATTGTACAAGCCACGATAAACGAATCGCTAACTGTAGACTTAATGATAGACACGGGCGCAAGTATTTCCTTATTGTCTGAGCAGGCTTTTGCTGAAGTAAATAGATACACACAGGTCAATTATGTAGAAGACTTAACACTTAGCACCGCAGGTGGTTTAGTTACTGCAAGTGTTTACCAAGCACAGAGCCTATCAATTGAAGGGTATTTAGTGAAAGATTTTATTTTTGCGGTAAGTCCACATGTAGGGGCAAAAAATGATGGGTTATTAGGTATGAACTATTTACGTGCTTTTGAGTTTAATATTGATCAAGGCAATAATTTACTTATTTTAAAAAATAAATAGTGTTAATTTTACGCTCCCCTTCAGCTTCTTTGGCTGATAATAGGCCCGAGCTGACAAGGCTGTTTTTCAGCTCTGAAAAACTGAACATGTTAGTTGACTTTATTAATTATGAACATTTATCTAAACTATCGAACTAATTTTTGCTATCTAAACAGCATCACTGCTAAGAAGATTTTAGTGTCCGTGTTAACAGGTTAAATATCTCGACAAAGTGATTGATAAAATTATTATGTACAAAAAGACTCACAACAATAATACCCGAATACCTTAACGAACAAGCATTGTTGATCCTAATTATTAAATGATGACAATGACCTTGTTGAGATAACCGCGTTTTTTACGTTCTATATTCAGCATTAATTTTTACGTAGTCATAGCTGAAGTCACATGTCCAAAGAGTTGCAGATTTATCGCCACGATTGAGCGCTACAGTGATATCAATTTCAGCTTTATCCATTATCGCTTGCCCTTGAGTTTCTATATAGCTGTCGGCTCGCCCCCCTTTTTCAGCGACTAAGACATCACCAAAATATAGTGATAGTTTATTCGTATCTAAATCAGCTAAAGAATGACATTCTCTTGCAGCATAGCCGATAGCAGCGAGTACTCGACCTAAGTTAGGATCACTGGCAAACATAGCAGTTTTAACTAAAGGGCTTTTGCTAATAGAAAAACCAATGGCTTTGGCTTCCTCAGTACTTAAAGCCCCCTCAATATTTAATGTAATAAACTTAGTTGCGCCTTCACCATCTCGCACAATGGCTTGTGCCAAATACTGAGCCGTTTCAAGCAAGGCATTAAACACGTCTTGAAAGCCCTCATCACTGCGGCTTGATATTGGCGCGGCCTCGCCCTTGCCTGTGGCAATAATAATAAAGGAATCATTAGTTGAAGTATCACCGTCAACAGAAATACAGTTAAAGGATAAATCTGCTATCTCTTTGGTTATTTCATCCAATAATGGTTGAGCAATATTGGCATCTGTGGCTATGTAACCTAGCATAGTCGCCATATTGGGGTGAATCATGCCTGAGCCTTTCGAGATACCAGTAATATTAATACTATTGCCGGCTACGCTAAGTTGAGTCGCATATGCTTTAGGCACAATATCAGTTGTCATGATTGCACAAGCTGCATCAGCCCAGTTATCACTAGTTAAATTAGCAACGGCATAAGGTAAGCCTAGTAAAATTTTATCCATGGGAAGGTGTTCTAAAATCACCCCAGTTGAAAAAGGTAAAACTGACTCAACCGGTATCGCCATAATTTCAGCTAAATGCTCGCAGGTAGTAATGGCATCTATCATACCTTGCTCACCTGTACCGGCATTGGCATTGCCGGTATTGATGATCAATGCCTTAATACCACTAACATGATTACTTGCTACGAGTGCTAAATGCTTTTTACACAAGGTAACGGGCGCGGCACAAAAACGGTTTTGGGTAAAAACACCTGAAACAGCACTACCCTGGGCAATGTCTATAACCAGTAAATCTTTACGATTTGGCATTTTAATGTTCGACTCAGCCCAACCAAGACGAATACCTTTGATGGGAGTTAGTAACGCTGGGGTTATTTCAGGTAAATTAACAGGCATAAATAAAAGTAACAATGACTAAAAGTAGGTAGATATTACTTATTTTTGAATTTTTATGCAAAGATTTAATGGAATTAGAATACCTTTATGGATAGCATAGACTCAAGAGTTAGATCAAAAAGCCTAGTTAAGAGTAATGAGTGATTTTGTTTTTTATCAATAAACACAAAACCGTTAATGCTGACACTAACGATTTTTAAATTAACTTTATTTGATGGTTTTACTACATCTCGTAATACAATAACTTAGTCTTGTATTACTGAGGCCAGTAAATAAACCAAGGGAGCGTTCCAGTTAATTGCTATTTCATTAGAGGCATAGCTACACCAATCATCAACATAAGAGGTTGCAGGTAAATCAGCTGGGTAATCACATTGATCTTGCTGACCATTTTGAGGGCCTCCTGCTAATAAACCAGGTATTGGCTCAACAATGTTATCACTAACTGACGGACGATGATGTATGTGCATAGGAGGCTTTGCTCCAAAGCCAGTAATAAAAGAATAGTCAGTCGGATTACGGCCCAATAAATAGGAAAGAATATCGGCCATCGCAAACTTATATTCTGATTTTTCAGTAAGCTGCCATGCACTATTTAAAATTAAAGCTTTATTAGCGGCTACCGAGTTGCTGCCCCAGACAAAATCACTTTCAGTCATTGGCACTAAATAAGGCGAGTTTTCTAATTGCATCACAATGTTATCAGCTAAAGTAATTACTTGCCCTTTAACATCTTTATAAGCTTGTGCTGACAGTAACTTTTCACCATGATTAGTTAACGAAAGATAACCCAATGCTGCAACACTTTGCCAGCTTGGCACATCAATCTTATCTTGTTGCTCGTTAAAAACTGTAAGATATGACTCCTCTTTAGTGGCCAAAAATAGCTCTGCTGCCGCCCACTTTCTCTCATCACTAACATTATCGTCGCCATACTCACCACTAGTAACATCACTCGGCTGCTTATAAGGTAACACTGGGTTACTTTCTGCCCATTGCCAAGCTTTTATTGCCGCTGTTAACCACTGTTTTGCTTGTTCTGGATACTGATGTTCAAATCGGCTAAATACGCGGCTTGCAAAAGCCATTGTGGCAGCAAAATCATAAGCAGCTGCAGATGACTTACCAATAACAAAACGCTGTCTGGTATCTTCATGAGGCATTTCCTTACCAGGCCAACCTAAAGTAGTCAATTTATGATAAACACTACCATCTTGGTCCTGCATAGTGGCCATCCAATCTAGGTTCCACTTTATTTCATTGATAATATCAGGAACATCATCAGAAGACTCGGGGATATTTAAATCAAGTGTGTTATAAAGCTTAGCGTGATCTTCATATGACGCTAATAAGGTATAGGTAGCAATGCCAGAATTAACAATATACTTGCCATAGTCTCCTGCATCATACCAGCCCTTTGTCGAGGCGATTGCCGTACCTTCTGCTCTATATTTGGAAGCAGCTGATTTATGCACTAAAACCTTATCATCTAAATGCCCTGCTTTACGTTGCCATTTACTAGCAAGCTCTTCTGTTAGCGCAATACTGGCACGATTATAATAGAACGCTTTTAGACTACTTTTATGTAAGTCATCATACACATCATCACCAATAGAAAAGGGTGATGAATCATTTAACCCCGCGACACGAATCTTAAAGCTGCCTTGCTTATTAAAACTTGAAAAATCGGCATGGGAAAATTCACTGGCACCTGCCAACTGCCATGACTTTGTCGGCGATAACTTTCCGCGGTACACAACATTATTGCTGCTAATTTCAATCAGGCTAAACTCTGTGCTCTTAACTTTGGGAACGATAGCAACTTTGCTAGCATCAATTTGATAACCCACTTGGTTGATTTTTATCGGCACTAGCTGCTTTTTTGTAGTATCAACGTTAGTATCGAGATTATCAGCTGAATTTTGTTGACAAGCGACTAAGGAAGTGAGTGAGCTTATTAGCACCAGTATACTTAAGAGCGACTTTTTCATTATTTTTATCCCAACTTTTTATAAATTATCTGGATAATATTGCTACTTAGGTACAATTTAATCGTCTCGATTTATACGTAATGCGTTCAAGTTTATGCATAAGGTCTTATATTAAGTCATTATTGACTTAAAACGTCGAAATTGTACCCAACACAAAGAGTGATGAGCACAACATCATAGAATTCGCTTATTCATAGCAAAGACTTACCAATATGTCAGTGCATTGTTTATTTCAAGTGCCTACCGCCATCAAGCTGTATATTCCTACCGGTAATAAAATCACTGGTTAAAATAAAATCAATGGTGTTAATCACTTCATCGTACCCCGCCTCTCTTGGCAGTAGTGCTTTGCTGAAAGCTTTAACTTTATAGGCATCATCATCATGCTCGTTAAACTTTATTAGTGCAGGTGAAATAGAATTTACTTTCACCTGCGGTGCTAACAAGGCGGAAAAAGAGAGTGTTAAGCTATTTATTGCTGTTTTGCTAGCCGCATAAGCAATGTGCTTTTTACTACCTTTCTCCGCAACATAGTCACTGATATGAATGATATCAGCAGCTTTGTTGTCGAGCGTAAACTTATTTTTAAGTAAGTCTTGCAGTGCTAAATTCACTTGATAAGGAACACTAGCATGAATCGTCATCATTTTTGCCATGATCTCCGCATCACTTTGCAACGAGCTTACCTTGTATTTATTATCCGCAAGCCAATCCGATGCGTTGTGAATTATCGCTGTTAAGCAGCTGAATTTATCATTAACTTTCGCAATAAATTCGTCAACTTGGCTCTGTTGATAAAAGTCTACTTGATATAAATCAGCCCCTTGTGATGCTAACGTATCAAGAACAGTATAATGAGTACGATAAGTACCGATAACTTTAACACCTCTTGCCAAAAAATGTTTGGCAAGTGCAAGCCCCAGTCGCTTGCCAACACCGGTAATTAGAATAATCTGATTCATCTTAAAAATTCAGCTCGTGTTTGCGGGTTAGTTTTGAATATACCACCTAATGCTGTCGTTGATGTTTTTGAATTAACATCCATTACCCCCCTAGACTTCACACAGTAATGAGTTGCATTTATTGAAACCGCAACATTATCTGTTTCGGTTAAGGTTTGCATGGCGACCAAGATTTGTTGCGTTAACCGCTCTTGCACTTGTGGTCTTTGGGCAAAAAAACGTACTAGCCGATTAATTTTTGATAGACCAAGAATTTTTTTGTTGGGTATATAAGCGACTTGAGCTAAACCATCAATCGTTACAAAATGATGCTCACAAGTTGATGTTAAGTTAATATCTGTTACCTTGACCATTTCATCGACTGACATTTTGTTTTCAATCAAGCATATAGATGGAAAGTTTTCATAATTTAATCCAGCAAAAATCTCATTTACGTACATTTTCGCAATACGGTGGGGAGTTTCAGCTAAACTATCATCACTAAGATCAAGCCCTAAGGTAGTAACGACCTCAGTTAATAAGCCTTTAATACGGCTATACTTCTCTTGACAAGATAAATCACTGGGGATTAATGGCGTTTCTAAGCCTCGTTCAACGAGTGTATCTCTGACTAAAATTGCGTTGTCACTTATCATGAGTTCCCTCCAGTTTCAGCACGGTAACTTAAAGTTAAAGAAACAGAGTCAGCAAACCTTAATGCATGGGGTTTATCAATGGTCACTTTGGCGAAGTTAACCCAGGGATGATCTGAACAAACGGCTAAAACATCACTGGTTAATTTTTCTAGTAATAAAAAGCGACCACTTTCTACAAGCGCAATAATTTTTTTACAGATGATTTTATAATTCAAAGCATTATCTACACTATCATTTAAACACATTTTATTTGCTGGATAATGCACTTCAGCATTAATAATAATGTCTTGCTGTTTGCTTTTTTCTTCTTCATTAAAACCAATGAATGTTCTAAGACGTAAATTTGTAATGGTGATAATGGCATTATTGCTCATGGATAGACCTTTAGTATTTAACTTTGTTGTAACAATTTAATGGTATACGGTTAGGGTAGTTTTTTAGTTCACATTATTTATACAAGTACCGAAATAGCTGACATTGACTAAGATTTACTAAAATTAATAATAAACACCTCGACGACAAAAATGCGCTCAAGTAACGCGTACATAGCAGCGCCAAAATATATAAATCTTCAACTTTAATGATGGTACTTCTGTTATTAAAAACAAAAAAAATATCTCCTTGCTTTCTTGAAGTAATGAATGACCATAAAAATAAAATGAAAAGCCAACAGCATTTATTGAGTTGTTTCACTAAAACTTTGAATATAAGCTGTATACTATTAAGTTTATTGCATTTCCATTAATTCAGCAAAAATATTTCGTGAGATTTTTCATTTAAATAACAAGGACCAAGCAGCGCACTTAACACGATAACACTTAATCAAACGCCGATTTGTTATGATTTCTACCCCATAAACCGAGGATAGCATTAAACACTTGACAGCATAAATACACATAAGTTAATGCTAAATGTAAACTTACATCGGGATATCATTACTGGTAAGAAACAATAATAGAAACCTAACACTAAAAATAAGCTTTAATCATGTGCTACTTAAGCATAAGTTTTACGTATTTAAATGCATTATAAAATTCTAAGCTTGAGGTAAGTGATTATTTGTTATTGAATTATTCAATCATCAATTTTCTATTTTTTAATATATTCAGTTGCTTATTATTGCTACTGAGCTGACTGTAATCCACTAGTCTTATTGATTTAACACACTGCAGTAATGTGCTTTTAATTGGCTAGTTCAAAGTGCATAAAAATTGAGCTTTGAAGAATGAATATCTAGTTGGCATGCTATTAAATACCCTTAAAACAGCAAATATTTTTATGAACTTTAGCTCTACATTTAGGTCTTATTTTAGGGAAAATTTACATTAAATGGCATTTAAAAATACATCATATTTAAACTATACTAATTTTTTAAAATTCCAGTATCCTAGGGAGATGCATGAAGAAATATTTATTTATACTTTTTGCATTTTTTTCATTCCAAATTAAAGCCACGCCAACCAAATCGCTTAATGTTGGCTGGGAAGTGTGGTACCCATATCAATATCAGGGCAAAAATAAACAATTAATGGGTGTCGACATTGCTATTATGAATGCTGTTGCCAAGCAAATGTCTATTGACTTGGTTTATGAAGAGTTACCTTGGAAAAGGCATTTAAAATACATAAAAACAGGCCAATTTGATGTTGCAATGGGCTCATCAAAAACCACAGAACGTCAATCTTATGCTTATTTTACTCAACCATATCGACTTGAAGAGATTAAGCTCTTTGTGCTGAAAGAAAAAGTACAAACCATGCAATTGCAGTCGCTGGCCGATGTGATTAATAACCAATATATTGTCGGTGTTGAAAGAGGTTATTTTTATGGGGAGGAATACAATAAGTTAAGCACTAGAGATGATTTCAAAAATCATTTTAATGAAGTAACAGACCTAAGCCAAAACGTAAAAATGCTACTAAAAGGCAATATTGATGGCCTGCTAGCAGACCCTATTGCTATGAATACTTATAGCGATTTTTTTAATTTACAGGGAAAGTTTACCCAACTCCCACTTTATATTTATCAAACAGAAATACATCTTATGTTAAGTAAATCATCAATGTCACCAATTCATTTAGCGCAGTTTAATAAAGTGATCACAGCCTTAAAAGATTCAGGAGAGTTGAATAAAATAATTAATAATACTTTATAAGCATATCGACAATCTAATGGAAACTATCATACAAACCAATTCAAATGTATAACAGTAATCGTGTCATGTTTAGTGTCCATCAACTTTATTGTCGACAAGAAAAAAGCCAATACATCGGGTATCGGCCTTTGATTGAATAATTTAATCTAGTGGTGCGGATGGTGGGACTTGAACCCACACGAGCATTGCTCACCACCCCCTCAAGATGGCGCGTCTACCAATTCCGCCACATCCGCGTAAAACTAGATTATTAAACTCTTTAAACTATAGTGATTACTTTAGCTAAGTTAAGGCTTAGCGGGTCAATTTCACTAGTCTGGAACGTCGCTTTTATCTTCTTTCTTAGCAGGTTCATCAGAAGCGGGAACGTCACTGTTTATCACTGCAGGTAAAGTAGTCGCTTCAACACTTTCGGTTGGAATAGCATCAACAGCCTGTTCAACTGGTACCGCAAGATTGTTCCATTCATCAACGGCTTTAGTTCTATTGGCAGTTAAGTTACCCAAAATTAAGCTGATAGCGAAAAATGCTATCGCTAGGTAAGTTGTCGCAGACGTTAGGAAATTACCAGAACCGCCAGAGCCAAAAACAGTTGCAGATGAACCTGCACCAAATGATGCTCCCATATCTGCACCCTTACCTTGTTGAATTAATACTAAGCCAATTAAGGCTAAAGCAATAAGTACATAAGCAATGATTAATACTTGATACAACATTTCTATTTTCCTTTCGCTGCCAAACAAATCACTTTGAATTGTTCGGCTTTTAAACTAGCACCCCCGATAAGACCGCCGTCAATATCAGCTTGTGCGAATAATTCTTTACAGTTAGCAGCATTAACACTGCCACCATAGAGTAATGGTACTTTAGCCGCCACTAAGTCGCTATGTTGAGCTAAAAACTGACGAATAAATTGATGTGTTTCTTGTGCCATCGCACTTGATGCTGTTTTCCCTGTTCCTATAGCCCAAACGGGCTCATAAGCGATAACAACATTGTTAAATTTCTCTATACCCACTTCGTCGATAACTGGCTGAAGCTGAGATATTAATACCGTATTTGTTTGCCCCGTTGCACGCTCTTGTTCACTTTCACCAATACATAAAATTGGGGTCAAACCAGCAGTTAATGCTGCTTGTACTTTTTTAGCAACGTGCTTAGAAGTTTCATTATACAAACTTCTTCGCTCAGAATGGCCAACTATTACATAACTCATGCCTAAGTTTTGCAACATAGATGTAGAAACTTCACCTGTGAATGCGCCACTTTCATGTTCACTGACATTTTGCGAGCCAACCTGAATAACTTCATTTAAGTTTGCTGCTTTTATTTTCTGAGATAACTCAGATAAATATGGAAAGCTTGGGCAAATAACTACATTCACTCGCGGTGATAGTTTAACATCTGCCAACCCTAAAACCATATCATCAACTAGGGCTGAGTTACCGTTCATCTTCCAATTAGCGGCTACAATTGCTTGTCTAGTCATAAATTTCTCTTAGCTTGGGTTATTATCTTAAGTCATCAAATAAATACAAATGAAGACTTTGCTAAAATGAAGCCGCGAGATAGTAACTAACCTAAGCAAAAGATACAAGTATTTAACACAATATCTTTTACTGGTTGCAGGTTTTTTATACTTAGCGCGGCATTTATCGCGATTTATTAAATCAACAAACACTTGCTTAACTTAGCAAAAGACTTAACTAATCAAGTGTTTTAAAAAAGCTTAGTCTACGAGTTTTACTAAGTCAGCAATTTTGTTTGCTAACAATGTTACTTCATCCATATCTGGCCCTTCAACCATGACACGAATAAGTGGCTCAGTGCCAGACTTCCTCAATAATACACGACCTCGTCCCGTTAGGGTTTCATTAACTTCATCAACGGCTGCTAACACAGCAGTATCTTTGAGCGGATCATTTTCTCCTGCAAAGCGCACGTTGACAAGCAGTTGAGGCAACATAGTAATGCCTTGGCGCAGCTCAAACAATGATTTTTTCTGCTTACATACTGCAGTAAGTATATTTAATGCAGCAATGATACCATCACCTGTTGAAGTGTGATGAAGGTTAATAATATGACCAGAATTTTCCGCGCCAATGGACCAACCTTTTTCTTTTAGTAATTCCATCACATAACGATCACCAACATTACTTCGAGCAAATTCAATATCTAGCTCTTTTAGTGCCAATTCTAAGCCCATATTACTCATCAATGTGCCAACAACGCCACCAGTTAAACGGCCAGATAATAAATCGTTACATGCAATAATATAAATAATTTCATCACCGTCGATAACGTAGCCAGTGTGATCAACCATCATCAACCGATCACCGTCACCATCTAAGGCAATACCTAAATCAGCTTTGTGCTCTACTACCGCTTTACTGATTGCATCCATTGATGTTGCCCCGCAACCGTCATTAATGTTGGTACCGTTTGGCTGAGTACCGATTTCAATAACATTAGCACCTAACTCGCGAAATACATTCGGTGCAATATGGTATGTCGCGCCATGAGCACAATCGACCAAAATATTTAAACCTTTTAATGAGACACTTGTTGGGAAGTTACTTTTACAAAACTCGATATAACGGCCAGCGGCATCATTTATACGATTAGCTTTACCTAAATTTGCCGAGTCAACACAGGCCATTTCTTTATCTAATTCAGCTTCAATCGCTAACTCGACTTCATCGGGTAGTTTTTCACCTGATTGCGAGAAGAACTTAATACCATTATCATAAAATGGATTGTGCGATGCACTAATGACAATACCTGCTTGAGCGCGGAATGTCTTGGTTAAATAAGCAATTCCTGGCGTTGGCATCGGACCTAATAAGCCGACATCAATACCAGCAGCTGAAAAACCTGCCTCAAGAGCTGATTCAAGCATGTAACCTGAAATTCGAGTGTCCTTACCAATTAATACCTTTTGCGACCCCTGACCTGCTAATACTTTACCGGCAGCATAACCTAGTTTCATTACAAATTCTGGTGTAATCGGGTATTGACCAACTAAACCACGTACGCCATCGGTACCAAAATATTTACGCTTAGACATATTTTTCCTTATATTCTTTATTTACGACATTTCACTTATATGGCTCTCTTGTCGCGATGTTTATCAAGTATTGCAGACATTTTTTACTTGCTTGAATAGAGCATTACTTGAGCTGGGCAATCATTCATAATAATGTCAGGGCAACGACAATAACTTTTACATCATATACCTTAAGACTACTTATGTGACGGTGATCGCAGGGAATAAATTAATTTTGAAGCCTTTTAGTAAATGCTAAAGTTTTCAATGCATCAACGGTTTCTTTAACATCATGCACGCGAATAATACTCGCGTTTTGCTGTGCTGCTATTATAGCCGTAGTTAAACTACCTGCAAGACGCTCATCAACATTACGACCTAATAAATTACCGATCATCGATTTTCTTGATGTTCCACATAATAAAGGTAAACCTAATTCATTAAACTGATGTAAATTAGCAAGTAACTGGTAATTTTGTTCTAGGGTTTTACCAAAACCAAAACCTGGATCGAGTATAATACGCTCTCGTTTAATACCAGCTTGTTCGCAAGCATTAAGTCTTTCGACAAAGAAGTTTTTGATATCATTGATGACATCATCATATTCAGGCTGATCTTGCATGGTTCTTGGCAAACCTTGCATATGCATTAAACATACAGGTACGTTACTTTGTGCAACTACCGCTAAGCAACCTTCATTTCGTAATGCACGGACATCATTGATAATATCAACACCACACGCAATGGCTTGTGACATCACTTCAGCTTTACTGGTGTCAACCGATACTTTGACATCAAATTGAGTTTTAATCGCTTTAAGCAGTGGAATAACGCGCGCAATTTCATCTTGCACACTTACATTCAAAGCCCCTGGACGTGTTGATTCACCGCCAATATCAATAATATCTGCGCCATCGCCAATCATTTGTTCAACTTGCGCTAATGCCGCATCAAACGAGACAAACTTGCCGCCATCGGAAAAAGAGTCAGGGGTAACATTCAAAATACCCATCACGTTAGTTTGGATCATATTAAATTCTTATATTTTATTTCGATTTTTAGCTAAATTACCTAAAAGAAAAAGCCTCGGTATCTATTATCTAACAAAGAAATAAATATCGAGGCTTACACGTTTATATAAATAAATTAACTTGCAGGTGAATCACCGCTAGGCTCTGCTGTATCTGGATTTACCGCGCTAGACTTTTCGGCATCTTTCGCTTTATCAAACTCATCACTTTTTGCTTTTACGACTTCAGCGTTGTTATCACCCTTGCCATTTGAATTTGAATCACTCTTATCATCCCAACCTGCTGGTGGGCGAACAGTGGTTCTTGCCATTAAGTCATCAATTTGTAAAGCATCAATAGTTTCATACTTCATCAAAGCATCTTTCATAGCATGTAAAATATCCATATTTTCTTTGATGAGGTTTTCAGCTCGTTGATAGTTTCGATTAATAACCGCTTTTATCTCTTCGTCAATTAACTTGGCAGTGCCGTCAGACATGTGAAGAGATTTAGCCGAGGTACGCCCTAAGAAGACTTCACCTTCTTCTTCTGCAAATAACATTGGCCCCATTTTATCTGAAAGTCCCCACTGGGTAACCATTTTACGGGCAATGTTGGTAGCACGCTCAATATCATTTGAAGCTCCCGTAGACACTTTATCACTACCATAAATAACTTCTTCAGCAATACGACCACCATAAAGTGATGAGATATTACTTTCTAAATGTTGTTTTGAGTGACTAAAACGATCCTGCTCTGGTAAGTACATGGTTACACCTAAAGCACGGCCGCGTGGAATGATACTGACTTTATAAACGGGATCATGGTCTGGCACTAAACGACCAATAATTGCGTGTCCAGCTTCATGGTAGGCAGTCATTTCTTTTTCTGACTCACTCATAACCATAGTTTTTCGCTCTGAGCCCATCATTATTTTATCTTTAGCTTTATCAAACTCGTTCATACCGACTACACGCAGCGCAGTTCTGGCGGCAAACAAGGCAGCTTCATTCACTAAGTTAGCTAAATCAGCACCTGAGAAGCCAGGTGTACCACGAGCAATCACTTCAGCTTTAACGTCATCGCCCAAAGGTACTTTGCGCATATGTACTTTCAGAATTTGTTCACGACCACGGATATCTGGTAGCCCTACTGTGACTTGACGATCAAAACGACCTGGGCGAAGTAAGGCGGGGTCTAAGACATCAGGACGGTTAGTTGCCGCAATAACAATAACCCCTTCATTACCTTCAAAACCATCCATTTCAACTAACATCTGGTTAAGGGTTTGCTCACGTTCATCGTGCCCGCCGCCCATACCAGCACCACGTTGACGACCTACTGCATCAATTTCATCGATAAAGATAATGCAAGGAGCCGATTTTTTTGCTTGTTCAAACATGTCACGCACACGTGACGCACCAACACCAACAAACATTTCTACAAAATCTGAGCCAGAAATAGTAAAAAATGGCACTTTAGCTTCACCGGCAATCGCTTTCGCTAGCAAGGTTTTACCAGTACCAGGCTGCCCCACAAGTAAAATGCCTGATGGGATACGACCACCAAGTTTTTGGAATTTTGTTGGTTCTCTTAGGTAATCCACTAATTCAGAAACTTCTTCTTTGGCTTCATCACAACCGGCAACATCACCAAAAGTTGTTTTAATTTGCTCTTCGTTTAATTGACGGGCTTTACTTTTACCAAAAGACATCGCGCCTTTGCCACCACCGCCTTGCATCTGACGCATGAAGAATATCCATACCGCGATAAGCAAAATAAACGGGAACCAAGAGACAAAAATAGTTGTTAGGAAGCTAGTTTCTTCTGGTAATTTACCTTGAGCTCTAACGCCTTGTTTGACTAAATCATTGATCAAATCACGATCATAGCCACCGGGTATAACGGTTTTGTATGCTTCACCACTACGTTTTTCACCAGTGATTACGCCATTTCTATCGACATTTGCATCTCGAATTTGTCCTTGACGTACATCCTGAATAAAGCGGGTGTAATCCATTTGCTGATCTTGTGATGTATTAGGAGAAAAACTCTGAAATACACTCATCAAAACCACTGCAATCACTAACCATAAAATAAGATTTTTTGCCATATCGCTCAACTTAATGACCTCTTCCGGTGCTTGGTAAATTTATATAAAATGAAATTGTACTACTACAAATAATGTACTTAAAATAGTTATGGTGTCTAATCTACTATAATTCAAGGTTTGTCGCTATTTAACTTTAGTTGCAATTAACAACTAGTTACATTAAAAAATTATAAGGCTAATCTTTTCGCGGCTTGTGTTGAATTAATTTATTCCTGTTTAGAAAATAAAAACTACAACTAAGATAAAACTGGATAACGTATTATCTTATTATAATATATTATCGAAGCCGACGTTAGCCTTTGTAACCCGTTGCAACAAGATAAACCTCCCTTGAACGCGCTCTAGATGATTCGGGTTTGCGTGTTTTGACCACTTTAAATACTGCACGTGTTGCTTTCATAAACTCTTCAAACCCTGCACCTTGGAATACTTTCACAACAAATGCCCCATTAGGTTTTAAGACTTCAGTACACATATCAAGCGCCAGTTCAACTAAGTACATACTGCGCGCTGAATCAGCACTCTCATTACCGGTCATATTTGCTGCCATATCTGACATCACTACATCAATATTTTTACCATTGATACGTGTTAGCAATGCCTCAAGAACCGCATCTTCACGAAAGTCTCCTTCAAGAAAGTCAACACCGACGATAGGATCCATCGGTAAAATATCACAAGCAATCACTTGCCCATTATCACCAACAGCTTTAACGGCATATTCAGACCAGCCGCCAGGAGCAGCACCTAAATCAACAACTTTCATATCGGGTTTAATTAATTTGTCTTTGGTATTAATTTCTTCCAGTTTAAATACAGCACGTGACCTTAAACCAAGGCGCTGTGCTTTTTTTACATACTCATCGTCAAAGTGTTCATCTAACCAACGCTGACTACTGGCTTTGTGTTTTTTATTTGCCATTTTTTTGCTTACTCACAAAAAGATCGTAATGATTCAAAGATTATACCATTGAGACAGCTGAATTGTTCATTTTCAAAAAAAATTAACAAAACAAACGGTTGATGTATGACAAATTGAAATCAATCTTTATAACTCTTTATCATAGTAATAATCACTAGATAAAGGTAAAATAACATCAATTCAAGACAACTGATAACGAAATTTAGTAATGAGCTTAAACAAAAAACAAATTCAATACCTTAAAGGTGTTGCTCACTCGCTTAAACCTATAGTTTTACTTGGCAGCAATGGGTTAACAGAAGCGGTTGTGGCTGAAATTGACTATGCCTTAAATCACCATGAGTTAATCAAAGTGAAAATTCCAACAGATGACAGAGAAACTAAAGGCTTAATTGTTGACGCAATCTGTCGTGAAACTAATGCCATTAAAGTACAAGTGATTGGCAAAACCTTAGTGGTTTATCGCGAAAGTGCAGAGAAAAAAATTTACATCCCCAAAATCTAATTCTGTTTGAAAATATGCTGATAACAAAATGATAGCTATTATAGATAGCTGTCATTTTTTTGCCTAAAAGAATGACTATGCTTGACCATCTTTGCCAGCACTCTCTTCTAGGATGGTAACAACTTTTTGCGTCATTTTTATCCGGCCAGATTCAACTAAGGCTTTTCTTAACACGTATTCAATCTGAGCATTAACGCTGCGCAGCTCATCATCTGACCAACGTTGCATAGCGGCTAAAACTTCAGGGTTAATTCGTAATGGAAAGCTTTTTTTAGCTGCCATATTGTTTCCTAATTACTGCTTGCTTTAATAGAGGCTGCCTGTATTAACAACCGGTTGCGTGCTTTTATCACTACACAGGACGACCAGCAGATTGCTTACCATGGTTGCTTTACGTTCCTCATCCAACTCTACAATATCTTTATCTGATAGTTGTTTTAAAGCCATTTCAACCATACCAACCGCTCCATCAACAATTTTACTTCTTGCAGAAATAATCGCTGAAGCTTGTTGACGTTGCAGCATAGCATTGGCAATTTCCGGAGCATAGGCTAAATGACTGATACGTGCCTCATGTACTTTCACTCCAGCTTTTTCAAGACGTTGTTGAATTTCATCTTTAAGGGCTAATGAGACTTCTTGTGGGTGACTTCTCAATGCAACCTCAGTACCTTCATGCTGATCATAAGGGTAACTAATCGCCATATTGCGTAATGCTGACTCACTTTGTATATTAACGAAGTTAATATAATCATCAACTTCAAAGACAGCTTCTGCTGTATCTGCAACCGACCACACCACAACGGTCGCAATTTCAATAGGATTACCAAGATTATCATTTACCTTCATTTGATTTGATTCAAAATTACGAATTCTCAGTGATATATTTTTTCTAATAAATAATGGAATAGTCCAGCGTAAGCCCCCAGCCTTTACTGTGCCAACATAGCTACCGAAAAAAGTCATGACTTTAGCTTGATTAGGTTGCACCATAAAAAAACCAGGCGCAGCCAATATTGTTATTACTGCGATGATAACGGTTAAGAAATCAATACGTGCCATAACTAAATGGCTAAATACATATAGTGTGGCAAGGACTAAGATGATAAAAACGCTATAGCCATTAATTGAAAAACCTATCTTCTCATTCATATGAACTCCATTTTAATAATTTTTGATGTCATTTTGATATCAAAAATATAGTATTAATTATGTCTTCTTGCAAGTTAATTGTTTCAGACTAAATAGTGATGATATTGGCTAATTTCTCTTAAAGGCATAAAAAAACCCCAAACAAGGTTTGAGGTTTTAACTTATTTGCTAGCTTGGGGTGACGCTTGCAAGTTTCTATGCTTATATGTGCTCAACAGCAATAATTTCGTATTCTACTAGACCGCCCGGTGTCGAGATTTCAATTTCACTATCGACTTCTTTGCCTATCAAACCACGAGCAATCGGTGAGTTAACTGAGATACGGTTTTGTTTAATATCCGCTTCATCATCACCAACAATTTGGTAAGTTACTTCGGCTTCGGTATCTATATTTAATAACGTAACGGTAGTACCAAAAAGTACTTTGCCACGATTAGGTATGGTTGTTACATCAATAATTTGAGCATTGCCTAACTTACCTTCAATATCTTGAATGCGGCCCTCACAAAATCCTTGCTGCTCTCGTGCTGCATGGTATTCAGCATTCTCTTTTAAGTCACCGTGTTCTCGAGCTTCAGCAATCGCGGCAACAATTTCTGGTCGCTTGACTGTTTTTAAATGGTTGAGTTCTTCGCGCAAGCGATCAGCGCCCTGAACTGTCATTGGGTATTGACTCATAATAATCTTCTTATAAAAACAAAAGAGTTGTTTAATAACAACTCTTTAAATTAATCCTAGCTTTTCAATGTAACGTATTGAAACCTAGCTTTGAACTAGCTCCCCTAACAAACAGGGGAGCCATTGATTCTATCTTATTTACAGCGTTTGTGAAGCTCTTGAACAGATCTTACTTTATCACGCTCATCTGCGGCATGCGCCATGCAAGTTGCAAAAGCAGCATTTAACGTTGTGGTATAAGCAACTTTATAACGTAAAGCACCACCACGTAATACTTTTGAATCTTCAATCGCCTTGCGACCTTCAGTAGTATTAATAATGTAGCTGTACTCTTCATTCTTAATTCTATCAAGGATATGTGGACGACCTTCATGAACTTTATTGACACGACGAACAGGTAAACCAGCTTCACGTAGAATCACTTCAGTACCATGCGTTGCATCAAGTTCATAACCTAATTCGACCATAATTTTAGCTAATTCAAGTACACGTTCTTTATCACTATCTCGCACTGAGATTAATGCACGACCTGTTTTAGGAACCGATACACCAGCACCCAAATTAGCTTTAGCATAGGCTTCTTCAAAAGTATCACCAACGCCCATAACTTCACCAGTAGAGCGCATTTCTGGACCAACGAGAGGATCACTTCCATGGAACTTGTTAAATGGAATTACGACCTCTTTAACAGAGAAATACTCAGGAATAATTTCTTCAACAATTCCCTGTTCTTTTAATGATTTACCAGCCATTACCCGTGCACCAACTTTCGCTAGTGGCACTGAAGTCGCTTTTGATACAAATGGCACAGTACGCGCTGCACGAGGGTTCACTTCAATTAAGTAAACTTTACCGTCTTTAACTGCCATTTGCGTATTCATTAAGCCAATTACGCCTAACTCAAAGGCGAGATCAGTGACTTGTTTACGCATAACATCTTGAACTTCTTGGCTTAGGCTGTACGCAGGTAATGAACATGCTGAATCACCAGAGTGTACACCAGCTTGTTCGATATGTTGCATAATACCGCCAACAATAACATCAGTGCCATCACAAATCACATCAATATCAACTTCAATGGCATCATCTAGGAAATGATCAAGTAATACTGGCGAGTCATTTGATACACTAACCGCTTCAGTCATATAACGACGTAAATCTTCTAAATCATAAACAATTTCCATGGCTCGACCACCAAGCACATATGATGGACGCACAACTAATGGGAAACCAATACTTTCAGCTTTTGCCATTGCTTCATCAAGTGAGGTAACCGTGGCGTTTTCAGGTTGTAATAAACCCAAACGATCAACGGCTTGCTGGAAACGTTCTCTATCTTCAGCACGGTCAATGGCATCTGGTGAAGTACCTATAATTGGCACACCTGCTGCTTCTAGGGCACGTGCTAATTTGAGCGGTGTTTGACCGCCATATTGAACAATAACGCCTTTTGGCTTTTCAATACGAACAATTTCTAAGACATCTTCAAAGGTGATTGATTCAAAGTAAAGTCTATCTGAGGTATCGTAATCGGTTGAAACAGTTTCAGGGTTACAGTTAACCATAATGGTTTCATAACCATCCTCACGCAATGCTAAGGCGGCATGAACACAACAGTAATCAAACTCGATACCTTGACCTATACGGTTAGGACCACCGCCTAAGATCATGATCTTATCTTTATCTGATGGCTTCGCTTCACACTCTTCATCGTATGTTGAATACATATAAGCAGTATCTGAACTAAATTCAGCTGCACAGGTATCTACACGCTTATAAACAGGATAGATATCAGCAGTATGACGCTTTTTACGTACTTCAGCTTCGCTTACGCCAATCAGTGAAGCTAAACGTGAATCAGCAAAACCTTTTCGCTTAAGTGTACGTAAATACTCTGGCGTTAATATTTTTAAGCCACCTTCAGAAACGTTTGTTTCTTCTTTGATAATATCTTCAATTTGTACCAAGAACCATCGATCAATTTTAGTCGCTCTAAATACGTCTTCAATGGTTAAACCAAGGCGGAAAGCATCAGCTAAATACCAGATACGATCGGCACCAGCTTCTTGCAGCTCATGCATAATCTTAGTTTTTGCGCCCGGCTGAGTTACATCAACGATTGGGTCAAAACCACTGACTCCAACTTCTAAACCACGCAGGGCTTTTTGCATTGATTCTTGTTGGTTACGGCCAATAGCCATCACTTCACCAACGGATTTCATTTGTGTGGTTAAACGGTCTTCTGAACCGGCAAATTTTTCAAAGTTAAAACGGGGTATCTTAGTGACAACATAATCAATTGTCGGTTCAAACGATGCTGGGGTTTTACCTCCGGTGATATCATTTGATAATTCATCTAAGGTATAACCTACCGCAAGTTTTGCGGCTATTTTGGCGATAGGGAAACCTGTAGCTTTTGAAGCAAGGGCTGATGAACGCGATACACGTGGGTTCATTTCAATGATAACCATACGCCCCGTATTTGGGCAAATACCAAACTGTACGTTTGAACCACCGGTTTCAACACCAATTTCACGCAATACTGCCAAAGAAGCATTTCGCATAATTTGGTATTCTTTATCGGTTAATGTTTGCGCAGGTGCTACGGTGATTGAGTCACCAGTGTGAATGCCCATGGGATCAAAGTTTTCGATTGAACAAATAATGATACAGTTATCATTTTTGTCTCGAACCACTTCCATCTCATACTCTTTCCAACCAATTAAAGATTCATCAATCAATAATTCAGAGGTGGGTGATAAATCTAAACCACGAGTACAAATCTCTTCAAACTCTTCTTGGTTATAGGCAATACCACCACCAGTCCCCCCCATGGTAAATGATGGACGAATAATACATGGGAAACCAATACGTTTTGCTGTCGCTTTTGCTTCTTCCATTGAATGAACGATTTCTGCGCGTGGACACTCTAAACCGATATTTTTCATTGCTGTATCAAAGCGTTCACGGTTCTCAGCTTTATCAATTGCATCAGCAGTAGCACCAATCATTTCTACATTAAACTCTGCCAAAACACCTTGTGCTTCCAGCTCTAATGCACAATTCAATGCTGTTTGACCACCCATTGTCGGTAACACCGCACAAGGGCGTTCTTTTTCAATAATTTTGCGCACAACTTCCCAATGAATTGGCTCGATGTAAGTTGCATCAGCCATATCTGGATCAGTCATGATTGTTGCAGGGTTAGAGTTTACGAGAATAACTCTATAACCTTCTTCACGTAATGCTTTACAAGCTTGTGCGCCTGAATAATCAAACTCACAGGCTTGGCCAATTACGATTGGGCCTGCGCCTAAGATCAAGATACTTTTTAAATCAGTTCTTTTTGCCATGGTTGTCTTTCTCTCTTGTCTTGTGAGTCTATTTGCTTTCTTTAAATACGTTAATTAAATCAATAAAATGGTCAAATAATGGCGCCGCATCGTGAGGGCCAGGGCTAGCTTCAGGGTGACCTTGGAAACTAAAAGCAGGTTTATCAGTACGATGAATACCTTGTAAAGAATCATCGAATAATGACTTATGGGTTACTTTAAGGTTTGCCGGTAAATTTTCCTCATTGACAGCAAAACCATGATTTTGCGAAGTAATCATGACAACATTACGGTCAAAATCTTTCACCGGATGATTAGCACCATGATGACCAAATTTCATTTTAATCGTTGTCGCACCACTGGCTAAACCAAGTAATTGATGCCCTAAACAAATACCAAATATAGGAATATCTGTGCTTAGAAATTCTTTAATTGCCGAGATAGCATAATCACATGGCTCCGGATCGCCAGGACCATTTGATAAGAATATACCATCAGGTTTCATTGCTAATACTTCACTTGCTGGTGTTTGTGCTGGCACAACAGTTAATTTACAACCACGGTCTACTAACATACGTAAAATGTTACTTTTAGCACCAAAATCATAAGCGACAACATGGTGCTCAAACTTTTCTGGTTTAGTAAAACCAGTGCCGGCACCATTGCCTAAATTGAGTGTCCAGCTACCTTCTGTCCACTCGTATTGCTCTTTGGTTGAGACAACTTTAGCCAAATCCATGCCCTTCAAACCTGGAAAAGCTTTTGCTTGGGCAAGTGCACTAGCTTGCTGACTTTGATCATTGACATCATCTAAAGTAAGAATACAACCATTTTGTGCACCCTTTTCACGTAAAATGCGCGTTAATTTACGCGTGTCAATATCAGCAATACCTAAAATATTATTAGCAATTAAGTATTCACTCAAGCTTTGCTCATTTCTAAAGTTACTAGCAAGTAAGGGTAAATCACGGATTACAAGGCCTTTAGCAACAATGTTACTGGATTCACTATCTTCGCTATTCGTACCGGTATTACCAATATGCGGGTAAGTCAGCGTAATAATCTGCTCTGCATAAGATGGATCGGTAAGGATTTCCTGATAACCTGTCATTGAGGTATTAAATACCACCTCACCAACAGCCGAGCCTTGTGCACCAATAGCGGTGCCTTTAAAAACCGTGCCGTCTTCAAGCACTAAAATAGCAGATGTAGCCAATGTAACCTCCAAAGAAGAAATAAACGTAAACGCGCATAACAACAAGGTGCTTCCTGCATTTGCTTATATTGTAATTCCTATACAAAGATTTTGACAAAACAGCGTTTTAGCTAAATTTTTGACAAAATCCACTTATTCTACGCTTGTACCGTGAGTTCGTCTAGTAAAAATTTATAAAAAGTCTTTCTTTTATGTATTTCCGCATCATTTAATCATCAAAGCGCTAAAAGAATAACTTATCCTTGATATTTTAAACGATTTTAGCTGATAACACATTGACCAGTTAGTCAATGTTTTCGTCATCCATCTAGTCTTTAAGACCCAAAACATCTTGCATATCATAGAAGCCAGCATCAGCATCTTTTAACCAAAATGCAGCACGCATAGCACCAAGCGCAAAAGTCATTCGAGAGCTTGCTTTATGGGTAATTTCAAGTCGTTCGCCAAGATCAGCAAAAAATGCTGTATGCTCGCCAACAATATCGCCGGCGCGAACGGTTGCAAAACCAATTGTTTCTTTATCTCGTTCTGCTGTTATACCTTCACGACCATAAACAGCCACTTTATTCAAATCTCGTCCTAGAGTATCAGCAATGACTTGACCCATTTTTACCGCGGTACCTGAAGGTGCATCTTTTTTAAATCGATGATGCGCTTCAAAAATTTCTATATCAGTATAGTCGCCAATTGCTTTAGCGGTAACTTGCAATAACTTAAACATTAAATTAACGCCTACACTTGTATTCGGCGCCAAAATTAACGGTATCTTTTTACCCGCGTGTTCAATCATTTGCACTTGTTCATCAGAAAAACCCGTCGTGCCTATTACTAATGATTTATTATGCTCTTTACACCAATTAATATTTTCGAGTGTCGTTTCAATTGAAGTAAAGTCGATAAAAACGTCCGCTGCCTCTAATTGTGATAATTGTGTTGAGGTCTGAATACCAATCGCGCCAATGCCTGCTAATTCACCTAAATCAAAATCAACAAATGATGAAGATTTTCTAACACTACCACCAACTAATTCTATGCTTTCATGCTCATAAGCCGCTTGAATTAAGTTACGTCCCATCCGGCCACTACAGCCTAAAATAGCTACTTTTACTTTCATAATATTCTCTATTGTTTTTTTAAAGCGTGTTGCCAGTTATCCATATGCGATAATCGATTTTCACTCATTAATTAAATCATGCCTATCTCGGGGTTATTACCAATTGAGAGGCTCGGTTAAAGTTAACGAGCTCTCTAACTCATGAGAAATAACATTCATGATTTTAAATGTGCCATCAATATCTAATACATGATAAATCGCAGCAAAGTCAGCAAAAACCTGGCCATGGCCATCGATAAAATCCCAATCTATGCACACTAAATATAGCTGTGCACTCACTTTCATATAAGACGCTTTTTTAGCAAGTACATTACTTGTAGCAACACTTTTTAGTTGAGTGAATATTGCACTAAATTCCTGATGACAATCTGATTCGTTTGCTAATAAAACCACTTTTTCCGGAGTATTGAGTGTACATGGTAAGTGATAACAACGCATAACTCCTTTGATATCATAAGCAAGAAATGCTTTTTGGTATTGTTTAAATAAATTTTGTAATTTGTCTGCTATCATTAAACTTCTATTTATTTTTTGCTTAAAAAAAAGCCCTCATAGAGGGCTTAATCATTAATAACTTCAATTACTTGATGCTTAACAATTCAACATCAAATACTAAGGTAGCATATGGAGGAATTGCACCTTGAGAGCCACGCTCTCCGTAGGCGAGGTTGTATGGAATAGTTAATTTCCATTTAGAACCTTCTGTCATTAATTGTAATGCTTCTGTCCAACCTGGGATAACACCATTAACCGGAAACTCTGCTGGTTGACCACGCTCAACTGAACTGTCAAAAACATCACCGTTAGGGAAGGTACCATGGTAGTGCACAGAGACGGTACTTTCAGCAGAAGGCTTTTCACCTTCACCTGTTGAAATAACTTCGTATTGTAAACCAGATTCAGTTACGGTTACTTCATCACGTTTTGCATTTTCTGCTAAAAATTTTTCGCCTTCGGCAGCAGCTTCTTTAGCAGCCGCTTGCTCTTGCTCTTGTAATTTTTTAGAAACAACACTAAAAGCTTCGTTTAAATCTTCTTCTGAAACTTGGCTAGCAGCACTTGCTAAAGCATCAGCAATACCAGCTTGTACCGCAGTGATATCAAACTCTTTAAAAGGATTATTGCGAAGTTGATCGCCTAACTGACGGCCTACACCATAGCTAACACGTTGTTCAATAGTATCAAAACTCATTTGATAGGAACTCCAGACTATATTGTCTTTTTGATGATTAAGTTGTTGTAACTTCGCATTAAAGCTATAGCAAGTTAATCGTAGGTTTAAAATTGCAGCGATTCTAGCATAAAAGCTCTAATGCGAACAACTTGAAATTATATACTAACAACTGCTAGCTCAGAGATTCTCCAGCTATGGTTTAGCGCCTATTAGCCAGAGTAGCAACAAAAAAAGCTAATAGTCCTGCTAATTAGCTTTTAAGATGGTAGTTTGTAAAAGTAACAATAATATTATTGATGATGGGTTAACATTTCATCAAATTTACTCAACATATTTTTATCTGCAGGAGCAGAAGCTTTACTTGCAATGTATATTGCTAGAGAACAAACAATAAAGCCTGGTACTATTTCATACATCCATGCACTTAATGACTGCCCGTTAATAGTAATTGGCGCATAAATCCATATTAACACGGTTAGTGCGCCTGAAATAATACCTGCTAGTGCTCCAGTTCTTGTCATACCTTTCCAGTATAAAGCACCAATAACCACTGGACCGAAAGCAGCACCAAAACCAGCCCAAGCGTTACTCACTAAACTCAAAATACTACTATTACGATCATATGCCAAGAATATGGCAAGCAGCGCGACAATCAATACTGAGATTCGGCCAACCAGCACTAACTGTTTTTCACTTGCCCGACGATTTAAAAACGCTTGATAAATATCACCGGTTAGTGAACTAGAGGTTACTAAAAGTTGCGATGAAATGGTGCTCATGATCGCCGCTAAAATGGCGGCTAATAAAAAACCAGCGATTAGTGGGCTAAATAATAGCTGAGATAAAACAATGAAAATAGTTTCGGCATCGCCTAGTTTAATACCGTTTTTTGCTACATAAGCAATACCTGAAAAGCCAGTCGCCATAGCTCCAACAATAGCAACTATCATCCAGCTCATGCCAATTCTTCGCGCTGTTGGCATATCTTTTACGTGACGAATAGCCATAAACCTAACAATAATGTGTGGTTGTCCAAAATAACCAAGGCCCCATGCCATGGCAGAAATACAACCAATGATAGAAACACCACTAAAAAGGTCTAACATGTCAGGGTTAATCGTCTCAATAATAGCATGCATCTCAGCAATACCACCTACCTCAGTAATTGCCACTATAGGTACCAAGATTAAGGCAATAAACATAATACAGCCCTGAACAAAGTCAGTTAAGCTGACCGCTAAAAATCCACCAAACAAGGTATATGTAACAACAACACCTGCAGTAATATAAAGGCCAAGTTCATAGTTTAAGCCAAATGAGCTTTCAAACAGTTTACCACCGGCAACAATGCCACTGGATGTATAAAGCGTAAAAAAAATGACAATTACGAATGAGGAAACAATTCTTAAGACACGAGATTTGTCGTTAAATCGGTTTTCAAAAAAATCAGGCAAAGTTATCGAGTCATTTGCTACCTCAGTATAAGTTCTTAGACGTGGTGCGACAACGACATAGTTAATGAAAGCGCCAAGCACTAGACCAATGGCAATCCAAACACTGCTGAGCCCAGTGATGTACATAGCCCCGGGTAATCCCATTAACATCCAACCGCTCATGTCAGATGCACCAGCAGAAAGTGCAGCTACGCTAGGTGATAAACTGCGACCACCTAACATATAACCGGCGACATCACTGGTCGATTTTCGATATGCGTATAAGCCGATTAAAAGCATAACAATAAAATAAAGCGCTAATGAGATAAAAGTTCCAAAGGCCAAAATAAACACCTGCAGTATTGTGTTATGAAATATCAGATTGATTAAACTAACAAAATTAGCAAAATAAAGAAACCTTAATGATAAATACAACATGCATGTCCAGCTCTTCAATAAAGTAAATAATATATTACAAAGAGCTGAATTTTGAACAAACCACACAGAAAAATAAAAAATCTAATGCAAAACACAGCGCTATACCATATATTCAATAGTAATTAACATTAAAAAGAATAATCAAGTTAACTATTTTTATGAATTTTTACGCTGCAAGACAACCTATTTTAGATAAAAGCAAAAACCTTTTTGCTTATGAATTACTATTTCGTGACAGCATAGATAACGTTTTCCCTGATATTGATGGTGATGAAGCCACCAGCAAAATGGTGGAAGCGAGCCAATTTAATATGGGCGTTAGTGAGTTTACCGGTAGTAAAACTGCTTTTATCAATTTCACTCTTGAAACCTTAGAAAAAGGTTACCCTGAGATGCTAGCACCTGATGAAGTGGTAGTTGAAATCCTCGAAACGGTTAAGCCAGGTAAAAAATTACTCGCGTTATGTAAAGATTTACATGCTAAAGGTTATACGCTTGCTTTAGATGATTATGAGCATCAAAATGTTTGGGCTCATTTTTATCCTTATATCAAAATCATCAAAATCGATATCCAAGACAGTAGTCTTGATGATATCAAGCAAATACTCGCCGCTACTAAAAATTATCCGCACATAAAAATGCTCGCTGAAAAAGTTGAAACCTACGAAGAATATAATGCAATGCTCAATTTGGGCTTTGATTATTTTCAGGGATATTTTTTTGCTAAACCCGAAATGGTAAAAACTAAAAGTTTATCACCTTCCCAAATGGCTATGGCTGAATTACTTTATGAAACCTCGAAAACAGAGCTCGATCTAAATAATATAACGGGAGTTTTTGAGCGTGATGTATCACTTTCATATAAGTTACTTCGTTATGCTAACTCTGCTATTTTTAAACGACGCAGTGAGATTTCAACCATTAAACAGGCCTTAGTTATTTTAGGCTCAGGTGAGTTAAAACGTTTTATAGGTTTGATGTTTGCCGTAACAGCCAATCCTGACAAGCCCTCAGAATTAATTAACCTTGCTATGACACGCGCTAAATTCTGTGAATTAGTTGCGCAAGATATCCCTACACAACTTGATATCTCTATAGCTTTTCTAACAGGGCTTTTATCAATGATAGATGCTATTTTAGATGAAGAAATGGCTAGTATATTAGAAAAATTGCCTTTATCACAAGATATTAAAGAGCCGCTTTTGACGCATAAAGGCGTGATGGCAGCATTAATAAAACTTGTTGAGTTTATTGAAAAAGCTGAATGGGATAAAACAAGTATTGTCATGGAGAAACTAAAGCTTAATAAAGATAAGGTGGTTGAACATTATAATATTGCTCTGGCTTGGTCTGATGAGCAATCGCAAACAGAGCCATAAACTTCTCCGCACCCATGCCTCGCTAGACTCTAGAGCAATAAAAGGTCATCGACTAAACAGCTGGCCTTTGCTACACCCAACTTTAGCCATCTAAACATCCACATTGACATGTTTTATATTACTTTTATAATGCAAAAATTATACTTACTGATAGCCAAGATATCCCTATGACCGACAAGCCAGCACCAATACATAACTTATTCGCCTTGTTGCCTTTTGCTATATTCTTAGGGCTTTTTCTAGGCACGGGAATACTGCTATCTCTGCAAGGTGTTGACTTTGCTTTTTATCAATTGCCTGCTAGCATTGCCATTATTCCCGCCGTGATAATATCAATTAGTCTTGGTAAATATCTGTCCCAAACTACCATCGACAAACAAATAAAATATTTTATTAGCGGCGCTGGTCATGCCAACATAGTAACTATGTGTATTATCTACCTACTAGCAGGAGCTTTTGCTGTTGTGGCAAAGGCAACAGGCAGTGTTGATACCAGTGTACAAGTAGGGTTAGCGATATTTCCCGATTATCTATTATTACCAGGGCTCTTTCTTGTAGCCGCCTTTTTATCAACCGCGATGGGCACTTCAATGGGCACTATTGCAGCAATAGCGCCAGTCGCACTTGGTTTTATTGAATCTGCCAACCTTGATGCAGCAGTTGTTGCTGGCTGTCTAGTTTCAGGGGCTATCTTTGGTGATAATTTATCTATTATTTCAGATACAACTATCGCCTCAACCCGAAGCCAAGGTGCGCATATGAAAGATAAATTTCGGGTGAACTTTAAATTCGCTGTTCCTGCGGCATTAGTATGTTTGGTTATTTTTACTTTAATCGGTGGTGAAGTAAACCATGTGTTAAATACAGAAGTGGCCTTTGCAGGTTTAATACCTTATCTAGTTATTCTGATCTTAGCACTGATGGGCGTTAATGTATTTGTCGTCTTAACACTGGGTATCTTATTAGCTGCAGCTATCGGTATGATCACTAATGGTTATCAACTTAGTACTTGGCTGAAAGATATCACCGCTGGTTTTTCTAGTATGCAGGACATCTTTATATTATCGCTGTTCATTGGTGGTTTAAGTGAGTTAGTCCGTCAGCAAGGAGGTTTAACTGCGTTAACTGAAATTATTGAAAAATTGGTAAGAAAACTGATACCAAATAATAATAAACGAGCTGCTGGACTTGGTATCGCCGGACTTGCCTTTGTATGTAATTTTTTTACTGCCAATAATACAGTATCAATTATTATTACCGGTGATACTGCAAAAAACCTTGCAAATGATGGTGAAATATCGCCTGCACAGTCGGCAAGTTTATTGGATGTTTTCGCCTGTATTAATCAAGGCATTTTACCTTATGGAGCTCAAGCTCTGTTACTCGGCGCAACGTTAGGTATTTCTCCGCTATCAGTAGTAAGCCATGCCTTTTATCCTATGGTATTATTCTTTGTCGCTGGGTTTGCTTTTTGGCGATTAACGGCTAAAACAGCTTAAGCCATTGACAATAACATTAAATTCCTAAGAGGTATAAGATATAGTCAACTGAGTTTACTTAATATTGCTCTCACTATTATTTAACTATTTAAGCGCTCAATTTTCACGCAATAAGTCAGCTCTGGATATAAGAATTTTTCTTACCTTAAATATGGCGTTGTTTTTGTGCGTACATGCCTAATAAAAAAAATATTATAAAAACCAAAGGCAGCAAATATAGACTAGCTACTTTTGCCAATAACCCGGCAAGTAAACTTGTCAACCAAACGGTTAACAAGCCATAACCAAATGCACAAACCAATATAAAAACTAACGTTCTAACAATAAAGTGCTGCTTGGCAACAAGTCTCCTTACCGTATTGTTTATTTCATTGCCAAAGATAACTAATAATGTCGCAATCATGGCTAAAGCTGCTTGATATTGATAGGGGCGAAACCATTGCCCTAAATCAGTAAATACATCTACTATCAAAGCACTCAAGTCCCACCTCCTTATTATTTTCAAAACAAAATTTACCTAAAGACTAACGCTTAAAGTGTTATACCATGCTCTTTGAGTAAATCAACTAAACCCGCTTCGCTAAGCACTGGGATTTGAAGCTCTTGCGCTTTATTTAACTTTGAGCCTGCCTTATCTCCAGCGACAACAAAGTGTGTCTTCTTAGAAACACTACCAGACACCTTGGCACCAAGCGATTGTAAGGCAGTCTTGGCCTCAGTTCTCCCCATTTGCGTTAATGTACCGGTTAAAACAAAAGTTTTCTCAGCAAGTGGTAAGTCTCCTGGCGACTTAACTTCAATACTGGGCCAATGCATTACAGCACTTAGGTTAGCAACAACTGCAAGGTTATGGGCTTCTTTAAAGAAATTAACAATATTGTTGGCAACAACTTCGCCGACATCAGGTACTTTTTGTAAGTCTTCAAGAGATGCAGCTTCGATGGCTGATAAGGTATAAAAGTGATTAGCCAGATTTGCGGCAGTAGCCTCCCCCACTTCACGTATTCCCAAACCGTAGATAAACTTCGCCAAAGTAGTCTCTTTGGCGACGTCAAGACTGGCAATTAACTTAGTAGCCGACTTCTTGCCCATACGTTCCATAGTGCTCACCTGAATTTCAGTCAGGTTGAATAGGTCTGCAGGGGTATTAATTAATTTTTCATCGACAAGTTGCTCAACTAATTTATCGCCTAAGCCATCGATATCATGAGCTTTTCTAGAAGCAAAGTGCTTTATCGCTTCTTTCCTTTGTGCCTCACAAAACAAACCTGCGGTACATCTGAGTACGGCTTCGCCTTCTGGTTTTGCTACGACAGAATCACAAACAGGGCATACAGTAGGAAAAATAATATCTATAGCATCTTCTGGACGCTTTTCTTTCACAACACTGACGATTTGTGGGATAACATCACCCGCACGTCGGATAACAACTGTGTCGTTAATTTTCAATCCTAAACGAGTTATTTCATCTTGATTATGTAGGGTGGCATTCGAGACAGTTACCCCGCCAACAAAAACCGGAGTTAATCGAGCTACAGGAGTTATTGCACCGGTGCGGCCCACTTGAAATTCGACATCTTCAACACATGTTAATTCTTCTTGTGCCGGAAATTTATAAGCGATTGCCCAACGAGGTGCGCGAGCAACAAAACCTAAGCGTTGTTGCAAACTAATATCATCAACCTTTAATACCGTGCCATCAATTTCATAACTTAAATCAGCACGTTTGGTTAAAATATCTTGATAAAAATTCTGACAAGCTTGCTCACTATCGAGCAAGCGTACTTCTGGGCACATCGGCAAACCTAAAGCTTTTATCTGACATAGCCTTTTGTAGTGTGAGTTAGCAAAAAACTCTGCAGTGAGATCTTTATTAGTTGTGCTACTTTCTCCGACAAAACCTAGACTATAAGCGTAAAAAGCTAAATTTCTTTGAGCCGTAATTTTTGAGTCAAGTTGGCGAAGGCTACCAGCAGCAGCATTTCGTGGATTGGCAAAGCCTTTGTCACCCCGCTTTTTAGCCTGTTCATTTAAAGCATCAAAGCTTTTTTTAGGCATGAAAACTTCACCGCGAACTTCAACAATGTCAGGAAAATCTTGCCCTGAATCTCCGATAAGTTTTAATGGAATAGATTTAATGGTGCGAATATTTTCAGTGATATTTTCACCAACACTGCCATCTCCACGCGTCGCGGCTTGCACTAACAGTCCTTTTTCATAACGTAAGCTAACGGCTAAACCATCTAGTTTTGGCTCTGCACAAAAGCTTAATGACTGATTGTTTTTCAACCTATCCTTTATACGCTTAACAAAACTATCAAATTCGTCTAATGAAAAAACATTATCAAGAGAAAGCATAGGCAACTGATGTGTTACCTGAGTAAATGACTTTAAAGCTTGGCCACCAACTTTCTGACTAGGCGAGTCGATCGTTTTAAGTTCAGGATTTGCTTGTTCTAGACTAATTAACGCTTTCATTAATCGGTCATATTCAGCATCAGGGACGCTTGGTTGATCTAAGACATAATACTCATGATTATACTGATTAAGCTGTTGCTGTAACTGAGCAATTTTTTCTTTGATATTTGACATATAATGGTTCACTAAAGTTGAGGATTACCTGATTTAGCTAAATGAATGATAACTGTGATTTGGACTAAAAATTTAAATGTATAAGCTAATAAAAACGGGCAAGCGCCCGTCATCAATAAACATTTTGTGATAAATATTTAATTACTTAATGTTCATTCAACATGAGCAATTCGACTTTTACGATCATACTCTCGTATCTTACCAAGGTAATGTTGCTCAGTTTGTTTAGTCATAACATTACGTTTATCATCGATAACTTGCCCGTTAAATTCCGTTGCCAATTGTTTAGCCGCATTTAACATATTATTAAAAACACTCAATGGTTCACCTGCATTTGGCAGAGTCATAAATAAGCTGACTCCTCGGGTAGCAAAACTTTCCATGTTATCTAAATCGAACGAGCCAGGATTCATTATGTTAGCTAAGCTAAAAGTAACTTTACCATTACCAGCATTATCTTCATGGCGGTGAAAAATATTCATGTCACCATATTTCAAACCAAGGGTTAATAGGCTTGGTAATAATGCTGCACCAAACATCTGTTGATTTGGCGGCATAACCACAGATAAACTGATAACTTCTGGCTCAAGCTGAGCTGCCACTTTTTTTGTTGCTGGTTCAGGTTTGGTTTCTGAGGCAGTATTCTCATTGCTCAGATTGTCAAAATCAATTTCCATTTGATTTCGCTTTAAACTCGCTTTTGATGTCGACTTCGTCACTTTTTTTATTGGCGTTCTAACAGGTTTTGCTTGAATAACCGGTTGTTCATATAAAGGCTCAATAGTGACTTCTGCAGTTTTAGTCTCCGGGACTAACTCATCACCGACTTCATCCTTAGAAAATTGAGTATTATTTTCTTCTTTAAACCAGTCATCTTGAAGTGAATCATCTAATTTAGTTGTCGAGCTTAGCTCTGGTGTTTCCTGTCTTTGTTGAGATTGCTTAGCAACTAAGCCACCTAAAACATCATTCTTTATTAATATCTGACTTTTAGAAAGGTCATCGGGCAACTCAGTACCAGAGGATAGAACATGGGCAGCAACGGCTTCATCTTCTTCATTTAATTTATCACTCGGCTCGGTAACTTTAGCTTTAACTTTTGCCTGCCCAACACCATCTTGATCAAAACCCTTACCATCAAAATCTCTGGTGATCGGTTCAACTTTCGTTTTAGAAGTTTTAAGTTTATAAGGATTCTTTTGTTTCCTGATTGTCCATAAGCCGTGAATAAAAATGGCGGTAATGGCAATGGCGCTAAGTATAATTAAGACATTTCTAAAGTTATCTTGCATTTTCGAGCCTATTTACTCTCTTGATTGCTATTTTTTCGTACGATTCTTATCGCTGTATATTAACCGAAAACTTTACCAGAGTTTTGGCAAATTTGTAACAAGTTAATGTTGTAAAAATGCAAAAGAAGCTTTTATACTTTCACGATAAATATCACCTTAAGGGATTATTGTTTCGACATGTCGCATTCTCATTTCAACCCAAACTCCGGTAACATTGAACATAGTAGTGGCGCGAGTTATTTTTTTAAAGGCTTTAGCTTAATCAGGCAAAGAGGTGTGCGTCGCTTTGTTTTTATCCCGCTACTAATCAATGTTTTATTATTTAGTGTTGCGTTTTATTTTCTTTTTACAGAATTAGACGCCTACATGGCAAAATTTATGGCTTGGTTACCTAGTTGGTTAGATTGGTTAAGTATGATCTTATGGCCTTTAGCGGTGTTAACGGTACTGGTTATATTCTCCTTTATATTTAGTACCGTAGCTAATTGGCTAGCAGCCCCCTTTAATGGCATATTGTCGGAGAAAATAGAGTCGATACTGAGCGGTCAACCAAGCCCTCAAGGGAATATGCTTGATATTGTCAAAGACATCCCAAGAACACTAACAAGAGAATGGCAAAAGCTTAGCTATTATCTACCGCGTGCAATTGGTTTTTTCATTATTTTATGTTTGCTACCCATTATTGGCCAAGTTATTTGGTTTCTCTTCATTGCCTGGATGATGGCGATACAATATAAAGATTACCCATTTGATAACCATAAGGTTCCTTTTGGCCAAATGAAAATAATACTGAATCAGAATAAAGGCTTAAGTTATAGTTTCGGCATCACTGTTACTGTTTTCTCAATGATTCCTGTTGTTAACCTTATCGTTATGCCTGTGGCAATATGCGGGGCCACAGCTTTATGGGTAGATTGTTATAAAAATAAAATTTAAAACAATGTAGCAATAGCAATCAAACCTCTTGCAAGGATGATTAAAATCAACTGTTTTTTAAGCTATTTTTAGTCCTGTTATCGCCTTAAAGATAAAAATCATATATATTGAAAAAAATATATAAAATTAAACTTGAATGGAACTAACTTAAATGAGAGTAAAACAAGCGATTAAACACTTGAGCTTACTTAGTATGATCACTTTAGGTATTAGCGCATGCTCTTCATCTCCAGTTATAGAAGAGCAGCCTGCTCAAGCTGCACCTATTATTTTAGAGCCAAGCATAGCAGAGCCTGAAGAGGAGGTCTTCAGCGCTGTTATTAACAATGGTGTGATAGACATTCCAATACTAGAGGACGCTCAAGTGTTTGCCGAATTCAGTGATTCTTTGCCTGCTGTCATTAATTACTTCTCCCATGCAGGTGAATCACAAGTGATAGATTTCTATCGACAAGCCTTTGGAGAGCCACTTTCTCAAGAGCGTAAACGTGGTCGATTAACACTTAAATATGCAGAAGGTGCTGAAAAAATGCGAGTTGTCATTTCTCAGCAAAATAAAAAACGTCAGGTAGATGTGATGATTGAAAGCAATAGTTAATCTACATAGCGTCTAATATATCTATCACACGAACAGCTATAATAAAAAAGACTCTATTTTTTAAATAACTTCGACATGTAAATGCGACTTATTAGCTACTATCTGGGCCTGATTTCACTATTCACTCGAATTCAGGCCTTTTACATTAATTTATAGTGTCGGCAAAATTATTTCAAAACTGCATCAACTGTACCTTGAGCTAAACCATGGTAGCCTGGCCTTGCTTGTTGATAAACTTCAGCCGCCCATGCTTTACTTTTTGCATTTTTCGCTAATTCTTTATAAAGCGGTACTATCAGCTTACGTCGACCAATACTTTTTAAATAAGTTGCCATAGCCGGATAAACTTCATTATAACCTGCGCGTATAGATAACAAATACCATGCATGAGCAATTTCAGCGTTATTGCTGTTGGTTAAATCAAATGCCTTGTCTAAGTCAACCATGCGATTACGATTAATATCTAGCGGTAAGTTATTAATAAAATGTAGCCATTCGTGCAAAGTCCACTGCGCTGTGGGTAATTGTTCTAAGGTGATCTCATCTGCTGTTAACTGCTTAATATTTTGATCTATGAGGGTAAATGCATTTGATGTCGGTTGCGGTGCATAACTTGGCAAACCAGCCATAAAGATCCATTCGTTAATTTCCTTATCAGCGACAATATTTGGATATTTATCTATTAAATTAGCCTTAAGATATTTAACAAAATTTGCCGTACCTAAACTTTGAAAAGCATGATTGTCAAAATACTCCAGCACAAAAGCGTCGAAACGTTCACGACCAAACTTTTCTTCTAAAAACATTAAGAAAAGCTGACCTTTGACATAGGGTACTCCTGAAAAAGCATCATCAGGATCACGACCTTTAAGGTCAATGTATAATTGGGTATCGCCAGCATCAAGCTCTGCTATTTCTGCGTTTAAATCTTGTGTAGCAAGTGCTTGTTCCATTACCGCACGCTCTGTGCCGAAAACAGCTTCCATAATGCGATTTTCAACATAACTAGTAAAGCCTTCGTTTAGCCAAAGATCACGCCAGCTCTCATTAGTCACTAAGTTTCCCGACCAAGAATGAGCAAGTTCATGAGCAATTAAGTTAACAAGGCTTTTATCACCAGCGACAACCGTGGGAGTTATAAATGAAAGACGAGGGTTTTCCATGCCACCAAAAGGAAAACTGGGTGGTAACATCAATAAGTCATAGCGACCCCAGCGGTATTTCCCATACATTTTTTCAGCTTTATCAATCATTGCTTGGGTATCATCAAATTCTGCAACGGCAGCATCGAGTATATAAGATTCAGCATAAATACCGGTTTGATGACTCATGGCTTTAAAATGAAGGTCACCGACACCAATGGCAATCAAATAAGCGGGAATGGCTTGGGGCATTGTAAAGAAATAGTCACCATCGCGTTCGGTATCGGGCTCATTATTCGCACTCATTACCGCTAACAAGTCTTTATCAGTGGTAATACGGGCAGAATAAGTAATTCGTACTCCAGGGGTATCTTGAATTGGTATCCAAGAACGTGCATGAATGGCTTGGTTTTGACTAAATAAGAATGGCTTATCTTTGCCTGCCGTCTGTTCAGCTGATAACCACTGTAAACCCGAGGCTTTTTCTGTCGAGTTATAATAAACGCGAACTTTTTTTGCATGAAATTTAGTGTTAAGGGTTAACTTACTGCCTAAAACATCATCACGTTCTGCAAGCTCATAGCTTAATTTTACCCAATGACCTTGACTGTTTTGTGCCATCGCACTATGAATCACTAAATCTCGAGTATCTAGAATAACGGGGACGTTTTCCTTGGTTAACCAATCCAGGCTTAATTCAGCAAAGCCCGATAGAGATTTTTTATCAAAATCTACATTAAGATCCAGATATATATGGCGTGCTTTTACTTGGTCATAGTTTGCATAAGTATATGCGTCGGTTAATTTTGTTCGCTCGCTATGTGGGTAAATTGCAGTTTCATGTGCCAATGCAATAGGTGCAAACGCCGCGAATATAAAGCTGAATAATAAATACAGCTTTGAAAAATTTGTCATGATATTTTTTACCTTAGAGTAAAGCTTATGCCCATATTGAGCAAAGAAAAAACAGGCCTGTAGATTACTTTGAATCTGCAGGCCTGTTCAATAGTTTAGATTAGATTGTTTGCAACTTATATCAAGTAAACATCAAGAATTATTTACAATAGTATAAATAAACTTCTTATTAAGCTTATGGTTTTTGCATTTGAATAACTACCCTGCGGTTATTTCCTCGACCAAGGCTAGTATCATTTGAGGCAATATGACGTTTTTCACCATAACCTTTGGCTTCTATTCTATTGACATCTATGCCGTTTTTAACAAAATAATCACGGATTTTAGCTGCTCGACGTTCAGATAACTTCAGGTTCGACCATCGGCCACCATAACTATCTGAATATGCATCAATTAATACTAGCTCTAAGTTTGGATCTAAACTTAAATACTCGCGTATCATTTCAATACGTCTTTCTGATGCTTTGGTAAATTTATCACTACTTGATTGGTAATTCAGCACGGTATAGGCAATATCATCAAAACTGTAATTGAGTAAATTTCCTATACAAGCAACAAAATCTTTATAAGCTTTCTTAAACCTTGCAGTTGAAAGACCCACAGAGATTCTGTCTTGCTCACTATACCAATCATTGTAATAGAAAGTTGGGCTCATTCCCTGCTCTAATTCACTCAACATGGTCCAAGCTACCTTTTTAGGTAAGCTAGGGTTAAACTGTTTATGTATTTTCATATTAGCTATAGTTCGAGAGCCAACACCAGGTTGCCATTTTGGTGCAACACTTTTAACTTCAGCTAAAGAATAGTTATCTGGTAAGAGCATCATATCTAGCTCAAATTCCATATTTAAATGGCGACTCGCTTTTGCTGAAAATCGAGCTTCACCATAACGAGGAATCTGGTGTGATAAGGTGCATTGTAGACGCGAATCATCGGACAGTTGCCATTGTGAGGTATGAATATCTGCACTATACTGGCGCATACTCGCATCAGCATCATTAATATGCAAGCCAACAGTTAGGCTAGTTAATATCAGAAATGAAACGCTCATGGTTGTGATTAATTTTTTCATAATTTTGCACAATATTGATAGCTAAATTTTAGTAAGCCCAGAGTAGATATATAAAGCTATCGCCCTAAACGTAAATAACTTTAGCATTTTATCAATGAAATATCGCTTTTCAAGGTGAAAATAAACTAACTTAACTAGAAATCACTTTCATTGTCGTTTTTAAATTAACTTTCTGCGATAATCACCCTCATCAAATCTTTCCATTAATACTAGTGACCAATGTCTGAATCAAGCTCTATAGATATCCAGCAAATAACGCCTACAATTGAAAAAAGTAAATCAACTTTTGCCCAAAGATTTCGCGGCTATTTTCCAGTTGTGATCGATGTAGAAACCGCTGGTTTTAATGCCAAAACTGATGCGCTACTGGAGTTAGCTGCCTCAGTCTTACATTTAGATGAAGCAACCGGTGATTTTTCAATCGATGAAACAATACAATTTAATATTGAACCCTTTGAGGGGGCCAACTTAGAGCCAAAAGCGCTAGAATTCACCGGAATAGATCCTTCAAACCCTTTGCGTGGTGCTGTCGATGAGAGTGAAGCGCTAAAAGCTCTTTTTAAAATAGTTCGTAAAAAAATGAAAGCAGTGGGTTGTCAACGTGCAATCATTGTTGCTCACAACGCTGCCTTTGATTTAGGCTTTTTAAATGCCGCGACTGAACGTTGTAACATAAAACGCAGCCCTTTTCATGCTTTTGTTAGCTTTGATACTACTACATTAGCTGGACTTGCTTTGGGGCAAACAGTACTAGCCAAAGCCTGTTTGGCTGCCAATATTGACTTTAACAATAGTGAAGCACACAGCGCATTATACGATACACAGAGAACTGCTGAGCTATTTTGTTATATTGTAAATAAATGGCGAGCTTTAGGTGGTTGGCCTTTAGCTGCAACTAAAGAAGAATAATTGGCTATGGTCGAATTTTCCTGACAAAAAAACCGCTATAAAGCGGTTTTTTTGTCATCATCGTTTAATTAACTAAACGATAGGCAATGACTTAAAGGTTATCTGCATTGTCAGTTAGATAAGAAGCAACACCTTCTGGAGACGCTGTCATCCCTTTATCACCTTTGTTCCAACCTGCAGGACAAACTTCACCGTGCTCTTGATGGAATTGTAATGCATCAACCATACGTAACATTTCATCAACATCACGACCAAGTGGTAAATCATTAACAACTTGATGGCGAACATTGCCTTCTTCATCGATCAAGAACGAACCGCGGAAAGCTACGCCAGCTTCTGGATGCTCAACATCGTATGCTTGACATATTTCATGTTTAGTATCAGCAACTAAAGTGTATTTAACTGGACCAATACCACCTTCGTTTACTGGAGTGTTACGCCATGCATTATGAGAAAATTGAGAATCAATTGAAACACCAATTACTTCTACACCACGGCTTTTAAATTCATCCATACGATGATCAAAAGCTAATAACTCAGATGGACAAACAAAAGTAAAATCTAGTGGGTAGAAAAATACTACAGCTTTTTTACCTTTAATTGCTTCACTTAATGAAAAGCTATCTACAATTTCACCACTACCTAATACTGCTGCGGCAGTAAAGTCTGGTGCTGGACGACCAACTAATACGCTCATTTTATTCTCCATTTTTATTAAAAAATATTATTTACCTATGATATTAAGGCAAATCATTAATTATCAACCCGTTACTAAATAATTAATATTCAGTATCTAAATCAAATTATTTTTCTGCGGAAGCACTTCTTGCAGCGGCTTCTTTCACTAACGTCTGTAATTCACCTTGTTGAAACATCTCTAAAATGATGTCACAACCGCCAACTAACTCCCCCTCAACCCAAAGTTGCGGAAACGTAGGCCAATCGGCATATTTAGGTAATTCCGCACGTATATCTGGATTTTGAAGAATATCAACATAAGCAAACTTTTCCTCACAAGAGATCAACGCTTGTGAAGCTTGTGATGAAAAACCACAACTAGGTAATTTAGGAGACCCTTTCATATATAGCAAGATAGAATTTTCGCTAATTTGTTGTTTAATGCGTTCAATTGTTTCCATAATACCCTCTATTAATTAATACTTATTCTGTTACTCTTCATTTATCTAGCATATGGAGATGAAAAATAAATTTTCAACTCCTTTTAGCAAGAGAATAAGCACTATTGTTTAAATTGTTATAATTAAAATAACATTAAAGCCTTGAATCTAAATACATCAATACCTATATAATAACCAGTTCTAAAAATAATACTTGAGCATTTTACTCAAGTTAACATGAAAACACACCTACTTTTGGTGGAAAAACAGTAATACAATTAGGAGAGAGCAATGGCAATTGAATTACCTGCATTACCTTACGAGCAAAATGCACTTGAGCCACACATTTCAGCGGAAACGTTATCATTTCACTACAGCAAACATCACAATACCTACGTTGTTAAACTTAATGGTTTAATTAGTGGTACAGAATTTGAGAACAAAAGCTTAGAAGATATTGTAAAGACATCTTCTGCTGGTATTTTTAATAATGCTGCTCAAATCTGGAACCACACTTTTTATTGGCATAGTCTCAGCCCTAATGGTGGCGGAGAACCAACCGGTGAATTACTCACAGCAATCAATAATAGCTTTGGTTCATTTGAAGAGTTTAAAGCTAAATTTACTGACAGTGCTATTAACAATTTTGGTGCTAGCTGGACTTGGTTGGTAAAAAATGCTGACGGTAGCTTAGCGATTGTCAATACTTCAAATGCTGAAACGCCATTAACTAGTGAAGGTGTCACGCCTCTGATTACTGTTGATCTATGGGAGCACGCATACTATATAGATTACCGTAACCTTAGACCTGATTACTTAAATGCTTTTTGGGCATTAGCAAACTGGGATTTTGCTCAAGCAAACTTTAGCTAAGCAATAACTCAATAAGGCCTAATAGTTTATTTTATTAGGCCGACTTCCCCGCTCAACATCATCACTTCTCTATACACACCACATTGTTGCTCATTTATTAAGTTAATGTACCAATACACTTGAGCAAAATTAGTTAATAAAGCTATTGCCCCGTTAAAAAAGTAAAATTATCGCAAAAATTTATGCATAAAAATTCACGAATAACAGCCATTAATCGAACATTATTTATAAGTTAAGAATAATCATTCACCAGTAGAAACAGCAAGCTTTCACATTAGTTTTTCTAATGCGAAAAATTATTTTTTTTAGTTTGTTACCGCAATCATAACTCATTAATATGTCCATGTTTTCTGAGTTAGCGCAATGATGTTTTTCTCAAACTCCCAAGGAGATATCATTAACTAGATTACGTTGAAATGATAGATTACTATCTTTTCTCTCTGACATGTTTCTTGGAATTTAACTTCCTTCTATCAACTTGTTATTATAGTTGGCCCGCAACAATTGTTGTGGGCTTTTTTTTACCTGGTTTTTACAGAATAAGTTTGTTTAGCGTGAACAAGTAAAACATGTTGTAATGAGTGTTTATTGCTGTCCTAAGACTTGAGCTGGCTCTACCTTAGTTGCTCGCCATGCAGGATAAATAGTTGCCATTAAACTCATGATTAACGCTGTTAAAACAGTCGCATAGACATCACTTAAGTATAAGACACTTGGTAGGTAATTAATAAAGTATACGTCTCCTGATAAAAAGGTTACCCCCATCAATTGCTCTAATTTGATAATGATATTTGTCAAATTCAACGACAGATATACCCCACAAAATGCTCCCAAAAAGCTACCGATCACACCATTAACTAGGCCTTGAGCAATAAAGGCAAACATAATGGTTTGAGCACTGGCTCCCATGGTCTTTAAAATAGCAATATCACCTTGTTTTTCATTGACTGCCATGATCAACGTTGAAACTATATTAAAACTGGCAACGGCTATAACCAATACCAGAACAATGAACATCACCGTCCTTACCAGCTGAATATCGTTATACAAATGCCCTTGAGTTCGGGTCCAGTTATTGATGTAGACATAATGGTCGAAATTGTACGCGACTTGTCTAGCTATTTTAGGCGCGGAAAAAACATCGTTAACGGTTAGCCGAATACTTTGCGTTTCATTTTCCTGATAGCCCATTAGCTGATTTGCTTGAGTAAGTGGCATATAAGCTAAACTATCGTCAATTGTGCCGCCAAATTTAAAAATGCCAACCAAGGTAACATTTAACGTTAATGGTGCAGAGAAAACTTGTTTAATATCAGTTTGTCCTTGTGGCGGAGGTAATAATAATTGAATAGTATCGCCAAGCCCTACCCCGAGTTTTTTTGCGACACCACTACCAACAATAATAGTGTTTTGGTTTACATCACTTGCCGTTAATGCTTGCCACTTACCGACTGTGATATAATCTTTAATTTGAGATACTTGAGTTTCGAGTAAAGTATCCACGCCTCTTATTTCTATCGCTTTAAGCTTTAAACCATGCTGCAACATACCCGTCATTTTTATTAAAGGTGCCGCCGCAATGACCTGCTGTTCATGTTGTATTTTTTTTATGCGTTGAGGCCAATTCTTTATTGGCTCATTGACGCTAATAAGTTCTACATGAGGTACGATTGAGAGTAACTTTTGAGATAATTCACGCTCAAAGCCATTCATGGCACTGAGCACAACAATAAGTACAGTAACCCCTAAAGCTATACCAATAGTAGATGAAGCAGATATAAAGGCTGAAAAGCCATTACCGTGACGACTTCGCACATAACGCCAGCCTAAAAAAATACTTAACGGTTTAAACATGGTTTTTATTTACCTGCGCATTACTTACCTGAGAGGTTTCTTGGCATTCATTTGGAGAAAGTGAATCTGTTGAGTTATTTTCATCGACACAAGATATCAACTTGCCTTTGACTAATTTGACCTGTCTATCCATCCTACTAGCTAATGCTAAGTCATGAGTAACAATAACAAAACTTGTCTGAACACTATTATTTAAACTTCGAATCAACTGATAAATTTGCTCTGCTGTATCAGTATCTAAATTACCGGTTGGTTCATCCGCTAGTATTAATGAAGGCTCTGTCACAAGGGCTCGAGCTATTGCAACACGTTGACGTTCACCACCAGATAATTGTGAAGGTCGATAATCAATTCTATGACTTAAGCCAACTTTTTTTAACATTTCACTAGCCGCTAAAAGTGCCACGCGCGGTTTTTCACCCTGAATCATCAACGGCATCGCGACATTTTCTTGGGCACTAAACTCCATCATTAAGTGATGGAATTGATAAATAAATCCTATATGTTGATTTCTAAATTTAGCTCGCTGTTTATCTGATAGCTGGTGAATATCAACATCATTAATAAACACTTGTCCTGAACTTGGGGTATCAAGAGCACCAGCGAGGTGTAAAAAGGTACTTTTTCCGCAGCCAGAGCTGCCAACAACCGCAATAAGTTCTCCCTTAGTCACAGTTAGCTCGAGATTAGTTAAAACTGTAGTTTCAATGTCACCTTGCTTATAAGACTTAGAAAGTTGACAGCACCGTAAAACTTTTTCCATTAAATTTTGCCCTTATTCGTTTCGTAATATCTTGGCAGGTTTTGTTGTTGAGGCCTGATATGCTGGGTACAATGTAGCAAGAAAACTCATTGATAGCGCCGAGATGATTATGATGAATACATCTAACCATTCAAGTTTAATAGGAAGTTCTTTCACGCCAAAACCGAAAAGGTTAACCCCAATCATTACCATGAAATCGTTTAAGTTTAGCGCTAAAATTACCCCGAAAATTCCGCCAAGAGTTACCCCCCACAAGCCATTTACCATACCTTGAGTAATAAATATTTTGATGACCTCAAAACGTGCCAAACCAAGCGTCTTTAGTATCGCTATTTCGGCCTGCTTCTCTACCACCACCATGACAAGTGCTGAAACAATATTAAACGCAGCCACTGCAACAATTAAACTCAACATTAACCACATCATATTTTTTTCCATTTTAACTGCTGAAAATAGAGCCCCTTGGCTTTCATCCCAGGTAGTAAAATTTATTGCAGTTAACGCAGAGGGAGGATGAATACTCTGTATTGATTCAACAACTTGTTGCGCCTTAAATGCATCATCTAAATACAAACGTAATTTATCGATGCCATCACCTTGTCGCCTTAGAAGTTTGGCACCATATTGACTATCAACATAGACCATAGCGTCATCTACTTGCGAGCCAATATGAAAGATACCTGCAATTTGAAAAACTCGTTGCACAGGTATTCTGCCCATTGGGGTGAAAACACTTTTATTGGGTAATACTAAACGCACTTCATCGCCTAAATTAACTTGTAATTTATTTGCCAAAGATTGCCCAATAATCAGCGAGTATTTTTGCTGAGATAAGTTATCCATGCTACCGGCAACCATGTGAGTGTTGATTATGTTGTTCTGTTCAAACTGAGGAATAATGCCTTGGATTACTACGCCTTGCAGTGCTGTAGAAGATTGAATCAATGCTTCACTCTCAAGTAACGGCGTCACTTGTAATACGTGCGGAGTAGTAAGTAAAGTTTCACGTAAATCTTGCCAATTATTAGTCGTATTTTGCTTATTTTCACTTGATGATAAGTCACTAACGATCACGTGTGGCACAATGCCTAAAATACGTTTTTTTAACTCTTGCTCAAAACCGTTCATTACCGAGACAACTGTAATAAGTGAAGCGACACCAAGTAAGATTCCGACGGTAGAAAAGAAGGTGATGAAAGAAACAAAGCCTACTTGGCTTTTGCTGCGACTATATCTGAGCCCGATGAAGATACTAATAGGTTGAAACATTAAGGTATTTTTATTTTATCTGGAACTAATTTACAATGATCTGTAGCATAACACAGTCATTTTAATTATCTGAGATAAATAGCTGCTGGGATATTTAAAATTATAATTTATTTACACTAAACTTTTCTGTAACTGTCACCCGATTGATAAAAAGATATTAACAATAAAATGGAACTAAAAACCATGGCCGCACTTTCTCTTGAACAAAAGCTTGCCCAATTTCATGAATTTTTTGCCATTGAACATGAGTTTTCGGTCAATATAAAAAAATTGAATCAAGCTGATACAACTGATTTTGAACAATTCATGACAAATATGCCAATGCCTTTTAAACTCGCAACCGACATGAGTTCTATTGATCAATCAGCATTAAGAACCCTGCAAGGTTTAGGCAATCACGCCAACCAACTTGTGAGTTTTTTAAATCAACAAGCACAGAAAATTGACCTATTAATTGGCTATATTCTCAGTCAACAAGATGAAAAAACCAACAGATATCAAGGGAAGAGTTTTGGTGGTGGCGGCATAGAGTTTAGCGCACTAACGCCTTTTAGCATCGGGCAACTATTAGAGCTCAAAATATTTTTACTCGACAACAACTGTGCCGTTTATTGCTATGGCGAGGTCATTGCCACTGAGGTAAATGCTAAAATCTTTAATCATAAAGTTATTTTTCATTTTATTCGAGAAGAAGATAGAGAAACCTTAGTACGTACCAGTTTACATGAACAATCAAAACAACTACAAAAACTAGCTAAATTACGCAATAAAGAAAACGATAACTAGTGTAAATTTTAAACACATACTCGGTTGATTGTTTGTTCAACCTCTTTCGAGGTTTGTAACTGTTGCTCTGCATGGGCTGATACTGACGTTAATCCATTATTAATGTCATGACTTAATGATACAACAGCTAACATAGTGTCATTAATCGATGATGTTGCGCTTTGCTGTTCTAGTGTGCTGCTGGCTATTTGCGAAGTTAAATTATCAACTTCTTGAAAAGCATAACCAATTTTCTCTAAAGCACTAACAACTTCATTTGAGTAATTCAAAGAGTCTTGGGTTAATTTATTGCCACGATTAATACTGTTTACCGCATTAGCCGATTTAGTTTGTAAGCCTTCAACCATCGATTGTATTTCAACGGTTGATTCTTGTGTTCTATATGCTAATGCCCGAACTTCATCAGCGACCACAGCAAAGCCACGTCCTTGCTCACCTGCACGAGCCGCCTCAATAGCGGCATTTAATGCTAATAAATTGGTTTGATCAGCGATTCCTCTGATAACATCTAACACTGAGCCAATACGAGCGCTTTCTTCTTGTAATAAGTCAAGCTCTTTGGCCATGTCAGATACTTCACTGGCAACTGCTTCAATGTTTTGTTGACTAGTATTGGATGAATTGACACCTTTTGCGAGAGTATCCATCACTGAGCTAGTCGTTTCACTCACTTGTTCTGCGCTGTTGGATAAACTTTTAGAGGTATCAGCAACCCCCCCTATCGAGGATGCCATTTGAGATATTTGCTCTGCAGAGTTTTCGACAAGCATCACTGAATCGCCCATTTGTTTAGAGAGCTGGGTTGAACCTTGATGAAGACTTTCTGACTCTTGGCGAATTAAGCTGACGACTTCGGCTAAGCCGACAATGAACTGACTCAATTCATTGGTTACTTCTGCCAACTCATCGTTAAGTGGATCTTTTAATGGCTTAGAAGGAGCATCTTCGGAGCTAACGACAGCATCAATATAGCCCTTTAATTTGGCTAACCGTTCACTTAACATAAGATTAATATATAGGTAGCTTACAATACATTGCAGGGTTGCTAATAAAAAAATAATACCGATAACAGTGGCGACATTGATTGCATCACTGACAAAAAATAGGCTAAAAATAAAAACTAAGCTAATGGCTAAGTTAGGGATTATGAGCTTTATTGATAACTTATTGAGCATGCTATTTCTCTATTATTTATTATGACAATGCTTATAATCACTTTTATATAATAGAATAAATTACCTGTACAGTGATAAATTTGCTAAAATTTAAATCAACTGCTACTACCAGGCCATTTAAAAAGTATGTCAATTATCGCAATTATCATTATCGCTCTTGCTATTGGAGCAATTATCGGCGGCATATTTTTACTAAAGAAATCTGCAGTAAAGTTTAATTTAACGCCAGAACAATTAAAGAAAATAAATGAACGCAATAAAGAATTAGACAATGAAGATAAGTAACTAGAAAAAGTTAACAATAACGTAACTAAAATATTGCGTATTCAATAGTATAAAAACTTCGCCTAGCATAACTATCAAATCAGTATAAGTACTCACTAATAGTTTATCCTAGCTATAAAGTCAGATTGATTAAAGGGTTTTTGTAAAAAATCTATATCTGTATCAGCATCATCAAACAAAATTTCACTGCGCTCATTAGCCGAAAGAATAAAATATTGCGCTGAATTATGTAATATCTTTAGTTGTTTAATTAAACTAATTCCGTCAGTGTCATCGAGTTTATAGTCGGAGATTATGATTTCCGGCTTTACCTCCTCTATTCTCGAAAGTGCCATATTGCCTGAACTGGATGTTGCCACTTTCATTCCTAATTCGGCAAGAGAGCGCGAGCATAAATCTAAGTTCATCTCATTATCATCAACCAGTAAAACAGATTTACCTTTCAGTTTATTGACATCGATACGGCTACAACGCCCATTTTGCTCATAAGGAAATCTAAAAATAACTAAGGTGCCTTTATTAAGCGTACTTCGAATGAATATTTGCCCACCGGCACAATCAATTATTTTTTTACAAGTGTATAAGCCAACACCTATGCCGGATTGACCTCCCATTTGGTTTACCGACTCTCCTGTGGTAAAAGGATTATTAAAAACACTGCGTGCTTTAATGGTCATACCGCGACCGTAATCTCTAACCGCCACTCGAAGAAATCGACCTTTGTTATTACTAACCGTTGAGATAAAACAATCAACGAGAGCACCTGAGCTGTATTTAAATGAATTGTTAATAATGTTGGTAGTTAATTGGAAAAAAATAGACACGTCAAATTTCATGAGTGGGCTAATAATTCCTAACGGCTTAATTTCTAAACGTTTATTTGATTTAGCCGTATAAGAGTGATAATTGTCCCTGATACGCTGCAACAGTTCATCTAGATTAACCGGAACGTTATAAAGTTTTAATAGACCGGCCTCTGCACGGCTATAGCTAAGCGTGTTTTCTGCGACACTGTTAAGCATATTCGCCGACCATATAACACTCTCTATCAGTTTCGTTTGTTCTGGATTAATAGAGTCTGTTTCTTTAAGCATTGCACTATATCCTAACACGGCATTGATTGGGGTTCTTATTTCATGGTTTATAGAGGAGAGCAATGCAAGTTTAGAAGTATTTTCGATATTTTTTCGAGCACTTTCTTGGTTACTAATTATTCTAAAAAACACCATGTAAGCGGCAAATAGTCCCATTAAACTAATAACACATAATATGCCCAGTAAATCTAAATGGTCTTCCCAAGACACATCAAGACGAGCAGCAATGGTGTAATATTTACCTAATGAGTTAATAGTAACAAACACACTATTCTTATAGGTTTTGATATGATTAAACCATGCTGAATCGCTTTGTGCACAATGAGAGTTTTCAATAATTTTATCTTTATCAATTAATTGAATACATAATGTGCCAGACGCATCAAGCATGGAATGAAAAAATGAATCGGCGATAATATAAACTAAGTAAGGGTTTGTATCTTGTGATAACTTTGTCATAAAAATGGTGTGGCCAGCTATAGCAACTACAGGTGGACTAGCAGGCGTAGAGACAATAATGGCTTTTTCTTTTATGGAAGAAAAGTTGTCTGATGAAGCAAAATCCCAATCGCTGTTTTGGTTTAATGTCGAAATAAATATATTATTTTGCTTAATCAACTTACTGGTAAATAATCTAAATTCGTCTTTAGTAACCAAATTAGATGCATCAAAAAAAGCTTTAATCGCATTTATGTTTGCTTCATGATGAAGTAATTGCTTTTTCTTCTCAAGAATATTTAATTGCGACACGTTGAAAAAGTGATCTTGTTGATTTTTTGCCGCTTCAGTGAAAATAATCCAACTGACCATCACGGTAAATAGGATGATAGTCACCGAACTTGCTATGGCAAGTTTATTAAATTCTCTGTCTAACTTTCCTTTGAACATTCTTTTCCCATGCAATGATTTTTATTATTTCCCGCCGTTTTTTATCGTTGGAAAACATTGATTGAGCGACGATATATAGCGAGTTTTTAACTATGTCTAAACATCACAATAGCGGTAATTACTCCGCATACTTTTCTTTTATCATTAATATTTTATCTAGATTGTTGATAAACATAGGTACCAGTGACGGGTCAAAATGCTTACCTGCCCCTTCTTGTAAAAACGAAATTGCTTCATTTACCGGCCATGCTTTCTTATAAGGCCTCTCAGAGGTTAATGCATCAAAAACATCAGCGATAGCTACAATACGTCCTTCCAAGGGAATATTTTCACCACTTAAACCATGAGGATAGCCAGAGCCATCCCATTTTTCATGGTGACTAATCGCAACAATTCGCGCTAATTTTAATAGTTCACTGCTATCATCACCGATGATCTTCGCGCCAATTTCACTATGATTTTGCATGTGTTTATATTCTTGTTCTGATAATCGACCTGGCTTTTTAAGAATATTATCGGGAATACCTATTTTACCAATATCATGCATGGGGGCAGCATTTGTTAACAACTCAACATGCTCTTCATCAAGTCCAACCGCTTCGGCTAATATCTTAGTATAACGACTCATTCTAATGACATGTAAACTTGTCTCATTATCTTTATATTCTGCAGCGCGGCCTAGTATGTGAATGATCTTATGTTGTGTTTCTTTTAATTGATTGGTTCGAATTGAAACCAAGTGTTCTAATTCCTTCGTTTGATTATTCAAAGCAAGGTGCGTTTTAATCCTTGCTTTAACAATAGCTTGATTAATCGGCTTAGTTAAAAAATCAACAGCTCCTAATTGTAAACCATACTCTTCATCTTCAGATTGATCTTTTGAAGTAATAAAAATCACAGGAATTTTTCGCGTACTTGACTGTTCCTTTAAACGCTGACAAACCTGATAACCATCAAGATCTGGCAACATTATATCGAGTAAAATAAGGTCAGGTTTATTATCTGAGTTGGCTATTTCAAGTGCTTTTTTACCATTTAATGCTGCTACAACTTGATAAAAAGGTTTTAAAATTTTACTTAAAATTGCAATATTATCTGGCTTATCATCAACAATTAAAATTTTGACTGACTTATTACTCATTTGTGATCACCCTTTATTGGTCCTGTTATATGTTTACCAGCCAATGTTTTTAATAATGCCAGTGCATCATCAAATTCATACTCATCTATATAGCCAACGAGTTGCTCGATTGAATTAGTGTCGAAGTGTTCAGCCAATGCGATGTGAATTTTATAGAATTTATCGATAGCATCGGTGTCTGATGCGGATAGTAATGCACATAATTTATCAATTTCCGAAGCTAAATCGACAACTTCGTTATTCACTTTAACATTTTGCTTTTCAATTGCCATGGTATTTATATGAGCAATGACCGCTAGCAACTCATCTTCTACATCTTTTATTAGACTCAATAGATGCTCATTATTACTTTCTGCGCTGGCGTATGCTGCTTCTAATTTTTTTGCCCGCTGAGCTAATGTTATTGCGCCAATGTTAGCGGCACTGCCTCTTAATGAATGAACGGTAAGGGTTGCAGCTTCAAAATCTGACTTAGCCATAAAGAGACTAATGCGCTGAGCGAAATCTTTTTCATTGTTAGCAAACCGGCTAAGCAAATCATAATATAGCTCCTTAGAGCCTAAAGATATCTCTAAGCCTTTATTGGTATCTATTACATCATAAGAACCATTAGCTTCCTTAAAAGAGCTATCTTTTGGTTTTGGTATATCTATCAAAGCAACCGGACTTGATGGTGTTATCCATTTTGCCATGGTAGATAAAAGCTGTGTGACGTTAATTGGCTTGGCAATATGATCGTTCATCCCCACTTCCAGTACTTTTGCCTTATCCCCGGCCATGGCACTAGCAGTAATGGCAATAATAGGTAAGTCACGATGTTGTGTTTGAGCACGAATTTTGCGGGTTGCCTGATAGCCATCCATTACCGGCATATGACAATCCATTAAAATACCATCAAAGCTTTCTGTATCCAAGATAAATAATGCTTCTTTACCATGGCGAGCAACAGTAACACGAATATTATAAGAGGATAAAATATTGACCGCTAATTCACTATTGATATCATTGTCTTCGACTAATAGTATGTGGGCTCCGGATAAGCACCTTGCTGATGCGATTAATTGTTCAGGCAGTTCATGCTCTTCTACAGGTAGTTTTTTTTGTTCATCAAAGATCATAGAAATAGCATGACTAACTATTTTAGATGTCAGAGGTTTATCTAAAAATATATCAATATACTGACTATTAGCATGTTGATATACCTCTTCTCTATCGTATACTGTTGTCATTATTACTTTAGGCTTTTCATAGTGATATTGATTAACAAGCTTGTTTATCTCATCAAGTGCTGTTAATCCATCCATATTCGGCATAGCCCAATCCATGATGACTAAATTAATCGGTGAGCAGGTTGATTGAGAGTTAAATTTACTTACCGCCTCAACTCCATCTATTGCGCTGGTAACCTTTACCCCTAATTCGGATAAAATAGACGTTAAAACGGATCTAGCTAAAGCATTATCATCAACAACTAAGGCATGTACTTCTTTCGATATTTCTGGAAAGTTAACTGACATTAATTGAGTTTCAGTAGATTTTAATTTGACGGTAAAAATAAACTCACTCCCTTGCCCATACTTACTATTAACCGAAATATTACCGCCCATTAATTCTATCAGTTGTTTACTAATCACTAAGCCTAACCCGCTGCCGCCATATTTTCTTGTCGAAGAGTTATCAGCTTGTGAAAAAGAGGAAAATAGTTTATCAACATCTTGTTCCTTTATACCGACGCCATTATCTTTAATCACAAATTTTAATGTGATGTCATCACCAATTTCTTCAAACACAGATACAGCTACGAGAACTTCTCCTTGCTCTGTAAACTTAATAGCATTACTTCCTATATTGATTAAAATTTGCCCTAAACGTTGAGGATCACCAAGGAAAGATTTATTTAATGCTAAGGGGATATCGAAGACTAATTCAATACGCTTATCTTTTATCAATAAAGATAAATAACTCGACAAATTATCAAATAAATCATGTAATTTAAATTCAGAAAAGCTCAGGCCAAGTTTTCCGGTTTCAATTTTTGAAAAATCTAGAATATTATTTAATAGCCCCAAAAGCGATTCACCTGACTTATGCACTTTTTCAATATAGTTTCTTTGCTTATTATCGAGGTCAGTTTGTAGAGTTAAATAAGATAAACCTATGATGGCATTCATCGGTGTTCGAATTTCATGAGAAACATTAGCAAGGAAACTGGATTTGGAGTCGTTTGCCTGCTCTGCTTGTATTTTTGCCTTTTTCATTCTACGGGCCATTTTAACAATACCCATAGTGCTTTTTTTAACAATTACCGCCAGTAATAAGATAACAATAATAAATACCAGCGCGAGGTAAATTAGGTTTGAATTGAACTTTCTTGCTTTATATGATGATAACAGCTGAGTATTTCGTAAACGATAAAGTTCAGCATTTGCTTTGCTTGTGAGCGAGTTGAGTGTTTCGTTAATTTTCGCTTCACTAATTACCGTTTTTTCAAGTTCTTCAAATTTACCTTGAAAAATCTCTATAGTATTTTTAAATTCGGCACTGCCAGTTAATGAATGGTGAGTTAACTGCTGTAAAATATTGCTTAATAATTGTTTAATGCTCTGAGCTAAATTATTTTTACCGACGAGACCTTTAAAGTGAATAAAGCGCTCACACAACTCACCTAACCTAATGACATCCTGTTTAATACTCTCATTGGTATTAACAAGGCTTTTGTTAGTTTCCTCTCCCTGATTGTGGTAATAAAATGAATTTAACTGATTGTGAAAACGCACTTTCATCGACATAAATGTCTGTTCAACTAACTGCTTTTGCTCCTGAGCTCGAATTAATGCTTTAAAATTTGATTGATAATCTTTTAACAGTCCAATTAATGTAGAAAACTTACGTTTAGTTTCCACATCAAAATCTTTATACAATAAGCTATGCAGTAAAGAAAGACTCTGGCTTATATCTTCAGAAGCCATAAAGCTATTATCAGTCGTTGAATTAGTACGATAGACCATGACCTTAAATTGAGCCTGGACTAAGGTATCTAACACCTCATCAAGCTCCATATAATGCTCAACAGTATCGTTATAATTCTTTAAACTTCCCCAGCCAACAAGTGCCGAGCCGATTAATATAACTATAACGGCAATAAAGCTCATAAAAATAAGATGACCATCATGGTATTTTCTCATTTTTATTTACCCCATATGTAGGTTAATAAATTAAACAATTGATTGGTTTAAATCAAAGGTGAGTGTAAAAGCAATATCCTGCACTGATTGCCATGAACAGGTTAAACTACCTTGCTGAACTTCTGCCATTCGCCTTGCACTATAAAGTAATAACGCATCGAAATTGGTATCATGCCCCGGTTGATAAGAATCGAGTAATTTGTCTTTTTCGACCGAAGAAACGATTGAATCTAGTTCAATGATTAATTGACATTTTTCCCTGTTTTTTTCTAACTTAATGATAATATGAGAATTAGGCTCAGCAATATTAATACAAAACTCTAATACCTTAGCGGTAACTGAGCGCAATAAAACAGGTTCACCGCTCACGCTGTAATCTTGCAGTACAAAAGAAGTATCCAAGTTTTTTTCTTTTATTGTCATACCAAAGGCCAATAAAACTTCCTTTGCTAAAACCCCCAAATTCAATTCACTTCGGGATATTTTATAAGACTCATCTTCAATTTGATAAAGGGCTAACATGTTATCAATGGATTGGCTTAACAGTTTGGCACTATGATTTAGCGTAGCTTTAGCAAAATTAGTACGCTTGTCTTGGCCTGGTTTCTCATTAATAATTGCAATAGATTTCATCATTTCACTGAAAGGCCGCTTTAAATCATGCTGAACCAGAGATTCAAAGTCTTCACGCAATTGGGCATTACTTAGCATAATATCGACTTGACTACGCAACTGGATTTGTTGATAAATCAGTTTACAGTGAGTTTTAACACGTGCTTTCAATATTGCTGCATTTATTGGCTTGGTAATATAATCAACAGCACCGGCCTCAAGCCCTTTAACAATATGAGAGGTTTGATCCAATGCTGTCGTAAATATAATACTGATATGTGACAAGAATGGGTTGTTTTTGATCAATCGACACAGCTCTAGCCCATCCATACCTGGCATCATAATATCAAGTAAAATAAGATCTGGCGGGCTATCAGACTCACAAATTTTAAGCGCTTTTATCGAGTTATTGGCCGCTTTAATTTTGTAGTCTTCCCGTAATATATTAGAAATTATTTTAAAGTTATCGACTATGTCATCAACTATCAAAATTGTTGGTTGTTTTTTTTGCGCTTGGGCACGAGCTATATTGCCTCTTGTTTGCGCAGATGACATTTTTTTTACCGGTTTACTCAAGGCATAATATAATTTTTCTTCCAAAATTTTTGCGGTAAATGGTTTAACCAGGTAATCTGAAACCCCCAAAGATATAGCGTAAGCAACGTCTTTATGATCAATATTCGCAGATACGATAATAAATGGCATAGTTGCCGTTAATGGATTAGTACGAACATTTTTAAGTAATTCTGTGCCTGATATATTGGGTAATTCATAATCACTAATAATAATATCAACATGAAAGTTATCGATATTTGACAAAGCATCTTCGCCATTTGATACCTTGTATAAATCAGAGATGCCGATAGACTGCAAAGTAGACGCAATAATGTCAGACATTATTGGCTCTGGCATGACAATTAATGCTGTTTTATCTTTAAAAACTTTTTTATTTATTGTTTTCATAAACCTACATCTTCTTGCATATTACCTTGAGCTAATCTAAAACCATCGCTATTTGACGTAACATGGGGAAAATCACGGCCTCTGAATGAAGAAATATTAAACATGGGTCTAAAACGAAAGCCTCCGCCCCTGATCACACGTCTATCACAACCATGCATAACATTAGCTCGAGAATCTCTATTCGTTAATCGATAATCAGCAAAACAATCTGCGGTCCACTCCCAAACATTTCCATGCATATCATAAACACCAAAACTATTAGCAGGAAACGACATTACTGGTGCAGAAGAGATATTATCCCATTGGCTGCCGCAGCCCCAGCAATTGGCTAAACCCAGAATCAGATCATCCCCCCAATAAAAATTGGTTGTTTCACCCGAACGCGCGACATACTCCCACTCTGCTTCGGAAGGAAGACGAAACCTACTATTAGCTTTATAGTTAAACCAGGGAATAAAAATATCGGTTATTTCTTGCCAATTTACACCCGTTACTGGATGCGAGTTTTCAATTGCTTTATCTCGTTCTTTGGCGGGACAAACCCCATCTAACACACATAGTTCATAGAGTTCCCAAGTAACTTCATGTTCCATTATGCGAAATTCATTAACTAATACTTTACGTGCTGGTTTCGCTCGCTCAGAATCATCATTACCCATAATGAAGTCACCCGAAGGAATACCTTTAAAAACGACTTCAATATTATTAATTTTATAAGTTTTATCCTCAGAGAGTTCAATAAATAAACGAGGCTTTAGCGAAACAAACTGCTCTGTCTCACCTGATTGAATAGCAACAACTTGTGTGACATAGTCATCATGGCTAACTTTTGCATATTTTTGTTTACTCTCGCTGTCTTGATCAAAATAACTGACTAGCGCATCCTTTGGAAAAGTAATGATATGTCCAAAGTTAGACGGAGAATTTTGCTTAAATATAACAATAGCTAAAATAAGAAGCCCTAGAAATAATAGGATGGTAAGTTTACTTCTCTTTATTACGAACATAAATGATATTTCTCTTACCCACTTTCTAGAATATGCCGATTTTGCTCTATCGATGATTTGTTGTTGCGCATAGTAATTCATGCGGTGATTTTAGTTTATAGCATCTATATATGTAATAATACAACTTATCTTCTTTTATATACATGATTTTAATAGCTATACAGGTTTAGCGGTAAGCTTTAAAGTTTATTCAAAGACGACCTAAACTAGTACGTAAATCAATATTTTCATTGCCTTTGTCAACAACATAAAACCTCATTATCTTGGCGAAATAGTTAAACATCTAAGTTATGACAGCCATTTAACAACTATGCGACGAACATAAACAGTAGCTAGATCAGATTAGTCAATACAGGTTCTCGTAGTCATGCCGGTTATTTTTTCGCTAAGCTAGCTGATGACTATTACGCTATATTAACAGCTATCAAATTATTGATAATACGATTACTTTTTTTCCATTATGTAATAAGCAGTTAATATTTTGAGATGGGGTCTATTATAATTTACACAAATTGTGACTTTAGCGTTGAGGAACTGGCATTCGCTAATAACAGTGATGGGATTTTGGATAAGTGATAACCTAAATTGATAGGATTACTCACTTTCATCAAGAAAATATCGCTATTTAAAACGATGAGAAAGCCAATAAATTTGTTGCGTGAGATAAGTGTGATTAAACAGGTTACATATAGCTATAATAGTAAATAGTGTATTAAAGTATAATTAAGGCAATGCTATGCGTAGTTTTGCGCAAGATGCCCGAAGGATTCTTAAATTTCAAAATTTTTCACTCTCAACAATGAGAGAATTCCATTGACAGTATCAAATAAGCAAGCCAGTAACTTCGATGAATTTACTGGCTTTTTAACAGGCTATGTGGGCAAGGTGTTACAAAACACCACGTTCCATTTGATTTAATTCGATTGATTTAAATAAAGTTGAGAAGTTACCTTCACCAAAACCTTTATCATCGACACGTTGAATCATCTCAATAAAAATAGGTCCAAATAAATTTTTAGTAAATATTTGTAATAAGTAAGAATTCTCAGCTTGGCTATCAACTAAAATCTGATGAGCTTTGATGCGCTCTTTATCTTCTTTAACCCAAGGAATACGATCAAAAATCTCATCATAATATTCTGGAACAATATTAAGCGTATCGATAATAGAGTTATCTAACTTATCTAACGAACCAACAAGATCATCCGTTATAAAGGCTAAGTGTTGTACACCAGGACCATTATACTCATCAAGGTATTCATCTATTTGATTATCCTTACTGCCCTTACCTTCGTTAATCGGGATACTGAATTTTCCACATGGTGACTGCAGTGCATATGAAACAAGTGCAGTTTTTACACCTTTAATATCGAAATATCGAACTTCAGTAAAACCGAACACTTCTTTATAAAAATCAGCCCACTTCTCCATAGTTCCTTGATAAACATTGTTGGTTAAATGATCAACTGCTAAAAAGCCTTTCTCTTCAACCAGTACCGGCTCTTCAATCGCTTCAAAGTCAGTCTCATAAATAAGGCCCTTATTTTTTCCTGACTCAGCAAAGTTATCGATAAAGTAAATTAAGCTATCACCAATACCAAAGATGGCTGGATAAGGAAGTTTATTTTCTTCATTTGCAGCTGATTTAGCACCACGTTTTACAGCTTCGTTAAAGGCAAATTCAGCATCTTCAACTCTCCAGCCCATTGAACAGATAGCTGGACCATGACTTTTAGCAAATTCTTTAGAAAAGCCAGCCTGTTCTCTATTTAATAAAAAGTGAATGTCATTTTGATTATAATAATCAATATCTCTACCTTTCATCTTTTTAGTCTTAGAAAAGCCAAAGCCATAAAAAGCTTTTTCCATAAAATCCGAATCGGGTGAAGCGTATTCAGTAAATTCGATACCGCAAAGTTTTAGTGGGTTTGGGTTATTACAGTCAGTCATTATTATTTCTCTTCAGTTCATTTCCTAGTAATGATTCTATTATCAAGGGCAAATTAATTAAGCGAAAGCCCTGTTAACACGAGCGATAAAATGAAGGTGTAACATTAGTTGTACGGGATTTTGTTGTAAAATATGCAGGTGATAACAAACAGAGCTTTACTCGTATTAGCTGCCAAGATGTAAATGATTATGTACACAGCTTAAACGACGCTGAAAAGGGTACACTCTGATTTTAGCTTAAAAGTAAAGCTAGCAGAGCACGCTGCACTGGTTAAGAAATAACGATCAAATAATGGCATAAATGAAAACAATTCGCGTTGTCCGGTTTTTTTTCACTAATTACAATTTAATTACATAAATTTGTTAGCAAAAATGGTGAGAGCAACTAATCTTAAAATATAGCTGATAAGTTTTTTATTTTAGTTTTACAAACTGTTAGACACTGACTGTTTAATTAATTTATTTTAATGGATAGCTTCGCGCTCTTTTGGAGGTGGTTATGAGTATTTTTCAACATTATCAAACACGTTATGAACAAGCCCAACAAGAGGAATTTAGTCTGCAGGAGTTTTTGTCTATCTGTAAAGAAGACAAATTGGCATATGCTAGCGCTTCTGAACGTCTGCTGTCAGCAATTGGTGAAGCTGAAATGGTCGATACAGCAACCGATCCTAGGCTAAGTCGTATATTTTCAAATAGAGTGATCAAGCGTTACCCCGCTTTTGAAGATTTTTATGGCATGGAAGAAGCTATAGAACAAATTGTTTCTTACCTGAAACATGCCTCACAAGGATTAGAAGAGCATAAACAAATTTTGTATTTATTAGGGCCTGTTGGTGGTGGTAAGTCGTCACTGGCAGAAAAGTTAAAGTCTTTAATGCAACAAGCACCTATTTATGTCCTAAGCGCTAATGGTGAAAGAAGCCCAGTCAATGATCACCCTTTCTGTTTATTTGATGCAAATTCTGACGGTAAGATATTAAAAGATGAATACAATATTCCTGCCCGTTATTTAAATAATATTATCTCACCTTGGGCAGCGAAACGTTTGCATGAATTCAAAGGGGATATAGCTCAATTTAAAGTAGTGAAGGTATATCCTTCCATCTTGGATCAAATTGCCATCGCTAAAACAGAGCCTGGTGATGATAATAATCAAGACATTTCAGCCCTGGTCGGTAAAGTGGATATTAGGCAACTTGAGCATTTTGCCCAAAATGATGCCGATGCATACAGTTATTCTGGCGCATTATGTCGTGCAAATCAGGGGCTAATGGAGTTTGTTGAAATGTTTAAAGCCCCGATAAAAGTATTACATCCACTACTAACCGCAACTCAAGAAGGTAACTACAACCCAACAGAAGGGCTCTCTGCGCTGCCATTTAATGGTATTTTGTTAGCCCATTCAAATGAGTCCGAATGGCAAACCTTTAGAAACAATAAAAATAATGAAGCATTCTTAGATCGTGTATACATAGTCAAAGTACCTTATTGCATGCGTGTTTCTGAAGAAATTAACATCTATAAAAAATTACTCGAGCACAGTGAGTTGAAAAAAGCACAATGCGCGCCAGATACTTTAGATATTTTGGCACAATTTTCAGTATTATCACGTTTAAAAGACCCTGACAATTCAAGTATATATTCGAAAATGCGGGTTTATGATGGTGAAACATTAAAAGATACCGACCCGAAAGCTAAGTCTTACCAAGAGTATCGTGATTATGCTGGTATTGATGAAGGCATGTCAGGGCTTTCTACTCGTTTTGCTTTTAAAATATTATCAAGAGTATTTAATTTTGATAGTACTGAAGTTGCCGCTAACCCAGTACACCTATTTTATGTTCTAGAACAACAGGTTGAGCGAGAACAACTCCCTAAAGAAGTAACTGAACGTTATCTAGAGTTTATTAAAGGGTATTTAACACCTCAATATATCGAGTTCATTGGCAAAGAGATTCAAACAGCTTACCTAGAGTCTTATTCAGAATACGGTCAAAACATTTTCGACCGTTATGTCACCTATGCGGACTTTTGGATTCAAGATCAAGAATACAGAGATGCTGAAACAGGCCAGTTATTCGATAGACAGTCGCTAAATGAAGAACTAGAAAAAATAGAAAAACCCGCTGGTATTAGTAACCCAAAAGATTTTCGTAATGAAATAGTAAACTTTGTTCTTCGGGCAAAAGCGAACAATAATGGTAAAAACCCAGTATGGACTAGTTACGAAAAACTACGCACGGTAATTGAGAAGAAAATGTTCTCCAACACGGAGGATTTATTACCAGTGATATCATTTAATGCAAAGACTTCTGCTGATGATCAACAAAAACACGATGATTTTGTTAAACGAATGATGACAAAGGGCTATACCCAAAAACAAGTGCGCTTATTATCCGAATGGTATTTACGGGTAAGAAAGTCTTCTTAAGTGTTTCTCTTTCGCAAATGTATTAAAAGCTAAGGGGATAAGGAGAAAATATGGCTAACTTTATTGATAGACGCCTAAATAGTAAAAACAAAAGTACAGTAAATCGTCAACGTTTTTTAAGGCGTTATAAAAATCAAATAAAAAAATCAGTTTCTGATGCAATTAATCAGCGCGGTGTAACCGATGTCAATTCTGGTGAAAGCATAGTTATACCTAAAAGAGACTTATCTGAGCCAGTTTTCCATCAAGGCGAAGGCGGCATAAAAGATAGAGTGCATCCAGGTAATGATCAATTTGCCTCAGGAGACAGAATTCCTAGACCTCAAAATCAACAAGGACAAGGTGGAGGTCAAGGCGATGCCAGTGATAGCGGAGAAGGAGAAGACGACTTCACCTTCTCAATCTCAAAACAAGAGTATTTAAATTTACTTTTTGAGGACTTAGAACTACCAAACCTAGAGAAAAATCAACTAGATAAACTTATTGAGTATAAAACTGTGCGCAGTGGCTATTGTGCTGAAGGCGTACCTTCTAACATTGACATTGTAAAATCCTTACAAGGGTCAATTGCACGACGCATAGCAATGACATCATCAAAGCGGAAACAATTAAAGGAGCTTGAACAAGCACTTAAGGTATTAAACCATGATAAACATGATCATATTCATCAAGAACGTCAGTTACGTCTAGACATTGATGAACTAAAAGAAAAAATAAGTAAAGTCCCCTACATTGACAGTTTTGATTTACGTTATCGTAATTATGCTAAGCAAGCTGTGCCGACTTCAAAAGCGGTGATGTTTTGTTTAATGGATGTTTCTGGTTCAATGGATCAAGCGACAAAGGAAATGGCAAAGCGCTTTTATATCTTACTTTATCTTTTCCTTAGCCGTACATACAAAAATATTGATGTCATATATATCAGGCATCATACCCAAGCAAAAGAGGTAGACGAACATGAGTTTTTCTACTCCCAAGAAACTGGCGGGACAATTGCTTCAAGTGCCTTAGAACTGATGAATGAAATTATTACCGAGCGATACAATGATAATCAATGGAATATATATGGGGCTCAAGCATCCGATGGTGATAACTGGGCCGATGATTCACCTAGGTGCCAAGCAATTTTAGAGAAACAGATATTACCCAAAAGTAGATACTTTAGTTATATAGAAATAACCCAAAGAGCCCACCAGACTCTTTGGCAACACTACCAAAAAGTTCAGCAAAGCCATACCAATTTCGCTATGCAACATATTAAATCTGTTGAAGATATTTATCCGGTATTTAGAGAGCTTTTCAAAAAAAATACTAAAAGTGCAGCGTAACCGCTACTGCTCAACTAAATTAAGTGGGTGAACAATGACTATGACAAATAATACTTTAGAGAAAGCAAAGGTAACACCTCTGGATGATAGACCTGATTGGACTTTTGATTTATTAGCGCAATATCAAAGTGAGATTGCTCGAGTTGCCGACTTCTATCGCTTAGATACTTATACAAATCAAATTGAGGTTATCACCGCCGAACAAATGATGGATGCTTATGCGAGTGTAGGTATGCCTATAGGCTATAGCCATTGGACCTTTGGTAAGAAGTTCATTCAAACAGAACAAAACTATAAACGCGGCCAAATGGGCTTAGCTTATGAAATTGTTATTAACTCAAGTCCATGCATTTCTTACCTAATGGAAGAAAATACCATGACAATGCAAGCATTAGTCATGGCACATGCTTGTTACGGACATAATTCATTTTTTAAGGGGAATTATTTATTTAAATCATGGACAGATGCGAGTTCGATCATAGATTATTTATTATTTGCCAAAAATTATATTGCTGAGTGCGAACAAAAGTACGGTATATCAGAGGTAGAATCAACTTTAGATGCCTGCCACGCATTAATGAGCCATGGTGTCGATCGTTATAAACGCCCTCAAAAGATTTCTCTCGATGAAGAGCTTAAAAGACAAAATGAACGCGCGGAATACCTACAATCGCAAGTTAATGCTTTATGGCGAACTGTGCCTAAAAAAGAACAAAAAGAAAATGAACAAAATTCCCAATTTCCTTCTGAGCCACAAGAAAATATTTTATATTTTATTGAAAAAAACGCGCCATTGTTGAAACCCTGGCAAAGGGAAATAGTCAGAATAGTTAGAAAAATATCTCAATATTTCTATCCACAAAAACAAACTCAAGTCATGAATGAAGGATGGGCATGTTTTTGGCACTACACCATATTGAACCATTTATATGATGAGGGCTTAGTTACAGATAAATTCATGTTAGAGTTTTTACACAGTCACACTAATGTTGTTGCTCAGCCCGAATATAATAGTCAATATTATTCAGGGATAAACCCTTATGCCTTGGGTTTTAATATGTTTATTGATATTCGCAGAATTTGTGAAAACCCTACCGACGAAGATAGAGAGTTTTTTCCTGAAATAGCCGGCTCTAATTGGTTAGATACCTTACATTTTGCGATGGAAAACTTTAAAGATGAAAGTTTTATCAGTCAATACCTTTCTCCCAAGCTCATTAGAGATTTTAAATTATTTCATATTCATGATGACAGTGAAAAAAACTACGTAGAAATAGGCGCAATACATAATGCTCAGGGGTACAAAAAAGTCCGTGAAAATTTAGCAAACCAATACAATTTAAGTAACTTGGAAGTGAACATTCAAATAATTGATGCCAATATCGACGGTGATAGAGCACTGACATTAAGATATACACCACATAATGGTGTTGGTTTAGGCGATTCTAAGGATGAAGTGTTAAAACATCTACATTACTTATGGCATTTTGATGTAAAAATAGTGCAAGAGAATAAAGCAGGAGTCGATGAAGTAATTGCTAGCTGCCCTAAAATAGATAAAGACGAGTAAAGTCGTCTTTATCTAGCAACGTGAGTCGTTAAAAGTTAATCTTCAGATAACTCTTTTAATACGTCTTCTTTTAATTCGCTCCAAAGCGCACCAGAATCAATACCATATTTGCGAACTGTCATAATTGATTCGTCAAATTTATTTTCTTTAGCTAACTCAATGAGAGCTTGATAATAGGCACGTGAAATATCTCGACCTTTAGGGTGTGCAAAATATAAGTTACCAATACGTGAGTACAAGCCACTTAAACCATTTAGAATTAATAAGTAAATCGAGTTGCCAGAGGCAACGACTAGATCTTTATTAAGTTGGTAGTCAAACTCGGTAAATGCTTGGCCCGTATCAGCAACATCCTTATAGGCTTGTAGCGACTCTATAGCTTGCTTGGGGTTATTTTTTAAAGCACCACGTATATAAATAGCACTAATATTGGTGCGCGCAGATAAGACATTATCAACTAAATCAGGAATCCCCTCCTGATCTAATTGCGCTAAAGTCTCAAGAATATTTAAACTGGAAGTTTCCCAGAAGTTATTCACTTTAGTCGGTTTACCATGCTGAATTGTTAACCAACCATCACGTGCTAGTCGTTGCAGTACTTCCCTTAAAGTCGTACGTGTTACTCCAATGAGTTCTGACAGTTCACGCTCGGCTGGTAATATTGAGCCAGGAGGAAAACCACCATTCCAAATAGATTCAACGATGTATTGTTCGGCAAATCCTGCTGGACTTTTAGCTTTTATGACCATTGGTTATAGTTACCTAGTAATATTAATGAATTTGAAATAATTAGAAACTGATTGTACCAGAAGTACAGTGAGGCACAAGTTAGATAAAGATACAAGCGTATAAAATAACAATCGACATTAGTTTGTTATAAATCAAACTAATTACTAATACCAATAAAGTTGAATATTTTCAATGACACTTTTGTGTCATTAAGTAAAAATTTTGTTAGAATCCACGCCGAATAATAATAGCTATTCAATCAACCACCCTATAATCCATTAGAGAATAACATGAAACCACTTTTATACGTTATACTGGCGTTATCAACGCTGCTTTTTCCGGGCATGGCTTTTGCTGCTGGAGCCGCACAACAAAGCATTGATTTAACAAGTCACTGGATTGGCTATACCGCTATCGCTATTTTTGTACTCGCCTACTCCCTAGTGATATTAGAAGAGCAATTACATCTGCGAAAATCTAAACCAGTACTACTTGCCGCTGGACTTATCTGGATTTTAATCGCAGCTTATTATGGCTCAAACGGTATGCCTCATGCCGCTGAAGTTGCCATTCGTCATAACTTTTTAGAATACGCTGAGTTATTTTTCTTTCTGCTTGTTGCAATGACCTATATCAACGCCCTATTAGAGCGAAATGTCTTTGATGCACTTCGTGATGTTTTAATACAAAAAGGTTATAGCTACAAAGCACTATTTTGGATCACCGGCATCTTAGCCTTCTTTATTTCACCTATCGCTGATAATCTTACAACAGCATTAATTATGTGCGCAGTTGTCCTAACAGTAGGTAAAGATGAGCCTAAATTTATTGCGATGAGTTGTGTAAACATTGTTGTTAGTGCCAATGCTGGCGGTGCCTTCAGTCCGTTTGGCGATATCACCACCCTAATGGTATGGCAAAAAGGTATTGTTGAATTCACAGAATTCTTTGCATTATTCTTGCCTTCTGTAGTTAACTTTATCATTCCAGCATTTATTATGCAGTTCTTTTTACCTCAAGGTAACCCAACGTCAAGTTCAAATGGCATAACGCCCATTAAAACAGGTGGTTTAACTATTGTAGGTTTGTTTATTTTAACAATTATTACTGCAGTGTCTTTTCATAACTTCCTACACTTACCACCGGTATTTGGCATGATGTTAGGCTTAGCTTACTTAAAGTTCTTTGGTTTTTACATTAAAAAAACAGGTCAAGGAAAGCTGACGACATCAGACGTTCCCGCAGGTAGAACAAGATCCGAGAGTTTTGATATCTTTGATAAGATTGCCAAAGCTGAGTGGGATACTTTATTCTTTTTCTATGGGGTGATCTTAGCCGTAGGAGGCTTAGGGTTTTTAGGTTACTTAGCCATGGTTTCAGAGTTTATGTACGGTGAACTAGGCGCTACTAACGCCAATATCCTTGTTGGAATTTTATCAGCTATTGTTGATAACATACCGGTAATGTTTGCTGTATTAACCATGAATCCAGAAATGTCGCATACTCAATGGTTATTAGTTACCTTAACGGCTGGCGTCGGTGGTAGTTTACTGTCTGTGGGCTCTGCTGCTGGTGTCGCTTTGATGGGACAAGCACGAGGCTACTATACATTCTTTGGACACTTGAAGTGGACACCGGTAATATCTCTTGGATATGCTGCCAGTATCTATGTACATCTATTGATTAACTAACGACAAAATCAATACTTTGATAAAAATATAAAATAAGCACAAAGAGGTCAGCATATTACTAGGCCTTCATGCTAATATTAAAAAGCTTCTAATGTCTCAGAAGCTTTTTTTATAGTTAAACATTATAGGAGCTTTTGTGAACTACTTAAGTAAAATTACCCTTAGTGCAAAGCCTTGGTTACTACTTACTCTTTCAGCACTTGGGCTAGAATTAACCGCTTTATTCTTCCAATACGCCATGGGGTTAGCTCCTTGTATTATGTGTGTGTACCAGCGCTTGGCTATTTTTTCCATCATGGTTTCAGGCATCATAGGACTAGTCGGGTATCAATCTCTAATTTTTCGAGTATTGGCTTATATATTCTGGGCAGTCGGTAGTATTTGGGGACTTATCATTGCACTTGAACATGTGGAAATGCAAGCCAACAGTGGCTCACTGTTTTTTAGTTGTGAGTTAGTGCCAAATTTTCCTCACTGGGCACCGCTCCATGAGTGGTTGCCTGCTATATTTGAAGTCACAGGTGACTGCGGTGAAATAAGCTGGCAATTCTTTGGCTTTAGTATGCCGCAATGGATGATTGTCGTATACGCACTTTATACGGCTGTACTTGTTATTGTAGTTAGCAACCGCCTGATTTGTGATAAAAAGCTATAAACTGTAAATATCAAAAACATTGAATAGGCGTTTTTAATGGCTATTGTTCTAGTTAGTGGTAAGCTCTTTATAAAGCTACACAACTATACTGACTTTTTAGCTGTGTAACTGCCTAGCATAAATTTAAAACTAGCTAGTAAAGACGAGCTCAGTAAGTATTTGCTAGTCTCTAAAGGAAAGTAACAAGATCACAGAAAAATAACGGTAAACTACCTTTTGTTAAATGCTGGCTACGATAATTTCCTTATCTGATAGCGCGACTTACGTGCCAACTTTCAAAGACGGCAGCACTGACAACTAATAAGCCACCAATAAGAGTAAGTAAACTCGGACGTTCCTGCAAAAGGAAAAATGCTAAAATACTTCCGTATAGTGGCTGTAAACAAGAAACTAAACCAGCTGTTGTCGCAGATAAATAACGTAAACTTGAAGCAAAGAAAGCGTGCGGAATTGCAGTAAATACTACCCCAACTAGCATTAGTAAGACCCAATCTTTTGCTACTACTTTTGCTGGCGGTACATCCACAAAAAGTACCAAAATTAGACACGCCACTAACGTTTGATAAAACATTGCATGCGGACCAGAATATTGGGAGAAATAATGCTTATGTATAATATTCCTAAGAGAAAAAAATATTGCTGATATAATACTTATTGCTATTCCTAGGGTAACATTATTAGCAAAATTCACCTCAGGGGTTAATAAGACAATACCTATAATAACCACTATGCCAGTAATCGCATCTTTGAGTTTAGGGCTACTTTTGCTAAAAAATGGCTCAATAAAAACGGTCAGTACCGGATAGGTAAAAAAAGCAATAATCCCCACAGTAACTCCTGCCATTTGCATGCCGGCAAAATAAGTTACCCAGTGAATACCAACAACGATGCCAAGTAAAATCGCGATAAGATAATCTTTTTGATTTGATAAGCTTAACTTCTTCTTTTGCATACGAAGTAAAATGAAAAGAGAAACAGCTGCAATAGCTGTTCTATAAACCGTAATATCTAGAGCAGGCAAAGCGATGAATTTCGCAAAAAGCGCAGTACCACCAAAGAGAAATACGGCGATATGTAAATAAATAAGTCCCTGTTTGTGAACTCTGCTCGCTGAGGAATGAGAAGTATCGTTCATTTATCAAATAGCACTAGCTTAAAGAATTAGTCGATATCGTTTAGGGGCCAAGTCACAATATGATCTTCAAAGTCTTCAATATTATAGCCATTATCTTTGACTATCTTACCTCTAACTGACATCCCTGCCTTATGCATAGCTGATTTTTTACCTTTATTGAGCAATGGGTGCCATGATGGCATACCTCGCCCCTCATAAAGGCGACGATATGTACAACTAGGCGGCATAAAAAATACGCTATCAATATTATCCCGACTCAAACGAACACAATCAGGCACTAATGAAGTCCGTTGTTCATATTTAGAACATTGGCAAGATTTTTCATTAAGTAGATAACAAGCAATGTTTGAATAATAAACCTGTTCACCAGCATTAATATGATCCGTTGGCAGGTGATCTAACTCAGCATCAGTACCTTGATCATCAATAAACTTATTCAAACAACATTTGCCACAACCATCACACAGAGATTCCCATTCTGCAGGAGTCATATTGGCTAAGGTTTTTACCTGCCAAAAAGGTTGCGCTTGATTAGTCTTTTTACTCATTATAACCTTTTACTCTGTTACTACTGGATAGGTGGAAATTTGATTTGGTCAGATAAAAGCCCCACTGAGCTGACGAAGTAATAAGACAAATTCCAATGCATCAAACTCTTATAGTTATCATAAGCTAAGTATACACGGCCATTTTCATTATCAGGAAACACCAACACTGCTTTTATATCAACATTAGGCAAATTAGTACCGTCAGCCCTTCTTACGCCTAATTCTTGCCACTGGGCTAAGGTTTTTTCAGAGGCTGCCCATGCTTTAAGCCAGTTTTTTCGACTACCGGTGTTTTTTGGAATCGCTAAAGTATTATCAAAATTCTTTGGTAATTTTACTTGCCGCCCCCAAGTCATCTCATTGTTCCACCCCTCTTTTTTCAGATAGTTAGCCATAGATGAAAAGACATCGGCTTGATTATGCCAAATGTCAATTTTGCCATCACCGTCGCCGTCAACCGCATAACCTAAAAAAGAGGTTGGCATAAACTGGTTTTGTCCCATAGCACCAGCCCAAGAACCTTTCATATCTTCAATGTTTATATGACCTTGCTCTAAAATAGTCAGTGCAGCCATTAATTGTTTTTTAAAAAAGCTTTCTCTGCGTCCTTCATAAGCCAATGTCGATAAAGCAGAAATCACATTGTACCCCCCGGTATACTTACCAAAATTAGTTTCTAACCCCCATAAAGCCACAATAAAACGTGGTTGCACTTGATACTTATTAGCTATTTCGTTTAATAAAACCTGATGTTTTTTGTACAACGCCCGTGCTTGATCCACCTTCCATTGCGGCACACGTTTTGGCAAGTATGTATCTAATGTTTCTACCTTCTCGGGCTGAGTCCTATCTGCCTTAACAGCCCTTTTGTGAAACTTTACCTTTGCAAAGCTTTCATCAACTAAGCGTTGACTAAAACCATTGGCAATGGCTTCCGCTTTCAATTCAATAACATATTCAGCAAAACCTTGCTCTGTCAATTCTGCATTAGAGGCTATCGCAATTTTACTGGTAGTTAGAGCCAGCGAACTAAATAAAACAGCAATTTTTAATAAATGTCTCATTATTATTCTCCCTGTTCTTTTTGTGCTTTCATGCCTGCTTTATGTGCTTTTAACAAGTCTTCTTGAGGTGGCGGTAATTGTAGATAAAAACCTTGCTCTTTGAGGTTAGTTCTAACTTTATCAATATCAGCCATTGCTAATTTATCCTTGGCTGCTAAATTCAGTATGGTTACTAATTGAGGCGTACCAAAAGTCTTCATCAAGGCTTCAGGTACCTCTGAAAAATCGTCACGTTTATTAATAAAAAGATAAGTTTGTGCCTTTCGGGCACTTTTATAAATAGTACATAGCATAATGGAGACCTATTAATATTTAAAAAGCTAGTATCGAAATTCAAATATAACATGTGCATTATGCGAACCCCATAGCGACACAGTGAATATTTGTTAATGACAATATAGGTTAGGAAAAAACTTACAAAAACAACACACCATTGGACGTTATTTAAACCCTTGTTTTGCAAATTCAAGCAACTCTTTAGCAAATAACTCTTTACGCCAATAAGATAGTAACTCAACGCTAGCAGCACTGCTACGCGCTCCATTGAGATCAAATTGCCATGCTAAAAATTGATTAATTTGTTTTTTAGAAGCAACATTCTCTAATGTTAAGCCTTGGCGTTCAGCTAATACTGATAGAAAAGCCTTAAGCTTTTTAAAGATTTGTTTATAGGCAGGGTATTCATCAAGCCTTTTTATCGTCGCAGGGTAGTCTGTAATTGCAACTTTGTCTGCTTTGGCGAGCACGGCCAACATAGCCTTGCCTCTATGTCGAATATCAAGCAATTCTGCTCCCTCGACACTGAGCATCGCACTCATATTACGTGGATTCGATTGTGCTAACGCTATTAGCGTGTGATCTTTAGCAACAAAGCCAATAGGCAAATCACGTTTCTTTGCTTGCTGATAACGCCAAATAGCCAAATATTTCAATGAATTAAGCTGTTTAGGGCTTAAGCGCCAATTCATTTTAATATTTAGGTATATTTCATTCTCATCAATGGTAGTAAATTTTTTATCAATCACCGCTTGAGTTTCTTGTTGAGCATACGACAAAAAACCCGTTGGCTTTATTTTGGCTAAAATTTTAGGGTAAATTAAAAATAAATACTCTACATCTGCACTGGCATACCTTAGTTGCTTTTGTGTTAATGGCCTTTTAAGCCAGTCCGTTCTTGATTCAGATTTATCTAATTCAATATTAGCAAAGTGCTTCACCATTGCAGCATAGCCCATAGATAAGCCATGACCTAAAAATGACATCATGATTTGGCTATCGATCAAATTAACGGGTTTACAATCACCAACAGTAAGGAATACCTCCAGATCTTCTGAGCAAGCATGTAAAACTTTAATTATCTTGTTATCTGTCAGTAATTGCCAAAATGGAGAAAGATCCTCTATTACAAGGGGATCTATCAGTGCCACTTGTTCACCATCACATACCTGCAGCAAGCCTAACTTTGCATATAATGTTCGAGTACGAACAAATTCAGTATCTATCGCTAACACCTTAGCTAAGGCAAGTTTTTCACATAAATGGTTTAAAGCGCGCTGATCTTCAATCAATTGATAATGCATGTTTACTTCTACTAGTTATTTATGACGACGTCGAGTACTTTGCTGATGACGTTGTTGATGTTTTTTTACTGAACGTCGAATTCTGCGGCTTTTCGCATTATCCATTGCTTTTTCATTCACTTTAACTTTACTAGCAGTTTCAGGCTTTAAGCTTACTAATTGACGATAATAATTGACTTCCTTTAAAGCTAACTCTCGCCAGCCACCTAATGGTAACTGTCGTTGCATTTCCATGTCACCATAGCGGACACGGATAAGACGACTTACTTGAACTTCCTGGCTTTCCCATAAACGACGAACTTCACGGTTGCGTCCTTCAGATAAGACAACATGGAACCAATGGTTTCGACCTTCTCCACCACGGTAGGTAATTTTTTGAAAGCGCGCTGGGCCATCATCTAATGTAACACCAGCGCGGAGCCGTTGTAACATGGCTTCATTTATTTCACCAAAAACACGAACAGCATATTCTCGCTCTACTTTTTGAGATGGGTGCATTAACCTGTTAGCTAGTTCGCCATCGGTGGTAAATAACAACATGCCTGAAGTATTTATATCTAAACGGCCAACAGCGACCCAACGCCCTGTTTCAAGTGGCGGCAATCGATCAAATACAGTTGGTCGTCCCTCTGGATCTTTACGAGTACACATTTCGCCTTCAGGCTTGTTGTACATAAGTACACGACAGATATCTTCATCCTGAGTTGTCAATTTTACAATATGGCCATCAAGTCTAATTTGTTCAGTTCCGGTAATTCGATCGCCTAAAAAGGCAACTTTTCCATCAATACTTACACGACCCTCGCTGATCATTTTCTCTAATTCTCGACGAGAGCCCTTACCTGCTCTAGCGAGCACTTTCTGTACTTTTTCTGAATCTTTATGGGTAGCTTTTTGAAAGTTAACCTTGACTGGCTTTACTGACTCTTTTTTATGTTGAGTTTTTTTACCCACTGCCGACTTAGCTAGCCCTTTTTTTATGGCACCTTTTTTTTCAGTACCTCTTGAGCCATACTTTTTATCAATAGCTTCACTTCTAGCTGTTTTTTTCTTTTCAACCGTCATTTTTTTCACTCTGTTACGTCAGTAGTCGCTCCCTTGAAGCTAACTTCTGGCTCATTATTCAGATTATCAATGCTATTTTTGCAAAATTAAGACTATTGCTATAATGACATGATAGTTAAAATTACCTTATTGAAATGGCGAAGGGTCACCTTCACCTACTCGAATTACCTCTATATTATCATTAGAAAAATCAACCACAGTTGTCGGATGTTCGCCTAAATGACCACCATTAATTATTAAGTCAACTTGGTGTTCTAATAACTCTCTAATTTGTTCAGGATCATATTCCGCCATTTCAGCATCTGGCATGATCAAACTAGTAGACATTATAGGCTCTGCAAGTTCAGTCAACAAGGATTGAGCAATAGTATTGTCAGGTACTCTAATACCAATGGTTTTCTTTTTTGGGTTTAATAAACGTTTAGGAACTTCCTTGCTACCCTTAAAAATAAAAGTGTATGCGCCAGGAGTATTATTTTTCAATAGCCTAAAGGCACTATTATCGACACGAGTGTATTCAGATATTTGAGATAAATCTTGGCACACTAAGGTAAAATTATGCTCTTTATCTATGTTGCGTATACGGCAGATTCTTTCAAGGGCTTTTTTATCACCTAAATGACAACCTAAGGCATAACCTGAATCGGTAGGGTAAACAATAACCCCCCCCTGTTTAATGATTTCTGCCGCCTGTTTCATTAGGCGCCCCTGTGGGTTATCTGGATGTACATAAAAAAACTGACTCATGAGTAGGACCTTTACCTTGATAGGTTCATTAAAATGGTAATTTTGTTGTTATGTTTGTTTTCCACTGCAATAGACTTAATTATACTATATGAATTAGTTTGTCGTTTTATTACCATTGCGCCCAAATCGGATTTGCCCCAATAGGCATGGTTAAATTACGACCTAAATCACTCCATTTGCTTGGATAGTGAAAGTCAGAGCCCATAGAAGCATGTAAATTATACTCTTGACAGTATCTTAGCATTTGTTTTCTTTGCTCGGGGTTCATTTGAGGTAAAACAACTTCTAAGCCATCTCCGCATGATTCTTTAAAATGCACGATTAAGCGTCTTAACCATTTTGCTGAGAGTGCATATCGAATCGGATGAGCCATAACAGCGCTACCTCCTGCCTGATGAATAACCTGCACAGCTTCTTCAATACTACACCAATTCGGTTTTACATAGGCTCGTTGACCCTTTGAACCTTTTTTCCCTATGTATTTATCAAACGCCTGCTGCATTGAGTTAACATGGCCCTGTTGATATAGAACTTTAGCAAAGTGAGCACGTGTTATAGTGCCCCCGCCAGCTATCGCTTTAGCATCGGCATAAATCGTTGGAAAACCGCACTTGGCAAGTTTATCTCCCATGGTAATAGCGCGTTGCTCTCTTGCCTTTTGTTGTTGCGAAATTAATTCTCTTAACAAGATATTATCTTTATCAATATTTAAGCCAACAATATGAATTTCAAAACCTTGCCATATTGTTGAAATTTCAATGCCGTTTATTAATTTTATTGGAATTTTTTTCTCTTCAATATAATTTTGCGCTATATTGAGGCCTGCTACGGTATCGTGATCAGTAATGGCTAAGACATTAATTTGAAAGTTAACCGCCCTGTCAATCAAGCTTTGCGGCGATAAACCACCATCAGAGCAGTTAGTATGACTGTGTAAATCAATTCTTTTATGAGCAAAGCCGTCTGTTTTTACTATCTGATGAGGAAAATCAATGGTTGACAGCAACGCCATAATGAGGTCTTCTATAGGGGGTAAACTTTATATATATTTTCAAGTTTACTGATAAGTAGACTATAATGATACATTTTAGTTAAAGTAAATGCTTTAAAAAACAATTAAACACTAAAGACTGGCTCGGCTAAATGAACAAAGCACTTAAATCTTCAACATTAATTTGGTGGTGGCATAACTCAACATAACTGGGTTGTGATAATTGCGTGTATCTAAAAAAGATAAAACAAATTTCAAAAAACCCGCTTCTAATCAGCGGGTTTTTTACATTAAAACCTTCGAAACTTAACTAAAACGAGTTTAACAATGAACAAAACAAAAACATGGTTTATTTGGTGGCTATTGCCAATCTATGCAGGCTGACAACTCCATTTACACAATAAAAAGAAGTATTCAATATGAGTGATACCATACTAAAGACAAAACTAGGTAGAATAACAACCTTAACGGATAGTACTTGTTATCAAAGTGACCCATTAAGTGTCTACCAATTATTATGCCACCAGCAAGAGAATAATATTTTATTAGAATCTGCTGAAATTGATAAAAAACATTTACTTAAAAGCTTATTATTAACAGATGCAGCAGTAAAAATTGTTTGCAACGGTAATAGTGTTGTTTTTTCTGCCTTATCAGTAAATGGTGAAACTGCTATACAACTTGCTGCAGAGCAGTTAAGTAAACACGCAGAAATTAGCTTTTCAAATGAAAATAAATCTTTTCAAGCAACCTTCCCCATTGTGCCATCAGATCTCGATGAAAAAGCCCGGTTGAGTGCGGTAAATTCTTTACAGAGTTTACGTTCATTTAATCAACTAATCCAAGATACTAGCCACCCGTTTGCTGTCTTCTTAGGTGGTGTTTTTGCTTTTGACCTTATCGCCATCGCTGAAGATTTACCTAGCGTTAAAGCTCAAGGCAACACTTGTCCAGATTTTGTTTATTATCTCGCAGAAACATTAGTGGTTATCGATCATGAGCTCGAAACAACAGAAATCATTGGTAATGTCTTTACTCATGACCACATTAATCCAGGAATAGATTCACAATTAGAAATTCAAACACGCCTGAACGAAATTAAGCGATTATTAAGTCGAGTAATCAATGAAAAAGACGTTACTGCATTTAGAGCTGTGCAAGAAGATAGTAACAAAAATAAAAGCTTAAATGATACAGTCGATATCGATATTAGTGATGAGAATTTTTGTGATATAGTTGAACAACTTAAAGAAAATATACGTGCCGGTGATATCTTTCAAGTTGTCCCCTCCAGAACCTTTAGTCTGCCATGTTCAGACCCAATAGCAGCATACAAAGCACTCAAATTGAGTAACCCTAGCCCTTATATGTTTTATCTAAAAGACAGTGATTTTTGCATATTTGGCGCTTCTCCTGAATCAGCAATAAAATACCAAGCGAGCAACCGTCATGTTGAAATATATCCAATAGCGGGAACTCGTCCTCGTGGTTTTGATAAACAAGGTAATATTTCCTTAGATCTAGATAGCCGGATTGAGCTAGAACTTCGACAAGATAAAAAAGAATCTGCTGAACACATTATGCTGGTAGATTTAGCCCGTAATGATATCGCTAGGGTATCTCAGTCTGGCACTCGTTATGTTGCCGATTTACTTAAAGTTGACCGTTATTCGCATGTCATGCACCTTGTTTCGCGTGTTTGCGGGACGTTACAAGAAGATTTAGACGCTCTGCATGCTTATCAAGCCTGTATGAATATGGGCACACTATCAGGCGCACCTAAAGTAAAAGCAACCTCCCTTATTAGGGAAGTTGAAGGTAAACGAAGAGGTAGCTATGGCGGTGCTGTTGGTTACCTAACCGGTAGAGGTGAAATGGATACCTGTATTGTTATTCGCTCCGCGTTTGTTAAAAATAATATTGCCCAAGTTCAGGCTGGTGCTGGTGTTGTTTACGATTCAGACCCTATGAGTGAAGCAAATGAAACCAGACAAAAAGCGCAAGCAGTCATTAATGCTATCACTAACGCGAATACTGCAACTAAGGAGCAAGCTTATGACTAAACTATTTATGCTCGATAACCTTGATTCTTTTACTTATAACTTAGTTGATGAGTTTCAATGTCTGGGTTTTGAACCAACCGTATATCGAAATACCTTAAGTGCTGAGTTCATTTTTAACAAGATGACCGAACACACCCAACTCACTGGTGAACCGGTATTACTGGTATTATCTCCTGGGCCCGGCGAACCCAAAAATGCTGGCTGCTTAATGACATTAATAGAAAAATGCGCCGGCTTTATTCCTATGCTTGGTATTTGCTTAGGGCATCAAGCGCTCATTGAGCACTACGGCGGCCGTGTTGATAGAGCCAATGAAATAGTCCATGGTAAGGCCTCTAATATCAGTCATTCAGCCAGTGGCGCATTCCTCAATATTCAAAACCCTTTACCTGTTGCGCGCTATCATTCATTAGTAGGTTTTGATATTCCAGATAGATTAAATGTTATCGCAAATTATAACGGTATGTGTATGGCCATCAGTTGTGATGAAGATGCGGTACTCGCCTTTCAATTTCACCCTGAATCAATACTCACCACCTATGGTGCTACCTTATTAGCACAAAGTATTGAACATTTACTTAACGTAGCGCCAGCGCTAGAGAATAACTAGGAGTATACAGTGACAGATCCTAAACATATGGCTTCAGCCAAAATTAGCTCGACAGAGATAAAGAATATTTTGCCTACGTTAGCGAATGGAGATGATTTATCTCAAATAGAAAGTCATGACTTTTTCCAACAAGTCTTAGCAGGAAAAATTGAGCCGGCATTACTAGCAAGTGTTTTAACAGCCCTTAAAATAAAAGGTGAAACCCCAGCAGAAATTGCCGGTGCAGCCATTGCTATTCGCTCAGCTGCAACAAGCTTTCCTTTCGATAACAACACTGGCTTTGTTGCTGATTGTGTTGGTACCGGCGGTGATGGCGCCAATACCATTAATATTTCTACTACCGCAGCAATTTTAGCTGCTGCTTGTGGTTTGAAGGTGGCAAAACATGGTAACAGAAGTGTGTCAAGTATGTCTGGCTCTGCAGACTTACTTGAAGCTTTTGGGGTTAACTTATCTATGTCACCACAAATAGCCAGCAACTGTTTATCGCAAGCTAATTTATGTTTTTTATATGCACCAGCTTATCACTCTGGTTTTAAACATGCAGCTCCAGTGAGAAAAAGTATGGGCATTAGAACCTTGTTTAATATACTTGGGCCATTAGTAAACCCTGCAAAACCCAATATAATGCTACTCGGTGTTTATACTCCTGAATTGTTAATGCCAATTGCAAAGGCAGTGCAATTAACCGGAGTAAAACGCGCTTTGATATTACATGGTAGTGGTCTAGATGAAATAGCATTACATGACGATACCCAAGTCATTGAAATTAATGATGGCAACTTAACCAAGCGGACGATTTCTCCTGAAGATTTCGGCTTAAACCGTTACCCCCTTGAGGATATTAAGGGCGGAACCCCTAAAGAGAACGCCGATATCATCAAAGCTATTTTATCAGGAAGTGGCCAAAAGGCTCACAATGCTGCCGTTATTATTAATTGTGCTGCATTATTATATCTTCATGACAAAGCCGATAACCTTAAAACAGCGGCGCAATTAGCAAGTGAAGTCTTAGCCTCTGGTAAAGGGTTAAAAACATTAGAACAACTTGTCGTTCTTTCAAATAAAAAAAATGTAGATGGAGTTAATGAATAAATGGCAAATATTCTTGAAAAAATAGTTCACGATAAACGTATTGAAATTGATGCTTTAAAATTAGCTAAGCCGCTGGCAAGTTTTATCGATGAATTAGAACCGACAACTAAAGATATGTACGCAGCCCTAGCAAGGACGAAAGATAAACCACAAGCAGGCTTTATACTTGAATGTAAAAAAGCGTCTCCATCTAAAGGTCTTATTCGCTCTGACTTCGATGTTAAAGCCATCTGTCAAAGCTATGAAAAATATGCTGCCGCAATATCGGTACTAACCGATGAGAAATATTTTCAAGGTAACTTTGAGTATTTACAAACAGTAACGCAGTCAGTCAAATGTCCAGTGCTCAATAAAGACTTCTTTATTGATAGTTATCAAGTTTATTTAGCCAGGTATTATGGCGCTGATGCAATATTATTAATGCTAAGTGTATTATCCGATGAGGAGTATTTAGAATTATCAGCTGTTGCAAAAAAGTATAATTTAGCAATATTGACAGAAATATCTAATCAAGAAGAGCGTGATAGAGCCGTGAAGCTTAATGCTAAGATGATCGGCATCAATAATCGCAACTTACGTGATTTAAGTACTGATTTAGCGCGTACCTTTGATTTTGCCCCGACTTTGCCTGATGACAGAATTATTATATCTGAATCGGGCATTTATACCAACGCTCAAGTAAGAGAATTAGCACCTGCTGTTGATGGCTTTTTAGTCGGTAGCTCGTTAATGGCGCCAGATAATAATCCTTATCAAGATATTGATTTAGCTTGTCGTAAATTAATTTTAGGCAATAACAAGGTATGTGGTTTAACCGATGTAAAATATGCCAATGCCGCTGCCGCTGCCGGGGCTCGCTTTGGGGGACTTATCTTCGCCGAGAAGTCCCCGCGCTTTGTTAGCAGAGCGCAAGCCAAAGCGATAGTTAAAGCCAAAGCTAAATTAGAATATGTTGGTGTTTTTGTTAACCATAATCGTAATGATATTATTGATTTAGTAAAAGAACTGCGGCTAAGCGCAGTGCAATTGCACGGTAGCGAAGATGATCAATATATCGAAGCACTTATTCGCGAACTGGCCCAAAGCGATTGCAGTGACTGCCAAGTTTGGCAAGCAAGTCCTGTCGCTAACAGTGTCCCCTTACTCAATAGCCAAGTTAAACAGCACCTGTTAGATGGGCAAAGCCCTGGCAGCGGAAAGTCATTTAATTGGCAAGTATTAGCATTAAGTGAGCAAGATTTATCAAATAGCTTTTTAGCTGGTGGCTTAAATAATGAAAATATTAACCAAGCACTAGAACAATTAACCCATTTAGATTTATTTGGTCTTGATCTCAACTCAGGTGTAGAAACAAGTCCTGGCATCAAATCAAGTGAAAAACTTGAGCAAGTTTTTTCACAAATAAGGAATTATTAAGATGAACAATGAAACACATATTGATAACAAGCCGACAGTAAAAGAAACCCTACCAGCATATTTTGGTGAATTCGGGGGCATGTTTGTAGGCGAGCTTCTAGTACCGGCATTAGAGCAACTTGAACAAGCTTTTATTGAGTCACAACGCGATGAAGACTTTCTAATTGAGTTTAATAACTTATTAACTAAGTATGCTGGTCGGCCGACACCGTTAACCCTATGCCGAAATATTGTAAAAAACCCGCTGGCTAAAATTTATTTAAAACGTGAGGACCTACTCCATGGTGGTGCACATAAAACAAACCAAGTGCTTGGTCAGGCATTGTTAGCAAAACGCATGGGCAAGACAGAAATAATTGCTGAAACAGGTGCTGGCCAACACGGAGTAGCGAGTGCTATTGCTTGCGCGTTATTAGGGCTCAAATGTAAAATATATATGGGCGCTCTAGATTGTGAACGTCAACAACCGAATGTTTTTCGCATGAAACTCATGGGCGCTGAAGTGATCCCTGTCACGGCGGGCTCTGGTACGTTAAAAGATGCCGTTAACGAAGCATTACGAGATTGGTCGGCAAACTATGATAAAGCACATTATTTATTGGGAACCGCTGCTGGACCGCATCCATTTCCGACCATCGTACGTGAATTTCAAAAAATGATCGGCGAAGAATCAAAAGAACAATTACTCGCAGAAGAAGGTCGTTTGCCTGATTATGTGATTGCTTCAGTTGGAGGTGGCTCTAATGCTATTGGTATGTTTAGTGATTTTATAAAAGAAGAAGGGGTTAAATTAGTCGGTGTTGAAGCCGGCGGTAAAGGTATTGATACTAAAGAGCACGGTGCAACATTGGTTGCCGGAACAAAAGGCATGCTCCATGGTAATTACACCTATGTCATGCAAGATAATTTTGGCAAAATTGAAGAATCTTATTCTGTCTCTGCGGGACTTGACTATCCTGCTGTAGGCCCTCAACATGCATTTTTAAAAGAAACCGGTCGTGCTCAATATGTGCCAATTAATGATGATGAAGCATTGGCTGCGTTTCAAACACTTTCCAAGGCTGAGGGTATTATCCCTGCACTTGAGTCTGCACATGCATTAGCACAAGCGTTAAAAATGGCAGAATCAGCGACAAAAGAGACTATTTATTTAGTAAACCTATCTGGTAGAGGTGATAAAGACTTAGCCCATGTTCATGCTATTTTATCGCCAGAAGAAGCAAAATCGTCAACTAGAGTTAAGCACCGAGGAGAAGCATAATGACACAGGTAAGTATTGAACAAGTAGGTGAGCGTTATCAGACGTTATTTGCTAATTTAAAAGAAAAAAATGAACAAGCTTTTATCCCATTTGTTATGATCGGTGACCCCAATGCTCAGGAGTCAATTAATATTATTAAAAGTTTAATTGATGCCGGTGCAGATGCACTCGAACTAGGTATACCATTTTCAGATCCAAGTGCCGATGGCTTAACTATTCAAAAAGCTGCCTTGCGAGCTATAGACCAAGGAGCGAATACCAATACCTGTATCGATATTTTAAAAAGTATAAGGCAATATGCGCCACATATACCAATTGGTTTACTGTTATATGGTAACCTCGTATTTGCTCGCGGAATTGATACTTTTTATCAAGAAATGGCTAATGCTGGTGTTGATTCAGTTCTTATTGCTGATGTCCCCATTAGAGAGAGTGAATTGTTTAGAACAGCGGCATTAAAACACGGTATTGCGCCTATCTTTATCGCGCCACCGAATGCTTGCGACGAAACATTACGTGCAGTGTCCTCTTATTCTCGTGGTTACACCTATGTATTAAGTCGCGCTGGTGTAACGGGCGTAGATAATCCCGACAGCCGCCAAACTAGGGTTAATTCGTCAGCTAATGAGTTAATTAGCAACTTAAAAAAATACCATGCAGCTCCGCCAGTGCTTGGTTTTGGCATTTCTACACCACAGCAAGTTAAAGAGGCTATAGAGGCAGGTGCTATGGGAGCCATTAGTGGCTCAGCTGTAGTTAAGATAATAGAAAGTAATTTAGATGACTCACCTAAAATGCTAGACGAACTAAGTCGTTTTGTTAGTGAGATGAAAGCAGCGACAAAATAAATTATTGTTAATATTTTTAATGTAAGGAGCAGTGAAATGCTCCTTTTTTATATCCGCAAAAAACGTACAGTCAACAACATGATAACTACTGTTAGACAGATAAATAAAAAAGCCAAAAGGTGATATAAAAACCGCTGGAACTTAACTTTAATTCGTTTAAATCCACTCATGTCAGCTTGGCAATAATTTGGAATATCATAAAATACAGACAAAAGTATATTAAAAAGTAGTAACCAGATAAAACATACAAAACACATTAGTGTGTAGTCGCTAGTTAACGGCTGTGCAGGAAATAGTATCAACTGTATAACAATACTTAACAATAAAAAAACCGCTAAGAGTAAGCTAATCTTGCGAAAAGACTGTAGCTTACTTGCTAGTTTCTCAAGTAGATTTAACATTTACCTTCCTGACAATTAACTACTAGTAACTCATAAACCCTAGCACGATAAAGCAGTGGTTCAGAGTAACTTTCTGTTGCAATCGTTATTTTTATGCGTTGGCCGCTATTATGAAATAATAAATTTGCACAACAGATAAAACATAAATAAAAAATGCGACTCAGAGAGTCGCATTTATATAACTAGCTTATATGGTGCGTCCTGCACACATACTTAATGATCTTCCTTGAACAACTATCCTTAGCGCTTCCCTAATGAGTCCACTCATTTCCATGTTTGGGCACATTAAAGTCCCCTCTTTAATCATCCCTAATTAGTGCCTTCCTGACATTTATTTCCTGCTAGCCCTCCTTAACCATTAATCCCTAATAGCAGCTTCCATTACTGCTGTCTTCCTGACCTTGGTTATCCTTACCAAGCCACATCCATGTTCATATCATCCTTAGCAGCATCCTGCTACTAGACTCCATCCTTAAAGCCTCCTTGTTAAACCCTATTTTAGCTTTCCATTATTATAACTAAAATCGAAGTATCCTACTTCAGGTTTTCCATCTAACGTTAACAGCATCCTTACTAACATCTTCCATGAAGTGCATCCAATGCATCCCATTAATACACTCAATCCTTAAGTTATCATTACTGTCCTCAGTAAGTCCTTAAGTTACTAAATTCCTTTTAGCAACCTGCCTTCCATGACTGCGTTACATGTAACGCTAAAGCCCCCTGCTCCTTGTCTTCCTGACATGGTTAATAGTACACCTATTTTTCTTTATGTGATGGCTATTAACAAGAAAACATCAAATGTAAAAAAAGTGAAACAAAAAGGAGAATCATATTAACAATTACAAATCAGACACTTATAAAAAAAACCTTCATAATTTCAGCAGCAACTGCCAATATATCTCACAACCATGTAAGATATGTCTTACATAAAAAGTGGCATTTTGGAAAGCCCATATCATGTTAATTTTAGGAGTTAAGCCATCTTAGTAGCATTTTAGGACATTTTTAGATTGTTTTAACAACCGCTGAAAAATTACACTTTGTTAATCGTTAATGACTACAATCTTTCCAGCTGTTTATGTCTACTAACAAGCCTCTGAAAAAAAATGACTGAAACTCTAGCATTAACCATTTGATTTATAATAGTTTAAATTAATAAAACCAAACAGAATTAAATGTGAAGTAAATTAGGTTATTACTTTCCATATTTGAGTCTGAAATGTTGCAATTTGCAAATATCGATTAATTATGACATCAAATAGCTTAAAGAAAAAACAAAATATAATTAATAACAATCACTTATTTTTTGGCACATTACCTGCTATGAGCTAATTATATTCACCAAATTGAATAGGCTATAGCCATGAAAATAATTTATTTGTTTTTACTTATTTGCTATCTATGGTCAACCTCCATTTTAGCTATAGATTGGAAATGGCTTGGTAACTCAACTGCAGTAGTAACTAATTATAGTGAAGCGTTTAATGTTGATGGCTCACCTACAAATCTGTCCAATATCTCTAATCGATTAGATGCAGATTTACTGACTGACTTCTACGGTATGTTGCCTGAGGGCGTTCAAGTTAGCCCAGAATTACTTACGGGTAGTTTTTCTAATATTAATGTAAAAAGCGATTTAGCGCCGGGAGATGCGGTAACCGTTAAAGTTACTTTCTTAAATGAAGGGGCAGGTTATAAAAATTCACTTGGCTATTTTGTTTATCAAACCGATACCCCCCCTACTCAAGTTGAAGATGTAGAGCACATTATTATTATGCCTAATACCTCTAAGACCAATTCCGGTGGTTCTTTAGATTCAGGTGACCAAGTTGATTTGATGATTCAATTAACCGCTGGACAATCAATAGGTTTTTTTATCAATTCCCATGGTTGGGCAGGACAATATGGCCAACAAAAATCTACCTTTCTATACGGACAACCCTTTTATACATTAGCAAGCCTTAATCCCTCCGTAGGTTTAGGACAGCGCTATCATGTAGTTTTAAATGATACCCGAAGTAATACCGAAGGTGGTAGTGGCTTTTTCGCCTATGGTTTTGAAGATATTTTAACGACAGGAGGTGATAAAGATTACAACGATTTAATTTTTAACGTGGAAGTAACACCTATTAGTGCCATTGAAGACTATCAGGAAGCAACGGTAATTGAATCAGTCAACTCTCAGGTCAATACTAAAACAGGAGTGTTGGCATTTGAAGATAATTGGCCTATGACAGATGATTACGACTTTAATGATGCGGTACTCAAATACAATATTACCACCACACTAGATGGCGATAATAATAATGACACAGTTAAATCAATAACAATGATATACGACATAAAAGCCATTGGCGCATCATTTCACAACGGTATTGCCGTTAGAATTCCGGGGTTAAGTGAAAATATGATCGAGAGTGTTATTTTAGAAAAAACACTTGGCGCTTCAACTAATACCATAGTAATAGGCTCACAAGTCACTACTGAATTGGGTAGTGGTGAAGTTGTTAGTTACTCCTATCCATTAATTAAGGATAGTGAGTTTGGTGATAACTTTGCTTCCTTTACTTTATCTGAGGATCTATTTGAAGAACTCAGTACTTTCAATACAAATTCTAAAGTATATGAAACCTTCGCTTGTATGTATAAGACAACTTCGAGCTCTACTATGTGTCCATTAAACACGACTTCTGCAACCTTAAAGTTGAGCATTAATGTTAATGCTGGTCAGTTAACAGATGATGCATTAGGAGAAATGCCATTTGATCACTATCTTTTTGGAACTCATAAAAACAACCTCTACCCCTATAGCCGAAAAAATAGTAATTCGGATTGGTTTACCCCTTGGAAAAACCATTTTACCGACCGTGACTCAGCTACCGGTCCAGGGCCAGGAAAATATTTGGAAATACATCTCAAAGAATTCAGCTCAGGGACTAATGTTTTTGAAGAAGATTTTAGTTTAGCTAATTTTGATGGTGCCGTAACGGTTGATGCGCAAGAACATTCTCAGGGAAACCCGTTTATTTCAACGCAAATTTTCCGCAGAGGCATACTGACCGGTAACCTTCCTTGGGTATTAGACTTACCTGATGATTGGCGTCACCCGAGAGAGCGTGTTGATATAAGTCAAGCATATCCAAATTTCTTTAGTTGGGCGGAAGATAACTCAAGCAATACCGATTGGTACAGCAGCGATGTCAATGAAAATAAGCTGTATATTGATTAAAGAGGATATAATAATGAATTATATAAGCAAACTAACGGGTATGGCGGTGCTTATTTTCGCTATTACTTCCTGCGGTGGAGAAGATAATACTCAAGCGCAAGAGACTCCTATACCTTTGGAGAGTGAACCTCTAACTGAGAGTGAAACTGTAACTGACAGTGAACCTGTGACTGACAATGAATCAGTTCCTGAACAGTTAATAGAATTAAGCTCTTTGGAAATACTTGCCGATCCAGAGGCAACATTTAAAACTACCAAACGATTGAATTACTTCGCTTATAATGAGGCTGACATTAATATTACTTTGTTTATCACCAATAGAGATGGTGAACAATTAGCTCGGTATCACATTCATGCAGGTGATTATGCGAAGGTAAAAATTCAATTACAAGCAGATGATAAAATAGTGATAATGCGTTGGCATTATCTTGAACATGTTCAAAAGCAATTTATTGAAGTTGCTAATTTATCTGACATTAGTTTTAATGGCTTTGAGTAGTTAGGCGTTATCTATTAATGGTTCAACATATTTTAATCACCAAATGAAGATATAGAATGCATTCGACTTATTAAAAACTAAAGAATTTTTATCTTTCAGTGTATAAAGCATAGAGGCAAATTCTTGATTAGCATTATTTAAACAATGGTATGTTATTTTCTAGCCAAAATTCTCTGTTAACAAGAGCAAGACAGGCAAAATATTGCTTATCTAACCCCCACTGTTTCTGCCAAAATAATATGTAATCAAAATAATCTCATAACACCAGCTTAAAGACTATTAAAGATATAAGCTTGGCATATGGCTGTAACAAGATAATTCTCTGGCCTATATGAAATTTCCTGTCCACTGCATTTTAAGTGATATCCTCACTATTTCGATACTTCACCATTAAACTACCTGAAACATTACCCACAGATACTTCAGAGACTAATTTGTAATCTACATTTTTAAAAAACTCTTTAAATTTACCTGAAGTAGCATACACGGCAACTCCCTCACTTTCTGGATGTTCATCCAATACTGTATTAACGGCAGCCATTAAATAATGGCCAAAACCATGATGTTGATGTAATGGATGAACAGCGATAAAAGATAAAAAATGAAAAACTTTTAATGGTACCGCAGCAAGAACACTTTGTTCTTTTTCCATCATTTGTTTAGTACTGAAATAGCCGGCATTTAGCAACATTTTAAGGCGCCAATGCCAAAACCGTTCACTTGATAATGTTTCATCTGGACTATTGATGCAGGCAACACCTACCATGGTTTCTCCCAAATAAAGTCCTACCATTGGTTGACGTGCTTGCCAAAAGGCATTTAGCTCTTCTCTTATAGCACCGCGAAGGCGTTGCTCATAATCACCTTTGTCACTAGCAAAGATATCGAGAAAAACAGGGTCATCATGATAGGCCTGATATAAAAGTGATGCTGCTAATTTCAACTCATGAGCACTTAAATAGGTAGCTCTAATATTAACTTCTTCAACATCAAGGCTCTTAAGATTATTCTCCATTGAAACAGCATCACTCATTACTCACTCCTAGGCTAACGAACGGTTAATTTTTAATCTAACACCTCACAATAGCAGTATAATTTAAAAAAGGTCAAATAGGATTAATCAATTTACTAACTTTATTTAAAAAAATACCCCGTAAAACGAGGTATATTTTAAATTGGTTAATATAAAATTAAGCGGTATTTAATTTGTTTTTGAGAAATCTCCACCGTTACCAGTTTCTACTAATTTACCATTGACAAATTGAAGAAAAGTACATTCATCTTTAGTTGTTAGACCGTCTTTATGTTTTCGTTGCGTGCGGTAATACAATACCCTGATAGAGTTATCATCTTTTGTATACATTTCTGAAAAGTCTGCTACTCCCAAATGATTATGCAGCTCCATAAATGATGCTCCTATTTGCACTTTAGCAATTTTTTCACGATTATTATAAGTTCTGTCTTCAGTGTCACTGACAAAACCATGATCGATACCATCATCATTTACTTTAATAACACAACCAGATAATGGCATAGTAAGTGGAGCAACGATAAGTAAAGCTAATAATGAATTGTTCATGTTTTATTCCCTAAATAATTAATGTAGTCAAAATCATAAGACTTACAGCAAAAGCTGCACCAAAAACATAAAACATTGATTTTAAAGATAATTAAAATTAATGATTTATTTGCAGAAGACATTATTAGTTAAAATCGCTAAAATATAGTTAAATTCATTATTTACCAATTAGGAAGTAGTTAACATGACACTTACTGAAGAAATTACTATCTGCGCGAATATATTAGCGAATCAGGGAAAGAAACCAACGGTTGCGTTAATCAAAAGTAAGTTATCTCAGCGCGCGCCTTTGGTTACGATTATAACGACCTTGAAGAGTTGGCAACATCAACCTGATTATATTACTTCAAAGACTAAAGAAGAAGACAGTAATAAGACAACCACTACTAAAAACACAGAAATAATTAACGAGTTAGTTGAAAGCGGTTCTATAAAAAGACTGGTAGAAGACACTCTAGCGCAAGAATTAACCAAGATGAAACAAGAACTCTTAGAAATGAAACTGCTCGTCACAAATTTATCAGAGCAGTTAAGTCGAAATAATAAAAAATGATTCAATTAACTCTTTGTGACCTAAATTTTAACGGTCAGTTGTTCAATAAAATTTAGCAATGAGTCACTTAACTTTTTATGGGGTATACAACCTACTCGCTCAACCCATACTTCGCCATTATTATTATCAATAGAAATTATAATATCTTCTTCATCGGTAACGGCAAAGAATACTGTTTCAGCTTGCTTTAATCTTTGTTTCATTAAAATATGGCCAATAATATTTTCTTGTAAACGAGCAAAGTCTTCGCGATTCCAGGCAAATAAAAGCGATAAATTGCCTTGCTCACAACATGCTTCAATATCATGGCTATAGACGGTGGTAAAATAAGTTTTTATGTCATCATGTAAATTTAGCTTCAACGCTGACTCTACGTTAACAAAACTGAGCTCTTCAATAGCAGTGTTATCTTGTTCAGCAAAGATATTAATAGGTTTCCAATAATTGTAAGTTTTGTCGTAAGCTCCTTGCTCACATGCTGAGGGCCACTGCTCATCCCCTTCAATTAAAGGTAGATGCCCTCGCTGCTCATGATGCTGTTTAATAAAGTCTTGAGTAAAGTTTAAAAGCGCTGACGCTAAAGTTTTATTTGTAGATGTCATATAAAGAAAAGATCCTTTAAAATAGTGAGATATTAGCTCAACACAGAAAAAATTATGACCAATTATCAAAATGCAGATGAACTTAGCAAGTTAACGCTTGGCAAAAACACACAATACTGCAGCGAATATAGCGCAGATTTACTTCAAGGAGTACCTAGAAGTTTAAACAGGGATGATTTAGCCATAGACCAAAATAACTTACCCTTTACAGGAGAAGATGTTTGGTATGGTTATGAGCTATCCTGGCTCAATAATAAAGGTAAGCCTGTCGTTGCCGTTGCTGAGTTTCGTTTCGCTTGTTCAAGTGTAAATATTGTTGAATCCAAATCTTTTAAATTATATTTAAACAGCTTTAATCAAACACGGTTTGACAGTATAAAAGAGATTGAACAGGTTTTAACTCGTGATTTATCAAAAATTACCGGCGCAACAGCAAAGGTTAATTTATTTGGCGTTGATCATTGTCCTCCCTTAGAAATTAATCGCTTTGCTGAGCAAACTATTTGTATCGATAGTGAAGACATCTCTATTGATAATTATCAATATAATCCAGGTTTTTTAGCCAATGCACAAACTAGCGACAACGATGGACAAATAGAAGAGCACCTAGTTAGCCATCTTTTAAAATCTAATTGCTTAATAACCAACCAACCAGACTGGGCAACTGTGTATATTCATTATCGTGGAAAAATGATAAATCATGCAATGCTGCTAAAGTATTTAATTTCTTTTCGCCAGCACAATGAATTTCATGAACAATGTGTAGAAAGAATTTATTGTGATCTTCAACGTCATTTTAACCTTGATGAATTAACGGTTTTCGCTCGTTATACACGGCGCGGTGGCTTAGATATTAACCCTTTTAGGAGTAGCCATCATAAGACAGCTCCTCTTGGCAGAACATTACGTCAATAGGAAAATAATTGAATCATAAAGCCGCTAATACAAAGACTAAAACTATGTATTAGTGGCCGCTATAAAGTTAGCGAACTTTGCAACGTTATATAGTTTTATATCAAAGGTTAGCTTAAAACCTCTAGCCCAAAATCTTGCACAGACAGAAAATCGAATACCTCACAAGTTACTGCTTACTTTTCTTCAGAAGTTATTAAACCAGCTTATGTGAGATATTACTTGTGTAAAAAATAGAGATGTTGTTATTATTAAGTTGATTTTATTAGTTGGTAGTTAACGCAACAAATTTATTGCTCTAAAGTCAAAAAACTTATTAAGGCGTAAAATTTTAACAATAAATACATACCCAATGGCAAAAGACTAATAATTAAAATTAATCTTTTTCACCTGTAGACTGATAATTAACACTTTTTTACTGTAAAGTGGCTTATACTAATAGCAAAGGGGAGCCCTCATTTATAGTGAATAAATGAGTTGATTAAAGCCAAAGGGTTAATCCTTCCATTAATAATACATAAATAACACTACCTGTTTTAGATACTAAGGATAAAGCGCTTTTATGAATGACAGTTCTGTTGCCCAAAAGCAACTAGTGGCACTAAAAAAGAAGCTCGCCGTGGCAATTGAATCTCGCAGTTCACTAGAAGATGATTTTAATCTTCAATCGAACCTGCTTATACAGTTTATTGCCAAGTTATCTTTAATATCAAAAGGCATCGACCTTGAGTTAGATAACCGTTTAGCACAGTTAAGGATGTTATTTACTAAGTCTGCCCCCATTTCAGAAATTGAGGCCAAAATTGCGGTAATTAGTAAACTTCTACAGCAACATAGCATCAACAATGAGAGGAATATCTCACATATACATGAACAGCTCTCTCAAGCAGGAGCAAATTTACAGAAAATTAATGGTTTACCCGATAATCTTCGCCGAGATCTTCGTGAGTTATTAAGAGAAAATAAAGAGAGCAAAGATGCTTTAATTCAGTACATTCCTCTGTTGAGTCAACTGTTAGCTTTTTATGATCATGCCCTAAAGGCGAAAAACTCAGAATCTACCCAAGGTATATTGCAAGCACCTCAAGTAATTTCAGCACCAAGTAAACAAAATAATAATGATTCAGCCACCATTGATATTAACATTCTTGAAAGAATATCAGCGTCGCTAAGTGCATTACCTTTATCTAAAGCTCATGTAAATGAATTATTAGTGCTTAAGAAAAAAATCATGACTGATAAGTCAAGTAATGAAATATTAGAGCATATCATTGCTATTTTTGACATTATCACCGCTGACTTTAAAGATGAGCAAAGTAACGCAAAAATATTCTTAAATAGCCTAAGTGCAGCATTGACCGAAGTACAAAAGGGCGTCAAAGAAACTATTTTGACGCACGCTAACGGCCAAAAAACACATGAAAAGATAAATCAAAAACTGAAAAGCCAATTGACTGATATGACTGGTGCAGTCGAACAAGCGCTATCTCTTAATCAAGTTAAAGAAGATATTAATGATAAATTGCAATTTATTGCCCATACTCTGGAGCAAAAATCAAAATTTGAGCAACAAAATCATCAACAGTTACATGATAAGCTCAGCGAAATGTCTGCTAAGGTCGATAAACTTGAAAAGCAGAGTAAATTATTCGAAGAAAAGCTGATTGAGCAGCAACGTAAAAGCATGCAAGATGCCTTAACTAAATTGGCAAACCGCGCAGCCTTTGATGATTATTTCGCGAAAGCTATGGTCCGCTTTCACCATCGTCCGTTCCAATTAGCGCTTGTCGTAATGGATATCGACGATTTCAAACAGATTAATGATACCTACGGACATACTGCAGGTGACAAAACCTTACAAGTTATTGCCAATACCATTGTTAAACATATCAATAAAGATGTCTTTGTTGGTCGTTACGGCGGTGAAGAATTTGTTTTAATTTATACTAAAACCCAAGAAGAAGCACTAATATCTAAACTCAATGCACTGAATAATTATATTGCTCGCTTGCCCTTTAAATTTAAAAAAAATAAGGTAAGCATCACTCTTTCCATCGGTGCTACTCATATAAAAGCAGATGATAATATTCATATTGCTTTTGAACGAGCGGATCAAGCAATGTATAGAGCTAAAAAACAAGGTAAGAATCAAGTTGTTTACGTTAAGTAAAGTGATTTCTATTTAACATTAACCATAAGACCTTATCAGGATAGCTTAATTTTCACCATAAGTGCTTTTATCAGTTTAAAGGAGTGAATTATGCATACTCAAATTAACCCTGTTGGTAATATGAACCTGCTTTCCCAAGCAGAAGTGGATCAATTACAAAAGTCAGCAAGTAGTCCACTATATAACCTCTATCGTAATTGCTCTCTCGCTGTGTTAAACGCAGGCTCAAATACTGATGATGCTGAAGAACTTTATAAGAAAAACTTAGCGTTTGAAATTCAGGTTTTAAGACGAGAACGCGGTGTTAAACTCGACTTAAGTAATCCTCCACAACATGCCTTTGTTGATGATAAAATCATTAGAGGGATCCGCGAACATCTGTCTGCTGTATTAAGGGATATTCTCTTTCTAAACAACCGTTATAAGACAATGCCAAACAGCTCTGAAGCTATTACTGATGCAACCTTTGATATATTGCGAAATGCTAATGCAATTTTACCTGAAACAGAGCCTAATCTAGTCACCTGTTGGGGGGGGCACTCAATCAAAAATAACGAATACAAATATACTAAAGATGTCGGCTATGAACTTGGCCTTCGTGGTTTTAATATTTGTACTGGTTGTGGCCCTGGTGCAATGAAAGGTCCAATGAAAGGTGCAACGATTGCTCACGCGAAGCAACGTAATAAAGAAGGTCGTTATATTGGTTTAACAGAGCCTAGTATTATTGCCGCTGAGCCACCTAACCCGATTGTCAATGAGTTGGTTATAATGCCAGATATTGAAAAACGCTTAGAAGCTTTTGTTCGTATGTCACATGGTATTATTATTTTTCCTGGCGGTGCTGGAACAGCAGAAGAATTATTATACATATTAGGTATTATGCTTAATTCAAAAAATAATGCTCAACAATTACCTATTATTTTAACTGGACCGGCAAGTGCGATTGAATACTTTAACGAAATCGATGGATTTATTGGCGCGACACTTGGTAAAGCAGCACAGAATTTATACCAAATCGTGGTGGATGATGCTGTTAAAGTGGCGCAAGTTATGAAAGGTGCTCTTGATAAGGTAATAGCACATAGAAAAATGACAGGCGATGCTTTTCATTTTAATTGGTCGCTTATCATTGAAGATGACTTTCAGCATCCCTTTGATCCCACCCATGAAAATATGGCAAATTTAACAATAAGCTATGAACTGCCAATTGCTGAGCTTGCTGCCAATTTACGTCGAGCATTTTCAGGTATTGTTGCAGGCAATGTGAAGTCAGGTGGTATTCAAGCGATTCGTGAATTTGGCCCCTTTGAGATATCTGGCGACAAAAAAATAATGGCGCTAATGGACAAATTACTTGCGTCATTTGTCAAACAACAGCGAATGAAACTGCCTGGTAGTGAATATGTGCCATGTTATAAAGTTATCGAGGACTAGGCCTTGTCTGCTCATTTAATTTTAATTGATGCATTAAATCTTATTCGTCGCATCTATGCAGTGCAAGAGCGACCTTTTACTCAGATTAAACATCAAGTTGACGACGAGTTATCACCAAGTACACAAAACCAAGTGTTATTTAATACCCAAAATAGCAGTGTTAATGCTTTACTTAAAATTATCAGTCAACATCAACCAACACATGCTTTAGCCGTATTCGATAGTGAGCAACCATGCTGGCGATATCAGCTTTTTAAGGGTTATAAAAAAGGCCGAAAAAAAATGCCTTCTCACTTAGCCGACAAGCTCACGGATATACAAGATGCTTTTATGGAGCAAGGTGTAGATTCTTTAACATCCGAAAAGGATGAAGCGGATGATTTAATTGCGACCTTAGCTGTCAAGGTAGCCCTTCGCGGACAAAAAGTGACTATAATTTCGACAGACAAAGGTTTTCTTCCTTTGTTAGGAGCTAATATTCACCTTTATGATTATTTTAATCGTCGCTACCTCGATGAAACACATGTTCAAAGCAAATTTAATGTAAAGCCCTCTCAGTTAATTGACTTTTGGACATTAACAGGCGATAACACAAATAAAATAGCAGGTGTTAGTGGTATAGGACAAGTTAACGCCGCAAAATTACTTAATCAATATGGCTCTTTAAAAGCAATTCTTAAAGCGAATGATTTAAAGCCGGCTCTGCAAGAAAAATTAACCCAAAGTCTTGATACAATGGAATTAGCAAGAAAACTTTTAACATTAAAACAAAACATCCCCCTAGGTTTTAATTTAAAAGATATTCGCTTAACAACACCTTCACCTGCTGACAAAATTAATGCTAATATAATTGCCATTAATACGGATATAAATTAACTGTAAAAAGATAAACTACTATGAATAAAAAAGTAATCGGTCGAATTCTGCTTGCGCTTACAGTTTATGCTATTTTTGTCGCCCTTGTTGTCACCTTTTATGATGATAGCCCAGATAAGATGAAATGGGATGACAGAGAGGCTTATAACAGGCAATATATTGCAAAAATAAAACTACAAGAATTTACTTTTGAGCAGGCATTAACCGAGCTAGGTAGCCCTGACATCACCGAAGCGAGAACCGTGGATGAATTATATTATCAAGTCATGTTCTATCGTACCCAACATGTAAAGTCCGACGGCATAACCACGCAAGATGAGTGTACATTTTTACTTTTTGTTAACGGCGTGCTTAAAGAAATCGGTTTAGGTGATAATTACCCTGAGCAATGGGGAATTATTAATAATCATCTTAAAGTCGGCGAAAAATCCCATCTATAAACTAAGATATAATTGCCTCTAACAGTGAATCACTTGTATATTTCAACGGGTCAGCACTAGCACTTTCGAATGTTTAAATAAAAGTTTTCAATATCGCTTACACCGTATTATCATGATATAAAGTGCCGCAACACAGAACTGAGCTGACCAGTTAGTTACTCAGCTTTACTTTATAAAATTCATAAATATTGTTGCTCAATATAGATTAAACGGCAGCATATTACTTAGAGAATGATAACAAGGTGAACCTAATGACCAAACAAACCATCACAGTAATCCCAGGCGACGGTATTGGCCCAAGTATTATTGATGCCACAATTAAAGTGCTAGACAAAGCAGGCTGTGATTTTGCTTATGAATTTGCTGACGCTGGTTTAACGGCACTTGAAAAACATGGCGAATTAGTACCGGAAGACACAATAAAATTAATAGAAAAAAATAAAGTAACCTTGAAAGGCCCTTTAACAACACCTGTTGGTGAAGGTTTTACTTCAATCAATGTAACCTTAAGAAAACAATTTAAACTTTACGCTAATTTACGTCCTGTGTTGTCGTTTAAAGGTACGAAAGCTCGCTATGAAAATATTGATATCTTAACGATACGTGAAAATACCCAAGGAATGTATTCTGGTGCAGGACAAGTCACTTCCGACGATGGTAGTGAAGCCCAAGCAATGAGTGTTATTACCCGTGAAGGTGCCGAAAAGATATTAACCTTTGCCTATGAAACTGCAAAAAAAGAGGGCCGTAAGAAAGTTACTGCTGTCCACAAAGCCAATATATTAAAAACGACCTCAGGTTTATTTTTAAAAGTAGCCCGTGAAGTTGCTCAACGTTACCCTGAAATTGAATCAACTGAGATGATCGTTGATAACTGTTGTATGCAATTAGTGATGAACCCAGAGCAATTTGACGTTATTGTGACAACAAACCTCTTTGGTGATATTTTATCGGATTTATGTGCCGGATTAGTGGGTGGGCTTGGTATGGCACCAGGAGCCAATATTGGTGAAGAATGTGCAATTTTTGAAGCTGTGCATGGCAGCGCTCCTGATATTGCCGGCAAGAACCTAGCGAATCCGACATCAGTAATTCTAGCTGCTATCCAAATGCTTGAATACTTAGAAATGGGAGACAAAGCTGAAAAAATTCGAGCTGCCATTACCGATGTTATCGCAACAGGTGATCGCACAACAGGCGACTTAGGCGGTAATCACGGAACAACAGACTTCACTCAGGCCTTGTTAGATCGTTTATAATGCTTAATAGTATTAAGTGACTTTTAAAATCCCATTTAAAAGTCACTTGCTTTGTGCTGAGTTAGCAGCTGGTATTATCTAAAACTTGTTGATGAAATCGAGTCGATGAACACTTTTGCAACTATTTCCCTAGTCAGTGTGATAACACTTTGCTTAGTCATCAATAGTACTAGCATAACATTTCAATACTTAGTAAAACTTTCACATTAAAGAAAAGCTATTTATATTTTAGTTATTTAACCATGATCATTACCTTTGAGGTAACGCAGAAAGAATTCGAGCATGCACTGTAATCTCTTCACGATCGTAATAGAGGTGCTTAGCATACAATTCATATTTTACCTGAGATTCAGCAAAAGCATCTTTTATTGTTTGCAGGTCTTTTGTTACTTGCTGATAACGCCCTTTCATAGGTAGTTTTAAATTGAATATTGCTTCTTTACAATAGCCATTTAACAACCATTGACTCATTAACGAGGCAACACGTTGAGGTTTCTCTATCATGTCGCAGACTAGCCAGTAAACATTTTGCTTGTTGGGTATATATTTAAATCCATCCATCATTTTATGTTTTACTTGTCCTGACTCCATCAAGGATTCAGCCATAGGGCCATTATCAATAGCCGTTACCATCATGCCACGTCGAACTAACTGATAAGTCCATCCCCCAGGGGCTGAGCCTAAATCAACAGCATTCATTCCTGATGTTAATCTTGTATCCCATTCATTGCGCGGAATAAAATACAAGAAAGCTTCATCCAGTTTAAGAGTGGAACGACTTGGCGCTGCACTGGGAAACTTTAATCGTGGAATACCCATGACATGTGGAGAGCTATTTCTCGTTAAAGAAAAGCCTAAAATCACTTCTTGACCACTTAAAAATAAAGCATGTAATATTGCGCCATCAGCATCAGCTGTCGAATCATGACTCTTTTCTGTAAGTACCTTATTTTTCCGTAAAGCTTGTCGTAAAGGCACCGATAATTTTCGACAGAATTTACTCAAGGCTTTACCGTCGTTATCATCCGCCATTTCCATGCGCAATTCATTATATTGCCACTCATTACCTATCGCCTCAGTGATCGCTTCAACTCGATTATAGTCGGGTAATTCAATTTTTTCTGTTATCGAAATAAACCATTGACGAGCAAAGATAAGTCGCTTTAATGGCAACTTATTCATTAGCATTTCACCCTGTTCACCTTGCTGTAAATGAAAAAAGACCAGGCCTTGGTTTTTCTTTAATTCTAAATAGCCGTAAACTTGGTTCCAAGCAGATTTTTCTTGAATTTCAGCACCACATTCTTTCTCAAAACCTGGCCGACAAAATAATACAATTGAGGTCATATACTGTTTACCTTAAATATCTTCAATCGACTTCTATGGCTGAAGGGAGAAGATGAATGTTACTACGAAAGTGTAGTTAAAATTTATTTTTACTTTCAACTGCTAACAATAGCCATGCTAGAGCAAAAGCAATACCACCAAACGGCGTTAACTTAGCAATAAGGGGTAATACCAATAATGATTTAATATAAATCGTGCCACTAAAGCATAAAATACCAATAACAAAACCGACACAAGCACTGATGATAACTTTGGAGTGACTTGTCACTTTTAACCAAACCAAACAAGCTAACAAAGCAAGTGTGTGAATAAACTGAAATTGTAACGCAGTAGCCAAGCTTGACTGCACACTCGCTGGTAATGTTTGGCCACCATGAGCCAGCCAAGCGCCGAATAGTACAGAAAAACAACCGCTGATACCAACAAAAAATACTAGTGCCTTAGCAAAGAATGCTCCACTAAAGGACTGATTGAGCTGCTCTTTGATCATATTGTTATATTTCCTTGATTAACCTCAATTCCGAGCATTGAGGGTTAATTATTTTTCAATTATTGATACCAGTCTGGTTATCAATAAACTTTACAATTTCTTTTACTGCTTGTTGCAAGTGAACATCATAAGTAAACCCTGACTTTACTCTTGGTTTTAAACTATGATCGCCATCCTCCAAGAACACACACTGGCACAATTGCGGTAGGTTATATGACATAATTTCAGTTTTGTTACCCAAACTGTCTCGCTCTCCTTGAATAATTAAAATCGGCTTATTATCAGAAAACAAGGGCGCTAAACGAAGATTTTCGGGCTTCTTCGCTGGGTGAAAGGGGTAACCTAAACAAACTATACCTTTTACTTTGTCATAGATATCTTGAGTTAAAGCCTCTGCTTCCATCAGTAAAGTTGTCGCTGCACGAGAGCCCATAGATTTGCCTCCAATAAATAACGGCAGCTTATTGCCATCTTTATTGACAAGGTTAGCTAGTACCTCTTCATAGCAGGCTAACAATTTCGGCATTCTATCAGGGGGGGATTTTTTCCCTGTTAATGCTCTTTTATCCATAAAAGGAAAGTTAAAACGTAAGACATTTACCCGTTCCTTATTCAATAACTGACTAACCGTTGTCATAAACTCATGAGACATATCTGCACCTGCGCCGTGGGCAAAGACAACCAGTGCTTTTGCATCAGGCACTGTATCAGCTAATAAATTAATAATACTGCCATCTGCTCTTACAATGATTTGTTTTTGGCTCATTAATTGATTTGTCCATCGGTAATTTGCTCTTGCTCTGCTTCAACCATGTCTAACATCCATCGTCGAAAAGCGGCAATTTTCCCTATATCAAATTGATTTTCTCTACACACGATAAAATAAGCATTTTTACTGACTAAAACATCATTAAATGGACAAACGAGTCGACCTGAATCAATATCAGGCTTAGCCAAAACACTATAAGCTAGTGCTACCCCCTGACCATGCAATGCTGCTTGTAATACCATGGCAGAATGGCTAAATATTGGACCATGATTGACATTTCCCCCTCTGACACCAACTTGCTTAAACCAACGTTTCCAGTCTTTTCGTGAGGTATCATGAAGTAAGGTGTGCTGTGACAAATCATTTAATGACACGAGTGGCGGTCTGCCATTAATGGAATTTTCTTGCACCAATAAAGGCGAGCATACAGGTATAAGGTATTCTGTATGTAACTTATCCGCATGTATGTTTGGCCATCTCCCTCTGCCATAATAAATGGCAACATCGACATCTTCTGTGAGAGAGTTTTCTGCTTGATCTACTGCTTTAATTCTAACATCAATATCAGGGTGTAACGCATTAAAAGCAGTTAGCCTAGGCACCAACCATTGAATAGCAAAACTAGCCTGTGAACTAACCGTTATAGCCCCTTTTGCTCCTCTGGCCAATAAACGCTCCGTGGCGTCATGAAGCGAAGTGAAAATATCTTTTATATCCAAGTAATATGATTGACCTTCTTCTGTAAGTAGCAAAGCTCGGTTTTTTCGCATAAACAATTTAATGCCTAAATGCTCTTCCAAAGACTTTATTTGATGACTTATAGCGGCTTGGGTAACAAATAACTCTTCAGCCGCTCGAGTAAAGCTTAATTGTCTAGCTGATGCTTCAAATGCCCTTAACGCTTTTAGTGGTGGGAGTCTATTGGCCAATTGTCACCTAAAATATTATAAAAAATGTTGGAAAGCATGCATCTAACATGCATAAATAACTAAAAAGCATCTTAACATTTAATCATTAGTTTTTCTAATGAATAACATTAATTTATGTCATTTTTATTTTTTACAAAGAGTGGGTATTATTTACACAGTAGATGAAGGACATCATCTCAACGTTTTATAAGATATAGGTACAGCGTGTGTTTCCAACCCGCACGCTTTATTTTCGAAATAAAACCAATGCGAGAAAAGGTCCTAATAAATCTATCGGGGAAAGAAAAATTTATTATTAGGTCAAAAGGACAAACATCATGAAAAAAAGCATTAAAAAAACTAACGCATTTATCGCACTATTCTCCAGCTCTTTTTTTAGCACAATAGCGATAGCAGATGCGCCGAAAGCTTCACTTATTAAAGCTGAGCCAATCAAAGTGATAAACTTAACCAGTGAAGCACATAACAGCTTAAAGCTATCTTTAACACCAATTAAGCTTAACTACACGAAACCGGTACCTGTAAATTATCATGATAAACAAAAACAAATGGCTAGTGAAAACCAAACAGTAGCCTTAACTAATACAAGTTTAGTTGCTGAATAGCCAAATTAAACTACACTGTGTTATTAGTAGGTCACTAAAACTGACGGTGTATTACAAAGCAGCTGTATAGATCAGCACGTTATCATATTTCAAAATGCTCGCACATTTACTGAAGTAAGATCTTATTTATCAAGATCAAAAAGTAAAAAGCAGTCTTAACTGAATAGTTAAGACTGCTTTTTTATATTGCTTCGAAAAACTCTGTTAAGGCTAATATAACGGCTTAGTGTTAGTCGGTCATAAGTGGTTTAAAGCTTTTCACTAAATCATCTATAGCTTTCATTTGAACTAAATATGGCGCTAATTTATCTAATGGCAATGCGCAAGGACCATCACATTTAGCTGCACTTGGCTCAGGGTGAGCTTCAATAAATAAACCTGCTATTCCTATTGCCATACCACTACGTGCTAACTGAGCGGCTTGTGCCCTTCTACCGTCTGCACTATCACTTCGACCACCTGGTTTTTGTAAAGCATGTGTTGCATCAAAAATCACAGGCGCATAAGTTTTCATCTCATCCATTGCTAGCATATCGACAACTAAATTGTTGTAACCAAAACAGCTACCACGTTCACACAAAATAATATTATCGTTTCCTGCTTCTGCAAACTTAGTAATAATATGTTTCATTTCATGCGCTGCTAGGAATTGAGGTTTTTTAACATTGATAACAGCACCTGTTTTAGCCATAGCTACCACTAAATCAGTTTGTCTAGCTAAAAACGCAGGTAATTGAATAACATCAACAACCTCACTGACCGGTTGTGCCTGATAGGGTTCGTGCACATCAGTAATGATAGGTACATTAAAGGTAGACTTAATCTCTTCAAAAATTTTAAGACCTTCATCTAAACCAGGTCCTCTATATGATTTAACAGAAGAACGGTTGGCTTTATCAAAAGAGGCTTTAAAGACATAAGGAATATCAAGTTTTTGTGTTACTTCTACGTAATGTTCAGCAATCTGCATTGCTAAATCACGTGACTCAAGCACATTCATACCACCAAATAATACAAATGGTTGCTCATTGGCAACCTCAATGGTTTTGATTGCAACGGATGTAATTGTCATATTTTATTCCTAAATATAAAAAAGCGTAAAATACCATCATTTTACGCTTTTATTCGTTGTCTGTCAGTTTAAGGCTAGCTTACTGGAACATAGCGGGTAATTAAAGGCTAACTGCCGATAATTCTTAACAATTGTCCACATAACCAAGCCATATAAGTACCAAGTGCATAACCTAATACCGCAAGTAATACCCCGACAGGAGCTAAAGACGGATGAAAAGCAGAGGCAATAACCGGCGCTGATGCTGCCCCGCCAATGTTGGCTTTACTGCCAACGGCTAAATAAAAGACTGGCGCTTTAATAACTTTTCCGACAATAAATAATAAAAGAATATGTATTGCCATCCAAATCAGGCCGATTACGACATATTTAGGCGCTTGTGTTATCTGAGTAATATCCATATGCAGACCAATAGTAGCGACTAAAATATACAATAGGCTACTACCAACTTTCGAAGCACCGACAGATTCTAATTGTCTAACTTTAGTGAATGATAATGTTAAACCAACAGAGGTAACTAATACAATGATCCAAAATAACTTGCTGTGTAAACTAAACTTCTTTAGCTCAGGATAGTTTTGTTGGAAAAAAGGCACTAAAAAGTCTGCAGCAAAATGGGCAAAACCAGCCGCGCCAAAAGCGACCGCAATAATAAGCATAAAATCTTTTAACTCTGGCAGACGTTTATTCTCTTTTTCAAAAGCTTCCACTTTAGCAATTAATTTATCAATACCTGAGGTATCAGCACCACTTTTCGCGTCAATAGCCTTATGATTAGCAGCGAGATATAAAAGACCTGCCATCCAGATATTGGCAACGACAATGTCAACAGTAACCATAATGGTAAAAATTTTACCATCTGCTCCGTAAATCTCTTTCATCGCTAACATATTAGCCCCGCCACCAATCCAGCTACCAGCAAGTGCTGCCATCCCGCGCCAAACTGCTTCGGGACCACTAACCCCTATAAGCTCAGGCCAGACAGCTGAAATAATAAACAACGCAATAGGACCACCAATAACAACACCGACTGTCCCCGTTAAAAACATAATAATAGCTTTACTACCCAGGCCTGCAATCGCTTTAATATCTATACTTAAGGTTAATAAAACTAAACAAGCGGGTAACAAATAATATTTAGCAACTTCATCAACTTGACTGATATCAGCACTGACAATACCAAACGTATTTAATAAGGAAGGTAGCAAGTAGCACATTAACAACGCTGGAACATATTTGTAGAATTTTTTACAGGCTAAATTGTTACTGTGAGATGTATAGAATACTATACCTAGAATGAGAGCCAAAAGACCCAACACTACCGAATCATTAGTAATTAATGGCGTATTGGCGACAAAATTATCTTGCATTACTGTACCTTTTATTTTTTATAGCTGATACTTTTTAATGTAATATGTTATCTACTACATCAATGTTTTCTAACTGAAGTTTTAATATTTTCGCAGCGGGATCTTTTGGACATTGTTCAACAAAATACCGATAATCATCTACCGCTACTTTAAAGCAATCAAGTTGGTGAAGCAAAAAACCACGATCTCTTCGTTGTAATGGATCGTCAGGATTTAATGACAAGATAACATCAACACAAGTTAATGCCTTATCAAATAATTTTTCTCGGATGAGGACATTTTTTAGTGATGATAAATATTCTACTAGGGCAACATTATCATCGATGGCAGATAAATCTTGATGGCTAGGGTCGCCATCAAGCTCAGCTAAACGCAGATCAAGCTCAGCCCAGTCTAATGACTCACCTGTCATTGCATCGAAAATAATAGCATAGTGTTCATCACAGCAAAGTCGCAACATCACTTTATTGGGAATAAACACCAAGTCAGTTTCAAAGCCACAAGCATTGATGATTTCTCTAACTAAAGCTGCTTTTACAATGGGTGACATAACTCGCTGATTCAAGCTTTTAGCAACATTATAGGCAGCTAGCGGCCATGAGGTTTGATATCTATCTATAAATAAATGTTGAAAATATAACTCATTAAGTAATGCCTCTGCTTTTTCTAGCGGTGACTCTATTTCAGCAATTACCGCAACACATTGACTAATAATAGTTTCTAAACTATCAAGTGAAGTGTCTGCATGTATTGGCGCAGTTTCACATAATATATATTCTTCAAGTAAGACTAATTTTTGTAGTAAATCTTTATCTACCGATGTTAACTCGGATAAAAACAATTCGTTCATAATAGTTTGCTTTGATAACCTCATGTATTGCTGATACTTGTCAATGTTTTAACATTAAAGCTCATATCTTCTAGGCTTTTAAGTGAAAAATAATCCCTCACGCGTCATCGCCAAACGAATAATAAGCATTATCCAACCCATAGCACCTAAATAACCTATGATTTGCATTGCTCTATTACGTGCTAATTTAAGGGTATAATAACCAGTAAAAATATAAGCAAATAATGCCAACAACTTTTCAGCTAACCACAAATGCTCTACTGGATTTAAATGCAATTTAACCGCTAATGAAATCCCCACTATTAATAGGCAAGTGTCAATGACATGCGGAGTGATTTTTAGCCATTTTTGCTCAAGCTTCTTAGAGGCCATTAAAGTCAAAATAAAGCGGTAGGTAAAAAGACTAATGCTAAGGACCGCAAGCGTTATATGTAAATGTTTCATATTATTCCTTCTCTTTTGCCAGTAAATTAAGCTATACCAGCACGACAATAAATTTGTGCGTAGTAGAGCGAACAAAAACTATAAATTGTGTTAACGATTAATGAGGCTAAACCTCTTTGAATTAACTATATTTACACAACTTACTCTAGATCTGGGCCTTAATAACTTACTGGTGAACTGCCCAAGTAACTCTATCAAGGTTATTTAAATCTTTTATCGTTTCAATATGTTGGTAGCCGAAAGTTCTTAATATATTACGAACATTTGCACCTTGGTCGAAACCGTGCTCAATAAAAAGACTTCCTTTTGCATTAAGATAGTCTCTTGCATGCTCGGCTATATATTTAATATCAGCTAAGCCATTGTCATTCGCTATTAAGGCTGATTCAGGTTCAAAGCGAACATCACCCTGGCTAAGATTCTCATCTTGTCGAGCAATATAAGGTGGGTTAGCAACAATAACATCAAAGCTTATATTTTCTAGGGCATTAAACCAATCACTTTTAAAGATATTCACGTGAGATAAGCGTAAGTTATCTGCATTAAATTGAGCTAAATTGACCGCTTCTGGATTAAAATCTACCGCATCAATTTGCCAACTTGGCTTTTCTGAAGCTAATGCTAAAGCAATAGCACCGGTACCTGTACCAAGATCTAAACACCGTAAATTATTTTCATCAGCATATTGATTAAGGACATTTTCAACAAGAATTTCAGTATCAGGCCTTGGGATCAAGGTTGCAGAGGAAACTTTAAAGTTCAGCGACCAAAACTCTTTATAACCCACTATGTAGGCGATAGGCTCACCTAACATCCGTCTATTTAAAAGTGCAAGGTAGTGCTCTTTTGTCGGTTGTTCAAGCGATTTATCAGGCCAAGTGAGTAAGTAACTTATCTCCTTATTAAGCACAAATGCTAAAAGAATTTGAGCATCTAAGGCGGCACTATCAGAGCTTGATTTTAACTGCTGTTTACCATGCGCTAACCAATGAGCAATGGTATTATTGATCGGAGAAATAACGGTCACCAATGTAATTAATTTTGCTCAGCAAGTTCAGCTAATAAATCTGCTTGGTTTTCTTGCATAATAGGTTCCATAACCAATTGTAGGCTACCTTCCATTATTTCATTTAAACGATATAAGGTCAGGTTAATGCGATGATCGCTCATACGACCTTGTGGGAAGTTATAAGTTCGAATTCGCTCTGAACGGTCACCACTGGCGACTAAGTTACGTCGTGAAGATTCTTCTTCACTGCGGCGTTTTTCGTCCTCGGCTTGTTGAAGACGTGCTTGAAGCACGGACATTGCTTGAGCACGGTTTTTATGTTGTGATCGCTGGTCTTGACATTCAACCACAACGCCAGAAGGAATATGAGTAATTCGAATCGCTGAATCCGTTTTGTTTACGTGCTGGCCACCAGCACCGGACGCACGAAAAGTATCAACTTTCAGATCCGCTTTATTAATTTCAATAGCTTCTGATTCCGGTATTTCCGGCATAACAACAACCGTACAAGCAGACGTATGCACTCGACCTTGAGATTCAGTTTCAGGAACACGTTGAACACGATGACCACCGGATTCAAACTTCATTTGGCCATAGACACCTTCACCATTAATCTTCATGATTAATTCTTTGTAACCACCCTGCTCACTTTCATTGGTATTCATCACTTCAATTTTCCAACCTTGTTTTTCAGCATATCGGCTGTACATTCGAAATAAGTCGCCAGCAAAGATAGCAGCTTCATCACCACCAGCACCTGCCCGGATTTCAACAAAGCAGTTATTATCATCGTTAGGGTCACGTGGTAGTAATAATATTTGTAATTTATCAGAGATATCAGCAACCGCGGCCTTGGCATCTTTATATTCTTCCTGAGCCATCTCACGCATATCGGGATCATCATCTTTTAGCATCATTTCAGCGGTAGCAAAATCATTTTCAGCAGTTTTATAGCTATTAAAAACTGACGTGACTTCTTCAAGTTGTTTAAACTCCTGCGACAGTGCACGAAATTTATCTTGATCAGCAATGGTTTCAGGATCGGATAATAATGCTTGAACTTCTTCAAAGCGTTCTACAAGCGCTTCAAGCTTTTGATATACTGATGGTTTCATGAAAATATTCTTATGGTTCAGATGAGAAAAAACTAAATTGGCGATATTCTAACACAGTAATAACAAATTCGAACATGCGAGATAAAAAATGTCAAAATTGAACAAGGGTATTTACCACTAAATCAAGTTAAATCGACACATTCATCGATTAAGCTTGTGGGTCAATGTTAAAAATATCACGTAAATAAAGTAACTTATCAAGTTCTCCACCCTGAGCAGCTGACTGCAAAGCGCTGGTTGGTGCATGCATAAATTTATTGGTTAACTTGGTGGCAAGTTCAGCAACAACTGCTTCTGAATTTTTACCATTTTGCAGTTGAATTAAGGCTTTTTCTAATAAAGCATCACGGTTATCAAGGCACTGTTTACGGTAACTAATCACAGTATCTTGCGTATTTAAGCCACGTAACCATGCCATAAAATTATCTGATTGACTGTTTACTATACCTTCAGCTTGAACTGCCGCCTTACGGCGGTTTTCAATATTTTTCGCAATAATACTCTGTAAATCATCAACCGTATAAAGAAAGACATCTTCAAGTTCGGCTACCTGCGCTTCAATATCACGAGGGACGGCAAGGTCCACCATAAAAATAGGTTGATGTTTTCTTGAGAGCAAAGCTTGCTCAACCATGCCTTTACCAATGATGGGCAAAGTTGAGCCAGTAGAGCTAATGACGATATCGGCATTACACATCTGCTCTGGGATTTGAGCTAAAGTAATAATATCTGCACCAATTTTATCGGCCATATTTTCAGCACGAGCAAGCGTTCTGTTAGCAACGGTGATTTTACCAACATTATTTTCGTATAAATGTTTAGCAACTAACTCAATGGTTTCACCTGCTCCAACAAGTAATACTTTGGTTTTTTCTAAGCTGCCAAAAATATGCTTAGCTAAGTTAACCGATGCAAATGCAACAGAGACAGCACTGGCACCGATCTCAGTTTCAGTACGGACCTGCTTAGCTACACCAAAAGTTCTCTGAAATAGCCTGTCCATTACCAGTGACATAGAGCCAGCAGCTTTTGCTTGACTGTAAGCTTGTTTCATTTGTCCAAGAATTTGAGGTTCACCAAGCACGAGAGAGTCTAAACCGCAAGCTACACGCATCATATGATTAACAGCTTGTTGATCTTTATGCCAGTATAAACTGGGCAGAATAGTGGAAGCGGGGACATTATGAAAACTTTCTAACCAATGAACTAATCGTTGCTGGGTTACCTTAAAATCACCCTCTTGGATCAGATATAATTCTGTACGGTTACATGTCGATAAAATTGCCACTTCACGGCACTGCACCGCACTAAGCATTTCTTGAAGGGCAATAGAAAGCTTATCTGGATTGAAAGATATTTTTTCCCTCACCGCTACAGGAGCAGTTTTATGGTTAATTCCAACAGCAACTATGGACAAAATAACAACCTATCTATGTAAACAATTTCTACAAGTTTTTTGAACTTGATTTAATTTATAATAGTAAGTATACCTCAAGCGTCGTTATTAAAATATAATCTGTGATAAAAGTCGGTAAAAATAATACTAACATTTGCAAGCTTTCAATGGCTATGTTCCAATAAAGCACCATAAGATCTTATGATATAAAGTTAATGCAACAGATTTTTAGCGCGTTTATTATTCTATTTTCCTTTTCATTGTTGCTATTATCAGGCTGCAGTAACACCTTACCCCCTAACAGCCAAATCCTTATTCAACAAAGTGTAGAACAACGAGCCGCTGATCTTGCACATTTACAACAATGGCGAGTAAAAGGAAAAATAGCCTTTATTGAAGAAAAAAATAGAAATAGTTTCTCATTGACTTGGCGAGTAAATGAAGAAATGAGCACACAAGACTTAAACTTAACCAGTTACCTAGGCATTAATGTTCTGCAGCTCGACTCAAGCAAAAGCAACCATAAAATACAGCTAGATGGTAAGACCTACCAAGGGACTGATCTCGAGAATCTGATCACATCACTTACAGGTTTGAACTTACCCACTAAGGCATTGACTTATTGGCTAAAAGGCTTGCCCTATGATGCAAAAGATAAAATCACCTATCAAGCAAGCTCTCAACTACCGCTGTCATTATCAAGTTATTATAACAACGAGTTTTGGCAAGTCAGTTATAGTGGTTATAAACAAATTTCAAATTATAGTCTTGCTACCAAAATATCAATACAAAAAGAAGATCTGTTAATCAAAATTGCAATTAATGAATGGTCTGTAAAATAATTACATGTTTAATTTGGAACAAAGATAAGTCTCATGAATGGTATTTCGACTGACAACGCATTTATCAATAAACCATTAGCATTTCCTGCACCTGCTAAAATTAATTTATTCCTACATATCATTGGACAACGAAAAGATGGTTATCATAATTTAGAAACACTGTTTCAATTTCTAGACTACAGCGACACCATAACATTAACGGTTACCAACAACCCTAAAATTGAATTATTAACCCCGATAACCAATGTTAACAATGAAGATAATTTAATCATAAAAGCAGCGCAACTTCTTAAGAAGAAAAGTAAAACACCTTTTGGGGTTAATATTACTATTGATAAAGTACTCCCTATGGGCGGAGGCTTGGGCGGTGGCTCTTCTAATGCTGCGACAATTTTGATGGCGCTAAATACTCTCTGGCAATGTAACCTAACCAAGCAAGCATTGGCTGACCTTGGACTATCTTTAGGTGCAGATGTTCCTATTTTCATACACGGTTTTTCTGCCTTTGCGCAAGGTGTCGGAGAACAACTAAGCGCAGTGCAACCCAATGAAGACTGGTACTTAGTTACAAAACCTGAATGTAGTATTTCAACTCAACAGGTTTTTAAGTCAAGAGATTTGCCCCGTAATACAAGGAAATTATCTGCTAAAACATTGCAGACTAAAGACTTTATTAATGAAAATTTCCATAACGATTGCCAAACACTGGTAATAAAAAATTATCCTGAGGTTGCCAAGTTACTTGCTTGGTTGCTAGAATACGCCCCCTCAAGAATGACAGGAACCGGTGCGTGTATTTTTACGCGTTTTTCCAGTCAAGAAGAGGCGTTAGCATTACAAGAAAAAATTCCCAAGGGAATAAGTTCTTTTGTTGCGCGGGGGGTAAACAAATCCCCATTAAATTCAGTGCTAGAGCAGCTAACATTGAACGATTAACTATGATAAAGATTTGCTACTTTAGTTAGCTCTGTTTTTAATTGCCATTATGCTGTGAAAAAGCAAACTAACTTCATTAGCGTTATACTGCTCAATGATTAACAGCAATCAGCGAGTCTACTATTAATGTCAAATGTTTCTGAGGAATCTACAGTGCCTGACATGAAGATTTTTGCGGGTAATGCCACCCCTGAACTGGCCAAAAAAATTGCTAATCGCCTATATATGCCTTTAGGCGATGCTAAAGTAGGCAGTTTTAGTGATGGTGAAATTAGTGTTGAAATTAATGAAAATGTCCGTGGTGCTGATGTTTTTATTATTCAATCAACCTGTGCCCCAACCAACAATAATTTGATGGAACTGATTGTAATGATTGACGCCTTGCGTCGCGCCTCGGCAGGTAGAATCACCGCAGTAATTCCTTATTTTGGTTATGCACGCCAAGATAGACGTGTACGTAGTGCTCGTGTACCTATCACTGCCAAAGTAGTCGCTGATTTCTTATCCAGCGTAGGTGTTGACCGTGTATTGACAGTGGATTTACATGCAGAGCAAATTCAAGGCTTTTTCGATGTGCCTGTTGATAATGCATTTGGTACTCCAATCTTATTAGATGATATGCAAAATCGTGAGTTAGAAAATCCTGTTGTGGTTTCTCCTGATATAGGTGGCGTTGTCCGTGCTCGTGCGGTGGCTAAATTACTCGACGATGCCGACTTAGCTATCATTGATAAACGTCGTCCTAAAGCAAATATTGCTCAAGTAATGCATATCATTGGTGAAGTAGAAGGCCGTGACTGTATCATTGTCGATGACATGATTGATACAGGCGGCACATTAGCTAAAGCGGCTGAAGCATTAAAAGAGCATGGCGCAAAACGTGTTATCGCTTATGCAACGCACCCAGTATTATCAGGTAATGCCGCTGAAAACCTTAAAGCTTCCGTTATTGATGAAGTTGTTGTCACTGACTCGATTCCTCTTTCTCCAGCTATCAAAGAACTAAAAATGGTTCGTCAGTTAACCTTAAGTGGTATGTTAAGTGAAGCCATTCGCCGCGTTAGTAATGAAGAGTCAATTTCTGCAATGTTCGATTAACGTTTAAGACATTTCTCTCCTTGTAAAAAGCAGTCTTATTTAGACTGCTTTTTTTTATGACAAAAACGATATAACTACACAATTAATCATCTTATTTAATAGCTTTACTTAACGCTTAATGTTATTATTCGGCGCCTTTTTTATCTAAGCTTATTGATTTTTTATTATTTGCTTTAGAAAACAATAGGTATCTCCTTGTTTTTGGTCGCAAAAAACAAGATTAAATTTTTAAGTTTTTTAACTTATATAACAGAAAGAGTATTAAAATGACTGATATATTAACTTTAGAAGCTGAAGTACGTACTGATTTAGGGAAAGGTGCGAGCCGCCGCCTACGTCATGCGAACAAAGTTCCTGCAATACTATACGGTGAGAACCAAGAGCCGGTATCTTTAACGTTAGAGCACAAAAATGTTTTTCGCGCTCAACAAGAAGAAGCGTTCTATTCACAAGTGTTAACTTTGAAGATCGATGGTAAGCCTGTTGAATGTCTAATTAAAGACATGCAGCGTCACCCATACAAACAAATCATCATGCATTTAGATTTCATGCGTATTGATGCAAACCATGTTGTGCATGCTAATGCTCCAATTCACTTCACTAATGAAGATATCGCAGCAAAAACTGGTGCAAATATCTCTCATCATGTAAATGAAATTGCTATCACTTGTTTACCAAAAGACTTACCTGAATTCATTGAAGTTGATTTAGCAAATCTTCAAGCGGGTCAAACTTTACATTTATCTGACGTTACTTTCCCAGCGGGTGTAACTTCTGATGAATTAGCTAAAGGTGAAGATCATGATTTAGCTGTTGTTTCAGCTAACGCGCCTAAAGCTGCCAAAGCAAGTGACGAAGGTGAAGCGCCAGCAGAAGACACTCCAGCTGCTGAATAATAGTTCCATTCATTTATAAACATATAGATAATGACTATTAAATTAATTGCGGGGCTGGGTAATCCTGGCTCCGAATATACTAAAACACGCCATAACGCAGGTGTTTGGTTTGTCGAAGAGTTAGCACGCCAGCACAACATCTCCCTCCGCCCAGAAAAAAAATATGCTGGCCTATACGGCAAAGGGCTTATTTCCGGAAATCTTGTACATTTAATTATTCCTACTACGTTTATGAACCGAAGTGGGCAAGCTGTTGCACCACTTGCTAATTTCTATAAAATTTCGGTAGATGAAATACTTGTTGCTCATGATGAATTAGACATGCAACCGGGTATTTGTAAGATCAAAAAAGGTGGTGGTCATGGTGGCCACAATGGCTTACGAGATATAATAGCTCGTATGGCGAATAACAAAGATTTTTACCGGTTACGCATCGGCATAGGTCATCCAGGTCATCGCGATAAAGTAACAGGTCATGTTTTAGGTAAAGCACCGAAAGCGGAACAAGAAAAAATTGAACAAGCCATCGACGAAGCTTGTCGATGCTTTGATATTTGGCTAAAAGACGATTTAAAAAAGGCGCAAAATCGCTTACATTCTTTCAAAGCCGAATAATAATAAGTAAATACTTGCTAGTAATTATGTGTTAGCAACTAATCAATAGGTAAATAATTATGGGTTTTAAATGTGGTATCGTTGGCTTGCCTAACGTTGGTAAATCGACTCTTTTCAATGCACTGACTAAAGCTGGTATTGAAGCGGCAAACTTCCCGTTTTGTACTATTGAACCAAATACTGGTGTAGTGCCAGTACCTGACCCTCGCCTTGATAAACTCACTAAGATAGTTAACCCTGAACGTGTAATAGCAACGACAATGGAATTTGTTGATATTGCTGGTTTAGTTGCTGGCGCTTCTAAAGGTGAAGGCTTAGGAAATAAATTTTTAGCTAATATTCGCGAAACTGACGCGATAGGCCATGTTGTGCGTTGTTTTGAAAACGATAATATTATTCATGTTGCCAATAAAATTGATCCAGCAGCAGATATCGATGTTATTAATACCGAATTAGCACTAGCTGATATGGATACTGCCGAACGTGCGATTCAACGTCAAACCAAACGTGCTAAAGGTGGAGATAAAGAGGCTAAGTTTGAATTACCTGTTTTAGAGAAGATTTTAAAACATGTGGAAGACGGTGAGATGGTGCGCTCTTTAGCATTAACTAAAGAAGAGAAAGCTGCAGTTGCTTACCTAAACTTTTTAACGATAAAGCCAACAATGTACATTGCTAACGTCAATGATGATGGCTTTGAAAACAATCCTTATCTCGATGTTGTCCAAGCTATTGCTGACAAAGAAGGCGCCGTTGTCGTTGCTGTTTGTGCTGAAATTGAAGGCGAACTATCTGAAATGGATGATGAGGATAGAGAAGAATTTATGGCTGAAATGGGACTAGAAGAGCCAGGTTTAAATCGGGTGATCAATTCAGGTTACGGCTTATTAAACCTGCAAACCTACTTTACCGCAGGGGTAAAAGAAGTCCGAGCTTGGACGGTAAAGCAAAATGCTACTGCGCCACAAGCAGCGGGCGTAATTCATACCGACTTTGAAAAGGGTTTTATCCGCGCTGAAGTTGTCGGCTATGAAGACTTTATTGAATTTAATGGTGAATCGGGCGCTAAAGAAGCCGGCAAATGGCGTTTAGAAGGTAAAGATTATCGCGTTAAAGATGGTGATGTTATTCACTTCCGCTTTAACGTTTAAGTTAATTAACACTTCCTCATCAAAAAGCTCGTCACCTGACGGGCTTTTTATCTATTAGCGGTTTGCCTAAACCATACTACAGAATTCTTTACACCTGAAAGACAATTCATTGTAGCTAAACACTTGTTTTATTGTTGTACTGCCATAGAATCCGACCTGAAATTTAAACAATGGTCTAACCACCTGTTCACTTCTCGATTGTCTGTTAAATAATTACAAATAATAACGGATCTACACTTTGGTTGTTTAAGTTTTACGGTTAATTTCTTATATATAATTAGGTATGGATATGAAAAAAATTCTTCTATTTACAACAATAATTGCTACCAGTCTTTTAGTACCTGCACCAACTAAAGCAGATAATCTTACTTTACGTATTTGTCAATATGTACAAACCAATGACAAAAGCCGTTTAAGAGCTTATTTGAAACAAAATAAATTAAAAGTGCGTAAAATTTATGATGGCATGCGGTGTAATGGTGATAATTTATTAATTTTTTCTGCAAAATCTAATGCCATAGAAGTTGGTAAATTCATTATTGGTAAGCTTCCATCTAAAAAAGTTAAGCCGGAAATTGAGAATTTAGCCAAACACTCCGTTGATTTAGCTGAAGCAGCGCAAGATAGGTAATTTATTACATAATAGTAATCCTAGGGCGTTATATAAATTATTTTTACTAATGCCCTTTTTTGTATAACCGTTAAGCATTTTTGAATAGATATCGGTCAAATAGCACAAGCAATAAGCAAACAAGTAAAAAATACAACTTTTTCGAAAAAAACTGTTGACGAAAGCCAGGTAGGTTAGCATAATACGCCGCACTTGCTACAGAGCAGGTTTGTAAAGGCTACATAGCTCAGTTGGTTAGAGCACATCACTCATAATGATGGGGTCCCAGGTTCAAATCCCGGTGTAGCCACCATACCTTATCTGTAAACAGTAAGAGTTCAAGCTCTATAAAACTTGGATGTAATGCGGGAGTGGCGGAATTGGTAGACGCGCTGGATTTAGGTTCCAGTATCTTTGATGTGAGAGTTCAAGTCTCTCCTCCCGTACCATTGAATAGTATGGTACATCATAAAAGTAATGACATTGCAGGGGTATAGCCAAGCGGTAAGGCAGCGGGTTTTGATCCCGTCATTCAGAGGTTCAAATCCTCTTACCCCTGCCACTTTTGTAGCTGTCTAGTTATAGAAGAACATCAAATGTAATTACCACCTGTAGGGGTATAGCCAAGCGGTAAGGCAGCGGGTTTTGATCCCGTCATTCAGAGGTTCAAATCCTCTTACCCCTGCCACTTTACAGTAGTAAAACTCAACTCTACAATTTTCTCACTAGTAAACCGACAAAATTGCAAAGTTAAAAAGCAATTATTATTTACTGAAATAATCTAGTATGAGTTGTTAAAGTATCACAATATCCAAGAGTTAAGGTCTCTATAAAACTTAACTGTTTGCGGGAGTGGCGGAATTGGTAGACGCGCTGGATTTAGGTTCCAGTATCCTAGGATGTGAGAGTTCAAGTCTCTCCTCCCGCACCATTTAAAGTGATATATCACTCCTAAATATTGTATAAGTCCTAATATTGACTACTAAGTCAGATAACACCTAGTAGCACTCCCTAAAAGATATCACAAATTTTTTAAACTATAATAAGTAGCTGTTTAGAAAAACTACTTCTAATGATAGTTGCCATGATTACAGCCCACAAGCATAAGCTAAGGCTTTATTTTTTATTGTGCTATTTAAGAAGGGAACTTTATTAACAGCGAATAAAGCTAGGTTACGTAAGCTTTTTACTACAGGAGCAGGATGACTAAAGCCTACGTATAAGGCGTCCATCGTTGACATCATTAGAAGATTGTCATGTCGTCTTTTTTTCTCATATCTTGCTAATACGTGCTCATCATGCCAAGCCTCGCCATTGGCTATTGCATCTCTAATAACATTTTGTAGTGCAGCAACATCTTTAAAGCCCAAATTGACTCCCTGCCCTGCCATGGGGTTTATGGTATGTGCTGAGTCACCGACTAATAAAACTCTTTTGTGTTGGTAGCTATTAGCATGTCGACGGGTTAATGGAAAAGCGCCTTTATTTAATACTTTTACCTGGCCCAAAGACTTAGGAAAACGCTCTGAAATCTCCTGTTGCAAATTTATATTAGATAAGGAGATCAAGCGAGTAATTTCATCACGTTGATGATACCAAACCAACGAGGCAAACCCACCCAGAGAACTCTCTCCTGGTAAAGGTAAAAAAGCAATAGGACCGGTCGGGAAAAACTGCTGCCAAGTAATGTCTTGCTGTAAACTCGATGTCTCAACATTAATAAGCATTGCAGATTGCTGATAATCCCAACCTGCCATACCAATTGATGACATTTGCCTTACTTTTGATTGAGGGCCGTCAGCACCGACAACCAACTTAGTTGTTATTTTACAATGCGTTAGAGTTAAGGTTGTCGTATCTGATGATTGTTCAAGTCTTTGTAATTTTTCGGGACAAAAAGTATGGATATTGTCTATCAGAGATATTTGTTGCCACAAGCTTAGTTGTATTAATCTGTTTTCAACAATATGGCCTAAATAGTTTTCGTCAATATCATCAGCATTAAACTCAACATAGGCATGCTCATTTTCCCATACACCTAAGCGTTTATAAGGGCAAATTCGCCATTGTGCTAGTTGCTGCCATGCGCCAACCTGACTAAGTAAATTTTGAGATGCCAAAGAAATGGCTGAAACACGAAGATCTAGCGCTTGCTCTGCTGAATAGCTTTCTGGAATATGTTGCTCAACTATAGCAACTTTTAAGCCAAGCTGAGCAAGGCTAAGTGCACTTGTAGCACCGACCATGCCAGCGCCGATTACAACGCAATCAAAATGTTCCATAATGAAAATTTCACAATTATTTTACTATTACTACATTTTACCCAAGGGTAAATGGATTAGCGACTGCTTTGTTATATTATTGGCGTGATCGTTATGTCTAATCGATAAAATTTAAATTGAGTTGATGGCTCAGTTCAAACGTCTAAATTAAGCAAAACTTAGCTCAATAAAAAAGACTATAGTGGGTTTTACTTAACGCACCATCACAAGCTATTGAGCTGCAATAACCTGAGACTAAAAACAAACTTGGGAGTAATTAATCGCTGGATCTTGACTAAAAAAACAGTTATTTTTCTCTTGAAAGGATTTGAAATGAACAACCATTTCCCTTCTCTAGTTAAATAAGTCACATAAAGCAAAGTAAAATTAAATATATGTTCTATAATTAGATACTTTCTTAGTGGGAGAGACAAATAAAGCCTTTTTGCTTAGATATTAATTCAAAATCGTATTTGATATTGGTATATATTGGCTAAGTTGCATTGGATTTACCTAGTTTTGAAAAGTACATTACTCATAATAATACTATCAATTTAACAAGGAAGACTTCATGTCAGCACTATCAAAAAAAATAACCATACAAAACAGTGAAGAAAAACGTTTAAACAAAGATTTAAATCTAATTTATGACTTTACTGAAAAACCAAATCGTACCCAATTAAAAGCACATGCCGACCGAGCGGTCGTAGCTAAACTTAGAGCAGATTTAATACTGCCTAATGACAAAATATTAACCGTAGATATAGATTTTGATACAACAAGCGGCTACCATAACAACACCATGTTGGTTATGGATGATTTTGGCGTTGAAATGCTTGCCACAGCCTTCGCGGTAAAATATGGTCAGCCATTTGCTGATAAAATCACTAAAGCTTGGGCTGAAAAAAAACATCATCATGATCCTCGAAAACCGACTTACCTCCTGGTGCAAAAGCCAAGCAATGATGATGTGCTTCCACAAGTATTTGTCGCTTGTGGCGATAAAAATCATGATGATGGTAAAAATAGTAAGCCAGAAGATATCATTGCCTAAAATCATCCCAATCACTTTGCAGGCTAAACTTTATATATTGATAACGTTTAGCCTGCTATTTTTTAGCCAGTTCAACCATGCTAACCAAAACTATTCTTTAGAAAACCTAAGTAATGTTAAAACAATTGTTCAAGATAAGAGGGGCTTTATTTGGCTTTCTGGTCAAGAAGGACTCACTAGGCTTGATGGCGATAGCAAAATCACCTTTTCACTTAATAACCAAGATTGGCCACTTCCCTTCTCTTGGATACACGATATAGACCTGATTGATAATAACTTATTATTGGCGACAGAAACCCATGGTACTTGGCTTTTCAATAGCCAAAATGGCACGATAGAAAAACAGACTGTTAATATCCCTAGGCAAAGTCATTACCATAGTATCTTTTTTAAAGACAAATATTATATTAACGCCCCAAATAAATTGTATAGCTATGATCCAAAAACAAATAAAACCTTAATCATCAATAATAATATCGCTATTAATAACCTTGTACATACTAAAGAGCATTTATATATTGCTGGTAACAATGGCTTATATAAGCTAGAAAACCAAAAGCTTTCACAGCTACTAAATGAACCTATTACCGCAATGACTGCTCTGTCTAATGCAGTGATTGTCATTAGCCAAAATAAAATTTATCGCCTTAGTGATGACGGCGATTCATTAAATATTAGCCATAACGAAAAGCTGAATGGTTTAACCAAAACATTTTATGGTGATAATTTTATTACCGTAAGTAACTCAGGAAAAATAACCAAATACCATGGCTTATCACTTGTTACTCTGCCACATCATTATGGTAATAGTGAACCTGTGCATCCAATGAGTGTATTTCAAGACGCTTCAGGTGTTATATGGTTAGCCAGCAGTCATAACATTCAGCAATTAACTGAAAGTAAAATACATAATCATAAAGTCATCTTTGATATCCCAATCAATGCCAATGAAATAGCACTGTTTGATAATGAAATTGTTATTGGTAGCTATGGCGCAGGCTTACAAAACTTTATAAGTCCAGTTTTTGAAGAAGGCATTAATAATCTGTTTAGTAAAAAAGGCTTGAAAATATTTACTTTACTCGAAATAAACGCAGATCTTTATATTGCTAGCTCTGATGGCGTTTGGCGATATGATAAAAGTCTTAAGCAATTAACTAAGCTAGATATTCTAGAAGATACCATGGTATTACAACTTGAATATCATAATAACCTGCTTTATATCGGTACGAATTATGAAGGGCTTTATATTTACGATCTGTCAACAAATGAAATAATAAAACATATTAACATTGCCGACGGTATTGTTAGCCCTGAAGTTATTGATGTGCTGTTATTAGACAGAGATCAAATATGGTTAGCTACCAGTAGTCATATTAGTATCTATCAGCCATCAACTGGTGCTATAAAAAACCTCAAAAGTCCAAATAAAAGTAAAGTTATTTCGTTAATTTATGTCGATAACAAAATTTTTGCTTCAACCTTAGGTGATGGGATTTTAGTCTTCAATCGGCAAGGTGATTTATTAGCACAAATATCAAAGGGCCATAGCTTTACTGAAATGTTATTTGTTAATGATGAAATATGGGTCTCAGGTAAACCAGGTTTATACCGTTTATCACCTAGAGATTATCAAATAACCTTGGTTGCTAATACACAACAATATACTTTTGTCAGCAGCATGTTAGTCAAAGATAATACCCTTTATGCCATACATTATAGTGGTGTACTGGCGATTAACCTAAATGAATCACAACAATTTCATTCTAATGTAGTTATCAGTAAAACAACTATTTCAGGGAATTCATATTTGTTAAATAAAACCATTGAAATAGACAGCGGAAATGACGTTATTACCCTAGATTTAGCAAGCTTAGATTTTCGACCGGGTATGGCTAAAAAGTTTCAATATCGTATTAATAATAATCAATGGCAACAGATAAGCAACAATCAATTAACCCTCACTGGGCTTGCACCAGGAAATTATCATTTAGAAATTATGGCAACAAATAGCCTGGGGCATTGGAGTACTAATAAAGCGTATACCGAAATACATGTTGCATATCCTTGGTATTGGACCATTCAAATGCGCACCACATACGGCTTGATGTTATTATTTATTATATTGTTTACTGCTTGGTTACTTTATTTACGCGCAAAATCTATCAGCCATATTCATACTTTGTTAAAAAATGATATGACAAGTTATAGTCGAATGATGAAAGTTATTCAGCGAAACCTGCACTTAGCGGCTGAGTCTTTAGAGAATGATAAAATAAAAGAAGGTAAACAATTAATCGAAAAAAGTTTATCTGAATTAAATAACAACTTTACTAGCCAAGAGCCTGATAACCTTGAAGGAAAAACGCTGGCTATCGCTATTCCATTTCTAGCCAATTATTTACAATCTAAATATCAAGTAAAACTCAACTTTACACTCGACGATCATAGTGATGACTGCAAATACGAAATTCGAGCAGATATTTATAAAATAATATTTGAGGCATTAACCTCGGCAATATTCAATAATGACGCAAAAATTTTTCATTTAAGTTTGCAAGAGGTTAAACAGAAGTTATGGCTCACCATTAACAGTGACAATGATTGTTTCATGCAACTTGAAAGTAAAATAAAGTTTGATCTTTCCAGTTACACTATTCGCCAAATTACACTCAAGCACCATGCGTCACTCAATACTTTTGATAATGATGACGGCAGTAGTCAGCTGGTCATTAGTTTTCCATTAATGCAACTAACTTAACTATATTTCTCTAGGTTAAATGAGTTTTTTAAATCCATTTAACACTAGTTTCTTTTAAAATTCGAATTTAACAATTAATTGGTATAAAATACCGCTCTTTTTATTTAAGCTGGATTTTTAAAGCTAATTTTCCAGTATAACCTAGTGTGTAAAGAGTGAAGTAAATGAGTAAGAAGTTATATATCAAAACCTGGGGCTGTCAGATGAACGAGTATGACTCGCAAAAGATCGCTGAATTACTAGATTCAACTCATGGTTTCTCATTGGCTGAAGAAGCTGAAGATGCTGATGTCATCTTACTTAACACTTGCTCTATTCGTGAAAAAGCACAAGAGAAGGTTTTTCACCAATTAGGTCGTTGGAAAAACTTAAAGGAAATAAAGCCTGATTTACTCATTGGGGTTGGTGGCTGTGTTGCTTCACAAGAAGGCGACTCTATCCGCCAACGTGCCCCTTTTGTTGATATGGTTTTTGGACCGCAAACACTGCACCGTCTACCTGAAATGCTTAACCAGTTGCAGCGCTCTAGCAGTCCAATTGTCGATGTCAGTTTCCCCGAAATTGAAAAATTTGATCGTATGCCTGAGCCAAGAGCTGAAGGCGCAACTGCTTTCGTCTCTATTATGGAAGGCTGCAGCAAGTATTGTACTTTTTGTGTTGTCCCTTATACTCGAGGTGAAGAAGTTAGCCGACCACTTGATGATGTTCTATATGAAATAGCGCAACTAGCAGAGCAAGGTGTTCGTGAAGTTAACTTACTTGGCCAAAATGTCAATGCGTACCGTGGTGAAACTCATGATGGTAGCATCTGCCGTTTTGCAGATCTTGTTAGATTAGTGGCCACTATCGATGGTATTGATAGAATTCGCTATACCACCTCACATCCTGTTGAGTTTACTGATGACATTATTGAGGCTTACGCTGATGTACCTGAGCTAGTGAACCATTTGCACTTGCCGGTACAAAGTGGCTGTGATCGCATCTTAACACAAATGAAACGTGGTCACACAGCCCTTGAATACAAATCTCAAATAAGAAGACTTAAAAAAGTTCGCCCTGAGCTTTGTATGTCATCTGATTTTATTATTGGCTTTCCTGGAGAGACAGATGCAGATTTTATGGCGACAATGGATTTAATAAAAGCCATTGATTTTGATTTAAGTTTTAGCTTTATCTATAGTGCTCGTCCAGGTACTCCAGCAGCTGATTTACCCGATGACATTAGTGATGAAGTGAAGAAAAAACGCTTACAGTTATTACAAGATCGCATCACTCAACAAGCATTGCGCATTGCAAGGCAAATGCTCAATACCGAACAACGTATCTTAGTAGAGGGCCCATCTAAAAAGAACCCGATGGAATTACGTGGTAAAACTGAAAATAACCGCACAGTAAACTTTGTTGGGCCTCATAGCGTCATTGGGCAATTTGTCGATGTTAAGATTACCGATGTTTATGCCAACTCATTACGCGGCGAACTTGTTCGTGAGGAAAAAGATATGGGGCTACGTATTGCTCACTCTCCAGCTGATATTTTGGCAAATAATCATCATAGCGCAACGCCAAGTAACTTAGATGATTTAGGCGTCGGTAGCTTTACCCCATAATAAACTCATCGCCAGATTTTAAGTCCTATTAACTTAACAAACCGGAAAGAAATTGACCAATACAGCAGCAGAAAAAAAATCACACAAATTAACTCGTCAAGTTTTCAATTTAACCCCTGTTGATAACAGTAGACAAGCAAACTTATGTGGCCCCATGGACGATAACTTAAAAAGCATTGAGCGACGTTTAGGGGTTGAAATTAGCTACCGTGGCAATGAGTTTACTGTTGTTGGTAAACCATCAAATTGCAGTGCAGTGCTCAAAATTCTCAAGGACTTATATCTGGAAAGCCAAGAGATCAAAGGTAATAGCAAAGTTATTACACCTGAAATGGTACATTTAGCTATTTTGGAAGCGGATTGCTTAGAGCAAGATGAACAAACTAATAAGCAAAGTGCAACTGATTTAGAGCATAAATATGATGAAATGGTTACCATTAAAACCAAGCGAGGGGTGGTAAAACCTCGAAATGGTAACCAGCAATCTTATGTACAAAACATCATTACCAATGATATAAGTTTTGGTATTGGGGTTGCAGGTACCGGTAAAACCTATTTAGCCGTTGCTTGTGCTGTTGATGCCCTTGAGCGCCAAGAAGTTCGCCGAATATTATTAACTCGCCCTGCAGTAGAAGCGGGAGAGAAGTTAGGTTTTTTACCAGGCGATTTATCACAAAAAATTGACCCTTATTTACGACCTCTTTACGATGCGCTTTTTGAAATGTTAGGTTTTGAGAAAGTTGAAAAGCTCATTGAACGAAATGTCATTGAAATTGCACCTCTAGCTTATATGCGTGGTCGAACCCTTAATGACGCCTTTGTCATTTTAGATGAAAGTCAAAATACAACTGTTGAGCAAATGAAAATGTTTTTAACACGTATTGGCTTTAATTCACGAGCGGTTATCACCGGAGATATTACACAAGTCGATTTACCTCGACATCAAATGTCAGGTTTACGCCATGCTGTTGAAGTATTGCAAAACATCAACGGTATCAGTTTTAATTTTTTCCAAGCAAAAGATGTAGTACGTCACCCTGTTGTTGCAAGAATTGTTGAAGCTTATGACCAACACGACCAAAAGGTAAACCGACAAAAGCAACAACAAACACAAGCATTAGCAACAACTAGCTCTGCAGACAAAGATAAAGCAAGCGAATGATGCACACTATTGATTTACAAATCGCCTGTGAAGAAAATGGCTTAATCTTACCAAAACAATCGCAATTTCAACACTGGGTTGATACGGCTCTAGCAGAAGTTTGCCATGAGCCAGAACAAGAATTTGAATTGACTATACGACTTGTCAACCAAGATGAAAGCCGGCAGCTCAATAATCAATACCGAGGAAAAGATAAACCAACCAATGTATTATCTTTTCCTTTTGAAGCACCCGATGGCGTTGAGTTAAATCTACTAGGTGACCTGGTTATATGCATTGAAGTAATGCAAGCAGAAGCAAACGTTCAAAATAAAGCTTTATTTGATCATTGGGCACACCTTGTCATCCATGGGTGCTTGCATTTAGTTGGCTTTGATCATATAAGTGACGATGAAGCAGTTGAAATGGAATCTATTGAGATTGCCATTTTAGCAAAGTTAGGGATAAGTAACCCCTATCTAGAACAGTAATTTATTTACGAGAAATATAATATCAGTAGTTATTATAATCGTTAATTAATAATTTTATATATAAGCCATAAAGGAATCAAAATAGCTCTATGAGCGATGACAGCCCCCACTCTAGTAACGGTTCAGCGAATAAATCTTTCTTGCATAAAGTCATGCAAGTGCTAACCCCTGAACCGAAAAGTAAAGATCAATTGGTTGAAGTATTAGATGATGCCCAAGACCGAGATCTAATAAACCCCGAAACGAAACAAATGATCAAAGGGGTACTAGACGTTTCTGAAATGCGTGTTCGAGAAATCATGATCCCACGTTCGCAAATGGTTACTATCGATATTAATCATAGCCTTGAAGAATTCCTTCCTATTATTCTAGAGTCTGGCCACTCTCGTTTTCCTGTGGTTAATGAAGACATAGATCACGTAGACGGCATTTTACTGGCAAAAGACTTACTTGCGTTTGGTTTTAACCTGCAAAATGATGACTTTTGTCTAAGCGAGATCATTCGACCAGCGATTATTGTACCTGAAAGCAAAAAGGTTGAACCCTTATTAAAAGAGTTTAGATCTAACCGCTATCATATGGCCATAGTGGTCGATGAATATGGTGGTGTTTCAGGTGTTATTACCATTGAAGATATTTTAGAGCAGATTGTTGGTGAAATTGAAGATGAAACTGATGATGAAATTGAAGAGGAAATCAAACATTTAGCGGGTAATGTATATTTGGTAAAAGCACTGACAGAGCTAGATGACTTTAATGCGTACTTTAATAGCGATTTCAATGAAGATAACGCTGATACCATTGGAGGCATCGTTTTAAGACAGTTTAATCATATGCCACAAAAAGGTGAGTTACTCACCATAGGTGACTTCGAATTTAAAGTACTTGCTGCAGATAGTAGACGTTTACAATCATTACAAGTAAGTGTTAAAAAGGCGCACGAAATTAACGGAAAAGTGAGTGACTAAACTTCGAAAAAAGTCATTATTATTTTCGCTAAAAAAGAATCTTTTCTCGCGAAGTAATTGGGTCTGCTTCATCAGTGGTTTTCTCTTGGTATTTGCCTATGCACCATTCTCTTATTGGTGGCTTGCATTAATATTACCTGCTTTTACCCTACAACAAATTAATACTAATTCGCCCAAACAAGCAGCCAAAAAGCTCGCTATTTTTGCTTTTGGTTGGTTTAGTAGTGGTATCAGTTGGGTCCATGTCAGTATTGATCAATTTGGCGGTTTACCCCTGATAATCTCTGTGTTACTTATGTTAGCACTGTGTGCTTATCTTAGTATATATCCGGCTCTCGCCGGTTATTTAACCGCGCGTTTTTCAAGAGAAAAGCAAGTCAACTTATGGTTATTACCTCCGCTTTGGTTATTTTGTGAGTTTCTTCGCTCGGTTATCTTAACAGGCTTTCCATGGCTATCATTTGGTTATAGTCAAATTAACAGCCCGTTAGCTGTCTTTGCACCCGTTACAGGCGAAATTGGTATAACTGCGATAGTTCTATTAATAAATATCTGCTGGGTAAAGTGCTTCGAAGTTTATTCGCAATCAAAGCTAAATAGTAGTGCCAATATATCAAATCCAAAAGCACTTTGGGTACCTGTTATACCACTCATGCTTATCGCTTTGACAACGACAATATTAAGCCAGATAACCTGGTCAAAGCTAACAGGAAAAACTGCAAAAATAGCTTTAGTGCAAGGTAATATAGCCCAATCAATAAAGTGGCAGCCAGAGCAAGAATGGCCAACCATGCTTAAATATCTTGATTTAACACGGGTAAATTATGATGCTGACATCATTGTATGGCCTGAATCAGCAATTCCGGCATTAGAGCCAGCAGTGCAAGATTACCTCAGCACAGTAAATCGCTCAGCGCTGTTAAATAACAGTGCGATAATTACCGGCTTAATTAATTATAACTTCGAAAGCAAAGAGTATTTCAATGCTTTGTTAGTACTAGGTAAAAAGAATACCGAAGATGAGCAGGGCTATTACTACAACCACAGTAATCGTTATTATAAGCATCACTTATTACCTATTGGCGAATTTGTGCCTTTTCAAGAAATACTTCGACCTTTAGCACCATTTTTTAATTTACCTATGTCTTCATTTACCGCTGGCAGTTATGTGCAACCGAACCTAATTGCAAATAATTATCATATTTTACCACTCAATTGTTTTGAAATAGCTTTCCCTAAACAATTAGCCGCTAATTATACTAAAAAAACAGATATGATACTGACGGTAAGTAATGATGCATGGTTTGGTGACTCTCATGGACCACATCAACATTTTGAAATTGCCCGAATGCGTGCTTTAGAGTTTGGTAAACCTTTGATCAGGGCAACAAATAATGGCGTAACTGGTATTATAAACCACCAAGGAGAAGTAACTTCGATAGCGCCACAATTTGAAGAAATTGTTCTTAAGGGTGAAGTAGCATTGGTAAAAGGTGAAACACCTTACAGTCAATGGGCTAACCTAATGCTCTGGCTAATGATAATATTGCCCATAACGGTGATGAAAGCTTTAAAGTTTTAACCACTTTAAAGTTTTAACCGCTTTAAAGAGAAAACTAGCAATAAGACGCTATTGCATTTTTGCCTTTACGATAAAGATTCACCTTGTTTAACATGCAGTGAAGTTTTATTGCGACCAGTTTCTTTAGAGCGATATAAAGCAGCATCAGCACACTCTATCCAAGCTTCATGATTTTTGATACTTGTGTCTATTTCAGCAATACCTATGCTAATGGTGTAACTAATATTAATGTCATTAAACTTAACTATTGAATCACAGACCTCTTTACGTAAACGTTCAGCGAAGACATAAGCACTTTTTAGAGGTGTGTCAGACAATAAAATAGCGAATTCTTCACCGCCATAGCGACCAGAAACATCAGTCTCTCGAACATGATGCCTAATTAATGAGGAAATATGACGAATTACTTCATCGCCAACGGTATGCCCATAGGTATCATTAACACTTTTAAAATGATCTATGTCTAACATCACCAGTGAACTCGGATGTTGGCTTCTTGTCCACCTTTTGTATTCAGCCTGCAAGCAATTTTCCCAATGCGTTCGATTGAATAGCTTTGTTAAACCATCTGTTTGGCTTAAAATAGCTAACTCTTCATTAGCTTTCTTTAGACTTTGTTTATGCACTGCATTGTCGGTTACATCATAAACTAATAAACATAAATGGCTAACATCCCCTTGTGCAGACAATAATGGCATGAAAGTCGTATTTTGATACATAAAATCAGCACTACCGGTGACTGGACGATAGCTATCAAACTTGAACAAATAAGGTCTTTGCTCCCAAATAGTGAAGGCTTTATTTTTTAATAAAAAAACGGATTCAGCTTTCCGGGTAAACCAGTCTTTGGGGATCTCTTCAAAGAGTTCAAATATCAACTTACCCTTAACATCACTCGGTAACAAGCCGCTATGATTTTCCATAAAACCATTAAATATTTGTATGGTAAATTCTTTATCTAGCACTACAAGGCCAACGTCAATGTTATGCAACATTTCCATCAACCAATGTAACTCATTTAATTGTGATTTTTCTAACGTCATGACCTATTTCCTGTAACCACATTCTACGTTAAATTTTTTGCATGAATTAGCACCGAAACGACTAATTAACGGTGTTATATATAGCTTAGTCAATCAAATAGGCTAATTTATCATTCAGTGTTTGCATTGACTTTTCGGTAAATAGTAACAGTAAATCACATTTTATTGGATAATTTTCAATACTATAACTAATTTCTATCGCTAAGGTTTTTTTCCATTTATTGGCATTATTGGCAATCAGATCAGATATCTTTCTGTGTTGGCCTAATACTTCAGGATGACCTTGACTAAAATGTATATCAAGTTGCTCTGATACCCCATTTAAACACGCGCCAATAAGTACATTTGCCAAATCCATGAGTAACTCTAATTCAGTACCCATTTGTGCATCATATTGATAATTCATTAAGGATGCGACGTCCTTAAAACTGGAGTCATTTAAAATGAGTAGTGCTTCTCCTGAAATACCCGCACTAATAAACCCTTGGCAAACCCCTGAAGTACTTTCATGATTCTCAATATCCTTTAATGCCATGCGAAGCTCACTAACTTCGATAAAATTCACATTAGGGATAGGTAATTCAACAAATACATTTAACAGTCTAGCGAGCAAATCACCTGCCCGACCCATAGCAACATTTGCAATTTCTTGACAGCAATCTCGCATATCAGCAGATAAGCTGACTTCAGGTTTATTTGCCACTAGAGTTTTTGCGGGTTGTTCAGCATGAGATTGGTTAGAAGACAGCTTTTTAGAAATCGTGCTCGACTCTGCTTGAGCATTATTGAATGAGGTTGCTGATACTAGAGCAGCTGCAGGTGTTGCTTCATTATCAACTAAGTCATCTTGAGTAAATACACCATAAGAAGCTAAAACTTTAGTGAGTACATCCTTACTAATCGGTTTTTGAATAAAGCCTAACGCACCTAAACTGGTAACACGCTGATGTGCCTCCGGTTGTATATCACCCGATATAACAATGGTTAACGTCGGTAAGTCTTCTGCCAATATAGCTTCAAGTACCTGATAACCATCCATTTCAGGCATATTAAGGTCAAGCAATAATACATCCCCCTTACCTGCCTTTATCGCTGCAATGCCTTCAATGCCATTTGCAGCGTAACTTATATCTACATCCCAACCATCAGGTAAAGAGCGCGCAACTTGCTTACGCGCCATATTCGAATCATCACATATTAATAATTTTGTGGTCATACTGATATTGAACCTTACAAAAACACTTACTAAAGCTAATTAAATATATCTAACCTCTACTGATAACCATAGAGTATCCAATTAAAAAAACAATGATAAAGTTCTATTTATAGAATTTTTATTATTAAACGGCTAATATCCCCTCACCTTAACTTATATTTATCAACTTATCATGAAATTCTCTACTGCGAACACCAGCTTATCAATTTATTTAATCACTATCTTGTCTATTACTTTTAATAGCCATGCCTATAGTTTTGCCATGAACGACCTTCCGGCAACAAATAACCTGGTAAAAGCAGGTGAAAAATATATCACCTTGTTAGGTCATCAGGTTAATGTTGGTGAACAAGCGCCTGCTTTTAAAGTCGTTGATAAAAACTTTGCTCCGGTAACGCTTGATGATTTTTCTGGACAAACACTGCTTATTTCTGTTGTTCCTAGTTTAGATACCGGGGTCTGTTCAATACAAACCAAACGCTTCAACGAAGCAGCAGAGAAACTCCCCGAAAACATTACGGTGTTAGTTATTAGTAACGATCTGCCTTTTGCACAAAAGCGCTTTTGTGATGCCGAAAAAGTTGATGCAGTTCAGGTACTCTCCGATTCAGTTTGGCGTGATTTCGGGGCAAATTATGGCCTATTAATTAAGGACATGGGCTTATTAACTCGCGCTATTTTTGTCGTTGATGAGCAAGGTAAGATTGTCTATAAAGAATTAGTTGAAAATATCTCTCAGCACCCTGACTATGGTAAAGCCTTGAGTAAAGTAAAATATACTGCGCCAGTTATTGTGCTGGATGAAAATAACTTGAGCAATGACCAAGTTACAGATGAAAAAATAAAAAATTAAAAGCTTTAAAAACAATTATTTGAGTTTTTTTTACAATAAAGTTTAAATTTTTTCTTGAAATAATGATAAGTAATCCCATCTTTTATAGTGTAGTCGCCATAAGGGGCTACACAACAAACATTGCCTGTTCATTGTGAAAGGCAGCTTTACTTTAAATAGTTGAGTTTTATTTAGTCATACACTAGGCAAAATTGCTTTGCTAGCAAAGGACTAAGATATAAACCTTTTATTTAAACTAATTATTTATTGCTATACATATAGGATAATTTATTATGCGTAATTCAACAGATTTCAGCCCATTATATCGTTCATTTATTGGTTTTGACCACTTAGCAGGTTTAATTGATAAAGCCTCTCGTGCAGACAAACAATCATCATATCCACCTTACAACATTGAGCTATTAGCCGAAGATAAATACCGCATCACCATGGCTGTTGCTGGCTTTAGTCAAGACGATATTGATATTGAGTCCAAAGAAAATAGTTTAATTATTATCGGTACCAAACAAGTAAGCACTGCAGCCAAAGATGAGGCTAATACAAAACCTCGAGAATTTCTGCACCAAGGCATTGCAGAGCGAAACTTTGAGCGTAAATTTCAGCTTGGCGAACATGTTAAGGTCATCGGAGCCTTTATGGAGAATGGTTTACTCCATGTCGATTTAGAAAGAGAAATTCCGGAAGCGTTAAAACCAAGAAAAATCGCTATTAATGGAAGAAGTTTATTAAGCTCTGACGCTTAACCACTGCTTAACTAATGTTTCTCCTGTTATTTTTGCCCAGTCTATGACTGGGCTTTTTCATTTTATCTCTAAGCCACTGTGTCAACCAAAATAGACAAAATGACTTGCTTATCAACACTAATTTTCCAGTAAAAAAAGCAGCTCTGCCAGGTCTGGTTGCCACTGAAATTCCTTTAAGTTAATTTTGTTACCAATAACAGTGATCTGCTCATCCTGCAAACATTGCCTCTGCTGTTGAAAGTGTTCACTTCCCACAGGAAAGGAAATCTTCCCTTGTGCATTAATTACGCGAAACCAAGGAACCTCCTTGCCCTGCCAGCCGCCATTGGGAACATTTGCAAGTGCCTTACCGACAAGTCTTGCTCTACCAGGCAAACCTGCTAAATCAGCAATTTGCCCATAACAGGCAACCTTTCCAACAGGAATTAATTGCACTGTCCGCCATAGTTGTGGGTAGTAAGAATTCAGCATTGCGTTAAGGTCACAAGATAATTTAGTGAACACGATTGTTCAATGTCAAAGCATTTACGGTATTATAGCAATATTAACAACACTAACTAAGCTCAATTCGCTTAAAGCGCTCTCTAAGATAATGATCTTAAGATGAGCATTTAACTTTGAAGTTAATGAAATTAACCGTTATAGAAAGGTTCAGCTAACTAAGCTCTTAAGGAAACATATGAAGATTTGGGTTGATGCAGACGCTTGTCCTGTGGTGATAAAAGAAATTCTCTTTAAAGCGGCAAATCGAGCACAAATAATCACCACTTTTGTGGCAAATCACTACATGCGCGTACCACCTTCACCCTATATCAATTTTATCCAAGTAAGTAGTGGCTTTGATATTGCCGACGATGAAATTGTTAACCATGTCAGTATGGCAGATTTAGTCATTACCAGTGATATTCCACTGGCAGATGAAGTGATTGAAAAGTCCGCTATTGCACTTAGTCCGCGTGGTGAGCTTTATAGTAAAGAAAACATAAAATCACGGCTTAATATCCGTGATTTTATGGATACTATGCGTGCTAGCGGTGCACAAACCACAGGTCCATCGGCCTTAAGCCAAGCAGATAGACAAAACTTCGCTAACCACCTTGACCGCATTATTACCCAGTTTAAACAATCTAAGCTGCAAAACTAATGCTTTTTTAAAGCATATAAATAAAAAGGCCACTTACTTTCTAAAGCAAATGGCCTTTATCATAAATCATTAAGTCTAGGACTTAATGGCTATTGTTTTCACTATGACTTTTAGCGTTTTTCACTAATAATAACGCTTTTATTTCGGCCAACTCACGCTCTAATTTCTCAATTTGAGCACGGCTAGCCGGCTCACCACCATCGCCAGTTTCGCCATGTTGTTCAGCGCGAAATTGCTCATGCTCTTGACCCATTACCTCTAATACTGTGCCCACCATCATATTTAAAAAGATAAATGCAGTTAAGAAGATAAAGGTTAAATAATATATCCAACTCGTCGGGTGTACAGCCATGGTTTCATACATGACATCCGTCCAATCTTCAAAAGTAGCAACACGAAATAGGGTTAACATCGAAATTGAAACATCACCCCACAGCACTTCATTAATCGAGTGAAAAAGCATACTGCCAATTGCAGCATAAATATAGAAGATCACAAACATTAATAAAGCAATATAACCCATACGAGGAATTGCTTTAAGCAGCGCATTAATCAGTAAACGTAGTTCGGGTACCATGGATACTAGACGAAGTACCCTAAATACTCTAAGCAGGCGCGCTAACAAGACACCATTACCACCGGAAGGGATCAAACTACCAATGACAATGACGGTATCAAAAATATTCCAGCCATTTTTAAAAAACTGTTTTTTATTAGGACATGCCAAATATCGAATAGATATTTCGACAGCAAAAAAAATGGTTACGGCTACATCCAATACCAGTAAGACTGCTATTGCATTAGCTGAAAGGTTATGGGTTTTTGCGCCAATTAACAGTGCAGATAAGATAATAACTGCAATAACAATCCCTTGAAAAACTTTACTACTATCAATTTTTTTTAATTGTTGTTGCGCTAATTCTATAAAAGCCATGATTATTGTTGACCTACTGCTGCATCACTGACAAAAGGATTTGAGATCCTTTCTTGACCAAAGGTACTCATAGGACCATGACCTGGAATAAAACGGACATCATCACCTAAATGAAATAAGTTATCTCGGATAGAATGAATTAAGGTAGCATGATCACCACGTGGAAAGTCAGTACGGCCAATAGAGCCACTAAATAATACATCGCCTACTTGGGCAAGCTTTGATTCAGGATGAAAAAACACCACATGACCGGGCGTGTGTCCAGGACAAAAGTAAACCTCTAAGGTAATATTACCAAAACTAACCGTATCGCCCTGCTCTAAATATCGACTCGGTTGAAATTTTTTCGCATAGGAAAAAGCACCACCAAAACGTTGTTTTTGCGCTTCAATACCATCAATCCAAAATTGGTCTTCTTTATGAGGCCCTTCAATATCTACCTGATAGAACTGAGATAAGTCATGCGTTGCGCCAGCGTGATCTATGTGCGCATGGGTAATTAATATTTTCGCTAAAGTTAAACCGAATTTAACAATCGCTGCTTTAATTTGTTCAATATTACCACCAGGATCAACCACAGCAGCCTGCTTAGTTTCACTGCACCAAAATAAGGTACAGTTTTGCTCAAAAGGCGTTACCGGAATAATTTCATACTTTAACATTGAGTGCTCTTCTATTGTGCTAATTTACAAAATGGCAGCATTATAGCACAAGTTTTAGTTAGGTCTTGTTGGCAAAGATATCATAAATTCAGCGATTATTACTTCCCCTTAGCGACTTTACTCGGTAAGCTTTGCCTCACAAGTATTAAAGTATAATTAACGATTTATGAGCAGTACACCTTCCCGTGATTCTTTTCACTCCCGCCTAGGTTTTGTTTTAGCAGCAGCTGGAGCTGCTATCGGTTTAGGTAATATTTGGGGCTTTCCAACACAAGCAGCGAACAACGGTGGAGCCGCCTTTTTATTTGTTTACCTCATCGTCACATTTTTGCTTGCTCTGCCGGCGCTTTATGCAGAAATTTATATAGGTAATCAGGCGCAAACCAACCCTGTTGCAGCCCTTGCATCTGCCTGTGGTAAACGCTTTAAAAAAATAGGTCATCATGCAGGAATCATAGGTATTATTGGCGCGATAATGATGCTCAGTTTTTATACCATAGTCGCCGGTTGGATGTTAGCGCATGCTTTTGCCTCTCTAGCTGAATTATTCGGCTTAGTCAATTTATCTCATTGGCTCTCTACCTCAAGCACCTTAAGAAATATTATTTTCACGCCAATATTTATCCTCTTAGGCGCAGCCATTGTCTACCAAGGTGTCCATAGTGGCATAGAACGTTGGTCAGCACGATTAATGCCGTTGCTACTTTTCATGCTAGTTGGCTTAATCATTTATATTTTACAGCAAGATGGCGCCAAAGAAGGCTTAGCATTGTATTTAATTCCAGACTTTAGCCAAGTAACAGAGCCTAAATTAATTATCTCTGCCATGGGACAAGCATTTTTTTCACTTGCTATTGGCGTTGGTGCAATGATGGCTTATGGCTCTTATATGCCCAAAGGCCAGAGTGTTGGTAAATTGGTGCTATCAATTACCCTACTCGATACTTTTATTGCTTTTATCGCCGGCTTATTAATTATTCCAGCACTTTTTGTGGCTCAACACCTTGGGCAAGAGGTTTTTGCTAACGGACATTTAATCGGTGAAGGGCAGCTGATATTTAATATCTTACCAACTTTATTTAGTTCTATGGGGGCTGTTGGACTATTGGTTTCTTTTGTTTTTTTCTCACTCCTTTCAATTGCAGCACTGACCTCAACCATCTCTTCTACCGAGGTACCCGTTGCGTATTTAGTTGAAGATAAGGCAATGTCGCGCAAAAGCGCAACCTGGCTAATATCTGCTATTGTTTTTATTGCTAGCATGATATTGATCGCCTTTTTTGAACAGTTGTTTGCTTTAGTTATCCAATTACTGACCACGATTTTACAGCCACTTATGTCGCTTTTTTATTTCTTGGTTGTTGGCTGGCTATGGCAGCGTGGCAATCAATTAACCGATAAAGCCAAACTGAATCAGCATACATCGTTAAAGCTGCTGGGCTTTTATTTACGCTTTATTTGCCCTGTGCTGTTAGTTGTTGTCTTTATTAATGTCGCATTTTAACGGCTATTGAACACTTCAAGCTTTAAACGCCTTTAATGGAAGTAATGACAACTCGACTAACGCTAATGCCTGCTGACTGCAGGCTTTAGCCTACTCTGCTGCTACAGTTGACAGTCAGTAATGCTGTAACGATATGAAAATAGAGGGGCAAAGATAAAGCTGGTTGCACAGCCACTAAACTCAAAGGCTTTACTAAGCACTGTATTTTCTTACGCCAAAAGTTGACTGCTAAGCTAAATGACTATTTAAGCTAGCAGTAAAGCGCACTAATGTCCCAAGAAACTCTATTTTTCCAGCAGATCTATTTCATCATCAACTAACTCTACTTGCTCTATTTTCTCAAAGCGATTAGCAATTTTATCTGCCGAGGTATGAATTTGTTTGACATCGCTTGCTGCTTGATCAATGTGCTTTGCCAGGTTGGCAAAACGACCTTTAAAACGATTAAAATCTTGCGATAAATTAGATAAATGTGCCTGAATAATATGAATTTGTTGACGTGTTGCTTCATCTTTTAACACTGAACGCGCCGTGGTAAGAATTGCCATTAAGGTTGTTGGGGAGGCTAACCAAACTCGTTTTTTATTAGCATAGTCGACAAGATCCCCTTGATGACCATGAATTTCAGCAAAAATGGCTTCTGCAGGTATAAACATAATGGCGCCATCCGCTGTTTCATTATCAATTAAATATTTCTCACTGATATCGTTAATATGTTTTTTAATATCGAGCTTAAATTGTCGCGTTGCCACTTTCCTGTCCAATTCAGCTAGGTCAAAATCCATCATTTTACGATAACTTTCTAACGGAAATTTTGCGTCAATAACGACATTACCCGTTGGTTTGGGTAAAAACAAAACACAATCAGCAATCTTTCCATTTGATAAGGTATGTTGCAACTTAAAGCTTTGCTCAGGCAATACATTCCTTATTAAACTATTCAATTGCACTTCACCAAAAGCACCCCGTGAACGTTTATCATTGAGTACTTCTTGTAAACTGACAACATTGCTAGAAAGTTCCGTTATTTTCTTCTGCGCATCATCGATTAACGCTAAGCGCTGCAAGATATCACTAAAGGTCTTGGTAGTCTTTTCAAAGCCCTCACTCAAACGCTTCTCTACTTGACCACTTATTTCCTGCAAACGTTTATCGGTTGACTCGGTTAATGAGTCAATACGCTTGGTCATCTGCTCACTACTTTTTGACAATGTCTTGGCAAGCTCTTCACGATTTGCTAGTGCAGTCGCATTAAGATGTTTAATCAGCTGATCAAGTGACTGATTCTGATTGTTATTAAGCTGGGTCTGTAACTCGTTGAACTGCCTTAATAACTTTATTCGTAAATCCGCCATTTGCTGATCAAAGCTGTTGGTTAACTGTAGTTTTTGTTTTTCTTGTTCTTGGCTTAATTGTTGCAAAAACTGTGACTGCAGTTGCTGGGACTGCTTTTCAAGCAAGTTAAGCGTGTTTTTTTGTAGCCGTGTCTCTTGTTTGCTGAGTTTAATTAATACCATGACTAATAAAAGCGCTAAGATAAAGAAAGCAAGAAAAGGAAGCCAAGTTGACAACAACTGCTGCTGTTCTAGGGTAATAATCATTTAATTTTCTCTAAAGAGTAACGATAATGCCAAGCAATAATAGCAGCAAAAGCTGTATATATCATCAGTAAAAATCTTACAGCAAGTATATTATCGCCAAAAAATAAAACCTGAATACTAACAACAGCAGTAGCAATTTATGTTTGAAATGATAGTTTTAACGAAGCAAAGCTCTATTTCACGAAACTCTCTAATGTAGAAAGACTTCAAATGATTAGCCAAATGTTAAGTGACATTACTAACAGTATTAAGCTTACCTAGGACCTCAGTACTTTAGCATAGTTCATGACAGGCTCCAGCCCCCCCCCAGTGCACGGTATAGTTGTACAAAAGCAATTAAACGCTCTTTTTTAGCGGAGCTAAAAGATAACTGAGCGTCAAATAACTTACGCTGAGCATCCATAAAATCTAAAGAACTAGCAACACCATTTCGATAACGAATTCTTGCCAAACGTTCATATTCTCTGGCTGCAATTAATAACTTTTTCTGTGCTAAGTATATACTTTCACTTGATTTAAAGGCCATTAACTGGTTACTTACTTCTAAAAAAGCATTCATAACAACCTTTTTATATTCTAAACTGGCTTGGTAGGCTCTTTCTTGGGCTGCGGTTAAATCATTGCGTAACTTACCAGCATTAAATAAGGGTTGAGTTATGCCACCAACAAGATCCCAATAGGAGCTATCCCCAGATAGCAAGCCAGATAGCTGATTACTCTCAAAGCCAAAGTCACTGGTTATAGTCAGCTTTGGAAATAAATTAGCCTCTGCCATCCCCGTTTCAGCCGTTGCAGCATGTAATTTTGCCTCAGCTTGCAATACATCCGGACGTCGCCTTAGAACTTCTGATGGAATACCGACAGGAATGGCAACAGGCAATGCTTGCTGTGTTAAACCAATACCGACCGATACGTGTATTTGTTCGTCAGCGAGTAACAATTTTAAACGATTAATCGTTTCTAACTTTTGCAGTTTAAGACTAGGAATAGTGACTTTGGCTGACTCTAACTCAACCTCCGCTTGCCTAACATCAAGGCCAGAAACCATGCCATTGTCTTTACGTAACTTGGCAATATTATAGGCCCGCTCTCGCAACATAATAGTGCTCTGGCTTAAGTTGATTTTTTCTTCTAGATCTTTAAATTCAAAATAAGTGCTGGCAACATCGGCGACTAAGTTCATTTCGACAACATTTCTTGCTTGACCTAAAGCAGTTAACTCCGCCCAGGCAGCTTCACTGGCACGCTGGTTATAACCAAATAAATCTAATTCCCAAGCAAACTGCCCTTTGAGTTGATGGGAGTCATCATAATCACTAGCGCTGCCTTTTGAAACGCGCTCACTTTCCGCCAGTAAACCTACACTTGGATACAAAGCAGAATCTAACATATTTGCTGTTGCTCTTGCCTCTTTAATACGTGAGACAGCCATGGCTAAGTCATAGTTTTGTGCCAATGCCAGTTCAATTAATTGTTGCAGTTGCGGGTCCTGATAAGCTTGCTGCCAATTTATTAACGCAGCACTTTCACTCACGTCATAACCTTCAATTCCCTGAAAACTATCTTGCACGGGTAAGGCTGGTTTTTCAAAATCAGGCCCCAAGGTACAAGCAGATAAAACTAAGCATAGCAATGAGCTTATTAGTGTTTTATTCATTATTTTCCCCCACCAATTTTACCCTCATAAATCGAGCAACGGTAATAAAAAATAGTGGTACTAAAATAATCCCAGCAGTACTTGCGAGCACCATTCCGCCCAGAATAGGGTAAGAAATTGACTGTCGACTAACAGAGCCTGGACCTGCCGCTAAAATAAGAGGTAATACACCTAATATAAAAGAGGCAGCAGTCATCATAATCGGTCTAAAGCGAACACTTGCCGCTTTAAAAGCGGCTTGTTGAGCGGTTAAACCACTACGATAAAATTGATTAGCCACCTCGACAATTAAAATGGAATTCTTTGCCGCTAAACCAATTAAGGCAATAAAGGCGACTTGAAAAAATAAATTATTTTCAATACCAACTATCCATACAGTCAAACTAGCTCCTAACATGGCAATAGGGGATATTAACAAGACTGCAAGCGGTAAGGTCCAGCTTTCATATAATGCCGCTAAAAATAAGAAAACAAACACTATCGCCAGCAAAAGTGCTGTGTTCATCTGCCCTGAAGACTTTATCTCTTGATAAGTTAACCCTGTCCACTCATATCCCATACCTTCAGGTAGTATACTCTGGGCGACTCTTTCAATGGCATTAATCGCATCACCACTTGAATAGCCATCAGCTGGATCAACATTAATATTAGCGCTAGAAAATAAATTATAACGATTAATGGCAGACGGTCCCGTCGTTAACGTGATTTTCGCCAGTACATTCATAGGTACCATAGCGCCATTAGTACTTCTAACATAAAAGTTATTTAAATCACTGGGCCGAGCTCTAAAGCGTTCATCTGCTTGCATTTTCACTCGATAGACTCGTCCAAATAAGTTAAAATCATTAATAATTGAAGAGCCCGTTAGCACCTGCATCGTACTATAAACATCGGCAATAGGTACTTCCAATGCCATCGCCCTTTCTCTATCCACTTCCAAAAAGAGCTGCGGTACCTGCGCTTGCACAGGGCTAGAAGCTTTCGCAACTTCTGGCTGCTTATTCAATTCATCAAGAACTATGGTTAGCGTTTCCATTAAACCTTCAAAGTTTGCTCCACTTCTATCTTGTAAGGCAAATTCAACACCAGAGCCGCTACCAACACCAGAAACCGCCGAGGGTTGATAAACATTAAATTTTGCCGTTGGTATGGTATCAAGAATAGATTTAAGCTCTTCAGATACCTGCTCAACACTATAATTTTTATCAACACGATAAGCCCAAGGCTTCAAGATTACTTCAAGTTGACCATTTGCCTGGCTACTTCCTGCACGCCTATTTTCCCCTGCCAAAGAAAATGAAAAAGCCACAGCATCATGCGCTAAAATATAACTTTCTGCTTGTTCAATGACTTTATTGGTTCGGGTTACGGTTGCTGCATCAGGTAAAGTGATATCGACAAAAAATCGCCCCTGATCCTCTTGTGGAATAAAGCCAGTAGGCAAACTAGTGAAAATAAACCAACAACCAATCAAGGCAACCAAAAAAGCAAGGTAGCTACGTTTGGCATGAAAGCAAGTCAGCTTAACCAAGCCAGTATATTTATCTGCTAACTTTTCTATGTATTGATTAAAACCATTAAAAAATCGATTGCTGCTGGCAGGCTGATCTTCTTGTAAAAACAAAACACAAAGCGCGGGGCTAAGTGTTAAAGCCACTAATGTTGAAATTAACACCGCAACCGTTATGGCAATGGCAAACTCTCGATACATGATCCCTGTTATACCCGCTAAAAAAGAAACGGGCACAAACACAGCGGCTAAAACCAGTGATGTCGCCACTAAGGCACCAGATAACTCTGACATAGCTTTTTTAGTTGCTTCAAACACAGAAAGTTTTTCATCTTTAATAAGCCTTTCGACACTTTCTACCACCACAATGGCATCATCGACAACAATACCTATGGCAAGCACCAAGGCTAATAAACTAATAGTATTAATGGTTAAGCCAAAAGCCGCCAACGCGACAAAAGTGCCAATAATTGAGACAGGAACCGCTAAGGCAGGAATTAATGTTGTACGCCAATTTTGTAAAAATAAATACACCACTAAAATGACCAACAATAATGCTTGAAATAGGGTATTTTTTACCTCATCAATTGAGAGCTCGATAAACTCAGAAGCATCATAAAAACTGACCCAATTGACACCCTTTGGAAAGGATTTAGCTAAATTTGCCATTTCATCTTTGACGCGCTTGGTCACTTCCAGTGCATTTGAACCAGGTAACATGTATACCTGTAATATGGTGGCTGACTGACCATTTAGGTTTGATTGTAGAGTATAGGCTGAAGAGCCTAACTCTATATTAGCAATATCACGCAATCTGATTATTGAACCGTCAGGATCAACTTTCACCATAATATTTTTAAAGTCTTCAACCTTGTTATATCTGCCTTGCGCGTTGATTGGAAAATTAAGCTTTATTGACTCATCCATAGGTTGTGCGCCAATAGTACCGGCAGCTGCTTCTTTATTTTGTTCCTTAATTGCATTGCTTACATCTGATACTGTCAATCCATAGCCTGCCATACGGTCAGGTCTAATCCAAATTCGCATGGCATAACTACGTGAGCCTGTATTTCTTACCCGCCCTACACCCGGAATACGCTTTAATGCCGCTTGAATATTAATCGAAGCATAATTACTTAAATAAATATCATTATATTTTTCATCATCAGAGGTTAATGCTATTTTCAATAGTTCAACGGAACTTTCGGTAGAGACAGTAACACCGTTTTGTTGCACATCTACCGGTAAATCACCACTGGCTTGGCTTGCAGTATTTTGAATATCGACCGAGGCTAAATCCGCATCGGTACCGACCTCAAATGTCACGGTAATATTAGTACTACCAGAGTTGGTTGACTTTGACTCCATATAAATCATTTTTGGCGTGCCGTTAAGCTCTTGCTCAAGCGGAACACCAACCGATTCTGAGGCTACCTCGGCAGTTGCACCAGAAAAAGATGCCGACACTTTTACTTGCGGCGGAGCGATATTAGGATACTGATCAATAGGTAATCCCAGCAGTGATACAGCACCAGTAAGGACAATAATAATAGAAATCACACTGGCGAAAATCGGCCTTTTGATAAAGAAATGAGAAAACATATTATTCACCCACTACTTGCTTTGCTTTTAACTTTTCTTGCTGTTGTGCCTCATATTCTGCTTTCGTTATAGGCTCTACCAATTGCCCATGACGGGCTCTATGCTGCCCTTCAATGATAATTTTTTCTCCAGCGTGCAGCCCTGAATCAATCACCAAACCATCTTCACCGTAATGTTTAACCATCACAAACCTATGTTCGACAGTATTATCAGGCATTACTACCATCACGTATAATCCGCCTTGCTCAACCCTAACAGCCTCTTCTTCTATCACGACTGAATCAGTAAATTCACTTAAACGAATTCGCGCACTGGTATATTGACCCGGTAATAATTCGCTGTCAGGGTTTGGTAACACCGCTCTTACCTTAAAAGTGCCCGTTTTGGGATTCACTTTGGGATCAGTAAAACTTACATCACCCCAGTATTTATATTCACTGTCATCAGCAAGCGTAATTCGAACAAAGCCCTCAAGAGCTTTACCCTGCTCTTCAGCCTGTTTTTTTTCGAGCAAGGTATCCATACCTCTGCGGGCATTTAAATAATCAAGAGAAGACATATGAAAATTGACATAAATTGGATCAATTTGTTGAACAGTAGTTAATAAAGAAATGCCACCTGAGCCAACCAAAGCGCCTATATCAGCTTGCGACCCTCCCACCATACCACTGATTGGCGCTTTAATTTTGGTATAACTAAGCTCTAAATCTACTTCATCTAAATTAGCTTGTGATGACATTACCGAGGCTTTTGCTTGCTCTTTTATCGAAACTGCCGTGTCATAATCTAATTGGCTGGCCGCATCTTGCTCATAAAGTGGCTTTAAACGGATAACATCGCGTTTCGCCTTATCATAAGCAGCTTTATCTTTTTCTAACTGCGCTAGCACCTGCTTTCTTTTAGCAATGTAAGGCTTGTCATCGATTAAATAAAGCAACTGACCAGCCTCAATCCAGCTACCTTCAACAAACTCGACACGCTCAACATAGCCGGTTACTCTCGCTCTCACTTCGACGTCTAACGAAGCACGTGTAACCCCAATATAACTGCCATAAACAGGAACAGTCTCTTGTTTTACTTCTTTTACGATGACTTGTGGCGGCGTTGGCTTTATTGCCTCTTGCTGACAGGCAGATAAAAATAAACATGTCATTAAAGTACAAACAGCTAATTTTACCATTAAGCTTTTCCTTACATTCGCTAAATCTGTTTAAGTAGGCTAAACAATAACATAACATTAATTGGTCAATATTTAAGGTAATAAATTCATTATTTTATCTCGATAAAAAACCAAATACTTATTTTTGATATTCTCCAAGTTATTCACTTATTGAAAGAAGTAGTCTTAATCCTCATAAATAATTGCCTAAAAAGCTACCTTTATTTAGATGAATTAGTAGGTTAGCGATGGAAACCATCGACAACGGTATTATTAACAAAATAATAGTCCAAAAACATAATGCAGATAGTCATCTTAAAAGACTTAATTACAACTAATTTGGCAATATTAATAAATTTGTCTTACCTTTAAATGGCTGGCATCAATTATAGTTTGGGTCTTTTTCATTAACGGCACTAACCTTACTAATTGATTTATAATCATTAAATGATATAGCTTGCAATAAAAACTATAAGCTATTATTTACCTAGTTTACTTACATACTGGTACCAAATTTACAGTCAGTTGTGACTTTAAAGAGTTACCATAAAAAGTAAGTTAGGCACTACAACAGCCAAACCGGTTAATATATGAATATACAACAAAGGAAAAAAAGTATTATTGTCTTGGTGAGTACTTTTTTATTTATTGTTTCTACCAACATCAACGCCGAGTTTTCATCTAAAGTTAACCTGACTTCAGATTATACCTTTAATGGTGTCAGCCAAACAGAAAATGATCCTGCAATACAAGCCAGCTTAGATTATGGACTCGATAATCACCTCTACATAGGTACTTGGGCTTCAAATGTTGACTTTGGCTCACTAGAAGATACCAATATTGAATGGGATATCTATGCCGGAAGATACTTTCAGCTAATAGAAAAAGTTGTCTTAGATGTCGGTATTGCTTATTACACTTATCATGGTGATTCTGTCTCAAATAATTACAATTATCCAGAAGCTTATGCCAAGCTTGGCTATCACTCTTTCTTAGGAGAAAGCGAATTAAACTTCTGGTACAGCTGGGATTATTTTGGCCTAGACGTGAATCACTATATTGCAATGTTTGCCCATACCGTTGAACTCGCTCCTGGTCATAATATTAAATTAACTTTTGATCGCTCCACTTCTGGCGATGAAACTAAATGGCTTTGGCATAATAAAGATGCTTACAACCACTATCGGATTGAATATATGACTCGCTGGCAAGGCTTTGACTTTGACCTTGCTCTTGAAGATACCAGCATGAACATAGATAACGCAGATACTCGGATAATTTTTTCAATATCTCGTCGTTTTGTTTTTTAACTAGTGAGCTCAAAATCAGTTCTTTAAGCTTAACAAGGGCTGCAGCAATCACTCCTGCCGCACTGGATTTCACAGCGGCATAATGCTTTATTTAGTGATGTAATAACAAGGTATAAATATAGTTATATACTGCTTTATATCGAGCTTCTCATGCATATTGCGCTAGCTGCATTACTGCAATGCTTAAATAATGAGACAGTGGTTAATACACTCTCTTATTATTGTTTGTAAAAATTATTATTCGCATTGCAACTCTTCCATATCAGCAATCAGGTCATCTAATTTGGCATGCAAACGACCATAAAGAGAATTGTAATCTAAACGATATAAAGGCCCAGAGAAGTAATAAAGTAAACTCGTAATTATTGATACTGTAACCAAAGCAATCAGTGGCGTGCCCAAAATCATGATCGTATCAGGAAAGCTAGCCACAAAGCAATTAATCCCTTTTTGGCCAATATCAGAAAAACGTAATTGAATAACAGGCCCTAGAAATAATGCAGGATAAAAGACACTATAGAGTTTACGGTACCTATCCATCATAGCATTTAGCCATTGTTCAAATGATTTAATGTATTGATATGAATTAACATTTTTATCAATTGTTTTCAGCGTTGCTTGTTCTTTTCGTCCTATGATCACCAGTGACATTAACATCCCTGCAACGAATATCCCTAAAAAAGGAACACCGAATAATATTAAACTGATCAAAACAATCACGGAGAAAATGGCTAATCCAATTAAGTTCCATTTAAACATCACTTCAAATTTATCAACGATGTTTTGTGATTTTTGATTATAAAGGTCATTAATTTTAGGTGCGATTAATGCTTCGTTATTAAGAAAGCCCTTCTTCCAAATTTCTTCAATTGAGTCACTCATTTAACTCTCCTTAATGTTTAATATTTTATTCAGTTTTTCTTTAATTCGTTTAATACGAACGCCAATATTATTACTATTTGAACCAATAATTTGAGCAATTTCGTGATAGGGCTTTTCATCTAAATATAATAAGATTATGGCCCTATCAACTTATGATAATTGCCTAATAGCTCGATATAAATGCTCTATTGAACATGAACTTTCATCACTCTTACAATCTTCAATCACTTCTTCGGGTAAGCTGTCAGAGACAAAATGTTGCGTGCCATTTTTAGCTTTCTTCAAGTAGGTTAAACATACATTTAGCGTGAGCTTATAAATCCATGTTGACCACTTTGATTGCTGATTAAAGTTATCTTTACTGCGCCAGATTTGTAAGCAAACCTCTTGGTAATAATCTTCAAAATCTTCCTGACTATTAGTATAAGCGCGGCAAATTTTAATAATGATTGCCGCGTGAGGTAAAATTGATGTGGTATAAAAATCACTGCCCATATTTTGTTATATTTCCCATCATTATTTACGATTAACTAAGTTGTTTTAATCTAGTTAGTGGTATAGCTCGAAAATAATTACATTTATTTTTAAATTAATTTTTCATTTTATATAGTGGTGCGCGTTAAAGCTTGAAATCTTATTTACATACAAAAAGTTACCTAAAAAGCACTAACATTTTTAAATCATTATAAGGTTTGCTTGAAACAACATTAACAGTGAAGCCGTTAAATCCTCCCAACATACAGTATTAAACATAATTTATTAGTGGCTTTTATTTATAGAGCGTTTGTATAATAAAAACATCTACTACTTCTCTTTACTTACCACATGCAATCTCCAATCTGTGCAATACAAAATCTACATTACCCATTGTCAAATGACTCACAATTATCCATTGAACAATTAACTTTAAAGCAAGGACAGTCTTTATTAGTTTTAGGTGATAATGCCAGTGGTAAATCAATGCTAGCTCAAATATTGGCAGGTCAAATAAGTGAATTTCAAGGGAGTGTTTTTTTAACGGATAATTTTGCCAGCTTAAGTTTTGAATTAGAGGCATTAACCTTAGAGCAAGATCGTCTCAATGACAAAAGTGACTTCATGGCTGAAGGCATAGACAAAGGCCGAACGGCACTTGAAGTTATTATAGATGACAAGTGCTACTCAGCAAGCACTCTAGAGGAAATAGTTAACTTATTAGCTATTGAAAAATTACTAGAAAAGCCCTTTAAAATATTATCAACAGGTGAAACACGCAAAGTACTGATGGCGCGTGCGTTATTGTTAAAGCCGCAAGTCATGCTATTAGATGAGCCTTATGCTGGCTTAGATATTAGCTCACAAGCACAGTTATCGAATATACTTAATACACTTGTAGCTAAAGGGGTAAGCATTATACTGTTTGATTTTTATCATCATAGCCTGCCCAGTAATATTGAAAAGTTAATTTATCTGCAATCAGGTAAAGTGATAATTTCAGGTAATAAAAATCAGGTTATTGCCAGTGCAAAATGGCAACAACTTAATGAACACCATTACAGTGTTCCACATCATTTACCCGATTGTTTACAGTACGATAAACTCGATGTTAACACGCCATTGGTCGCCATAAAAAACCTCTCGGTAAGTTTTGAGCAAAAAACTATTTTTCATTCGCTAAACTGGCAATTTGAGCAAGGTCAGCACTGGCGAATTATCGGTCCAAATGGCTGTGGTAAATCAACATTATTGGCAATGATATCCGGTGATAGTCCTAAAGCATATGGCAAAGATATTTACTTGTTTGGGGTAAAGCGTGGCAGTGGAGAATCTATTTGGGATATAAAACGCCACTATGGTTTAGTCAGTGCACAATTACACCGCGATTACCGGGTATCAAGCACGCTAATTCAGGTAGTACTTTCAGGTTTTTACGACAGCATAGGTTTATATGATAGTCCAAGCCGTCATCAAATAATCATAGCGCGTCAATGGTTAGTACTATTAGGTTTAGAACAGCATGAAAAGACATACTTTAATCAACTATCTTATGGCGAACAACGACTTGTATTAATTGCTCGCGCTGTGGTGAAACTACCAATGATTTTGATTTTAGATGAGCCATGCCAAGGTCTAGATAATTATAACCGTGACAAGGTATTAGCATTAATGGACTACATAGCAGCAAACAGTAAAACTCAGCTGTTATTTGTCAGCCACGATAGCAGAGATCAACTCAACTGCATTACTCACGAACTTGAGTTTATCGCGCAACACAATACTAAAGTAGATAAGCAGCAATCAAAGACAAATAATGCTGATAGTCTGGTTTATATCAGCAAAGTCACTAAAAAGTAATTTAATCTTCATCCTAGTATCATCGCTAAGGGCAACTAACTTGGCTAGCTTCCTCAAGGTAAGGCTATGTAATAAAATGCCTAAATAACAGTTAATATTCCCCTATTTCTTTATTTAACCAGGCTGTAATCAAATAAGCTGAGATTGAATCCTTACTACTCATTTTATATTGCTCAGCGTTGTTCATTGCCACTTTTTCATTGTGCTTAGTCACTAGTTGTTCAGGAATTAACTTAGCATTATCGACAGAGAACTTTGCTAACTCCTCTCGAGAAAACCATTTGGCATGCTCAAGCGTATCTTGACTGGTGTCAATATTTTCTGAGCGAGCAATAGCAGTAAAACCTAACATAATAGATGCAGGAAAAGGCCATGGCTGTGAGGCTATATATTTGGGTTTTATCACCTTAATAGCTGATTCTTCTAGCACTTCTCTTGTAACAGCTTGCTCTAAACTTTCTCCTGGATCGACAAAACCAGCGAGAGTTGAGTACATGCCCTGTGGCCAACTCTCCTGCCTGCCCAGTAAACAGCGAGCAATACCATCTGAAAAAAGCCGCTCAACCAGCATAATAACAGCGGGATCTGTGCGTGGAAACGTTACATTGCGACATTCACTACACTTTCTTGCGTGCCCGGCTTCGATTGAGCGATTTCTATTACCGCAAAGGCCGCAATATTGATGGCTGTTATGCCAATGTACTAGCCCCTTGGCAAATGCTAGTATTGACGCATCGACTGCCGTTATGCTCGACGTGACTTGCCTTATTGGTTGCCATTGTCCTAATAGTGAGATGTCTTCTTGGGTCGAAAAACGTAGCTTATTATAATCAACCGCAAAAACAGCGACCGCTTGTCGCACTGTTTTAGCATTATCGGGAGTTGTGGCTAAAGTCTCCTTGCCTAGAAAAATACAACTGTCAACCGTTAATGGTGCTAGTTGTGTTATGCTCAAGTAAAGAGGCGTTAATCTATCAGACTGCTCAAATAAGCTCATCTCGTTATTAATAACGCAAAATAAAGTACTCTCACGACTAAATTCTCGATTAAGCCAACGCTTATTTGTCCGCTGATTAGTGCACCTATCTAATGACATTTGACTGTATGTTAAGCTCATCAACGACTTCCTTTAAGTTGCAGCTTTTGCTCATCACCGGTAAGTTGCCTTGCCCACTTATGCGACCACTCACCAAGGGGGAAAATAATGCTAATCAGTTCATTACCCGCGACAGAGAGTTGATAACCTGAGCTTGCCATTTCGATCAGCTGCAAAGCTTTTAGCTCTTTCAAGCGATTATTGAGTATGGTTGGAGAAATTTTCTCGCAACGTAATTGTAACTCTCTAAAAGTAGCTGGGCCCTGCTGTAAGTTCCACAAGATACCTAAAGCCCAATTACGACCGACTAAATCTAATAGCGCCATAATGGGTTTACCTGTTCTAGAGCCACGAACTTGAGTGCCTGGTAAAGGAATTGTCATTGTATTGATGCCAGTAAATTTGTCGTAAAATGACAATGCTACACTATTTGTAGCACGGTTGCCACAGCAATCAACTTGTAGAAAATTTAAGGAAAGTAAATAGCATTAGATAAAGGCTTTAAGCGTTAATTAATCACTTGTTCGAAGTAATTTTCATTAACTTGACTCGCGGTTTGCCTAGGTAAATAGATGGTAAATATACTGCCTTTACCGACAATTGAGCTGACATCAATATGACCGCCATGCTCCTCAATAATAGATCTAACAATATGAAGGCCAAGACCAGTTCCTTTACCTACAGGCTTTGTGGTAAAAAATGGATCAAAGATATTTTTTAAATCATCTTTTGCTATACCAGAGCCATTGTCTTCAAAACGGATGCGAACCTGATCTTGTTCGAGTTGCGATGAAATACAAATGCTGCCCTTAGTTTCAATGGCATGAGATGCGTTAACCAACATATTAATAAATACTTGTAATAATTTTTGCGGAAAACCAGAGACGTTAACATTGGCTTCTAAATGCTTGGTAATATCAACTTTATATTTAAGTTCATTGGCGACTAAAGTAAGACTTTTTTCAATCAGTTCATCTATCAATATGTCCTCTGGCAATTTTTCATCAACATGAGCATAACTCCCCAAGTCTTTGATGATTTTACTCACTCTAGCCGCGCCTTCTAATGTAGATGAAATCAGGGGTTTAATATCTTGAAGGACAAAATCCAAATCTTCTTTTTTATAAAAGGCACTTGCTTGAGCTTGTTTGTCGGTTTGTTTTGCTAACTCAATATACTCAGCTAGGGATTTCAGGTAATCATCAAGCACATCTAAATTACTTCGAATAAAGCCAACTGGATTATTAATTTCATGAGCGATACCAGCAGATAATTGTCCGATGGAAGCAAGTTTTTCTGCATGCACTAACTGATCATTCAATGAAGACAAAGCTTTTTGGCTATGTTTTCTTTCATTAATATCTATCAGCGTAATGAGATAATTGATCTGACCTTTAATTTCAATTTCACGACCAGAAAATTCAATATGCGGATTAGCGAAACTTGGCGCTAATAAGGATTCTTCCATATGCTTTAAGGCACCAAGCCGGTCAAAACCGCCATCCAAGTTAGCAAGAGCTGGCACAAAATCAGAGACTCTTTTACCGATAATACTGGTTTTATTGTCTAATAACAGCTGTTCTGTTTCAATATTACACTCTTTGATTAACCCCTGCTCATCGACAAGAATTATCGAACATGGGATGGTATCCATAATAACATTGGCTTTATCGTTGGCTTTAATCACATTAAGCCGTTCTTGTTCGGCTATATTTCTTTCAATAGTAATATGCTGAGTAAATTGTTGAATAGCTTTAGATAACTGGACAATTTCGGTCGCCGCTTTAACTTGCCTGAACTCAACATCTCCCGACTCATTTTCCTCTTGCTGTGCTAGTTTAGTGATTTTTTCAATAGGCTTGACAATGTATTTACTAAAGCTACTCACCATAAAAATTACAAACAGTAAATATATAGATATAACCACCCAACAAAGCATGAAAAAATTATCAGTTACCTCGGCTAACTGCCGAGCCTTTTCTTTATTATCATTAACCACCTGTTGATAAAATTTTTCTAAATTAACAATAAAACCACTTGTTAATCGGTCAGATTCAGCGACAGTGGTTTGCCAATTATCTGTCTGCTGTGCAGCGATTTTTGAAAATGAATAAATGACTTGGTTATTTTGCTCAATAGCGATAATAAGCCTATCTAATAAGTTATTGTCACTATTATTATAAACTTGCTTATCCTTAATACTTACTAAGGTTTTTTTAAGCTGCTCTGACTGTTGATGAATACCTTTGGCTAAATATGTTTGCCTACCTGAAAAAAGTAAATCTTGGCTAGTTAGCCATAATTGCGACATAGTAAAGACATGGTCAACGGTTTGCATTAGCAAACGTGATTCATAATGTCCACGTGATACTTGTTCAATTTTTTGATATTGATGCCAGAGACTTACAAAAATGACTGTACCTGAAAGCAGAGTTAAGATTGCTAAGAGTTGATTGTAATGTGAAATTTTCATATAAGTAGGGGTCACTTTTTCAATAACTAACGTATTAGCTGCAAGTTAATATTTTTTCAGCTCATCCCCCCACAGTATCTCAGTTAATAATAATGTTTTTAATGAACACCTTAACATGACATTAGCAAGCTCGGGAGCAGGTTGAGCTCGTTTTAATACTGCATTTTTCGCAGTCACTCCATCTGAGTGTAGTAGTTTCTTTAATTCTTGGAAGTTTTTTCCAATAAAAATATCTTTAAACTGCTGTTGTTCAGCCACTTTCTTGTTAGGGCTGCGACAGCGTTGAAAAGCAAAATTAGCAATGGTTAAGTCTTTCGCTATTGCCCAAGCAACTTCGACTAACCCCCAATCACTTTGCTCTGATCTAACATGTACATAGCCTAAGGAATGCTTTCCTTGCATTATAATGTACAAGGTATGACGACCTAATTCACTAAAATGAAGATCATTTCTCGGTAAAGCAACTTGTACTTGTGCTCTAATATTATCATCGACCATTTTGACAATAGATAATTGATTGGTTTTATCAGGGTATAGCTGCTTTATGAGTGCTACCGGATCACGAAGGGAACAATAAGCGACAGCATCAATATCTTGACTAAATAACATCAATAGTAACGGTAGGTAATATTTTTTCATCTTAATACCTATACCTTATTTGCGCACGAGCCAACTCCTGCTTATTGTTATTATCTGGGCTATTGAGTTGAAATCGAGCAGACAAACTAAACTCTAATTTTGCAGTAATTTGGTAGCTTAAACCTATGTTAATAAGTTTATCTATGCTTTTTTGATAGGTTTTGTCTGTTAAAATAACTTGGCTATACACTTTTAACTGTTGATAAAGTGCGGTTTTATTTAGCTCAAACAAAGCATACTTTTCCTGTTGCCATTGCGTTAACTGTTTATCATCTTCACCTAATGCCAGCTCAGCCAAAAACCCCCAAGTTTGCCAATAAAACTGAAAATCAATGGCCAGACGTTTTCTATTAATTCCGTCAATTTCAGCGCGGTACAAAGAAAAACCAATAATAAAATCATGGTGGCTTAACGAACCAATCCGGCCAGTAAAAGCATAAGAGCCATTTATTGATTTAGCTTTATCTTTACCACCTAAGGTATAACTGACATTATATTCAAGTCTATCGGTTACCTTATTCAAACCAAGCCCCCAATCTAGCTTGGTACCTAGGTTTTTACCATGGTAATAATCAAGTAGTCTGCCGTTGGTATCAATACTCTCCTCAAGACCAAACGGCATAGTAAAGTGACCAACACGAATATGAGGAAGCCAACTAGGTGTATCCGTGAAGTTTAAATGAGCTTCACGGATAATAAAGTCGCCATCATCCTTAGAGTCAAACAAAAAAGGAACTGGAATTTGGTTTGATAGCTTAGTGTAATATAGTTGCGCAACCGCGTAGCCCCTATCACCACTATCGCTGGTAAAAACTTTATGGCTATCTAAGCCAAGCGCATAAATACGACTGCTATTATTAATTGCCTCATTATGATTTAAGCGAGCACTAGCATCTACACTCCACCTTAAGTTATGATTAAAATCAGCTAAACTGAGCAAAGGTGATGTCACTAAGCAAATTAACAGTAGATATTTCACATGGCCTCCCAATGCCTTATTCCCTATGGATTGACAGCCAATCTATTGAGTACAACTTGTCCAGTACAAGTTGAAGCCGCTAATGAATATTCAGCGTTAACAATCAAATCATCAGTGAGTGTATCTTCTAAATTAGCAATACCAACACTTGGACGCATATGATCAGAGCTTTGCTCTGCTGAAGATATAATCCGCTCGGCAAGTACTAATGCATCATCAGCACAAGTCTCGACTAATAACAGTGCATAAGTATTGTCAGCCCATTTTATTAACGGGTCTGAATCTCGGTGGTTTAAGAAACTTAATGCTTGTTCTTGATGCTCTTCTTTAGTTTTATTGTTATTAGTTGATTCAATTTTTACTAATAATAAACTTAGCGAGTGCTGGTAGCGCTTTGCCCTTGAGATTTCATAACCTAACCAGCTTTCAACAAAATAATTTTTAGTTAAGATGCCATCGGTTTCAGCATAAGCAGCTCGCCCCATTGCAATAGGATTAAATAAGCCTCTTTCTATACGAATTAGTAATGTTTTAATATCAAATGGTTTGATGACATATTCATCTGCGCCAGAGAGGAGGCCGGCACTTTCTTCTGTAATTTCACAGGTCAACATAATAATGACAGTACTTGCAAATTTGCTGTCACTTCGCAAAATACTACATGCCTTTAAACCATCCATAATTGGCATGCGTATATCCATTATAATCAAATCTGGTGAAAAATTATGAGCAAGTTCAATGGCCTCTTTGCCATTACCAGCCTCGCAAATATTGACCCGGGTATTTTCTTTATTAAATCGACGATGAATACCTCTTTTTAATGTTTGTCTTACGCCCACTTCATCATCAACTATTAAGATATTTTTTTCAGCTAACATAAAAGCTCCAAGCTATATAAATGTAGAAAAAGAAATGAAATATCAATACAAAAACTGCAGTGATAGATGGCTTCTCGCAATGGTGACTATGTATTAGTTTGCAATTGATATACCAAAGAATATTATTTTAGTGATCAAGCTTGTCATTACCCTTAACCTGTTGCCCTAGTAATAAGTATCTTTATTAAATACCAGTCATTTTATAGGTTAAAATGCTGGCTTTATTGCAAAACGCAACGCAATTTCGAAAATACAACAAAGGGATACTGCAATCATTGCAGTCGGCTGTTGATAACAGTCTAATCTTTACCAGATACAAAACTCAGGTTTACATAGGTAAATCATTCTATAAAAAAGATTTCTTGGCGGAGGCTAATAATAGGCGGGGTAATATTTTGATTAAAATAACTTCGCTGGTAAAAAAGTGGCATCTATATTTATTTACAGAAAAAGGTAACTCAACAGGTCAATAACCCTGAGCTAATTTAGCCGTAAAAAGTTAATTAACCATGACATTAATAACTTATCATCCACCGTTAAACTGAGAGAGTGAATCCCTCGAGTAAAATTACGTTTAGCAATAAAATCTTTTCTTTTTTGCATTAAGGCATAACAATAAGCTCGACTAAACTCTGGGTGACCTTGTATACCAAGAAAGTGCTTTTCTACTTGAATCATGCCGTATGGACAAAAATCATTGCCCATTAACACTTGTGTTTCTGGTGGTAAAAGGCTTATCTGCTCTTTATGACTGACAACAAGTTGAATATGAGTTTGCTCGTCTAACATCCAAGGCTTGTGCAGGTGAACTTTCGCACGAGTTACCCCTATGCCCCAGTCCTTTGGAGAAATATGAACCCTTCCCCCCAAGGCTTTTGCTATCATTTGATGACCAAAGCAAATGCCAACCAAGTTTTTTTTGCATAAAAAAAGCTGCCAAACAAACTTTTCTAGTTGCTGAATCCAAGGTAAACCATCATTAACACTTTCTTTGCTGCCTGTAATCAAATAAGCGTCACATTCATCAATAGTAACCGGAAAATGTCCATCAACAACAGCATAAATAGTGATAGTGATGCTAGCATCAACGGCCGCTATTGCTCGTGCAAACATATCAGAGTAATCACCAAATTCTGGCTGTAATGAATCTGAGACATGGTCGCAAAGTAATAGCCCTAGTTTCATAAGCTGCACCGTTTAATAACAAATACCTTAAAATTATTTTAGTCGATTTTTCAGGATTTATTTTTCCGACCTTATAATTCTCCTTGAACGGCTGATTTGAAAATATCACGGTATTGCTTAGCATTGAAAGCGATAGGGTTACCAGCGGCGCTAGCATCTTGCAATGCCATTTGACCTATTTGCCTTGCTTTACGGGTATCAATAGCAATTTCAGCCAAGGTATGAGGAATAGCTAGCTGTTGACGAAGTAATAATATCCATTGCAAAAAGCTATCAAAACCGAGCTCACTATCATCGCTAGTTAATTGCAGATAACGACTTAAACGCGTTATTTTCAAAGTAATTGCAGCCTCATTTGCTTTTAAGACATAAGGCATCAAAATAGCATTAAGCAAACCATGATGACTATCATAAAGTGCTCCAATAGCATGAGCAAGGGCATGCATACCGCCCAGACCTCGTTGAAAAGCCGTAGCCCCCATAGTTGCAGCAGTCATCACTTGCGTCCTAGCAAGTAAATCATCACCATTTTCTGTTGCGGTAGGTAAGTATTCTTTAATAAGACGTATCGCTTCTAGCGCAATACCCTCTGCCATGGGATGAAAATATGAGGCACAATAAGCTTCTAAAGCATGCGATAGTGCATCCATACCTGTAGCAGCCGTTAAACTTGATGGCAAAGCTTGTGTTAATTGTGCGTCTAAAATAACGATTTGCGGCAGCATATCAGGATGAAAAATAATACGTTTAATGGGGTGTTCGATATCACGTGTATCAGTAATCACCGCAGCACGACCAACTTCAGAGCCGGTGCCCGATGTTGTCGGGATGGCAATTATTTTAGCGATACCTTCTTTATTCGCGCGCAAATAATTATCATCAATATCTTCAAAGTCCCAAAGCGATCGGGTTTGGCCTACCATTAATGCTATGGCTTTACCTGCATCAAGCGCTGAGCCACCACCTAGAGCAATAACACCATCATGCTCACCTTGTAAAAAAGCTTTTACGCCTGCAGTAATATTATCACCGCAAGGGTTGGCTTTAATGGCTGAAAATAGCTGACAACTAATGCCCTGCTCAGCCAAGATTGTCAATGCATTGTTTACAAGCTCAAGCTTGGCTAAAAAAGGGTCTGTTATCAATAACGGCTTTTTCATCGCTAACTCTTGGCAAGCGCAAGTCAATTCGTTAATTCTCCCAATACCAACCCAGATAGACGTTGGATAATGCCAATTAGCATTAAACTGCTGCAATTGCATGCGCTACTCCTTAACTTTACTGATGACTTATCTTGGCATTATTTAAAGCAAGTTTTCTTTAATATTAAAGGATTTAGCCCGTGTTAACGCTTGATAACCTAAGGTCGACAAACTGCAACCCTTACCTGATTTTTTAACGCCCGTCCACGCTAATGCTGGATCTAAATAATCACAACCATTGATAAAAAATGTTCCGGTAATCAACTGTTCGCCAATGGCAACGGCTTGCGCTATATTTTGACTAAATACTGCTGCAGTAAGGCCAAATTGACAATCATTCATCAAGGCAATGGCTTGTTCGTCATTGCTTACCTTCATGATGCCAACCACAGGACCAAAACTTTCATCTGTCATCACGGACATTGAATGATCAACATTAGTGAGTAACTGTGGTGATAGATAAGCACTACCTTGTTTGTTTAATGGAAAGTCAGCATCATTAATATGCTTTATCGCCCCTTTAGAGACGGCATCGAACACTTGCTGACGAACAAAGTCTGCCGATTTGGCATTAACCATAGGCCCTAGTGTAGTATTAATATCATCTGAACGACCTAAAATATATTGCTTCACTAACGCCACGGCTTGTTCTAAAAATTCATCATATATGCTTTCATCAACATAAATACGCTCAATCGCGCAACATGATTGACCGCTATTAAAAAAAGCACCGTCAATACAGCTGGCTACCGCATAACCAAGGTCGGCATCTTTTCTAACGTAAGCAGGATCCTTACCACCCAGCTCTAAAGTTAAGCCAAGAAAACGACGACTTGCTGCTTGTTCAATGATTTCACCGGCTGCAACTGAGCCAGTAAAGGCAACATAGTTGATCGCCTGCTCGCTCACTATTTTTTGAGTAGCTTCATGGTTCAAATGTAGATATTGAAAAACATTTTCTGCTAAACCGGCTTTTTCAAAAGCACGCGCAAACTGCTCAGCACATAACGGTGTTTGCGCGGAATGTTTCAAGATAACACTATTACCGGCCATAATAGCCGGCACGATAGTATTGATAGCGGTTAAATAAGGATAATTCCATGGCGCAATAACAAACACCACGCCTACAGGCTCACGCTTTATATATCGGGTATAGCCTGGCTTTTCGGCTAATGAAATAGGCTGCAAAGCAAGTTGTGCCTCTGCAATCATAACGTGGGCTCGTTCCGCCATGCCAGCTAATTCGTTCTTACAATAGCGAATTGGCCGTCCCATCATCCAACAAAGCTGCTCAGCAACTTCATCTTCATTGTTGATTAAAGCGTTAACCATAGCACGGCAGACTTTTGCTCTATGATTTAACGACGTTTTTCTCCATTGGGTTTGTGCATTGTTAGCTTGTTGTATTACTTGATTTATTTCGGTTTGACTGGCTAGCTGACGCTCAACATAGACAGAATTATCAATGGGAGAGCGGGTAATTTGTATCTTAGCTTGGCTATTAGTCGTCATATATTGTCTTGGCCTGCCATCAAAGTAGGGCTTTATTAAATGATTTCAAAATATCGTTGTAATTCCCAATCAGAGACATGCTTTTGGAACTCACGCTCTTCCCATTGCCTAGTCGCGCTAAAATGCTCAACAAAGTCTACACCAAACATTGCAATTGCAGCGTTTGAGGCTTTAAAACGACTCGCGGCTTCAGCTAAGGTCTTGGGTAAAGCCAGTGTTGCTGGATGTGATTGCTGATAGGCATTACCTTTAATTTGCGGTAATGGCTCTAGCTGCTCTTCAATACCAATAAGCCCTGAAGCAATAGCAGCGGCCAGGGCTAAATAAGGATTAGCATCTGCAGCGCCTAGTCGGTATTCAATACGTTGTGATTTAGCCGAGCCGGGGATAAGCCTCAAAGCTGTGGTTCTGTTCTCAACGCCCCAAGTCGCATCAAGCGGTGCCCATAAGCCCGGTACCATTCGCCTGTAACTATTAATAGTTGGCGCTATCATGGCTAAAAATTCAGGCATAAAACGCTGCTGACCTGCTAGAAAGTAACGTTGTATATCACTTATTCCATCGGGGTTAGCTTGATCATAAAAAGCACAGTTTCCTTGGCTATCTTTTAATGATAAATGAATATGACCACTTTGCCCGGGTAGCGCTGCTGACCATTTTGCCATAAAGGTGGCCATCAAATTATTGCGTTGTGCCCAAACTTTGATGAAGGTTTTAAACAGTGCGGCCTTATCAGCACTATTTAGCGCGTTATCATGGGCAATGGCTGCTTCTAATACGCCCGGGCCCGTTTCGGTATGTAAACCCTCGAGTGGAAAATCCATTTTTTGACAAAGACTCAGAATTTGCTGATGCAAATCAGCATGTACTGAATTACGTATAACAGAATAACCAAATAAGTCAGGGGAAAGCGGGGTTAGGTTTTGATAGTGCTTTTCGCGAACAGATTCAGGTGTTTCATTAAACACAAAAAACTCATATTCTAATGCCGCGATGACCTCATAGCCTAAGCCTTTGGCCCGTTCAAGCACTCGCATTAAGGTGCTGCGCGGACAAATAGGCTCTGCATTTCCATTAAATTTTGCAATAAAGAGCAGCATGCCGTCTTCAAAGGGTAGCTCTCGACAAGTTTGTGGTAAGATGATTGCTGGCGCATCAGGGTAGCCAGTATGCCAACCGGTATAATTAACATTATCGTATAGCTGATCTTGACAATCCCAGCCCAAGACGACATCACAAAAAGCAAAACCGTGATCGAGTGCGGAAAAAAATTTTTCCTTGCTCATATATTTGCCACGCATAATGCCATCAATATCAAATAAGCCAACCTTTACATGCGTTAAACCTCGTTGTTCGACAATAAGTTTTGCATCACTGATTGTGCTAACCTCTCTTGCTGATAACATCGACTATCCTTTTGCCTTTAGCTGCGTCTATGACTTAATAATTAAAAAAAGAATTCTTTCATCACCTCTATAGAGTAAAGCTCAACAGTGACTACTTTTCAAAGCAACTGCCCATAAGTGATTAAAAAATTGCCATAAAAAAACCAATCAACTGATTGGCTTTTGCTGCAGCTAGAGCAAAATCATTGTCATGCTCAGCACTGAAGGTGATAAAAACCCTCTACCAGTTAACAGTTACAGGGCGAGTATTTATAAGCTGCGTGGCCAGTAGCGACAGTAATGCAAAGCCTGCGCCTGCATAAAAGACTAGCGAATTATCATAAAGCCAAATCAAGCCAAAAACTGCCGGTATAACAACAGCGGCAATATGGTTAATACTGAAACTTACCCCGGCACTTGCCGCAATATCTTGTGGATCGGCTATTTTTTGAAAATAGGTTTTTAAAGCAATGGCCATAGCAAAAAATAAATGATCAATAACATATAATACTGCAGCGATATTGGCTGACTCGACTATAGCATAACCAACAAAAACACTGATTAAACCAAGGTACTCTATGGTTAACGCCTTACGCTCACCCACGTTTGCAATCCAAGCGCCAATTCTCGGTGCGATAAAGAAGTTAATGACATGATTAATCATATATAAAATGGTGATTTGCTCAACACTGTAACCAAATTTTTCTACCATTAAAAAGCCAGCAAAAACAACAAAAATTTGTCTGCGGGCACCTGCTAAAAAAGTCAGTAAGTAATATAAGCTATAACGTTTACGTAATATTATTTTTTTATGTTGAGTATGGCTCACCGGAAATTTTGGCATAGCAAAGACCAACCAAAGTGTCAGTAATAAACCGGTTAAACCAAAAAACAAATACATCACTTGATAGCTAGCGGATAACAAACTAAAACCAAACCAGATAAGCGCATAACATGTTAATGAGGCTGCAGATTTTATCGACATTAATTTACCTAACTTTGCTGCGGCTTGATCTTTTTGAAACCATTGCAAGCTCAAGGAAGTATTAAGGGTTTCATAATAATGAAAACCGATAGACATCAAAACTGTTGTCGCATAGAGGCCATAAACACTAGGAAAAAAGCCGGTAATGGCAACCCCAATTGATAACAAACACAGCGCGATGATGGCAAAGACTTGTTCGGTAAAAACCAATAAAACGAACACTGCCGTAAATGCTAAAAACCCAGGTATTTCTCTTAACGATTGCAACATACCAATTTCAGCACCAGTAAAGTCTGCTTGCTCAACAACAAAATTATTAAGCATCGCCATCCAACCAGCAAAGGTAATTGACATAACAATACTGGCAACAGCTAAAAAGACAAAAGGATTTTGCCAGCTCTTACCTTGCGCATTAGTTAGTTGCTTCATGGTTATCCTTACTAACACTTTCATATACTTGCTTAGAGATAAACTATAAATCAATCAGCTTCAAATCACTAAAACAAAAAAGCATGATACTAAAAAGGCGCCATTAGCGCCTTTTAAAGATCTACATTGCAATTAACTTAAGCTTTTGCTTTGGCTTCTTCAATCTTAACCTTCCAGATTTCTGGGCCGGTTACATGAGCAGATTCACCGGTTGAATCAACCGCAACCGTTACCGGCATGTCTTCTATTTCAAACTCATAAATAGCTTCCATACCTAGCTCAGGAAAAGCGACGACTTTAGCTTTTTTAATCGCTTTAGAGACTAAATAAGCAGCGCCGCCTACGGCCATTAAATACACTGATTGATGTTGTTTGATATTCTCAACAGTAGCAGGGCCGCGCTCAGATTTACCAATAGAGCCAAGTAAACCCGTTTGACCTAACATCATCTCGGAGAACTTATCCATACGGGTAGCGGTAGTAGGTCCTGCCGGGCCAACCGCTTCATCACCTAACGCATCAACTGGACCAACGTAGTAAATAAATTTATCGGTAAAATCGACGGGCAATTCTTCGCCTTTAGCTAACATATCTTGAATGCGTTTATGTGCTGCATCACGACCTGTTAAAATAGTCCCGCTTAATAAAATTGTTTCGCCAGTTTTCCATTCGCTAATATCAGCTTTCGTTAAGCCATCGACATTAACACGGCGGACATCATCACCTACTTCCCAAGTAATTTCTGGCCACTCTTCAAGTTTTGGCGGTGATAAATCAGCAGGACCTGAGCCATCTAAATGAAAATGAACATGGCGAGTTGCGGCACAATTTGGGATCATCACCACAGGTTTAGAAGCCGCATGGGTAGGTACTGAGTTAATTTTTACATCAACAACAGTGGTTAAACCACCTAGACCTTGTGCCCCAATACCTAAATCATTAACACGCTCAAAAATCTCTAAGCGTAATTCTTCTTCAGCGTTTTGCGGGCCACGCTCGATTAGCTCTTGTATGTCAACAGGATCCATTAAGCTTTCTTTAGCAAGTACCCCTGCTTTTTCAGCAGTACCGCCAACCCCTATACCTAACATACCAGGCGGACACCAACCAGCGCCCATACTGGGTAAGGTTTTAACAACCCAGTCAGCAATTGAATCACTCGGGTTTAACATGGCCATTTTAGTTTTATTTTCACTACCACCACCCTTGGCAGCAATCATCACTTCAATGTCACCCCCTTCAACAAGATCAATATGGACAACCGATGGCGTGTTATCTTTAGTATTTTTACGTGCACCAGCGGGATCAGCAACAATAGAAGCACGCAATGGGTTATCTGGGTTCATATAGGCACGACGAGTCCCTTCATCAACCATTTGTTGAACCGTCATGTCGGTCTTATCCCACTTGACATCCATACCTATTTTAACGAAACAGGTAACAATACCCGTATCTTGACAGATAGGGCGTTTGCCGTGAGCAGACATACGCGAGTTAATCAGGATTTGTGCAATAGCATCTTTTGCCGCGGTATTTTGCTCTTTATGGTAGGCTTTTTCTAACGCTTGAATGAAATCCAATGGATGATAATAAGAAATGTACTGTAGTGCATCCGCTACACTTTCGATTAAGTCTTGCTGTTTAATGGTGGCCATAGTGCTCTCTATTAGCTTTTATATTACTGAGTTCAAAGATATAATAAATTTAACCCCTATAATAACCTGCTATTGATAGTGCTACCAGCGTAAAGCGCTGATATTAACTATTTAACATGCAAATAATTAAAGTAATAAACGTCTTGCATAACATGATTGCCCCAATACAAAAGCCTATGACTACCTCCGCTAAAGCGCTGAACTTAAGCCGTGATGTCACCAGCCAAACTCTCTTTAGTCATTTAGCGTCCCAGCCTTGGGCAATGTGGTTAGATTCATGTAACAGTCAACATGTTGATAGTCGTTTCGACATTATTGCTTGGCAGCCTATCGCTACCCTTAAAACACAGGGTAAACACTCTGAAATTTGTTTTACTGAAAACCAAAAAACTGAAATAAGTGATGAAGACCCTCTGCACTTACTTCAGCAATTACAAGCAAAGTTATTCAACCAAGCATCTGAAAGTCATGAGTTTTTACCCTTTTTAGGCGGCGCGTTAGGCTATTTTTCTTACGACCTAGGCCGCAGTTTTGAAAAACTGCCGAGCAGGGCAAAACAGGATATTCACTTACCGGATATGGCGATAGGTCTTTATAGTCAAGCGATTATTTTTGATAATAAAAGCAATAAATTTTACCTCGTTTGTCCTGAGACAGACAGAATAAAACTTGAACGGTTTATTAAACAAAAATTAACCGTACCGGCAAATCAAAACCAAGATTTTATGCTAACTGATAGCTGGCAAGCCAATATGGATAAAGCCAGCTACATTGAAAAGTTTAACCAAGTGCAAGAATACTTACTTTCTGGCGATTGTTATCAAATTAACTTAGCACAACGTTTTAGTGCACACTATCAAGGTGACGAATTTCAGGCTTACTTGGCTTTACGTATGGCAAATCAAGCACCTTTCTCAGCTTTTATTCGGCTAGAAAAGTCAGCCATTTTAAGTGTCTCGCCAGAGCGATTTTTGCAATTAAACGCGGGTAAAGTACAAAGTAAACCCATCAAAGGCACCATACCCAGAAGCACAGACAAGCTACAAGACGCTAAAAATGCTCAGATACTTAGACATTCAACAAAAGATAATGCTGAAAATTTGATGATCGTCGACTTATTACGCAACGATCTCAGTAGAAGTTGTCAAGCTGGCACGGTAAAAGTGCCCAATCTTTTTAATATTGAGAGCTTTCCAGCAGTACACCATTTAGTTAGTACCGTAGAAGGACAGCTTGCTCAAGACAAATATGCCACTGACTTATTACGCGGTGCTTTCCCTGGGGGCTCTATTACTGGCGCACCTAAAATTCGCGCAATGGAAATAATAGAAGAATTAGAGCCGCACCGACGCAGTGTTTATTGCGGCGCTATTGGTTATCTTTCCAACTGTGGAAATATGGATACCAGTATTACTATTCGCACCTTAATCTGTGAACAAGCTGAACAAAACAATAACATTTATTGTTGGGCTGGTGGTGGCCTTGTCGCAGATTCAACAGCAAACAGTGAATACCAAGAAACTTACGATAAAGTTAATTGCATTTTACCGGTATTATCAAAACTCAATCAGGTGTAAGCTTGCTACAGTGACGTTTAACTGCACCTCAACCAAAAAGAAACAATACGGCAATGACTAGAGATGAATTTTTATTACGCTTTAATTTACGGCAATTAGCAGAATCTCAGCATAACTATCAGCATCACCTGCCGCTAAAGTCAGCCGCCGTATTAATCGCTTTGGTTGAACCCGAACAAGCGGATGAAGGCTTACAAGTCTTATTAACCAAGCGAGCAAGCCATCTAAAACATCATCCATCGCAAGTGAGTTTTCCAGGTGGTAAAGTAGAGCAAGAAGATAACTCCTTAATTGATACGGCATTAAGAGAAGCTTTTGAGGAAATCGGCTTAAATCGTGATGCTGTTTCTGTTGCTGGGCAATTACCTCCCTATCAAACCATTAGTGGTTTTCAAGTAACACCTGTGATAGCAATAGTCTCACGGTCACAAGACTATAAAATAGATAAAAATGAAGTTGCTGAAATATTTCAGGTACCATTACAGCACTTCTTAACCACCAATGATCATCATGTCTTTACAGCCAGTCGCAACGGAAAACAGCATAATGTCCATTTTTTGCCTTACAAGCATTATAATATTTGGGGCGCAACAGCTGTCATGTTAAAAGATCTTGTTAGCCAGCTAAATTAGGCTGTTTGATTCTTTAGGCAATAAAACACGCTTTATCGTATATTTAATTCTTTATTAGTTGATTATTTTGTTTCTCTATCCGTTAACTTTCAGCTAAAATTACCACCATTAAAATTCACCGACAATAATTTCATTATATTAAACGATAACAACAATAATTCGGACTAAGCAAAGCATTCTTGCACATGATATCAAAAAGCAGCCTTAAACTGCATTCAATGGTAATGTTTTGCGACTATAGTTAATAACTAATGAATGTTATATAAGCAGAGCAAAGGTAAAAGTATGATCAGTGTATTTGATATGTTTTCAATCGGTATCGGCCCATCAAGCTCACATACCGTGGGCCCAATGAAAGCGGCAAAAGTTTTCGTCGATACTTTAAAAGAGCAGACACTACTTAACAAAGTTGACCGAGTAAAATGTGAGCTATTTGGTTCATTAGGACAAACCGGTATTGGTCATGGTACTGGCAAAGCCGTCATCTTAGGCTTTAGTGGTCAAACCCCTGAAGGTATCCCGGTAGAATCAATTGAGCCAACATTAACTGAAGTAGTAACAAGCCAAAAAATATTTCTTGATGGCACACAGCAAGTCGATTTTCCAAAAGACGATGCCATTATTTATCACCGTAACAAAAGCTTGCCTGCTCATGCTAATGCAATGACCTTATATGCCTACCAAAATAATACCCTGTTATTGGAGCAAACCTATTACTCTATTGGCGGTGGCTTTATCGTTGAAGATTGTGACTTTGAAAAAGAGAAAGACAAAGCACTGTCATTACATGCCAATATAAAGCGTCCCCACGCATTTAGTAGTGCTGAAGAGCTACTTAATGAAGCAAAGACCACCGGCTTAAGTATCAGCACAATTATGATGAATAATGAAAAATGTTTAGCTGATGAGGCAACTATCCGCGCCAAGTTGATAGATATTTGGCAGGCAATGAAAAGCAGTGTTGAGCGCGGCATGTCGACCGAAGGTATTTTACCCGGTGGCTTGAAAGTTAATCGCCGCGCGCCTGCGCTGCATAGAAGTTTATCGGTAGAAAAATCAAATGACCCTCTCACGGCAATGGATTGGGTTAATCTCTTTGCTATGGCGGTTAATGAAGAGAATGCTGCCGGCAGTCGTGTCGTTACCGCGCCAACAAATGGTGCTGCTGGCATTATACCCGCAGTACTTTGTTATTATGATAAATTTGTGAAACCTGTTAGCGATGATGACTGTATTCGTTATTTGCTCACCTCCGCCGCTATTGGTATTTTATATAAAACTAATGCCTCAATTTCTGGTGCAGAAGTTGGTTGCCAAGGCGAAGTAGGGGTTGCCTGTTCAATGGCGGCGGGCGCGCTTGCGGAAATTTTAGGAGGCAGTCCTACCCAGGTAGAAAATGCTGCAGAAATTGGCATGGAGCATAACTTAGGTTTAACCTGTGATCCCGTCGGCGGCTTAGTGCAAGTTCCTTGTATTGAACGTAATGCAATGGGCTCTGTTAAAGCAATTAATGCCGCCCGGCTTGCACTTCGCGGAACTGGCACACAAAAAGTTTCATTAGATAAAGTGATCAAAACCATGTGGGAAACAGGTAACGACATGAAAACAAAGTATAAAGAAACTTCTCGTGGTGGCTTGGCAGTCAATATTATTGAATGTTAGGCCAGCAAGGACTTTCAACCTGCAACAAACTATTTTGAGCATGAGAAAGCTAATGGCTTTCTCTTAGCAAGATAGTTCAAAATCAAAAGACTTTCTTAACTTCTTTAAGCGATGAAATAAAAAAGCCCCTTACTGATTGTTTGGGGCTTTATTTATAAAAAGTATGGTTGTCTATCTATGCGCATAAAAAAATAAAAATAGGCTTATTGCTCTATACTGCAAATGGGTATTTAATCGCCTCATGACATTGATAACCCTCTACCTTAAAATCATCCATAGTCACCCAGGTTTCTAAATCTGCTAATGATTTGATTTCAGGGTTAATAATCAACTTCGGCAGTGGCAGTGGTTCGCGTTTAAGCTGGACATCTTTCATTAGTTGTAATTGATCTTCATAGATATGTGCGTTAACAATTTTGTGATAGGCAATACCTGCTTTTTTACCGGTAATTTGCGCCATAATTGCCAGAAAAAAGAATACTTGCACTTGGTTGAAATTGAGCCCCAATGGCACATCACATGAGCGTTGAAAACTCGTTAAATATAAAGTATCGCCAAGTAACGAGAAATTATGAGTATGCATACATGGTCTTAAGCAGCCCATATGAAACTCGCCTGGGTTATAAAATGTCATGATTTCAGCGCGATCATCAATGCCATTGGTTAAGTTATCAACGATTTTTTGCAATTGATCGATAGTACCGCCATCTGGCTTGGCCCATGCCCTGCCTTGGATACCATAGACTCGGCCCATATCATCTTCACCTTTACGGTGGCTATTGTTAAGCCAAGCCTCATTTAAATTGGCATTAGCATCCCAAGTTTTTGTGCCTAACTTTCGAAAGTCACTGGCATTGTCATAACCTCTGATGTAACCAATAAATTCAGCAATGGCTGATTTAAAAAAGCTTTTTCGCGTGGTGATCAAAGGAAACTGGTTTTCGCCAACATTATATTCTAAGTCAGCATTAACCACAGTTAAACAGCGCTTGCCAGTACGCTCATTTTCAACCCAAGTGCCTTGATCAATTATTCGTTGACATAAATCTAAATAAGCGCGCATTAGCTGTTTCCTTTTACTGTTTTTTTACTTTGTTCTTTGCTACCTTGAGCAATCACTGACTTTTGTTGCGATACATGACCTAAATAAATCACCAATATACCCACTAAAATCATCGGAATACTTAAGATTTGCCCTTTCGAGATAAACGAAAAATACAAGCCTAAATGCGCATCGGGCTCTCGGAAAAATTCAATGAAGCTTCTAAAAACTCCGTAACCAATCATAAAAGCGCCAGAAGCTAAGCCTAAACGCTGAGTTTTACGGCTAATAATATATAAGATGGCAAATAATACCACACCTTCTAAGGCGAATTCATAGAGCTGTGATGGGTGGCGTGGAACCTGCAAAGGATCGGTTGGAAAAACCATGGCCCAAGAAACATCCGTTTGTCGGCCCCATAACTCAGCATTAATAAAATTACCCAATCTCCCCATACCTAGACCAATAGGTACTAATGGCGCAACAAAATCGCCTACTTCTAAAAAGCGCTTATTTACTTTTCGCGCAAAAATGAATATCGCTAGCAGCACCCCTAATAAACCACCATGGAACGACATGCCACCTTGCCATATTTGTAATAGATAAAGTGGATCAGATAAGAAGTAATCAAACTGATAAAACAGCACATAGCCAACACGACCACCTAAAATAACCCCTAAAAAGCCATAAAATAATAAATCACTGACTTGCTCGCGTGTCCATAGCCCCCCACTTCTGTCTGCCGCCTTGTTTGCCATAAACATTGCAGCAAGAAAGCCAATCAAATACATGGTGCCATACCAGCGTAGTGATACCGGACCAATAGTGAAAATTACCGGATCAATTACCGGAAACTGTAAAAACTTATCTGTCATTGCTTGCCCATTCTCTCTTGTGAGAAAGTTAAAATCAAAAGTTAAAAATAATTATTACTAGTCAAGATTATACCCTTTAATGGTCAAAGGTTTCGACTAAAAGTCGTGCCGAAAAATACATTGACCAAGCACCCTATTCATCACTAAAAATAACTAAAGCGTTACAGGCTATACCAGCACTATGCTTTATCATTAAGCACCGGCCCTAATAAAACCACCGAGGCCAAGTAGCTCAAGTTGTTCATTTAAATAGCGATGGACTTGTTTAGTGGTGGTTAGTGTTAAGGTTTCATCTAAAATTTGTTGTGCTTTTTCAAAGGTGATATGACGAATAACCCATTTTATGCGTGGCACGTTGTGACCGTTCATACTGATTTTGTCAAAGCCCATTGCTAATAATAAAATAGCGCCAGCGGGGTGCGATGCTAACTCGCCACACAGGCTAATAGGGGTTAATTGTTGTGTCGCTTGTTGGGCTAAGTTATTTAAAGCATTTAACACAGCCGGATGAAAAGCATCATATAAATTGGCCACTTGACTGTTATTTCTATCCACGGCTAATAAATATTGCGTTAAATCGTTACTGCCAACAGAAAAAAAGTCGACACGTTTTGCTAACGCTTCGATTTGAAAAATAACAGAGGGTACCTCAAGCATAATTCCAATTCTGGGTCGTGCTAATTTATCATCAATAAGCTGATTTTTTTTCGGTGAAGCTAGCTCTGCTTTAAGTTCTGCTTTTAATTCGAAAAATGCTTGATTAATTAAACGAACCGCATCATCAACTTCCTCTACGCTTGAAATCATCGGCAGCATAATTTCAAGATTATTTAATCCTTGATTAGCTCGCAACATGGCACGTACTTGCAAAAGAAAAATTTCTGGATGATCAAGCGTAATTCGAATCCCGCGCCAACCAAGAAAAGGGTTTTCTTCTGTAATTGGAAAATAAGGTAAGGATTTATCGCCACCGACATCTAAGGTACGCATGGTGACACTATGTTTAGGGAAGGATTGCAATACCTTGCGATATAGTTGGGTTTGCTCTTGTTCTGACGGAAAGCAATGACGGTTCATGAACGGGATCTCTGTTCGATATAAACCAATACCAACCGCGCCTAACTGTGTACAATTTTCAAAGCCCGCAGATAAACCCGCATTAAGCATGACTTCAATAGCTCTTCCATCTTCTGTGATACAAGGCAATTTCGCAACTTCGACCACTTTATCTGTCAATGCTATTTCTTGGCTTAATAAATATTGGTATTCTTGTACTAAGCTATCATCGGGATTAATAAATAACTCACCACTGTAACCATCAATAATTGCTTGTTGTTGATGTAATTTACTTAATACTGAAGCGTTAACGCCCATGATTGCAGGTAACCCTAACGCTCTTGCTAAGATAGCGGCATGAGAGTTATTTGAACCAGAGAGCGATATAATACCGAGTAAACCTTGGTGCTGATATTGAGCCACCATAGAGGCAGTAACATCTTGCGCTAATAAAATAAATTCCGCAGGAAAAATTAACTCCTCTTTAGCTTGTTGCTGAATGTTGACTAATAAACGCGTTCCTAAGTCTCGAATATCACTAGCACGTTCTCGAAAATAACTGTCTTCAATGGCTTCAAACTGGCTGATATAATGTTCTATCACTAGCTTTAATGCACTGTCTGCTCGCCAGCCTTGGGCTATTTTCGCTGAGACCTCTTGCCCTAAATTGGCTTGTTCCAATAACTGTTTATATACATCAAAAATGGCCAGACTATCATCATCAATGGACTCGCCGAGCTTACCACTTAAAGCATTGAACTCTTGTCGAGTTTTATCAAAAGCCTGCTTTAAACGTTGCTGTTGCTTTTTAATATCAGTCACTTTTTTTAATGAAACTGCCGCAAGATCGGCTTGAGGCTGACACACAAAGATTTCACTTAAAGCAATACCCGGTGCACCAGCAATCCCTTGTAATTGCTTAACGCCAGGACTTTCTTCAGCTTGCAAATTAAGTTGACTTTTTATTTCGGCATTAGCTAAGGCACCAGCTAATTGAGCAGACAGTGTTACTAAAAAGGCCTCATCATTTTCGGTAAAATAACGGGACTCTTTTTGTTGAATGGCCAAAATACCCAACACCTTACGTTGATGAATGATTGGAGTACCTAAGAAAGCATTAAAATCATCTTCTTCAACTTCTGGCGCATGAACAAAGTCTTGATGTTTTTGAGCATCAGCAATGTTAATCGGCTCTTCACGCTGGCCAACCAGCCCTACTAAGCCTTCAGAAAATCCTATACAACTGTGTCCTAAAGAAGATTTGGCTAAACCATCGGAGGCCATTAATACGAAATGTTGTTGACGATAATCAGCAAGATAAATAGAACAACAGTCTGTTTTCATGGCCTTTTTTACGCTATAAACCATGCGTTCAAGGGCATTTTGTAGTTCCGCTTCTTGGCTGAACTCTAATACAATCTGTCGTAAAGTCGCTAACATGTAATTCCTCAATAATTAAATAAAGCCTGAAAGTGACAAGTTAGAAAAAAATAACCCACAATAAAGTGGGCTATTAGTATCATGCATGTAAATCTAAAATCATAGTAATAAAACTATAGAGACTAAGCCCGACGCTTTCGTCGAGCAGGTCGTTTTTCATAGGTTAATGGTAGAGCATAACTAGCAAACTCTTTCATCACTTTACGATAAACTTCCCGCTTAAAAGACACTACTTGCCTTACCGGATACCAGTAACTCACCCATCGCCAATCATCAAATTCAGGATGAGGGCTGTGTAGTAAATCCACTGATGCTTCAGGTGCTGTAAGTTTTAATAAAAACCACTTTTGCTTTTGTCCTATGCAAACGGGTTTTGAATCATGCCTTATAAAACGTTTTGGTAATTTGTATTTTAGCCAGTGCTTAGTGGAAGCAACAATTTTGACGTGTTCCGGCTTAAGACCTACTTCTTCGTATAACTCTCGAAACATGGTTTGTTCGGCCGATTCACCTTCATCAATACCTCCTTGTGGGTATTGCCATGAATGCTGTCCAAAACGCCTTGCCCAAAATACTTGTCCCCTGTCATTTATTATTACTATGCCGACATTGGCGCGATAGCCTTCGGCATCGATCACAGGAACTCCTGACAATATCTAAAATTCTTACCTCAATTCAATCATATTAACGCCAGTGGAGCAAATGATTACTTTGATTTTTTTACGCTTTGATTAATAATACCGGCTCACCCTAGTAAAAATTATTTCCCAGTTAATGTAACGGCCTTATGGATATTCCCTCTTCTGAACATGCTTTAATGCAACGCGCACAAAATTTAGCCGGTTTATCGCTAGGTGAAGTAGCACAAAATGCTGGCATTTCGATACCAAAAGATTTAACCCGAAACAAAGGTTGGATAGGCTTATTACTGGAGCATGTTTTAGGGGCAAGTGCAGGGTCTAAACCAGAGCCAGATTTTCCTCATTTAGGTATAGAGTTAAAGTCACTACCTATCAATGAACAAGCCAAACCACTTGAGACCACTTTTGTTTGTGTTGCGCCATTAACAGGATTAGTTGGTATAAACTGGCACAACTGTTATGTACGTAAAAAGTTAGCAAAAGTTCTTTGGGTACCTGTTATCTCTCCTAAAGACTTGCCTTTAAGTGACCGTATAATAGGTTGCCCTTTTTTATGGTCGCCCAATGCTGATGAAGAAGCATTATTAGCCCAAGATTGGCAAGAGTTGACCGATATGATTGTACTGGGTGAAGTTGAAAATATTCATGGCAAACATGGCCAAGTAATGCAATTAAGACCCAAGGCAGCCAATAGTAAGGTAAAAACACAAGCATTTGATCGCGACGGCAAACCGTTTATGACGTTACCACGTGGTTTTTACCTTAAGATAAACTTTACTCAATCACTATTACATCGCTATTTACGTATTGGCTAATGTCAATTAAAGGTGACTAACGTTAATTTCTTGACCAATAGTAATGGTTTCACCAGCGGGTAAATTTTGCCATATCGAATTTGCCGCTTCTAAACAGACATATTCATTTTCTCCATTCGAATGAATGTCAGCCATGGCACTAGCCAATTTTCCCCCCGGATTCCATAAAACCCAATGCTGACAGTTATCACTGGCTATTTCAATTTTACGCTGCCAATGACTATCGACAAACATCATGTTATCGCTGCTGTGATAAACGCGGTCAATTTCACCTACACAACTCACCGGTGATTGTTGGATACTTGCTCTATTTTCTACTTTATCATCGTAGTTGACACCTGTTAGCGTATCAATAACAATATTTTCAGGGTGACTAACCTTAAAATAGCTGTGCAAAGCGGCACAATAGTGAGCGTCTTTAGCTGATATATTACTCATTGCCAAGGTCTGCTTAAAGCTTTTACCGAAAACTAACGTTTGCACTAACTGATATGCATTAGGCCAAAGTGGATGGTCATTCTCGCCAGATAAGGTTAATACAAGCGTAACATTATCTTCATCAGCATCAACACAGCTAACCTGCCAAGGCATAAGCCTGGCAAAACCATGTTTAGCTGAATTAGCTCCTTGCGCTTGCTTATCATTAATACCAAACCAAGGCCAGCATAGAGGGATGCCGCCGCGGATTGCTTTACCTGGTTGATATTGGCTACTATCACTTAACCAGAATACATCTCGGTGACCTTTGGGTGAATAACTTAACACTTGCCCGCCATAGACACTGACTTGTGCTTGGCAATGTTGATGAAAAATATCTATACCATCAAGCGTATTTTCACTATCTGCAGATGGAAGTGTGATGCAAGTTATTTTTGCAAAATCATTATTTAACAAGGTATTTATCATAGTATTATTAAAAACTAAATGAGTAGTTAGAACCAGTAGACATATTTTATAAGAAGCTAAAGTTGTTTAACAGTCAAAAAGCTTGTCCTATGCTGTTAACCAATCAAATAATTACCAACTCTTACCAATAGATAAGAAGAATGTTGATTCACCATCCGTGGTAAGGCCTACACCAATTGCCGCTGGACCAAAACTGGTGTCCGTACCCAGGTAAAGACTGCCTGAATGAATTAAATCACTGTATTTTACCGTTTCATCAATTCCCCAAACATTACCAGACTCAAAACTAGTACCTAAATAAATAGGTAAACCTGAGCCTCCTGGTAACTCTCGCCCCAAATCATATTGATAAACGATAGCTGCAAATACTTTATGCACACCTATCAAGGCATCTTCTTGATAACCTGATAAGTTCAAGAAACCGCCGAGCTCAGCAACATGTACACTAAAGTCAGTTTCATTGGTTAAAGTTGCAAAAGAAGCAATACCGACAAAAGTGTGCCCTCTTAAGGCAACTGCACCTCGCCAATCGAATGTAATCTGGGTGGAATGGTCGATTTCACTAGCCGTTAAAAATGGTGCATAGTTATCTTTTCGCCTCTGAATTTCAAATGATAATTTATTACCTTGAGTTGGGAAATTAATGCTATTTAGGGTATCGTATCCAAGCTTAATAAAGCCACCAAAAGAGTCGTAATCATAATTGCCTTGTTGGGATGAAACGCCAGACTCAACTGAAAGTTCACCTGTTTCAGCTATTGCCCCTATTTCTATGATGCCTTTATAAGAATAATCATAGCCTGCAGCCAATAATGCCTGGTAAAAATTATTTTTGAGCTCAGGTCGTACGGGAAATTCATCGGTCCTTTCCCATTTATCTTGGGAAAATTCAGCTCGTACTCGGCCATATATGTCTTGTTTTTTGTTAAATGGTTGATAAAACTCAGTGGCTAATTCCGTTTCCCAACCAACTTTTACTTCATTTAGCCAACGGCCACCATTTTGACTTACATCTGTCATCAAATAAGACATATCAAGAGAAATGATAGAGCGATCCGAAAAGTCTGTTTTTAAATTAAAGCCAAAATCAAAATAATTAGGCCCCCACGATTTCGCTTTCACTTGTAAAATTAGAACTCTTCCTTGTGCAGTATCTTTAAATTCAACGCTAACTTGCTCAAATTTATCTAGCGCATAAACCCTGTTAATCGCTAAATCTAAGTCATTTTTTGCAATAGGTTTACCTATATCAATAGCAAACTTCCCAAGAATAATGTCATCTTCCACCTTAGAGTCATTTCTCAGTTCAATCTTAATAATATCAGCCGGTAACGCCGAGAACCACTGTTGGGCTTTAGTGCTTCTCGCGGCTTTATAACTAAGATAATCAGCCTCGTTAATAGATAACTTAGCCAGTTGCCCTAATTGTGCTTTCGCTTGCAGCTCTCCTAACTTCAGTGCTTGAGGCATAATAGACCAATCGGTGGTGCTTAATTCATCAATATCAGGACGAACGAGAATATCTTTTTCAGAAAGTAAGTTTTTTTGTGCGATACTGGTATTATTAGTGAGTATGTTAGCTAATTGATTTAATACAGAGACCGTACTAGTCAAGTCACTTTTTTTAGTCAATGGCGAGCCTATATCAACGGCAATAACGATATCTGCGCCCATTTCTTTAACGACATCAATAGGCATATTGTTGGTAATACCGCCATCAACAAGTAACTTACCATTGATTTCTACTGCCGCAACAATACCCGGTACAGCGGCTGAAGCTTTCATCGCCTGATTAATACTGCCCGAATCAATAACAACCATTTGTGCCGTAGCAATATCTGAAGCTATTGCTCGAAAAGGTATCGCTAATTCATCGAAACTTTCAAAAGAACTTACAGTATCAGTAGAGCGTTGTAATATTTGATAGGCGCTTTGACCTAATAATAAGCCATGGGGTACTTTAAATTCTCCGCCGCTATAACCTAATCTTACCGAGAGGTTATATCTGTCTCTGTGTTGTTTACTGGTATACGCAAGTGACTCTCTTGGAATAGTGTCTGAATAACTATCATCCCAAGGTAGTGCTAGCATAATTTCTTCTATCTCCGCCACCTCATAACCGAGCGCATACATACCACCAACATATGCTCCGATACTCGTGCCTACGATGTAATCAACTGGGATATTATTTTCTTCTAGTACCTTGAGAACACCAACATGTGCAGAGCCTTTAGCTCCACCACCACTGAGTACTAGGCCTATTTTATCTCGTGCATGAGCCGGCAAAACAACACAGAATAACTGCACGACAAGCAAGGTAAGAAAAGTAAGGCGCATAATAGTAGCTTAACAATGAAAAAATTAGCGATGATGTAACAAGATGATAATCAACCTTGATTAAAATACAAGTTTTATCGCCATCGATGGAAATATAAGAAATAAAAAATGCACCTTAAATCATGATATTAAGGTGCATTTGCGTTGGGTAACTTGCTATAAAAGTATAGCTAGATTACCGAGTAATTATTTAGTGTAAGCTCTTAGCATGTCAGTACTTTGGGTATATCGATTGCGAAGTGCATCTTGACGTGACTGTAAACTCATTGCTTGACCATTGATCCACATAGCATCTACTTTAGTGCTGATCTCAAAAGGATCGTTGCTCCATAAAACTAAATCAGCATCTTTTCCGACAGTAATCCGGCCTGAATTGAGTTTAAATGTATCAGCAACATTAGCGGTAATCGCTGCCAAAGCGGTTGTTTTGTCTAGACCATTGGCGACGGCAACACCAGCATCAAAACGAAGTTGATTAATGTTATGGCTTTCACCACTGTTGGTAATTATCACTTTAACACCCGCCTGATTAAGTTTTGCCACATTAGCCAGAGAGTTATGCAGTGAGTCAAAATTTGTCGGTAGATTAGCAAGAGCACTTATCATGACCACAACTTTTGCTTTTGCGATTTGGTCACGCACCAAGACAGCGTCACTTGCTCCCACTAAAACTAAATCAAGCTTATATTCTTGTTTTAACCTTAGTAAAGCAAGAATATCGGATGCTCTATCAGCATGGGCTAATAATGGTTTCTCACCCGCTAATAAAGCAAACATGACTTGTTCTTTTCGAGTAGGCTCTTTCGCTTCACTACTGTCATTACTTTGTTTACTCTTGGTTTTCAATTGCTGTATTTTCGCTAACGACTTTTTAGCATCGGCTAACTCATTAGCTAAAGTTTGTAGCTTGATTGCTCGAGAGCCTTTGCTACTGCCACCAAGTTCAACAATGACAGCATTGTTAGGCGCGGTTACACTGTCAAAATTGCCAGAGAGATTTGCCGCAAAACTTTGTCCACTGAGCACTTTATCACCGCCATGAGGCATAATAATGCTACTAGTTATCCCACCTTTACGGGCATAAGGGATTAATGTTGATTTCGGGTTAAAAGCCAAACTAGCATCAAAAGTAACATCTGCTTTTTTATCTGAGCCATCACGAGTATCAGCTACAGCAGCAACCTCAATTAAACCAAGTAAGTTTTTTGAAGCAATAAAGCCTGGTGTTAAAATACGGCCTTTTGCATCAAAAATCTCATCTGCCTTTAGCGTTGCCGGTAATTCATCTTTACCATATACACCGGTAATTTTCCCGTTATCAATCAATACCGTCGCTTGAGATAAAGTACCTTTTTCGGCAAGGGTATAAACAGTAGCATTCGTTATTGCAATAGATTGTGCTTGCACCACGCTAGTTGTTGCGCTTAGAGCTGCTAACAAAACATAGCGCAATGAATTAAGTAATTTGTTATTTTTCATTGTATTTCCTATTTTTTGTTTGCGGCATTATTTACTGGCTCTTGGCCAAGTAAAAAGTCACTTTTTGCTTGATAGCTGTCATCAAATCTGTCGTACACTTTGGCCCCATCAATATAGACTTGCTCAGCTTGCGCATAGACGCTAAATGGATTTGAGTTCCAAAGAACAACATCTGCACTTTTACCCGCTTCTAAACTACCCACTTCAGCTTGGATACCTAATGATTTTGCCGCATTAAGCGTAATCCATTTAATCGCATCTTCTTCTTTAATATCGAAACCATTTTCATTGGCGCGATACATCACTTTCGCTGCTTCTTGGTTTAATCGCTGAATGGTAATACTCGAGTCAGAATGAACAATGGCACATGAATTCTTTACAGCATCGACAATAGCTACATTTTCTTCAACCATGTCATAGGCTTCCATTTTAAAGCCCCACCAATCTGGCCACATTGCAGCACAGTTACCGTTCGAAGCTAATAAATCGGCAATTTTATAGGCTTCAACAGCGTGATGGAAAGTACCAGAGTGATAATTAAACTCCTTGGCAAGATCAACCATCACCGCCATTTCTTCTGCTTTGTAACAATGGTTATGAATTAAGATATCTCCCTCTAACACGCCAGTTAAGGTATCTAATTCAAGATCTCGTTTAGGCGCTGTTGGGTTTTTGCCGGCATTATAATCATACTCATACTTATCCCAAGCACGTTTATATTCTGTTGCAGCAAGCCAGGCACTTCGATAGCCGGCAACATTGCCCATCCGTGTCGATGGCAGTTGCTTACGAGAGCCATATACGCGTTTAGGGTTTTCCCCACAAGCCATTTTTAAGCCATAAGGTGCACCGGCAAATTTCATTGCTTGCATGGTTTCACTGGGCACATTTCGCAGAGTAACAGTTCGACCACCAAACAGGTTAGCTGAACCAGGTAGTATTTGTAAACTTGTAACACCACCGGCTCGAGCAGCTTGAAAAGCAGGGTCTTGCGGCCAAACACTGTGTTCTGCCCAAACTTCTGAAGTATTTGGAGATGTCATTTCATTACCATCAGAGTGAGAAGCAACTTGTGGGTTGGGATAAACACCTAAATGTGAGTGAACATCAATAATACCCGGCGTAATCCATTTACCCTGCGCATTGATGACAGTTGCATTGTTACTGGCTAATGCTTGACCCATTTGTACAACTTTACCATTAACTAATAAAATATCTGCCTGATCTAGTCGTTCCCCCGTACCCGTTAAAATAGTCGCATTGGTGAATAAAACATTTTGCGAAGCTAATGCTTGATAAGTACTTGGGTAAGGGTTTTTATTAATAACGACCTTAGCATCTTGCTGTTCACTTGGGAGACATGCCGTAAGACTGAGCGACAAGACACTGGTTGCGAGTAATGTGAAGACACTTTTTTTATCAGTAAGCTGCTGACATGTAAAAAAGCGGTATTTTATTTTTGACTTGACCATCGTTAATCCTGTGGGAGACATAGTGCTTGATACCTTAATTTTATTTAACTAAAACAGCAAGCTTGTCACGACAGATAGCCTTATATCTAAGTTCAATAACTAGGCTCAGGGTCAAGCTAAAATAAATGCACTTAGCAGCTTAAGAGCACTACTGTAGTTGAAGCGTTAGCTTGACACTTTCAATTCTTCAGGGCAAAGCCTGTTATATAACTAATCTTTAAATACTTGACGATACAGGCACTTATTTTCTCAGCAAAAAAGTTAATCTTTATAATTTTTTTTGCAAAATAGTGATGAGTAAAAGCTTTTTAATTTTTTAAATCTACATAACAATAAAATGCTGGCTAATGCTAAGTAAATTATTGGAGTAATGAGTTCTGACTTTACTGACCAGTAAAAGTGCACGCCAACAAGCATAACAATTAGGTAATTTACATTATGCAAAGTCTGCCATGACTTACCCATTTTACGTCTTACAATATGAGGAGAAGTCAATGCTAGCGCTGTTAAAAACATAAACGCGATAGCCCCAATGCTAATATAAGGTCTTTTAAAAATTTCACTGAAAAAGAGTGACCAAGCAAATTGCAAATCAAATGCCATAAAGTTAATGATATGCAAAGCAGCATAAGTAAAAGCATAGAGACCGAGTAGTCGCCTTACCTGTAATAAATAGCCTTGTTTTAATGTTTTTGCTATCGGTGAGACAGCTAAAGTGATTAGTAACAAATTAAAGGCACCGATACCAGTAAAGTTAATAACGGCTTCAACCGGATCAGCTCCCAGTTGATCGGTAAAAGCATGATAATATAAGATTAACAAGGGTAAAAGCGTTGCTATATGAGCAACGCTTTTTAACAAAATGACCTTTTGGCTTACATTCAAAATCTAAATCCTATTCGTAAGTTAGAAATATTTATGCAGATCCATACCTTTATATAGGTGCGCTACTTGTTCGCCATAACCATTAAACGGCAAGGTAGCAATACGATTACGATCAAATAAGCCGCCAGCACCAATTCTTCGCTCAGTGGCTTGACTCCATCTTGGATGATCATGATTTGGGTTTACATTGGCATAAAAACCATATTCATTGGGCGCTAATCTTTGCCATGTGGTCGCTGGCTGCTCAGCAACCAATCTTATCGTTACCAGTGACTTAATACTTTTAAAGCCATATTTCCATGGCGTAATCAAGCGAATAGGTGCGCCATTTTGAGGGGGAAGTGTTTTGCCATATAAACCAACACTCATTAAGGTAAGTGGGTTCATCGCTTCATCAAGGCGTAAGCCTTCAACATAAGGATAGTTAATGCCGCCGCCTAAACGCCTATCACGCTGTCCTGGCATTTGCTCGGGGTCATGCAGAGTTTCAAATAATACATATTTAGCAGCAGCGTTAGGTGACACTTTTTTCAACAGACTTGCCAAGGAAAAGCCAACCCAAGGCACCACCATAGACCAAGCTTCAACACAACGTAATCGGTAAATACGTTCTTCCAAAGGAAACATAGTGGTTAGGTCATCATAGTCGAGCGTAATGGGCTTATCACACTCGCCAGAAATAGTTAATTGCCAAGGGTTAACTTTAAACGCTTGTGATAACTGTGCAGGTTGATTTTTATTGGCGCCAAATTCATAGAAATTATTATGACTAATCACTTTTTTTTCAGGGGTTAACGATAAACTATCAAGGTTACTATCTCTTTTATAATTTAATGGTGAAGTGATAAATTTTTTTGGTGCTTGTTTTTTGAACCAGTCTATTGCCTTAGCATTTGATGATGTTGCCAGCAAAGCGCTAGCACCTATAAAGCCCATCCCCTTAAGTAGTTCCCGCCTGTTTAAATATACACTTTCAGGCGTTACTTGAGATTCTTTTACTTCATAGCTTTGCGGTGTTTTAATCAGCACAATAAAACCTTATTTAATTCAACGATGAGATATTTATAAGAAAGGTTTTAACATAAAAATATTTCAAAGTAATAAAAAAACGCGCTAAATAGCGCGCTTTTAAAAGGGTAAAAGTTTAAAATATCGGTATGTATTGCAACTTAAGCAGCTTGGCTCAACTTTTGTAAATGTGCTACCACGTCATTTGATTCATACAACCACTGAACTTTACCATCTGCTTGTTCAATGCGTAAACAAGGCACTGTGCGTTTCCCGCCCTCACGAATGAGCTCTTCGCGGTAATGATTATTAGCGCTGATATTGCGCAGTTCTATTGTTAACCCCTCACGTTTAATGGCACGACGAACTTTGACACAAAAAGGGCATGACGGCAGTTGATACAAACTCAAATTTTGAGTTTTACTGTCAAGTTTTGCCTGCTCTTCTTTTGCTCGTTTCGGAGAACGAGGACTAAAAATAAAATTTAATAATAAAATTAACTGACCTATTGGCCAGCGAATAACTTTCATTAATATCATAAAATAACTCATGTAAATCAGGTTGAATACTTTAGTTAATTAACAGTATTTTCAACGTTAATTAACAACTTAACTCAGTCAGTGTTGCCAAGCACCAGCTTATTTTTATTGTATCATAAATAAATGGGTTAATAGTGAAGACTAGCTACCACATTAAGTCATCTGGGATTTGGTAATCTGCATAAGGATCATCTTCATCAATGGCTTGCTCTGCCGCTTTATCATTTTGTACTAAGATAATGTTACTATCTAACTCAGCAACTTTTGCCGCAGTTTCACTGGTAACAATATAAGTAGCGTCTTCCAAGCCACACAAAGCTAAGCGGCCATTGACAAGTGCTTTATGGGTTGTAGCATCAAGCAACAGCTTCTTAATTTTACCGTTAAAGGTATAATTATACTCAGTCTCACCAGAGACATCACAGAGTTGATGATGTTGAAGAATTTGTTTGATGCGCAAACTGCTTTCTTTCGACGCTAATTGTTGATTTTTAGCATCATTTAATGCGCTATCTTTGGCAAGTTTTTCCGCTTTTGCTTTCGCTAGATCTTGTTTTACCTGCTCTTGTAAACTAGCCTCATGTTTAACACCACTTCGTTTTTGTTTATTTTTTTTACGACTGTCAGCATTTGCTTGGCGAGCTTTTTGTTTAGTCGTTAAACCCGCTTTAAGCAATTGATCTTGAAGTGAAGCCATAAGAAGTCCTTAACTGCGTTAGTACTGTTTTCTCAACTGATAGTACTATGTAAATGAAAAAAATTGCTAATATTCTACCTATATTTAAGGCTAAGTGCTAATGCCGTATTGCTAAGCAAGTTCACTAGGTAAATCAAGAAAAGTTTATGACTTCATCATTGTAGCCGGTATTGCTGCGTTCAAAGCAAAACATAACGAAACGCATCATATTAGGTTCAAATTAAGAAAAATTTGTCATCATAACAAACAACGTTTCAAAACCTCGAATAATCTATAAAAATTAATGTACCTATCAATAATGGTCATTTTAAACGGCTGTATTAAACCTTCTCTTTAGCGCCTATTATTGACATAGCTATGTATAAGAGAGGTTAGTGTAGCTTTCATTTGCAGGTTAGATGCGTTACTGTAGCTGAGCTCAATTTTATAAATAAATTAAAAATAAATATAATTTCACACCCCAAAAATAGGAAAGAAATATGTCTCAAGCAAGTGCACGCCACCTTTTAGTGGATACAGAAGAAGAGTGTTTAGCGTTAAAAGCAGAAATTGAAGCAGGTAAAGACTTTGCTGAAGCTGCAAAAGAACATTCTAACTGCCCATCTAATGCACAAGGTGGTGATTTAGGTAGCTTTGGCCCAGGACAGATGGTTCCTGAATTTGATAAGGTTGTCTTTTCAGCACCGTTAAATACGGTACAAGGGCCGGTACAAACTCAGTTTGGTTATCACTTATTAGAAGTCACAGAACGTAGCTAATTACCGACTTGATAAAAAGCTAAAATCTCATCGCCTCTTATCGACACAAAAAAGCCGCAATTATTTGCGGCTTTTTTAATTTCTAAAGACAGGGTATATATTGCTTATGCGCCGAAATATGCCTGCATCATCCAGAAGAAGATGATTGATAAACCAGCACCGACTGGCAGGGTAATTACCCAAGAAACAACAATATTTCTCACGACACCTAAATTAATAGCGGCAATACCACGAGCCATGCCGACACCTAATACTGCACCAACAAGCGTTTGAGTTGTTGAAATAGGTAAACCAGCTCCCGAAGCGATAACCACAGTACTTGCCGCAGCTAATTCAGCAGCAAAACCACGACTTGGTGTTAAGTGAGTGATCCCTTTTCCTATTGTGGCAATAACCTTATGACCGAATATGGCTAAACCTGATACGATACCAAAACCACCTAGAGGCAAGATCCACCATGCAATGGCTGACTTAGCGGCGATTTGTCCCTCATTATCAACAATACTGACAACCGCGGCTAATGGACCAATAGCATTGGCAACATCATTAGAGCCGTGAGCAAATGCCATAGCACAGGCGGTAACTATCATTAAGATAGCAAAAACTTTTTCTACGTTGGCATAATGCGCTTCTTTAGCCAAGGTTTCATCAAACTTAACCCGACTAATGAAAAATTTACCAATTAGAGCAACAATCAATGCAATAATCGTGGCTAGATAGAAGCCGCCAGGGCCTTTAATTTCAAAATTAACAAAACCAAGATCAACGTTTTCAAGACCGATATGTTTAAGACCCTTTTTAATCGTTACTAAGGAGAGAACAAAGCCTGCAAGGAACATATAAGCCGGTACCCAGCGCTTTGCTTGCTGCAATGGTTTATCGGTATCAAAAATAAGTTTTTGTGCACTATTAAAGATAATAAAAGCAATGATACCCGAGATTAATGGTGTGATAATCCAACTACCGACAATACCAACAACCTTGCTCCATTCAACAGCCTCAGCACTAACACCAACAGCAGCAAATCCAACAATTGCGCCGACAATAGAGTGAGTAGTAGATACCGGCCAGCCTAAAGCAGAAGCAATAAGTAACCATGTTGCTGCAGCAAACAGTGCAGAAATCATCCCGTAAACTAACAATTCAGGTGTATTAATAAAGTAGCTGGCATCTATAATACCTTTACGTATAGTAGAGGTTACTTCACCACCAGCAAGGTAAGCGCCGGCAAATTCAAATACCATCGCGATAATTATCGCTTGTTTTATCGTTAATGCTTTTGAACCAACAGAGGTACCCATAGCATTAGCAACATCATTTGCACCTATGCCCCACGCCATAAAAAAACCAACAAGCGCGGCGAGAATTACAAAAGTGCTGCCTGAGTTAAGTATAATATCCATCAGTTAAGCCTTATTTTCGAGCTAAAAGAATTTCTAAACGCGCACCTACACGTTCAGCAAGATCAGCTAAGTCACCAACCCAATCAATTATTTGATATAAAAACATTACATCAACTGGATTCAAATCCTTTTCAATCGCTAGTAAATTTTTACGTAAAGATATTTGCAAGCTATCCGTGTCATCTTCGATTGAATCTAGTTGACTGATCATTTTCTCAACCAACTCAACTTCACGGCCACGAAAGCCTGTTTCCAATAAATCATCTAACTCATTTATAGCTTCTGCCGCTTTTTCTGTCGCATCAATACAACGGGCTAAATAAGCAGCAAACTCAGCTTGCAAACTAGCAGGTACCTGTAATTTTCGCCCCAAAACACGACCAGCAATATCTTTGGCTTTATTGGCGATTTTGTCTTGTTGCGTCAATAATTCAAGCAGGTCAGCGCGGTCGACTGGCATAAATAATCCGCCAGGTAGCTCAAGGCGTAATTGCCGCTTTAAGGCATCAGCATCTTGCTCTAATTTAGAAAGCTTACGGCGAATTTTAGCCGCTTCACTCCAGTTATCTTCGACACATGCTTCAAAAAATGGGATAAGTTGTTTACTACATTTAACAACTATTTGGATATGTTTTTCTAGTGGTTTTATCGGTGATTTTGCAAATACACCTAAGATTGAATTTCTGGCCATATAAATTTTCCAGTAAGTATAACTTCGTTATGATAATTCGCTGCGGATAGTAACCTATTTAACCATCAATGTTAAATATTAATCTTTACTAAACTGGTTAACTATCACGAGCAGCGTTTTTATATTTTCACGGCGTTACTTTATCTGAGCTAATACTTTGGCTGGTAATAGCTTTCGTTAACTTACTTCAATTTCAATGACCGAAATATTCTATAATTTTTTCATGTCCTTAGCAGTGGTATGGCGCACTACCTTACCTTTGACAAAATAGATAATATATTCGCAAATATTTTGACAACGATCACCAATACGTTCAAGTCCCCTGGCAGACCAAATTACTGTCATAACTTGTGGGATAGAACGAGGATCTTCCATCATATAAGTCATTAATTGACGCATCAATGCTTCATACTCACGATTGATCTTATCATCCATTTCATGAATTTTAACGGCTGCATCAAAATCCATACGCGTAAATGCATCAAGGCTTGCTTGTAAAAACTCTAATACGTGGCGACCTAAATTATCAAGGTTAATTAATAAATCTTGCTGTTGAGATGAAAAGCTCTCTAGGGCAACTTTTGCTATTTTCTCTGCTTCATCGCCAATACGTTCTAGATCCGCAATGGTTTTCACAACCGCCATAATCAAACGTAAATCACCTGCGGCAGGTTGACGCTTAGCAATAATACGAGTGCATTCATCATCAATACTCACTTCATAAGCATTAATACGGTAATCATTGCTTAATACTTGCTGGGCTAGCTCAACATCGCCTTTTTGCACAGCAGCAAGCGCATCAGTAACTTGCTTCTCGACAATACCGCCCATGTGCATGACATTATTAATGACACGTTCTAAATCTTCATTAAATTGGCCTGAAATGTGACGGCCCATTTGTAAATTATCCATTGGTTACCCTTTTATAGGAATATTCTTGCATATCTTTGCTAGGTATTAACCATAGCGACCAGTGATGTAATCTTCTGTTTTCTTTTTAGTAGGTGTGGTGAATAAGGTATTAGTATCACTATATTCAATTAAATCACCCATATACATAAAAGCAGTTTGATCTGAAACACGAGCAGCTTGTTGCATGTTGTGCGTTACAATCACGACGGTAAACTGCTTTTTAAGATCGTTAATTAATTCTTCAATTGTTAAGGTTGAAATCGGATCAAGCGCTGAGGTCGGTTCGTCAAGTAATAACACTTCAGGCTCAATGGCAATAGCACGAGCTATCACTAAGCGCTGCTGCTGACCACCAGATAGGCCTAGCGCACTCTCATGTAAACGATCTTTAACTTCATCCCAAAGTGCGGCGCTGCGTAACGATTTTTCCGCAGCCTCATCTAGCACACGACGATTATTTTGTCCCATGATACGCAGACCATAGACAACATTTTCATAAATTGTTTTAGGAAAAGGGTTTGGTCGTTGAAATACCATACCGACTTTACGTCTAAGTTCTGCTACATCAACACTTTTATCATAAATATTATTACCGTGAAGAATTATTTCACCACTAATTTGACAGCTATCAACAAGGTCATTCATGCGATTAATACAACGAAGTAATGTTGATTTACCACAACCACTGGGTCCAATAAACGCAGTAACCTGTCCTTTAGGTATCGCCATGCTAATATTATTAAGTGCCTGTTTTTGTCCGTAATGTAAATTGAGGTTATTAATATTTAATGCTATTTGCTCTGGCGCTAAATTATTTAAGTCTAACTTATTGGTTAAAAAAGGCTCTGGACCAGTAGCTACTGTTTTTGGGCTAATAGAAATCATAATTGTCTTTCTCTAAAAAACTATTCATTAATCGTTAATTGTGATGTGGCAAACTAGTGCTCTAACATCTTATATTTTTCACGTAACTTATTGCGTATTGAAACTGCTGTCATATTTAAAGCGATAATAATAGTAACAAGTAATAAAGCCGTGGCATAAACTAATGGTCTAGCTGCTTCTACATTCGGACTTTGAAAGCCAACATCATAAATATGAAAACCTAAGTGCATAAATTTTCGATCTAAATGTAAGAAAGGGAAATTGCCATCAAGTGGTAAGTTAGGCGCCATTTTAACAACACCGACCAACATTAATGGTGCAACCTCACCAGCAGCGCGAGCAATTGCTAAGATTATACCCGTCATAATTGCAGGGCTTGCAATAGGTAAAATTATTCGCCATAGGGTTTCAGCTTTAGTCGCACCGAGTGCTAAAGAGCCATGTCTCATTGCTGACGGAATCCGCGACAAACCTTCTTCGGTTGATACAATAACAACCGGCAAAGTTAAAATAGCCAGTGTTAATGCTGACCATAAGACACCCGGTGTACCAAAAGTTGGGCTAGGTAGATTTTCTGAATAAAATAACTGATCAAGAGAACCACCAACCATATAAACAAAAAAGCCTAAACCAAAAACACCATAAACGATAGAGGGAACACCCGCTAAGTTAATTACCGCAATCCGCAAAAGCTTAGTGAAACTATTTTTACCTGCATATTCATGTAAATAAATGGCGGCGATGACACCAAATGGTGACACAATCACTGTCATTAATAATACCATCAGTACAGTACCAAATATCGCAGGGAATACCCCACCTTCAGTATTTGCTTCACGTGGATCATCAATAATAAATCCACCTATCTGGCTAAAGAAGATCGACACCTTTTCCAGCACAGTCAGTTTATTATTAAAGGTTACTTTCAGAATATGATCAAAATTAATGGTGACCAGTTGTCCATCCATAGCACGCATAACAATATGGTCACGTGATATTTCTTCTCGGTATGCCAGCAACTGTTCTTCAAGTTTTGTATAAGCCTGTTTTAAGCTAGCGACTTCACTGTCTAATTTCGCTTGGATTTGTGGGGTTAGTTCGTTATCTAGTTGATATTTTCGTGATTTTAAACGCAAACGTTCAAGCTTATAATTGATTGCCCCTATGTCTGACTTTTGTAACTCATCAATTTTACCTTGAATGTTTTCAACGCGGACGAGCAAGTCAGCTAACTTATCTGTGCCGACTTCTGTGCCGTCCATGACCACACTATCAATGTAACCATAAAAATTACCATGAGTATTTCGCTCAACAACAACTAAATCAGCGGGTGTTTCTGTTTTAGTAATATTATTTGATAACAACCAGCGAAAGTCTAAACTGACTAACTCGCGATTACCTGTTTTGACCAGAAGACGCTCAAGTACCTCTAATTCAGGATCTAAGTCTAAATTTAGATGGGCAAGTTGCGTTACCGGAATTTGTTCACGATCATAAATTTCACCAATGACCACACTCTTAACGCCCTGTTCATCCGTTATATTAAATTGGTAGAGTTGGCTAGGCCAAAAATAAGATAGACCACGAGAAGCAATAAGCCATAACAGGCCAAGCACTGAAATCAAACTAATACTAACGCCACCTGCCGATAACCATATCCAAGGTGAGCCGGATTTAAACCACTTGTTCATAAAGAAACTCTATAATCTGTTTATAGCGCTCACTTAAATGCTATTTGGCATGAAAGTGTGCAGCTATATAATTAATTTATTAAATCTATGTTTTCTAACGTTAAACTAAACCACTACATTGAACTGTATTTTTCACGTAATCTTTGACGCACAAACTCAGCAGCGGTATTAAAGACAAAGGTGAAAACAAAAAGTACAAATGCTGCTAGGAATAAAATTCGATAATGTGAGCTACCAACTTCTGATTCCGGCATTTCAACAGCAATATTAGCCGCGAGTGTTCTCATGCCCTGGAATATACTCCAGTCTAAAATTGGCGTGTTACCCGTAGCCATTAAAACAATCATAGTCTCACCGACTGCGCGACCTAAACCCATCATGACAGCCGAGAATATGCCAGGGCTTGCGGTAAGAAGCACCACGCCGATAAGGGTTTGCCATTGTGTCGCACCGAGTGCTAGTGAGCCACTAGTCAAATGAGTAGGTACACTAAAAATGGCATCTTCTGCCATTGAGAAGATAGTGGGGATAACAGCAAAGCCCATGGCAATACCGACCACTAAGGCGTTTCGCTGGTCAAAGTCGATACCTAATTCATTGGTAAGGTATTGGCGCATATCTCCGCCAAACATCAATACTTCTAAAACATCTGATAATGAGAACGCAGCATAAATAGCCAGTATCATTACCGGAATTAATAAAATAGGTGCAAAGGTTTCAGGTAGCTTCTCTTTCAATTGGCTAGGTAACTTATACCAGACAAATGCTGTTATGACTGTCGCTAAAGGCAAGAAAATAAACAGTAAAAATATCGCTGGTAAATACTCTTCCATCAGTGGCGCTAACCACAAGCCGGCTAGGAAGCCTAAAATAACGGTAGGTAAAGCTTCCATCAATTCAATGGTAGGTTTAACTTTCTTACGCAGTACTGGTGTCATGAAATAAGCAGTATATACCGCAGCAGTTAACGCGATAGGCACAGCGAATAACATCGCATACAATGCCGCTTTAATGGTACCAAAAGAAATAGGTACCAATGAGAACTTCCCTTCAAAGTCATCTGAGCCAGAAGTAGATTGCCAAATATATTCAGGCTCAGGATAGCCTTCATACCAAACCTCCTGCCACAACGCTTGCCAGGTTACTTCTGGGTGTTCATTATGGACATCAAAAACTTGTAAAGTCTTGCTGTTTCCTTGTTGCCCTGTTGAGTTGTTAATAACCACTAAGCCATTAGCTCGAGGCGCAATAGCAAATGCACTTGGCTGAACAGGGGATAACACACCTTGCCATAAATGTGCATCACTTGTGGTATAAAAGACATTAACTTCACCACTTGCGGTCATCGTATAAAAGCTTTTTCTAAACTGCTCAGTATAAATAGCCGTTATTGCTGATGAACTAACATTATCGTTATTTGTGCTAAAAGTTCTGATTTGTTGAAATTCACGTCCTGACTCTTTAGCTACTTCAAACCATTGGCTGATATTGCCCTCGCTATCGCCGAGTATAACCGAACTACTGCCAGAGAGTAATGCCATAGACGTTAGATTAGTCTTTGCGTTTGCAAATTCTGGTTGAATCGTACCCTTTAACGCGACCTCATAATCATCATCTAGAGAATATACTTGAACAATATTGCCTGTTCTAACAAAGGCTAAATTTAAATCGGGTGTAACCTTTATCTCATCAACAACGGTGCTAGAAAAGTCTATTTGCTGAAAGTTGCTTTCATATTCAGCATCATAACCTTCAATGACAGAGCTAAAATCATCTTCTGCTAGAAACGTTGTTTTAATTAAACGCTTATCTTCGGTAAATGCGACAAAGACAATTCTTTCATCATCCATCGCAAAGGCGAGCTTTTCTAACTGAGCTTGCTGTTCATCAATGACCAATGATGCCTTACCTAAAGGAAAATTAACTTTGGCAATTATCTCCCTGATATTATCAGTATATTGACTATAAAAACTCGGTTCAATCAATAAAGTTTTGCCACTTGCACTTAACAATATTTTAGCTTTTGAGAAAGAATCAACCACTTTTATTAGCTGTTCCCCTTCAAAATCAACATGCGTCAATAATGAAGTAGATAAGGCCTTATCACCAATTGAAAATTGATTACTCGCTTGAGCATCGCTGGCTTTGAGATGATAAAAATCAATTCTTCCTGAATCTGTTATTTGATAAGCAAGCTCTTTGAGCTCGTCAACGCCGGTACTTAGCGCTCTTTCAGTAGAGTTGGAATCAATAGTGATGCTTTTCGTTTGTTCTATTTTTGCCGATTCAAAAATAGGTTTAACAACATATAGTAAATAAAGAAAAATCAACACTAAGGTAAATAAAACACTAACACCACCAAGAGTGATTAGCCATTTTGCCAGTGAGTTTTTGAAGCTACGGCTCCGATTTGACGTTACAAGAGTTGCCACTTAATTAACCTTATTAGCGATAAACTACCAATCTGTTTAGTCAAGATAAATAGTATGATGAAATAACGGCGCGAATTATAAGTCAGTTATGTGACACTTTTATTACAGAAATATAAATCGCCCGGCGTAAAAGCAGTATACCTGAAAGGTACTGCTCGCAAAAAACCTTAACTATGTATTTTTGCACAAGAGAAAATTTAATAAACTTCGCCAAAAAATCAATGAAAGTTATTGATTTAGAATCATTATTTTAGCTTTCTTTTGTTAAAAATTGAATATACCAGGGCATAGCTTTATCTATACCCTGTTGAATTTTAAACGCTGGCTCAAAACCAATTAAGCTTTTAGCTTTTGAAATATCAGCCTGTGAATGCCTGACATCGCCTGGTCTAAAATCACGATAGTGAGCAGTTTTTTGATAGTCAACACCGTTTGCTTTTAAAGCTGCTCGTAAACTGTCAAACAAAATGTTTAAGCTTGTTCTATCGCCTAGGGCAACATTGTAGACTTGATTTTTTCCCGAGTCTTGTGCGGTTGCGGCTAAAATATTTGCCTGTATCGCATTATCGATAAAACAGAAATCACGACTGGTTTCGCCGTCACCGTTGATATGAACTTCTTCATTGGCAATCATAGCAGCAGTCCATTTAGGAATAACTGCTGCATAGGCCCCTTCAGGATCTTGTCTTTTACCAAAAACATTAAAATAACGTAAGCCAATGGTGTTTAAACCATAGGTTTTATTAAATACATCGGCATAAAGTTCATTAACATATTTTGTCACAGCATAAGGTGAAAGCGGCTTACCAATAGCCTCTTCTACTTTGGGTAATGCAGGATGGTCTCCATAAGTAGAACTTGAAGCAGCATAGACAAAACTTTTTACTTGCGCATCTTTTGCCGCGGTTAACATGGTCAAAAAGCCAGTAATATTGGCTGAATTGGTTAATAATGGATCTGCAATTGACCTGGGTACTGAGCCTAAAGCGGCTTGATGGAGAATATAATCAACACCCGTATCAAAGTGAGTTAATGCTTTTTGACAGTCATTAAGCTCTCTAATATCACCTTTAATAAAGTAAAAATTCTGCCACTGCTTATCTGCCACTAGTCGTTGTACTTCATCTAAGTTGCGTTGATGACCTGTAGCAAAATTGTCAAGACCGACAACCTTTTGGTCTAATAACAGCAGGGTCTCTAATAAGTTAGATCCGATAAAGCCGGCACAACCGGTAATAAACCAAGTTTTCGGTTCTTTTTGTAGCAGTTGCTTAATTGTTTCAAACTGAGTCATGAAAAATAGTCCTTTAACTGGCCCCAGCTCCCTTACCTAAGCTATCGGGGAAGTTTTTTAGTATTCTAAGGCAAGTTGAAAGCTGTCTTGCCAGTTAGCTAGTTGATAATTAATAATAAAAAATTGCTACCTTTATTAGACAATTATAACCGTATATCAGCTAGATCCGCATCAAGCATATATTTGAGATCATAAATGACATGTTCATTTTTCATAAGCGCTTTAATTTCTGCTTTTGATAATGCTTTAAATTCATCATGAGCTACAGCAAAAATAACCGCGTCATAATGGTGTTTTTTCGGTGAGCAAATCAAATCTACATCATATTCTTGTTTTGCTTCTTCAGGATTAACCCAAGGATCATAAATATCAACATTAATATCAAATTCTGCTAGTTCTGAGAGGATATCAACAACCTTAGTATTGCGAACATCAGGGCAGTTTTCCTTAAAAGTTAACCCCATCACTAAAACATTAGCACCATTGACCGGTAACTTAGCTTTCAACATCGTCTTTACTAGCTGAGCAACTACATATTCAGCCATTGCATCATTAATACGACGCCCGGCTAAAATTACCTCAGGATTATAACCAATCGCTTGTGCTTTATGGGTTAAATAATAGGGATCAACACCAATACAATGCCCTCCAACTAAGCCGGGTCTAAACGGTAAAAAATTCCATTTAGTTCCCGCAGCTTTTAATACTTCTTCAGTATCAATATTCAGTTTATTAAAAATAACGGCTAACTCATTAATTAAGGCAATATTTAAATCACGTTGAGTATTTTCAATGACCTTGGCCGCTTCAGCAACTTGAATACTCGACGCTTGATAAGTCCCTGCGGTAATAATTGATTTGTACAAGCTATCAATAAAATCTGCTATTTCGGGAGTTGAACCTGAAGTGACTTTTAAAATATTAGTGACGCGATGTTCTTTATCACCAGGGTTTATCCGCTCGGGACTATACCCGGCGAAGAAGTCTTGGTTATAAAGCAATTTACTATGGCGCTCTATTTCAGGTAAACAAACCTCTTCGGTCGCGCCAGGATAGACAGTTGACTCATAAATGACAATATCACCTTTACTGATGACCTTGGCTAACATAGCACTTGCTTTAACTAGCGGCGTTAAATCAGGTTGCTTGTGCTGATCAATCGGTGTTGGCACTGTCACAATATACATATTACAGGCTTTTAAATCGTCAACATTAGCTGAGTACGAAATAAACTTAGAATCAGCTAACTCTTCACTAGAGACTTCAAGGGTAAAGTCATGTCCTTGTTTTAATTCATCAACACGCTGAACGTTGATATCAAATCCCAATGTTGGATATTTTTTCCCAAACTCAACTGCAAGCGGTAAACCAACATAGCCTAAGCCGATAATACCTAATTTTACATTTTTTAATGAGCGCAACATGTAAGTTCCATATATTTTAATATTTATATATTAAATGACCTAAATCAAAAGTAGCTTGATAAGCCTTTAATGCGATAATGTTTACACTAATAACCAGCATTAAGCATAATTAAATACCATTAATTGCTGCGATAGCAACAGCAGAGTTATAAATTATCTGGGTAACACTCGACCATAACTCGAGGTTATTCATGTATTCTGCATCAAGAGGTACAACGATAGTATCCCCTGGTTTTAAGTTATCACCCGCATCACTAGTAAACCAATTACCACTGTTCATCATTTTAATACTACCATTAGCGGAGATGATATAAATTCGTCCTTCATCAGCACGCTTCTTGCTGCCGCCACTTTGCTCAAGATAATCCTGTGCAGAAAAGTTTTCATCATAAACATGGGAGGAAGTAACTTGGACTTGTCCAACAACATTGACGGAATTTTTTAAGGTCGGGACATAAAGCACATCACCACCTTCGAGCAGCACATCATAATTAGGATCATTAACCACTTTGGGTAAATCTAAAACTAAACGACCGACAGGCTGTACATTAGCCATATCAGCTAACATTTGTTGTACCTCGGCATATGATTGCGAATAATTCTGGTCAGTCATTGACTTTGAAGCCATTTCTATGCGTAAATCGGCGGTTAATTTTAATAAATTTTGTTGCTCAATTTCGCGTAACTGCACGCGAGTAAAAACAGAGCCCTCTTGATGAGCAAACTCGGTAAAGCCACCGGCTTTTTCAATTAAATCAGCTAAGCTCTCGCCACGGCGAACGGTATACTTGCCAGGAAAAACAAACTCTCCGCGTAGCTCAACGACATTATTTTCACTCCAAGCAGGGATTTGATGAATGTTTAATCTATCTTTTGACGTTAATAAAAAATTATCTTTTTCATTACCGGTAAGTGCTGAAGCTAAATTGAAAGACAAGGAGGTTTGTTGCGCTGTATAATCGACCACTTGATTTCGAGTTACTTCAGCTCTAACTACATAAGCCGACTCAGTTAAACCTCCCGCCGCGGCAATTAAATCGGCAACACGGGCATTTTTCGCTAGAGGGTAAATGCCAGGGAATTTAACCTCACCATCAGCTTCAACCAACTGAATTGGTTGACCCGATTTACCTTGGCGTTTTAGCTTATCAATAATAGGCATTAATAAGCGTTGTCTGGAGAATAAAGTTAACTCTTTCGGATCCAATGCTTCTTTTAGCTGTCCACCGCTTAATTGCGCGATTGATTGCTCCATTTTCTTTTTTTCTTGCTCGGCCGCGTCATTATTTTCAAGTTGAGCAAGCTGTTCTTCCCCGCCATATTTGAGCCAAAATTGTTTTTCTTTGTATTTTTCTTTTGCTAGCTCCTGCTCTTTTATCGATAAAGCTTCTTCAGTATAGGCTAAAGAATCTAAGCTAATTTTACTGTCAATTAATTTAATAACATTAGCAAAAACCAATACTGTGTCATTACCTTCTAAGGCAATATTATCCTTTGAGTTAGGGTTAGATAAGGCATTGGCAATATCAAATTGTAAAACTTCAATGTTACGAGCGATATCAATTTCGCGGACAACAAGCGCATAATTTAAATCAGCAGAATGTAACATATGAGAATCGATAGAAGGGAATAAGTCTGTGATTCGCTGGCCTTGGTGCCACTGATATTTACCAGGTCTTGTAACCGCGCCGATAACAGTAACGGATTGCTCAAACATATCAGAGGCTTTCATCACATGAATAGCATCGCCCGCTTGAACCTTCTTGACTAAGTCTGCGTTGTTAGTCAAATCGACATTAACAACCGAGCGAAGCGCATTTTGATTATAACGATCTACCCGGGTCATTTTGGCATAAGCTGCTGGCAGTAGCCCACCAGACATAGTTACAATATCGTTAAAATCAGAATCGTTTGTTATTTCATAGATAGCTGGGCGTATGACTTCCCCTTCGATGCTAACCGTTGCTCCCTTTGGCGAGATAAAAACTACATCGCCTGACTGTAATAAGATATCTTTACTCGAGTCCCCTTTGATTAATAAGTCATAAAGGTCCAAAGTATTAATGAGTTTTCCAGCACGTTTTAATTGTATGTTACGTAAGCTGCCAATATCGCTGATACCACCAGCAGCAAAAATAGCATGAGTCATACTAGACAAAGAACTCAAAGTATAAGGACCGGGTTTGTGAGCATCACCTAATACAAAAATACGCATTGATCTTAACGATGCCATACCAATTACAACGTCGACGCCAATGACTTTCTCTTTAATACGTGCGGTTAATAAGCGCTTCATCTCATTAAATGATAAACCTGAGACAGTAAACGGTCCGTGCGCTGGGAAAACTACTTGGCCTTCGCGGTTCACTGCTAATTCAAGTTCTTCTTTTTCCTTACCAAAGATTTGGATCGAAATTTTATCGCCAGGTCCAATAATATATTCAGCTGGAATAGCAATATCCATCATAGGAGCAAAGGTCTGTGGAGAATTTGCAAATACCTCATAACCAAAAGGCTTTAACTCACTACTTGTCTCAAGCTGCTCTTCAGCCTCTTCTGGGTCAATGATAGGATTACCTTCAGCGTCAAACTGTGTACCACGAGGGTAAGTTTCAGTATTTTCAATGCCACTATCCGCAGAATCTGACGATAGCTGAGCTTTAATACTATTAAGGTCAATTCCCATACTGTTCGCTAATGCTTTTTGCTGAGCAGGTGGTAACTTTTTAAATTGCTCTATTTGTTGCGGGCTTATTTGCGCATAAGCAAATGTTGATAAACACAGTGCAGTTAAAGAAAAGAACAAAAGAAGTAAAGCTGAATTAAAAAAATTGACAGCAATTAAACGATTGCTTTTTACTGTTGGTTTGCTTGCGGTTATCATTTGCGTAATTATTCCTATATATACGTACTGGCATGCGCTCTTCATTATAGCTTTAAATCAATCATGAGCATTTAAACGCCCAAGTTCGCACACCAATTTTAGTGACGCGCAAGTTTATCAGTTTATGTATATGCAAACAATATGTTAACTAGCTAGCTTTGCTCTTTCAACCTGACATTTACTCTAGGGGCTGTTGATCTTTCGAGATTACTTTTACAGCAACTTGTTTGGTATTTAGACAAGGCAGAGTATGTGACGTGTAGCTGGCTACTCGAACATACGATAACGTAGTATAAATTTCAAACAAGTGCTGCCCTTTAGGGTTCATTTAAAACAAATTTACTCATTGTTGCTCGCTTTTTTAATAGAATGACTATGATACAAAACTTGCGCCGCGATTAAATCCGTTTTAAATTGAATAAATTTTAACCCTGAAAGATCAACAGCCCCTAGTTATTCCGGATAATATACTGCTATATTCTCTATTACGCCTCCGGTGCAGAGGCATAAATAACTTTAACACTACGAAAACTCTCAAACCTGATTCTTCAAAGGCTTTGTCTAGGAAGGTATATAATTAAGTTAAATTATCATAATAATTGACCGGCGAGCTAGCGGTGAAGTACAAAATACCTTAGCTCAAATAGCATTTAATTTAAATGATAAGCAAACACTATCTAGTGATATCGTCGATGCAGATTTGCTAAACATTTACCTTTTTAAATTTGGTATGTGTAAGGAAACATTTCGCTACAACCTCCAAACCGAGTTTGCAACTGATTTATGCCAAAACTTGCCTTTAAGGTTATAGACGGGTATAACAAGTGCCTCTGTAAATAATGCTGCTCGCCAATGACTATCTAAATCGTTAATATTTCGATTAAAGCACAGTTAATTTGCCGATTAAGCTATATAAAAAAAGTTACATGTACCAAGTACATCTGAAGGAAATTTACTATGACAATATCAGCCGAAAAGAGTTTTTTTGGTCAACCTGAAGGCCTAAAAACCTTATTTTTCACCGAAATGTGGGAGCGCATGAGTTACTATGGTATGCGTATGTTACTGGTATTATTCATGACAGCAACTCTGCAAGAAGGTGGCCTAGGTTTAACTGTTGCTTCAGCTGCAGCAATCTATGGTTTATACACAGGTAGTGTTTATTTCATGGGCTTACCCGGAGGATGGATTGCCGATAGGTTAATTGGTGGTCAAAAAGCCGTTTGGTATGGCGGTTTGATCATTATGATTGGACATATTATTCTTGCAATTCCAAGTGAGCATACGTTCTTTATAGGTTTAGTTTTCGTTATTTTAGGTACCGGATTGTTAAAGCCTAATATAGGTGCCTTAGTCGGCCAACTCTACACAGATGAAGATAAACGACGTGATAGTGGTTATGCTATTTATTACATGGGTATAAACATTGGCTCCGTCATTGGTTATGCTGTTTGTGGCTATCTCATGGAAGATCAAGAAAACTTTGGTTGGCATTGGGCCTTTGGTGCAGCTGCCGTTGGCATGGCACTCGGTCTTATCCAATATCGTTCAACAATCAAAAACCTTAACTCTGCTGGTGCGCAACCTGAATCGCCTTTATCAGCAAAAGGTCAGAAAATTAGTTGGTCAATTATAACCGGCGTATTAGTAGCCATAGCTATTGCCATGATAATGATTATGTCCGGTAACCTCTCTGTTGACGCTGTATCTATTGCACAATCGGTTGCTATTATTTTCACCATAACCTTCTTTCTTTATTACGGTGCCATATACTTTGGCGGCAGCTTAACAGCAAATGAAAAGAAACGTTTATGGGCATTATTTTTAGTCTGTGTCGCTTCTGCTTGTTTTTGGTCTGGTTTTGAACAAGCCGGTTCATCATTAAATTTATTTACCCGTGACTATACAGATAGAATGGTAGGAAGCTTTGAAATTCCAACTGGCTGGTTTCAATCGCTCAACGCAGGATTTATTGTGGTACTTTCGCCATTTTTTGCAGCACTTTGGATTAATTTAGGTAAACGTTTAGTGAGTCCTTCTTATGGAATTAAGTGTGCGGTGGGACTCATTATCATGGCCAGTGGCTTTATTGTGATGTTTTTTGCAGCCCAATACGCCGCCTCAGGTATGAAAGTTGCGCCTTATTGGTTAGTGGCGACATATTTTTTACATACGGTAGGTGAATTATGTCTAAGTCCAGTAGCATTAAGCGCCGTCAGTAAGTTATCGCCTCGACGATTTGCCGGCCAAATGATGGGAGTTTTTGTATTAACCTACTCAATTGGCAATATTATCGCTGGTTTACTAGCAGGTAACTTTGACCCTGACAATTTAAACCAGTTACCCAATTTATACATTCAGATAAGTTTGTTCAGCATTGGTATTGGTATTGTAATTTTACTCATCTCATTAAAAAGTCGTTTTTGGGAGAGTCTTGCTGACGAAAGCGAGAATAACACTCACAACGCAGACAATAAAAACAGCGTTACTGCTTAATTTTTAATTGCCTAAAACCCTATAGCCATAAATAATACTATTTGTGGTTATAGGATTAATAAAAAATCAAAATATTGATATTATTGACTTTTTAAATCATCATATAAAATAACATAATAAAAAAAGCTTGCTTATGAGTATCCGCTCACAATTACGAACACAACTGAAATTAAGACGTAATGCCTTATCGGTATTTGAGCAGGATGAAGCATCAAAAAAAGTAGCCCATAAACTGAGCGAACATAAAAAAATTGCACAAGCTAATCATATTGCCGTTTATTTAAGTAATGATGGAGAATTGGCTACTACTGCCTTTATTGAATGGTGCTGGCAAGAAAATAAAGCGGTTTTTTTACCCGTAGTCCACCCTTTTTCAGCTGGCAACCTATTGTTCTTACAATACCAGAAAACTACCGAACTGATTAACAATCGTTATGGTATTTTAGAGCCCAAATTAGATATTACTCAGGTTTGCCCATTGGCAGAGCTAGATGTTATTTGTACACCATTGGTTGCTTTTGATAACACCGGCGCAAGATTAGGTATGGGTGGTGGCTTTTATGATCGAAGCCTTGCCAATTGGCAACAAAATAAACTCTACCCGATTGGCTTAGCTCACGACTGTCAGCAAGTTGAGCAGGTGCCTATTGAAAGCTGGGATATACCTTTACCTGAAATAATTACACCTAGTAAAAGTTTTTCTTTCCCCTAAAGCTACTAAATTTGCATGCTAAACTCTCTATGGAATCGTATTAAAGCGTGCTGGGTCTAAATAGTATATATTTTAGAGAAGCATGCTTAATTAAAGACCTTGCCATGAAAATGTATTAAATACTTGTTGCCATTGCTCATCAAAAGGCGCTGATATCTTTATAGGTTGATTACTAACCGGGTGTTCAAACTCTAGTGACTTGGCCATTAGCATTAACCGTTTAAAACCAAAGTGCTTAATGAAAAATGGATTTTGTTTATTATCGCCATAATTAATATCGCCAATAATAGGGTGTCTTAAATGCGCTAGGTGTCGGCGAAGTTGATGACGCCTACCCGTAATAGGTTGCAGCGCAACTAAAGAATATCGAACACTATCAAACTTACCGACACTAATTGGCAAACTTGCTTGATACTTTACTTGATAACAGGTTTGTGCAGATTGCGCGGGTTTATCTGGGTTCACTCCTTTATCACCAAGTTTATCGAGCTTCTCCTTTAGGGGATAATCAATGAATCCTTGGTCAAAGTCACTCTGAATAAGCGCTTTATTAGTGCTACTTCCCTGTCCTACTTGTGCACTTAGATGGCCTCTGACCAGGGCATAATAAGTTTTCACCATAGTTAAACCAGCGTTGTCTGCTTTATTCCTTGAATAGTTGAGTAATTGTGACGGCTCTTTTGAGGCTAGAGCACTTTTATTGGCAAATGCTTCACTTAGCTTTGTTGCCACCGTTTTGGTTAAAGCAAATAATAACACCCCTGACGTTGGCCTATCTAAACGATGCACCGGGTAAACATATTGACCAATTTGATCTCTAATCAACTGCATCGCAAAATACACTTCATGCTTATCCATAAAGCTGCGGTGAACAAATAAGCCTGCGGGCTTATTTACCGCGACCATGAATTCGTCTTGATATAAAATATCGAGAACTGGCTTTATCATCTCTGGGGGTTGTTCAACACCATTTAGCATCAATTAATACCTTAAGCCGTCAGTGCTTTATCGATTTGAGCAATCACATCAAGCAAACCACTCGATTGACTAGCTAGGTCTTTAAAGGCCTCTTCAGCCATAGGTGTCAAAGCTATTTTATCAGGCAAAACAGATTTTTCGGCGATGAGTTGACTCATTTTAGGGATAAAAATGAACTGCAACCATTGCGAAAAAGTGAGAGTGTCATAACAAAATGGCGCACTACTTAACAGTTTATCGGCACTGGGTGGCTTAAGTTGCCATAAGTGTTCTTGTTTTAGTGCTTTGGTTAATTGAGCAAGTAAAGCAGTGATATAGTCGGTATCTTTTATCTTCATCGATGATAGCAGCTTTTCAGTTAATATTTTTTCTATGTTAATGTTGTCATTATCCTTATAATAAGCAGCTATAACAAGCAGCAACATCTAAATTTTATGACTGAAACAACCGCTTCTAAAGCGCCAGCAACTATATCTGAATTACTAAAACTATCAGGCTCACAATACCGTCTCTTTGATATTGGTCGTTTAGTCAGTAAGTTACCCAAAGAGCAGTTTGAAAAAGTTGAATTAAATCAATTGCCCTATCCAACCCCAACCCAAGGTCATGCCTGTATTGCCATTGCATTTTGGCAACAGCAATCTTCGCAGCTTTATTTATGGTTACTAAAGCTGCCTCTTGATGAAAGAGGCCTACTAAATCAGGGGGCAAGAAATCATTTTATTGCCATTATTATTGAAGCGCTAGGGGCAGATTTAACGCAAGAAACGTCAAAAAAACAAGAGGAACTACTCAAGAGTAATCCTTATTTATTTACACCAGCACAATATAAATTGGCCAGTTTAAATAGTAAAATTAAAGTCGAATTAAAACAAAAGCCAAGTGAGTATTTATTGCCATTTAAACAGTATTTAAACGATACTGTTAATAGGCACAACTGGCAAGGAGTAGGCGTACAAGGCATTACCGATTTTACTGCCCGAATAAAGCAAGATGAACATTGCGAATTATTAATAAATGCACTACCAAGCTTACCAGAAGAAGTCTTATCACCGCTTTGTTGTGCCTTAGAAAATGAACAGTACCCGGTTACCCTAATTGATGCCGTTATTCATACTTTCAATGATGCACTAGCTAACGAGAAAAAACGTGTCATGGCGCCTCAATTATTGCGAGCACTAGCGGCAAATAGCCAGCACATTCATGTAAAGCGAACAATTAAACAATTGCTATCCCAGCAAGAGCTATCATCAGAGATACTCATCACCTTGTCGGGGCGGTGTTGGCAAGCTTTCGAAGACGAAAAAACGCTCGCTTGTTATTTCGAGCATTTATTAAATGATGACTTAACTTTATTTGCCAATATTTTTAAGGATTTAGTAGCCATACCAGCAGTAAGGCCTATTGCCTTGCAATGTATTCGTGCTCAAGATCGTTCAACAGCACTGGCTCAAGCTATTGGAAAATTATTTAGCCAACCATAGGTTTATTTTAATGGAAAATATTTACTACTTATTGATAGTCTTTTTATTTTGTTGGTACTTTATTTATTTAAGGCAAGTATCAGAAGCAGCAAAGCGCCATTTACACCTGTATTGTAAAGACAATGGCTTGCAATTTATTGCACTGGCAAGACGCTCGAGCCGATTTACATTTAGCAAACAACATGGCTTATGTTTATATAGTATATTTGACTTTGATTTTAGCGGTGATGGCGAGTCAAATAATCAAGGAGAATTATGCCTTTATGGTTTAAAACTTGAACAAGTTAAGCTACCTGCATATAAAATTAATTAAGCCTGTGCTTTACATTAAAACACTTTACACTGGTTAATTTTAAACTAGAGCTGCTTAGCTTTTGATGCTTAAGTTATGAGTAAGCTACTATCTAAAAAGCCATAACATTGACTGGAACTACTTTTTGGAGATTTTTGTGCCATTTTTACGCGCTGTTTTTTGTTTAAAAGGTGTCGATAATCGAAGTCGCTTCTTTGTGATTTCGATAGTCACCTTGTTCAGTTTCATCTTACTTTCAGCTGTTTTTTCAGCATACCTGTCGGTAAATCTTATCATTTTGTTGGGGCTTTCTCTTGTTCTTGCTTGTAGTACAAAACGTAGATTACGTGACGCGAAACTCAATAAAAACTGGCAACTAGTGCCGGCAGCACTCTTTTTAGTCGCAGGCTTGTTAAGCTTAGTTATTGAAAGTAGTGGTAGTTATTATTTATTAATCTTGCCATTATTAAGCTCTGCTCTGTTACTGACTTATCCTAGTAAAAATAACCAGGTAAATAACCACTACATCCTAGGCTATTGTGGCCCAATAGATTTAAGTCAATATGGACATCAGCCTAGCTCAACTCAAGCACATAAGCGACGGATTGAGCCAACCTTAGTCGGCAATACCAATAAGACAACAGATGAACCGTTAATAATTAATGAAAAGACCACGATAAATTCAAGCGGTAACCGTCAAAGTGATAATGATGCTAGACAAACCGATGTAGGTGAAGTAATTCGCCTGCACTTTCTTAGCAATCGAAAGTTGCAGCTTGCAACTATCGTCTGTGTAGTCATTATTCTGATTATGATATTTGCTAGCACTCTAGTAGATTCCATTAATCCTCAACAAAACGAAAACACACTACCTAGCAGCGAACAACAAGTTAATACAGCCACTCAAGTCAATACGATGACTTTAAGCAAAGAGCATTTATTAGCAATGCCAGATAGCTTCAATTTATATTTATCAGCCTATCAAGGGGTAATTATACACTGGCAAGCAGATGAAGTGGCCAATGGCGAGTTATGGTCTCAATTAACCGCCAAAGGCGATAAAAGCTGTCAACTCATCAAATTTAATAAAGGCACACCACTTCGTCCTTTGGCCGTTATTGTTGAAAATGGCAACGAATACTTCGCAAGTTTCTCGCCGCTTGATAGTAAGGAGTTAGTCCAAGCCTTGGCATTTCGCGGTAAGTTCTCATTATGCGGCTATAGCTTTTCCCTCAAGGGTAGCCAAGCAGCACTAGGTAAACATCAACAATACGCAAAATTTTTAGAAAAAGATGCCTGAGCTTAAGCTTCTCAACTGATTAGCATTGTGCTTTGTTATTAAAAACCATCCGCGCTATATAAGCATGGATAAAAGACAAGGCACAATAATCCATTGATGCTCAAGCATACCAATCACTAATCAACCGTTTCAATCTGTCAATATCTAAATGTTTTTTACAAGCCTGACTGACTCTTTCAATTGCTTGCTCCTCTATCATTGCAATACTTGCTTGGACTTCAACGTTAAAACCAGCCCATTTAATAAATAAAATCAATGCTTCAGGTTGATCAAATAAACCATGAATGTAACAGCCAGCCACTTGCTCATCTTCACTTAATGTTCCCTGCGTTTTGCCATTGATATTAAGAAAAGTTTTACTTTGATAAACATTCTTTTCAACCAAGCCATTATCAATCAATGTACTCTCGCCAGCATGAATTTCATAACCGCTAATCTTGGCCTCTTGCTGAGCAAGCATAAGCGTTCCGCAGACATTATTTAAGGTTTTTTCCGGCTGCAAAATTGTGCGCAGATTAAAATAGCCAAGGCCGATACTACTGCCTATTTGGCCTTCTATGCCATTAGGATCGTCAATAATCTGCCCTAACATTTGATAACCACCACAAATACCTATCACCTTACCGCCATAACGTAAGTGTTTTGCGATATCATTGTGCCAGCCACGTTGACGTAAAAACTCAAGGTCACTGCGCACGTTCTTACTTCCGGGCAAAATAATCAAATCGCAGGCAGGTATAGCCACTTTATCATGGGTAAATTTTTCATTACCTTTAGCAAAAAGGAATTGGCAATCAATTTGGCTATGGTGTCTGAGTGCATCAAAGTCAGTGTGGTTACTCATATGTGGGTAAACAACAACGACAATTCGAATTTTTCCTTCATTTGCCAGCTCGTTTTCTGCTACTTGTTGGGTAATTAAGGCATCTTCCGATGAAATATCCAAGCCATGTAAATAAGGTAAGACGCCTAACACCGGTTTGTTGGTTTTTTGCTCTAACCAGGTTAAACCTGGCTCAAGTAATGTTATGTCACCTCGAAAGCGATTGATAACAAAACCAACAACGCGCTCTTGCTCTGTTGGTGATAACAACATTAATGTACCAACGAGTTGAGCAAAAACGCCGCCTTTATCAATATCGGCAATAATTAAAACCGGGCAATCTACCGCTTCAGCAAAGCCCATATTGGCAATATCACCTTCACGTAAATTAATCTCTGCTGGACTTCCTGCCCCCTCAGTAACAATTAACTCAAATTTTTGCTTTAAACGCTGATGTGAAGCTAACACAGCTTTCATTGCTACTTTTTTGTAATCCTGATATTCGCTAGCTTCCATATTAGCTGATGCTTGATTATTCAGCGCTTTGCCATGAATAATGACCTGAGCACCGGTATCAGTATTGGGTTTCAATAGAATTGGATTAAAATCAACATCTAAAGGGATACGAGCAGCTTTAGCTTGCAGTGCTTGCGCTCGTCCTATTTCACCACCACTGGGGGTAACAGCACTATTTAATGCCATATTTTGCGGTTTAAACGGTGCAACCTTAAGCTCTAAATCAGCAAACAAACGACATAAACCAGCGACTAAAGTGGTCTTCCCTGCATCGGATGTTGTGCCCTGCACCATGATAGTATTAGCCTTGGTTAATTTGTTTTCAGTCATGTTAGTCACTTTCCTTGCAAGAAACCTCACTGGTTACCGAGACCTTAAAAGGTCGGCATACCAATAATATTGACTTGCTGATGTATTTGTTGAGCACTTTTGTCATGTGCATCAAACTGACGGATACTAATTCGGCTGAGGCTGGCATGACCTATCGATAACTGCTGATACCAACTTGCTTGACGCCAATCCAACTCTAGGATGTGAGCAATAATCATTCTAATGACGCCACCATGCGCCATAACGACGAGTCGGCGAGGTTGCTTTTGCTGCGTTGTTAATGGCATTTGTTGATTAATAAGTTTTTGCCAAGCTTGAATAACCCGCGTATGAAAGCATACTAGTTGCTCACCTTGAGGCAACTGATGTGATGCAGGAGCTTGAAAAAAAGCCTCTAGTACAGACCAATTTCCAGCTAAATCACCCTCATTAGTGCTATTTTCAAAAGCTAGCTCATCAAACGCTTTGCCATCGTAAAAACCAAAATCCATTTCTTGAAAATGATCAATAACAGTTAATGGTAACTGGGCAAGCGCTGAAAACTCGTTAGCTATAACAGCGCAGCGTTTTAATGGTGAACAAGCAACGCCATGATAGCAGGCAACGGTTTTTTGTTGGTTGAGCAGGTAGTGAAGTAATAGTGAGTTTTCATTGGCTAAAGGCTTTACATCGGTTCGTCCATATAGTGCTGCCTTACCATCGACCTTAACATGTCGAATTAAGTCTATTTCAAGCATAACAATCAATTATTCACATTATCTTTAATTACCAGGGGAATGCCTGCGGTGATCAGCGTGACTTTATCAGCCAGCTTGGCAACGCCTTGATTGAGCCACCCACAATAATCGACATAAAGTCGAGTAGACTCTCCCAGAGGAACAACACCTAAACCGACTTCATTACTGACAATAAAAATATCAACCGTCAATGTTGATAAGCTTTGTAGTAACTGTTCAATCATAACTTGCAGATGCTGACGTTGCTCACTCGTTGTCGATTTATGCTGACTATAAAGTTGATTGTTCAACCATAATGTTAAGCAGTCGAGTAAGTAAATATTATCGTTATTAAGTCGCGCCAGGACACTATTTAATGCAAGTGGACACTCAATTAATTGCCAGCTATCACGCCTATCATGTTGATGTTTTGCTATTCTACTTTCCATTTCAGCATCAATAGCACTTGCCGTAGCAATATAAATGGCTTGCTTTTTGTGGCAAATTGCGCGTTTGAGCACCTGCTGCTCTGCAAAACTTGATTTACCTGAACGAGCACCTCCAAGGATAAAATGAATCATGCTAATAAACCCGAAAATACGTCGTCATTAAAGTTAATAATCAGAATAAGGTAGATGAGTAATTCACTGATTTGTTGGGCCGCCCCCAAACAATCACCAGTAAAACCACCCACTCGTCGTAATAACCAGTAATTAAAAGCATAACGAAATAAAACAAGTCCACCGACTAAATAAAAAATAACCTCGAGAGATAAAAACAGTACTGGCGCAATACCGATAACCACTAAAATTAGTAATTCTTTTGGGCTTTGTCGCGCAGCTAAAGGTTTACTTTTGCTTTGTTGCTCATCACTAACATAAGGCAGTGATGAAATAATACTAGCTGCAACCGCCCTTGAAAGTCCCGCGGCTAAGACAATACTATAAAGTAAGTAGTGCGTGTCAAGTTTAGCTAGCTCGAGCAAGGCATTATATTTTAACAACAAAGCCATCAACAAACTAACCGAGCCATAGGTACCAATTCGGCTATCTTTCATAATGGCTAAACGCTTATCGCGCGTAAAAGCGCCGCCAATACCATCAGCCATATCAGCTAGACCATCTTCATGAAAAGCACCAGTGATAAGTAAACTTATCGTCATCATCAATAATATACTGATACCACTGGGAAGAAAGTAACTGAATATCATGAAAGATAATATCAACAATATTCCTACTAGTAATCCTACTAACGAGAAGTAACGATTGGCTTTGTTTAATAAAGTTTCAGAGTAATACATCGAACCCGGCACAGGTAGGCGAGTAAAAAAGCTTAATGCTAAATAGAATAAATTCAGCTGCGCTTTGACTTTTTCATTTAGCTTAGCTGTTTTATGTGATTGCTCTGCTTGCGTCATACTGTCACACCCGCACTGTCGAAACTTGCCATATTATTATAAAAATTTGCCGCAGCGCTGAGCAAAGGTAGAGCCAGTGCTGCACCAGTGCCCTCACCAAGTCGCAGACCTAAATCTAATAGTGCTTGATTAGCCTTTGTGGTAAATGTTTGCGCTGACATTAGCTCTTCTACTAATACTTGATGGGCTTTTTCTTGAGAAATATGTGAAAATACAAGGTAGTTGGCGACGTTTTTTTCTAAATGTATTGCTACCAGTGCAGCAACACTGACAATAAACCCATCGATAACAACGGGTATACTCGCAGCGGCAGCAGCTAAGATAGTAAATACCATTTGAACAATTTCAAAACCACCAATTTTAGCAAGAATAGCTATCACTTCATCTTGAGATAGCGCTGCCATATGGTCGCGAGAAAAAGTAAATTGCTGTATCGCCTTTTCAATTAATGTTATTTTTCGCGCCAGTTGTTCATCAGTAATACCTGTGCCGCGTCCCACACATTGCTGCACATCATACTGGGTAAATACTGCCATTAACGCTGCAGCAGAGCTAGTGTTAGCAATGCCCATCTCGCCTACTAATATGAGCTCAACTCCTTGAGCAATCTGCGCTTGCACTAATTCATTTGCCAGCATATAGCCTTGTTTGACTTGTTCGATAGACATAGCATCAGCAACCACAAAATTATGTGTTCCCGCACCTAACCGTTGCTCCTTAAACACTGGGCTAGCTAATGCTTTTGCTGAGTTATTTTCAGCTGAGTTGGGTAATTCATCTTTTTCAACGGGAGATAAAATTCCACAATCAATTACCGTTAAAGCGATATTATTACTCTGACAAAAACAATTAATAGCAGCACCACCATGAAGGAAGTTAAGTACCATCTGTTTAGTGACAGCACTTGGCGCAATACTTAACTTTTCTTCATTGATGCCATGATCAGCTGCGAACACTAACATGGCTGGCTTTGCCAAAGATATTTCTCCAATTACGCTAGTAGGAGTCTTGTCATTATCACTGTTTCTCTGCGCAGTAATTAAGGCGAGCTGTAAAGCTAATGTCTCTAGCACTCCTAATGAACCGATAGGCTTGGTTTTATTATCGATTTTGGCTTGTATAGTCTCACAAAGCTTTGTGCTTAGTGGCGGTACAGATATCATAAAATTAGCTCAATAGTTAATATAGTCTGAGTGTTATTTTATTCTAATTAACCCACTAAAACATAACTGTTTTTATGAAAAAGTCAGCTAAGATATACAGCTATAAAACCTTAGATAAATTATGCGCTAGTCAACTTGCAGCACTGATGAGATGATTAATGTCACTAGCTATTTTTAACAATAACCAGACTAAGCCTAAAGATATATTCATCGTTGACTAGGAAAAAGTGCTAAAATTCGGTAACATCACAAGCAAAGTGCTCTCGTTAAAATTTTACGTCAGGATGATATAATACCATGAAAAAATTGATAAAATTTACTCTAAGCCTTGCCAGTGTTTTCTTAGTCAGTTGTGCAAATCAAAACGCCAAAATAGTTAAAAATATCATGCCGACCACAAATCCTTGTACCAAACTGGATTTACTTAAATCGGCTTATTACGATGGGTTTGAACAACTTAAAGAAATTAAGGTTGGCGCAAGAGTCAGTAATATTTGGCGAGCAAAGTATCAACTTTTTGGAGAAAATTGCCAAGTATTTTCCTGGGGAGGAAATCAACATACCTATTCTTGTCATCTAGTGGCTCCTGATGAAGAAAGTGCCAAACAATATTATGACAATGCCAAAAATATCACTCAGCAATGTTTAGGTGACGCTTGGCAGCTGCAAGAAAGTAGCAGAAATAATGATGAGGGTATGAAAGCAACCTTTACTAATTATCAAGAAAAAGCGAGTGAACAAGTCAGCTTTTCTGCGCACCTTGTGCCCGAGTCTTCAATGTTTTCAACTACCTGGTCTATTTACTATTATGTTGGCAATAACAAAAAGCCCAAATAAGCTAGAGCACAGTAGTCAATAATATCCATGACTTCTGCTATTTAAAGCTGATATTTACCTAATATACAAGTAAATATCAGCTTAAAAAACATTATTCAAATTTTTAAATCAATTAAATAACATCATTATCAAAACCATCAAGGGTAACTCCAGACAAGCCACCAGTACCGCCTTGTTCGTTACTACGTAATTTGATCATTAAACGTAAATCATTTGGTGAATCAGCGTGATGTAAAGCATCGGCATAAGTAATCATTCCTTGTTGGTAATGATTAAATAAGGCTTGGTCAAATGTCTGCATGCCTAACTCATTCGATTTTTCCATCACCTCTTTAATACTGCCAACATCACCCTTTTTAATCAGCTCACTGACATAAGGCGAATTAAGCAAAATCTCAATCGCTGCAACCCGGCTATGCCCATCAAGAGTCGGGACTAATTGTTGAGCAATAATTCCACGCAAGTTCAAGGCTAAATCAAATAATAATTTACCATGTTGATCTGCAGGTACCAGATGCATGATCCGATCGATTGCTTGGTTGGCATTATTCGCATGCAAGGTAGCAATACATAAATGACCGGTTTCAGCAAAGCTTAGTGCATGCTCCATGATTGCTTGACTACGTATTTCACCAATCAAGATAACATCAGGGGCTTGTCTTAATGAGCTTTGCAGGGCAGCATCAAAGGACTCGGTATCTAAACCGACTTCACGCTGGGTGATCATGCTTTTACCATGTTCATGAACAAATTCAACCGGGTCTTCAATGGTTAAAATATGACCATGTGAATTGCGGTTTCGATAGCCAATCAGTGATGCCATTGAAGTCGATTTACCGGTACCGGTACCGCCGACAAATAAGACTAAACCACGTTTAGACATCACCACATCCTTGAGGATTGGCGGTAAGCCTAAATCATCTACATCGGGAATATCTGTAACAATACGACGAACAACCATCCCTGCCATATCTCGCTGCCAAAACGCAGAAATACGAAAGCGACCAATATCTTCTATATCAATAGCAAAGTTACATTCTTTTTCATGGTCAAATTGATGCTTTTGCTTATCATTCATCGCGTCATAAACAAGAGCCAATGACTCATCAGGTGTTAAAACGACATCATCTATCGGTTGTAATTCGCCATTTATCTTTGCACTTACAGCTAATTTAGCGGTTACAAACATATCAGAAGCATCTTGCTTTACCATTCTTTCTAATAGTTCATGAAGCTTCATTCCATCCTCTCTATTGTATTAATTTGCAAACAAAATACCCCTTAAAATCCAGAAAATTGATTTTTATCGACCGCTTTCTCCATCGCATCCTGCTTGGTTATTATGCCGCGATTAACGAGGTTTTGCAGACATTGATCCATCGTTTGCATACCATGCTGCATACCCGTTTGAATAGCTGAGTACATTTGCGCAATCTTATCTTCACGAATGAGGTTACGGATAGCGGGAACGCCAATCATTATCTCGTGTGCAGCAACTCGTCCGCCACCAACTTTCTTGATAAGTGTTTGTGAAATAACAGCACGCAATGACTCAGACAACATTGAACGTACCATAGATTTTTCTTCTCCAGGAAAGACATCAATAATACGGTCAATGGTTTTGGGAGCAGAAGTTGTATGCAAGGTACCAAAAACCAAATGACCAGTTTCAGCCGCAGTCATCGCTAAACGTATTGTCTCTAAATCACGCATTTCACCAACCAGTATGACATCAGGATCTTCACGCAGTGCCGAGCGTAATGCCGCTTCAAAACTCAGCGTATCACGATGAACTTCCCGCTGGTTAAGCAAACATTTTTTATTTTCATGAACAAATTCAATCGGATCTTCAATGGTTAAAATATGATCGTGCTTATGGTCATTAATATAATCTACCATAGCCGCCAGTGTGGTTGACTTACCAGAGCCGGTCGGCCCGGTAACCAGCACAAGACCTCGAGGAGTGTCGGCTATTTCACGAAATATTTCCGGACAACCTAAATCATCGAGCGACAATATTTTGCTCGGAATAGTACGAAATACAGCCGCAGGTCCACGATTTTGATTAAAGGCATTAACCCTAAATCGCGCCAAATTAGGCACTTCAAAAGAAAAGTCGACTTCTAAATTTTCTTCGTAATCTTTGCGTTGTCTATCATTCATAATATCGTACACCAAGGCATTAACATCTTTAGCATCAAAAGCTGGGATATTAAGCCTACGCACATCACCATCAACACGGATAGACGGAGGAGTTCCCGTTGATAAATGTAAATCTGATGCATCATGTTGCACACTAAACGCGAGTAATTCAGTAATATCCATAAAAGCCTCTTTTATATGGTAAAAAAATATTATTATCTTTTATCGGTGTTAATTTAATAGGTTATACTAACCAGAAAATAAGATAAGTTAACACAGTTCACGCTAATTCAAATGATAAATATTAAAAACAATATTGATAAAGTTAAAGCACAAATCCTGCAGGCTTGCTACCAAACAGGTCGTTTAACCCCCGACAATATTGCTGCAAAAACTTCATCTGTGGTCACCCTGCTCGCAGTAAGTAAAACAAAACCTGCTGAAGTCGTTGAACAAGCATACCTCGCAGGACAACGTAGCTTTGGCGAAAACTACCTACAAGAGGCAGTAGAAAAGGTTTTGCAACTAGCACATTTGCCAGCAATAAGTTGGCATTTTATCGGCCCAATACAATCAAATAAAACCAAGCAAATTGCGCAAAATTTCTCTTGGGTTCATAGTGTTGATAGAGAAAAAATTGTTTTACGACTTAACCAACACCGTCAAGAAGAATCTCACAATACTCCGCTAAACATATGTTTACAAGTCAATATTAGTCAAGAACAATCAAAATCGGGTGTAACGCCTGAAGAGGTTTTTTCGTTAGCTGAGCTTGTTAATAACTGTGATAAACTTATCTTACGGGGCATAATGGCGATACCAGAAAAAAACGCTAAAGATGCTTGTTATCTAAAAATGCAAAGCTTATTTAATCAACTTAAAAGTAGGTATGCTAGCGTTGATACTCTCTCTCTTGGTATGTCCAATGATTTAGACAAAGCCATCGCTCACGGCTCCACTATGGTAAGAATTGGTACGGCTATTTTTGGCGCTAGAGAAAATAAAATTTAAAGTAAACCATTTAGGAAGATTTATTATGAGTAAAATTGCCTTTATCGGCGCCGGTAATATGGCACGTGCGATAATTATCGGCTTAGTTAATTCAGGTATCAATGCCAACGATATTATGGTTGCTAACCCGTCAGAAACCAAACGCCTTAAGCTAGCTAATGAGTTTGGTGTGCAACAAACCGCCGATAATATAGCAGCAAGTAATTTTGCTGATGTCATCGTACTTTGTGTAAAACCACATTTTATTACGGATGTGTGTCAACAATTAAGTCAAGCGATCAATATTTCACAAAAGCTCTTTGTCTCTGTTGCCGCTGGCCGTACTGTCGAACAAATTCAACAGGCTCTGCGGACACAACAATCAACAAACAATGCAGCCGTTGTTCGTGTAATGCCCAATACACCATCGCAACTCGGCTTGGGTATGAGCGGTTTATTTGCTTCAAATGAGGTAACTGCGCAGCAAAAAACAACAGCTGAGCAATTAATGAGCGCTGTCGGAAAAATTATTTGGTTAGCTACTGAAGATAAAATTAACGATATCATTGCTATTGCTGGCTCTGCTCCGGCTTATTTCTTTCTATTTATGGAGGCAATGGAACAACATGCACAACATTTAGGCTTTTCACCTTCAGAAAGTCGTATGTTAGTACAGCAAACAGCACTAGGCGCGACACAAATGGTTGCACAAAATAATGTTGATATAAGTACTTTACGTGCTAATGTCACCTCAACAGGTGGCACCACCCATGCAGCTATTGAGCAATTTAAAAGTGATGGTATTGAACAAATGGTAAAAAATGCCATGAACGCCGCTATTACTCGTGCAGAAGAAATGGCTAAATAATATATTTTCATTTATTAACTTTTAAAAATACACTAGAGGAACACCAATGGAAGCAATTATTTACTTGCTTAGATTTGCCTTCGACGCATTGTTAATGATTTTGATCATGCGCATATGGTTACAATGGGTTAAAGCAGACTTTTACAACCCGTTAAGCCAATTCATCGTAAAAGTAAGTAACCCGATAGTGGTACCACTAAGAAGAGTTATTCCTGGGCTTGGCGGTTTTGATCTAGCGACCATGTTAGTTGCTTATGCGGTAGCCACCTTAAAGTTTGTTTGTTTAGCAGCTTTATCAGGCGAGAGTCTTGGCTCTTTAGCTTTTTACATTGGCTTATTAGTCCTGATTAAACAGGCGGGTTTCTTGTTATTTGTCATTATGATCATCATGGCAATTATGAGTTGGGTAGTGCAAGGTTACAATGCGACTTTACTGGTATTTGCCCAGCTGACCGATCCTTTTTTACGCCCCATTCGTAAAATAATACCAAGCGTGGGTGGTCTGGACTTATCTATGTTAATTGCTTTTTTAATAATGAATGTGATCAACATCATGCTATCAAACTCACTACCATATTGGTCAGCTTTATAAAGCTTATCTTATCTTTTGCTATGACTGTTCTATAATAAAAGAATGTTATAGAGCAGTTTCAAGCTGTTCTGCTCTGACTATGGAGAACCACATGAAAACCATATTATTTAAGCTCATCATCATTATTACCCTAGGTGTATTGTTTATCACCAGTGCTAGCGCTGAAAATATGAAAAAGCTAGGCTCGATGAACGTTCATTACATGGCCATTGGCTCTACTTTTTTCACGCCTGAAATAGCGAAAGTATATGGCATAACCCGCAGCCGTTATAATGGATTAATTAACATTTCAGTGTTAGATAATACTAAGGCAGGATCGCCAGCTAAAACCGTGAGTATTACTGGCAAAGCAAAAAATAATGTTGGTCAGTTTAAGGATTTAGCCTTTAAAGAGGTTAAAGAAGGCAAAGCGATTTATTATCTAGCGCAAGTGAGCTACAACCATGAAGAAACCATTCACTTTGATATTATCATTAATGATGGTAAGGAAAAACAAAACTTAAAGTTTTCACAAATATTCTATGTTGATTGAGCCTTGATGGATTCTTCATCTTCGACAAAAGAGCTTTTATAAGCTCTTTTTTATTGATATTTAGCGCTAACTCTCGACATAAGGTAGAATACCGGCAAGAATTATCGACAAAGTTACAGGCAAACATATTGATATGACAAAAATAGTATTAGCCACAGGCAACCAAGGCAAAGTTAAAGAATTAGCCCATTTGCTAGCACAACAAAATATAGAAATAGTACCGCAAAGTGAATTTGATGTACCAGAGGTAGCTGAGACAGGAACAACTTTTGTTGAAAATGCTATTATCAAAGCCCGACATGCAGCAAAAATTAGCGGACTTGCGGCGATAGCTGATGACTCAGGCTTAGAAGTCGATGCCTTACATGGTGCCCCTGGGGTTTATTCTGCGCGTTATGCTGCTGATATCACTCAAGGTAAAGTGACTGACGATGATAATACCAATAAACTCCTAGCGGCACTAGATGGTACACCCGATGAGCTGCGTTCAGCTAGGTTTCATTGTGTATTAGTTTACATGAGGCATGAAAACGACCCTACCCCAATTATTTGTCATGGTGTTTGGCAAGGTAGTATTAGTAGAGAAAAAATGGGTGATCAAGGGTTTGGCTATGACCCGGTTTTTTGGCAAGCTGATTTAAACATGACATCAGCTCAGTTGCCTCGAGAGCTAAAAAATACCCTAAGCCATCGAGGGCAAGCATTAACTAAACTAGTTGCAGAACTTAGCGCTAAAGCACGATAGCAATGTATAGAGATTATTCATGTTAGCACCACAGCCTTTATCACTTTATATTCATATTCCATGGTGTGTAGAAAAGTGCCCTTATTGCGATTTTAACTCTCATGCAGTGAAAGATACCATCCCTGAAAATGATTACGTTAGTGCATTAATTGCTGATCTGGATGCAGATATTGCTCGTTTTACCTTAGCTGATCGAACATTACATTCTATTTTTATTGGTGGTGGAACACCCAGTCTATTTTCTGCGCAAGCTATCAAACGTTTACTGGCACAGGTTTTGGCTCGCTTTCGGCACAATCAAGATATAGAAATCACCTTAGAGGCTAACCCTGGAACGGTAGAAGCAGATAAATTTATCGGCTTCTATCAAGCAGGAGTCACTCGCTTATCTATTGGCGTGCAAAGCTTCGCGTCTGATAAATTAATTAAGCTAGGTAGAATTCATGACAGTAATCAAGCCCAAGCTGCTGCAAAGCTAGCCACAAAGAGTGGCGTGAATAGCTTTAACTTAGACCTAATGCATGGTTTGCCTAATCAATCATTAGAAAATGCCCTAGATGATCTAAAAACAGCCATTAGTTTAAACCCTTCGCATATTTCTTGGTATCAACTCACCATTGAACCAAATACCATTTTTCATTCTAAGCCCCCTAAACTTCCTGTGGATGATGTTTTATGGAAAATTCAAGATGAGGGGGTAAAGTTACTTAATCAAGCAGGCTACCAGCAATATGAAATATCTGCTTATGCAAAACCAGGGTATCAATGCCAGCATAATTTAAATTACTGGCAATATGGTGACTATCTTGGCATAGGTTGCGGGGCACATGGCAAAGTAACAAACACTCAAACACAAAAAATATATCGCACTGTCAAGGTTAAACATCCCAAGGGTTACCTAACACCAGAGCGTGATTTTTTATATCAAATTGTTGAAGTTGTTGAAGATGAGCGTGCTTTTGAGTTTATGATGAACCAATTACGTTTGCATAAAAGTTTTAGTCTTCAAGCGTTCCAATCAAGCACAGGTTTAAACATTAATAAAGTGTTACCAAAACTTAAGCAAGCAAAAGCAAAGCAGCTAATGCAAAGTGAAATAATTAATAATGACGAACATTGGCAAGTGACTAAACATGGGCAACGATACCTTAATGACCTATTAGAGTTATTTTTATGATTAAAATGACAGACGCTTTGTCGAAAAAGCAAGCGCTATTAAAACCAACATCACAAGATGAGCTTGATGTGCATTTTATGCAACGCGCTTTTCAGTTAGCGCAAAAAGCAGAGCAACATGATGAGATACCCGTTGGAGCTGTTGTTGTCCACCAAGGCAATATTATCGGCGAAGGTTTTAACCAGTCGATAATGCTAAATGATCCCTCAAGCCATGCCGAGATCAATGCTATTAGACAAGCAGGTCTGCATTTGAATAACTACCGCCTTCTTGACTGTACGCTATACGTAACACTTGAGCCTTGTCCCATGTGTGCAGGTTTGTTAGTACACAGTCGAATTAACCGCTTAGTATTTGCTTGCCCCGATTTAAAAACAGGTGCTGCTGGTAGCGTATTTAACTTAACAGACAATGCTAAATTAAATCATCAAATAACGGTTGACTCAGGCATTATGCATGATGAATGCAGCCAACTGTTATCTGCTTTTTTTAAACGGCGAAGACAGGAAAAAAAAATAGCGAAACAGCTAGCTAGACAGGCCCAACTAAAGCGTGAAAACAAGTAATGAATGTCTTAGCAGACAATCCTTCGCCTCTATTTATAAAAGTGATGGTCAAAAAAGCCATTGTTATAATAAAGCACTTAAAAATTATAAACTAAGCCCTTAATAAAACCATTGCTTGTTAAGTAATGTAAATTACTAAGCTCTTTAATTAAACATTTATGTTAACCTTATATTTTTACGATACTCGCCCTTAATTTTTATACGGAAATAACACTAAGGTATTAATAGAGTATAACGACAGCAAGAGAATAAAAGCCAAAGGTTACCACTAAACATGATTAAACGAATTCTTCCTATCTATAAAACGGGTTGGTTCTATCTAATATTATTATTTTGGGGAACAAGTTACTGGTTTATTTCGACAGGGGGATTAAACATAATTAACCAGGCGAATATCAATATACTTAATAAACTATCCCCTGTAAAAATCTCTCCATCAGCGAGTTCATTATTAACATCAGCTGATATTTTAAGCTTAGCATCATCTTTTGAGGAAAAGGATGTCGATGCTATTATAGCGGCGCTATCCTATCATCCAAACAGTCAAGTAACGCTGCTGGGTAATTATTCACAGTCATTTATTGAGAAACTTGAAAAAGCATTAGCCGCCGTCAACAGGCAAGAAAAAGTTATCATTGCTTCCAATAGCGTTTATTCAGGTAAAACGGTTGAAATCAAATCATCAATGATGTTTTCTGAAGTAATCAATTGGTTCCGTTTTTCCTCAAAGACACAACTTAACAAACTTGATTCTCAATCCTTACTTTATGCTCCGCTGCTGTTAAATCAAAAACAAAGCCTGCCTATAATATGGCAACAAGACAGTAAATTATATTTAAGCTTAGTCGGCGAAATAATAAGACAACTTAGCGAAGAAAATAAACTTTCTCTTGATGAACACTGGCAATTTAGTTTAGAGAATGAAAATAACAAAGTGATTAGTAAAAAATTACCTTTAGGTTTGTTTACTGATATATATATTGCAGCAAATGCCTATAAATATAATCTAAAGCAATTTGATACTCTTAATAGCCGTTATGACTTTACCCTACTTAATGATGAATTGATTAATTCTGTCGCTAAGCTAACAGTAAACGACTACCTTAATCAGCAAGAGAATATTTACGCTAATTCCCCTGCTCTGTATAAGATGATTATTATTTCCGATAACAACTTTTATTCAGGGAAAATTATTGAGCCCTTATTAACTAAAATCAGCCGAGGAGAATATTTATATCAAGGCTTGCTATCCAAATTCATATCTTGGTTTATCGCCCTACTTGGCTTTATTATGCTATGGTTTATCGTATCATTACCGATGAAAAAACAAGCAATTTTTCTGTTCAGTTATTATCTATTGCTCACAGTAATACAATACTTTATCTACAAGCAACAACAGTGGCTTGCTGGACAAGAGCTGATGTTTATCATAACAGGCACCTGGGCAATACTTTTAGCTTACCAAAAGGAATATGATTGGTTTTTAAGTCTTGTCGGTGAAGCTAAACTTTCTCAAAAATCGGTGACCGAAACAACGTTAAGCACGAGAAATAGCCCAAAGCAGCAAAAAAGTACTCATAAAAATCTCTATAATAGCCCACAAAACTTTAGCCCTAAACGAAATGCTAAAACACAAACTTATGCTGAAAATTCGACAGTTGTCTCCGCTAAGACTAATGCTGCAGGGACTAGTAAGGAAAATTTAAAACAAACACTCGTCATAACGGATAAAGCACCTAAAAGCCAGGCAACAATAAAAAAACATTTGACGGTAGAAAGCTTTGGCAGATATCAAGTTGAAGGCATTTTAGGAAAAGGAGCCATGGGAGTTGTCTATCAAGGAGTCGATCCTAAAATAAATCGACACGTGGCGATTAAAACCCTCCAGCTCAGTGATGATATAGACTCAGAAGAATTTATTGAAGCTAAAAGCCGTTTTTTCAGAGAAGCTCAAACAGCAGGGGGGCTAAACCATGCCAATATAGTCACCATTTATGATGTTGGTGAAGAAAATAATTTAGGTTATATTGCAATGGATTTATTAACTGGTGCGCCATTATCTCTATTTACACAACCTGATCAGCTCTTACCTACCCCGCTTGTTTATCAGTTGATGATTCAAATAACTGATGCCTTAGCGTTTGCACATAGTCAAAACATTGTTCATAGAGATATTAAACCCGCCAATATTATCTATGATGACGATTTACTCAAAGTTACTGTTACCGACTTTGGCATAGCGTATGTAAGCGATAACAGTAAAACTCGCACTGGTATTATCATGGGAAGTCCATATTATATGTCGCCAGAACAAATATTAGGTTCAAAAGTCGATGGGCGAAGTGATATCTTTAGTTTGGGTGTCACTTTTTATCAATTGCTTTGTGGTCACTTACCTTTTGCAGGTGAGTCTATCGCAACAGTAGCTTATCAAATAACTAAGGGCAAAGCCGAGGCGGTAAATCAACGCAATAACCAATTACCAACAAGTGCACTTCGTATAACCAATAAAGCAATGCATAAAGATATAGAAAAACGCTATCAAACCATGGCAGAATTTAGGCTGGCTCTGGCAAATGCCTTAAAGAGGGACTTTAAAATCAGTGCTAGCTAATATAATTTAAAGGCAATAAACAGTGAATAATTATGAATTATCATATTAGATCCCTTTGTCATCAGGGGGCGATTCGAGACAATAATGAAGATGCTATTAGTTATGGTGTGCATCAAGACTTGGGCGTGGCTTGGATGTTAGTCGCCGATGGTATGGGGGGCCATAATGCAGGTGAAGTGGCAAGCAAGATGTTAGCTGATCACATTCAACATGCATGGGGCAAAGTTTCAATCACCAATCAGGCTAACTGGACTGCATGGATTAGTGAGCAACTAAATATCGCCAATTCAAATATATTACAACAAGCTAAAAAAACACTATCTCAACAGGGAATGGGGACCACAGGCGTATTGATTGTCATTGCAAATAAAAAATGTCACCTGGGCTGGGTCGGGGATTCACGAGTATACAGTTTAAAGAATCAACACTTAGTGCAAGAAACAGTCGATCATACTATGATTCAAGAATTGGTTAATAAAGGTGCAATTAGCGCAGAGACTGCCAAGCATTCCAATACCAAAAATCTGTTATCGCAAGCCATTGGTGTTAGAGAAAATATCACTGTTGACACGGCAACAATAGCCATTCAGCCTGGGGATACTCTAATGTTATCCACAGATGGCTTGCATGATTACCTTACTGAACAGGAAATTAGTGATTTTTTATCATTATACGCAACCGGCAAAGATGTTTGTCATGACATGATATACCGAGCAATGGCAAAAAATAGTAGAGACAACCTCACAGTAGGTTTAATAAACTTAAAATAATTAAAATTAATAAAGTAGGAGTTTGTATGGCTTATTTAGCCCTAAGTGTTGAAGATGTGCTGATAAATAAATGGCAATTGCTGGAAGGAAGTTTATCGATCGGCCGCGCCAGCGATAATGATATTCAGATTAATGATGCCGCGGTAAGCTCTAACCACGCACGTTTAACAACAGAGCAAGATCCCTTACTTGATGGTCAACTAATTACCTATGTAGAAGATCTTTCCAGTACCAATGGCACTGAGTTAAACGGCAATAAGATCACTAAAGAGAAATTATCTCATGATGACATTATTACTATTGGTTTCAATCAATTTCAGCTAATTGATGAGCAATCAAATAACCTAGACGAGACCGCTATTATTATTGGTTAATAATAGCTTGCTCTTTAAGAGACTCAGTTGAAGTCTGCTGAAAGTGAGCTTGTCGACGCGAAGTGATTTTATGGTGTAGACGATTTAATTGTTTCTTCCTTTGGTTACTTTTTAATGGTCTTTTCATTGTATTGCCCTGTTTAAAGTTGCTTCCTATCTAATCACTATATCGGGAAATAATGACACTTTTATGACATCAATGTTTGATTGAAAAATAAGCACTGCGTTGTTTTGTCTACCCTATTTTCACAGGAGCAGTCATTGTTAGCAACAATTCATTAATCGTGATGGTTAACGCCCATTGATAAACAAGTAAACCCTAGGCTATTGTTCTATCTCCTTATTGCCTTGTTCTTTGCTGGTCTCTGCTACTTTATCATTTTCTGCGATATTCTTAGTTTGACTATTTTCAAGTGCTGTTGCTGGCATATCAAGTTGTAGTAATTTTTGTATCGCCTGATCAGCTTGTTGCTTTTCTTGCGCTAATACTTGCTCTTTTGCCTTATTATCTAACCAACGCAAGGTGTCATAGAAGCGACGAATATTATCAACATAATGCACTGGCTCTTGACCACGGGCATAGCCATGTTTAGTGTGTTTATAGTATTTTTTCTGCTGTAATAAAGGTAAACGTTTTTTTACCTCCACCCAGCGATCAGGGTCGCCGCCTTGTTGCTGAGTAATAATTCTTGCATCATTTAAATGGCCAAAGCCAACATTATAAGAAGCCAGAGCAAACCAAATACGATCTGGACTAGGAATTCTATCAGGCATCATCGCAATCATACGTTTAAAATATTTGGCTCCGCCTCGAATACTCTGCTCTGTATCTAAGCGGCTTTTTATCCCCATTTGCTTAGCCGTGGCAAGTGTTAGCATCATCATGCCCCGCACGCCAGTATATGATCGCGCAGTAGGATTTCAGTGAGACTCTTGGTAGCTTATAGCAGCTAGTAAACGCCAGTCGATGTCTTGAGCATACTTCTCAAAAAGCGCTTGATATTTAGGTAACGTTGTTTCAACCGCTTTTATAAAGGTGCGAGTTTCAACATAATTAAATGTTTCAATATGACCATAGTATTTATCATCGAGTGCTAATAAAGTCCCATCATGATGAACTACACCAAAAAACTCAATTAAACTTGCTAATATATCATCTGTACTATTTTTACTGACCACCCATGCTAGCTCCTGAGGCTGAGAAATAGTAAAACCAATACTTATTTCCGGATAATAACGGCGGTTTATCGCTAAATTGTTGCTATCAATTATGGTGTAATCAATTTCACCACTGAGCACTTTTGCCAGCAATTCTTCACTATCAAACTCTGCGGTCTCTTGCCAAGTAAGGTGATCGTGACTCTTTTTTAACTTTTCTAAATTCTCAACATAACTAGAGCCGGAAGTAACCATTAACTTGCCTGTCAGATCAGCAATTTTCCTCGGTCTTATACTGCCTTGTTTAAAGACCAACTTTTGGCTAATGGTTTCATAACTTGGTGCAAATCTAAAACGCTGCAATCGCTTATCGGTGACAGATAAGCCAGCGGCTAGCACATCTACTTGACCAGTATTTAACTTAATAAACAGCTCGTCTAAGCTATAGCTAGGAACAATACGCAAGTCAACGTTCAGAGAGTCAGCATACTTTTTGGCTAATTCATATTCAAAACCAGCAAAACCATTGGCCGTTGTATAGAAGTTTGTCGGACCAAAAATGGTACCGATATTGATGTAACCTCGCTCTAATATGCGAGATAAACTGGCAGACTCATTTTTCTGATCGCAAGCACTTAACAAGGTAACAGTAAAAATAACCAATAACATCAAGGTAAATTTAGTTACTAACTTACTTTCTAACCAATAAGCGTACTTAGGTTTTATAATAAAATATTGATATTTCTTCATAAGCTTAATTGTCTCGTGTATTGAGCTATTAGCCAAGCATTTTTTAACTGACTAATGTGTCAAGTTTTTACTTGACTTTTTCCTTTAACAAAAGGCTTATTTTCAACTATAATACGCGCGAAATTTTCGGTTGGTTAAAGTTGTCCAAATTTAACAGTTAAAAGCCAATCAAAACCCTACATAAAACTTGGTGATTACCCTATGACGATGTTGATTAAAAACCTTCGTGGCGCTCCAGCACTCTCTGACTTTAGAGTTAAAAAACTATTAGCTCAATGTCAACAGTTACAACTACCTGTCGATGATATATATGCTGAATTTGCCCATTTCGCACAACTTAATCAAGAGTTAAGTGCAAGCGAAGAGAATGTTTTACAGCAATTACTTACTTATGGTCCGACAATTGAAGAGCACCAACCTACTGGTTTATTTTTATTAGTAACCCCTCGTCCAGGCACTATCTCTCCTTGGTCATCAAAGTCAACGGATATCGCTCACAATTGTGGACTTGATAAAATCGTGCGTTTAGAACGCGGTATTGCTTATTATGTTTCAATAGAAAGTGGTGAAAAGCTAACTGAAAATCAAGAAATTCAATTAAATGCTTTATTGCATGACCGCATGATGGAAAGTGTATTCAATGAATTTTCTCAGGCAGAAAATTTATTTGCCAGCAGTGAACCAGGTGAGTTATCAGTTATCGATATCGAAAATGGTGGTAAAGCGGCACTAGTCAATGCCAATGTCGAACTAGGCTTGGCTCTAGCAGAAGATGAGGTTAACTACTTATTTGAAAACTTCACTAAACTGGGTCGAAACCCACATGATATTGAGCTTTACATGTTCGCCCAAGCGAACTCTGAGCATTGTCGTCACAAAATATTTAATGCTGATTGGACCATAGATGGCATTAAACAAGACAAATCATTATTTAAAATGATCCGTAATACTCATGAGGTAAATACTGACTTCGTACTAAGCGCATACAAAGATAATGCGGCCGTAATGGTTGGCAATAAAGGCGGTCGCTTCTTCCCTCACCCTGAAACTAATGTTTATAGCTATCACCATGAAGATATTCAGGTATTAATGAAGGTAGAAACCCATAACCACCCAACGGCGATATCACCATATCCAGGTGCGGCGACTGGCTCTGGTGGCGAAATTCGCGATGAAGGCGCAACCGGTGTAGGGTCAAAGCCTAAAGCAGGCTTAGTTGGTTTTTCTGTCTCAAATTTACGTATCCCTGAATTCATACAACCTTGGGAAACAGACTTTGGTAAACCCAGTCGTATTGTTAATGCTTTTGATATTATGATGGAAGGCCCCCTTGGTGGTGCTGCATTTAATAATGAATTTGGTCGCCCTGCTATCTTAGGTTACTTTCGTACCTATGAAGAAGAGGTCAACTCATTTAACGGTAAAGAAGTGCGTGGTTATCATAAGCCTATTATGATTGCAGGTGGTTTAGGTAATATTCGTGATGAACATGTACAAAAAGGTGATATTGTTGTTGGTGCTAACCTTATCGCTTTAGGTGGGCCAGCAATGAACATTGGCTTAGGTGGCGGTGCTGCTTCAAGTATGGCATCAGGTCAATCAGCAGAAGATTTAGACTTTGCCTCAGTGCAACGTGAAAACCCTGAAATGGAACGCCGCTGTCAGGAGGTTATCGATAAATGTTGGCAGTTAGGTGACAAAAACCCTATTTTATTTATTCATGATGTTGGTGCTGGTGGTTTATCAAATGCTTTTCCTGAGCTAGTGTCAGATGGAGGCCGTGGTGGTGTATTTGAACTGCGTAATGTGCCAAATGATGAGCCTAGTATGGCTCCCCATGAAATTTGGTGTAATGAATCACAAGAGCGTTACGTATTAGCCGTATCTGATGAGCAGCTCGCCGATTTCAGCGCAATCTGTGAACGTGAACGTGCGCCATTTGCTATCGTTGGTAGAGCCACGGAAGAAGAACATTTAACCGTGACTGACAAGCATTTCCAAGGCAATGATAAATTAGATACCCCCATTGACTTACCACTGAATGTTTTACTCGGTAAAACCCCTAAAATTATCAAAGATGTTGTTTCTAGCAAAGCAGCCGGCGACTCATTAGATTTAAGTGACGTTACATTAGCCGACGCAGCTGACAGAATTTTATCTCTGCCGACCGTTGCTGAAAAAACCTTCTTAATCACCATTGGCGATCGCTCAGTTACCGGTATGGTTAACCGCGATCAAATGGTTGGTCCTTGGCAAGTCCCCGTGGCAGATTGTGGTGTTACCGCATCAGCGCTTGATTCATATCACGGTGAAGCCATGTCATTAGGTGAACGTACCCCTGTGGCCTTACTAAATTTTGGCGCTTCTGCGCGTTTAGCCGTAGCAGAGTCACTGACCAATATTGCCGGTACTGACATAGGTGATTTAAACCGTATCAAGCTATCCGCTAACTGGATGTCTCCTGCCGGTCACCCTGGCGAAGATGCAGGTCTTTACGAAGCCGTAAAAGCTATCGGTGAAGAGCTATGTCCTGCACTAGGTTTAACGATTCCTGTCGGTAAAGACTCTATGTCAATGAAGACCCAATGGGATGAAAATAGTGAGTCTAAATCAGTCACATCACCCCTTTCTTTAATTATAACGGCTTTTGGTGTTGTTGAAGATATCCGTAAAACAGTAACGCCAGAGCTTCGTACAGACAAAGGCGATACTCGTTTAATTGCTATCGACTTATCAAAAGGTAAGAAGCGCTTAGGTGGTTCATGTTTAGCACAAGTCTATAAGCAATTAGGTAATGAAACGCCTGACGTTGATAGCGCAGAAACATTAAAGGGTTTCTTCAACGCGATGCAAACCCTGGTACGTGATGAAAAAATTATTGCCTACCACGATATTTCAGATGGTGGTTTATTCACCACCGTCACTGAAATGGCTTTTGCTGGCCATACCGGTGTTGATATTGATATTACGAAACTATCAGCAGGCGACAATGACGACTTAGCAACACTGTTTAATGAAGAGTTAGGTGGTGTTATACAAGTTCTCGAGAGCGACATTGATGCAATTAATGCTGTTTTAGCTAAACATGGCATTTTAGACTGTTGCAGCAACATAGGTGGTTTAAATAATGAAGATACTATCCGCTTTACTCGTAATGGTGATGTAGTACTCGAGAACTCTCGTACCTACTATCGAACGCTTTGGGCACAAACAACTTATAAAATGCAGTCATTACGTGATAACCCTGAATGTGCGCAACAAGAGCATGACGTTAAGTTTGATACTGAGGATCCCGGTTTAAACACCAAGCTGACTTTTGATATCAATGAAGATATTGTTGCAGACTTAATTGTTAAAGACGCCAGTGAAGGCACGCATCCACGCATTGCTATTTTACGTGAACAAGGCGTTAACTCACATGTAGAAATGGCCGCAGCATTTGATAGAGCTGGTTTTGTCGCCATCGACGTTCATATGTCAGATATCTTATCTGGCCGGACAGACTTAGCCAACTTTAATGGTTTAGTTGCGTGTGGTGGTTTTTCTTACGGCGATGTATTAGGCGCTGGTGAGGGTTGGGCGAAATCAATTTTGTTTAACAGCAATGCCCGTGCAATGTTCAAAGCATTCTTTGAACGTGATGATACCTTCACCTTAGGCGTATGTAACGGTTGTCAGATGTTGTCTAACTTAAAAGAAATCATTCCGGGTAGCGAACACTGGCCGCACTTCGTACAGAATAAGTCAGAACGCTTTGAAGCACGTTTTTCCTTAGTAGAAATTCAAGAAAGTCCATCGGTACTGTTTAAAGGTATGGCAGGATCACGCATGCCAATTGCTGTTTCACATGGTGAAGGTCATGCTGAATTTAAATCTGATGCTGCAGTTGACGCTGCCAATAACTCAGGCACAGTATCAATGCGTTATGTTAACAACTACGGTGAAGTGACAGAAACTTACCCTGCTAACCCTAACGGCTCTGTTGATGGTATTACGTCACTAACCACCACAGATGGTCGTGTGACAATTATGATGCCCCACCCAGAACGTGTATTTAGAACTGTTGCTAATTCATGGCATCCTGACAGCTGGGGTGAAGATTCGCCATGGGTGCGCATGTTCCGTAACGCTCGTGCTTTTATTGGCTAATTAACCACTAAGCAAAAACAAAGTTAAATCCCCAGAGAAACCGACAAACTTCGCTAAGTTTGTCGGTTTTTATGACCATCATAGCCAGCAAGAAACCAAGCTAGTTCAATGTAAACGCAGCTGCATTTACCAAAATGAATTAACGCCACACTCTATAAGCTCAATTCCACTTAGCATCTATTGCACTTTAAAAGCAGCAAGATTGTGCTAAAAGCCAGGCTTTCTACTTGCCTTTTATCGTTTATTAAAATAGTGTAAGTAATATCTACAATACTATCTCAGATAAATCCAACATCAGATAATAATAAAAGGATATCTTACTATGCAACAACATGATTGCTCTCCCCTGTCAGATTACATCGAATACCCTGAAGCTGAAATGCTAGCGCGCTCCGAAGCATTTTATAATGATATAAAACGCCGTCATACTATTCGCAGTTTTAGTAACAGGGCAGTAGATAAAAGTATTATTGAAAACTGCCTTAAGGCAGCGGGCACCGCGCCTAGTGGCGCTAACCACCAGCCTTGGCATTTTGTTGCGATTAACTCCGCCGACATCAAGAAACAAATCAGAGAAAAAGCTGAGTTTCACGAACGAGGCTTCTATGATGGCCGTGCCGGTAAGGAATGGCTTGATGCATTAAAGAATTTGGGGACGGATGCAGATAAACCTTATTTACAAGATGCGCCTTGGTTAATCGCAATTTTTAGTCAAAAAAGAGGCGGTATTAAAGCAGAAGATAACAATACTAATTATTATGTGCATGAATCTGTTGGTATAGCGACAGGTTTCTTAATTACCGCATTACATAATGCAGGACTTGTGACACTAACTCACACCCCTAAACCCATGTCTTTCTTAAATAAAGTATGTCAACGGGGTGATAATGAGCGCGCCTATATGTTACTGATTGCGGGTTACCCGAGCGAAGATGCTACCGTTCCTGCTCATGCCCAAGTAAAAAAGAGCTTAGACGATATTGTTACTTTTTTATAAATGAATACTAAAAGAAACATAGCTGAACAGCTTAAACAAAATCTAGTAATATATCAGTACAGCCCTTGATACAGCGAATACCTGCGTTACCTTCATCTTCAGGGGTATATAGCTTGAGAGGCGCTTTACAGATATTACAACACACTGTCTGTCCGCTCATGACTTGTTTAATTAGCTTCTTTTGCTCAAAAAAAGAAGCTTTACTGGCTTTTTGCATGACAGAAAATTGTTCAAGATTAATACTCATAAAGGTCCTAAATTAAATAACTCGTGTTAGTAAAAGCATGCATTAGCATTAGCTGATAAAGTAAACGCCAGCAAATTCTCCACTTAGGGGGGCCGCATTAGTGACTAACAGTGCTTGATAATGGGTGATATTTTCATACGTTGCCGACATATAAGGGTAAGCAGTAATTTCCCAAGGTAGCTCTGGATTAGCTTCATACGGAGTAAAGGACAATTTTTGATTATTTTCTAACAACAACTGGCCAAATTGTAACGCTAACGCTTGACTTGGAAATAAAACAGAAAACTCTATTTCACGTTCATTAAGCAGTTCATCACCATTAAGCTGTCTTTGCCACAAGGTATTTCCTATGTCATCTTCTGGAAAAATAGTTAAATCACGGCTCATAGTTAGCTCCCTTTTCAAAGTGTAAAGTTATTTTTATCAATTGGCTATTTTAGCTTTGCTCTGACAATAAACCTAGTAAAATAAAGACACTACTTTGCCACTCAAAAAAAACATGTTGAAACTTATTCGTGCTGGTACAAACACAGAAGTCAATCAAAATAGCGTTACAAAATTTGAATGGCATATCATAATCACTGCAACAAGCGAAAAGACAGTACTTTCAGTCTTGCAGGCATATTGCCACAGCCAAAATATCGAGCTTTCAACAGCTTCATTAAAACAGGCGATAAGTAAAGGGGCTTTATGGTTTACGCCGTGTAAAAATGCTAAAAAAACCCAACGATTACGCCGGCTAAAAAAGCAGCTATCTGTTGGTGATACATTACACTTTTATTACAATCCCCAAGTGCTTGCGACAAAAACTTCCCCAGCAGTTTTAATCGAAGATTTAGGTGATTACAGTATTTGGTACAAACCTTTTGGTATGTTATCACAAGGGTCAAAATGGAGCGATCATTGCACTATCACTCGTTTTGCCCAACAACATTTACCAAATGAGCGTCCGGTATTTATTGTCCATAGACTAGACAAAGCTGCAACAGGACTGATACTAATAGCCCACAGTAAAAAAGCAGCACGTGCTTTATCAGCCATGTTTGAGCATCATCAATTAGAAAAATACTATCACATTATTGTGCATGGCAATCATCACCTCAGACCTCAACCTGAAGTAATTACTAGTGATGTTGACAAAAAAAGTGCTCGCAGTACTTTTACCTGCTTGGCTTATGACCAGCAAAATGATCGTTCATTAGTTCAAGTAAAAATTGATAGTGGTAGAAAACACCAAATTCGTATTCATGCAGCTAGCATAGGAATGCCTGTCGTTGGTGATAGGTTACATGGTATTGCTGATACATATGAAAACAATGATTTGCAGCTATGTGCTGTTAGACTTAAGTTTGTTTGTCCGCTGGCAACACTCAATAATGAATACATAGAACGCACTTTTGAACTACCAAAAGCACTAAAGCCTCAGTTATCACCGAGGCTTTAGTGCAACAACTAAGTGTATGAACCAGGGTTATACACAATAATTAAAATCAGTGTCTTCTAATAACAATAAGCTATCGCCAATTAACTCTTTACTATCGATAGCTTGCAATATAGCAAGCCCCTCTTTACGTTGTGCAAGTGTTAACGCCAAGTAAGGTAACCTGATATTTTTGGGTACTGCTTCTGTCATCATCAAAGCGGTATTAATCGCAATAGGGTTCGGTTCACAGAATAACCACTTCATCAATCCCTGCACACGCTCGTTCAACACTGAGGTTTGCGATAAATTTTCTTTATCCATTAACTGGCGCATTATGCCCGGAATAATATTTGAGCTTACCGAAATGACGCCATGTGAACCATATTCATGACGGCCAGCATAGCTTTCATCATCATTACCGGACCAACAAGCAATACCTTGCTTTTCATAATAACTGATACGCTCGTTACCACTACATTCTTTAACACCAATGAAGTTTTTATGTTTTGCAAGTGGTTCAATAACTTCTGGCGTTAGATCCTGTCCAGTTCTCCCCGGTACGTTATAGATAAATGCGGGACCGATATCTAATACTTTATTAAAGTGCTCACTAACACCTTGCAAGGAAGTACGACCGTAATATGGGTTAATTTGTAGTGCAGCATCCATACCACTAGCAAAGCCATTTTCTGTGGCTTTAATTGCTTCACGCGTATTATTACTGCCTGTATTTCCTACAATAATGAGTTTATCACTAAAATGGTGAACACAATGAGCAATGAGCATTAAATGTTCTTCCCAGCTTAATAAGTGACCTTCTCCGGTTGTACCACCAACGACAATGCCATCAACACCGGCAGCAATTTGTTGCTCGACAAGTGCATCATAACTTTTTAAACAAACTTCGCCCGTTTCAGTGTAAGGGGTTTTTATTGCAGTAATTAAACTTGCTGCTTTTAAACGCTTCATTAATTATCTCTAACTTTTTTGGTTAACTTCAATTATTTAACTTCAATTTGCATTCAAGGTAAATCAGTGAATTCTTGCTCGTCATTCTAACAATGACCAGGGTTATCAACAACCCGTCGCATAATATATTCTTCGCCGGTTAATCTGTGTTGATAATGAAAAATGTGATGATCTAAAGCTAATACTTTATATACTTGATAATTATCATCATTATTTAAGTCTGCAGCGTAGAGCTCGTCATCGATGAGTTCATTTTTTGTCATGGTGAAATGAATATCAGCGACAAGCCCCCAATCACCGAGCTCGGTAATACTCTTACTTACATTACCTTCTTGGCTAAGTGTTATAAAAGTAAACTCAAAACTTCCATCACTACTAAGTTGAGCGTATTCAATGGTTTCATTGCCATTTTCATCAAAGTCATTTCGATACCAACGACCAAAAAGTAACGCTCTGGGGTAATTTACTTGATTCACGGTTAATTTTCCTAAGTTTTACTCTATCGAATTAGAATATAAAGTTATTAGTTAATCATAATAAGTCAAAACTTAGTGTTAACTATGTTGTGCTTAAGTGGAGTGACTCAAAGTAAAACAAGCCCTTTTTCCACTATTTGCTTTTTAATAACTCAATATCGCCAGTTATGCTGGTTAAATTTACTTTTGCTCCACCTTGACCACTTGCATCAACAAGAGTATTGCCAAATAAACGGTTGTTTTTTGTCTGTAAAGCAAATGCCGTTTTAATAGAGCCATACATAGTATCAGCATGAACGTCTGCATTGATATTTTCAGGAAGCGCTAGCTTAATGCTGCCATTAACCGTTTTAAGCGCAATATCGTCTAGCTCACTTGGTATGTCATCGTAAACTACTTTAACACTAGCATTAACTGAGCTAATGTCACTATTCCCACGTAATCCATTAGCCTTGAAAGAGCCATTAACTATCTCAGCAACAAGGTCCCCAGCAATCTTTTCGATAATTAACGTCCCATTAACCAAGGTAATATTAGCTAGTTTTGTTTGAGCTGGTAACCAAACGTCATAGTCAACTCGAGCAACATCGGCATTTTTTAGCTGATATGATTTGTCTTTATGATCGGTATAAACAGATACTTTTTGTCCTAGTTGCTTTATTTGTATAGTGATCTTATCACGCGACGCTTGTGTTTCTGCGATAATTTTTGCCTTTACTTTAATCGCGCTTTTTTGCCAACTATTGATTTTTACTTTGCCATTTATATTATCTAAACTGAAATCACTGCGACTGTGAACCACGAAAGACTGTTCAATTTCTTCACTAATTTGTGCCCATGATTGAAAGATAAACAAGGTAAACAAGCCAAATGTGAATATACTAATTTTAAATGCATTGCTCATAAGGGAATATCCTACTTATTAACTTTAATTACAGTTATAAAAATACAAGATGTAAGTTAATGTAAAAAAGTTTACATTTACCGAATAATTATTTTTAGGAAACTATCAATGTCTTCACCAAGGGTACAAATTTTATTAACCGGAAATGAATTAATGACTGGGGATATCGTCGATAGTAATTCTGCTATGATGGCGCAAACTCTCAAAGATATCGGCCTTGAAATCTCAAGAAAAGTAACGATTGCAGATGATCTTAGTCTACTTACCAGCGAAATAAACCAGATGGCTAGCACCAGTGATATTTTAATTATTAATGGTGGTTTAGGACCAACTATTGATGACTTAACGGCTCAAGCCCTAGCCCAAGCCATGCAAGTTAACTTAGTCGAGCATCCGAAGGCTCTCAGTCATATAACTAAATGGTGTCAACAGCGAGGTAGTGAGTTAAATGCTCCTAACCTAAAACAAGCCTTTTTACCTGAAAACTGTCACATTATCCCTAATAAAAGTGGCAGTGCCGTCGGTTTCTCAATCCGTCATCAAGACTGTGATATTTATTGTACACCGGGAGTACCACACGAATTAAAAACCATGCTCAATGAACAAATACTTCCCGACATAAGTCAACATTTACCCCAAGGTTTAATCACTGATGTAACACGCTTACAGGTATTTGGCATTGGTGAATCAAGTTTACAAAAACTGATAGATGAACGGTTACCTGATTGGCCTAAAGAAATTGATTTAGGTTTTCGAGCAGGCTCTCCTTTACTTGAAGTTAAACTAACAACCAATGGTATTAAAACTACAGCACTAAAAGCGTCATGGTTGAAAAAACTCACCGATATCCTTGGCGATCACCTTATCGCAGAAATTAAAGATGAACCTAAATCTCTTGCTGAACATCTTCTTGAACAGCTAGAAAAAAACAACTTAAAAGTTACTAGCGCAGAGTCATGCACTGGCGGCTTAATTGCCAGTCAATTAACCCAAGTCAGTGGCTGCTCCCATAGTTTTGAAGCGGGGTTTGTCACCTATAGTAACCACATGAAAACTGCGATGTTGGCTGTTCCTGAAAAAGTTTTACAACAACATGGCGCAGTCAGTGAAGCCGTTGTAATAGCCATGGCAAAAGGTGCCCTGCTAAAATCTAACGCTGACATAGCTATTGCGGTATCAGGTATTGCTGGGCCCGATGGCGGCAGTGCAGAAAAACCAGTCGGTACAGTTTGGTTAGCATGGGGCAGTATAGATAACATTAAAACACAATGTTTATTATTACCTTATAAACGACGACAATTTCAACATTTTGTCGCCGCGACAGGGCTAGATTTACTGCGTCGATTTACTAGCAAATTAACATCAATCCCCAGCTATGTGCTAGAACGCTCTTTTTCTCAACCGAGTAACAAGGATTTAAGTAAGTAACTTGAAATAAACTATAAGTTCGAGGAATGATATATGCAGTTTAGTACCTGCATAATCATTGCTTAGTTTAGCAAAAATTTATATATTAGCTAGATAGAAAAAATAAATAAAAGATAATATCAGGGGTACATTTTGATAGAAAAAAATTTTATAACTAGTGGTCGTAACACCGTTATTCACAAAGTAAAAAAATTCGATTTATTGGTTCTAAATGGGGATAAAGACGTCATAATAGTTAGTCATCGAGGCATTGGTATCTACAAGGGTGTAATTCCTGCAAAACGCTCAATCGCCAAAAAGGCTTATCAAGATATCGTTGATATAACGTCAACTGAGTTATTTGGTGAAGAAAAAACGCTACTGTTTGTTCAGGCTCTAGATGGAGTTGAGTATAAAGTTGACTACTCAAAACAAGGTACAAAAAGCTTTATTAAAATACATCAGAATCACTATTTATAATAACGTTAAATAAAACATCATTTAAAAAAGCGCGTATTCGTCATTTAGCTAAACTATATTTAACGAATAGGTGGAGTATTTGTAATGACCAAAGCCAGTTTAACCTCCAATAAAAACAATAATATCGATCTTGTTTTGGAGCCTATCAAAGGTGGTGACATAGTCTCAGCCTTAACTATTAAAGCGTTAATATCAGCTTCTGACTTTAAAGCCTTACGTATGAGCGATAGTAACATTAAAAATGCTATTGCTGAGTTAAATGATGTCTTAAAACCCCTGCAAGATAAACAAACAGGCAGAGAGATTCGTTATCAAGTGCTTGAACGCATTGATGCCGCTATTGATATTACAATAGACAGTGATGAAATGGCTGCTTCCGCGGAAATAACCACTGCACAGGGGGGAAAGCATCTTAGTGCAAAAGCCATTTTAACAGCGGCGCAAGAAGCCGGCGTTAAAAAAGGCTTCAGTAAAGAGCATTTATTACAGTTAGCACACCTTGCCGCTAAAGAAGCCCCTAATAGTCATGTAGTGATGAAAATAGCCACTGGCAAACTAGCGGTTAACGGCAAAGATGCCGTAATAAAGCCACTGGTGGAAAGTGTCCAAACTCGCATTTTAAAACCTAAAAAACGTGAAGATGGTAGCGTCGACATGCGTGATTTAGGTGATATTATTTGCGTAAAAATTGGCGATCCGCTTGCAAAGAAAATCCCCTTAACTCAGGGAGTACCCGGCTACACAGTAACAGCAACGCCTTTACCTCCAGTACCTGGTAATGACGTTGAATTAGTTGTTGGTGAAGGTACCTCATTAAGTGCAAAAAATAAAAATATTTTAATTTCCGAAAAAGTTGGCCTACCTAAACTCATTAATAATGGTATGGAAGTTGACGAAGTTTATAAAATAAAGGAAGTCACCGTTGCTACTGGTAATATTAACTTTACCGGTAGTGTCATCATAGATGGTGATGTGACAGAAGGCATGAAAGTTAAAGCCTCTGGCGATATCACTGTAGGAGGCTTTGTTGAGTCAGCTACACTAGAATCAGGCGGTAACATCACTATTGCTGGCGGTATTATTGGCCGAAAACATGATGTCGAAAAAACTGAGATTACTGATGTTATTATGAGTGTCAACATCAGTGCTAAAGGGAGTATTTTTGCAAAGTATGGGCAATATGCTCAAATTTCTTGTGGTCAAGATATTCGTATTGAAAACCAATTACTGCATAGTATTTTAGATATAGACGGCCGACTTTGGATAGGATCTGAAGAGAGAGCTAACGGTAAACTTATTGGTGGTTACACTAAAGCAGGAACATCAGTCCATGCTGGTATGATTGGCGCTACAGCAGGTAGCAATACTGTAATAAACTTTGAACACAAAATAATTCAATTTAAGAATGAAATTCAAAAAGTTGATGAATTACTAAAACTTGAATTAGCACAAACAGATGAACTTAAATCGGCAATTAATAAGTTAAAAAAACTACCAAAAGAAAAAGCTAAACCTGAGTTATTGGCCAAAATCGTGCCCACTTATCAATTTCATGCCAAGCAAGTAGGTCAGATATCAAATAAAAAACAGAAATTAGAAGAAGCTATACAAACTTATATAGCTAGTGTCTATATTGAGGCAACCGAAAAGCTTTATCATGGCGTCGAACTTATTGTTGGTGACTTCAATGACAGATCTAGACGAGAATATGGGCCAAGTAAAATGATTTGCAAAGAACGTAAAGTAATCATTGATCCAATAGTAAATACCTAATCAATATGAGTTACACAAAAAAACTGAAATATAGCATTTTTACCCTATTGCTTTTACCTTGGTATCAGCAAGTTCAGGCACAACAATGCTCTATCAATTTGAGTTACGGTATAATCATTGCGCCGAAGCACATTCGAATAGTGGACAATTCAAAAACCCAAGTACAAATAAATAACAGCAAACAACTCTTTATTCAAGGCAGAGAACAGTCGTTAACAAGTGAACAGCAAGCTTTATTATCGCAATTTAGTACTGGTATTCGCCAGCAAGTACCTGAAATTGTCACAATAGCAATTGAAGGCGTTGATATAGGGTTAAAAGCAGTCAATGAAGTTATCACCGGCTTAACCGGAGAAAATAGTGCCTCACAACAAAAAGTACAAGCTAAATTTGATGAATTGAAATGGCGAATGCGTGCCCGCTTCAACCAAAGCGCTAACAATTATTATATAGCGCCGCAAGACTTGAATGACTTTGATGAATTATTTACTGGTGAGTTTGAGCAAGAAATCGAAGCGATTATTGCTAATTCAATCGGCACTATTTTAGAGGCTGTTGGCCAATCAATGCTTAAAGATGAACAGCAAAATGAGTATCAAGGGGAAACCCGTATAGCGACATTTGATAAACGTTTAACCTCAATTAGTAAAGGGCTAGATCTGGAAGTAACAGACAGAGCAAAAGCCCTAGACAACAAAGCAAAAATTTTTTGTCAGAAACTTAGCCAGTTAGATAAAATAGAGACTGAGCTTCATCATGCTATCCCTGAGTTAAAGCACTATAACCTTATCGATACCGCTAACTAAAAAATTAACTAAAGAGAGTATCAGACCCAACAACTCATTCGAGTCATTGGGTCTTTCACTATCGATAAGCTAACTGAGTAGCAAGCAATGCCTATTACATATTTGGATAGTTGGGTCCCCCCGTTCCTTCTGGCGTAACCCAAGTAATATTTTGACTTGGATCTTTAATGTCACAAGTTTTACAGTGAATACAATTTTGAGCATTAATGACAAACATCTTACCTGCTTCGGTTTCTTCTACTTCATAAACTCCCGCTGGGCAATAGCGCTGTGCTGGTTCATCAAATTTCACAAGATTTACTGAAATAGGGATATCTGTATCTGTTAATTTCAAATGACACGGTTGCTCTTCTTCATGGTTAGTATTTGATAAAAATACCGAAGATAATTTATCAAAACTCAAGATATTATCTGGCTTAGGGTAGTTGATCACAGGCATATCTGCAGCAAGTTTTAACTGCGCATAATCAAGGGTGTCATCTTTAAAATTGAACGGTAATTTTCCGCCAAAAATGTTTTGATCGACCATGTTATAAGCCCCACCTAGCATGGTGCCAAATTTATGCATAGCAGGGCCAAAATTACGGGTATTATATAACTCATCAAATAACCAGGAAGCTTGATAAAGCTCAGTGAATTTTGTTAAGTCTTGTTTACCTTCTGTTGCTAAGCCTTCATTTGTTACTAAGGCATCAATGATAGCTTCAGCAGCTATCATACCAGACTTCATCGCAGTATGATTACCTTTGATTTTTGCAAAATTAATCGTGCCAGCATCACAGCCTATTAACAGCGCCCCGGGCATAGTCATCTTAGGTAATGAATTAAAGCCACCTTTTGCCATCGCGCGGGCACCATAAGAAACGCGTTTTCCGCCTTGTAAATATTGACTAATTTTTGGGTGATGCTTATAACGTTGAAACTCATCAAAGGGGCTAAGATGAGGGTTTACATAATTTAAATCAACAATTAAACCAACAAACACTTGATTGTTTTCTGCATGATAAAGGTAACCACCACCTGTGGTATCTTTATCAAGTGGCCAACCAGCAGTATGCACAACCAAACCTTCTTGGTGTTTTTGCGGATCTATATCCCATATCTCTTTAAAACCTATTCCATAATGCTGAGGAGAGCTGTCTTTATCTAACGCAAATTTTTCAATTAACTCTTTGCCAAGGTGACCACGACAGCCTTCAGCAAAAACAGTGTACTTAGCACGCAATTCCATACCAGGCATGAAAGAGTCTTTCTCTTTACCCTCAGCGTCTAAGCCCATATCACCGGTAATAACACCACCAACACTGCCATCATCATTATAAATTATACTTTGTGCAGGAAAACCTGGAAATATTTCAACGCCCAAGCCCTCAGCTTGCTCTGCCAACCAACGACAAACATTGCCCATACTAACGATATAATTGCCATCATTATGCATAGTTTTGGGTACCGAAAAACCGGGAACTTTAATACCGGCCTCTTCATTTTTTAATAGATAAATATCATCGCCAGTCACCTTAGTGGTCAAAGGTGCCTGTCTCTCTTGCCAATCAGGAAATAATTCATTTAAAGACCTAGGTTCAAAAACGGCACCTGAAAGAATATGAGCCCCCACTTCAGAGCCCTTTTCAACGACACAAACCATTAACTCTTGTGCTTTTTCTTGTGCTAGTTGCATTAAACGACAAGCTGTTGATAAACCTGCGGGGCCAGCGCCAACAATGACTACATCAAATTCCATCGATTCGCGTTCCATAAGATCTCCCAGTATTATTCTATTGTGTTTTTAAGCTATTCAGTTTTAAGGTTTGCTCTCACTTAAAACTGACTATATATATGAACTTTCGGCAAAATTAAAACATGCGTTTGATATTCAAACAGGCGTTTGATAGTATCCTATAACAGATGCCCAAGCAAGACACCGATATGTGCATTTAAATAGATTGTATCTTAGTTTAAAAGTTTTCACCAAGATTACGTTGACGTTTACGTTAACGAAGGGTATCTTTTAACTATTCTTGTATATTAACAAACCTTTTCAGAGGCTACGATGAAAGTACTAGTTCCAATAAAACGTGTTATTGACTATAACGTCAAAGTTCGGGTAAAAGCCGATAATTCCGATGTAGATCTTGCCAATACTAAGATGGCAATAAACCCTTTTTGTGAAATTGCCGTTGAGGAAGCTGTACGTTTAAAAGAAGCAGGCACAGCAACTGAAATTGTTGCAGTCTCTATTGGTAATAAGTCTTGCCAAGAACAATTAAGAACGGCGCTAGCACTTGGCGCTGATCGTGCAATCCAAATAGACACAGAAGAAAGCTTAGATGCACTAAACATAGCTAAGCTTTTACAGAAAGTTATTGAAGAAGAACAGCCACAATTGGTTATTTTAGGTAAACAGTCAATTGATAGCGATAATAACCAAACCGGTCAAATGCTTGCAGCATTAACTGGCTTAGCACAAGGTACATTTGCTTCAGCAGTTAAGGTGGAAGGAGACAAAGTCAATGTCACACGTGAAGTAGATGGTGGCTTACAAACAGTAGCGCTTAACTTACCCGCAATCATTACCACTGATTTACGTTTAAACGAACCGCGTTATGCTTCATTACCCAATATCATGAAAGCCAAACGTAAACCATTAGCCGTTAAGCCAGTGGCCGAATTTGGTCTTGATTTAAGTGCGAGAACTAAGTTATTAAAAGTCACTCCACCAGCACAGCGTCAAGCAGGTATAGTAGTAGAAACTATTGATGAGTTAGTAGAAAAATTAAAGAATGAAGCCAAGGTGATCTCATGAGTATTTTAGTAATTGCAGAACATGACAACGCTACATTAAAAGCAGAAACGCTGAAAACTGTAGCAGCGGCGCAAAAAATTGGTGGTGATATTAGCTTACTTGTTGCGGGTTTTAACTGTCAAAATGCTGTTGATTCAGCCGTTAAAGTTAATGGGGTAAATAAAGTTTTAGTGGCTGATAACGCCGCTTATGAACATCAGCTTGCTGAAAACGTCAGTTTATTAGTAACTGAATTAGCTGGTGATTATGAGCACATTTTAGCAACCGCATTAACCACAGGTAAAAACTTTATGCCTCGCGTTGCAGCGTTATTAGATGTTGCACAAATTTCCGACATTATCGATGTTGAAAGTAGCGATACTTTTGTACGTCCAATATACGCGGGTAATGCTATTGCTACAGTACAAAGCTTAGATAGCAAGAAAGTAATTACTGTTCGTACTACTGGCTTCGATGCTGTTGCTACTGATGGTAATGCAGATATTGTGACACTTGACTTAGCAACTGATGCAGGTATTTCAAGCCATGTGAATGACGAATTTACTGTTTCAGAGCGCCCAGATCTAGGTGCTGCAAGTGTCGTTATTTCTGGTGGTCGTGGTATGCAAAATGGTGATAATTTCAAATTACTTGATGGCATTGCAGACAAACTAGGTGCGGCTATTGGTGCATCTCGGGCTGCTGTCGATGCTGGTTTTGTTCCAAATGATATGCAAGTCGGTCAAACCGGTAAAATTGTTGCCCCTGATTTATACATCGCTGTCGGCATTAGTGGTGCTATTCAACATCTAGCGGGCATGAAAGACTCTAAGGTAATTGTTGCCATCAACAAAGACCCTGAAGCACCAATTTTTCAGGTAGCTGACTACGGTATTGTTGCCGACTTGTTCGATGCCTTACCCGAATTAGAAAGCAAATTATAAGTTAACCACTTAAACAAACTATAGCTCTGCAGTATTAAGCGCAAAACAATATTGCTATAATGAAGCCACGCTTGCGAAAGCAAGTCGTGGTTTTATTTTGTCCGTATTTTGTCTATCGAATGTAAAGAGTGATATATGAAAAATAGTTTATCTAGTTTAAGTGACTTAGCAGGCGCTTTTGGCAAAACACCTATTGAGCCTGATAACACAATACCTGCCAGTGATGACTCACTCGTTTATTCAACGGACACAGGCCGTATTCATCACAAAAAGCAAGAGCAGGTTACCCCCAGTGATGGTTATGCACATGTCAGGCGTGAAACCAAAGGCCGAAAAGGAAAAGGAGTCATTGTTATTAGTGGCCTAGGCTTAGAGGCAAAAGCACTCAAAGCGTTAGCCAAAAAACTCAAAAAAACCTGTGGAACTGGCGGCTCTGTTGTCGGAGAAACTATTGAAGTTCAAGGTGACAAACGTGATGTTATCCAACAAGTACTCGAAAAATCAGGTTTTAAAGTAAAGTTTATTGGTGGTTAAGCAATATTGGTATGAGTCAAGAGCTACACTTGGTAGCTCTTACGACCTGAAATAGCATGAGACAAGGTATTACCGTCCACATATTCTAATTCTCCGCCCACCGGCACGCCATGTGCAATTCTTGAAATATTTATTTGATGTTGCTCAGCAAGCTCTGCAATGAAATGTGCTGTTGCTTCCCCTTCTACGGTTGGGTTAGTTGCTAAAATGACTTCTTTAAACTGACCACTAGCAAATTGCTTAGCTAAAATATCTAAACCTAAATCATCAGGTCCTATGCCATCGATTGGAGATAAATGCCCCATCAAGACAAAATACTTACCAAAAAACTCGCCTGTTTGCTCAATCGCAATGACGTCTCCCGGACTTTCAACAATACAAAGTGTCGTTGAAAGTTGACGTTTAGGGCTTTGGCATATTTCGCATAATGGCTCTTCTGTGAAGTTTCGACATTCTTGGCAATGACCTACCTCAGTCATGGCCCGTGCTAAAGTACTGGCAAGCTTACTACCACCACGACGATTTCTTTCTAATAACTGAAATGCCATACGTTGCGCTGACTTAGCACCAACGCCTGGTAAACACTTGAGAGAATCAATTAACTCTTGTACTAGGGGACTAAATTTCATAAATAGCAGCTACCTTTAGATATATGATGTAATTTTAATGAAATTAACCGATAAAAAGTAGCTCTTATAAAAAAAAGTTGCCTTAAGTTAGCTTAACTTTGTCGAAGATCGAGACTGAAGCCTAAATTGAGAAGGTAATTCTGCAAACATTAACTTAAAGTGCTTACTAAAATAACTGTGATCTGAAAATCCTGATTGATAAGCAATTTGTGCTATAGGTAGTTGAGTTTCTATCAATAATCGCCTCGCATTCTCTAATCTAATTTGACGAATAAACTGTTTAGGTGTTTTTGCTAAATACTTCTTAAAGCGCCTTTCTAATGCACTAATCGATAAATGAGCCACTTGCGCTAACTTTTCTATAGAGATTTCTTTATGAAAATTCTTTCTGATATACTGTACTGGAATTTTTAACTCATCTATACCTGATAATGTCTTTACTGTTTTTTGCAAGTGTCGAGTAAAACCATATGAGCCGATAATGACCTTATGCTCATCAAACAATGGTCGTTTCGAAGTAGAAAACCAAGCAAGCTCACCGGCTTTATTAATATTCATCTCTAAACGGTCTGTTACTGTCTCGCCTAACATTACTTTTTTATCATCAGCAATAAATTGCTTGGCAATATGGTTGGGAGATAAATCAGCATCGGATTTTCCCAACACCTGTTCAAGGCTGATATAACCAAGATGTTCAACAAAAATTTGATTCGCATATACTATGCGACTCTGATTATCTTTTATCCAAAAAATAATGTCTGGTAACATATCGAACATAGTGAGAACCTGTTGAACGCTCACCTTATTTAACAACGTATTTGCTTTCATTTCGATTAAATAAAAATAAATTTCATCGAATAATAGCAAAAAAAATCATTTTATAAACGCCGAATTTGTTGCACCATCATCCGATTTTATATTAACCCTGCAATGTTGCTACCGATATACTCAATTGAATCAAAATTAACCAACTAACCCTTAACCTGTTAGTTTGTAATAGCCTGAAGAGTCTTAATATGAGTAATATTCGCCCTAGGAAAGTTCGTTTGGGCATGGTTGGTGGCGGTGAAGGTGCCTTTATTGGCAGCATTCATCGACTTGCTGCACAAATGGATGGACAGATGGAGCTAGTTAGTGGTGCTTTTAGCTCCACTCCCGAAAAAGCAAAGCTATTTGGTCAATCTTTATTTTTAGACAATGAGCGTTGCTATGAATCTTATCAAGAAATGTTTGCACAAGAGGCAAAGTTAACTCGTGATAAACGTATCGAAGTAGTTGCTATCGTTACACCTAATCACCTTCACTTTCCTATTGCCAAACTGGCACTTAACTATGGTTTTCATGTTATTAGTGATAAACCTGCTACCTTAACGCTACTCGAAGCTATAAAGCTCAAAGCCATCATACAAGAGACAAATTTACTGTATGGTTTAACACACACTTATACCGGATACCCTATGGTAAAAGAAGCTAAACAGCGCATTAAAGAGGGACAACTGGGACAGATAAAGAAGGTCTTGGTTGAATATCCACAGGGCTGGTTAGCTAGAAAAAGTGATGAAACGAGCAAACAAGCTAGCTGGCGATTAGACCCAAGTAAAGCTGGTATTAGCTGTTGCATCGCTGATATCGGCATACATGCTGCAAATTTAGCTGAATATATCACCGGTTTAAAAATTACGTCATTGTGCGCAGAGTTAACAACGAATGTAAAAGATAGGCTATTAGACGATGACGGCACTGTTATGTTGCGCTTTGATTCAGGTGCACATGGCGTGTTACTTGCCAGTCAAATTAGCGTTGGCGAAGAGAACAATTTAAAGTTAAGAGTTTATGGTGAGCACGCCAGTATAGAATGGTCGCAACTTGAGCCAAATAATTTGTGGTTAAAATTTCCAGAACAACCTGCTCAATTAATACGAACGGGGGTTGGTCAAATGGCTGAAGAAACTCAAATGTGTATGCGCACTCCAGCTGGACACCCTGAAGGTTATTTGGAAGCCTTTGCCAATATTTACTTACAGTTTGCGAACCAAGTTCGTCATTATGAAGAGAATATTTTTCCTCACCACACCTGCCCAGGCATTGATGAAGCGATACGAGGTATGGCATTTATTGAAAATGTCGTCGCTGCCAGCAAATCTGAATTTAAATGGCATGACTTATCTTTAAACCCAGCAAATATTAAACCAAGGACAAGTTCAATCAAGGATAGCAAATGATGAACAAAATTAAAGGCCCAGCCATTTTTCTAGCTCAGTTTATGAGCGATGATTCGCCATTTAATGATCTTACATCCCTTTGCCATTGGGCCGCAAAACTTGGTTATAAAGGCATACAATTGCCAACAGATCCAAAGTTAATCGATCTTGAACAAGCGGCAAACAGCCAAACATATTGCGAAAAACTGAACGCTACAGTTAAACAGGCTGGTTTGCAGATAACTGAACTTTCAACTCACTTGCAAGGGCAACTTGTTGCAGTCAATCCTGCTTATGATCAGATGTTTGATAGCTTTGCCCCTGAACATGTTCGCCAAAATCCAGCGTTAAGGACAGCCTGGGCTATTGGGCAGTTAATATTCGCCGCCAAAGCAAGTAAGCGATTAGGTTTAAAAGCTCATGCGACATTTTCAGGGGCTTTATTGTGGCACACTTTCTATCCTTGGCCGCAGCGCCCTCCAGGTTTAGTGGAGTTAGGTTTTGCAGAATTGGCCAAGCGCTGGTTACCAATTTTAGATGCATTTGAAAGAGCCGGTGTCGATGTTTGCTTTGAACTGCACCCGGGCGAAGATTTACATGATGGTGCAAGTTTTGAACGTTTTCTTGAAGCTGTTGATAATCATCCTAGAGCAAACATCCTCTTTGATCCAAGTCATTTTGTTCTACAGCAACTTGATTACTTAGCTTTTATTGATATTTATCATGACAGAATCAAAGCCTTTCATGTTAAAGATGCTGAGTTTAACCCTTCCGGTCGTTCTGGTGTTTATGGTGGTTACCAATCTTGGCAAGAACGTCCAGGGCGCTTTCGCTCTTTAGGTGATGGCCAGATAAACTTTAATGCTATTTTCAGTAAGCTAACTCAATACGGTTATCAAGGTTGGGCGGTTTTAGAATGGGAATGCTGTATCAAACACCCAGAAGATGGTGCCAAAGAAGGTGCTATTTTCATTGATCAACAGCTCATTAATCCAACCGATAAAGCCTTTGATGATTTTGCAGCCATAACTAATGACAGCAAGCTAAACAAGTTACTTTTAGGGCTTTAACCTTATTAATCAAACGTCAGCATTTAATAATAAAAGGGAACGCAGAACATGACAACACCTACAAATCATTCATCTCTGCTATTTAGAGCATGCTGTCTAGCACTGACAGTAACAGCAATGACTTTTGCTATTCGTGCTGGCATATTAAACCAACTGAGTCAGGATTTTGGACTTAGTAATAGCCAGCTAGGCTGGGTTAACTCAATGGCCTTTCTCGGCTTTCCCGTTGCCATGATAATTGGTGGTGCTTTGTATAACCGACTTGGGGCAAAAATACTATTAATTGTTGCCTTTGTTTGTCACATTTTAGGGTTGGGCTTAACTATTACCGCTAATGGTTTTTGGACCTTACTTATCTCCACTTTTTTTATTGGTTTTGCTAATGGTGCGGTCGAGGCTAGTTGTAATCCGCTTATCGCAACAATCCATAAAGATAATAAAATAACCATGTTAAATCGCTTTCATGTCTGGTTTCCTGGGGGGATTGTCATTGGCGCAATCACCTCAAAGTTGATGACAGATTTCGCTTTAGGATGGCAGCTTCAAATAGCGGTAATGCTTGTACCAACGGTTATTTATGGCTTTATTATATCTCAACAGCAGTTTCCCAAACTTGATAAAACCATAGCAACCTCCACTTTAAGTAACATCAAAGCACTATCGCAGCCGTTATTTATTTTTATGATGCTATGCATGAGCTTAACTGCAACCACTGAACTTGGCACTCAACAGTGGATAGATAAAATATTAGCCGCCTCCGGAGCCTCACCTATGGTTATCATGGCTATGATTACTGGCTTGATGGCTGTTGGTCGTTATTTTGCTGGTCCGGTCATTAAGCGCTTAAATCCTGTTGGGGTATTACTTTCATCAGCGGTTATTTCAGCAGTAGGTATCTATAGTATGAGCGTTGCAACTGGTAACCTTGTGTACTTTGCCGCTATTTTATTTGCCATTGGGGTAACTTATTTATGGCCTACCATGATAGGTTTCATTGCTCAATACACTCCTAATACAGGCGCATTAGGCTTATCAATAATTGGGGGAGCTGGCATGTTTGCGGTAAGTCTCTGGAACCCGGTTATTGGTCAATGGATAGATAATGCTAGGGCGCAGGCAACAAAGCTCACTACTAATACTGCAGAGGCAGAGTTATTGGCAGGTCAAAGTGTATTAGCCAATTTAACCCTATTTCCTATGGCATTAATCGTTACTTTTGCTTTGTTATATTTTTATATCAATAAACATAACTCAAGCAAAGCATTAGCCACAGGTTGATGAGCAAGGAAAGTACCATGACAAATAAACAAAAACAAATAAGTGCCATTGCGAGTGAATCACGACGTAATTTTGTTCGCGGTTTATCTAGCATAGTCGGCACAACAATCGCAAACACATTGTTAAGCGGTAACTCACTTTCTGTTGCTATGACGTATTCACTCACCTCCCCTTCTATTGAAAGTGAGTCTTTATCAGCAGGTAAGGTATTTAGTTTAGAACAACTAAAGTTATTAAAAAATATTTGCGCCATAGTCATCCCTAAAACCAATACTCTGGGTGCTGCAGAAGTTAACACACATGGCTTTATCGATAACCAATTATTCCATTGTTACGAACCTTTTACGCAAGAAAAAATGAAACGTTTACTTACCTTGATAGATAATGTTACCCAAGAAAAGTTTTCATCTTTATTCACCGATATAAAAAAAAACCAGCAATTTCAGTTGTTAACTGAGCTTGATACAGGCAAAGGTAACTTTGAAGCAAGCCAGCAAGCAGATTTTAAGGTATTAAAACAACTGATCTGTTTCGGCTATTACACCTCAGAAGTAGGCGCTTCAAAAGAATTACGATATTTGGCAGTTCCCGGTGTTTATCAGGGGTCAATCCCTTATAACGATTCTGAGCCAAACTGGGGCTCAAAAGGCTTGCATTACTAGTCCATCAAATAGTCCATAGTGAAATAATAGCATTGAGGTAAATATGTCTGAAAACTTATATATCGAAAGTACTAAAGAAGTTTATGACGCAATAGTCATTGGTTCAGGTATTTCTGGAGGCTGGGCAGCAAAAGAATTCTGTGAGCGCGGCCTTAAAACCTTAATGATTGAACGTGGTAGAGTTGTTGAACATAAAAAAGATTATATTGGAGAAAATAAAGCGCCTTGGCAACAGCCATATCGCACCAAAGTTAATAATTTATTAGTGAAAGAACAGCATCAAATTCAGCAACAGTGCTATGCCTTTACCGATGCAACTAAACATTTTTTTGGTAATGATAAAGATTTGCCATATACCACGACAAAAGAGACAAATTTTACCTGGATAAGAGCTAATCAGCTTGGCGGAAAGTCATTATTATGGCATCGCCAGTCCTACCGCCTAGGCGAATACGACTTTAATGCCAATAAAAATGATGGTTATGGCAATGATTGGCCAATACGTACTAGAGATATCGACAAATGGTATAGCCATGTTGAAAAACATGCAGGGATTAGTGGCTCATTAGATAATCTAGAAAACTTGCCTGATGGTGAATTTTTGCCACCATTTGAGATGAATTCACCAGAAAAAGCATTACAGGCTAAATTTGCAAAGCTTTATCCAGACAGGCCATTAATTATAGGTCGTACAGCACACTTAACAAAACCAACACAGTTACATTTCTCTCAAGGTAGAGTGCAATGTCAGGCAAGAAATGAGTGTCAAGCAGGCTGTTCTTTTGGGGGATACTTTTCAACGCAAAGCTCAACACTTCCTGCTGCTGCTGCAACAAACAATTTGCACATAGCACCGAATAGTGTAGTACATAGTTTAATTTATGATGAAAGGACTAATCGCCTTAAGGGAGTTCGCGTTATTGATAATGATGATTTAAGTCCACGGGAGTATTTTGCCAAGGTTGTTTTTTTATGTGCTTCTACCATAGGCTCGACACAAATATTAATGAACTCTACTTCGAAAAAATTCCCTCGTGGTCTTGCCAATAGCTCCGGTGTGTTAGGACATTATCTCATGGACCACAATTACAATGCTGCAGCAAGCGGTGATATTGAAGGCTTTGAGGATGAAGTTGATCGCGGCAGACGACCAACAGGGCTTATCATACCAAATTTTTATTTCAAACCTGATGCAAAACGTGGGTTTTTAAGAGGTTATGCTTTAGCGGGTCAAGCCTATAGAGAGGGTTGGCAAAGTTTACAACATCAGGACGGCCTAGGTGTTGAATATAAAAACAAATTAAAACAGGCTGGAAAATGGCGCTTTGGTTTATTTGCCCAAGGAGAAATGCTGCCACGTTTTGAAAACCAAATGCGCTTACACCCCTCGCTCACAGATAAATGGGGCATTCCGCAGATTGAATTTGATTGTCGCTTTAGTGATAACGAAACCAATATGATGATTGATGCCGCTGAACAAGCAGAAAAAATGCTCAAAGCTGTCGGGTTAAAAAATGTATCAAGCAGAGTGATGAGTAATCCACCAGGACTCGCCATTCATGAGCTTGGTACAGCAAGGATGGGAAGAGATCCAAAAACATCGATCTTAAATGCTTTCAACCAAAGTCATGATATTCCAAACCTATTTGTTACCGACGGTGCAAGTTTTTGCTCATCTGCGGTGCAGAACCCAAGCTTAACGATAATGGCTCTCACCGCACGCGCTGTTAATTTTTGCATAAAAGAAATGAATGCTAAGCGAATTTAAAGAGATTTACCAAGAAAATTTTAGGAGATAATGATGAAGATAAAACAATTACTTAAAAAAGTTATGTCGATTATGATATGCCTGCCCATGCTAAACAATGTTAATGCCCACGCCACGATTAATGATATGAAAGAAAATGTTAGAAATAAACTACCTCAAGTCAGTGTACAGCTTTGGTCTGTCAAAGCTGCTGTTGAAAAGGACTTCAAAGGGACACTAAAAAAATTAGCCAATATGGGGTTTGATGGCGTTGAATTTGCGGGCGAATTTGGACCTTATGCTAATGATGCCAAAGGCCTTAAGAAGTTTTTAGACTCCATTAATCTTAAAGCCAGTGGCGCTCATGTTTCTTTTAAACAGCTAGACCATGAAAACTTCGACAAAACCTTAGCTTTTTATCGACAACTAAATCTTGATACCTTAATTATTGGTTGGGATGAGCGAGCATGGCACCCCCAAGGTATCAAGGAAGTAGTAAATTTACTCAACCAACTCGATAAACAGTTAGCGCCTTATCAAATAAAAACCGGCTTTCACAACCATCAGCATGAATTTAACGACTTTCAAGGTGCTACTTACTGGGATTATTTAGCGGTAAATACTCATGATTCCGTGGTGTTGCAACAAGATGTAGGTTGGACAACATTCGCAGGAAAAGATCCTGTTGAATATGTAAAAAAATATCCTAATAGAACTTTCACCACTCACTATAAAGTAGGTATTCCTGAGGGGGTAACCGGTAAAAAACCTATCATTGGACAGGATACCATCGACTGGTTAAAGCTCTTAAAAGCTAATATAAATATCGGCGGAACAAAGTGGGTTGTTTTAGAGCAAGAAGAGTATCCTAATGGTTTAAGCCCTCTCGCTGCAGTAGCTTTGTCTAAAAAAGGCCTAGATAAATATATCCAGCAGCTATAACTAAGTAGTAATCTATATGACTAATTTACTGCTACTGTGAGGTTTTGATTTGCTTTGTTAAGCGAGTTTCGATAGATTATTATTAAAAATAATTATAATAAGATAAGTCAGACCTTGCATGAGTACTGTCCTCTTTAATACCCTTGATCTTGCATTGTTGTTCACTATTTATCAATGTGTGCTTTTCGCCTTCTTTTTATTGCTATTAAAAAAAGGTAAAAAGCAAAGTAATATATTATTAGCACTATTTTTACTGTCTTACGCCGCAATACCATTAGACACCCTAATTAATTTCGGTGAGGCATTTCGTCAATTTGCAATTAACTTTTCCCCGAATATATTTTATGTATTTGGCTCAGCTTATTGGTTAGAGTCAGTATTACTGCTCTTTTATGTGCGCTCACTCATTTATAAAGATTTCAGCCTAAAGAAAAAAGATCTCTTATATTTACTCCCCTTTGTATTATATTTATTCTATGAAGCTGACAACTGGTACTTACTCGACACGAATACCAAACTTGCTATTCTCAACGGTTATCAAATTGATGAGGAGCCGTTTTATACACGCTTTATCAACTTATTTCGCGAATGCTTTAGAACTTTCTGTGGTATTTTATGTTTGCTCGAGTTACGTCTTTACCAAAAGAAAATTAAAGATAGTTTTGCTGACATAGAAGAGGTCGATTTAACGTGGCTAAAAGTACTAATCATCGGCTTTTTAATTATTCGAGTGCAAGCAATCTTAGTGACTTTAGGTTACATGACTTCAATAGATCTTAACGTAAGCATTGCTTATGAAGTACTTGGTCAAGCATCCAACTTTATGCTTATGTTCTTGATTAGTTTCTTAATATTTTTTAGTTTACGGGTGTCAAAACTTTTTAACGGTATCGAGAGTTCAACAATTCAAGTACAAGATAAACAGGCAATTGACCCATCACAGGTAACCGTATTATCAAACTACATGAAGGCGAACAAACCTTATTTAAATCAGCTACTCACCTTAGATAACCTGGCCTCACAGATCAACATGCCTGCGCGTCAATTATCGCAAGTTATTAATCGGCATTTTGATAAAAATTTCTTTGAATTTATCAACAGTTACCGTATCGAAGAATCAAAAGCGCTACTTGCCCAAAAAGAAAATGAAAAAGTGACCATGCTGGAAATAATGGCTCAAGCAGGTTTTAACAGTAAAGCCACTTTTAATACCTTCTTTAAAAAAGCTGTTGGTATGACTCCTACCCAGTATAGAAAAGAACAAAAAGAGCAAGCATAATATATTAAAGGTTAATGGGGTTGTTCCCTAAAACTTTCTTAAATACGGCTACCAACGATAAAATGAGATAACATCAGATGAAAACAGTGCTGTTTAATGGCCACGATATTGTATTATTAGTGATTTGTTATACTTGTTTTTTCTTCGCTTTAGCAACCTTGTTCAATGGAAGAAAATCTGACTCTACCCATATTTACTTAGGTTTTTTTCTGTTATCACAAGTAGCTATTTCAGCCAATACCTTAGCATTATATGGCGAGGTGTTTCATGCTTGGTCAGTTGAAAATATTCCCTCAATATTCGCCATCTTAGAATTATCATTATGGTTGGAAGGCCCGTTATTACTTTTATATGTCCGCTCCGCTTTATATCAGAGGTTGCAAATAAGAAAGTATGATGCCTTGCTCTATTTCCCCCTGTTTACTTATTTGCTTACCATTATGCTAGTCAATATCAACTATTCAGCAGAGTCAGGTAGTAATTTTTTACTTTTTCTAAACTATGATCATATTCAATACTATGAGCACCTTCGCAATATTACTCGAACTTCTTTTGGTTTTTGGGCTTTGTTGACTATACAGGCTTATCAAAAAAAACTTTCACAAGCATATGCTAATCCGGAGTCGGTAAATTATTCTTGGCTAAAAATTTTAGTGATAGGCTTTATTATCTTGCGGCTTTGGAGCGAGAGTTACTTGCTTGTTTTCACTTTAGTCTCCGAGTTTTTACCTCGCCCTATCTTAGATTTGATAGACTTTAACATACTAGGGATTTTAGAAAATTACGGGCAATTGCTGTTAGTGACGGTATTATTATTTTTTGGCCTTTCTGATCCACGAAATATTTTACGAGTAAGCCGAGCGATATTAGAGAGTTTAACGAAAAAAGACAAAGTAGTTACTTATACATCAGAGCAAGTTGAACGTGTCGATAATTATATGAGAAAAATGAGACCCTATTTAGACAATCAATTAAAAATTGATGATTTAGCTCAACAGGTGTCAATGCCCCCCAAATTACTATCAAATTTAATCAATAACGAATTTAATGTTAATTTTTTTGAATATATCAATGCCTACCGGCTCAAAGAAATCATTAGCTATTTAACTAACCCAGAGATGGACAATCAGTCAATTATTGAACTCGCCTTTCTAGCAGGCTATAACAGCAAGAGTAGCTTTAATCGTTTGTTCAAACTCGAAACCGGAAAAACCCCATCACAATTTCGTAAAGAAAGATAATATAAGCAGCCCGAAGCTCTCGTTAAATGAATCCGTAACAAGCTAAAGCGCTCTATTATTTTCTTTAACCGCCTATATTAGCTTCAATATAGGTATGAGTTTATGTTGATCAGTGCCAACTCCTGCCTATTGAATATAATTAAAAATAAATCGTCACCTGTAAGGCACTAATATAAAATGAAAAAATAAAGTTGGGACGGTTCAACTATATAAAACACCTAATTTGGTACGCAAAGCTTGCTCATTTTGTAAATAGTGAATGTGACAGTGATGTCTCGCATTATTGATGGAACAGAAATATAAAAAATAACTATAAATACTTCTGGAGAATAAGATGAGCGTTGAACACACAACATCAAGCCTTAGCACAGATTCAAAAAACACGACATACAAAATTAAACGTACTTTGCGTAATGTACTAACCGGTTGCGCAGCAATCACTATGCTCGCATCTGCCGCAGCAATGGCGGTTGCGCCCCTTACAACCCAAGGTAATAAAGTCTTAGTCGGCGGTGAAGTCAATGGTCGCGCCTTAGAAGGTATTTCTCTTTTTTGGAGTAACACCGGTTGGGGTGGAGAAAAGTACTATACCTATGAAAATGTAGAGCGTATCAAAAATGAATTTGGTGCAAATTTGGTACGTGCCGCTATAGGTCATGGTAAGCCGGGCAGTTTATCTACCGATTGGCGTGCTAATATGGATCGACTCGATGTAGTCGTTCAAGCTGCTATCGACTTAGATATGTATGTAATCATTGATTACCATAGCCATATTGCGCATCATAACTGGGAAGATGCCAAGGCTTTCTTTGCCGAAGTCGCACCTAAATGGGGTGGCTATGATAACGTCATTTTTGAAATTTATAACGAGCCAACCTGTCCTTGGGATGAATGTGCCGCCAGTAACTACACTAACTTTGTTACTTGGAATGAAACACTTAAACCCTATGCTGAAGAAATTGGTAACTTCATCCGTCAATATTCAGACAACTTAATTGTTATGGGCACGCCTAAATGGTCTGCTGAAGTTGATGATGTGGTCGGCAACATGGCTAATGTTTCTAACATGGCTTATACCGTTCACTTTTACTCTGGAACTCACCAAGGCGCTAACCGTGCTATTGCACAAAATGCCTTAAACGGCGGCGTACCAATTTTTGCAACAGAATGGGGGGTAACCAATGCAAATGGTGCAGGCCCAGTAAATTATGGCGAAACCTGGGCATGGATTGATTTTTTAAGAGCGAATGGCGTGGGTAGTGCCATGTGGGCCTACATGGATAAAGATTTTAATGGTGCGGGTGAAATCGAAAATTCATCAATGTTCTGGTCTGACGGCACCTATAAAGATTCCGCTTCTTTTATCAAAGAAATATTAGGCGCGCCTGGTGGCGTCACTTCAGACAATGGAATCATAGAAGGCTCATGTACAGAGCTTAGTGGTAACGGCACTTTGCAAGCAGAAAATTTCTGTCAGGCTTCAGGTATCCAAACAGAAGCAACCTTAGATAATGGTGGCGGCGATAACATAGGTTATGTCGACGATGGTGATTGGTTAACCTATAACGTTAACATGCCTCAAGCAGGCGATGTTACGGTAACTTATCGTGTTGCTTCTGATGGTACAGGTGGTGTTATTCGTTTAGAGCAAGGCGGTGGTGAAGTATCATACGGTACTGTTACTGTGCCTAATACCGGTGGCTGGCAAAACTGGCAAGAAATAAGTCATACCGTTTCTTTACCTGCGGGCGCACAAACTATTGCTATTGCTGCAGATATCGGCGGTTGGAACCTAAATTACTTCTCAATAGCAGGCGCTAATGGTGACAACAACGATAATAATGACAACAATAACAACGACAACAATAATGACAACAATGACAACAACAACGCTGTATCTGCTTTAGTGCAAGCAGAAAGTTACTCAGCGATGGAAGGTGTTCAAACTGAAGCCACACAAGATAATGGCGGTGGCTCTAATGTTGGTTACATCGATCTAAATGATTGGATGACCTACAGCAACCTCAGTCTTCCTGCCAGTGCTTCTGGTCAATACTCAGTTTCTTATCGTGTTGCTTCTTTGTCAGGCAGTAGCTTGAAGCTAGAGCAACCAGGTGGCGGCACTGTCTATGGTAGCGTTGATATCCCTGCAACAGGTGGCTGGCAAGATTGGACAACAGTGAGCCATACTGTCAACTTAGCTGCGGGTACCACTGAATTAGCGGTAGTGTCAACTGCCAATGATGGTTGGAACTTTAACTGGTTTGAAGTCAAAGCATTAGACGGTAACAGTGATAGCAATACCGATAATAACAATGACAACAACACAGATAATACCGACAACAACAATAGCGATTCAGCTAGTTGTCAAGGTGTATCAAACTACCCTAACTGGGATCGCACTGACTATCCAGGTAACCCAAATAACCATCAAGATCCAGGTGATCTAATGACCTTTGCTGGAAACCTTTATCAAGCAAACTGGTATACAACAACGGAGCCAGGTAGTGATGCTTCATGGACACTCGTTGGAAGTTGTCAATAATGCTCGCGCATACCGACTAAATTAACTAAGCGAAGTATTAGTCTTTCAATTGGGTTAGCTGTTATGGCTAGCCCTTTTTTATGTCTGTTAGTTTTACTTTACCCTTAGCTAGATCTCTCAGCTCTGAGCAAAAGTAATTCGATTACCGCTTTTCATTTAAAATTCACCTTATAAATCTCACCTCGACATAAATGAATATTGATCGATGCAAGTACCTAGGCTAGCGATATTTAGCAAGATAATAATGCTCAGCTAATTTAATATAAAATTAATATTAAAGCGATGTAAAGCTATAAAGTACCTATTATGTTTAGCAAAGCGTTTAGTTTTCTCGTAGTGAAAAATAAGAGTTGTTAATAAACTATATCGAGTCAAAAACGAGAAAAGATCTATGCACTCAAACCATGCTGGTAAAACTATATAGCGAGTAAAGGTCAGTTTTGAGCAAAGCCATAAGTTAAAAGCTGACAATTTAGTCTCGGTGTTTCAATACCGCTAGCTATAACTGGCACATTTTCTGTCTGCTCGTTCCACATTATTGAGTAGTAGTGCTGATACATGATAAGAACAAGGTTATCTAATTGAGCTTGTTCAGATAAGTGCAAAACACCCGTATCAAGTTCTGCTTTTGAGTACCAACTCGCGCCAATTCTTTAAATACATCAAACAGAAATCACCTGTAAGCCATTAATATAAAATAGAAAAATAAAGTTAGGACAACTCTATTGTATTAAAACCCTAATTTGGTACGCAAAGTCATTCATTATCATAAATATTAATTGACGTATTGTTGCATTGCATCAGTGCACGGCCGAAATGAATAATATAACTATAAACAATTTACGGAGTATAAGATGAGCGTAAAAAATACATCATCAAATGTTATTGGAACGTCAAATAATAATTCATATAAAATTAAGCGCACCTTGCGCAACGTGTTAACAGGTTGCGCAGCCATCACTATGTTTGCATCTGCAGCAGCGATGGCGGTTGCGCCGCTAACGACCCAAGGCAACAAAGTGCTAGTTGGCGGTGAAGTCAATGGTCGCGCCCTCGAAGGTATTTCTCTTTTTTGGAGTAACACCGGTTGGGGTGGAGAAAAGTACTATACCTATGAAAATGTAGAGCGTATCAAAAATGAATTTGGTGCCAATTTGGTACGTGCCGCTATAGGTCATGGTAAGCCGGGCAGTTTATCTACCGATTGGCGTGCTAATATGGATCGACTCGATGTAGTCGTTCAAGCTGCTATCGACTTAGATATGTATGTAATTATCGATTACCATAGCCATATTGCGCATCACAACTGGGAAGATGCCAAGGCTTTCTTCGCCGAAGCAGCACCTAAATGGGGTGGCTATGATAACGTCATTTTTGAAATTTATAACGAGCCAACCTGTCCTTGGGATGAATGTGCCGCCAGTAACTACACTAACTTTGTTACTTGGAATGAAACACTTAAACCCTATGCTGAAGAAATTGGTAACTTCATCCGTCAATATTCAGACAACTTAATTGTTATGGGCACGCCTAAATGGTCTGCTGAAGTTGATGATGTGGTCGGCAATATGGCTAATGTTTCTAACATGGCTTATACCGTTCACTTTTACTCTGGAACTCACCAAGGCGCTAACCGCGCAATTGCACAAAATGCCTTAAATGGCGGCGTACCAATTTTTGCAACAGAATGGGGGGTAACCAATGCAAATGGTGCAGGCCCAGTAAATTATGGCGAAACCTGGGCATGGATTGATTTTTTAAGAGCGAATGGCGTGGGTAGTGCCATGTGGGCCTACATGGATAAAGATTTTAATAGTGCGGGTGAAATCGAAAATTCATCAATGTTCTGGTCTGATGGCACCTATAAAGATTCCGCTTCTTTTATCAAAGAAATATTAGGCGCGCCTGGTGGCGTCAGTTCAGACAATGGAATCATAGAAGGCTCATGTACAGAGCTTAGTGGTAACGGCACTTTGCAAGCAGAAAATTTCTGTCAGGCTTCAGGTATCCAAACAGAGCCAACCTTAGATAATGGTGGCGGCGATAACATCGGTTATGTCGACGATGGTGATTGGTTAACTTATAACGTTAACATGCCTCAAGCAGGCGATGTTACGGTAACTTATCGTGTTGCTTCTGATGGTACAGGTGGTGTTATTCGTTTAGAGCAAGGCGGTGGTGAGGTATCATACGGTACTGTTACTGTGCCTAATACCGGTGGCTGGCAAAACTGGCAAGAAATAAGTCATACCGTTTCTTTACCTGCGGGCGCACAAACTATTGCTATTGCTGCAGATATCGGCGGTTGGAACCTAAATTACTTCTCAATAGCAGGCGCTAATGGTGACAACAACGATAATAATGACAACAATAACAACGACAACAATAATGACAACAACGCTTCATCTGCTTTAGTGCAAGCAGAAAGTTACTCAGCGATGGAAGGTGTTCAAACTGAAGCCACACAAGATAATGGCGGTGGCTCTAATGTTGGTTACATCGATCTAAACGATTGGATGACCTACAGCAACCTCAGTCTTCCTGCCAGTGCTTCTGGTCAATACTCAGTATCTTACCGCGTTGCTTCTTTGTCTGGCAGTAGCTTGAAGCTAGAGCAACCAGGTGGCGGCACTGTCTATGGTAGTGTTGATATCCCTGCAACAGGTGGCTGGCAAGATTGGACAACAGTAAGCCATACTGTCAACTTACCTGCGGGTACCACTGAGCTAGCGGTAGCGTCAACTGCCAATGATGGTTGGAACTTTAACTGGTTTGAAGTCAGGGCGTTAGACGGTAACGGTGATAGTAATACTGATAATAGCAATGACAACAACACAGATAATACCGACAACAACAATAGCGATTCAGCTAGTTGTCAAGGTGTATCAAACTACCCTAACTGGGATCGCACTGACTATCCAGGTAACCCAAATAACCATCAAGATCCAGGTGATCTAATGACCTTTGCTGGAAACCTTTATCAAGCAAACTGGTATACAACAACGGAGCCAGGTAGTGATGCTTCATGGACACTCGTTGGAAGTTGTCAATAATGCTCGCGCACACACTAAAATAACCAAGTGAAGTTTTAGTTATTCAATTGGGTTAGCTGTCTTAGCTAGCCCTTTTTTTAACCATTCTTTTTAATAAATAAATGCCTTATATAAACATTTATCCAAGGCTTTTATATTTATCCAATAAAATATTATGACATTTCTCGTTTAAATCACGGTAGTAATAAACTTGAACGTACAAGTTCATTCGAAACAAAAATTGAACCACATCAAAATAATCATCAATAACAAAACGTTAAAATAACATCTCTATAAAGTTAAAAGTTTGTAAATTTAAGGCTATTGTACTTTGATATTTTCTTATCTAAGTTTTATCTGTAGATTTTTTGGTCAAAATGATTTGGTAAACGGTAAGTGAAATCATTTCCTCAAAAATCTCACCATGGATTAAACAATAATAATTAAATATACATTGGAGATGTTTTGTGAAAAATATTTTAACGGAAAATAAGTTATTTCAAAGTGCAGGTTTATCATTAGCGCTTCTGCTCAGTGCCAATAATACAGTGCATGCGGTGCAACCATTAAGTGTTAACGGTAACCAAGTACTCGCTGGTGGTCAGGTGGCGAGCTTTGCTGGACCAAGTTTATTTTGGAGTAATACTAACTGGGGCGGTGATAAATTTTATAATGCACAAACCGTACGTAGCGCAAAGATTGAATTGGGTGCAACATTGATCCGCGCTGCTATTGGACATGGTGCTCCAGGTGGTGTCGATACTGACTGGGCTGCTAATATGTCGCGTCTAGACGCTGTAGTTAATGCCGCTATCGCTGAGGATATGTATGTTATTATTGATTACCATAGCCATAAAGCGCATCAAGATTGGGCAATGGCAGAACGATTTTTTGAAGAAGTCGCTCAAAAATATGGTCAACATGATAATGTTATCTATGAAATCTATAACGAACCCTTACAAATTTCCTGGTCAAATGATATTAAACCCTATGCAGAGCATGTGATTGCTAAAATTCGTGCCATTGATCCTGATAACTTGATCATTGTTGGAACGCCAACATGGTCACAAGATGTTGATGCTGCTTCTTTTGATCCCATTCAACGCGCTAATATTGCCTATACTTTACACTTTTATGCCGCAACACATAAAGAGTCATTGCGTGCAAAAGCGGTTACTGCCCTGAATAATGGTATTGCCTTATTTGCAACAGAATGGGGAACAGTGTCAGCCAATGGTGATGGTGCAGTTGATCACGGTTCAACAGATGCTTGGATGGCTTTTTTACGCGATAATAATATTAGTCATGCTAATTGGGCCCTTAATGATAAAGCGGAAGGTTCATCAATGTTTCAACCCGGCGGTAGTTGGGGTAACTTGACTGCATCAGGTAGTAAAGTGAAAGAGATCATTCAAGGCTGGAGCTCACCAACACCTTGCACCACAAATTGTCCGCCACCGCCACCACCGCCTTGCTCTGCAGACTGTCCAATTCAAGCGGAAAGTTATACGGCAATGAGTGGAGTACAAAAAGAACCTACAACAGATACTGGCGGTGGCCAAAATATTGGTTACATCGACCCTAAAGATTGGATGGCATACCGTGTTGATATTCCAACTTCCGGTAGTTATACCATTAAATATCGTGTTGCCAGTATCTCAGGTGGTTCATTGCAGTTTGAAAAAAGAGGCGGCACCCTTGTCTATGGTGACATCGATATACCTGCAACAGGTGGCTGGCAAAACTGGCAAACCATTAGCCATACGGTAAACCTTAACGCAGGCTTACAAGAAGTTGCTTTAGCCTCACTTGGCGGTGCATGGAATATTAACTGGTTTGAGATAACAGCACAAACATCATTAGACAGTGATAATGACGGCGTTATTGATGAGCAAGACAATTGTCCTAATACCCCGGCAGGTATATCTGTTGATGTTTCTGGTTGTCCTATTGATGTAAATAATGATGCAGATAATGATGGTGTTATCGACAGTTTAGATAATTGCCCTAATACTCCAGCTAGTACTTCAGTTGATGCTAATGGCTGTGCCGTTATTGAGCCGCCAACCGGTTCTTGTACTGGTATCAATGCCTATCCTAACTGGACTACTAAAGACTGGGAAGGTGGTCCAACAACTCATAATGAAGCTGGCGACATGATGACTTACGACGGTAATGCTTACAGCGCAAACTGGTACACAAATAGTATACCGGGTAGCGATGCTTCTTGGACATTTGTGAGCAGCTGTCAATAATGCCAGGCAAGCGACTATAATCACGCAGAGAAATATTAATCTCTCAATTGGGTTAGCTGTTATGGCTAGCCCTTTTATAGTTTTTATCCAAAGCCAATTCGTAGTAATCATTCATGGGCTATCGGCACTAAATTGCTATAAGTTACATATAAACGCAATCTCTGTCTTTATCGTTATTCCTTTGCTCTGCTATTTAAAGTCAATGTATATACGCGCTTACTCTGAATAGCTAAGGTAGTCTTGTAGATACATTAAAGCCTTGAGCATGGATTCATTGGTTTGCATTACCTTCCATGCTAAATTTTCCCAGCGATGCTTTTAGCATGGGCTGTTTTTACTGATTAAACCAAGTCTTCAGCTACTTTTTCAATTTTTAAACATTGCCAAGCAGGCGATAAAGCGACAATAAATAACGGTATTTCGAACGACTTTAGCTATTCTCCCGCCACTTAGATGCTTGAAAAGAACCTTAATTATCATAGTTTTTATACTAGTACTGTATCAATTGGTTAGCGATAGCCATGTTATTTCCCCATATATGGATAGCTTAATGGTTCAAATAAGCGTTCTGATAAATTTGAACGTACAAATTTATGTAAAAACAATAACTTAAATGAACAAATTACATTTAAAAAACAGGAGGTTATAAAAACATTACCAAAAAGTTAATATAATGTAAAAATTGATACTGTTGTACTTTATTGCTTTCTTATCTAAGTTTTTATTGTAGATTTTTTGGCCGATTGCTTGAACTTATCAGTCGCAAGTACTTGGGTGACGAGCCGGCAAATATCTCACAATAAAATAAAATATAAAAAATAAATACGAGAAGAATTAATATGAATATCTTTGAAAATAATCGATATTACAGCAAAAAACATAATCAATTTAAAATAACTAGCTTAACAAAAAATATTGCCTTGTCATTAGCGCTATCAATGACTGCCAGTTTTGGCAGCTTTGCTAATTCAACGGCATTACCTAATGATGATTGGTTACATGTGGAAGGTAATCAAATACTCGATGCTCAAGGCAACAAAGTGTGGTTAACCGGTGCCAACTGGTTTGGTTTTAATACCTCAGAGCGAGTGTTACATGGTTTGTGGTCAGTCAACCTAGAGAGTACCATTAATAGCATCGCTGCTCGGGGCATCAACCTGCTGCGCGTCCCCATTTCAACCGAGCTATTACATGAGTGGCAAAATGGTGTTACGACGATTGCTCAAATCAATGCCAGCGCTAATCCCAATTTACAAGGTGCAACGACTTTAGAAGTCTTTGATGCCCTAGTTGCTGCATCACGCAATGCCGGTTTAAAGATATTACTTGATGTACATGGCGCTGAAGCAGATAACATGGGCCATATTTATCCTATGTGGTACAAAGGCGAGTTTACCGATGAAGTGTTTTATTCTACTTGGGAATGGGTCACAGAGCGTTATAAAAATGACGATACTATTATTGCCTTTGACTTAGAAAATGAACCTCATGGTAAACCTTGGGCTGATAATGAATTCGCTAAATGGGACAACTCTACCGATGTAAATAATTGGAAATATGCTTGTGAAACAGCGGCTAATCGTATTCTAGACATTAACCCAAATATGTTGATCATGTGTGAAGGCATTGAATCATATCCTAAAGATGGCGTGAGTTGGAATGCAACAAGCGATAATGACTTTCATAATAATTGGTGGGGTGGAAATTTACGTCCGGTAAAAGACTTCCCTATCGACTTAGGTGATCGCCAAAGTCAGTTTATGTACTCTCCCCATGATTATGGTCCGTTAGTTTTTCAGCAGCCTTGGTTCTACCCAGGTTTTAATAAAGACACCTTATATCAAGATGTTTGGAAAGATAATTGGATGTTTATCCATGAAGAAAACATTTCACCATTACTGATTGGTGAATGGGGTGGCTTTATGGATGGAGGCGATAACGAAAAATGGATGATCGCCATGCAAGAGCTAATTTTAGAATATGGTTTACATCATACTTTTTGGTGTATCAATCCAAACTCTGGCGATACTGGCGGCTTGCTTGATAATAGCTGGGTTAATTGGGATGAAGCAAAATATGCCATTCTTGAACCGACCTTATGGAAAAACAATGCCGGTAAGTTTATCGGTTTAGACCACCAAGTACCATTGGGTAGCAGCGCCACAGGTATAAGTTTAAATGAACATTATGGCAGTACGAACCCAGTTGAGCCTGGGGTAACTATTCAATCTCCGCAATCAGGTAGTGAAGTAAACCTAGGTTCAACAATAACCTTTGCTTACAATTTAGTTCAAGCTAGCAGTGTTAATGTTTATGTCAATAATCAACTTATTAGTACTGGCTCATCGACAGCTGCGAGCATAACAGCGCCTAACACTGAGGGTAATTTTACTGTCGTCTTAAAAGCAGTTAATGCGCAAGGACAAGAGTTATCGGCCTCTGCCAGTGTTATGCTTATCGCAGTAGCTGAGGTGATTAATCAACCGAGTATCGATATTGTTCAACCCATCTCAGCAAGTACTGTAACCGCAGGCAGTGAATTAAACATAGTGATTGATTTGCAAGAGGCAAGCGGTTTTGCTTATCAGTTAGGCGATCAAAGTGGGCAAGTCATTGGCAGCCAAGCACTAATCTCAGCACCCACCAGCATAGGTAACTACTTATTAACGGTTACCGCTTTAGATGCTAATAACCAGGCATTATCAGTGACTGACGAAATTATCTTAACTGTAGAGCCGGCAGTAACTGACTCAACAATAAGTTGTGAAATTGGTAGAACAGATACCTGGAATTCTGGTTTTGTTATTAACGATATTACCATCACTAACAATGGCACCACGTCATTAAGCGCATGGTCAATCGCCCTTAACTTTGCCAACAATACTAATTTTGTCAGTGGTTGGAATGGCCAGTATAGTCAATCGGGACAAAGCGTCACGGTTAGCAATATGCCTTACAATGGCCAGCTAGCTCCAGGACAAAGTACTAGCATAGGTTTACAAGGTGAAAAATCAGGCGAATTTCAAGCACCTAGTTGTAGTGCTCAATAACGTCTAAATTGATGGCAAATAGCCTTATCATCAAAGTGCTATTTGCCAATACACACCGACAATACTATTCAAATCATAAGCTATATCTGTATTGCGCTAAGACAAGCGAATACTGATAGGACTAGCGCTTAAGCGATGTATAACCAACCTAAGGCGGAGTTGGTTAATGCGACTATGCCCGTAAAAACAATAATTAAAAATAAAATAGATAAGGAAAGTTTCAAATGAACAGGAAAAAGCAACTTTTACCCAAGGCAATAGCCATTGCCAGTATGGGTATTATCAGTTCATATGCGTCCATGGCAAATGCTGCCCAATGCCAGCATGTCATACAAAATGAATGGGATAGAGGCTTTGTCGCCGAAATACAAATAACCAATGATGGCAATACCGCCATTGAAGGCTGGCAAGTAAATTGGTCCTATAACAATGCCATAAGTACTAGCACTTGGAATGCCGTTGTATCAGGTAACAACCCTTATTCCGCCAGTAACCTTTCTTGGAATAGCACAATTTACCCTGGTCAAAGTGTTGTTTTTGGCATCCAAGGCGAAAAAAACGTTATTGGCTCTGCAGCACCAAGCATACAAGTCAATGGCGCAGTTTGTGATAATACCCTGGCACTTGATACTGATAACGACGGTGTAACTGATGACCTTGACCAATGTCCAAACACCCCTGAATCAGTGGCAGTGGACCCGGTAGGCTGTGCTTTACCAATAGATTTAGATACTGATAATGATGGTGTCAATGATGATGTTGATCAATGCCCTAATACACCACAGGGCACTGAAGTAGACTCGCTAGGTTGTGCTTTACCGATTGATTTAGATACTGATAATGATGGTGTCAATGATGATATTGACCAATGTCCTAATACCCCACAGGGCACTGAAGTAGACTTGGTAGGTTGTGCTTTACCGATTGATTTAGATGCCGATAATGATGGTGTCAATGATGATATTGACCAATGTCCCAATACCCCACAGGGCACTGAAGTAGACTCGCTAGGTTGTGCTTTACCGATTGATTTAGATACTGATAACGATGGTGTCAATGATGATATTGACCAATGTCCCAACTCTCCAGCAGGCGCTATAGTCAATGCTATTGGCTGTCGAGATACAGGCGAGGTAGGTAAAGGGGCTGGTTATGATAACCCATGGGTTGGTGGCAATTATTATATTGATCCAATATGGTCAGCTAAAGCTGCTGCCGAACCTGGTGGTGAAGCGATAGCCAATTATAATACTGCAGTATGGATGGATCGCATTGGCGCGATTGCGGGTCCTGAAGACGGTGATGGTATGGGCTTACGCGACCATTTAGATAATGCAGTTTTACAGGGTGTTGATGTCATCATGGTGGTAGTATACGACCTACCCAATCGAGATTGTGCAGCGCTTGCTTCAAGCGGTGAACTGCGCATTGCAGAGGGTGGCTTTGCTCGTTATCAAGAAGAGTATATCGCCCCTTATGCTGCTATTCTAGCCGACCCTGCGTATAAAGATTTACGTATAGTAACGATAATTGAAGTAGACTCCCTGCCCAACTTAATCACTAATCTTAACTATGAAGACTGTGCCGAAGCTAACGGCCCCGGGGGATATCGCGATGGTATTACTTATGCTCTAAATGCATTTTCTATAATCCCTAATGTTTATTCCTATGTCGATATTGCCCATTCTGGTTGGTTAGGTTGGAGTGATAACTTTGCTCAAGCAGTGACTATGATTGCCGAAGTGATTGAAAATACTGATGCAGGTTGGAATAGTGTTGCAGGTTTTGTTTCTAATTCGGCTAACTATACGCCTGTCGAAGAACCTTACTTACCCGATCCAACCTTAACAATTGGCGGGATGCCAATACGCTCTGCTGACTTTTACGGTTGGAATAACTATTTTGAAGAAAAAGATTTTGTTCAAGATTGGCGCGAAGCTATGATTGCGCAGGGCGCTCCACAAACCATTGGTATGTTAATTGATACGGCTAGAAATGGCTGGGGAGGCTCAGAGCGTCCTACGGGACCAAGTACCTCGACCGATATTAATGAGTATGTTAATGAATCAAGAATTGATCGTCGAAATCATCGTGGTAACTGGTGTAATCAACCGGGTGGGGTTGGCTTTAAGCCATGGCCAAATCCTTATGAAGGTATCGATGCTTTTGTCTGGGTCAAACCACAAGGAGAATCCGATGGGATTAGTGATCCTAACTTTGCCATTGATCCGAATGATTTAGCGAAAAGACATGATCCTATGTGTGATCCTATCGCACCGAGTCGTGATGATCCAAATGTCACAACAGGTGCGATGGATAACGCCCCACATGCTGGACGCTGGTTTCCTGAGGCCTTTCAACTGCTCGTTGAAAACGCTTACCCAGCTGCAAATGAACCTGCCGGTCCACCGCCACCGCCACCAGCTGCACCGACAGACTGTCAAGGTTTGAATGCAGGTGAGCCGTTATTTGTTGCTGAAAGTAATGTCAAAACCCTGGTTGACTTACGTTGTGGTCCAATTTATGTCGAATTTGCCGATACGCCTGAAAATGTATTTTTCGAAAATACTGGTGCGGCGTTTGATGTTACGGTGGAATATAATGGTACTTCAGAGCAGGTAAACGGCTACTTTCAAGGAATTTCAACCCGTGCGAAAACCATGAAAATAACCTTAAACGAAGGTGGTGAAAACTCTTTACAAGTGCGTTATTAATCCCCCGTTAATAACACTTTTTAGGCCAGTTTTTTTACTGGCCTTTTTTTATGAAAATCTATCAACATCACTATTAATAATCTATAGACAAAAGCAAAATTACCGACCCAGTATTAAGAACAATGATGTAGCATTAGCAAAGCGTTAGAAAATGATAAAACTCAAGTCATACTCCCGTTCAATGTTAGAAAATAAAACTAACATCAGAGAGCTTCAACCAGGTTACTTTTAAAACGAATAACTACTGCCATTGCAACATGGCATTCTTAGCAATACCTTGTTGCAATAATTTTTGTTTGCTGCCATCAGATAACATGGTATTTAGTTGTAGTGTCCTAGCGTTAAGCTTATCCGCATAAAAATAAGCAATATGTTTTTCATCTGGCGAGAAGACAGGCTGTTTAAATAAATGATCACCCTGGGTCAGTTGTTGGCTATTCCCTAGCAAATCACTGCTAAATATATGCATACCTCCTAAGTAGACTTTTTTATGGCTATGCTCATCATAATATTGTTGATAATTTATCAAGGCAGAATAAAGCAAAGTGTCGCTATTATTTGACCAAGTGATGGGGGCTTGCACCTGCATACTATCGGCTGAAATAAGCCGTGTTTTTTGACTTGCTAGCTGATAAACCTTCAATGATCTCTTAACATTTTTCATTAATGGGTGGCTAATATAAGCAATATAATTACCATTAGGTGACCAAGTTGGCGCAACAAAAAATTGTGCTAATTGCTCGACTTTGCCACTCGTTAATGAATGTTTTTCTCCACTTTGCACAGTGTTTTTTGAGGCACTGCTGGCTTTAGTGCTTTGCTTGATTAGTGAACTGATAATATTTTTTCTAGTCAACTTGTTAATGTCAATAATATCTAACCGAGACGATGTTTTATTTTGACTGCTAAAAGCAATATGTTGATTATCTGGCGACCATGAAAAGTCATAAATAAACTTGGCTGATTGCAGTCTTGTTGTCGCTTTGCTTGCGATATCATAAATAATAAGACTTTGCTGCTGTCCTTCAAATGCAATAAAGGCCAATTTATCACTCAGAGGAGAAAATTTTGGTTGTCTTGCATGCTCATAACGCTGACTAACTTGCACCAATTCATCCGTTTTTAGGTTTTTCACAAAGACGTGATAGTTTTCTTGAGCGCGTGCACCGTCTTTTAAGCCCTGGGGAATTCTATTTGAAGCGAAGCTGATCAACCCATTGTTAGCAACATCATGCTCAACATCTCGCCAGCGCTTGTTATTGGTGACCTTTCGTAGCTGTCCTTGTTCATCAATGGCATGAATGTTAACCACAGGGCCGAAAACTTTGGCTGAATAATAAATATCGGCTTGTGCGAGCGAACAAGATAGGCTCAAACAAAGTAAAGCTACTATCAGTTTCAAATAACCACCCTGCTTGAACGCTTTGCCACTATTTAGGTACATAATCCTTCCCTTTACGTTAAATTCATGTCTGCTTTTCACGTCTACCATGATAAGACGTGTTCATTAAATGGACGCTTTTGATTCTCGCTGTTTTAAAGACAATAATCAATATATTCAGTCACCTAAAAGCAAGTAAAAGGTACTGATTATCAACTCAAACGTACTAACTTGTGAAAAGACTTAAGCTTGGACGAGTTTATCCTCGGTATACAAAAAGATGTAAATGCACCGATGCCTAGCATCAAAAAGAATGCAAAGACGATAATATAATAAGAGGAAAGACTTGATGTTTTACTTAACAAGTTTCAAAAAACCTAAAATCCCATATAAAAAGAGTAGTGCTATTGTGACATTGTTCTCAGCACTACTGATGACAACAGCACAGGCTAATGAAGCTTCGGTGGTTGTTACTCAGGGAGATACTCAGGCACTATTAAGCCAGCAAAGCAAACTAAACTTTGTTGAGGGCACCAGTAACCAAAGTCAAGCAATCACCATCAATCCACAACAAACTTATCAAACGATTGACGGTCTGGGTTTTGCGCTCACTGAAGCGAGCACGGCTGCTATCGCGCAACTCCCTAACAATGAACAAGATGCGCTATTAGAAGAATTGTTTAGTGTCGATAATGGCAATGGCTTTTCAATGGTCCGAATAAGCATAGGCGCATCTGATTTAAGTACATCTCTATATACTTACCAAGAAGCAAATACCAGTGGTAGCAATTTTACGCCACAACTCAATACCAAATACTATATCGACAACCCTGCGCAAGGGGTTCGCTTAGGGGCAACGCCTAACGGCGAGCAACCCTACACGGCTATTAACTCTCCTACAGGTGCAGATTTTGAATGGCAATTCATCCCATCAGGTGACGGGTATTGGTATATTCAACGTGCTGCAGGGGGCAACACTCCGCGACTTCGCACAGACGACACCAATATGGCGGATATGAGTAGCACTAGCTCAGACGGAACTTGGGAGAAATTTGAGTTAAGCCCGGGGGAAGGCGAAGGTCGCTATTTTTTATCGCTACCATTAAAAGGCTTTGGTAATCACGACAGATTACAAATAGATGACGAAAAACTTGTTCGCATGGTCGACAACGACCAAAGTGCCGGCACATGGGAATCCTTCACTTTTACCCAAGTATCATCATCAAGTAGCTTTAATTTAGCTGGGCCCGATTTACAAACGTTAGTCCCCATCTTACAAAAAATTCGCGCCATTAATCCCAATATTAAAATCCTCGGTACTCCCTGGACTGCGCCGCGTTGGATGAAAACTAATAATGATTGGATTGGCGGAGAGTTAAAAGTTGAAAATTATGACGATTATGCGCAATATTTCTTACAATATTTGCAAGCTATGTCGGCATTAAACTTAGATATTTGGGCAATTACCGTTCAAAACGAACCTGAAAATGATCATAACGAACCGAGTATGGTCATGACTGCTAGTCAGCAATACCAATTCATCAATGATCATCTTGGCCCATTACTCGCTAGCTCATCGCAAAGCGCGGTTAAAATTCTCGGTTTCGACCATAACTTAGATAATATTGATTTTCCCATTGAAGTCGCGCAAAGCCAATATGTAGAAGGCTCTGCATTTCATTTATATGCAGGTAATATCGATGCCATGGGCACTGTAGCCGAAGCTACTGGCAAAAGTGTTTATTTGACTGAACAATTTACCGGTATTCCAACTGGGAATACTGAAGCAGAGCTAGTTGCTGCCTTTGATCAGGATTTATCGTGGCATCTAGAAAACGTGGTGATTGGCTCTATTCGAAATGGCGCTAAAGCGGTATTAGAATGGAACCTAGTTACTTCACCACCGACTACCCCTGTTGGTTGCGTGGTATGTTTAGGGGCAGTTACTATAGAGCCAAACACCAATACCATCAGTCGTAATGTTTCATATTACATTATTTCGCAATTATCATCTGCACTGCAAGCCGGTGCTATGCGCATAGATTCTGGCGAAATTAACAGTGACTTACATCATGTTGCTTTTACAAACCCCGACAACTCGACAGTGGTATTAATGTATAATGCTGCTAACACCATGATAAATACTGGCATTAACTGGCAAAATAGTTATATCAACTATGACATTCCCGCACGCACTGCCGTGACTATCAAGTGGTCGGCGACTCCCGTTACGCCAAGTGATTTAAAGGTTGAAGCTGAAGATTTCATCACTATGACTGGCATTCAATTAGAGGCAACGACGGATGTCGATGGTGGTCAAAATGTCGGCTGGATAGATAATAACGATTCACTCACCTACGACGTTAATATCGCTACTTCGGGCTATTATGAAGTGAGTTACCGTATTGCTAGCACAGCGCAAGCAAGCTTAACACTGCAACAGGGCAATACCTCTTTCCCAGCTCAAGCTATTCCTAATACGGGTGGTTGGCAAAACTGGCAAACTGTCTCTCAAACGTTATTTTTATCAGCAGGTAATCAAGCCTTTACCGTGACAGCAAATGCTGCCAACTGGAACTTAAACTGGTTTTCACTGACCCCTACGGATGAACCTGACCATGATAATAATCCAGTAGACAGCGATAATGACGGTGTCATAGATAATCTTGATAATTGTCCGAATACACCAGCAAACACTGCTGTTGATGCTAACGGTTGCGAAATACCAACACAAAGCTGTGATGGTGTTAATGCTTATCCTAATTGGACAAGTAAAGATTGGGAAGGCGGAGATTACAATCATAACGAGGCAGACGAGTTAATGTCTTACCAAGGTAATGTTTATGCGGCTAATTGGTATACAAACAGTATTCCTGGTAGCGATAACACATGGCGCTTTGTTCGTAGTTGTCAATAACAACAAACGATAAAAATTTAATTTATTGAGGTTACTTTATCGCGGCAATCACTTCACTGGTTGCCGCTATTTTTTTAGGTAAATGAACGATTAGCTAGTCGCGCTAAGTTATCAATACTTGCGCCCTGTTCAGCTAATTTGTCCAGCCATTGTTTTCGTGTCACTTAACAATACTATCTTAATTGTCATCACGCGCTGTAACTGGGCAAGTCTTCTAAAATTGCTTAGTTTTTTTTAGAGTCTGTTGTTCAGTGGCCTTTAACCACTGCACTAATCGCGGAAAATGATCGTCTATCGCCTTTGGATGGGTCAAAATGTTAATATGATCATAATCAAGGGCGTTACCATTTTGTTTTGCTAATAAGGTAAATTTTGCTTGTGAATTTGCCGACTCTACAATAAAGCGTTGAACATCTTGCGCATGCCCCAACACTTTGTCATTAATGCCGGTCAGATGCCATGTCGGCGGCCAAGTGATTTTAGTGGCAGCTTGTTGGTAATCAAAACCATCATGGGGATCTACCCAGTCACTGGGTGATACCCAAGCAATACTTTGCTGCAACGACTGTTGTGTTTCATTATCTGAGCCGATTCGATATTTTTTAGCATCCAAGAAGCCTTGCTTTTTCGCTAATTTAACTGCCGCATAGCCCCATACTAGATTCATTTTAAAAAACTTTTCGATACTTTTTACCGTGATAACACGTTTACTACCAAAACAGGTATTACTTAGTATTTTACTTAAATAATTTGGATAACGTGCTAAACAACTCGCAACTAATACCCCGCCCCATGAATGTGCAACGAGATGCATGGCCTGATTGGTTTTATTACGGATAAAATCAATCATTAACGGAATGTCTTGGGTAATTAATTCAAATTGACCAAAATGAGCGTTAGCATCGATGCTCGGGCTACTTTTACCACGGCCACGCAAATCAGCGACATAGACATCATAGCCCTGCTCTGCTAAATAACAGGCCAAACCCTTGCCTTTCTCAGTATAAAAAATTAGACCGTTTTCTATTGAGCCATGGATCATTAATATCGGCACACCCATTGAACTTTTTGTAATATGACGAAGATGAAGTTGATAATCGCCACCGTCAATATAAAGTGATTCTTGCATTATGATACTGGACTCGCGCATTAGTGGTTAAACAAAAGGTCAGACCTCTTTGTTTTAGCATACCGTGAGATTTTTTTCAGCAAGTTATTCCGGCAGTTTTAATTAAATTTTGCCTTAATAAATGATTGTCAGCGTATTATTGAGCTTGTCCACTTGTTTTCTGTCAGAATCCAGAAAATAAAATTACACTTTAAAATCAGGCACATAAAAGTACAACTATATATTTCATTTAATTGAACGTATGGATTTAGCCATTTATCTAACTTGATACGACACGAAATTAAAAAAATATTACTTTTACTCTGTTCACCTAAAAAATACCCCCTAATATAAGTCTCGCTATCTTTGCGTGATATTTATATTTTAACTATCCAAATAATCTCTTAGCAATTGTTCACTGAAGGTTCAATGGCAAGAGAGGGGTAAATAGTGTGGACAACTATAATTATTACAACACTCTTTGGGTAAAAAAAATGCTAACTGTATTATCTCGTTCACGCTATTGTAAATTAAATATAAGTCGGTTAAAAACCGCTTTGTTACTTATCGGTACAACAACTTTGGCCGCTTGTGGTGGCTCCTCCTCTGGCAGTGATACACCCGCTCCTGTAGCACCTGCTCCTGTAACACCTGCTCCTGAGACACCAATTAATAATGCGACACTACTGACAATTCAAGCTGAGGATTATCAGCGGTTTTTTGATACGACACCAGGCAATGAAGGCAATGCTTTTCGAAATGACGATGTTGATATTGAAGCCTTAAGTGACGAAAGTGGCTATACGGTTGGCTGGACTGAAGCAGGTGAATGGCTTGAATACGATGTAACGCTGACCTCAGGCAAGTATATTATCGCGACCAGTGTCGCCTCCGATCTAGGTGGAGCCAGCTACTCTATAACTTTCAATGGCCAAGAAGAAGGCCAAGATTCAGTTGGTGATACCGGTGGCTGGCAAACATTTGAGCCCCATAATATTGCCTTAGTTGAAGTAGAGGAAGGTAGCTATACCCTGCGAATTGATATTAGCTCTGGTCCTTTTAACCTTGATTCTATAACCTTTTCACCTGATGATGGCAGTTTTGTTCCGCCACCGCCGCCTGTTGAAGAGCCGCCGCTTGAACTGCCTGAGGTAGAACTGGTTATAGATGAAAACCCGATATCAGCCGATACTGCCGTTAATGAAATGGGCATAGGTATCAATTTAGGTAACACGCTCGATGCCCCGACAGAAGGTGCTTGGGCGCCTGTAGCAGAAGAGCAAGTCATCATCGACTTTAAAGAGGCGGGTTTTAAACATGTCCGTATTCCCGTTACCTGGGATAACCGTGGTGAAAAAACGGCACCTTATACCATTGATACACTAGAAATGGATAGAGTTGAAGAAGTGGTAGACTGGGCATTAGCTCAAGATCTTTACGTTATTTTAAATGTTCATCATGATGACTGGCTAAAAAAAGGCGGTAACACTTTTACCCAAAACAACAGAAATCGCTTTGATGCCATTTGGTTGCAAATTGTTGAACGCTTCAAGAATAAACCAGCTAAACTCTTGTTTGAAATCCTCAATGAACCCGTCGATTTAACAAGCGCCAATGTTGATATACTCAATGCTCGCGTACTTGAGATTATTCGCCGAGTCAACCCAACACGTCTAGTGGTATTTTCAGGTAACGGTTTTACGCCACTTAACGCCTTATTATCAGCGGCTATTCCTGATGCAGAAGATGAGTACTTAATCGGTAACTTCCACGCTTATGACCCCTGGCAATTTGCCGGACAATGCATAGAGCGTTGGGGAAGTGAATCAGATAAAGAGGAATTAGAAAATATCTACAAACAAGCACAAACTTGGTCAATAGCAAACGATATTCCGGTAACTGTAAATGAGTTTGGTGCCGCTAAGTTTGACTTTACCGCACCTGAGAATGTTTGTGAGCTAGAAGATAGATTGCAATACCTCGAATCGCATGTTCAGTTCGCTACTGAATATGGTATCAGCGCCACCTTTTGGGATGATGCCGGCTCTTTTAGCTCTTATGATAGAGCGACTGGTCAATGGGGCCCGGAAAAAGATATCTTAGTAGCACCTAATCTAGCTGAGCAGTAATACCCCGCCCGCAAAACCCCAGCTAATTTAGCTGGGGTTTTTATTTATCTCTCAGACGCGCAAGTATTTAGTTATTTGGGTTATCTTGCCCTTGGCTTGTGCAACTATTTTAAAAGCCGCTTTGACTAATCAGTAGACTAACATCATTTATAACACAGGCTCTTTAGCGCTAGCTACTTACTCGAATTAAAATGACTAGCCAAAACCACAACTTATCTTATTAAGTGTTAGCAATGAAATTAACGATATAAACACTAAACCAGCAGCACAAAAGCTATATCCATGAATAGTTAATTATGGCATTGTTTTGGGTTTTATCACTTAATGGACAATGTAGCGACAATCGCCGGGTGATCAGAGGGTGATGCATCAATGGTTGTTCCCTTGCCTGATAGCCCTTTTACAAAAAGACAATCAATACCAGCACTTTCAACTAAGTTTAGCTCAATAAGATTTTGCAGTGAGTGCACCTCTGTGCCATCACATTGACTATTAAAATCACCCAGTAAAATTTTACGGTGTAACGCCATACTATTTAATAGCGCCGCCGTTTCTTTAGCATTTGCCATCCTAACGTCTTTGCTTTCATGCTCCCAGTGGATATTAACAAATAGGTATTGCTGGTTAGCTTTTTCTATTATGGCATATTCGCCAGTTCTAGTTGCATTAGGTCCATCGGTTAAGTCAAACCGTCCGCTTGTAATAAAACGATTGCCCTGACAGTGGTTAATAAAGATTTGAAACCTGTGTTGCCAACACTTGCCCAACGCATGATGCAAATCAATAGCTCTTTGATAATTGGTTGGAAAATTACTATCTAAATCAGTTGTTTTAAGTTGCCAATCATCAACACCTTCTTGAATGCCTACCATATCGACCTGATATTGATTGATTAATTGTGCATAGTCATTACTGTGTTTAGGCATGGTTTTCCAACCATAAATGTTTAGTGACATCACAGTAACTGCGTTAACTTCTTGGGCTAAAACCACGCCACGAAAGAGCACACAGCAAAACAATGGTACTGCCACTATTAACGCCATAGTTTTCATCAATAGATAGCCTATTTTGTTGAGTCGTCCAGCTGATGGGATAATAACCAAGTATAAAGATCATCTCCCGAATAAACAGGTGTCCAAGCATCATGGCCTTTATCTTCGTGCACGGTAAACCGGATATTATCATGCCCTAATTTTTCTAAGGTATTTAAGCCCGCATAAAAATACTCAATTTGAACCGCAGCATCTCTTCCGCCAGCAAATTGCCAGACCGGTAAGCGATGTTGGGCAATGGGGGCCATTAAACTAGGGTGGCCCCAACCAACGACTGGCGCGATTGCAGCAAATCTTTCAGGGTGTTTACTAGCCATATACCAAGTTCCAAAACCGCCATAACTTAGCCCTGATAAATAAGTTTTACTCGCATCTACTCGATAGTTATCTTGAATATTATCAAGCATTGCGAGTAAATCCTTTTCCAGCAACTCCCAGCCTTGAGGCAAAAGTGGTGCTACATCACTCATGTCTGTTAGTGAGGGCATTCTTTGAATATCAACATTGGTTTGAAATGCTGGCGGTCTTATAGGCACACCTTGACTTAATCTTGTGGGAATATTGGCTTTTGAACGATTATCTATATAACTAATACCTTTTTTATCAAACCCAAACATATGCAGCTGTGGGGAAATAATAATAAAGGGTAAGTCTTTTTTCTGTATCCAAGCTTCATATAAAGGCCCCTGCATCATAACAAAATCTAATTCATCCTGACCGTTACCACGTTCACCATTACCATGTAAAAACAACATAACTGGCCATTTCTTATTAGTTTCAGAGTCGTAACCTCTTGGTAAATAGACAAAATAGTTACGTTTACTGTTGTCTACGCTGCTTTGATAAGGCACTCGAATCAATTGCTCTGAAGATTTTTTTGCTGCAGGAATAATATTAACTGATTGCTCAAACTGACTAGAGCACGCGACTAAAAGCTGAGTTAATAATAAAAAAACTGATATTTTTTTAATGCAATTCATAATCTTAATCTTTCATTTTCCTAATTGCTTTACTTGATAATTTCTCTTTGGTAGCAGGGATATACCAAACATTTTGACGCGTATCCACCTCGCCTTGCATTTGTTCAATGATCACTTTATCAATCACCGAAATAGCGCGTTTCGCCATCAAAGAGAAAGTGTCCTCGCCCAATTGCTCCGGCGTATGATCAGGAAAATTTCTCCGTGTTCGATGGATCCAATAACTTTCTGAAAGTCCATCTTGGCCAAAGGCATCCTCTACGCCCTTTTTACCCATCATAAAACCTAACAATCCGCCCCAAGTGGCTGTTGGGTTATCAGAATCCCAACCAGCTAAGCTGCCTATTTGAATGGTTCGAACAATATCTCCTTGACCATAAAATAAGCTCACTAAACTAGCAGCAAAGTTAATGCCGGCTTCAAAAGGGTCTTTATAAAAATAACCGTCTGCACTGTTAACTTGATAGCGCTGATAAACTTGATCACGAGTTTTTTCCCAGTCACTTTTATCGGGATTTTCTTGATAGGATTGTTTGATAAAACGATACATTTTGGCTGGATAACTTTCGCGAGGTAATACCTGACTAGCCTGCTCGGCGAGCCACCAGGTTTGTTGCTGCATGGTAAGCGAAGTATCCACTTTTGATGCTAATGAATGCATAGTGATATAAAATTGTGATATCCATTGTGCTTCATACTTAGCAGCTACTCGGATAGGTAAATGTGCCATTTTTAGCGCAATATCAGCGCGAATAGGTGCAAGTAAACCAAAGATCTCAGTGGTTAATTGTGCATCTATCATCATGTATTTATCGTTATTTACAGGCTCACTCGTTTGTGGTGGCAACATACCTTGTTCCATTAGAATTCTCGCTTGTTGATTTGCTTCCCAGAGAAAATTTTCTTGCTGCGCTTTTGAATGTGGAAATTTTTTAAATAACGGCGCATCCTCTTCTGAGTAAGTATGGGTTAACCAACCCTGTTGAATTTGCTTTGCGCTTAATAAACTGGTGTGTTGTGATTCATATAAATACTGATACATGTACTCAATGTCGGTATCATCATCCGCTCCCCAAGGCTCGCCTTGCTTTACAAAATAAAAATCTATGCGATTGCTATGCGGGACCCCCTCCCCCCAGATTGCCGGTAAATCTTTACTGCCCCAATCCTTGTCTGTATAAAAGGGCATCGTTTCTGGTGTGCCAACTTTATCCATTTCTGTCACTAAACCGGTCCAGTTAGCAATACTTTGTCCTAACCAAAAACCATGAAGTTTATCTTGGTAGGCAGATCTTGACACTTTAACGTATTGCGGCGATGCTGATGAAGTGACCGTTATCGCTTTATTCTTGTCGGTATAAGCAAAACTATTATAACCAACTATCAAGATCAAAAAACCCAATAATAACCTTAGCGAAATTTGTAATTGCATGATTTTACCTATGTTGAAGCGCTTGGTGATAATTTTATCAATGACAGCTTAACTCGTTAATCAGCGCCATGTAGTTTGTTGTTCAAAAAAAAGCAAAGGCACTTAAACAAGTAAACCTTTGCTTTGATAGGGTGAATATTAACTTGTAAAGCTGAGCATTATTAACATCATGGTTAACCCCAGCAAGCTAATGCTATAAACATACTCTTGATAGCCTACTGCTGATAAGTAAAAGACTCTGTTAAGACAATATTATCAAGTGAGTTACCTAGCTGAACTTCAAACTCGCCTGCTTCAGCCAGCCAGTCGTTGGTGTTAACATCCCAAAAAGATAAATCACGTTTAGTTAGTTCAATCGTCACTGTTTTTTGCTCACCAGGGGCTAAATTAACTTTAGCAAAACCCTTGAGTTCACGCACAGGTCTATCAACACTGGCTTCTTTATCATGCAGGTATAACTGCACGACTTCTGCACCTTCAACTGAGCCAGTATTGGTTACTTTCGCGCTCACCGTTACTTTCTCATCCCCTTTAACTGTGTTTGATGATAATTTAATATCTGATAAAGCAAAGTCGGTATAAGACAGGCCATGACCAAAGCTAAAAGTTGGTTTTATATTTTGTTGCTCAAACCAGCGATAACCAATAAAGACACCTTCAGTGTAAAGGCTTTCTACTTCGTTATAATCATTTAAGGCGATTGGCGCGGTATCTTCTAAACGTGCAGGTAAAGTAATCGGCATTTTACCACTAGGGTTAACCACGCCGGTTAGCATATCCGCAAAGGCGCGGCCGGCTTCCATACCACCATACCAACCCCAAACAACAGCGTTAGCTTGCTCAACCCATGGCATTTCAACCGCAGAGCCTGCCACTAAAAACACCACGGTTTTCTCATTAGCGCTTAATAATTTACTAATAATTTCATCTTGAGAGTTCGGTAACTTCATATCTAATCGGTCAATAGACTCTCTGTCGTCAGCATGACTCAAACCACCGAAGTAAATAACGGCATCGGCTTTTTTCGCAGCGGCAAGGTATTCTGCTTCAGGAGTAAATAACTCACCAGGTGCATTCCAACCTAAAACAAAATTATCTTTACCCTCATACTGGATTTCAAAATCATAACTCTTACCAGCAGTTAACTGCATCGTTTTACTTAAACTAGCAAGTTCGGCGTCATTTAGTTTAGCCGATTGCTCATGAGATATAATCAGATTACCGTTAACCCTTAGTTGGAAATGTCCTAAAGTTTCTACCTTTAATTCATGCTCACCAGAAACCAAGGGTTTAATTTTACTGGTCATAGTAATGTATTGCGTGTCATCACCTTTTTTAGCGTTAAACTTTGAATCCACTATCCAAGATTCGGCGCGTAAGTCGGTTCTTGCTTTATCTTTAAAGTAAGAAATATTCCAAGCAGCTGTACCGGTCCAATGGCGACTTTCAACATAATCACTGGCAATAGACGTTAGCTTACTACTGCGGGCTCTCATAACAGTGATATTAACGTCTTCACCAAAGTGTTCTTTAAGACCCTGCAAAGGCGTAATTTCATATAAGGATTTAACCTCAGAGGAGCCACCGCCAGTGCCGTGTTTGGTATCGGCATTGGGGCCAAGTACTAAAATATTTTTGATCTGCTTTTTATCAAGCGGTAATACCGGTTTACTGCCAACGACATCATTTTTTAATAACACGATACCTTCAGCAGCAATTTTACGTGCCGCATCTTGATGGGCCTGGGTGTTTCTCGCCCCAGGTAATCGATTTTCATCATACATACCTATGGTATATTGCACCCTTAAGATTCGGCGCGCTTTTTCATCGGCCAAGGATTCAGGCAGTTTACCCGCTTGAATCATTTCTAAAAAAGGTCTCGCTAAAAAGTAATCTTGATAGTCATCAACGGCAGTACCCATTTCAAGATCTAAACCGTTAACCGCGGCATCATAGGTATTAATGTCGACATTCCAATCGGTCAATAAAACCCCTTTATAGCCCCACTCACCTTTTAGTATATCCATGACCAAGTGCTTACTTTGGTTGGCATTGGTGCCATTATATTCATTGTAAGCGCCCATCATACCCAATACATTGGCTTCTTTTACCGATGCCTCAAAAGCGGGTAAATAGACTTCTCGTAACGTCCGATCGTCAGGCTTTGCATTAACACCGGTGCGGTTTAGTTCTTGGGTATTTAAGGCATAATGCTTAACCGTTGCGGCGACATCATTTTCTTGAATGGCTTTTATTTGCGGCACCACTAATTTTGCCGCTAAAATGGGGTCTTCCCCCATGTATTCAAAGTTTCTGCCATATAAGGGTAAACGCGCTAAGTTAACACCTGGACCTAAGATAAAATCTTTTTTACGTTCTCGAGCTTCAGCACCTAATACTTGGCCATGTAAAGTAGCGATGTCTTTATCCCAACTGGCGGCAACCGAGGTAAGATGAGGTAAATAGGTTGCATGATCGTTAGTCCAGCCGGCAGAGTTCCAGCTATCTCGCTCAATTTGATGGCGAACACCATGTGGCCCATCAGACAACCACATTTCAGGAATACCAACACGTTCAATAGCATTAATGTGAAACTTACCACTGGCATGGGCCAGCGAGACTTTCTCAGGTAAAGTCATCTTCGCCAGCATGGCTTCTACATCGGTTTCTACTGAAGCAAAACGCGCCGCGCGTTGACTTTGACTTTGACTTTCAAGTGCTGCGATATCTTTTTGGCTACTGCCACAACCACTTAAACCCGCGGTAAAAGTCGCAACAGCAGAACAAATCAAGGAGAGTTTTATCGTTTTTTTCATGTGTATATTTTTCATAGGTATAATGCTCATAGATGGAATTATCTAAAAAGATGTAAGCGCTTTCACTGGACATAAAGATAACTGTTGTAAAAACTTTTATCAAGCCAAATAACAAGTTATCCTAAGCTTTGCAGTACTTATTTATAAAATCAGTTTGTAGAGGCATGACATCAACCGACTTTTGAATAACTTTGTGTATATGCTTTAAACGATTATCGATATCTTCGTCGGTGAGCGCATCAACAAAAGGGTGATAACCTGAGGGTACTAACCCCTGACCATTCATAACAGATAACCAAGAAGTTTCATTAAACAATTCATTATCTTCTCGGTAAATTCGGCCATTACTTTGATATAAATCTATTTTTGCTTGTAAGCGATCAGATATTTTCAAATTTTGGCAATAACGCCAAAATTCGGAATCATCTCTATCGGTTACTTTGTAATGCAAAACAATAAAATCACGGATATATTCAAGCTCCGTTTTAGTTTGTCTATTAAAGGTATCGATATCGATTTGATTAAAACCTTGATGAGGAAATAATGCCATTAATTTTGCAATGGCTGATTGAATTAAATGTAAGCCGGTAGACTCAAGCGGTTCGATAAACCCGGCAGACAGGCCAATGGCGACACAGTTTTTATTCCAGGTTTTTTTACGCATACCTGTTTTCCATCGTAGAAAGTTTGGTTTGCCTGTCGCTTGACCTTCTAATTGAGCGCTTAATATATCAACAGCTTCTTCATCACTTATGTATTTACTAGGATATACATAACCATTACCAATACGATGTTGTAGTGGGATTCGCCATATCCATCCAGCTTTTTGCGCTTTAGACTGGGTAAAAGGGTATAATTTATCTGGGTCTTTAGGCTGACACGGTATTGCCACCGCACTATCGCAAGGTAACAAGTCACTCCAATCTTCATAACCAGTATTCAGCGCTTTTTCAATAAGTAAGCCTTTAAAGCCGCTACAATCAATAAAAAGATCGGCGTTTATTCGTTGTCCACTTTCTAATATAACACTATCAATAAAGCCATCACTACCACGTAAAGATACATCAACAACCTTGCCTTCAACTCTTTCTACCCCGCGTTTTTCTGCAAAATTTCGTAAATATTTGGCATAAAGTGTTGCATCGAAATGAAAAGAGTAATTAATATCTGATAACGGCGAATCTCCCATATTTTGAGAGCGCATAAATTTACCTTGCCTTGCTGCTACTGCAGCTAAAGAGTATTGTTCTAAATCAGGAGCAAGGCCCTGATTAAACATTTTTAACCAGTAATGGTGAAATTGAATAGCGTGCATGCTACGCCCATGATCACCAAAGGGGTGCATATAGCCCCCCTTTTTTTTGTTCCAATTTATAAACTCAATACCTAACTTAAAAGTACCTTGCGTTTGTTTAACAAATTCATTTTCATCAATACCCAGAATTTTATTAAACAATGATATTTGAGGAATAGTTGCCTCACCTACCGACACAGTATTGATTTGATCTGATTCAATTAATTTAATATTGCAATAATTTTTCCCTAAAACTTTTGCTAACGTTGCTGCAGTCATCCAGCCTGCAGAGCCGCCACCGACGATGACTACATTATTAATTTTTAGTTGCTTCTTTTCTGCTGCGGTCATGCTACCTCCCAGAAAGCTATGAATGAAAATGTCGCCGCTAGTTAATTAAGTAACAGCGACTATGGGGTGATAAGTGTCGATGTCATCAAAATCCCCAAAAGATATGGGATAACAGAAATTGCTATCCCAACGCAACGCTAATTAAAAAGTAGCTCTTACTACTACACTATAACGACGGTCATTAGTAAACCAAGATCTTGACACTCTGTCACCCTCTTGATTAATTTGAGCTTCTGTTTCAGTAACATTGTTGTTTAAGTTAGTGCCTTGTACACCCACTTTCCAATTATCACTGACATCCCAGAATAAAGACGCTTCTAGTTGTCCATTTGCCTTGTTGTAAATAGGTAGTGTTGTAATAACATCACGCGTAGTTAATAGGTAATCTGAGCGCCAGTTATAGGCAAGACGAGCAGAAATTCCATATTTTTCGTATAACAATGCTGCGTTAGCGTTTTGCTCAGACAATCCCTCAAGTGGTAAGTCAGTAAAGGCAATGTCACCGGCATCATCTGAATTAGAGCTTGAATCATTTAGGCCAGAGTTAGGTGACCCTTCTTCATCAATGTAGGTATAGTTTAATTGCAAACCTAGGCCTGAGAAAGCGCCCGGTAACGCATCAAAAAACTGTTGATAAGCCACCTCAAAACCTTGAATCTTACCTTCATCAGCATTGATAGCGCGACTTACAGCAACTTCTTGCGTTACACCGTTATTGGTGTAATTTTCATAAACAGTACCATTGACAAAATAATTACTTAAATCTTTATAAAACAAAGAGGTGGTTAATGAACCGGCTTCAGCAAAATACCACTCTAATGATAAGTCGTAGTTATAGGATTCCATTGGTTTTAATAATGGATTACCTGAGCTTGCGGTATAACGTTCGTATTCAGCGTAAACAGGAATAGGCTCTTCACCATCGGGTACATTAGGATCAAAGATTACTATTTGATCTTGCCCTGAAATCGACACGTAATTTCTTAAATTACCTAGTGAAGGTAAAGCAATCGCCTCTGAAAAACCAAAACGAAGTAGTAATTCATCAGTGAGGTTTAACTTAAAGTTAACACTTGGCAACACGTTAGTATATTCACTAGTGGCTTGAGTTTCTGAAGATGCAAAGTTACCAAAGGCACTCTGATCTGGTGCTAATACCTGGTTTATTACGTCATTTTCATCTTTAACAACATTATCAGGGAAGCTTAGGAAGCCTTCAGTAGTATTGTCTAACTTAACATACCTTACACCAATGTTAGCGCTGTAATCCATGCCAGAGAAGTCACCTTCAAAGTTTACCTTGGCATAAAAAGCAGTGTTGGTTTCTTGGGTGACATTAATCTCATTGCCAACAAAACCATTTTCAGCGCCATCACGATCTGCAAGTGGTTGCCAGTTACCGCCACTTGCACGGGCATTTGTTAGTGCATCATTTAAGCCACCGTAATTTTTAACCATATCAAGCGATGGGAATAAAAACTCACTACCACCTTCTGTACTTAACACACCACCGCGTGAAAAATCTTCAAAGCTTATTTGCTCGTAAGGAACATCTGTTGTATCAAACCAAACATTACCACCTGCCCAAGCTTCAGATAGAGGTCCCCAGTTGTAAGTTGATTGTCGCGTGGTTTGTTCACGATCTGAATAACGCGCACCTACTTCAACGGATTTAATAATACCGTCATCAAAGGTATACTCAGCATCAAGGCGGGTTGCAAACTCTTGGCCTTCATTGTCTTGAATGTGATCCATAGCACTTCGCCAGAAGTTTGTGCTTGGGTCTAAAAATGGTGTACCTGACTGGTAATCGGCTTGGTTATCGTAACCAGGGCCGTACAAGCTTACATCGGGTAAACCGCTTCCACGTAAATCTAAACCTACTACCGCACGCATTGCCCCCATCACTGAAACATCTAGTACTTCCATAGTCGAATCGATGTACTGAGCGTCAAAGTTCAAAGATAAATTATCATTAGGATTATATTTTGCGTTAAAGCTAAAATCGTTAACATCAGAATCTTCATTACGAATACGGGTTACGTTGGCGTGTTGCATACCGTATCGTTGTGGCGAACCATCACCGCGCCAGCCTGCTTCAGAGGTAATAATACCATTTTCAAAGGTGCCATTATCACTAAAATCGAATTCTGTACCTTCTACGGGTAAAAGTGTACCTATAACATCACCGTCTTGCATTTCAATGGCGTTTTCACCCCAAGCAAGGCTTGCTGAAGATTTAATATACTCAGCGGTTAGTTGTAAGGTTCCTTCGGTATTTTCCCATTGTAATGAGGTAGCAAAACCATCACGGTCTTTATCATCTTGTTTTTGTGTTAAACGAACAGATTCTGGAACTAGTAAGCTGGCATCTCTGTTTTGCTCTCTAAAACGACCTGATTGCACACCGTGCGATTCAACTTGAATTTCTGAATGCGAAAAATTGGCTAAAAAACCAAAACGACCGGCATCAGTTTCCCAAATATCGCTGTACAATGCCGAGAAAGTTGGCGAAAATTCTTCTCGCATGTCGGTATAAGTGGCATCAGCTGAAAAAGCAAATACTCGCCCAGCAGAATCAAAAGCTTTACGTGTGTTAAGGTTAACGGTACCGGCAATACCGCCCTCTATCATATCGGCTGTTTGGTTTTTGAAAACTTCAACTGAACCCATCAGCTCAGGTGATACATCTTGGAAACTAAGACCACGACCCGAGTCCGCAGAAAAACTGTCACGGCCGTTAAATTCACTACGTACATGAGTAAGACCACGTACGACAACACCACCACCTTCAACACCAAAGTGGTCAGGATCATCAGAAGCTGCGAATCTTTCAATCGCTACACCTGGTAACCTTGAAATCGCTTCTAACACACTTCTGTCTGGCAATGACCCCATATCGGCAGCAGAAAGTGCATCCATTACCGTTTCAGCATCCATTTTCATATTTTGTGCTGAAATTAAGTTACCACGTTGACCAGTAACCTGGATGACCTCAAGTTCTTCTTCTTGTGCAGTTACAGCTTCTTCTTCCGCGGCATAAACTGATGCAGAGCTAAGTCCGATGACTGCAGAAGCAATTAAAGAATATTTAAAAGTACTTGGCTGATGAGTGCGCAATCGTTTATTTTTTTTGTTCATTACTTTTCCCCTATGTTTCTCATGCAAACTGCTTAATTTTATTGTCGTTTGAAGGCATGAATTTTATTATTGTGAGTTCAAATTTCTAACCCATAATGAAACTAACAACTCGCCATTAAAAATGCGTCTAATCTTAGTTTAAAACTCATTATTGAACGTTCAAATTTAAGATTACAACATAGTCATACTTACCATACCTAAATTAAATTATTGTATCAACAGTAAAAAAAAGCAACCTGAACAAAAAAACTACAGAAAAGAAAAAATTGCTCAAATGTCTAAAAAATACACAAATAGACCTTAGTGTAGGGTCAATTTTTGGAAAACATCAGCAGTAATATAGCCTAAATTTTTACTCCCCTTGACTGCTTTAATATCCTTTGAGCTGATAAAATGCTCACGTTCTTTACTACCATCGTTATCACAATACGCGAGCATAAAACCCATTTTTTTTCCTGAAAAAAGCGCTACCTGTGCGCTATTTTTTGAACTGCCTTGCTGCTTTGCAAGAGTAAAACTGTCATCATAAACGCGCATAGACACTTCCCAAATAATGCGATGAGGTGATGACTCACTGCGTCGCCATTGACTGGTAATATGATCATTAAGTAATACAAAATTAGGGCTGCCATCTGGTAGCAATTTACCAATATCGACTGCTTGATTATCAAGTGCGATGTGATAGGCAAAGGCATTGTAATTAAATTGATGATTGCCCCCTGAAGCATCTTCATCAATAAATATTTCTAGGCAATCATCATCCCAATATAAATGAAGCGGATCGGCATGTTGATCAAATAAAATATCATCAGTAATTTCTACGAGTAAATATAATTGATTTTCATCCCACATTATTTTAAAGCGCCCAGAAAAGTCGTCTTTGCTCGGCATTTCTCCAAGGATTAATTTATCAATGGGCTGCCAAGCTGCCAGCTGCCAGCTGCCATCATCGGCAATACCATTGATAGTAATAGCTGAAGTTATTTTTTTTGCTTGCAACGGCCTTTTATCAAGTTCAGCTAGCGCAAAGACCTGAGCGCTCGATAAAAAAACAATAACTATTGTCAGAAAGTAACTAAGATTCTTCATCATTGATCTTCTCTATTATGTTGTAAGTAGATTGATTTATTTCATTAACTATTAAATTGAGCGGCCTGTCGACATTGATAATTCTGATTTGGCTTTCGTTGCTATCAGGTAGCTCTAATGCCTCATACTGACTATCAAGTAACTGAGCAGAAAAAAAATGCTCTTTTCGCTGTGAGATTCGACTCGCAATAAGTTTCTTATCAGCATTAAGACAGAAAAACTGACAGTGAAAAGGCAACTCTCTAAATAATGCACGATGAGCAGCCTTCAAGCCAGAATAGGCTAAAACGACAGACTCACCTTGCTGATAAAGCAATTTAAGATGGTTTAAAATTTTTACCAGCCAAGGTTTTCTCATTTCATCTGTGAGCGGTTTATTGGCCGCCATATGCTGTTTCGCTTGCTCGCTATGAAAGTCATCAGCATCAAGGTAGATTATTGCAAACTCTTTAGCAATTGCTTTAGCCAAGGTTGATTTACCAGTGCCACTGACTCCCATAACAATGAATAACATCGGTAAGGGCATAGCTTTTTTGACAATATTATTCATTTCAGTCCTTAGTGAGTTCTTTCGCATGGCGAGGTAACCTGACATTTAGCTGATAGCTCTCCCCCGGTTGTAATTTCATTAGCACATTACCCGCAAGAGCTGCTTTATCGAGAAATACTTCCATGGTTTTGATATCACACACTTGCTCGAAGGCAAAGTTGATTGTTGCCCCCCTAAACTGACGTTGCCCAGATAAATGTGGTAAACATGAAGGTAATTTTGGCGCTATTTTTAAACCCTGCGCACAACCTTTTAAACCGCACAATTCTTCAACAAGGCACCGATATAACCAAGAAATCGTGCCGGTATTAAACAAATGACTGGAGCGACCTGCTTGCTCTGGGAACTGATAATAGGCTCCGCGATAGTAGTTAGGGATATATATGGGTAATTGTCCTGTTACCTCGGCATTATCAAGAGATGGCAACATGTTACAGAGTAAGGCAAAAGCGAGGTTATTTTCTCCTGCTTGATAAAGCGCATAAACATAAAAAATTGCCGCATGGTTATAAACTGAGCCATTTTCAGAAACGCCGGGATGTTTCTGAGTGACTCGACCAATATCTTCGACCATTTGCGTATAGCTCGGTGCTAACATCATGGCCCCTTGAGGTGTGACTAAATGTTTAGCAATAGCCGCGATCATTTTACTTTGTTGTTCATCACTGGCAGCGCCACTGAGCATCGCCCAACTTTGTGGATTTAAAAATATTTTTCCTTCGCGATCAGCATTGGTACCAAAAACCCGGCCATTATCTGTAATACCACGAGCGAACCATTGTTCATGCCAAAGGTGTTCATTTACTGCTGTATTAATGGCCTTGGCAGCAACACGGTAGTCATTATATTTTTGTCGACTGATACTGATATCATATTCATTACATAGGTCACACCAAGAAGATAACGCATAGGACGTTGCCAGCGATAACCAAGTTGACACACCCTTACCTTGATAGCCCACCATATTCATGGGGTCACACCAATCACCTTGTTCAATATAGCTTAAGCCACGATAATCCCTCGCATTAATTAAATAATCTAAGGCCAGCTCAATATGCTGAGCAAAGGTTTGCTTTTGCGTTGAATCGGCAAAACTTATCTTTTCATTAAGCAAGCTGACATCAGCCGTTTCATTTAAATAGACCGCTAAACAAATCGGTAACCAAACGCCATGATCAGCATGAGGTACCTGATTGATATATTTCAACTGTGCTTTTTCATGCAATAAAACCCCTTCAGGCATAGCACCGCTAATACTCTGCTGCGAAACAGCGAGTATATAAGCTTGACGTGTGGCCGAAGGATTAATGAATGCCATCCCCATATTATCTTGAATATAATTACGGGTTTGTGGGTCGGTACTTAATCGGTTGACATCCCCATGATAGAACATCTGTCTGGGTAACCAATGATTAAAAAAATCTTCAAAAGCACTATTTTCGCTATCACCCAAAGATTGAAGCGACAAACAAGCCTTGCTTTGTTTTAAATATTCTTGGTATTGGTACTGAGTATTAAGTTGTTGTTGATGACCAAGGTACTTCTCTTTTAGCAGAGCAATTTCAGCATTATCTTTTGCAGGCCCAAATAGAAACTGAAATGATTTACTCTCATTAGGCAATAACTGCTGTTGAAACTGCATCACGGCAACAGGGGTTTCATAGCGCGCTTCAATATTAGCTAACCGCTCTGATTGCAATGCGTCAGGTTGATGCAAGCCACCCTCACCTTCAAAAGCCTGTTGATTAGCATGCCAAGCCGTAGGCTTGGTATCGCTGATAAAAAAAGTCTTATCTTTTAGGTCTTTATTTTCAAAATAGTCAGCTACTTTTTGGTAAGGCGTAATCGAGCTGGCAACAATGGCATTAAGTGCTTCATCATAACAAGCGGACTGATTCATCCATGACATATAACCAATGGTAAAGTAAGGATAAAGACTAATATTTCGTGGCTTGTCGGTTAAATTCACCACAGAGATAAACCAACATTCAATGACATCATCTTTACTTAAGTTAACTTTAATGGATATTTTCATACCACTATGTTCAATTAGCCAACCAATATCACTATCAGTTAATTCAAAAGAAAAGCTATCAAGTTCTTTTCGCATAGGCTCATAAGGTAAAGATATTATGTCGCCGGTGTCTTCATCTTTGAGGTAAAAAAATCGTCCCGGATGATGACTAAAGTAACTATGCTCAGGTTGAATAAAGGTTTTTGCTTCGATATTTGGCGCATAAGAATATTTAGCGGGCTCCGGCTGCATAAACTGTGAATTAACATAGCCTCGACAATTGACTTGCATCACCATATCCCGATTCCACAAAAAACCCGTGGCATTGGGTAATAAAGTTGGGCTAGTTAATGTTACTTTATTTTCACAGTCATTATCATGGCCTTCAATGCTGATTAAAGGAGTTGTCGGGGAAATTCCCCCTGATATTGCTAACTTAGACATTTTCAGCTCCTGCGGTATTCAATTGCCCGTGTCTATTGCTTGCATCATTGGTCAAAGACTTTTGTTGTAACTCGCTGTGCAGCTTGGCCAACCTTTTATCATCGAGCGAATAAAGGTAAATTAATGGTACCGCAATGGCAGCAAATAGCGCTGGAATTACTGTCATTAATAAAACAATGCCTGCTTGGGAAGCATCTGATTGTACTTGGTTGGCGCTATAGCCAAGCGATGCTAACAGCCAGCCAATCATAGCGCCCGCTAATGCTCCCCCTAACTTTTGAGAAAAAGCTGCTGCGGAAAAAATCATGGCGGTAGCCCGTCTGCCAGTGCGCCACTGAGAAAAATCAGCTGTATCAGCATACATAGAAAAAACTAATGGGGATTTCGGCCCCAGCGCAAGGCCAATCATAATTTGTAGGGCAAACATCAAAGTAATATTTTCTTTGGCAACAAAATAAAAAGTACAGGAAAGCGCAGCAACAATGGCCATTAAAATCATTAACAAGCGACGTTTATCGATAAATTTAGTTAATAGCGGGGTCGATGCAGCGCCAACGGCTAAGGCAACCATGTAGACCATAGCAAAACTACCGATAAGATCTGGACGCTCAACGTAATACTTAAAATAAAAGGTGCCGGTACTACCCCTGAGTGAAATAGTCATCATAATGATAAGTGCCAAAACAAAAAGCACCTTCCAAGGACTGTTCTGACTTAAATCCTTTAAATCTTGCCATACCGGCGTTTTTTGGTTGGCTGGTGGGGATATGCGCTCTTTAGTCGAGATAAAACTAATGAAAAACAAAACAGCTGCCAACAAACCATAACAAAGCATGGTATATTGCCAACCCAAGACTTCATTCCCCTGTCCTAGGTATGCAACCAATTCTGGCGTCATATAAGCAACAAAACTACCACCAGAAAAAGCGCCAATAAATCGAAAACTCGTTAAGGTTGTCCTTTGCTGGCTATTGGCGGTAATGACGCCAAGTAAGGCACCATAAGGTACATTAATAAAGGTATAAGCCAACATCATAAAGATATATGTCGCATATGCCCATAGCAATTTATTACTATCACTGACATCCGGTACGGTAAAAGTAAGCACACCTGCAGCGACCATAGGGATTATTCCCCAGAGTAAATAAGGTCTGAACTTGCCATTCCTTGTTTTAGTTCGGTCAGCTATAGCTCCCATCAAGGGATCTGAAAAAGCATCAATCAAGCGAGTAACCAACATCATAGTGCCTACAGCAGCCGCTGACAGGCCAAATACATCGGTATAGAAAATAAAAAGAAATACATCAAAGATACGCCAGTAAAAATTTGAGGCAATATCGCCACAAGCATAACCAAGTTTTTCACTAAATTTTAGTTGATGCTGTTGCATTGTTTTTAGCATTATTTACTCCCTTATTTATCCGTAAGCTAAATTTCTAAAGTCACTTATCTTGATGGTTAACATCTACCTGTTGTTGCACACAAGAACAAATGTAAGCGCTTTCAAATATACTTACATTTAAATTTTTTACAATGATCTTTTTATATTCGTCTAAAAAATTAAAAATAAAAGTAATAAAAAACAATAAGTAAAAATAGTTAGACTCACCAAAGCAATAAAGTATTAGAGTATAGGCTTTAATTTAGTTAGAAATATATATTGATCTCATTTCAATATTGAATTACCTTGATGAAAGCGCTTACATTTAATGCGATAAACTAAGAACTTGTCATCCCTTACCGATACGTTTTGTTTTAATTTAAACTGTGAGCGCTTAACCAAATTATAAAAAATGGAGTTCCCCCACTAATTCGGTGGGGAATGTGACTAAAAATATTAAATTAAAAAGCAAGTCAGGGGTTAACATGAAACAGAAAATGTTCACTAAAACCAAGTTAGCAGCAAGTTTATCGCTAGTACTTGGTTCAACAGCAGCAATGCAAACATTTGCGGAAGAAACTGCAACAGCAGATTCAGAATTAGAAGTCATTGAGGTAACTGGTATTCGTGGTAGTTTGATCAAGTCAATGGATATCAAACGTACCTCTAAAGGTGTTGTTGATGCTATATCTGCCGAAGATATGGGTAAATTCCCAGATACCAACTTAGCTGAATCACTCCAACGTATTACTGGCGTATCAATTGATCGTCAAAATGGTGAAGGTAGCAGGGTAACTGTTCGTGGTTTTGGTCCAGACTACAACCTAGTTACATTAAATGGTCGTCATATGCCATCTTCTTCGATTAATGCTACTAGCGCTTCTGACTCTCGCTCATTTGATTTTGGTAACTTGGCATCGGAAGGTATTTCATCGGTTGAAGTATTTAAAACTGGTCGTGCTGATGTATCAACCGGTGGTATCGGCTCAACAATTAACCTTGTCACGCTAAAACCTTTGAACCTTGGTGGCCAACAAGCATCCATAGGTGTAAAAGGAGTTCATGACACTTCAAGTGAAGATGGAAGCGCCTTAACACCAGAGTTATCAGGTTTGTATAGTAATACTTTTGCTGATGGGAAGTTTGGTGTTGCCTTAACAGGTAGTTATCAAAATCGTCAAAGTGGCTCAGCACGTGCCAGTGTAGACAATGGTTGGCGCCCGCAAACCGGTGGCCAAGGTGGTTGGGGTGCTATCGGCGATGGCCCTGAACATGTAAACGCCCCCGCTGATGGTGTAGTATACGCAGTACCACAAAATGCTCTCTACGGATTTAGTGAAACTGAGCGAACACGTACTAATGGTCAATTAACCCTACAATATCGTCCTGTTGAAAACTTAACCGCTACACTTGATTACACTTATTCGAAGAATGAAGTAGAAACAAATCAAAACATCAGTTCTGTGTGGATGAACTTTGGTCATAATGGCAGCGAATGGACAGATCCAAATGGCGATAACGTTGCTACACCTATATTTATTTCAGAAAATAATACCGGTGTCTCAGGTAATCCTCCTCCGTTTGGCTTAAGTGAAGGTGATCTTAACTTTTCTGATTTAGTAAGCCAAGTTGAACAAAGCGCTTCTGTTAATGAAAACAAGTCTATAGGGTTAAATTTGGAATATTTAGTCAATGATAATTTATCATTTAATTTTGACTACCATAGTTCAAGCGCAGAATCAAAACCTGATAGTATTTATGGTAATAGTAATACTATACAGATGGCTACAAACATCAGAGCTCAAACTGCTATTGATTTTTCTTCAAAATTCCCAATTGTTTCCGTTTTATATCCTAGCGACGTTAATGCAGCTGATTTTGCAACCGATGCATACCCTAATCCAAGCAACCCATTAGCATCAACAAGTGGTTTAACACCGGACGGCGTAAGAACTACAGGTACAAGTTTCAGAAACAGTTATATGAAGTCTGAAATAGAACAAGTACAATTCGATGGTAGCTATGCATTTGATACTGGTGTGGTAGAAAGTATAGATTTTGGTATTGGGCACAGTAAGGTTGACAATCGAAATGCCTTTGCCATGGCAGAGCGTGCTACCTGGGGTGGTGTTGGTGATTACGACGACATACCTAACGATTTTTTACTTGCTAGTCAAAGTACAATAATTGATCGTTTTGACAATATGCCTGGTGATAAAAGCAACATGCTCAATGCCTTTTGGGATGTTGATTTTCAAACCATTGCTGATATTGTAGGTACAAATTATGGCGTGCCATTAAATGCTGATGGAAGTCCTGCTGACCCAGCTTGGCCATGTGGCACAACTATTTGTGCACCAAGTACATATACCACTGACAGACTAACCACTGAAGAAACTACCAGTGCTTTTGTGCAAGCAAATTTAAGCTTTGAAATAGCTGACGCCCCACTTAATGTAACTGTTGGTGTTCGTTATGAACAAACTGATGTTACTGCAACCACATTATTGCCTGATATTCAGTCAATTGCTTGGATTTCAGACAATGAGTTTGCTATCAATCGGGGTGATGCTGTTTTTTATGAAGGGGAAGGCGATTATGACTACATCTTACCTAGTATTGATGCCGATTATGAGATTGTTGAAGACTTGATATTACGTGCTTCTTATAGTGAGACTTTGACCCGAGCAGGTTACGGTAACCTTACCGCAGGTGGTCGATTGGATAACGTTAACATTGCTGAAGCTACCGGTAGTAAAGGTAACCCTGGTTTATTACCTATCGAATCAGCCAATATTGATTTATCTTTTGAATATTACTATGGCGATGCTAGTTATGCTTCAATAGGGTATTTTAGAAAAGATGTTGACAACTTTATTGCTTCTAGCTTTACTAATTCGTCTCCGTTTAGTGTAACTAATCCAGCAACAGGTCAACGTTTTGATGATGCTGTAGCGGCTTTACCAGCAGGCGATGCCAATAACAGCGCAGCTATTCGCTCAGAAATTCAAGCACAAAATCCAAATGATGATTACATTACCCCGCCCAACTCCGCTACTGGTGAAGGAGCGAAAATATTCGGTCACCCTACCTTAAATGATATTGTTGATGTCAAGTTTTCTCAACCTATTAACCAAGATAAAAATGAAGTAAATGGTTTAGAATTTGCCGTACAACACATTTTTGGCGAAAGCGGTTTTGGGACGATTATTAACTACACTTACGTAGATAGCGACCTAGAGTATGACAATGGTGATCTTACTGGTGAAGGTCAAACCCCTTTACTTGGTTTGAGCGATTCAGCTAACTTTGTTGGTTTTTATGATAAAGACGGTATTCAGTTACGTATCGCTTATAACTGGCGTGATACTTTCTTATCAGCAACAAATGACGCGATAGGACCTGCGCCTGTCTACACCGAAGAATATGGTCAGTGGGATATTAATGCTAGTTATGAGTTTAATGAAAACTTAACCGTATTTGCTGAGGGGATTAACATTACCGATGAAACTACACGTACTTTTGGGCGTCATGAGTTAATGACTTATGTTTATCAACAAACAGGACCACGTTACAATATTGGTTTACGTTATAAGTTTTAATTTATAACCTTTATCGAGTAGCCTTTATGATTATAAAGGCTACTTTTTAAAGATGCTTAAGCTAGACCTTTTACACAGAAAGTAGTAATTTTATAAAGTTCACATAAGATTTTAGTTTTTGATTTCTCTTGTTAATAAAATAAATTCAGTTTTTCAAACAATTAATGAAGTATTATTATGAGCGAAGCCATAAAGAGTATAGTTGTTGTTGGTGGTGGTACAGCAGGTTGGTTAACTGCTGGCATTATTGCGGCTGAACATAAGACAAACTCAAGTCAAGGCGTAGAATTAACATTAATTGAATCTCCAGATATAAATACTTTAGGCGTAGGTGAAGGCACATGGCCAACTATGCGTAATACCCTACAAAACATTGGCATTTCCGAGATAGACTTCCTTAGATGTTGCGATGCTTCATTTAAACAAGGTTCCCAATTTATTGGTTGGCTCAATGGTCAAGATAATGATAAATATTATCACCCTTTTGTTGCTCCACAAGGGTTTGGTCAATCAAATATTTCAGGTTACTGGCAACAGTATTGCAGTGACATCCCCTTTGCTCACGCAGTCAGTGTACAACCCCATTTATGTGACCATGGCTGTGCACCTAAACAAAAGCAAACACCTGAATTTGCTGCAGTAGCTAATTACGGTTACCATCTTAATGCGGCTAAGTTTACCGATTTATTGCAACGTCACTGCACAGAAAACTTAGGAGTAAGGCATATCGTTGCTCATGTCGAACAAGTCAATGGTAACCTTGATAACGATATAGATAGTTTAACCACGAGTAGTCATGGAAATATTTCAGCTGATTTATTCATCGATTGCTCAGGCAGCAGTGCCATTTTACTCAGCGGACATTATCAAATACCCTTCATTAATAAAAAACACGTTCTATTTAATGACAGTGCAATAGCGGTGCAAGCACCCTACCAATTTGATAATGATAATATTGCCTCACATACACTATCGACGGCCCAGGCATGTGGCTGGATATGGGATATTGGTTTACCAACAAGACGAGGTGTTGGCTATACCTATGCCAGTGATTATTTGTCTGAGGAAGCTGCAGTGCAAACATTAAAGGCTTACTTAGCAAAAGACTTGACAACACAAGCGATAAGTAAGCTTACTTTTAGAAAGTTAAGCTTTGCTCCAGGTCACAGAGAAAAGTTTTGGCATAAAAACTGTGTCGCTGTTGGCATGGCTGCAGGTTTTTTAGAGCCACTTGAAGCATCAGCCCTAGCACTCGTTGAGTTATCAGCAAAAATGATTGCTAAAGAGCTTCCCGCTAATAAAAATATTATGGCAATAACTGAGCAGCGCTTCAATGAGCGCTTCCATTATCGCTGGCAGCGTATTATTGAGTTTTTAAAATTGCATTATATTTTAAGTAAACGCACAGACAATCAATATTGGCTTGATAATCGCGAAACAAAGACAATTCCAGAGCGTTTACAACAGTTGTTAGCTTTATGGCAATATCAAGAGCCTACTTTTAATGACTTTACTCAGATAGAAGAAGTATTTCCTGCTGCCAGTTATCAGTACATTCTTTACGGTATGGGATTTGTCACACATTCAAGAGAAACAAATAGACGATACGACAATGCAGATATCAGTCAAAAGAGCTTAGCGGATAACCAACAACTAAGCCAAAAGTATTTAGCGGGTTTACCGAGTAATCGTGCATTGATTGATTATCTTACTCAAAATAAAGTTAACGCTAATACAAATATCTAATAACTTTATTACCTTTCAACTAACAGTCGGAGTTAACATGGCTAACCACGTATTATTAAACAACATTGATCACCAAGATCTAAAAATTATCACCGACAAATCTGAAAAATATGGTAACAATACCATGTACAGTGTTGTTTATCCCTTTGAGTTTAAGCATTTACAAGCTGATTACCCAATTTTTTTTCACAAAGACAAGCAGCATAATCACTATACTGCTCTGGCACTATTAGGTTTCGAAGAAAATGAAAATTTATTTTTGAGGAACGGAGAGTGGCATGCTAGTTATATTCCATTGATGGTTGAACGAGAGCCATTTTTGATAGGCCATGAATCACGAGTAGAGAATAGTGAAACAATTAAAACACCTGTTATACATTTAGACCTAGATAGCCCTAGGGTTAGCAAAGAGCAAGGTACTGACATTTTTCTAGCACATGGTGGTAACAGCGAATATATAGATAGAATTAGTTCGATGCTTAAAGCAATACATGACAGCAAGCCTTCGACAAAGTTATTCATGGATGCCTTAATTGAGTTAGATTTATTTGAATCGTTTAATTTAGATATCCAGCTAACTAACGGTTCAAATAACCGTTTGTCTGGATTTTATACCATAAACGAAGAAAAATTAATGGCACTGACAGGCGAAAAATTAGAAAAACTGAATAAATTAGGGCTATTAAAATTAATATATATGGTTATTGCTTCTCATGAAAATATCAACGCACTCATTCAACAAAAAGATAAACTTTCTGCAAAGAAAGATTAGCAAATTTTGCTATTATTGGAGCTATCACTATCACTAACATATTTGCCACTATGGCCAAAGTTAAGCAAGTCATAGGTTGTTCACCCGAAAAAATTACTAAAGATATACTCATGTCAAATGAGCCTTTAGTTTTGAAAGGACTGGTGAACGATTGGCCAATTGTTAAAGCGGCAAAAAATTCGCCTGAACAGGCAACAAAATATCTAAAAAAATATTACCAAGGTATGCCTGTTGCTATAGGCGTAAGTGACTACAAAAACAATGGCCGTTTGTTTTATAATGATGACTTCACTGGCTTCAATTTCAGCAAGCAAACAGCACAGTTTGATGAGATCCTAAGCTATTTACTAGCTTCACAACATAATGCAAAAGCGAACTCTTTATATGTTGGATCTACAGATGTTAATAAGTTACTTCCTGATTTTAGACAAGAGAATGATATATCAGCACTTTCACAACATAACCCTTTAGTTAGCCTTTGGTTAGGTAATCAAAGTCGCATTGCCGCTCACCATGATATGCCCGATAATATAGCTTGCTGTGTTGCAGGAAAAAGGCGCTTTACACTCTTTCCACCCGAACAATTAGCTAACCTCTATATTGGGCCTATTGATCATACACCAGCTGGACAGGCAATAAGTCTAGTAGACTTTCATCAACCTGACTTTGCCAAGTATCCTCGATTTAAGACTGCAATTAAACATGGTTTGGTTGCTGATCTAGCACCAGGTGATGCTTTATATTTACCCTCCCTGTGGTGGCATCATGTTGAAAGTTTATGCAAATTTAATTTACTCATAAACTATTGGTGGCAAAACTCGAGTACACATATGGGAGCGCCAATAGATGCAATGATGCATGCACTACTCAATATTAAAAACCTATCGCCAGAGCAAAAGAAAGCTTGGTTTGAAATGTTCAAATACTATGTATTTAATGATGATCCTGAAGCACTATCTTATATTCCGCACGAAAAGTTAGGAGTGCTCGATCCAACAAGTGATAAATCATGCAGACAGATAAGGTCAATGTTAATCAACAAATTAAACCGATAAATATGATGGGCTATCTTTTAATGAAAAATTATCAATAAGGTTAGAACTCTTATGCAAACTAAAAAAATTCAAAAGGTTGTTATTGCTGGTGGTGGCACGGCAGGTTGGATGGCTGCAGCAGCAATATCAAAGTTACTAGGCAAAAACTTAACTATTACTTTAATAGAGTCTGACGATATATCAACTGTGGGTGTCGGTGAAGCAACCATTCCAACATTGCAGTACTTCCACCAGTTGCTTAATATTAACGAAGCTGAATTTCTTAAAGAAACTCAGGGTACTTTTAAGCTAGGGATCAATTTTGAAGGCTGGCGTGATGTCAACCAGGATTATCTGCATGCTTTTGGTGTTACAGGCAAAGATTGTTGGGCAGCAGGGTTTCAACATTTCTGGTCTAAAGGTCGACAACAAGGTATTGCCTCAGAGTTTGGTGATTACTGCTTAGAAAAAGTAAGTGCAACGAATGAAAAGTTTGCACAACTACCTAACAATGGCCTCAACTATGCTTATCATATTGACGCAACACGATATGGTCAGTATTTACGAAAAATAAGTGAAGAGCATGGTGCTAAACGTATAGAAGGTAAAATAGAGCGAGTAAATATCAACCATGAGAATGGTCATATTAGCTCGCTTACTCTTGAATCAGGTACCGAAATTGAAGGAGATTTGTTCTTCGACTGTACCGGTCAACGTGCCTTGTTGATTGAAGGAGCACTGCACACTGGCTTTGAGGATTGGTCACATTGGCTTCCTTGCGACTCTGCCATTGCCGTACAAACAAAATCGATCCAGGCAGCCAAACCTTATACCCGCTCAATAGCTCATGAATTTGGTTGGCAGTGGCGAATCCCACTGCAACACAGAGTCGGTAACGGCATGGTTTTTTGTAGCAAATATGTTAGCGACGAAAAAGCACTTGCAGTATTAGAAAGCAATTTAGAAGGCGACAAGATAACTGAACCAAGAGTAATAAAGTACCGCACCGGTACCCGAAGAAAACATTGGAATAAAAACTGTATTGCAATAGGTCTATCAAGCGGATTTCTAGAGCCACTGGAATCAACGAGTATTCACCTTATTCAACAGTCGATTGTGCGCCTACTGAGAATGTTTCCACAAGATGGCATTAATCAGTGTGATGTCGATGAATTTAACTTACAAACAAAACTTGATACCGCCAGTACGCGAGACTTTATTATTTTGCATTACAGCGTCACCAATAGGAACGATTCAGCCTTTTGGCGTCACTGCAGCAGTATGCCTATACCTGAAGGGTTAGCTCACAGAATCAAGTTATTTAAAGAGACAGGGCGAGTATTTAGAAAAAACAATGAGCTATTTGATGATTCATGGATGCAAGTAATGATTGGCCAGGGATTGATACCAGAAAGCTATCACCCTATTGTTGATAACATGAGTGATGAGGAATTAAAGCGCTTTCTTGATCATATCAAAAGTAATATTGATAACACGGTTAAGCAACTACCGCCCCATGATGCTTTTGTTGATAGGTTTTGTAAAGTGTAATTATGAGATTAAACATTGTTAGCGTATCGACTTACCTTCTTTTGTCATCTACGACTTTAGGGGCTGATAACAATTTCTCATGGCCAAATAACACGCTTGCAGCAGTAAGCTTATCTTATGATGACGCTTTAAATAGTCAACTTGATAATGCTATTCCTGCGTTAAATAAATATGGCTTTAAGGGAAGCTTTTATTTGACTTTAGCTTCCCCTAGCTTTCAAGAGAGAAAGCAAGAATGGCAAACTATAGCTCAGCAGGGACATGAGTTAGGTAATCATACAATTAATCATGCTTGTCGAAAGTCACTACCTAACAGAAACTGGGTAGCTCCTAATAATGATTTAGACAATAAAAGTGTCATAGAGTTAGTAACTGAAATTAATTTGGCTAACCGTATATTAAAAAAAATAGATAAACAGAATTTAAGGACATTCGCCTTACCTTGCGGCGATAGATTGGCCAACGGTAAAGATTATCTCGCTGAGATATCACCATTATTTGTTGGTATTAAAAGCAATGTAGCGAGCATCCCAAAACACATGAAAAACGTTAACATTAAACGTGTTTCTGTTATTTCTGCTGAAAACTTAACTGGTGAGCAATTAATAGATTTAGTTAAAGAAGCTGGAAGTCATGGCACCATGGTAAACTTTACTTTTCATGGTGTTGGTGGCGATCATTTAAGTATATCTTCACAGGCTCATAAATCGCTACTTGCTTTCTTAGCGAAAAATAAAAACGACTATTGGGTAGATACCTTCAGAAATATCAGTTTACATATTACGAGTCAGCAGCAAGAATAATTTAGTTCGAAGCTGAGCGGAAACCTTAAGATATGGCTTGATAAACTATAACAAAAATAGCTAGACAAGCAGAACTATAGTCTCATGAATTAAATAAAAATTTATATTTTTACGATATATAAAAGTACACTCTGCATTTAGTTGTTTTCCAATTCAAATACAAAGAGTCTTCACATTCTGTAAAATGGCTTGGTACCATAACTGATAAAACAATTCGGGGCGAAAATATACTACAAGAAAAACCTTGATTTGCTCAATTTATCGAAGTAGCTGATTTAAGAATGGATATTTAGATGAAGACCATTGCTCAAGTAAAAGAAAGCTAAAATGTTGCACTTAAGCTTTAATTTTTCCCCTTGGTAAAATTGAATAATGGATTTTTAGCTACCACTGCTTGAGTCTCGACCGACATAAAGTAATTTTTCAGTTTAAATACCTTTCTCTTGTCAAGTTGTGCCGCAGTCATTATATTTTTTGTCACTGGATGATTATCAAATAACCTTTTAAAGCTACCATTTTGCTCTGCTTTTCTCAGGCCTGCCTCTATTCGCTCTTTTAGCCTAGGATTGTCACGGCTAACAAAAAAGTAGTAAGGTGACGGGTAATGCAAGGCTAAGGTACTTTCGACTTGCAAGCCTTCAAACATTTCAACCTCATTCCAGGGTTCATGCAAAGCCCTTGGCATATAATCAAACCGACCATGCTGTAACATATTAAACAATGTCGCATGGCCAGTGCCAGTAATTAACTGATAACCATTATCAGCTAAAATAAATGAATCAGGCCAATCACGGCCCTGGCCAGCAAAGAGTGTTTTTAATTGTTTTTCATGGATTATTTTAGAAAAACGTTCTTGTTGACCTTTTTTAATCAAAAAAATACGATATCCACCCAAGCCTCTGAGCAATGGTACCCTAATAGCCGCTAAGTCCTTTTCACGCTCTACTGAAGTCATTGTCCATGTTACGCTCAAACTTCTATTAGACTTAATTTCTAAAAGTGCCCGACCTTGAAACATAGGTTGTACTGCTTTTTTTAACTGGTAATTGCCAAACTCTTCGGTAGAGTTATCCAAAGCCAGTTTAAGTAAGTCAAGATAATAACCATGCTCTTTAAACATTTCTGCATCATGCCAAGGGTAATAAATTGTATCTAGAGCACGAACAGATGGACTTAAAAAACTCAATAACAAAAAAAAGATAGCAATATGAATACAACGCATTACGTCAAGTTCCACTAAAATTTACATAAGCTACTGTTGAAAAATATAATATTGTTGAACACTAGTAGTGTTTAATGAAAATGTAGGTAAAGTCAATATATAATGGTAACGTGCTTGATAATTCAAAACGATACATAAAAGTATCAATATCAGCGCAATTTAATCTAAATGGAAGCAGCCAACACCATCACATACCTTCCCACTTTGTTGATGAACTTACTTACTCTTTAAGGCGAACAGTTAACCCAAGGTAGCATTGCTTTATTAGGTTTTATGAAGAAATACAGGGGTTTGTAGTAACTTAATTAAAGCCTGCGAGCATTTCAGTTAAAAGTAACCAGTCCAGCACCTTTTATAAACACCTTTAACAATGGTAAACAAGTAAAGCACTATTTATAAAGAAGACCAATTTACTTAGTGTTTATCAGTTATTATTATTTTTTACATAGTGCTCGAAATAGTGACAGAGCATGCTAGGTTTTAATAATAGTAACAATGCTCTGCCTTACACAATCCATTAACTAGTTTTTAAATCTGGGGGGCTTGGTGCCCCTCAACAAACTTGGCGTTTTCACCAATAGCCTCACATCCCTTACCAGTTACTGGAGAGACGCCGCATTGGTATACTCTGACATAATCTATTAATAATTTTTGTGGCAAGACACTATCATCAATGCCTTGTTCGTTTACATTGGAAGCCCAATTACCACCAATAGCTAGGTTTATAATAAGGTGAAATTTTTGATCAAAAGGAGCACTGCCTTGACCATTAACTAATTGACCTTGTTCATTCATATATTGAGAATACCAACCAGACTCACGTTGAGTTGCAAAATGAATATCATCAACGTACCAGCGAATTTCACCCTCCTGCCATTCTATGGCATATTCATGAAAATCATCGGCAGGGTTAATGCCATCAGGTAAATTAAAGGCAGCGCCTGAATATACATTATCTGGCCACGCTCTACCATAATGTAAAGTGCCATGTACCCTAGTTTCAGCTTGTTCAGGTAAAGCATTTTCATCATCAGAGAGTGCTTTTAGATTTACCGCTTCCATGATATCAATTTCACCCGAGCCAGCCCAGCCACCATATTGCCAATCGGTAGGAAGCATCCATATAGCTGGCCAAGTTCCTTGACCATAGGGCAACTTGGCACTTATTTCAAAACGACCGTAGGTCCAGTCACCTTGAAATTTAGTTCTCAACCTAGCTGAAGTATAAGGTAAGGTTTTTATCTCTGTGACATTATAAGCTGGATCATCATCTTGCGCCTTTGGACCAGAAAATGTCTCTTTCAAAGCAATAATATTTAAAACTCCCTTTTCAATAAAGGCGTTTTTGGGACGGTCGGTATAGCATTGCTTCTCATCATTACCACCACCATAACAATTCACCTCAAATTGCCACTTGCTTAAATCTATATCATTTTCCTCAAATTCATCTTGCCATACTAAGTTCCATTCTTTAGAAACTGTAGAAGCAGTATTAGCACTAACATTGGAGTGTTGTTGCTCACTACCACTTTGCTCTGAAGTATTTTCTTGGTCTTGATTATTGCCTGTGGTTGCTGGGCTTGTCCCATTGCTTTGTGATGAGACGTTATTAGTTTGTTTTTCAGAAGAACCGCATGCAGTTATAAATAAAATCAATATTACTAGTAAAACTATACTATTAATCATATAAAAACCTTTAAATTAATATTACATGTTGTCATTGACAAACCTAGTAACGCAGAGCCAATGAATCTCAAAAGGGAATAATAACGAAAGTTATCACCCCCTTCATCAAAAAACTATTTTACTGACAATTAACATTCACCTTATTTTTACTATTTGGCACTATGATAATATCAGTAAAATCAATGCTCACTTTAGCAGCGGTGTTAATAGAGAAAGGCGTAAAGATATTACTTAAATCTGCCCCCTGTGTTTCAAAACACTGCAGGTCGACTACCAATTCATGCCATTGCTGTGGAGCAAGTGCTGCAAGTGTTTGGCTAATATCAATATCACCTCGACAACCTTCACCACAAAGCATACTAAGATTGGTGGCTTGTTCACTTGCTGGAGTAAACTTCTCTGACAAACGAACAGTTATCGTCATTGTCGATTCCGCATTTTTATATTGCGTAAGATCAATGGCATAGTTACTGGTGAACAAGACGCTGCCCATTTCGCTGCCAGCAAACTTAACTCGGCGCGCATCTTCTTGGATATCGCGATCTATGGTACGAAGGTATACGGCATCATTTTCTATAATACTACTTGTCATGACATCGATAGATGCTTCATCGGCAATCATCATCTTCCATGGTGCTTTAACCGAGCTTTCAAACAAGGTAATAGCTTGTAACGTTTTGGAGCTAGTTGCAATACTGACGGGTAAGTTGTCTGCTAAAGTATTTTTATCGCCATAACTTAAACCGAAACCGAATGGCAATAACGGCTGGTAGTCTTCGTCAAGATGATTAACCTCTGTTTGATCTGCTGAAGCAGGCCAAGAAAAAGATAGCTTGCCAGTAAAATCATGATTAATTTCGCCGTTTTGTTTAGTAAACAATAGGTCTGCTACGGCATCACCTTCAGAGCCAGGTAACCATAAAGCAACAAAGGCATCAGATGCATTCATCTCAGCATTAACCCACATAGGTCTGCCGCTAATAAACAAAGATACTACAGGGATACCTTGCGCTTTTAATTTTTCTAATAGTGCTAAGTCTTGTTTAACACCTTGTTGGTACTCTAGGTTTTCAATGTCGCCAACCCCCTCAGCATAAGGCTCTTCGCCAAAGACCACAATGGCTACATCAGGCTTGGTATCAAAATCACCAGCAACACTGAGTGTTACTTCACCACCTGCAACTTCAGCTTGTTGCTTAATACCATCGTATATCGAAGTGCCTCCGGGAAAATCTTTATTAAAGTTATTAGTACCTTGCCAAGTTATTGTCCATCCGCCTGATTGTTTACCAATATTATCAGCACCATCGCCTGCAACTAGAATATTTTGCTTAGGAGATAAAGGAAGAATATTATCTTTATTTTTAAGTAAGACTAATGATTCTCGAACCGCTTGTTTAGCAATAGCACGATGTTCGTCTGAACCAATAAGTTCCGTTTTTGCTGAAAGGGTTCTATTGATTGGACTTGGCTTATCAAAAAGCCCCGCTCTAAATTTAACACGTAATATTCTGGTTACAGCATCGTCAATACGAGCTTGTGAAATCTCACCAGCTTTAACTTGGGCAATAGTGTTTTCATATAATGGCTTCCACGCATCGGTTGGCACCATAAAAATATCTAAACCAGCATTAACCGCTTGTGGGCAACTTTGATTGGTACAGCTTTTTACTTGCCCATGACCATTCCAGTCACCAACAACAAAGCCATCAAAACCCATCTTGTCCTTTAATACATCCGTTAATAAGTACTTGTTACCATGATTCTTTTTGCCATGCCAGCTATTGAAAGACGCCATTACAGACTGTGCACCCGCTGTTAATCCCCCAACATAACCTTGACCATGAATATCAAGTAACTCTTGCTCTGATGAAATATTATTACCTTGGTCATCACCATCAATTGTGCCACCATCACCAATAAAATGTTTCACCGTACTAATAACACGCTTGTCGCCAAGAAAATCTTGATCAGCTGCACCTTGAAGACCTTTTACAATCGCTGAGGAATAGTTACGTACAATACTCCCCTCTTCTGAGTATCCTTCGTAAGTTCTACCCCAACGATCATTTCTAACCACGGCAACGGTAGGTGCAAATACCCAATCAATGCCGGTTACCATAACTTCTGTTGCCGTAATTGCAGCAATCTTTTCAATCAATTCTGGGTTATTGGCTGCACCAAGGCCGATATTGTGTGGAAACAAAGTCGCACCAATAACATTGTTATGGCCATGAACGGCATCAGTGCCCCACATAGTAGGAATACTATTTCCATCGAGTGTGTCATCGATTGAGGCTTGATACATGTCTTCAGCTAGTTGCACCCAATCGTTTGGGGTTGCATGTTTGTCATTGTTTGGAAAAGCACCGCCACCGTTTAAATAGGATCCAAAACCATACTTGCGCATATCTTCAATACTAATATCGCGTATTTCAGGTTGTATCATTTGCGCAACTTTTTGCTCAAGTGTCATACTAGCTAATAAAGTTTGAACCTTTTGTTCTATTACGTCATTTTTCTTAACACTGATATCAAGTGTTGGCCAAATATCTAGATTATGTTTTGCTGTCGAAGCCGATGCTGAAGGTTCTGGTGGTTTTTCTGCAACTTGAGCTTGCTGTGTTTTTTCACCACAACCAATTAATAGTGGAACTGAGCTTAAGCAAACAAGGCTTGCAATAACTTTAGCACTGATACTTTTTTTATAATTTTTCATAATATTACTTCTCAATGATGATTGTTGAAATAAAGAACAACGAAAGACATTACTCACTCGCCAAGTTTGGTTTGATTTTACTACCTGATATGCCGTAATAAGCGATGAAAACATAACAAATAATCGGTAATAAGAATGACAACTGAACACCAATACTGTCAGCTAAAAAACCTTGTAAAAGTGGTAAAATAGCACCACCAACAATAGCTAAACATAATATCCCAGACGCTTGACTAGTATGTTTACCTAAACCTTGAATTGCTAAACTAAAAATAGTTGGGAACATAATTGAGTTACAAAGGCCAACTAATAAAATAGCGACCATAGCTACCGTGCCTGAACTCAAAACCGTCACAAGAACTAACAAGACCGCCATCGTAGCATTAAAACATAACGCTTTACCGGCGGCGATTTTTTGCATTACAGCTGCACCGATAAATCGCCCCACCATAGCGCCGCCAAAATAATAGGCAATATAATGTGCTGCTTCTGCTTCATCTAAACCAGCAATAGTCGGTTGAGTTAAGAAGCTTACTAAAAAGCTACCGATTGACACTTCAGCACCAACATAAACGAAGATACCTATTGCTCCTAAAACAAGGTGGCTGTGTTGCCAAGCACTCCCCTCTTTGACAGCATTTACTGGTTTTATGTCATTATAACTTTTAGATAAATTGGGTAATTTTAACCAAGCAAAAATAGCAGCTAAACAAAGTAGTAATGCTGCTAATAAAACATAAGGCATTTGCACAGATTCAGCAGAAGCTTGTGGAGAAATAGCATGAGCAGCTTCATTGAGAATTAAAAACGCGCCAAAAAACGGCGCAATAGTAGTACCCAAGGAGTTGAAAGCTTGCGTCATGGTTAAACGGGAAGAGGCTGTTTTAGCATCACCTAACATGCTAACAAAAGGGTTAGCAGAAACTTGAAGCACTGTAATACCACTGGCAAGTATAAATAATGCCGTCAAAAACACTGGGTAGCTATGTAGTGAAGCTGCCGGATAAAAACTAAGGCAACCAATGGCCGCGATAATTAAACCGCAAACAATGCCCTTTTGATAACCTACTTTTTTTACGATGGCACCTGCGGGTAATGAAACAATAAAATAAGCGCCAAAAAAACAAAATTGCACTAACATAGCTTGACTGTAAGATAAGTTAAAAACGCCTTTCAAATGAGGAATTAAAATATCATTTAAACAGGTAATAAAGCCCCACATAAAAAATAACGAGGTTAATGATGTCAATGCAAAGCCATAATTTCCCGATTGTGATGAATGCTCTACTTGATTGAAAGTGCCTGAACTTGACTGAATAGCCATAATTTTCCTCTATTATGTTATTTTTATTAAAAACTTCCGCTAAACATTTAAACTAAAAACAAACTAAAATTACAGTTTAGTTACATTATCAACGAGTAAATAAACAATAAAATCAGAATCTTGAGTGCAACAACCTGAAAGTGTAATGAAAGTTGTTGACCTAAGTCATAGAAAGCTCTAATCTAAATGTAAGCGCTTACATAAAGCTATTAAAGACTATCTGTACTTTTTAATCAACATATTTTGTAAGCGCTACCAAAATAAAACTAAAAGAATATTTACAAATAACTTAAATAAATAGGTAATCCCCAATGACGGACAAACTTTCTTTACCCACTAACTCTGCCATGTTATCAACTGATTTTATCTATGGCGTAGCAACCGCGTCGTTTCAGATTGAAGGTGGAGCGAGTTCACGTCTACCTTGTATTTGGGATACCTTTTGCGATACACCGAACAAAGTTGCTGACGGCTCAAATGGGCTAGTTGCTTGTGATCATTTTAACCTTTGGCAACAAGATATTGAGCTAATCGATTCACTAGGCGTAGATGCCTACCGTTTATCTGTATCTTGGCCTCGAGTGATAACAGAATCTGGTGAATTAAACCAAGCCGGTGTTCAATATTACCTAAACATTCTTGATAAATTAAAAGCTAAAAATATAAAAGCATTTGTAACCCTTTATCACTGGGACCTACCACAGCATCTTGAAAACAACGGTGGTTGGTTAAATAGAGAAACCGCTTATAAATTTCAAGATTATGCTGATAAAATTTCAAAGGCCTTTGGTGATAGAGTTTATGCCTATGCTACCTTGAATGAACCATTTTGTAGTGCCTTCTTAGGTTATGAAGCAGGAATACATGCACCCGGTATCGTTGGCAAGGAGTTTGGTAAGAAAGCTGCGCATCACCTTTTATTAGCTCACGGTTTAGCGATGCAAGTATTGGCTAAGAATAGTCCAAACAGTAAAAATGGCATCGTACTTAATTTTACTCCTTGTTACCCTGAGACAGATAGCCCTGGCGATATAGCAGCAACAGCGTTTGCCGATGATTACTTCAATCAATGGTATATCAAGCCATTATTTGATGCTAAATACCCTGAAATATTAGCGCAATTACCACAAGAAAATCACCCTGAAATTATGGATGGAGATATGGAGATCATTTCTCATTCCATGGACTTTTTAGGCGTTAATTTTTATACACGTGCCATTTATCGTGCTGATGCAGATGAGGTATTTTTCCAAATCGATCCACCTGAACCGCGTACAGATATTGGCTGGGAGATTTACCCTAAAGCCTTCTCAGAGCTACTCGTTTCACTTAATGAAAAATATTCGCTCCCCCCCATTTACATTACAGAAAATGGTGCGGCCATGGCTGATAAGCTTGTTGATGGGGTAGTCAACGATGAAGATAGAATTGATTATTATCAAAATCATCTTAATGCTGTTAATGATGCGATTATTCAAGGCGTTAAAATAGATGGTTATTTTGCTTGGAGTTTGATGGATAACTTTGAGTGGGCTGAAGGTTATTTAAAGCGCTTTGGCATTGTTTATGTCGATTACGATAGCCAAGAAAGAACAATTAAAGCAAGTGGCCATGCTTACAAAGCACTTATAACCAGTAGATAAATATTGAACAAGTGATGATTAGCTTCCAATAGTAAAAATAAAGGTAATTCTACCACTAATTAAAGCGTTGAAGGATGATAATAATGACGAGATTGCCATTTTATGAAAAAGTTGGTTATGCCATGGGCGATGCCGCCGCTAACTTAGTTTGGCGGGGTGCTCTAGCTTACTTGGCTGTATTTTATACCGATACTTTTGGTTTAACAGCCGCAGCCGCCGCGCTACTTTTTCTCGTTGTGCGCTTATCCGATGGCGTTACTGATATTGTTATGGGCATGATTGCAGACCGAACCAGTACACCAATGGGGAAGTTTCGTCCTTGGATTTTATGGTCGACACCATTTTTAGCCCTTTTTATGGTGCTATGCTTTACCACCCCAGATTTATCAGACACCAATAAACTGATCTACGCATATATTACTTATATTGGCCTAACATTAGCTTATACCGTAAACAATGTGCCCTATTCTGCCTTGATGGGCGTTATGACACCAAATGATAAAGAACGAACCAGTTTATCAGGTTTTCGTTTTGCGGGGGCCTTTGCTGGTGGCTTATTAGTCATGGGCTTTTTACCAGATTTAGTAGCTCTTTTTGGTGACGGTAATGATGCCATTGGTTATCAATACACCATGTATTTGTTTGCAGCTATTTTGATTGCCTTAATGGTTATCACCTTTGTTACGACAAAAGAGCGTGTGACTCCCACTCTTGATAACTCGGTAAGCTTAAAAGCTGAGTTGAAAGATTTAAGTAAAAATTTACCTTTTATCATTTTACCGCTGCTAGCAATCACGTTATTTTTCTATTATCGCAACATCTACAGCGGCATATTCTTCGTCATTGTTATGGCTGCAATGTGGATCATCATTAAAAACTTAGTAAAAAACACTAGTGATGATATGAGTGGTACACAAAGAGATATGGTTGATTTGCTTACTAATAAACCCTGGTTAATTCTGCTTGGTATGGGCTTTTTAACCATGATGTTTAACGGTATTAAATATGGCACTATAGCCTATTATTTCAAATATTATGTTGGTGATGAACTTATGGCCGGTAAGTACTTCATTGCATTACTTGTTATATCAATTTTAGGTGCACTTGCAACAGGTTTTCTTTCAAAAGTACTGGGTAAACGCAAGCTATTCATCGTTTCACTTGTACTAAGTGGCTTGTTAACCGCTGCATTCTTTTGGGTGCCACGAGGAGATATTCTCTCTATCTTTATTTTAGGGTGTGGCGCAGAATTTTTTGCGGCAATGATGCCAACACTGTTTTTTAGTATGTTAGGTGATTCAGCTGATTACTCTGAATGGAAAAATGGTCGACGTGCTACCGGGTTAATTTACTCTGCAGGAACTTTTGTTCAAAAGACTGGTGGAGGGTTTGCAGGCGCTTTAGTTTTAGTTGTACTTGCCAACTATGGTTATGATGGTATGGATAAATCAACAATAGACGCTTCGTTACCAGGTATGCAACTGCTGATGAGCTGGATACCTGCCCTGTTCGCCTTTGCAGGCGCAGCGCTCATGTTATTATATCCGCTGACGACTCAGCAAAATAAGAAAATAGGTGATGACTTGATGCAGCGCCGACTCCCTGCGACAGCATAGCAAGTTTATTTGAGCTTAATTAACTAAGAGTTTCTTAGCATTTATGATCAGTATTAAAGAAAAAATTGCCTACGGTTTAGGTGATACCGCCAGTAATATCATTTTTCAAACAGTAATGATGTTTTTATTACTATTTTATACTGATGTGATGGGCTTATCTCCTGCAGCTGTAGGCACGATGTTTTTGATGGTTCGATTGATCGATGCCGTGACCGACCCTATCATGGGCAATATTGCCGATAATACCAAAACGAAATGGGGACAATTTCGTCCTTACTTGTTATGGCTTTCTTTCCCCTTTGCTATTATCAGTATATTAGCTTTCACCACGCCAGACTTATCTGCTGACAATAAAATTATCTATGCCTTTATTACCTATACCTTATTGATGGTCGCCTATACTGCCATCAATATTCCTTATTGTGCTTTAGGTGGCGTATTAACAGCTGACGCGAAAGAACGTGTCACTGTGCAATCGTATCGCTTTGTTTTTGGCATGTTTGGCGGTGTTATTGTTGCAGCAGCAACCATGCCTATGGTTGAATATTTTGGCCAAGGAGATAATGCTAAAGGCTACCAATTAACCATGATAACCATGAGCCTGCTTGGTTTAATATTGTTTTTATTGTGCTTTATTGGTACCAAAGAGCGCGTCACTTTACCACAAGCACAATCTTCTTCGTTTAAAGAAAATATCAGCTCACTTTGGCAAAATGATCAATGGCGCATTTTATGTCTCACAGGCTTATTTCTTCTGACCGGACAGGTATTACGGTTAACTCTTGCGGTTTATTATGTAAAATACTATTTAGGCAGAGAAGATTTAATTACCTCGTTTCTAACCCTTGGGGTAATTGCCAGCATGGTTGGCTGCGCAGTAGCTCAGCCAATCGCTAAGCGTGTCTGTAAAATAAAAGCCTACATTACACTACAGATAATCGCTGCAACGATTTGTTTACTGAGCTTCTTTATTGGCTCAGAGCAGGTAATTTTAGCTTATATCGCTTTTATCGCTTGGAAATTCTTTTTAGATACTGCGACACCACTTTTATGGGCAAAAATGGCTGATACCATTGATTATGGTCATCAAAAGTCGGGAATACGGGTAACGGGCATGGTCTATTCAGGTATAATTTTCTTTATCAAAATGGGTATTGCTATTGGGGGCGCTCTTGCAGGCTGGTTGCTATCTTTCTATGGCTATCAGGCCGATGTCGAACAAACCGAATCAACCAAACTGGGTATACTAATTTCTTTTTCGCTATGGCCTGCGCTAAGTTCATTTTTTGTGGCATGGATTATGACAAAATACACCCTAACAGAAGGCAAAGTAGTTGAAATTCAAGCTCAATTAAAAAAAGCTTAAATAAGAGTAGACAAAGTTCAGTGACTAGTTAACCGATAGACAACTATGGTAGAATTTTTAACGTTATTTCTCGATTTTTTTAAATAATCTACGCTAATTAGGAATATTATGGCGACAATATACGAAGTTTCAAAACTAGCTGGTGTTTCATTAGCTACTGTCTCTAGAGTAATTAACAAAAATTCAAGAGTCAGTGACAAAACACGCCAAAAGGTTGAGGACGCGATGACAAAGCTTGGTTATCGACCTAATTTTATTGCCCAGTCATTAGCATCAAACAGATCAAACAGTGTCGGTATTTTGGTCTCTGAGGTTCATGGTCCATTTTTCGGTCAAATGATGGCAGGCATTGAAGCAGAGCTTAGGGCTGCTGGAAAGCACGTAATTATTACCACAGGGCACAGTGAAGAAGATAAAGAAAAGGACGGTATTGAGTTTTTGATCAGCAGAAATTGTGATGCCATTATCTTGCATGTTGAAGCTCTAAGTGATGACTATCTTATTGAATTATGTAAAGGGAAAACTCCATTTTATTTAATGAGTCGCTTAGTTGAAGGCCTAGAGGATAGCTGTATTCATTTAGACAATGAATTGGGTGGTTATCTAGCAACACAAGCCATTATCGACCAAGGTCACTCTGATATTGCTTATATTGCTGGACCACAGTTTAAACCGGACTCGAAAGATCGTTTAGCCGGCCATATGCGCGCATTAGCCGAACACAACATCGACTTTAACGAAAGGTTATATTTTGAGGGTGACTTTAAAGAAAGTGGTGGTAGCGATGGTCTAAAACATTTCATCAAGAACAAACAAACATTTACCGCCTTAGTTTGTGCCAATGATGAAATGGCTTCAGGTGCCATAACCTATGCAAGGGAGCAAGGTTTCTCTTTACCTGATGAACTATCAATAATAGGCTTCGATAACATTAACTTTGCTGAACACACCTACCCTAAACTTACTACGATTGATAACCCAGTCAATTTAATGGGTCATATGGCAGCCAAATTAGTCCTTAAAAATGTCTATGAACGTAAAAACATACCAATCACTCATTCATTTGAACCTACGCTAATAACGCGTGACTCTGTTAATAAACTTATGTAAAAACTTAGTTAAAATCAGCAACAATCGAGAAGTAAAAAACAATGAATAACCTAGATAAAACCGAAGCAATTAATTTGGTAGCAGATATTGGTGGCACCAACATTCGATTAGCAATAACTGAAAATAACACCCTATCAGCTATCATGACTTACGAATGTGCGCAATTTCCAAGTTTAATTGATGTTATCCGTGAATACCTTAATGAACAAAAGCTCGAAGGTGAAAGCATTAATGCTTGTCTTGCAATTGCTTGTCCAACCGACGATGATTTAATTTCGATGACTAATTTGCCGTGGCAGTTCTCTCAAAAAGCGCTCAAAGAAGAATTGAACCTCAATAGCCTAACATTAATTAATGATTATACTGCTATTGCTATGGCCATACCATTACTTAGTGATGAGCAAAAAGTAAAAGTAGGTGGCGGCGAAAACGCTCCTAAGAAGCCCATTGCGGTATGTGGACCGGGCACAGGGTTGGGAGTTGCTAATTTAGTTCATATTAATGATCAATGGCACTGTGTTGGCGGCGAAGGTGGCCATACCGACTTCGCACCTGTTGATGATATTGATATTAAAATTTTGCAGCAGTTAAAAACGGTTAAAAAACGTGTCTCTTATGAACAGTTACTCTCTGGCTATGGTTTAGAGCAAATTTATTGTGCCTTGGTTGCCATGAACAACCCAGGTACTTCTTTTAATGATGTTGATAAGTTAGCCGCTAAAGAAATCAGTGCAAAAGCAATTGGTGGCGAATGTGCTACTTGCCAACAAGCTTTATCACAATTTTGTAAAGTACTAGGCAGCTTTGCTGGCAACTTAACATTGACTACCGGCTCTCTCGGCGGTGCATATATTGCTGGTGGTATTGTGCCAAGATTTGTGGATTTCGTGCAAAATAGTGGTTTTAGAGAGCGATTTGAAACTAAAGGCCGCATGTCTCATTTAAATAAACAAACGCCAACATATATTATTACCGAAAGCCAACCGGGTTTATTAGGGGCTGCCGCTTACCTGAATCAATTGAAATAAAGCTTCTACTCGGCAAATTTAACTGACACATTGGTCGCATGATGATTTTTTAACTCTCTGTAAAGGTTTTTATCAATATAGCAAAATTTAATCGAGCTGTCGGTCATAGTCATTAGGATAGGCGCTTTAAACGAGTCAAGCCGATGTAAGGTAAGCAAGCTCATAAAGCTAAAAAGCCGTGCTTTTGAAGTGGTCCAATATGAGCCATAAATAAAAACAGCGACCTAAGTCGCTGTTTTTATTTATGTGAAATCTTAAAATGGCATCTTCATCCCTGGCGGCAATTGCATTCCCCCTGTTACAGCACCCATTTTTTCTTTGTTTTGCTCTTCAACACGACGTACTGCATCATTTACCGCCGCAGCAAGTAAATCTTCAATCATATCTTTATCGTCTTCCATCAAGCTATCATCAAGTTCAACACGTCGAACACTGTGGCTACCAGTCATAGTTACTTTAACCATACCCGCTCCAGCTTCACCAACAACTTCCAGATTTGCCAGTTCTTCTTGAGCTTTAGCCATTTTTGCTTGCATTTGCTGGGCTTGCTTCATTAAATTGCCCATACCACCTTTCATCATTGTCTTCTCCAATATGCTAGAATAACTATTATATACACTATATTGTGCCATTTTAGCCAAAAGCAAGTTTATTTTATATGTGCGCTAACGGAAAAATTCGCCGCCTACTAAGAAATATTAAAATCATTAACCTGTACTAACGTGCGGCAATACTGTCTTCATCGATGTTAGCTTGAAAGTTTTCTTGCAAAGCGATTACGGTTGCATCACTTTGAATTAATGATTTAGCATACTCAAGACGTTTATCGTTTATTTGCCCTTGGATTTGAAAAGGATCAGCCACCGTTTCTTCTACAATATTAAGTGTTACAGTAATGTCTTTGGCAAGAAATTCGCAAATATAATTTTCTAGTTGCTGTTGTGCAACCTCGGTATTTAAATGTCGAGTGGCCTGATTTAACTGCAGAATTAAATTATCATCAGTTGATTGTTCACTGATAGTAGCGTTAATAGCTAATTGCCTGATGCGAGCAGTTAACTGCATTGAATCAATCATATGTGCCCACTTATCTACCTGATTTGCTTTGGTTATCTTGGTAGGGTCAATATTATCTTGATTAAAAGGTGTTTCCGGCTCAGGTGCTAGCACAATGCTTTGGGTTGACTGCACTGCAGCTTTTTCTCTGTTCGGGATGTTGGCAGTACTAGTTTCATTTAATGGACGCTGACTAGCGTCATCGGGCTTTTTTGCTTGCTTCTCCAACTCTTTCTTTCGACTACGAAGCATATTTCTAGTCGCAAGGACCGACCCTACAGTGCTATCAATAGGAAGTGGTTGCTCTTCATGCGTATCAGAAGTTGTTAAATTTGTTTCACTATTTTGCTCAAGATTACTTTCAAACTGAGCTAGTTGTTCAGAGGGTATGTGCCTTACTGGCTCAACTGGAGGTTGAGGCTCTATAGCTGCCTCGATAACTTGCTCACTTGCTGTATGATGAAGTTGAGCTGCTTGCTGTTCAATATCAAGTAATTCTGCATTTAAACCAGCCTGTCTATCAACATCACTTGTCGGCTCTGTCAAGGTATTTTGGCCTAAATGATTAGCATCATTGCCATCAGTATTGTCTGTTGCTACTGAACTCACTTGCACCGACTGTGATTCTACTGCATCTTTATTCTCATCTGGCATTATCAGCTCAGTAGCAGTAACCAAATCATTTTCAGTTTTCTCGTTAACGTGAGTAAGGTTTAAGTCTTCAAGTTCTATCGATTGCATGTTATCGCTTGAACTTTGCCGAGTAAGTTGCGACTTTTGCATGGGTTGAAATGCACAAAGTCGTAATAATGTCATATCAAATGCGGCTTGCTCATCTGAGGCATAGGGTAAATCCTTGCGGCCATTAATGCTTATCTGATAAAACAGCTGAACATCTTCCGCTGATATTGATTTACTGAACTTTTTTAGTAGTCGAAGTAAATCATCAGGCAGGTCAAAGGATTGTTCAACTATTTGCATCATTGCGATTTGGTGGAATAATTGAATGAGCTCGGCAAACAAACGATTATAACTGGGTGCGTAAGAAGCAATTTCTTGAGACAAGGCCATTAAAGCTTGACTGTCTTGCTTTAATAGTGAAATGACAATCTGATACACCCAACGTTGATCAATACCACCTAACATTTGTTGAATATTAGCGAGCGTTATATTCCCTTGTCCTTGCGCAATGGCTTGATCTGTTAAACTTAGCGAATCACGCATACTGCCACGCGCTGCTTTTGCTAATAAAGTTAAACAGCCTCGTTCGAAGTTCACCTGTTCTTGAGATAAAATATCAGCAAGTTTGACTTCAATTTGTTTGACAGTTAATGCTTTGAGGTGAAACTGTAAACAGCGAGATAAAACGGTAATAGGGAGCTTTTGAGGATCTGTCGTTGCTAATATAAACTTTACATGTTCTGGTGGCTCTTCAAGGGTTTTTAATAAGGCATTGAAGCTATGTCGAGAGAGCATATGCACTTCATCAATCAAGTAAACCTTAAAACGTCCGCGGCTTGGGGCATACTGAACATTATCGAGAATTTCACGAGTATCATCGACTTTAGTTTTAGAGGCAGCGTCTATTTCTAAAAGATCGACAAAACGCCCCTCATCAATATCAATACAAGTAGCACATTGTCCACAAGGTTTATCTGTGATGCCGGTATCACAATTTAAACTTTTCGCAAAAATTCGAGCTATTGTTGTTTTGCCTACACCGCGTGTACCGGTAAAAAGGTAAGCATGGTGCAAACGCTCTTGTGACAAAGCGTTTGCCAGAACACTAACAACATGCTCTTGCCCCATTAATTGCTGAAAGTTTTTCGGCCGCCATTTGCGTGCTAAAACTTGATAACTCATAAGTATTTACTTTTTGCTTCGTTAATAGATTATTCGCCTTCAAACTGAATAAGAGAAAACGGTGATATATCTAGCGCAGCTATTCTCTCTTCTCCACCTAAATCAGGTAACGAGATGACAAAGCCAGCATCTTCTACTTGTGCGCCTAATTTACGAATTAACTTCGTTGTTGCTTCAATAGTACCACCAGTAGCTAACAAATCATCAATAATTAGCACCTTATCGTTAGAAGTTAACGCATCTTGATGTATTTCTAAAATATCTTCGCCATATTCTAATTGGTATGCTTGGGCATGAGTATCGCGGGGTAATTTACCTGGTTTCCTTACGGGTATAAAGCCTATGTTCAATGCTAACGCTAGTGGCGCGCCAAAAAGGAAACCGCGAGCCTCAGTACCAACGACTTTTGTAAAGCCTTTATTTTTATAGTTGTTCGCTAAAAGATCAATGGTTAAAGAAAATGCCTCAGCATCTTCTAATAAACTCGTGACATCACGAAACATGACCCCCTCAACAGGATAGTTGGGGATGGTGTGTATTGCATCAATCAGCTGCTGCTTTTGTGTTTCTGTCATTGCGATAAGTGAAAAGCTATTGATAAATAGCTTTTAAAAATAAGAAAAAGATATGCAAAGCATAAAACAATTTCAATATTTTTTATAGGATTAAAACACTCGCCCGAACAATATTATGCATTTGCATGTAATGATGGATAGTCAACCTTATAACCTGACAGCTCGATAAAAGCATTAAAGAATGTAATTTCATCAATAGGCTTATCGATAACTTTATTAAAAAGCGTGAACTCAGATAGGTTTTTGAGTGAATTGATGCCCTGAGTAGTCATAAATATAATGGGTACATCAGCTAGCTTAGGATTGCTCTTAATATTCTTTGTTAGCTGTACACCATTCATTAATGGCATTAAATGGTCGATAACAAATAACTGATATCTTCCTTGTTGTATTTTAGCTAAAGCGTCCAATCCATTATTAGCTCTATCAACCTTATATCCTTGAGCAGTTAAGAGTTCCGTTAATTTATCCTGAACGGCTTGTTTGTCATCTACAACGAGTATATTCATATAATACTTTTAATAAAAATAACCATTAAATTGGCGCGGATTTTACCCTATTATTTGTTCAGTACATAGTGTTATATTTTCAAAAGACCAGTGGCATAGCTTGATAAAAAGCTTACAACCATAGCAATCATGCAGTTATCCGATAGTTAAATTTTACCAAACCATTACTTAGATAACTTTAACTGTTTTCGCTTAGTATTAACTTTACTATTGGGGTTTTGATAAATCGCACTTGCATTGGGCCTAGCCCCTTCAATATAGGGTTTGGCGCTCTTTACTTTATTGGCTTTATGTTTATCTTGATAATTATTATGGCTACTAGCGGATTTGTCATGGCTAGCTTTGCTAAATTTTGTTGTTCGGGCTACATGATATTTTTTATCAACAGCCTGTAACAAGTTTCTTAAAACTTGATCTTTACATTCACGGTAGTGTTTATGATCTACTTTTCGTGAAAATGCACTCAACTCAGGCTTACTAAGACGAAAGTCTACCTCATTAAGCAGCGCTATGATTTGTTCTGCCTTTAAATTTAAGGCAATTTTTAGTTTTGTTAAAATAATATTGTTAGTCAACCGGTTTTCAGCAACAGCCTGTACACCAGGTTTTTTGCCTCGCTTTTCATTAATAAAGCCATTTAAGAAAGTGGCTAATTGCAAGTCAGAGAGATTAACAAAATCTTCATCATTGTCTTTTTTTAACCACTGACTTATCTGCGCTGTGCTAAAAGCTCCACCAGCAGAGGCAAAGATTTCAACCATTTTTTTATCATTAAAATTAAAGGTATAACGCAGGCGGCGTAAAATATCATTATTGTTCACATAAATATCCATAAACAGGATTAATATAAGCCATTATACACACTATAGCCGCAGCCTAATACCATAGTTAACAAAATACCTGATAACAGCATCTCTATGCTTACTGGATAAGCATTGTTTTTATCTTTTAACCTGTCAGCTTACGTGAATTTTCAGTTAAATGGATAGCCCCTAAAGACAGGGTTAACTAATACTTGGTTGAATGGCTAGATTACTGCAACAATAAGCTAACCAAGCAAGATAAATATCGAGCCGACGAAATCAGCTAGCAATATTAACTGATGGTAAATCGGTTTGGGCCAAAAAAGTTTAGCTCAAGTCTGAGCTGACAGAGCACCGATAAACAATGAATAACTGCCAGACGGATTCTAAGCTACTATAGCAGGTGTAATTTATCGTTAACCGCCGCACTTTTTGCTGTGCTCTTTCATTTTTCCTTCGCCGCACTTTCCTTCACCACATTTACTTTTTTTAGTCGCTTTCATTTTTCCTTCGCCACACTTCCCTTCACCACATTTTCCTTTATTATCGGCTTTCATTTTTCCTTCGCCACACTTTCCTTCACCACATTTACTTTTTTTAGTCGCTTTCATTTTTCCTTCGCCACACTTCCCTTCACCACATTTTCCTTTATTATCGGCTTTCATTTTTCCTTCGCCACACTTCCCTTCACCACATTTATTTTTGGAATGCTCTGTAGCCATAGTCACTAGATCACCAGCGGCAAATGGATTGGTTTCAGCTTTGACAATAGTTGATGCGAAAAGTCCTAAAGCGATGATAGCTAAAACTTGTACAATCATATTTTTCTTTACTTTATTCATAATTAATTCCTTAATTTATCGTGGTTAAGTATATTCTCATTATTAATGAGATTTAGTTATATTATCTTTTTAAAGAGACCCACAAGCTGAAGTAAATATTTCATCTTAAAATAAAAAAACCAGTAGAGCTTTTAAGCCATACTGGTTTTTATAACAATGAACTATATTTTACTATATTAATTAAATATTAACATTTTTTCGCTTTGCTGTATCAGCAATAAAGCTTTTCCAACCTTTAGCAGTTTTACGTGTACTAGGGTCTTTCATCGCTTTTTGAATCGCTGCATATGCTTGTTTATACTTTTCTAAGTAAAAGTATGACTCAGCTATACTCATTTGAATTCGGCCCTGACCGTCAACACCTAATTCAATTGCTTTATTCAAAGCAACGATTGCTTTAGTAAATTGCTCATCTTGTTTTAACAACATGCCCTGCTTACGATAATGCTTTGCCTCATTAGTCATTTTAGCTAACTCGCCATAATAGCTAGCAGCTTTGTCAATGTGCTGTGCAGAATGCCAAGCATTGGCTAAAGTCGAAATATTTTTGTCATCACGCTTAATTAAACCTGATGCAATATACTTCTCTAACAATAAGGCCGCCTTATAAGGTGCTTCAGATTGAGAATATAAACTTGCTAAAGTTTTAATCTGACCTTCCTTATCCAAGTGACCGAGTTTATATGCAAGGTCAAGTGTTTGAGCTGCTTTATCGTAATCTTCTACCAGTAAATAAAACATTGGCAGTTGTGTCCACCACTGTTTATTTTCAGGGAAGAGTTGTAAAACCGTTTCCGAGACCTTTATCGTATCTTTATACATCTTACGCTCGTAGTAAGATTGTAATTTTAAGATATAAGGGTTTTGGTTAGGCTTATCGCCAAAGGCAGCAATCGCTTTGTCAGCAGGTTCAATCACTTTATCATATTGCTTTAATGAGTAGTGCGCATTGGCAATTTTAATATAAGTTTGACCATCACTTTTACCTGAGAAGTCCATCCAAGCATCATACGTTTTCAAAGCGCCTTTATAGTCTTTGGTCTGCATTTGCAGATCACCCAATAACTTTAAAGATTCGCTGTGATCTTGCGTATTTAAAACATCAGGGGCAATAGCTTCTTTCAAGTATTTTATTGATTTCTCTTCGTTATCACCTAATTGAGCATACATAACTGCTATCATGCGAGATACATAAGCTTTATCGTAGGTTTTAGAAGCATTAATATCTAATAAAACATCAAGAGCTCCCTTGATATCTGATGGAACATCATCGGTGCCAGAATAAAGCTCAAATGCTTCTTGAACTTTTTTACCAACACGTGGACCAACTAACTGCGTCTTACGCTTCTTCTTCTCAGCCTGCTCAGCACCTGCCGCTTGTGCATAATTAGCAAAAGGTGCTTGAGCAACTAAAAGCGCAGAAACTACTATTAAAGAAGTTGATAATTGTTTAAACATTATGCACCTCCCATTTTGAAGTCAAGTTGAACAGTCAAACCTGGACGTCGTTGCGCTTTACCATCAACAACTTTTGGTTTGTACTTCCACTTTCTAAGTGCACGTTTGGCTTCTTTGTCAAACACACGCTTAGGTTTAGCTTCAATGACCTTAACATCTTCCACTCCACCAACTTCGTTAATAGTAAAAGAGAGAATTACATAACCTTCTTTACCATCACGAGCAGCTTGAATTGGATATTTAGGTTCGATACGTACAATAGGTGTCGCATCACCATCTCTGCCTAAACCAGCACCCGGAGCAGATAAACCTGCAGTAGCACCAGCGATTTGTACACCAGGTAGATTAAACTTTAATCCGCCCGTATCGTTACTGGCCTCAGGCTCAGGTGCCTGTTGCTTTGGTGGAGCTTTAGGCGGCGGCGGTGGCGGCGGCGGTACACGTCGACGCTGTTCTGCTGCAGACTTTGGCGGCGTAGTATTTACTTCTACGATAATATTTTCTTGTTGCTCTTCCTTGTTTCGATCACCTGATGAAACAAGGAAAGCCATAAAAGCAAATAAGCCAAAGGTAACTACAGCGCCTAGTAGTATTGATACTAAAAAGCGAACCATATTTTACCCCTTCGCAGCCGCAATAGAAATTCGGTCTATGCCAGCCTCTTTAATTGCATCCATAACTTTAACAACAATACCATGCTTAGCATCTTTGTCTGCTTGGATGATGACAACATCGGTCGGTTGTTCAGCAAGTAATTTTTCAATCCTTGCACCAACACGCTCAATGTCTACTCGGCCTTTATCTAACCAAATTTCGCCATTATCTTTGATTGCAACAAAGATGTTAGCGTTCTTCTGTTTCGATTGATTAGCCGCTTTTGGTTTATTTACTTCAATACCAGCTTCTTTAACAAATGAAGTGGTTACGATGAAAAAGATCAGCATGATAAATACGATGTCAAGCATCGGTGTCATATCGATTACTGCTTCTTCGTCTTCACGAATACGTTTACGTGCCATGAATATATCTCTCTAGTGATGAGGTAAACTGTCAACCAGTTTAGCCTTTGCTAGTTTAACTTTAGCGTCTAATCTAGAACTAAAGAACACACCTGATAAAGCTGCTACCATACCGGCCATTGTCGGGATAGTTGCTTGCGATATACCAGCGGCCATTAGACGCGGATTACCTGTACCTTGTTGAGCCATGACTTCAAATACGCCAATCATACCGGTTACCGTTCCCAGTAAGCCAATAAGAGGACACATTGCCACTAAGGTTCTAATGGTAATCATGCGCTTTCTAGTTTCTCGTCTGCTTCGGAGATCCAAGTCTCTCTAATTCGATGTGCATACCAAGAAGTTGTATCTTGTCTTGCATCCCAACGAGCGATGATATCATCTCTCATCGCCGGGTAGACTGATGCTAAGAACCAATAACGTTCTATCATCATTATCCACATCAATAAGAGTGCGAAGGCAACAACATAAAGTACGTTACCACCTGTCGCAATAAAACCCCTGACAGATTCCCAAAGCTCTATCAGGAATAACATTATTTAGACCCCTTCTCTGCAATAGCAGCAATTAAACCAGCACTTTGCTCGTCTAATTTTTGTAGTACAGACTTGCTCTTACCAGCAACAACTGAGTGGATTAAGATAAGTGGTAATGCACAAATCAAACCTAATGCAGTCGTTACAAGCGCTAGTGAGATGTTACCCGCCATAATTTTCGGGTCACCCGTACCAAACAAGGTAATTGTTTGGAAAGTCATGATCATACCGATTACTGTACCTAGTAGACCCATTAATGGTGCAATAGCAGCAAACATCTTGATTAAGTTTACGCCACGGTCAACTTTTGGTGTCTCACGAAGTATTGCTTCATCAAGTTTAAGTTCTAAGGTCTCCGCATCAGCAGATTGGTTATCGTAGAATACTTTAAGTAGACGACCAAGAGGGTTATTTTCATTTGGCTTATCAAGGTTTTTCTCTTGAGCACTGATTTTGCTGCTCATACCACCTAAAACAATTAAACGTTCAAGGGCAATTAAACAACCTATGATAAGTAATACTGTGATTGCATAACCAACTTCTTTACCTTCATGGAAGAACTCTTCAAGCGTTTTCTTACGTGTTTCTAAAGATAAGATACCACCACGTGAAGGATCGACATAAACAGCGCTATAACCTGAGTTATTAGCAAAGAAGCTTGAGGCTTTTTCTGTAATATAGCCAGCAGGTTGCTTTGGAAGCGGTTGTACTTGGCCAACTTCATCGTTATAGGTTAAGTAACCGTCTGCAGAAACTAAGTTAAAAGTACCAATACGAGTAATCGTTTCAGTCGATTTTGTACCATCTAATTTAGTAACATCTGTGGAAAATTGTGATACTTTACCTGATTCAGTCATTTCTGTTTGTAAAGCAAACCATAACTCTTCAAGGTCACTTAAACCTGGGATAGATTTAGCATTAGCTATACGGTTTAAGGCTTCGCCTCGGTTAGGAAATTCAGCACTAACAATCGAGGTTGAGATTTGACCAAAAGCATTGGCGGCAGCTGCACGTGATACCCCAAACATTTCACCTAAAGTGCCGGTGGCATTATCTAGTTCTACTTCTTTTTGCGCAAGGGTAATTTCATTAGCAGCATATTCTTTAGTTAAACGGTCATTACGAGCGTTTTGATTAGCTAACTCTGCTTTAGCTTTATTTAATAGAGCTGCTTTATCGGCACGAGCCGCTAGAAACTCAGCTTCACGCTTTTTATCAAGCTTTGCTTCTGATACACGATCAGCTTTGACTTGCTTAAGTAAATCATCAAGAACGTTTGCTTGGGCTGTTACTGCAAACCCTGCAGACATTATTGCTGCAATTGATACAAAATTAATAAGTGTTTTCATTATTTTGCTCCTGCTGCAAATACTGGTAACTTGGTTAGATCCATCGGTAATTGTTTACGTGCCATGCGAATAGCATCTGTAACAGGCTTCAAGTATTCATCGCCTAACTCTTCCCATGCACGATTTTCATTGTTCCATAACCAAGAGTGTTTAGCATCAAGCGATTGTGCAACCAAAGCAATGCGTCCCATGTGAACAAAATCAGCGGTAAGAGAACGACCACCAACTTCAATTTCACCTTGATAAGCATCAAAGATAGTACCGTAACCTGCTTCAATTTCATACGCTTCAAGTACTAAACGAAATTGCTCAGAAACAGTTACGTTTGAATCATCCATAACAGTACGCAGATTAGCGACACGTTCTTGACGGCTCTCTAGATTCATTGGAACATCTAACTCAATGAATTTTTCAAGCGAATCGATCATTTTGTACATTAACGGTACAACACCTTGCTTAATTTCATCGATACCATCAATTTGCTCTTGTAAAGAAACAATATTGGCTTTTTGGTCATCAACCATACGTTGTACATGATCGTTATAACCGCGTAACACTTCTGCTTCATCAACAGTATTACGATACTCAGCAAGAAGATCTTGCGTTTGTTCATAGATACTATTGATCTTAGCTTGTGATTTTGCAGATTGTTTGAAGATTTGAGCTTCAGCTTTTTGAAGGTCTGTTAATGCATCTGCAGCAGCAATATTGCTTCCTGCTAGTGCTAATGCGCCTACCATCGCGGTAGCGATGAGGCTTTTCTTACTTACTTTGGACATAGTTCCCAACCATTGCTATTTTAATTTTGATAACAAAATATTTGTTACCGCAAATATAAAAGTCTGTCGTTTTTTAAATGTAACTTTTTATGAATACAACTAAGCAATAATCCCAAATGACAACAGAGCTGTCAAGATAAGACTTTAAAAAGACGATGTTTTATATTTTGACGTAAAATGTGCATTTAACGTCAAAATTTCTCGTTTTGCTAACAAAATTACTCACATTATCTTAAATAATATAAGGGACAAAAATTTTGCAGAGTCATGTTTTACTAACTTCTTCGTAGTAAGTCAAATTTATTTACATTAGTTTGTCCATTAAAACCGCCTGTGTTTAAAGCAATATAGCTTTTTAACTGGGCTAAGCTTAAATTTAACAAAATGCTATATACGTTCAATAAAGTGCTAGGGGTATTACTACAATAAATAAGCCATAAACCCTAAATACACTTATCCTACATTCCCCAAAGCATCGAATAATGGTTGCAGAAAATCTTGATACTTTTTCCAAATACCGACAGATTTGTTATATATAGGCTTACGAACTTGGACTGCACTTGCGGTTGTCACAATTGATTGACTTTTATCAAATTGAAGACATTGGTCTTGCCACTCTAATCCACAAGCCGCAATGAGTTTTCTTATTTCTAACTCTGAGTCTTCAACTATCGATTCATAGCTCACTTCATAAATTGCCCCAGGAAAGGTGTCATGCCAATGTGCCATCAACTTACGATATAAGTTGTAAAATTGTCCAATTGCTTTTAAATTAAAAGCAAAACGGTAATTATCTGTAGTAAAGTTATTCTTAAATATAGATAGGCAATTATCCCTTGGTTCCCTTACGCAGTGAATTATTTTGGCGTTCGGTAAAGCTATTTTTATAAGACCAACCATTAGCATGTTAAAGGGTAACTTATCTGTTATATGTAAAGCGCCCTGGTTTATCTTTTGAATTTGTTGTAAGTATTTACTCCCAACAGATTCTAACTGATGTTTTTCGTATGAATCCAATTTACTGTACAAGAAACCTGTCGATTCTGTTAAAAAATTATCTGTAGCTAATTTGAAAAAGTTATCTATCTCCCCTGCTCCATGCACATCATTATGTGAAGACAGTATTTTTTCAACTAATGTCGTGCCAGAGCGAGGCATCCCAATGATAAAAATAGGTTTGGCAGATTTTTCCGCGGTTATGTTCAGACGATTAATTGTTTTTTTATTAAAGGTATCAATAATGTTGTTAATAAAAGCTTCATCGGCTGAAATTGTGTAATTATACGGTTTAAACCTTAAGTCATTACCTTGCGCTAAATACTCGAACGCTTGTGGATAATCCTTAATATCTTCATAGGCTTTTGCTAAAGCAAATGAAAGTTGAATTTTGTTTTGCGTAGGTAGTTCTTTTAGTTTAATTTGCTCAATCATTTGCTTTATGTGAGCGTCATCTTTACTTTGATATTGTCGAATTGAGGCATAAGTAAAATGGGCTTGGGAATAGCTCGGTTGTATGGAAAATGCCTTTTGATAAGACGTAGAGGCCTCATTTAATTTCCCTTGTGATTTAAAAATATTACCAAGAATATACAATGCATTTACATTGCTGGGGTTCTCATTTATTAACTGCTCAAAAACAGCTTGAGCTCGGTCTAAAGCACCTTTTGCAATCAATATTTGACCAAGGTTATCTCTTGCTTGAATCAACTTGGGTTCATAACTTATTGCCTTATGACAAGCAAGTTCGCTGTCATCCAACTCACCTAATTGCAATAAAGAAATACTTAAATTCAAATAAGCAATGCCCGATTCCTCTCTTACAGCAATAGCTTGAAGGTAATACTCTTTGGCTAACTTAAAGTTTCGTTTGTACTTTGCCAGATCAGCTAACCCCATCAAAGCATTGAAATATTTGGGGTCTAAGGTTAAAGCATATGACCATAAGCTTTCGGCTTCTTCCAAACGCTTAGACATGGCACATAGAAATGCTAGCTGGGAGTAAATCAATGGAAGTTTAATGTTTTCGGATATTAACTTTCTATATTCGACCTCTGCCTTATGATAATTTCTCGATGATTGGGCTTGTTGTGCTAAAGCTATAGATTTACGCTGTTTTTCAGTAATGTTAACTTGAGCGTTTAACGGATTATTTTTTATAGTCATATTGAAGTGTCATTTAACTAAGCTTTAATTGTCATGCCGATATAGTAACAAAAATACGCTAAACCAATGCGAGTTTTTTCAATTGCTGATGATAATTCATCCATCTACCGGAGGACTTTGTGTACAATGGTTGCCTAACTTGCCAAACACTGGCAGTCTTGACATGATTTTCAACCTCATGGAAATTTAAACAGTTGTTTTCCCAAGGTAATCCTAGAAAAGAAAGCAATGCTTCAACATTATTTTTCGGCTCCTTGATAAGTTCATCATAATTAAACTGATAAATATCCTCGCCAAATATCGTTTGCCAATGCTTCATTAATTTCACTTGTTGTTGATAAAAATGAATAGTATGTTCAAGTTTTGTCGCATAAGACATGGAAGCACCAAGCCTTAGAAAGAATACAGATAGGCAATTATCTAGCAGAGACCGTGTTGTCCAAACTATTTTAGCTCTAGGCATCAAAGCTTTAATTACCCCAAGATATAAAAAATTATCAGGTCGCTTATCAGTTAGTTGAGCGCCATTTTTTCTAAATTTATTGATTTCAGCTAAATATTCTTCTAACAGAATAGTCTTATTGCTTGATAAATGGTCTATAAATTCATTAGGGAAATCTTTATTACTATTCGCTATTGTTCGCTGAAAATATTCCTGTTCTCCCCCTATACTAATTTTTGAATGGCCTGATAATATCTGCTCACACAAAGTTGATCCTGAGCGAAACATACCACAGATAAATATAGGAGGTTCATTTATCTCTTTAGCGTTTGATAACGTAAAAGAATCCATCCAAGACTTAGTAAAAGTACTAATGATGTTATTAATGTACTCTTCATATTTTCGTGGTTTATATAAAGGTAAGGTTTTTTGATCTAACGTGTTAGCTTGCTGGTAAAATTGAAAAGCTAAATCATATTCGCCACAATCGTCATGAGATTTCCCCAAGGCATAAGCAATGTTAATTTTTGCATTATCAGAAATTATATCGCAATGATAAGCCTCAGTCATTTGTATGATTAAATGCTCTGATTTATCTTTAACTTGATGAATATCTGCCTGTCGAGCAAGCGCGTCGAAGTTTTTTGGATTTTTACTAAAGGCCGCTTGAAAAGATGCTAAAGCTTGCTTTTTGTTACCCCGTTGTTCATAGATGTTGGCAAGGTTATATAGCAATGAATCTTGATTAGGGTATTTATCAATTGCCTTGTTCAGTATCTCAATTGCCTTATCTGGCTCCGATAAATTTTCACTGTAGATATTGGCGATGTTTAAAAAGACCTCGTATTCATCTCGAATGCCTAAATCTAATACTTTAGAGTAATATTCGATGGCTATATCGAATTTTCCCGCCAATTTCATATAGTATGCATAGTTAAATAATAAAGTCGGGGTATTTTTTTGAAAACTTGCTTGTTTTAAATAAAGTGACGCAACGTCAAGCCACCTGCTTTGATGACAATATACCTCTATTAAGGGAGTAATATATTTTTCTAAAGTCGGTGCAATTTTGTGAAGCAGTGCTAAATGTTTTTCTGCCAATGATAAATCTTTTTTATTAAAAGCTAGTTGAACTAATAATTCATGGGCTTTGATATTGTTTGGAGATTCTAACAGTAGCTCTTCTAGCACTCTTTGACCTTCCGCTGCTTTATTTGATTGTAATAATCTTAACGCTTCATGGAGTAATGGTTCACTTTTCATAGTTTAATTTCATCATCTTAACAGTTTAGCGAGAGGTATTTTAGACAGAAAAAAAGCGGCTTACTTTGCAGTTAGCCGCTTTATTATTCTAATGTAACTTAAAAGTTTAGACTAGAAGTTTAAAGAAACAGATGCATGAATGTAACGACCTAATTGGTCATAGAAAGCACCTGGATCCATCGTGTTACCTGTCATAGGTGGCTCTCTATCTAAGATATTATTTACACCAAGACGTGTAGTAATATTATCATTGATAGTGTAGCGTACTGATACATCGATGTAAGTCTGCGAACCAATATCTTCTTTAATTAAGAAGTCATTATTCGGTAATGGTAGTCCAGTGTCTGGATCCAGCTTCCAATCAGCATTTTCAACTGATTGGTTAAAGCGCCATTTAGCATTAAAGCCAAAGTCACCTATATCATAGTTGGCATTAAGTACATGTCGCCATTCTGGTTGAGGGAAACACTTGGCACTGATTGTACCGGCACAATCGTATGACTCTTTGCCAGGAAGCGGCTCGTATTCTTTAGTTAGCATTTGCGTACCAACTAAAGTTACACTGAAATTATTACCAAACAATTCAGTATTATAGCCTAAACTCACATCAACACCTTCCCACTTACGACTTGCAAGGTTTATGTTAGTCGCTGTAATAAAGCCTTGTGTACCAGCCCAAAGGCTACCACCATTGTTTCGGTTAATGTTATCACAGTATGCGGCGTCGCCCGTTTTAGCACACTGGGTTAATGTAACATCTTCTGCAACGGTACCAATCACTTCTTCAATTTCAATGGTCCAGTAATCAACAGAAAAATCAATATCATCTGTTATTTGACCAACAAGACCTAGTGTAAAGGTATCTGCAATTTCTGGCGCTAAGTCTGGGTTACCACCATAAAAACCGTTATATTGACCCGCAGGACTTGCGGCAATATTACCGTATTGAGCAGCTGTTACACCGGTATTAGCACATTCTGCTGCAGTATAAGTTGGCGTAGCCGTTGCACATGGATCAGTACCAGACCATAAACCTAAACTTTGGCTAGCAAACATTTCTCCAATATTTGGCGCGCGAACGGCTCGGTTGTAACTCGCTCTAACTTTCCAGTCGTCTAATGGAGTCCAATCAACAGCTACTTTGTAGGTTGGCTCTGCACCTGCAGTATCGTAATCAGAGTGACGGTAACCTAACTCCATGATTACAGATTCGGCAAACGCTGCACCTTCTACTAATGGAATACTTGCTTCACCGTAAAGCTCTTTAACTGAGTATCCACCTGTTAAACCTTTTGTTGGGCCACCTTGACCTAATAACAAACCTTTGTCATAAACTTCATCTACAACACGTTCGTATTCTTCTTTTCTATATTCGGTACCAACAACCACTGCAATAGGAGTATCTGCAAATGGTGAAGTTAGATCTAACTCACCGGTTACGAAAGCACTAAATATAAATTGGTCATTGTAGGCAGCTTGTGCAGCAACACCCGTAAGTGGCGATGCCATTTCAGGGGTAACACCTTGGTAAGTAAATACTTCATAAGGTACACAGTCTGCAGTATCCGCACAACTTTCTCCATTGGCACTTAGCGCGGTTGTTATACGCGGTGCGAAGAAGTCATTAATGTATTGGGTATTTACTGTTGTCGAACCAATTTGAATTGATGCATCGTAAGTCCAGTTATCGTTTATTTCACCTTCTGAACCTAATACAATACGGAATGAATCATGCTGAATGATACTAGCACGCGCACCACCTTCAACATTACGCTTACCTATATAAGTAGCAAACTGCTCACCTGGCATAATACCAAAATTATCAGTCATATATTGACGTTGAGCGTCGCTAAGTAACGGGCTGTCATAGTCAATGTTATATTGTTCGTTGAAAAAAGTACCTGATTCGGCGATTTGACCTTTAGTTTGGTCACGCATGTACATGAATTCCATATAAGGTTGTACATGATCATTAATTTCATAATTTGCAAATGTGCCAAATGAATATCTCTCATCTGGACGCATAAAGAAGTTTACAGGGTTGTAGTTATAAACATTACCTGCTGATGGCGTAAAACCGCTATCAGGCGTTAATGTTAGGTATTGATAGTTACCCCAATCAAAACCACCGGTAGCATTAACAGGGCTTAAGTAAAAGTTTGGTATGACTGCGTTTCCTGAACCACCACAAGCATCACCCGTAGCATTTATTGCACATGAGGTATAGTCACGGGTACCAAACTTCATTTCTTCATTACGTCTCCAAGTAGCGTATGCTGTTGCATGACCTTTACCGTCAGCAAAATCACCACCCATAGTAATCTCAATACCGTAGTTATTACCTTCGATATCAGATTGACCTGTTTCATATTCAAAATCTCTCAGATCCATCAAGCCTTGAATGATTCCATTATCATTATCATGTTGGTAACCACCACCAACGAGATCAATTCTAATACCTTCAAAGTCAGTATCCATGATAAAGTTTACAACACCCGCTACAGCATCGGCGCCATATACCGAAGCACCACCACCAGTCATAACTTCAACTCGTTTAACAAGCGCTGCTGGAATACTGTTAACATCAGCTGAACCGTCTGAACCACCACCTGGCTGCATACGGCGACCATTAACTAATACCAATGTACGTTGGACCCCTAAACCACGCAGGTCAAGACCACCACGACCAGTTGCACCATTAGATTCGAATGCTGTTGAAGACGCTTCAATTTGAGGTAATGTATTTAGCATATCTTCGATTCGAGTAAAGCCGGATACTTTGATATCTTCAGCACTAGTTACTTGTATAGGACTTGACGTCTCCATATCTGCTCGTTTGATACGAGAACCAGTAACCTGAATTTTTTCTACTTCTTCTGCGCCTTCTTCAGCAGCAAAAGTTGGTGCCGAAATTGCAGCTGCAGCGCCAGCACCAAACATCATCGCTAGGCGGATAGCCTTAGCTACTTTACTATTGTTATACATGTTTACTCCCTGGATCACCTAAGTGATTGGTTGTTTGTTTATATTTCTTTACATTTAACTCAAAGCTATGCTGCTTTTTCGAGCTCTTAAACAAGTCGTATGACCTGATCTGTCGGCTATGATAGTAAACGGGAATGACTTTAATCGTCAACACCAAATGCAACCAAATACTAATGTTTTTAACATTTCGACACATTTAGACATACACTTACACTGCACTTAAAAACCAAGCAAACCAAAATAAAGCATTGATAATTAATAGCTTTATTAAAAATAATCAATTATAAATCATTTTTTCAGCGGTTTTAATTTATTTTGTAAACACATACATACATTGAAATAACACTTTAATAACAAAAAAAATAAGTCTATTTTTCAACAGCTTGAATAAATCAGATTAATATATATAATTCAAGGATATAGTTATGTAAAAGTTATCATAAAAAAATACTTATTTAATATCAGTAACATAAAAAATTCAAAAAACAGTTTGTACACTTTTAATTACAAAACTATGGTTTTCGAAAAGTAACAAATTTCACCTTGCACTAAATTAAGTTCTGTGAGCTACTCACGACAATATAGTAGCTTTTGGTGAAACTGCGCTATAATTGACTCACACACAAGTTTAACGCTCAAAATATGAACAACAAAATAAATCACCTAGCGATAGAGCGTTTATCTATCCTACTTGACTATATTGCTAGCCAATCTGAAGAAACAGATCGAATTAATAGCAAGCAAAAATCACATCGTCTTATTGAAAATAACAACCTATTTTCACAACAGCTTTTTAATACTGAAAGTGATCTATTTAGTCCTTACGTAAAAGAAGTTAAAAGTCGTCTGAATAAATTCAAGCGCTTATCGAGTTCAAGTAAAGGAAATGACAATAAAGAAGAATTTGCAAAATCAACATTGATACAGATAGAACAGCAGATATCATCATTGATGAGCGCTTTAGGGGCAAACCAAGCTATGCACCAAGCTGCTCAGATCAATTTTGAAGCACGAAAAAAAGTCCGAATTAAACAGGCGACTAAAGCCGCCAAGCAATACCAAGAAAAATATGATGTAGCAGCAAGTACAGTTTTATCAACGAGTCATCAACTTTACCAACAGCTCAGCGAACATCATGAGTTTGAGCGACGACTTTTAGCAATGATTACTGAACGTGAGCAGCAACGACAAAAGCATAAATACTTAAACAATCAGAATATTTCTCAAGAAGTATTGGTGCTTCATCAACGTTTAGGGCGTTGTCGTAAGGCTATCTCTGCAATTGAACGAAATATTGAACTTGCTGAAAAAGTAACTTTCGCTAAAAAATAATGCATATTCGCATTTTCTCTTTGCTCAGGTTACTCTTTGCTAATGCTATAGCTAACGATTTAATTTAAACATCGAGGTTTTCATGAAAATTTCAGACGATATCCATAACTACTATGAAAAATTAGTTATGCAACATTTCACCACGGCAAAATTTGATGAAAAATATGACATAGATTTCATGGCAGATTTAACCTGTATAGTGCTAAATCAATTACCAACCCGTTATATTAGACATGAAGTCGATATGGCTTTTTATTTACCCGCCTCTGAAAGGTTTGAGATGGAAACTAAAGTAAAAATGGCGATTACTAAAGCGCTTGAGTTTATGGAAATAAATAGATTGGTTTAATTTGGGAAAGATTAGGTGGTCACCCAATCAGCCACACCTCGGCACATGAGTCGTCTGCTGCGGTTGCTTCCTTCCGGACCTGGCCGAGTTCACAGAGTATCATTGCGAGGGGACCGAAAGGGTCACCATAGAAGCTTTAGTGACTTGTTAATCTCTAAAGCGCGCGAATTATCGCTAATAGCATTAATATATGCAAGCATAAGATGACAAAAGCGATTTACTTGCTCATTTTTCACTCTACCCTAAAACCTATTGAGTTAACTATTGCGCGCTCTTCTTAGTTAGCTTCTCATTGACCTCTAACAAGACTGATTTTATGATCAATAGGTTTTCCTTCCCTATACGTAAGAGCAGTTTATCACTATCATTAAGCCCTTCAATTGCCGGATCTTGATATTTATACATAACACTATTACGTGTTAATGCCATCGAGGATTTTGGAAACTCAAAGTCTAAAACCTGGGTAATGGCATCTTGTAATGTATCGGTAAAGTCTTCCTCATAACCTAACTCACTATACGCTTGATCAATGAGAGGCTTAGCTTCAAAGTAATACTTAACTAGAGTACTGCTGTCGACAGAGCGTAATAAGTCGACATATAAGTCAAATCGTTTGCTGGTGTTATTATCCCACTGCCAAACATCTTTTTCTCCCTCGACAAACCTCTGTTCATCTACTGAAAACTTAGTTTTAGGTCTGGTAAAAGGGCTATGCTCATAAGCGAGCAAACCTTGAGAAAAATTGTCAGTAAAAACGACAAACCTTCTCACCATGTCTTCAGAGATAATGAGCGCTAATAATTCATTACGCCATGTCAACTCTGGAAGTTTTTCTTGGACCCAAGGATCACTTTCATCAAGGGAAGGCAAAACAGTGCTAGTTTGTTCAACGATAGCTTTTGTCTGAACAATCGGTTTAATCTCGGGCTCAACATCAATGATGGTTTCAACGTCTTTTATAATCTCTTCTTCTGGCGCTTCTACCTTAGTTTTTGGGTAATTTATAGTATTTGGAACCTGCTCATTGATTTCCTTAATACTAGTTTCCGCTTTACCGCCCGAAAATTGCCAAATAGCTATCACCACGACTATAAAAATAGCCACGAACATGATCAATGGGCCATATTTTTTTTCTCTGGCACTGTCTTCAGGCGTTGATATATTTTTCGTTACTTGTGACTTTTCCATAGCGACTCACATAAAGTTGAATTTAATATCTGTTATACATTATTGCAGCGTGTTTTGTTAATCAATATTCGTAACAATTGCATAATTTTCTCTGATTTTTGATTTTAAACTATACTTTGCAAAAAAATAGCCTGCAGGAATACTGAAGGCTATTTTATACGCTTTAATTTACTGACAAGTAATTACTGGGCATCATGTTGATTTTCAGGTGCCGCTTTAATAAATGCTGGCAACTTATTGCAGTTCTCAACAACTTTATTTATCAGTGGGTATGCACTCATATCAACATTAAATCGTATCGCATTATAGACTTGTGCCACCAAACAAATGTCAGCAACACTTATTGTGTCTGCAAAACAATAGGTGCCGGCGCTATTTTGTAACTGTTTTTCAATGGCTGTGAAACCAAGTCCCATCCAATGTGCTAACCATGCTTGCTTTGCTTGGTCATTGACAGCTAATGAGTTGGCTAAATACTGCTGAACTCGAAGGTTATTTAATGGATGAATCTCACAAGCAATATCTAACGCTAATGCTTTTACCTTTGCGCGTAGCTTTAAATCTTTTGGGTAAAGAGGAACCTCATCATATACCTGATCTAAATAATCAATAATAGCTAATGATTGGTTTAAAGAAAAATCACCATCAACTAAGGTTGGCACTAGATGATTTGGATTAAGAGTACTGTAATCAATGGTATGCTGCTCTCCACCATTTTTCACCAAATGTACCGAAATAGATTCAAAGGCTATATTTTTTAAATGTAGCGCTATTCGAACACGATATGCAGCGGTAGAACGCCAGTAGCCATGTAATTTCATAGGTTTCCTTAACATCTTAAAACAAAAATGCTAATCACCTTAACTATGTTAACCACGAAGAGTTAGCTTAAGTTCTGATAATTAGCATATTTAATTTATACAATTTTATTGATAGCTAAAATTTCTAAAAATTAAGCTTTATATTCAACAACTTCTTGATCGATAGCACCGAAAATACTGGCACCATCATTATCAAACATTTCAATACGCACAGTATCGCCAAAGCTCATAAATGGTGTACTAGCTTGACCATCAGCAATGATCTCTAACATACGTGTTTCTGCTAAACAACTTGAACCTGCAGAACGATCATAGTTAGAAATAGTCCCTGAGCCAATAACACAACCAGCCGATAATGGACGGGTTTTTGCAGCATGAGCAACAATTGTAGGGAAATCAAACGTCATATCAATGCCGCAATTAGGCTGACCAAATAGCTCATTGTTTAAATGTGTTGTTAAAGGTAAATGTAATTTTTTCCCATCCCAGGCATCACCTAACTCATCAGGGGTGACCGCAACGGGAGAAAATGCGCTTGAAGGTTTAGCAGCAAAGAAGCCAAAACCTTTCGCTAATTCAGCCGGGATCAAATTACGAAGTGATACATCATTAACTAACATAAGTAACTTGATATGTTCAGCAGCTTTTTCTGGAGATGCGCCCATTGGCACATCATCAGTGATAACAGCTACCTCTGACTCAAAATCGATACCAAAATCCTCACTGGCAACGGCAATATCATCTCGAGGGCCAATAAACGCATCAGAGCCGCCTTGATACATCAGTGGATCTGTCCAAAAAGTTTCAGGCATTTCCGCATTTCTTGCTTTACGAACTAATTCAACATGATTCACGTAAGCACTGCCATCAGCCCATTGATAGGCACGAGGCAAAGGAGATTCACATGCTGATTGCTCAAACGCTATAGTATTTTCAAGTTCATTATTGTTTAACGCTTGATATACCGCTGCTAATTTTGGAGAAACATCGTTCCAGTTATCAATTGCAGCTTGTAAAGTACTAGCGATATCAGCGACTACAACTGCTTTATCTAATGCGCGATTAACTACAACAAGTTGACCATCACGGGTATTATTTTTAAGTGTTGCTAATTTCATTATTTAACCTTCTTAATTGTAACTGTAATTTTCATCAATACATTTATCGTATGAAAGTATGGTACGAATTTTTTCACTGACAACCAAGTCATAGCGAGAGCTTGGTGCAATCACTACGGAATAATTTCTTTACGGCTAAAATTACACTGAAATTTAGTCGCTAATATAGCAATTCTTTAAATTTTTACGGTTTTTTTATTAATATCATATTCACGTAACTTATTGGCGATTGCGGTATGACTTAAGCCTAATTTTTTGGCTAGCTGCCTAGTACTTGGGTATGCCGGATAAAGTTTACGCAATAAATCGGCTTCAAAGTTTTTCACCGCGGCATCGAGCGTCCCCTCAAACTCTTGCTCTAGATAGCCATGTTCTCTAGTATAGGCCGGTAATTGCAGATGCGTTGTTTCAATTTCATCGCCTTCAAGTAATGAAGCGGCACGGGTAAGTACATTTTCGAGCTGACGAATATTACCTGGCCATGGGTAATGTTCAATAAAGTCTCTACAATCATCACTAATTTTTAAGTGGGAACGACCCGTTTGTTGTGATGCCTTAATGATGAAAAATTCTGCAAGTGGTAAAATATCACTTCTACGCTCTCTCAAGGCTGGCAGAGTTAAGCCGAAAACATTCAAGCGATAGTATAAGTCTTCCCTAAACTCCCCCATTGAAACAAGATTTAATAGATCCTTATTGGTTGAACTGATTATACGAACATTAACCGTAACTTCTTGCTCAGAGTTAACTCGCCTAAAGCTACCATGTTGAATAACACGCAGTAGTTTGCTTTGTAATTTGGCAGACATTTCACCAATTTCATCAAGAAATACGGTACCGCCATCAGCTAGTTCAAAAATTCCTCGCTTACTGGTTTGATGCTCTTTCTCGCCCACTCCAAACAATTCAGACTCAGCAACATCATCTGGAAGTGCAGCACAATTTAAGGTCATAAAAGGATGTTCTGCACGTTCACTAGCCCCATGACATGCTCGTGCTAACAGTTCCTTACCTGTGCCCGTTTCGCCCATGATTAAAATCGATGAATCGAGTGATGACATGCGTTTTGCTTCTCGAATAACTTTGCGCATAGCACTAGAGCTAGCTTGGATACCTAAGAAAGTATTCTCATTTGGCTGCTTAAAGGCATTCATTTGTTGTCCCAAACGTGCCTCAGACTTTAAAATGAGTACAGCGCCAGCAAGTACCTGACTATTTTCTTCACCTGCAACATGGATAGGCATAATATCAGCAACAAAATCATCGCCCTGAAATTTCAATCTTCTCGTTTGTGCTAGTACATCACTACCATCTAACCAGCGGTTAAAATTAAAACCTTTAAGCCATAAGCTAATATGTTGACCAATAAGCTTTTCTTCATTTTCCCCAATAATACTTGATACTATCGTGTTTACGATGCGGATATTGCCTTTTCTATCAATAGAAATGAAAGGATCAGGAAAGGTTTTTATTAAGGTAGACAGTTCATTTCTTTCACGTTCGGAAGGCATGTAAGGCGCTGTTTTTACATCACCAACCCCTTCAATTAATCGAAGTTGCGGCATAAAAGCTTGCAGCTCAGAAAAATCTAGATCTGGAATATTGATAAAAATTCGACCTGGTTGCATCAGCTCTATTCCGCGGACATTGATGCCATAATCAACAAAGATACCTAAAACTTTTTGCCCCATACCAACACGGTCATGGCAGGTAATTTCTAAACGCATTTAACAAACCCTTCAGCTAAAATTTCACAAAAAGGTTATTGTAAACTAATTTTTACGATAATAAAGCACAACCTTAGCTAATTTACATTTTGTTCTAATGTATTTACAAGATAATCAAGCAAGATAAGTTTAAAAGTCAGGAATCATTGTGAAAAAATAGACAGGCAGAGCAAGACAAAAGAGGTGGTTGTTATAAAATATATTTAAACGCACCTGTCTCTAGATTTTGCTCCCCTCTAGAAACAGGTATGTTGATTAATCGCCTAACTGGTCTGTTTTCGCAGCACAAATAAAATCATTTTTGTGCAAGCCACCAATCGCATGTGTCCACCAAGTGACCGTTACTTTGCCCCATTCAAGTAAAATTGATGGATGATGAAATTCACGTTCAGCCAATTCAGATACTTTATTAGCAAAAGCCCAAGCGAGTTTATAATTTTTAAACTTATACTCACGCTCAAGCATCATAACATTATCTCTAACTTGCGGGATCCAATCCGGAATTGAAGCCATCAACTCTTTCAATTCTTTATCACTCACTTTTGGCGCATCAACGTGGCAAGCTTCACAGACTTGGTTGGCTAAATTTTCATTCATGTTTGTCGTCATTTTTATTCCTTATTTTACTATTTGTCAGCAACAGTATTGCTGACGTTGATCATAACTTTTACGTAATGAGCGCTAAACAAACAATAGCTAACTTGCTTGCTTATCGGGAAATTTAGCATCGTGTAAACCAAGCATTTCTGCTTTAGCGACTAATTCCATAATTTCATCTACTTCAAACTTTCTAATTTCATCTAAATCTGAAACTTTTGAAAGCATATAATAAATAGGCTGCATGATATCTATTCGATACGGCGTTCTTAATACATCCAAAATATCAAAGTATTGACGCTCGACATCTACATTGTTGAGTGCGTAATCAGTTTCACTGGGCGATGAGATAATTCCACCGCCGTATATACGTAAGCCTTTAGGCGTATCTAATAAGCCAAACTCAATAGTAAACCAATAAAGGCGAGCAAGAAAAATCCTTTGCTCCTTAGTAGCATTCAACCCCATCTTGCCATAAGCTTCAGTATAATTTGCAAAAGAAGCGTTAGTTAATAAAGGACAATGTCCAAAGATCTCATGAAAAATGTCGGGCTCTTGCAAATAGTCCATTTCTTCACGGCTACGGATAAAGGTTGCGACTGGAAACTTCTTTTCTGATAATAATCTAAAAAATTCACCAAAACCAATTAACGCTGGTACAGGGTGACATTGCCAGCCAGTGGTTTCTTTGAGTACTTTACTCACTTCACTAAGTTGCGGTATCCGGTCTAAAGGTAAATTTAATTTCGCTAGTCCATCATAGTATTCGTCACATGCCTTATCTTTAATACATGCTAATTGACGGGTAATTAACTGCTGCCAAATAAGATTCTCATCAGCAGTCCAATCGATAAAACCTTGTTCATTCGGGATTTTAGATTGGTATTTTGTTCCTTTTGCCATTTTATTAACCTTTCTTAAAAGAACATTTTTATTATAAATTTTCGACGTTATTACTTTTATAATGTCGTTGATTTATCTTATGACATGAGAGGAGAATAAATAAAGCAAGACCAAACGGTTAAAAAACACACAAAAGCTGTAGTTGTACATGAAAGGTTACAACACCTATTATCAAACACTACTTTGGTGTTTATTGAATTTAAGCAGGTTTAACTAAGCTCTTAATCTGCTGGGCAATTTTTTTGCGAACCTGAGTCAGTTTAGGTTTTTCTTCAAATGGGATAGGTCGACACAACTCCATTGTCTTGGCACCCAGTCTAGCAGTTAACATACCTGCTCCTAACCCCTGAGCAAAGCGTGTTGACAGTTTTCCTAATAATTCAGCACCTAACATATCAGTACCAAAATCAGCAATCAATTCACTTGCACCTGCATAAGCCATGTTAACAAACACTTGCTTAATTAACCTTATACGACTCCAATACCCTAACTTTAATCCATACAAACCTGCTATTTTATTAATCATACGCAGATTCCGTGACAAGATAATTAACATATCGACTAAGGCAACAGGGCTCAGTGCTATCAAGACCACAGCTTCGGTTGAAAATCTTGCCACTTCATTTAACGCTTTATCATCAACCTTATTCAACACGACACGGGAATACAGCTGAACTAACTCCCTTGAATTATGTTGTGCTGCAAGAACGTCCTGCCAAGCATGCTGATCTTTTTCAACATCAAACACTAAGTCGCAAGGTAATTTATCGGTGATGTTATTACAAAAATCTACACCAGGTTTATTGGAAGTTTCTGATAAAGTCTCAGCATCGATTAACAATAGTTCAGTTGCCTGACATTTCATTTGCTGACGATTTTTGAACTGTCTTAGGCCAACTAATTCATGCCAAAGTGCATTGCCTGCGATAAGACCAAGACCGGCAAGTAATAAGCCATAGATAGCCGTGATGATTGGAGATTGTTGAAAGCCTAAGATAAAAAAGTTAGCCGTTTCTATCGCCACAAGCGTTAAAAATAAAGTACCAATGCCTAGCCATAACCAGGAACGATTTTTATTTTTTTTATCACTTTCTTGTGCATAAGAGTCCCTAGCAGACTCCATCGCTTCAGATTCATCTGGCGCTTCACTATCTAATGATATATTTATATTATCATTATTAAACAGCACTTGTTCACTAAGATGCTCAGTTTTTTCTCTCAATTGTTGATTGACTTGGTCGGATACAGAGTCAACCTCATTAAAAAGAATTTGCTGTTGTCTATTGTCGTTGTCTTTATCGGTCATATCATTTTATCTGCTAGTAAAAACTGTAATACTTGATCCATTCGCACATGCGGTAAACATTGATGTTTGCTAATTCCACTTAAAGGCGCGAAAGTTATAAAGTTAAAGGGTTTAGTTTGCCAATATTCATCATTGGGCAACTTGCTAGGTACTGCCCCAGGAAAGACCGTGACTTTTTTATCTGATTCATCGGCAATATTCTTAGACTTGAGCCCTGACAAATAACGCCCTTGTAGCACAGGTATTTCTCTCCCCTGATGCTGAGTTACCCCAGATTGAGTTGCTTTTACCGATGCGATAGCCAAAGTCTTCACCTTGACAGCTTCATAATTCAGATGATGTTTATTTTGATGAATTAATTGATTTAACAAGGATACCAGAGGTGCATGTTGCTCAGGTGTTACGTGATCGGCTTTAGTCGCTGCAAACAAAAGTTTGTCAATTTTTGGTGAAAATAAACGAGAGAATAGACCTGACTTACCATAACTGTAACTTTCTAAAACCATTGCCATAGCAAGCTCTAAATCATCAAAGCTTTCTTTTCCATTATTTAACGGCGTTAGACAGTCCGCTAGTACAATTTGCCTATCAAAACGAAGAAAGTGTTCTGAATAAAATTTCCGCACCACTTGTTCTTTATATTCAAGATAACGTGAGCGCAACATGCCAATAAAACTGTTATCTGGAGCATTCTGATAATCATTGCCATCAAGACTACCTAGCCCAGGAAAAGGAAAAAACTCTAAAATAGGGGCACCAGCTAATTCCCCCGGTAAAATAAATCTACCCGGTTGAATAACTGATAAACCAAGTTCATGACGAAAAGTATGCAGAAGTGCTGTGTACTCTTGAGCTAACTCAGCAAGTAGCTCTTCACTTGCCAAAGCGAAAGGGTCTACCTTTGCCAGCTTAGCTAAAAAAGCTTTACTGTATTGGTGTCTTGGTTGACTGGTCATTAACGAATGAGTTTGCTCTGACCATTGCTGGTAAGTTTGTTTAAGCATAGGTAAATCAAGCAACCACTCTCCTGGGTAGTCGGTAATATCTAGCGTTAACGTTGCCATATCAGTGGCATATTTCAATACTGATTTTTTAGGCTGGTAACGGATAGCTAAACGTAATTCACTGATGCCATGTGTTGGCTCTGGCCAAATTGCTTGTTCTGCCGTTAAAGCACTCATTGCAGTATCATAGTCAAAACGCGCTACATGAAAGTGTTTTTGTGGTACTCGTTTTGCTGCAATAAAGTTTCCTTGGTGAACGGGATCAAAGAAGCTCAACTTGGCACCATTGCCTTCATTGATCAACTGATTAACCAAGGAAGTAATAAAAGCGGTTTTACCACTTCGACTCAACCCTGTAACAGCTAAAGAGATATGTTGATCGATGCCTCGTTTAAGTAACTCACTGGTTTTGTGTTTTAACTTATCTAAACCACGGTTTTTTATAAACGACTTACTTATTAATGCCATAACAAATTGATACTTATAGATTGTTATCTAAATTATAATATAAGTTGATAATATGAGCTTTTACAGTAAATAGCACTATTATTGAATAATTTTAGCTATTTAGTTGCAGGATAAAATATCACTCAGGTGATTGATAGCATTAGAAAGTAAAAAAGCTGTCATCAGACAGCTTTTTTACTTTCTTTCATTTTCTAAAGCTTATTTATTTCTCTAGAAACGGTAAACTCTGCAGAAGTGACATATTGCTCCATCGCTTGTAGCTTCCTTTCTAAAGAACGAAATTTGCGTCTGATGTCATGAAGTGCTTGCTTAGGCGGCTCACCCGCCTGCCAAATACGTGTTTTCACTTTAATTGACTCATTATCAACATTGGTTGCTCTCTTTCCTTGCTGGTTACCGTTGGTAAAGTGACTTTGAGCGTGATTAATTTTTCCATGACCTTGCTCTGGTGATTTATCTAAAATGAACCAACCAGCAATATAGACTAATATTAAAAAAGGCATTCCAAATAACACACCTGATACGACCAGTATTCTAATTAACCAGGTTTCCCAACCAAAATAATCTGCAATACCTGCACAAACCCCTGCTATTTTGCCCTGTTCGCTATTTCGATAAAGCTCGCCTCTTTTACGATTCATAATTTAGTTCTCCAATTTGGGGTCTCCGCATCCAATATTGCTTCAAGTGTTTGTATTCTATCGGCCATAGAGTCCGCCATTTCAGATAAGTCTGACAGTTGATGGTACTCTTCTTGACTTAACCCCTGACTGACTTGTTTTTTACTGCGATAATGAAGAACCAACCATATAGGAGCAACAACAATCATAAATATGATAACAGGTGCCATAATTATCTCTTCCACAATACTTCTCCTTAATCCTATTTTGTTAACAATGTTATGCCACTTTTATATAATTTTATTTTTTATTTGATTTCATTTTTGCTTTAAGTTGTGCTAATTCATCATCAACTTTTTCATCGGTTTCTAATTCCGCAATTTCGTCAGACAATGATTTACTACCTAAATCATAAGCATCAACCTGTGCTTCAATATCATCAATTTTACGCTCATAGTGATCAAAACGATTTAAGGCATCATTGACTCGAGTACTATGGATATTTTCTTTTACCTTTAAGCGTGAGTTGGCCGATTTTTCACGAATAATAATTGCCTTTTGACGCGCCTTAGCATCAGTCAGCTTATCCTGTAACTGTGTTATTTCATCCTGTAACTTTCTAAGGTGTTCGTCGGTATGTTCTAACTCATCTAATAGGGCCTGAGCACTTTCGCTACTTTTCTTTTTTTCCATCAAGGCAGCACGCGCTAGATCTTCCCTGTCTTTATTTAACGCTAACTCGGCCTTCTCTTGCCACTGTTGTGCATCTTTCTCTAACCGACTAACGCGACGTGTTAGTTCTTTTTTGTCAGCAAGGGTTTTCGCTGAACTAGAGCGTACTTCGACTAAAGTATCTTCCATCTCTTGAATAATCAAACGCACCATTTTTGCTGGATCTTCAGCTTTATCTAGTAAATTATTTATATTAGAATTTACAATATCTGTGAATCTTGAAAAAATACCCATAACCTCTTCCTCAACTAGTGGCCAAACCATGCCAATATTTATTTAGTTTTACATAAACTAAGCACTAACTTAGCCCTTATTTCTACTTTGCTAACTACTTTACTGTATTCATTTTTTAAGCCAACTTTTAAAACCCACCTAAGCAACTGTTTTTATTGCTATAATTATTTATAAAAAAACGCTTCCAAGCTTGCTAGTAATAAAATACACTATTTGTTAGTGAAATAAACCAATATTTGAGTTTACTATGGCACGCTTTAACCAACAAGATAATCTACTTGGCCAATCGAACAGTTTTTTAGAGGTACTTGAACAAATATCTCAAATAGCCCCCTTGAGTAAACCTGTGCTGATCATTGGCGAACGAGGTACAGGTAAGGAGCTAGTAGCTGCACGCCTACATTTTTTATCTAAACGTTGGGAACAAAGTTACCTTAAACTCAATTGTGCTGCATTAAACGAAAATTTGCTTGAAACTGAGTTATTTGGTTACGACAGTGGTGCATTTACTGGCGCAAGTAAGCGACATGAAGGCCGATTTGAAAGAGCTGATAAAGGTACGCTATTTTTAGATGAAATAGCCAACACTTCTGGCCTGATACAAGAAAAACTACTACGTGTGGTAGAATATGGTGAATTTGAGCGTGTCGGTGGTTCAAAAACAATTAAGACCGATGTCCGTCTCGTCGCTGCAACGAATGAAGACCTACCAACACTAGCAGCATCAGGGCAATTTAGGGCTGATTTGTTGGACAGGCTCGCATTTGATGTGATAACGCTACCGCCATTAAGGGAGCGTTTAGAAGACATTATTATGTTAGCAGAACATTTTGCCATAAATATGGCACGCGAACTTGAATTTGATCTGTTTAGCGGTTTTACTGAAAAAGCTAAACGTAATTTACTTGATTACCACTGGCCAGGGAATATCAGAGAATTAAAGAATGTCGTTGAGCGCAGCGTTTATCGATGTAATAACCCGCACCTACCCGTTCATGAGCTTATTATAGATCCATTCGAATCACCTTTTAGGCCAAGTCAGCGTATTCAAACACATGACAGGGTTAAAGAACTAAGCGATAAAGTATCCAATAATATCGACAAAAGTAATACTAGTGATTGCAATGAGAATACTGTTGAAACTGAGACACAGTCATCAATATCAACCAAGACGATAACGCCCAAATTTCCACAATCATTAAAGGCACTATCACAAGATTATGAAATAGAGCTAATTCAATCGGCATTAGCTCATTGCCAATACAACCAGAAGAAAACAGCGGAAGCACTTGAGTTAACCTATCATCAATTAAGGGGGTACCTAAAAAAATATAACTTACTTGATGGTAGTATCAACGATGAGCTTTAAGTTATTATTATCACTCTTAGCCGTTTTACTGGCGAGCCTACTAGGCGGTTGCGAAGACAGTGGTAAACTAACCTTGAGTCAAAGAAGTATTATCTACTGCTCTGAAGGCTCGCCCCAGTCTTTCAATCCGCAGTTAAGTACTTCGGGGACAACCTCAGATGCAACTTCAAAACTACTTTATAATACCCTCATCGTTTTTAAAGGTGAAAATAACATATTAGCGCCGAGTATAGCGAAATCATGGCATGTAACACACGATGGCAAAAAAATTACTTTTTATTTACGCAAAGATGTGCAGTTTCACCAAACCGCTTACTTTACCCCGACAAGAACACTCAATGCCGACGATGTTCTTTTTAGCTTTAACCGAGTATTAGACCCAGAACATCCTTTTCATCTGGTATCAGGTGGTGATTATCCGTTTTTTCAAGGCGTTAAATTTGCACAGTTAGTAGAAAAGGTTGAGAAGATTAATGACTATACGGTAAGGTTTATTTTAAAGCGAAACGATAGCTCATTCTTAGCGAACTTGGCTACTGATTATGCAGTGATTCTATCGGCAGAATACGCTGAAAAACTTCTCGAAGCCAACACGCCAAATGAAATAGATATTTCGCCAATAGGAACAGGTCCATTCTATATTAAAGATTACCGAGTCGGCTCCTTAATTCGCTATTACCGACATGAATTTTATTGGCAAGAAAAAGCTAAGATAGAACAACTTGTTTATGATATTTCACCCAGTAAAACCAGTAGATTAACCAAATTATTGGCGAGAGAGTGTGATGTTAGCAGCTACCCTATCGCTCACAAAAAAATAGCAGAGCGTAGTGATTTACACTTAGAATCTGTGACCTCCCTTAATGTCGGTTATTTGGGGTTTAATACCCAAAAAGCCCCTTTTAATAATAAACTGGTTCGTCAGGCAATAAGCTTAGCGATAAATAAACAAGCTATAATTGCTACCGTTTACCAATCTCAAGCAGCCTATGCAAAGTCTATTCTACCTGCAAGCTCCTGGGCTTATGATAAAAATACTCCCGAGTTAGGCTATGATCCGGCTAGAGCAAAATCATTGTTAGAAGTAGCTGGTTATCCAGAGGGTTTTCAAATGGACATTTGGGCAATGCCTGTACCAAGGCCTTATAACCCCAATGCTGTTACTATGGCAAAACTCATTCAAGCTGACTTAAAAAAAATCGGTGTAACGGTTAAAGTTGTTAGCTATGAATGGAGCACCTTTTTACGGCGCTTATCTTTAGGCGAACATCAAAGTTTTTTATTAGGTTGGTCAGCAGACCACCCAGATCCAGATAATTTCTTTACATCAATATTAAGTTGCTCTGATAGTAAAGTGGCTAGCAATAGAACCTTTTGGTGTCATAAAGAATATGACCAGTTAATAAAAAAAGCACTGGAAACCTCAAATATCAATAAACGTAAGCAATATTATGCCCGTGCCATGCATATTATTTATGAAGAAGCGCCTTTATTAGCCATAGCACATTCAAAACGCTTTCAAGCAAGAAGCACAGAGGTTGAAGGAAAAATATTGTCAAACTTTGGCGGTGTTAGTTTTCACCAGGTGGCAAAAGCGCTTGCTTATGACAAGTCAGCCAAGCAAGCCGCTCAACTAAATAAGGTGAATGAATAAAATGCTAACGTTTACCTTACGTCGAATAAGTTTATTTATCTTTACCATGTTAGCACTAACACTTTTATCATTTAGTTTAAGTTTTTTGTTTCCTGGTGACACCGTTATAAATCACTCCGGACAAATAAATGCCACCGTTACAGAGCTGGCAAAGCTCAATGAAGCTTACCAGATGGATAAAAACTTGCTCAATCAATATGGCGCCTATTTATCACACATTTTTAATGGCGACTTTGGCCAATCAATGGCCAGTCAGTCACCCATTAGTGCTGAGATAATTAAGTTATTACCAGCTACCATTGAACTTAGCTTAGTGGCATTACTCATCGCAATGCTTGTCGGTATCCCCTTGGGGTTTATTGCAGCAATAAAGCATCAAAAAACCAGTGATAATATCATACTATCCTTGGCTATGATTGGTTACTCTATTCCAACATTTTGGTTAGGGTTATTAGCTATTTTACTGTTTTCTATAAATTTAGGGTGGTTGCCCTCTGCTGGTCAAATTAGTTTGTTGTTTGAAATTGAATTTGTTACAGGAATTCAGTTTATAGATATTTTATTAAGTGATAGTCCATATAAATGGCAGGCTTTTAGAAATGCCAGCGCTCATATAGTTTTACCTGCATTTGTTGTAGCCCTAGCCCCAGCGACTATATTTATCCGCTTGTCACGTGCAGCTATGATAGAGGTTTTAGCAGCAAGCTATATTCGAGCAGCACGGGCAAAAGGATTAAACTTCAGCCAAATTATATTTCGCCATGCTATTCGTAATGCCTTAATAAAAATTATTCGCCATGTTGGTTTACAGTTTGCCAACTTAGTAACCATTGCCATGGTGACAGAGGTCATTTTTAGTTGGCCGGGCATTGGTCGTTGGTTGATAGAGAGTATTTATCAGCGAGATTATACTGCTATTCAAAGTGGTTTATTAGTATTATCATGCTTTATATTTATCGTTCACATTCTTACTGACTTTATCTATGCCGCGCTCAACCCATTAGCGCGAGGAAATAAACATGGCTCGTGAAAAAATATACCTTGAAGAGGTGTTTCCCTCCCCTTTCATGCAATTATGGGAGATATTTAGAAAAACGCCTGTTGCTATGGTTGGTTTTGCTTGTTTTATTTCATTAATTCTACTGGCTATTTTTTCACCTCTGTTAGCTCCATATTCGCCTGTTGATGGCAACTTAGATATGATCTTGATACCACCCGCTTGGCATTCAGATGGCAATGTCAGCTATTTATTAGGTACAGATGAACTCGGGCGAGATATGCTTTCAAGGTTAATGTATGGTAGCTCGCTTACTTTTGGTTTAAGTTTTATTGTCGTTATTTTCTCATTAGTGATTGGGGTAGTTATAGGCTCGTTATCAGCGCTAACTAAAGGCATAAAATCAAGCTTTTTAAACCACTCGCTCGATGTAGTTTTATCAATTCCATCTCTGCTACTTGCCATTATAATAGTCGCAATATTAGGACCTGGTATAAGTAATACTGTATGGGCTATTGCTATAGTATTTATACCGCAATTTATTCATATTACGCGTTACGCAGTAAAAGAAGAGTTTAGAAAAGATTATGTCTTAGCTTCACGGCTAGATGGTGCCAGTAATTTTAGAATTTTATATTACTCAGTGTTTCCAAACATTGTTGAACGATTAATGAGTCAAGCGACACTGGCACAATCAGCCGCGATTATAGATATAGCAACTTTAGGGTTTCTTGGTCTAGGCGCTCAAATTCCATTACCTGAATGGGGCGCTATCTTAGCGAATGGTTTAGAGCGGTTTTATATAGCGCCTTGGACAGTTTATCTACCTGGTTTAGCGATATTATTTGCTGTGGTCGCCACCAATTTAGTTGGTGAAGGTATTCGTCACGCGCTTAAATTGCGAAAAGAGAACTAATGCTTTTATTTATTAGAATCGTTAACAGTTTACCACTTTCATCTACCGCTACTTGGATAATATAGCCTAAGCAGAACTTATGAATTTACTCGACATTAGAAATTTATCGATTGAGTTAGATACGCCTAACGGTCGGGTTCTCGCCGTCGATAAAGTGAGTCTTTCGATTAAAGAAGGGGAAGTCAGAGGTTTAGTGGGTGAATCTGGCTCGGGTAAGTCATTATTAGCACAAGCAATTATTGGTGTATTACAAGATAAATGGCATGTTCATGCTGATAGATTTCATTGGCGTGGTATTGACTTATTGCGCCTGAGTATTGAGGAACGCAAAGCCTTGTTATGCCGAGATGTCGCAATGATTTTCCAAGAGCCGATGAGTTGTTTAGATCCGACAACGCTAATTGGTGATCAATTAAGTGAAGCGATCGATAGTTCACAACTATCCGGCTACTTTTGGCAACGTAAAAAACAGCGTAAAGAAGCCGTAATAAAGTTATTGCACAAGGTTGGCATTAAGCAACATAGTCAATGCATCAATAGCTATCCGCATCAATTAACTGAAGCAATTTGCCAACGGGTTATGATTGCAATAGCCCTAGCAGGAAGGCCGATATTACTTATCGCCGATGAACCAACAGCGGCAATGGAAAGCACAAATCAAGGACAAATTTTTAGGTTGCTGGCTAATTTAAATCAACTTAAAAATATGTCGATCTTATTAATCAGTCATGATTTAGAAAACCTTACGCATTGGACTAATACTATCACTGTTATGTATAGCGGTCAGTTTGTTGAAGCAGGTACCACCAAGCAAATATTCAACAAACCTATGCATCCATACACACGCGCTTTAGTTGATAGTAGTACTAAGGCTAACTTACAATTACCAACAAAATCACGCTTAATGACGCTTCCTGGGAGTATACCAATTTTACAACATTTGCCTATTGGTTGTCGTCTTGGTCCCCGCTGCCCTAGAGCCCAACAAACTTGTGTAGTCGCTCCGAAAGTGAGTAGTTACCATGGTCATAAAGTGAGTTGCCACTTTCCATTACTTTATGAAAATAATAAGAAAGAGCCGATAAAACATACAGCTTTAAAGGGGCATGTGTGACATGAGTGTGCTGTTAGATGTTAAAGATATCTCAAAGACTTTCAAGCTTAAGGGGTATTGGTACCATAAACGAAAGTTCATCGCGCTAGCACCAATCTCCTTTGAAATTGAAGCCAAAAAAACCTTAGCAATAGTTGGCGAAGCCGGCTCAGGGAAATCGACTTTAGCCAAAATATTAGTTGGTGCTGAATCACCTAGCCAAGGAGAGATATTTTTAAATGGTCAATTGTTGCATAACCGGAGTTTTAAACAAAGGTGTCAGCATATCAGGATGATTTTTCAGGATTCAGGTACCACTTTAAACCCTAGCTTGACTATCCAAGAGCTGCTTGATGAACCGTTAACGCTCAATACCAATTTAAATGAACAACAACGCTTACAGTTAATTCGTACAACCTTACAAAAGGTGGGCTTGCTCGGTGAACATATGAATTTTTATCCTCATATGTTTTCTGGTGGACAAAAACAACGTATCTCACTGGCAAGAGCAATAATTTTACAACCGCAAGTGATAATCCTAGATGAAGCACTCGCTGCTTTAGACCCCTCACTGCGCTCTCAAATGATTAACTTATTACTCGATTTACAACAACAAATGGGCTTAGCTTACATTCTAATTTCGCACAATCTAGGTATCGTTCGTCACTTCAGTGACGACGTTATGGTGATGTCACATGGCGAAGTTGTTGAATCAGGTAAAACAACTGAAGTAATGAAAGCACCAAAGCATAAAGTGACTCAAAAGCTAATGATGAGCCAAAACTTCCAGCTAAAGTGAGCTTACTCATCAAGGCTTTATACTGATTTATTGATTAAGCTTAAGTAAAAAAGCCAATAACATAGCTGTTATTGGCTTTATATCACGGTAAAGTATAAATGTTGTTACTTAGTAAACAGCAACCGGTTCAGTGACTTTTTTACGCGTGATCTTAGCGTCTACTTTTAAAGAATTTACAAAACTTTGGTAGGCTGACTGTGCTAATTGTGACGTTTGTTGCTGAGCAAGGTTAGGGTTAGCAGCAACGTCATTAACATCAACGGCTGTTACTTGAACTAAGGCCAAGTCGCCATTACTTAACGCAACGGTGGAAGCAGAAATAGTATCTGTTTCAGGGTGTGGCAACACAAATGCAGCTCTGCTAATACTTTGATCAACATCAGGGCTATAACGAGCAACTTTTTCTTTAGTTACAAAACTAGCATTAAGCTCTGCTAGTTGACTAGTAACATCTGAGCCAGCAGTAAACTCTGCTAATAGAGCATCAACAGTTTGTTGCGCTTTGTCAGTCGCTTTTTGATTAACCAAAATTGTCCTAATTTGCGCATCCACTTCAGTTAATGGTTTAACACTTGCCTCTTGGAAGGTATTTAGGCGAAGTACCATAGCAACATCATCATTAACCTCAATCAGATCTGAGTTCATATTATCTTGCAAGACCATGTCTGAAAAAGCAGCTTCAATGACTTTAGTTTGATCAAATGGTGCACTATTACCATTGCGCAACAACCAAGGAGAAGTCTGTATTTCAACATTAACCTCAGCGGCAGCATCTTCTAAGCTATCTGGAAATTCAAAGCTAATACGCGCCATTTCCTGCTGTAAAGCAAAAAATTGTTCTTGCGCTTTATCATTACTCAACTGAGCACGTAACTCTGTTTTAATATCGGCAAGCTCTTGTACCACTTCATCTTTATAGTCTGTTAATTTTAAGATGTGATAACCAAAACTTGTTTTAACTAACGGACTAATATCACCTATATTTACCAAAGCTAATGCTGCTTCATCAAAGCTTTCTTCCATAACACCAGGCTCTAACCATTCTAAGTCACCACCATTTTCGCCACTAAAAGTATCATTAGAAACTTCTTTAGCTAAAGTAGCAAAATCTTCACCTTGCTCTAGGCGAGTTAAAACAGTTTCTGCTTGGGCCTTAGCCGCGTCCTCATCACCATCTACAAACTCAATGAGAATATGAGAAACTCTTCGCTGCTCTGTTTCAGTAAAACTTGTTAAATTTTCTTGATAATACTTGGCTATATCTTCATCAGTGATGTCAATAGTTTTGGCAATATCGGTAACATTGAGAATAATATAATCGACCTTGACTTGCTCTTTGTTTTCAAATCTTGCTTGGTTTGCTAGATAGTAGTTATTTACCTCTTCATCACTTAATTCAATACCCGCTTTAAATTGCTCAGCAGAGATAGTTGCAAAGCGAATATCACGAGTTTGATTTTCAAGAGCAAGCTGAAGCTTCTCTTGATAAGGTAAGTTAAATTCAGTACCTACCAACGCTTGGCTTAGTTGGCGACGAGTCATTTCTACTCTTAAGTAATCACGAAAGTCTGAAGATTGAAAAAAGCCAGCTTGGTTAATTATGGCTAAATAACGATTGTTATCAAAAGTCCCGTCAACTTGAAATTCAGGCATTTTGCGAATGGTATCTTTCAAACGTTCATCAGAAACACGAATCGCTAAAGCTTCACTGTTTTGATCAATTAACTTCTCATTAATCAAATTATCTAAAACACCTTGGCGGAAATTAGCCATGTAATTTTCATCGTTTGATAAGGTATTAAACATTTCACCAAATTGTTGCGCCATACGGCTACGTTGAGCTTGATACGCCTTATTGAAGGCTTGCAGACTAATAGCTTCACCATTTACTGTAGCAACAGAAGTATCAACCGAATTAGTGTAACTACCCACACCAGCGACAGCAAAGGTAAGGATAATCAAGCCAAGAATAATTTTGGCAGTCAGACCCTGCGATTTTTCACGAATATCTTCTAACATCTCTTTCTCTTTTTTATGGCTAAATGTTCTAGGCTTGGCTATCTTTACACCAAGTAAACTAATTGCTATTTGTTAAAGTTGCTCGCGATTTTAACAGATGATAAGCATTGCTTGAAGTACAACCTTAGTAAAAATCACATTTTTATTTGTTTGAAATTATAAAATTAACGTTCACTTGAGTTATAAAGTAAAAAACCACCTAAAAGGTGGTTTCTAATAAGCGGAATAGCTTAGTCACTTAATGACTAGTTACATGCGTCTTTTAATGCTTTACCTGCTTTGAAAGATGGAATTTTAGCAGCCGCGATTTGAATAGTAGCACCCGTTTGTGGGTTACGGCCAGTGCGCGCAGCACGGTCACGTACAGAGAAAGTACCAAAACCAACAAGAGCAACTTGCTCGCCATTTTTTAATTCATCAGTTACAGCGCCAATAAATGAATCTAATGCACGACCCGCAGCAGCTTTTGAAATGTCTGCACCAGCAGCAATTTTCTCGATTAGTTGAGATTTATTCACAGTGTATACCCCTTCAATTGTTATTATGCAACGCTGTCCTTTTTAGTTTGTTTCAAAAAGTAACTTTTTGAAACATTTCAAGCGTCGAGTTCTAAAAATAATATGCTCACTAGTGCCCAGCTATTCTTCTATATTACACAGAGAGTAAGGGGTCTAGCGATATAAGCGTAGTTAACTTACCATAGTTTCAGCGTTTGAAAAGCGAAAATTTCGATTTTATGCATTTTTTTCTAATTTTTTTGCTTTTTTTGCAAAAAATCATCAAAAAAGGCCATAGTTTAACCAAATTACTTTTCTACTTGCCACTGTTCCACTGGATGTTCAAGCGCAATGGCTAACACTTCATCGATCCATTTTACCGGATGAATGGCTAGTTCGGCTTTCACATTCTCGGGAATTTCCTCTAAATCTCGCTTATTTTCATGAGGAATGACGACCGTTTTGATTCCCCCTCGATGGGCTGCTAAAAGTTTCTCTTTTAAGCCTCCAATCGCCAAGACTTCACCACGCAAAGTAATCTCCCCCGTCATGGCGACATCAGCTTTTACTGGATTACCGGTAAGACTAGAAACTAATGCGGTACACATACCGATACCAGCACTAGGACCATCCTTTGGTGTCGCACCTTCAGGAACATGCACATGGATATCACGTTTCTCATAAAAATCATCATTAATGCGCAGCTTTTCAGTACGACTACGGACAACTGTCATTGCCGCCTGAATCGACTCCTGCATAACATCGCCTAATGAACCAGTATAAGACAACTTACCTTTACCTGGTACAGAAGCGGTTTCGATGGTTAGAAGCTCACCACCTACTTGGGTCCAAGCAAGACCTGTAACTAGACCGACACGGTTCTCATCATCAGCCTTACCATAATCAAAGCGTTGAACACCTAAGAACTCGCTTAGGTTCTCTTGATTAATAGATACTTTTTTGAGGTTTTTATCCAATAAAATAGATTTTACCGCTTTACGGCATAGTTTTGAAATCTCACGCTCTAAGCCACGCACCCCCGCTTCACGGGTGTAATATCTAATAATACCCACTATGGCGCTGTCTTCTATTTCAATTTCTTTTGCTTTTAGACCATTACGTTCAATTTGCTTAGTTAATAAATGGTTTTTAGCAATATTTAACTTTTCATCTTCGGTATATCCCGACAGTCGAATAACTTCCATACGATCTAATAATGGGCCTGGAATATCCATGCTATTTGAAGTAGCAACAAACATTACATCTGAAAGGTCGTAATCAACCTCGAGATAATGATCATTAAATGTCGTATTTTGCTCTGGATCTAATACTTCTAATAAAGCAGAAGCGGGATCACCACGCATATCAGAGGCCATTTTATCGATTTCATCTAATAAGAATAAAGGGTTCTTTACCCCTACTTTGGAAATTTTCTGAATTAACTTGCCCGGTAAAGAACCAATATAAGTACGACGATGGCCTCGAATTTCAGCTTCATCACGCACACCACCAAGCGCCATACGAACATACTTACGTCCAGTAGACTTGGCAATCGATTGCCCTAACGAGGTTTTACCAACCCCTGGAGGACCCACTAAACAAAGAATCGGGCCTTTAAGTTGGCTTACACGTTGCTGTACAGCTAAATACTCTAAAATTCGCTCTTTAACCTTATCTAAACCAAAATGATCTTTATCTAAGACTTCTTGAGCGAGCGCTAAATTACGTTTTAATTTACTGCGTTTTTTCCATGGCACATTTATCATGGTATCAATGTAACTTCGCACAACTGTCGCTTCAGCCGACATAGGTGACATCATTTTTAGCTTTTGAAATTCTGCTAAGGTTTTTTCTTTCGCTTCAGTTGGCATCTGCGCATCTTCAATGCGCTTGGTCATCTCATCTAATTCATCCGGACTGTCTTCCCCGTCATTGAGCTCTTTTTGAATGGCTTTCATTTGTTCATTCAAATAGTAATCTCGTTGACTCTTTTCCATTTGTTTTTTAACACGAGTACGAATTTTTTTCTCAACTTGTAATAAATCTATTTCACCTTCCATTAATGCCATTAAATGTTCTAAGCGCACATTAACATCGAGTATCTCCAATACCTTTTGTTTATCTGCTAATTTTAAAGGCATATGCGCTGCCATGGTATCAGCTAACTGCTCGGCATCATCAATACCTGAAACCGAGGTTAAAACTTCGGGTGGAATTTTTTTATTTAATTTGACATAACCTTCAAACTGAGAGATTGCAGAACGGATCAAAACTTCAATATCATCAGTTTGTTCAGTGCTTGGTTGAACATATTCAATCTCAGCACTAAAGTAGTCATCGGTTTCGATAAATTTATTAATATTAGCTCTCTGAGCGCCTTCTACTAGCACCTTAACAGTGCCATCAGGCAATTTTAGCATTTGTAATATAGTAGCAACCGTACCGGTACTATAAACATCATCAGCTTGAGGGTCATCGATTGAGGCATCTTTTTGCGCCACTAAAAATACCTGCTTATCATGCTCCATCGCCAAATCTAAACAGCGAATAGACTTTTCACGACCAACAAAAAGCGGGATAACCATTTGCGGGTAAACAACAACATCTCTTAAGGCTAAAACGGGTATCTCAACGACACCAGATAATTCTTTACTCATTGGCTACTCTTCTTGGGAATTGTTTTAATTAATTGATAAAATAACGCTATAGAAACTATATGGGGCTAGGCTGTTAACTTTCAACAAAAGATATAAATAAACAACTAATTTAATGCTAAAAACACAAAAGCCCTAACTGGCAAGTAATTATCTTTTAATTTACTTATTTGTTAGGGCTGTTAATCGAATCAAAGATTTGTAACTCGTGCTAGTATTGATTACTCTGAAGCTGCTTGCTCTTGTTTACTGTCGTATATAACAATTGGTTTGCTTTCACCTTTGATGGTATTCTCATCGACAACTATTTTGCTAACATTTTCCATAGACGGTAATTCGTACATGGTATCAAGCAAAACAGCTTCAACAATAGATCGTAAACCACGAGCACCTGTTTTTCTATCCATCGCTTTACGGGCGACAGCATGCAGTGCATCAGCTCTAAACTCTAACTCTACATCTTCCATATCAAACAACGCGGTAAACTGTTTAGTTAGCGCGTTTTTCGGCTCTTGTAAGATTTGAATAAGCGCAGCTTCGTCTAGTTCCCTCAATGTGGCGACAACGGGAAGTCGACCAATAAACTCTGGGATTAAACCGTATTTAACTAAATCTTCTGGCTCTACCTCGGCAAGATTATCCGTTAATGATTTTTCCTGATCTTTGCCACGTACTTCAGCACCAAATCCAATACCTGTACCGGTATGACTGCGCTGTTCAACGACTTTATCTAAACCAGCAAATGCACCACCACAAATAAACAGTATTTTAGAGGTATCTACTTGCAGAAATTCTTGTTGCGGATGTTTACGACCACCTTGGGGTGGCACTGACGCGACCGTACCTTCAATAAGTTTTAATAGTGCTTGTTGAACACCTTCACCTGAGACATCACGAGTAATTGAAGGGTTGTCTGATTTGCGAGAAATTTTATCAATCTCATCAATATAGACAATGCCACGTTGGGCTTTTTCAACATCATAGTCGCATTTTTGTAATAACTTTTGAATAATGTTTTCTACATCTTCACCGACATAACCTGCTTCTGTTAACGTGGTTGCATCAGCCATAGTAAAAGGCACGTCAAGCAATCGCGCTAAGGTTTGTGCCAGTAATGTTTTACCACTACCTGTAGGGCCAATAAGTAATATATTACTCTTACCCAGCTCGACACCATTATGTGTATCGCCATTGCGCAGACGTTTATAATGATTATAAACGGCTACCGCTAATACTTTTTTTGCATGCTCTTGACCAATAACATAATCATCAAGGCTTGCACGAATCTCAATAGGAGAAGGTAATGCTGCTTTACTCTCTTTTGGCGAAATTTCAGAAATTTCTTCGCGAATAATGTCATTACACAACTCAACACATTCATCACAAACAAAGACTGATGGGCCAGCAATGAGTTTACGTACTTCATGTTGGCTCTTGCCACAAAATGAGCAGTAAAGTAATTTACCATTATCGCCACCACTTTTTATATCGGTCATGCCCTACCTCTAAACTTTTAAAACCAGTAAATCCATTTGCTCTTCAATATATAAAACTAAGTATACACTGAAATCCTATTTATCGTTACGTTGTTCTAATATGGAGTCGACTAAGCCATATTCAACTGCAGCTTCTGCACTTAGAAAGTTATCTCGATCAGTATCTTGAGAAACTTGTTCTAAGGTTTGCCCTGTATGCTCTGCCATTAGTCTATTAAGCTTTTCTTTTATAAATAAAATTTCTTTTGCATGTATTTCAAAATCAGATGCTTGCCCTTGGAAACCACCAAGCGGTTGATGAATCATTACACGCGCATTAGGTAAACAATAACGTTTACCTTTCTCGCCACCTGATAGTAAAAATGCGCCCATACTCGCCGCTTGACCAATACATACTGTACTAATATTCGGCTTAATAAACTTCATGGTGTCATAAATTGCCATACCAGCGGTTACCGAACCACCGGGAGAGTTTATGTAGAGAAAGATATCTTTATCAGGGCTTTCGGACTCTAAAAATAACAGCTGAGCAATAATCAAGTTAGCCATATGATCTTCAACTTGACCACAAAGGAAGATGACACGTTCTTTGAGAAGCCTTGAATAGATATCATACGAACGCTCACCTTTTGCGGTTTGCTCAACAACCATAGGCACTAACGCGCTTTCAATGCCTGTTGCATTACTTTGTGATGAAACATGAGATGAACTTTGTGATGTAATATGAGAGTTAAACAAGAGTATACCTTCCCTTAATAAATAAAAATGGCTTGTATGTTGCCATACAAGCCATTAAATTTAAGCGATTGCTAAGTCTATTGTCAATGCAAAACTATACTAAAATGCGATAAACTTGAGCTTTGCTTGATATCAAAGCAAATTACTTAGCTTCTGGGTTCATTATTTCATTGAAGCTAGCTTTTTTATCTGAAACTTTCGCTTTTTCAACTAAAAGCTCTACCGCTTGTTCTTCAAGGGCTACATTTTGCATTTGTTGCATTAACTCTTGGTTATTAGCGTAGTAATCAATAACTTCTTTAGGATCCTCATAAGCAGAAGCAGCAGAAGCGATTAATTCATCAACTTTAGCGTTATCAACTTTTAGCTCGTTGACCTTGATAACTTCACCTAAAAGTAAACCTATTTTAACACGACGTTCTGCCTGTTCCGTGAACATTTCAGCAGGAAGCTCAGGTAAGTTTTTAGGGTCCATTTGCCCTTGAAAACGCTGCATTGCTTGCTGACGAAGCACATCAACTTCTTGAGCTACCAGTGCACCTGGTAAATCAAGTTCATGACCAGCTAATAGCCCGTCAATAACTTGTGTTTTAACTTTCGCTTTTACTGCCTGAGATAATTCACGTTCCATGTTTTTTCTTACTTCAGCACGTAAGGCTTCAACGCCGCCTTCTTCAATACCGAAAAGTTTAGCGAACTCTTCATCAACTGCAGGTAAAATGGGTCCTTCAGTTTTGTGAACCACGATATCAAACTCGGCATCTTTGCCTTTAAGGTTTTCAGCATGATAATCATCAGGGAAAGTTACATTGATGGTTTTTTCTTCACCAACTTTCATACCAGTAACTTCTTTTTCGAAACCAGGGATCATGCGACCTGCACCTAGCTCTAGTTCAAAGGCTTCAGCTTTGCCACCTTCAAATTCTTCACCGTCAACACGGCCTGTGAAATCTATTGTAAGCTTGTCACCTTTTTTGGTTTTACGCTTGTTTTCTTTCCATGTTTGATGCTGTTTTTGCAGCGTGACAAACATTTCATCAAGATCTTTATCGGTTACTTCAACTTGTGGGCGTTCTACGGCAATTTTTTCTAAATCTTTTAATTCAACTTCAGGGTATACTTCAAAAGTTGCTTCAAACTCTAAAGGTTTACCGTCTTCGTTGCTTTTAGCGACAAATGATGGACGACCGGCTGGGTTAATTTTTTCTGCAACAATAGCATCAACAAAATTGCGCTGCATAATTTCACCAGCGACTTCTTGACGCACTGATTTACCGTAACGTTTTTGAATCACTGATGGTGGTACTTTACCTGGGCGGAAACCGTTAATACGCTGTGTTTTACTCATTTGACGAAGACGATTTTTAACTTCTACATCTACTTTTTCGGCCGGAACAGAAATAGTCAGACGACGTTCCAAACCTTGTGTAGTCTCAACTGAAACTTGCATTTAAATACCTCAAAACTTAGCGTATTACGCTTTTGTATGCATCAATTTGTAGCCAAAACCTTATTAGAAACTAACAAGTTTAAGGCAAAATGATACCCTATTAGAAAATATGACGCCGAATTATAGCGAGGCCAAAATAAAGTTGCAAGGAGTAAGTTTTAAGCAGCAAAATTTATTAACATTTCATTATTAATAGCATGAAAAATCCTTGAGCATGAGTATAAGCAGGAAAGGAGCCAACACAATGAGCTATTTGCAAAAAGTACTTTAAAACAAGGCTAAGCAAGTGCTATGAACAAGTGTCACATTCTTATTTAAACTAAATTGACCAGCAGAATAAAGATATGGTCGGTGATGCAAGATTCGAACTTGCGACCCCTTGGACCCAAACCAAGTGCGCTACCAAGCTGCGCTAATCACCGATGTATTTCCAGAAATCAATATAACTAACAAGGTTATAAATATAAAAGATGGGGTGGCTAAAGGGACTTGAACCCTCGACAACCGGAATCACAATCCGGGGCTCTACCAACTGAGCTATAGCCACCATTATATTTACCGTATACTTATCTATGAACAGAAAAGTATGGCACGCCCTGTAGGATTCGAACCTACGACCCACGCCTTAGAAGGGCGTTGCTCTATCCAGCTGAGCTAAGGGCGCACATCACCTACAAAGGCTTCCACCTTATTTAATAACATTAAAAATAAAGTGGTCGGTGATGCAAGATTCGAACTTGCGACCCCTTGGACCCAAACCAAGTGCGCTACCAAGCTGCGCTAATCACCGATTTATGCTGTTGTAACTTGCAGATAACTGCCTTGTTTCAACGGATGCGGATATTACCGAGTTGCTCCGCGCCAGTCAAACCTTTTTTATAAATAAATAGCTGTTCGGTTACTTTTAACACAAGACGATGAATACTTCTGCTGCTAAGCCTAGTTCCGTCATTTGTTTCTACTGATAAGTGAAGTATCTAGCTTATAGCCATTAATGCAACATCTGCACTCAAAGCAAAATCAAATAATCGCCACTTATATTTATACCTATGATATATATACGATTACATATAAATCTTGACCTAATACTTGGTAAACAGACTAACGACTTGGTCAAGCATGGATCAAAAATAGCTTAGCTAGCGCCTCAAAGGCAGCGGTGCTCTGAATTACACCAACTATTGTATACCCAAGCTACTTCAAAACCCTCGTTTCAGGACGCCTGAGCGATTCATGTTCATCGTTATTGATTTTGAAAATAGAATAATTATTATCTTCAACCAATGCCTCGCCTAAAGGCGTTTCTAATTCCAGCTGAATCCTGCATTTTGAGGTGGCTTGGGTATATATAATATTTAGTTAAGATTAAAAAAGCTCAGCTGCTATTAATTAGGATTATCTTTACTAAAGTAAATCTACAATAGCGCTTAGTTTTATGGCAAAATAGCGACGTTTTTTTATCACATAAACCAAGGCTACTAGTAGAGTTATGACAGCATCATTCATCGATGGCAAAGAAATTGCTAAACAACTAAGAGATTCAGTTAAAGAAAAAGTAAGTCTACGCATCAAAAATGGCCAAAGAGTTCCAGGCTTAGCGGTAATTTTAGTGGGTTCAGATCCTGCCTCACAAGTTTATGTTGGTAGTAAACGTAAAGCCTGTGAAGAAGTAGGCTTTATTTCACGTTCATATGACTTACCCAAGACAACATCAGAACAAGAACTTTTATCTCTTGTAGATGAACTGAACGCTGATGACTCTATTGACGGTATTTTGGTGCAACTGCCTTTACCGCAAGGTTTAAATTCAGATCTCATCATCGAGCATATAAACCCGCTCAAAGACGTCGATGGATTTCACCCTGCCAATGTTGGTAAATTAGTCCTAAGACAGCCTGGCTTACGACCTTGTACCCCTAAGGGTATTATAACCCTGATTGAATCAACTGGTGTTGACACTAAAGGTCTAGATGCGTTGGTCATTGGAGCATCCAATATTGTTGGTCGTCCAATGGGCTTAGAGCTTCTTCTAGCGAAGTGTACTGTTACCACGACTCATCGCTTTACTAAAGATCTTGAAACCAAAGTAAGAAACGCCGATCTCATTGTCGTTGCTGTCGGGAAGCCGGGTTTTATTCCTGGCGAATGGATCAAAGATGGTGCAATAGTGATTGATGTTGGCATTAACCGACTTGATAACGGTAAACTTGTCGGTGATGTTGACTTTGATATTGCCAAAGAAAAAGCTTCATTTATCACACCAGTTCCTGGTGGTGTTGGGCCAATGACCGTAGCAAGTTTAATTGAAAATACTCTTTTAGCTTGTGAACAAGCAACATAATTACTCATGATTGTAAAAAAGGCTGAACATCATCGATGTTCAGCCTTTTTAATATCGGTATAAAAATGCTGGTATCGTTAATTTTTAGCTATGCTTTCCGCCAAGTCGTTTTTCCAGCACTGTCTTCTAATATCACATTCATCGCGTTTAATTTGTCTCTAGCGTCATCTGCTAACGCCCAGTTTTTATCAGCACGAGCTTGATTACGCTGCACAATAAGTGCTTCGATAGTCGCGACTTCGTCGTTATCATTTTCACCTTGTAAAAATGCAGCAGGATCAAGTTGCAATAATCCGAGCAGCTCACCCAGACCAACTAAGGTTGATGCTAACTCACTTGCTAAAGCATTATCTTTCGCCGTTTTAGCAAGGTTTAACTCTTTAGCTACTTCAAACAATACTGCTAACGCTTGCGGGGTATTAAAATCATCATCCATCGCTTGACAGAACTGCTTCACAAAACTTGATTCTTTATCTAAGGTAAAATCGTTTAAAGTATCGACATCACGAAGTGAAGTATAAATACGCTCTAACGATGCACGCGCTTGGGTCAAATTATCTGTAGAATAATTTAATTGACTACGATAATGTCCTGTTGTTAAAAAAAAGCGCACAGTTTCAGCGTCATATTGTGCTAATACATCTCGGATAGTAAAAAAGTTGCCCAGTGATTTTGACATTTTCTCTTGGTCAACCTGTACCATGCCCGTATGCACCCAATAGTTAACATAAGGGGTATCAAGAGCACAGCAGCTTTGAGCTACTTCATTCTCATGATGAGGAAAGGTCAAATCTGAACCACCGCCATGAATATCAAAATGATGACCCAACTCTTTAGCATTCATTGCCGAACATTCGATATGCCAACCTGGACGTCCTTCCCCCCATGGAGATGGCCAACTTGGTTCACCTGGTTTAGCTGACTTCCACAAAACAAAATCTAACGGATTATTTTTGTTTTCATCGACATCAACACGAGAGCCAGCTTGCAGTTGTTCAAGATTTTGACCGCTGAGTTTGCCATAGTCTGGGTAACTAGAGACATTAAATAAAACATCTCCCTTACCTGTGACTTCTGCTTCAGCTCCAGCGACATAGGCATGCTCTTTCTTCACTAAGGTTTCAATCATAGTGATGATCTCATCCATGTGCGTTGTTACTCTTGGTTCTAAATCTGGCCTTGCCATATTTAAAGCGTCAAAATCTTCATGCATTGCAGCAATAGTTCGCTCAGTTAATGCTTCTGTAGATTCATTATTTTCATTAGCTCTTGTGATAATCTTGTCTTCAACGTCAGTTATGTTACGTACATAATTGACATCATATCCGGAGAAACGTAAATAACGAGCAATATTATCAAAACTGATGTAAGTACGACCATGACCAATATGGCATAAATCATAAACCGTGCAACCACAAACGTATAAGCCCACTTTACCTGGATTGATTGGTGTAAAGGTTTCTTTTTGACGACTTAAGGTGTTGTATATTTGCAACATGAGGTTTTATGACTCCTAATAAGAACTTCTAATAATTAAGTTTTAGATTGTACCTGAACAAAACTAAAGGATCACCATGACTAATGCACTTTATAGCAAGTTCGCGTACAATTGTGGCAATTAATTAATTTGAAATCACTTTCAACTAAAGAAGAGACTATTATGATTGTATTAACAACGAACCTTGGCGAAATTAAAATTGCATTAGATTTTGATAAAGCCCCAGAAACGGCGAAAAATTTCCAACAATATGTTGAAGATGGACACTATAATGGCACAATTTTTCATCGAGTTATTAAAGGGTTTATGGCTCAAGGCGGCGGTTTTGAACCAGGTTTAGAACAAAAAGAAACTCGTGCGAGCATTAAAAATGAAGCAAATAATGGTTTAAGTAATAAACGTGGTACAATAGCCATGGCACGTACGCAAGAGCCACATTCTGCTTCAGCACAGTTTTTCATCAATTTAACTGATAATAACTTTTTAGATTTTACAGCTGAAAATATGCAAGGATGGGGTTATTGTGTTTTTGGCGAAGTAATTGAAGGTATGGATGTCGTTGATAAGATGACCTTGATTGAGACTGGTAATATGTTCGGTCACGGTGATGTGCCAAAAGATGATATCGTCATTGAATCAGCAATTGTTGCCTAACATTACCAAGCATGCTTGATAACAATAAAACAGCAATAACCTATTTTATTGCCGATTTACACTTATGTGAAAACAGGCCTGATATCAGTGCCTGTTTTTTGCGTTTTTTAAAAAACGATGCCATTGAGGCTGAAAAACTCTATATCCTCGGTGATTTATTTGAAGCTTGGGTCGGTGATGATGATGATAGCCCATACTTATCAACAATAGCTAAAGCGCTAAGTAACTTGGCTCAATCAGGCACAAAAATATTTTACATTCATGGTAATAGAGATTTTCTTCTCGGCAAGCATTATGCTAAGCAAGCAAGGATGGAATTGCTCCAAGAGGTAGAGACCATTGACCTATATGGAAAACATGTGGTCATTATGCATGGAGATACCTTGTGTACGCGAGATATTGCTTATCAAGCCTTCAGAAAAAAGTCTCGTTCATGGTGGTGGCAGACTATGGTTAAGAGTCTACCGCTATCTATCCGTAAAAAAATGGCTGCCAATTATCGCAAAAGAAGTGCAGCGGCTACGGCAATGAAATCACAAGAGATTATGGATGTTACCAATGAAGAAGTTAATCATTGTCTTGAGCAATATCATAGTCAATTACTTATTCATGGTCATACTCATAGACCAGCCATTCACGAGTTTATCGTCAATGGTAAAGCTGCACAACGCATTGTTTTAGGTGATTGGTACGAACAAGGCGCATGGCTTAAAGTTACACCTGATTCAATTGAATTATTAAATCAGCCACTCACTTAGTGTATATAATGGCTCATCAAGCTAAGACTGCTGTTTTTAATAACATTAACCTAGCAAAGTATTGCTGATGCGTTAACTAAAAAATGTGCCTCTAGCATGGTTTTCCTGAATGAAACTTAAAGTCGTCATCCGGCGATAAAATCAACTCAGCTTCTATGCTAGCAAAGTAATTAACTCGCGCACTTATATCACTTTGCGCTATTTGCTTAGCTAGTGCTATATAGTCTTGATAGTGACGAGCTTCAGAGCGCAACAAAGAGATGTAGAAATCCCCTAACTTCTTATCAACCTGTGGCGCTAATTTAGCAAATCGCTCACATGAACGTGCTTCGATATAGGCCCCGCAAATTAACTTATCAACCAAGGTATCTGGCTCATGTGTTTTCACTTTAGACAACATACCCTTGGCATAACGCCCAGGCGTAATATGTTTATATTCAATCCCATAATCAGCCATAATTTCCAGCACCTGATAAAAGTGATGTAGCTCCTCTTTAATAAGTAGAACCATTTTATCAATCAAATCTTGGCCATAGGGTGAATTGGATTTTGGAATGACTGCTTTAGTGAGTTTATTTTTGCTTGGAAACTCTTTCCAATCACCTGTCCTTTTATAGATAAATTCCTCAAATGGACGCAACCATTCAAGTAAAGCCTGGCCACTTTGAGCATCAACAGCATACTTTCTTATTAAAAACATTGCAGATTGGGCAGCCTTCAATTCACAAACGAGATGATCGATTAACACAACAGCTAAATTTTCTTCTTTTTTGGCTTCAATAACCCATTCATCAGGGGTTTCACATTGTAAAAAGCTTAATACTGGTACTAATAATTGCTCTGCTTCGGTCATTAATTTGTCTCTGCCAAGATAAAACATAGGCTAGTTAAGAAATGAAATATTATACTATTTTAAAAGTCTATTAATTGAGATACTAGTAAAATATGTTTTTAACCGAACAGAGAGCCACTTCATGACCTCTAAATTTAAAAAGTCACTGACAAAACATGGTGCTGTAAAAAAATTAGTGACTAGCCATGAGAAATTAGTACATTGTGAAAATATGAAAGTTGTTTCACATGTTCAACGAGAGGTTGATGATTGGATACTTAACACCCTGATGATAGAAAAGACCGATATTGCTTTTAAATATAAACGAAAAAAACGCTATCAAAACTTAAAAGGACAGCGAGTTAACTTAACTTATTACCCTGACACTGAATTGGTTGCAGGATTTGCAATTGAAATCATGTCTGTTGTTCGAATAAAACTTAGTTAGTTTCACTATTTTATTATCTACTTAGCACTTAAAAGTATTAAAATCCCTTCACCTAGAGCTTTAGTGTTTATTTTTCAAGCAAAGCTTGACGGGTCGACTTATATCCTACATAAATAAGGTGGTCATAGTGAAAGTACTTAGGCTGAAAATAATTGTTTTTAGCTAAAAGTACTACCAATACTTAGGTGCAAGAGGACAGATTATGATACTAAACCACATATGGGGGCTTTATGCTCACCCTAAAGAAGAATGGCATGTTATTGAGAAGCGTCACGAGAGCTTAAGTTATAGTTTAATTCACATTTTAACCGTAGCACTAATCCCTGTAATTTGTTGTTTTTACGCAGCGGCCTACATAGGTTGGACTATCGGCGCCGGTGAGCCAATAAAAATAAGTGTTGAAAGTGCACAAATAATGGCTGTCAGTATGTATGTTGCCTTAATTGCGGGAGTATTTGCATTGGCTTATCTTATTCAATGGATGGCAAAGACCTTTGATTCAAAGCCAGACTTTGTACAAGCGCTAGAGCTTGCGGCTTATACTGCAACACCACTACTTATGGTTGGTATTACTGCTTTATATCCCGTGCTTTGGTTTGTCGCTTTAGCAGGACTGGCTGCAGTCGCATATTCTGTATACCTACTCTATTCTGGTGTTCCAATTATGATGAACATACCTGAAGAGAAAGGCTTTATCTATTCAAGCTCTGTCGTTACATGTGGCTTAGTACTATTAGTCACCTTAATGGCATTAACAGCAATCATGTGGACTATGGGCTTTGGCCCAGAGTTTGTTGCTTAATCGATAACAAAATCGCTGTAACTTTGCTAACAAATTGCTCAAAAAAAACCTTATTCCACTGAGGAATAAGGTTTTTTTATTTTACAAAGCTGATTTAATTAACCGAGCTAATACACTAGTCTGTGCCTTCATTATGCATATCAATGATAGAGTCTGCATTTTTGTCAGAGGCTTCCTTAGTGGTATTATTGCGCAATGCATCGAGACGCTCTAAATAAGCTTGATTGATATCGTTTGTTATATAGTTGCCATCAAATACTGAAGTATCAAAGGTTTTGATTTCAGGATTACCCTCACCAACAGCGGCAATCAAATCATCAATTGATTGAAAAATAAGCTTATCAGCACCAATTAAGTGACAAATATCATCCAATTCACGACCATGAGCAATAAGCTCATTAGCACTTGGCATATCAATACCATAGACATTAGGGAATCTAACTTCAGGAGCCGCAGAAGCAAAGTACACTTTATTAGCGCCAGAGGCTCTGGCCATCTCTATAATTTGCTCAGAGGTGGTACCACGAACAACCGAGTCATCAACCAGTAAAACATTCTTTCCTTTAAATTCTGCGCTAATTGCATTTAACTTTTGACGCACAGACTTTTTACGTTGCTCTTGACCTGGCATGATAAAAGTACGGCCAATATAACGGTTCTTTACAAACCCTTGGCGATAGGGAAGATCTAATTCATGAGCAATCTGCAGCGCAATATCACATGATGTCTCTGGAATAGGAATGACCACATCAATGTCAACATCTTGCCATTGTGCTGCTATTTTTTTACCAAGTTTGGTACCCATTTCTACACGTGATGCATAAACTGACATCTTATCCATTGTTGAATCTGGACGGGCAAAATAAACAAATTCAAAAATACAGGGGCTATATACAGGGTTGTCAGCACATTGTTGACTATGAATCTGACCATTTTCAGAGAAGAAAATGACTTCCCCGGGTGCAACATCACGGACAAACTCAAAAGAACAAGCATCAAGAGCAACTGACTCAGAAGCAACCATGTACTCAACGCCTTGCTCGGTTTCGCGCTTACCAAAAACTAATGGTCTGATACCATTGGGGTCACGAAATGCAACCATGCCATGGCCAACAATTAACGCGACGCTAGCATAAGCACCACGGACACGTTTATGCACTTTAGCCACCGCAGTAAAAATATCATCGGATGTCAGCGCTATGCTGTCAGTTTGTTGCAATTCATGCGCGAGAATATTGAGTAAAACTTCAGAATCAGAAGTAGTATTAACATGGCGACGAGCTTCGTTAAACAACCAAGTTCTTAATTCTTCGGCATTCGTTAAGTTACCATTATGTGCAAGTGATATACCAAACGGCGAATTTGCATAAAAAGGTTGTGCTTCTGAAGAGCTGGAAGTTCCAGCAGTTGGATAACGAATATGACCGATACCTATATTGCCTTGCAAACGCAGCATATGACGTGTGTGAAATACATCTTTCACTAAACCATTGGCTTTACGAAGTCTAAAAGTATTATTATGAATGGTAACAATACCTGCAGCATCTTGACCTCTATGCTGAAGTACAGTTAAGCCGTCATACAAATACTGACTTACTGGGGTTTTACCGACAATACCAACAATGCCACACATGAAATTTTCTCCACAAAAAAATTATTTTACAATATCTAATTAACAAAGCCGTCTAGCTCCAAATGGCCAAAGCCATCTACTAAATATTGAATCATAGAATAGTTATGACACATCCTATGAAGTACTATATACGCGCTAACACGTATAAAAACCAAGCACTTAGTTACCGACAAAAACCTGCTGAACTAAGTGATATAACTTGATGACTCTTTGAGATATTCAAAGAACCACTCAACAACTAATTTAAATTCTGGAATTAACTGTGAGCTTTTCCACCAATCTGTATTTTCGGCACCAGTAAAGGCATCGACAAAGAATATAACAGCACTAACAATCAATACACCGCGAAGTGCGCCGAACACTAAACCAAGTATACGATCTGTGCCTGATAAACCGGTCTTACTGACTAATTGACCTATAAGATAATTAATTAAGCTACCAAGCACTAAAGTAGAAATAAAAAGAATGGTGACGGCTGCGGCATTGCGCAAAAATTCTTCGGAAATATTGGTTAACAAATTGGCAAGGTTTGCGTAGAAAGTACTCGCGATAAAAAATGCACTGATCCAAATAACTAATGATACAGCTTCTTTTGCAAAACCACGTATCAAACTAACCAGGGTCGATAAGCCTATCACAGCTAAAATGACGTAATCTATCCAAACCATAACTTGCGTGTCTCGTTGAGTTTCTCTAAATTAGAGGCGCGCATTCTACCAGAAGTCATGAATTAATGCCTAGTTTTTTTATGTTTGCTGATTACTTAGTTGGCTCATAATTAGCTACTTTGCCTTTGATTCCTGTAAGTTCATGTAAGGCAGGTATTTTTTTTACTAAGGCTGATTTGATTAACTCAGGACCTATAATAACCTTTGTTAACATACCTTTTTTGGTTTTAATGGGTCTAGTAAAAGCAATATAACCATTAGCTTTTAATTTCGTTAAGAGCTGAGCAACGTTTTCTTTATCTTTAAAGCTACCTAAATGAATAACCCAAGCTTCTTTAGCGATGGCTTTTTCCGGTAGCTTTTTTATCAACTGGCTAGCAGGTTTATCTTCAGCTTTTGTAATCACAGCTGTTGCTTGTGCTCGATCATTTTCTTGCTCATCAGTTTGCTTATTAAGTTTGACAACATCATTTTCAATTATATTATCAAGTGCTTGCTCATTCGAAACTGCTTCGGATTTTTTTTTCTTTAATTGCTCAATCGGAAAAGGTTTATCAATTAGCTTACCTGTAAAGATTTCAGCTTTAGGAATGGCTTCAAAATCAGTTTGATGAGATTTTTTTTCTCCATCAAGTACATCAGGTAAAAAAATAATAACCACTGCTGCAACAATAATTGTACCGACAAGGCGATTTTGAAACGGTGTAGACAAGAGATACTCCTAAATAATAAAGCTAACCAGCTAATTTTTTTTTGTTAGCTGCACCCTAATTTTAGCTACAGTAAAGAATGAACCAAATACAAGGATAAGATCAGATGTGCTGGCCTGTTGTCTTGCTATTCTAAATGCCTCGTCTACATTGTCAAAACAATTAACCTCATTAGTGAAAGTAGTTAATTCTTGCTGCATTATCTTTGACGTTGCTGCTCTAGGTACCTCCAGTTCACCTGTGTACCAAAAGTCAATCTCATCTTTCAATGATGCTAAGCTAGCTTTGATGTCCTTATCGGCCAACATGGCAACCACAGCATAGATTTTATCATAATTACCTTGCTTTTTAACAAGCCTTAAATGCTTAGCCAAGTAACGGGTTGCTTGAGGGTTATGACCGACATCAAGAATAACATCACAACAATCCGCATGCTTTATTAACTCAGTTCGTCCTGATACTTTTGTTTTATCTATTATGTCATTAGCAAATATTGTTGATAAGGGTACCTGCAATTTCGCTAGCACCATTAATGCTGTTGCAACATTATCTCGCGGAATAAAAGTAGGTGCTAAATCAGTTATGTTTTCATGCTCTGCTTGCCAATGCCATGAGGATTTTTCAACTTCAACACTAAAATCTTGTCCACGGACAAACAAATTTTCTCCATGAACTGCATTTAAGCTATAGGCATGCTCTAATACTGATTTAGGTGAGTTGTTATCGCCAACAACAATGATTTGCTCACGGCGCATTATTCCGGCTTTTTCAAAACCTATAGACTCTCTGTTATTACCTAAAAAAGCTTGATGATCAAGGTCTATTGTTGTTATTACGGCAACATCAGCATCAATAATATTTGTTGCATCTAAACGCCCACCTAAACCAACTTCAAGAATAATATAACTTGGTCTAACATCCATTAAAACAAGAAATGCTGCCAGTGTTGTGTATTCATAATAACTCAGTGATATATCACCACGAGCGAGTTCTATCTTTTTAAAAGCATCAATAAGTGGTTGATCAGCGATGTCCTCTTTATTAATTCGTAAACGCTCATTAAACCTCTCTATATGAGGTGAAGAATATACCGCAACCTTTTGATTTTTTGTGGTAAATAATGCATTTTCCAAAAAAGCACAAGTAGTACCTTTACCATTTGTACCGGCAACAATAATGACCTTAGCAAAGTTAAAGTCGATTGCTAAACGTTTGGCAACTTCACCAACGCGGGTTAGCCCTAAATCAATTTCACTGCTATGTAAATTTTCTAAATAATAAAGCCACTGATCAAGATTCTTGAAATCCTGATAGTGGCTTGACTTTGATTTTGACATTTAAACCATCAACAAGTTATTTGAATTAATAAAGCGATAATTAAAATAGGCTTATTGTTTATGCAACGACACTAGGTTGTCCCATAAACTTGCTGAGCATTCGACTTAATGTATTTCTCATATCACGGCGATCAACTATCATATCGATAGCGCCCTTCTCTAATAAGAATTCACTGCGCTGAAAACCTTCAGGTAGCTTTTCACGCACGGTTTGCTCAATAACACGAGGACCGGCAAAACCAATTAATGCTTTAGGCTCGGCAACATTAATATCACCTAGCATGGCTAAGCTTGCTGATACACCACCCATAGTAGGATCAGTTAGAACCGAAACGTAAGGCAAACCTTTTTCACTCATTTTAGCTAAGGCGGCACTTGTTTTTGCCATCTGCATCAAAGAAAAAAGCGCTTCTTGCATACGGGCTCCACCACTAGCAGAAAAACAGATAAAGGGTAAGTTATGCTCTAAACAATATTCAGCGCCCTTTACAAACCGCGCTCCAACAACTGAGGCCATAGACCCCCCTAAGAATGAAAACTCAAAAGCTGCTGCAACTACTGGCATACCATTGAGCTCGCCTTTCATCACGACAAGTGCATCTTTCTCACCTGTACTTTTTTGCGCGGCACTAATTCGGTCTTTATAACGCTTAGAATCTTTAAATTTCAAGACATCTTGAGCTTCAAACTCTTCACCTAATTCAATACGGTTATTTTTATCGAGGAAACTATCTATACGCTTGCGTGCACTGATACGCATATGGTGATCACATTTAGGACAAACTGACATTTGTCGTTCTAGCTCAGCTTTATAAAGCACAGCATTACATGCAGTACACTTACTCCAAACACCTTCAGGAATATTACTCTTCTGGGTCGTTTTTGCTTTCGGGAGAATTTTTTCTATCCAGCTCATAATTTTATTTTTGCCTGTTGCAACGAAATATCTGTCGGATTTTTGATGTTTTCTGCCATCAAATTCTAATAAACACCTAGATTAATAAGTACTTATTTTAAACCGCATATTAGACCATAGTATACCCCATACAATATAGAAAAAACTGGTCTGCTCAGTAATTAATTGGGAATTTTTTTTAGTTTGTTATCTATAAAAATAATGGCCCTAATCGCCTTTTGGGTAAATTAAATGACTCAGGATAATCAACATCAACAAAATACAAGCCTTCCGGCGGTGCAGTAACCCCAGCAAGACAACGATTTTTTGCTAATAATACGTCTTTAATCCAATGGGGGGGTTCTTGCGATTGACCAACTCTCATTAAGCTGCCAACAATATTTCTCACCATGTGGTGTAGAAAAGCATTTGCTTTAATATCGACTACCAAATAATCACCATGGCGTGAAATACGACAATGTTTAACTGTCCTTACCGCTGAATGGGATTGACAATGCACGGTACGGTATGAAGTAAAATCATGTTTGCCAACAAGATAATTTGCCCCTAGCTGCATTAAATTTTCATCTAATGGGAAGTGGCAATGACTTATGCCATGGCTCAAAATTGCTGATCGTAACGGTTTATTGTAAATAATATATCGATAATTTCTCGCAGTTGCGCTAAAACGAGCATGAAACTTTTCATCGACTTGCTTAACCCATGCTATTGCAATATCAGATGGTAAGTGAGTATTAACACCTAGAGTCCAAGCAACATCTTTGCGTATTTTACTGGTATCAAAGTGAATGATTTGATTTGTTGCATTAACGCCAGTATCGGTGCGACCAGCACAGATCACCTCTATTGGTTCATTGGCAATTTTAGATAATGCTATTTCAACTTTTTCCTGTACTGTGACCGCATTGTTTTGACGTTGCCATCCACAGTAGTTTTTACCATCATACTCGACGCCTAACGCATAACGCATGAAAAACGACCTTTTAAGTGAAGAGATTATTTTCGCTGCGCATTATGCTTTATTTTCTGCTATTAGGCTATGCCTTGTTAAGGGATATCAAATTTTACAATGTAGCTAATAGGCTTTTTGCTTCAGCTTGTTGAGCATCATCACCTTTGTCTATCACCTCTTGCAAAATAACCTGCGCATTTTCTTCATCACTCATCTCAATATACATTTTGGCTAAATCAAGTTTACTTGAAATGGAGCCATCCTCATCTACATCTATGCCGGTGTGATTTTCAGCAAATTGTCCTAAACCAACATCAATATTAGTTTTTTCATAAGGCTCTACAACTTCTGTTTCTTTTAATGAGTCGGTAAGTAGGTCATCGACAGAAACATAATCTTTTTCAGAATCAATATCTTCACCAGCAAGGAGAGTTTCATTGTTTGAACTTAGTGCAATTAAATCATCGCCAATATCTTCCAGCTCATAGTCAACGCCTTCATTATTAGAATGAGTTGCAGTTTCTTCCTCTATATTTGCTAAAAGTTCATCAAAGTCGACATCATCAAGCTCTTCAATAACATCTAAAGGTGTTTCAGTATCAGCTTTATCTTCTTCATTAGATTCATCTGACTCATTTAATAATTCAGCAAGCACATCCTCATTAGAAAAATCAGTCGCAAGCTCAATAGCATTATCTTCAGATTTATCATGTTGTTCAGCACTTTGCTCGGCTAGTTTACCAAGTAAACTATCCCCAATATCTTCGTTAATCAGCTCATCAGAATTTTCAGTTTCATCAGGTTCGTTTTCTGAAATAAGCGCATCAATGTCGATATCATCATCTAATTGGTTAACGACATTTTCTGATGCGCCACTTTTAATAAGATCTTCTGCAGGTAAGTCAACTTGCTGCTCTTTCGCAAGAATCTCACTAAAATCTGCGGTTAAAAACGGCGTAACATATTCAGCAGTAAACTCTGCAATTTTTGCTTCATTTTCCGCAATTTCATCTTGAATTCTCTGATCTTCGCCAGCCACATTATTTGCTTGCACTTGTGCAGGGGCGTCTAGTTCTTCCGCAGTTGACTGACTAGCTTTTGATTTTGATGTCGTTTTAGGCCCTATTGCCGAGTCGACTATTGAATCAAGTAAGGCATCGATATCATCAGGGTCGGTAACATCAACCGACTCTTGTGCTGGTTGCTCTTTTTCTGCTGCTTGAGCCGCTTTTGCTGGCGCTGGCGCAGCTTGTTCAAGAAGCGCATCAATATCATCAGGGTCGGTAACCTCAACCGACTCTTGTGCTGGTTGCTCTTTTTCTGCTGCTTGAGCCGCTTTTGCTGGCGCTGGCGCAGCTTGTTCAAGAAGCGCATCAATATCATCAGGGTCGGTAACCTCAACCAATTCTTCTTCTGGTTGCTCTTTTTCGGCTACTTGAGCCGCTTTTGCTGGCGCTGGCGCAGCTTGTTCAAGAAGCGCATCAATATCATCAGGGTCAGTAACCTCAACCGACTCTTGTGCTGGTTGCTCTTTTTCTGCTGCTTGAACCGCTTTTGCTGGCGCTGGTGTAGCTTGTTCAAGAAGCGCATCAATATCATCAGGGTCGGTAACCTCAACCGACTCTTGTGCTGGTTGCTCTTTTTCTGCTGCTTGAGCCGCTTTTGCTGGCGCTGGTGTAGCTCGTTCAAGTAGTGCATCAATATCATCAGGGTCGGTAACATCAACCGACTCATTTGCTGGTTCTTCTAAAACAGTCTCAGTTTCTACTGGCTCAGAGATATTTTCTGTACTTGGTTGCGCAGCCTGTTCAAGTAACGCATCAATATCATCAGGGTCGGTAACATCAACCGACTCATTTGCTGTTTCTTCTATAACGGTCTCAGCTTCTAATGGCTCCGAGATATTTTCTGCACTTGGTTGCGCAGCCTGTTCAAGTAGCGCATCAATATCATCAGGGTCGGTAACATCAACCGACTCTTCTGCTGCTTCTTCTAAAACGGTCTCAGCTTCTACTGACTCCGAAATATTTTCTGCACTTGGTTGCGCAGCCTGTTCAAGTAGCGCATCAATATCATCAGGGTCGGTAACATCAACCGATTCTTCTGCTGGTTGCTCTTTTTCTACTGCTTGAGCGGTTTTTTCTGGCGCTGGCGCAGCCTGTTCAAGTAAGGCATCAATATCATCAGGCTTAGTAACTTCAGCTATATCCTCAGCTGGTGACTTTTCTAATGGCAGCTCTGCTTCTTCACTATCTGGATCATTTAGACCGCCTAATAAGTTATTTAGGTCATCTTGGTTTAATTGACCACCTTCAAGTATCTCTGACTCTTCATCTTCAGAAGATATATCATCGTCTAAACCAGATAATAAAGAATCCAAGTCACCTTGATTTAACTCTCCATTTTCAAGCACATCACTTTCAGTGTTATCATCAAGTAATATATCTTCAAGATCATCCAAGTCATCAAGATCATCTAAACCTTCATCGTCATCCAGGTGAATAACGTTATCATCGAGTAATTGCTCATCATTTTCATTCAGGTTAATAGAAAGATCATCATCTAAACCGAGTTCATCTACAAGTGATAACTCATCATCGAGTGTTAATTCATCATCTAATGAGAGTTCCTCTTCAAGATCAAGTTCCTCAGCTAATGACAGTTCATCAAGCGGCAATTCTTCAGCTTCTTTTTCTGTTTTAGTCACTACTGGTTGCTTTTTATTGCTGAGCTCATCAAAAAACACTTCATCAGATGCTTGTTGACGACGCTTAAATAAGAATGCGATGAATGCTAATAGTAAAGTTGCCGGTAAAGTACCCATGACAATTTTAAACCATAAGCTTGTAGTAAAGTCTTGTTTATCGAGTTCCGCTTGCTGTTTTTCAAGTAATAATTGTTTTTCTCTCGCTTCTGCTTTAGCCAATAAAGCTTGTTGCAATTTAATCATATCATCCATTTGCAACTTGATTTCTTTACCCTTGGCAACTTCGTCTTGCATCACACCAAGCTTGTCATTAAAAGTGCTTAAACGCTGACGTAAATCTTCATTCTCTTTTAAAATAGCTTGTAAACCGTCAATAGAGTCTGAAATATCATTTTGAATATTATCTAAACGTTCTTGTTGCTGACCATCTATTTTTTTCAGTTGATCATTAATTTCTGTTTTAACCGTATCCAAGTCTTGTTTTTTAACACTTGGTTCTTTAATCTTTTGCTTGTTAGTGCTTTTTTCTTGTTGCTTCTGCCATAACTTGCGATCAAGTTCAGACTTTCTTTTTGCACTATTGCTATTTATTGCCATCATCTTGTTAAAAGATGGAATTTTTAAATACTCCCCTTCAATAATATGATTAATATTATTATCAGCAAACGCTTGAGGATTTTCTTGATAAAGCGCATGCATAACTTGATAGACAGTTAAGCGATTATCAGGGCGAACTCTGGTTGCGATGTTCCACAAAGTATCTTTCGGTGTAATTGGGCCATATCGTTCATAAGGAAAAACATCACTACTTTTAGGGCCGCGCATGCGAATGCCGCGCTCTTCTTCGGCACTGACGGGAAAGTGTGTTGATAATACGCCAATAATAATCGCCTGCCATAGGCACAGGCGCAATAATCTTTGCATCTAGATATCCTAATTTAAGTTATGGCGCACATTATTTGAACTTATAGCGCCAAAAAAATACCGCATTGCTTTAAATTTTCAGTGATAACACTGATCTTAACAATAAAATGCAATATTTATTCCAAAAAAACATTATCTAACAAGATAATAGCAAACTCACTCAATAAGTCTTCTCTTTTGTTAAGAGAACAGTAAAACGGCTGCGTGTCAATAACAAGTTCACTCGCCTTTAAGCTAAAAAACTCGTCGTTAACTATACTGTTATAGTTAACGACGAGTTTTACTTTTTCTTTACTTAACTTTGAGTTATCAGTTAACTTAAATGCTCTTTTATCAATAACTCAGCTATTTGAATACTATTGGTTGCGGCACCCTTTCGAACATTATCGGCAACAATCCACATATTAATACCACAATTATGGCTAATATCTTCACGAATTCGACCAACATAAGTTTCATCTTTACCACTAGCATCACCAATTTGCGTAGGGAAGTCTTCGTCATTACGACAAACCACGACACCATCGGTTTGTTCAAGTAAATCTTTTACTTCTTCAGCAGAGATAGGTGAATTTGTTTCAATGTGTAAAGCCTCACCGTGGCCATAAAATACCGGTACACGTACCGCAGTAGGGTTAACTAAAACATTTTCATCATTTAATATTTTTTTAGTTTCCCAAACCATCTTCATTTCTTCTTTGGTGTAACCATTTTCTAGGAAGACATCAATTTGAGGAATAACATTAAAAGCAATTTGACGAGAAAAGTTTTTACTTTCTACAGGTTTACCACTTAATAAATCAGCTGTTTGTTTGGCTAATTCATCCATTGATTCTTTACCACCACCAGAAACTGATTGATAAGTACTGACATTAACACGACTGATACCAACAGCATCATAAATCGGTTTTAATGCAACCATCATTTGAATAGTAGAACAGTTTGGATTCGCAATAATATTGCGATTACGATATTCAGCTAGTGCTTGTGGATTAACTTCAGGGACAACAAGAGGAATATCAGCTTCGTATCGAAATTCAGAGGTGTTATCAATAACAATACAACCGGCTTCACCAGCAATAGGAGCAAACTTAGCTGAAGTAGCGCCGCCAGCAGAAAAGAAACCTATTTGTGCTTGACTAAAGTCAAACTGCTCCGCATCTAATACTTCAATACTTTCACCGTTGAATTCGATAAAATCACCAGCAGAGCGAGCACTTGCTAACGGGTAGAGCTTATTAATAGGGAAATCTCTTTCTGCTAGGATTTCCATAATGGTTTTGCCAACTAATCCTGTTGCGCCAAGTATACATACATCAAATTTCTGTGCCATGATCCTCTCTCTCTAGTTGGACGGTTTGCTAAAACCTAAGCGATGTGGCACATCGCTATAGGTGTTGGATAACAAAGTAACGGTTACCGCGGAAAACTCCCTGCGAACTGGATAATTCTTGCGTAAACTATCAAAACCTTGTTGTGATAATTGTTGACGAAATATTGCATCGTCACGCCTGACATCGTAAACCATTTTTACTAACTGGTTTAGTAGTATTTGACTAAAATTTTCATTAATTTTAACTTCAGGGATACTTGCCGACGGTAAAAAGTTTTCTAATTGGTATTTAGACTGTACTTTTAATTTTTGACATAATGCCTGATAGAGCATTTCACTGCCACGAGCTTTTCCTTCTAAGCTATAACCAGCAATATGTGCGGTTGCTATATCAGTATATGGAATAAGCGCTTCAAGTACATTTGGCTCACCTTGCCAAACATCTAAAACCAGTTTGAGCGGATGACCAGCCTCCTTAAGTGTCAATAAGGCGTTATTATCAATAACATCCCCACGACAAGCACTGATAAGAATTTGATGATCAGCCAATTGTGATAAATTTTCTGCATCCAATAATTTATCGGTCGGGTACTTTCCGCCAATAACTTTAGGTACATGCAACGAAATCACATCACAACTTAAAACCTCGTCTAATGAGAAATATTCTCTAAAATCACCATTGTTGTCTATTTGCCAATCTTCATTCGCTTGTTTTTCAGCAAGTAAAGGGTCACAAATTTTATAGTTAATCCCCAAGGCCGCCAGTTTTTCACTTAGTCTGCTGCCAGTATTGCCACCACCGACAATACCGACTGTCAATTGAGGTAAATCAAGTAAATAGCGCTCGGCTAGAACAACGAGCGCACTAATGACATATTCTGCCACCGAAACAGCATTGCAGCCAGGTGCTGAGTGAAAGCTAATATCGCGACTTGCTAAATAGTCAAGATCGATATGATCAGTACCTATAGTTGCGCTGCCAACAAATTGAAGGTTATTGTTTAGGTGTAATAACGCTTCATTTACCTGAGTGATTGAGCGCACGAGCAATACATCAGCGTCAGCAACTTGCTCAGCTGTAACTGTCCGCCCTGAAAAAGGAATTAATTGGCCATTGGCGTCACCATCTACTTGACATAATTCAGCAAAAAATTCGCTGGCAAATGGCATATTTTCATCGAAATATATTTTCATCTAAGGTAACTAAATAACTCATAAGCTTGTAGTAGCTCAATTATACGCTGATTTGGCTGCTAAATTTAACTGTTTATCAAAATAAAAAACCACAGCAAGCAAGGCTTAATGTGGTTTACAGATATAACATTCACCCCAGTTATCATGTGGCAATGAGTGTATCGCGAATAACTCGACTATTGATATTTTTTCATCACCAGTGTCGCGTTAGTGCCGCCAAAGCCAAAGCTATTAGACATAATTAAATTTAATTCCGTGTCACGTTTTTCGGTGACAATATCTAAACCTTGCGCTTGTTCGTCTAGGTTTTCAACATTAATAGACGGCGCAACAAAATTATGCTGCATCATTAAGATTGAATAAATGGCTTCATGAACACCAGCAGCGCCAAGTGCATGGCCTGTCATTGCTTTAGTAGCACTGATTGCTGGCGAATCATTGCCAAATAGCTCTTGAATAGCACCAAGCTCCTTCACATCGCCAACGGGCGTAGAAGTACCGTGTGTATTTAAGTAATCAACTTTTCCTTCAACACCCTGCATTGCTTGTTGCATACAGCGTACTGCTCCTTCTCCGCTTGGAGCAACCATGTCATAACCATCAGAGGTTGCACCATAACCAACAAGCTCAGCATAGATATGCGCACCACGAGCTAGTGCATGTTCAAGCTCTTCAACAACAACCATACCGCCACCACCAGAGATAACAAAACCGTCTCGGTCAGCATCATAAGTTCGAGAAGCCAATTCAGGTGTTTCATTTCGGCTCGCTGATAAGGCGCCCATACCATCAAACATCATCGCAAGTGACCAATCGACCTCTTCTCCGCCACCAGCAAAGACAATATCTTGTTTACCTAACTGAATAAGCTCCATCGCATTTCCGATACAATGAGCGCTTGTTGCACAAGCTGAGCTAATAGAGTAGTTAACACCTTTAATTTTGAAAGGCGTTGCAAGACAAGCTGATACTGTACTACCCATAGTTTTCGGCACTGCATAAGGACCAACACGACGAATACCGCGATTGCGAAGGGTATCAGTTGAAGCAACAATATTTGCTGAAGATGCACCACCAGAGCCAGCAACAATACCAGTGCGAACATTTGATACTTGTTCTTCCGTTAATTTTGCATCTTTAACAGCTTGCTCCATCGCAATGTAGGCATAGCCTGCAGCATCGCCCATAAAACGAATAGCTTTACGGTCAATAAAATCTTTAGTTTCCAGGTTTGGTTTTCCCCAAACCTGACTACGTAAACCTTGCTCTTCAAAACTTTCTGAATAAGAGATACCTGATTTACCTGCTTTCAATGAGGCTAAAACTTCATCTGCATTATTACCGATACTTGAGACAATCCCTAAGCCTGTTATTACGACACGTTTCATTTAATTAAACCATCTATAATTATAAAATATTGCGCTATTATACTTGTAATAGCCATTGAACTGGTACTACTAGTTGCTATGAACAATAAATCCCAGCGCACACTTGTACACTATAATATGATATCCATTGCCAGATATCTATGACATTTTCATGAATCTAAGGTTATTTTATCAGTTAAGTCGATATTTAAGGTAAAATACCTCAAGCCAGAGCAAGCCAAACGATATAAATAGTCCTAAAAGTTATTAAGAATTACCTATGAAGAAAACGGAAAAAATAATTACAAACAATAAATTATCTTATCAAAAAAATGGTGCTCCTTATTGCCAACGGTTTAATGATATCTATTTCGATAGTGACTCAGGGACTGAACAAAGTGATTTTGTCTTCATCCAAAAAAATCAAATCAAAATGCGCCTAGCACAGGCAAAGGCAATATTCACTATCGCTGAGACGGGGTTTGGCACCGGTTTAAATTTTTTATTAACCTTACAGGCGTACCATGAAGTACAGCAGACATCAGTCAAGCAACTAGCACCCTTGCACTTTATTAGTGTAGAAAAGTATCCGCTATCTAAAGAACAGCTAAAACAATCCTTGGCAATTGTTCCTCAATTAGCACAATATGCCGCTGATCTGCTAAGTAATTACCCAGAAGAAGTCCAACTAAAAACAAATTATCAACGTAGTTTTTTAAATGATCAAGTTAAGTTAACACTGATAACAGATGATGCAGCTCAAGGTCTGTCAACTCTACCAACAAATAAACTCGGTTTAGTTGATGCATGGTTTCTCGATGGTTTTTCGCCAGCAAAAAATCCAGAGATGTGGAGTGAACAACTTTTTTCCCATATTGGTCGGTTATCAAAATCACAAGCAAGCTTAACAACATTTACTGTCGCTGGCTTTGTCAAACGACAATTACGCGATATTGGCTTTCGTTTAGAAAAGCTTTTAGCACCTGGCAAAAAAAAGGAAATGTTTTTTGGTGTCATGCAAAGCAACCCTTTGACCAATAAAGGCTACCAATTAAGACCAAGAATCATCAAGCCTCAGCATGTCAGTATTATTGGTGGTGGTATTGCTTCAGCATGCGCAGCTTATGCCTTAACAAAACAAGGCGTAAAAGTTACTTTATATTGCAAAGATAGTTCAATAGCACAAGGGGGTTCAAGTAATGCTATTGCCGCTTTGTATCCTCTACTGCATCAACAAAAGGATGATATCAGTGACTTTTATCAACAAGCATTTTGGCGCGCTAAGCAGCTATATAATGAAATTTCAGCGCAAGGCTTCTCATTCGCTCATCAATGGTGCGGCCTGTTAGAGGTTTCTTACAAAGAAGCGCTAATTAAACGCCAGCAAGCATTTGAACAATTAAATGCTTGGCCTAAGGAACTTATACATAGTGTGAATGCACAACAAGCGAGTCAACTTGCTAGTGTAGTGCTCCCTCATGGTGGTCTTTTTATGCCTAATGCTGGCTGGCTATCACCTCAAGACTTGGTAAAACAAATATTTAATGCGGCGCAAGCGACTAATCGCTTAAAAATTGTCACCGATACCAAGGTATCTAAAATACAGCAAGTAAAAAACGCTAAAACATCAGGCAGTACATCATGGCGATTATTAACCAATCAAGGCGAATTTGATGCCAGTGTGCTAGTGATATGTGGTGGCGCAGACGCCATTGATATTGAACAGTTAACGCACTTACCTTTAACAGCTACCCGTGGACAAGTCACTAACATGAAAACCAATAGTAAGGTGAGTAAATTAACGACTGTCATTTGTCACAAAGGCTATTTAACGCCTAAAAACAAAGGAGTACATTGTATTGGTGCCACCTTTAAGAAAGATACTTTCAATATCAAAGCCAATAAAGCTGATGATGAATATAACCTTGCCATGTTAGGCAAGTGTTTGCCAGAATTAGCCACTGAAATAGGCTGGCAAGACAGTGATGTTGCTGCCAGCAAAGCTCGATTACGCTGTACCTCTCAAGATCACCTACCGCTTGTCGGTGCCGTGCCAGATTTAACTAGACATCTACAAGCTTACCCCCACTTAGCGAAAGACAAAAACTGGCGTTATGCCCAGCCTTCTCCCTGTATTGATAATCTGTATGTGATGTTAGGCCTTGGCGCACGCGGATTTTGTTCAGCGCCTTTAGCCGCAGATATACTAAGCGCTGAATTATGCAATACTCCCTATCCAGTTGATGAGCAGATGCTTTTTAACCTTAGTCCTAACCGCTTTATCATCAGAGGTATTATAAAAAGAAAAATAAGCTGCTAACCTCAACACTAAAGAAGTCTAGTTGCAACAAACTTTACAGCGGCATATAGCTTTGGATATCCAGCCAAAAATTATTGACAATAGCATGATCTTGCGGCGATAACTCTGATTTAGACTGAATTAATTTTTCACTAACGCCCTCTATCAAGGCTGATGAGAGCAGTTGTGCTTCATCACCAAATTCAGTAGCCACTAAAGAAATGAAACCACGTAAATATCCGCCAGCAAATAAGATGTCATTATCGATATCTTGATTAAATAAGCTATCTAAATATTGATAAAGTTCATTAACTGTTGTGAGTGTTACTGTCGTGTTATTTGTCATCTAAATCACTTAAAATGAGAGTTTAAAATAAAAGTACTATCAATAAAAACGGGCTATTTAGCACTAGGGGCTGTTGAAATTATTCAGGGCTTGCAAGTGGATATAACACTTGATCTTTATAACCGGTAGTTACGGTTATAAAGCCTGATAATAACTGATCAAGTTCGCTATCACCGGTATCACTAATTAACGGCTTACTTTCCAAAGAGGCAAGTTTCGTTTTGGTGGCAATAATGAAAATATTATCTGTATGGCCGGGCTGAGCTATGATTGCCTTAATGATACGAGGGCTTAATTGTTGATTTCCTCGGCCAAAGATATGCCCTTGACCGCCGATTAAGGTAATCACTAATTTACTTATGCCAGGGTAGTCGGTAACAGCGCGGTATAACTCCGCTTCTGTGACATCGCTGGCCAATAATGATTGGCCAGCGACAATATCAACACCCAGTAAGGTGTTGTCTAAAGCGAGTTCTGCCATTAAAAAGTCGGTAGTAGAACCTGAGCCAATAATATATTGATTATCTTCATACTCTGACATCTCTTCCATCACATGTGCAGCAATATCTTGTAAAACTAACTCATCACTTTCTTTACCACCGGCTTTGACTGCTTGCACATAACGTAATTCACTGGGAATTTGCATTTCACTATAACGTTTAGCTTTTACGATACCTTGCCTAAATAAACTTTCATCGATATCCATAACATCACCCTGAGTTAAGGTGACCAACTCTTTACTGACCATTTTTTCAATCACGCGACCAGCTGCTGTTGGTGTAATGGCGTAAACTCCTGAATGAATTTTACAACCCGCAGGAATACCTAACACAGGTACGGCTTGATGGTCATCATCTCGAGTAACAATCTGGGCAATATCTCTAGCCGTGCCATCGCCACCTGCAAAGAGGATAATATCAACACCATGCGCCAATAAGGCTTCAACAGCCAACTGACTATCACGGCTATTGGTCGTTTTACTTTTAGAGTGATATAAAACCTCCACTTGAAAGCCTAAATCACGCGCGCACTGCTCACCCATTTGATCATTAGCAGTATAAACCACAATGCTGTCTTGATAAGGCTTTAAAACCGCTAACGCTGAGCTTGCTCTTAGGTTTGATTTTGGCTCGGCGCCCAATGCCATCGCCTCACAAGCCATCCCATCACTCCCTTTAAGAGCAACACTGCCACCTATACCAGCAATGGGGTTAATAATGAAGCCTAATTTAAATGAATTCACAGAGCTTTTCCTGTTCAAAATGTTGATATTCATAGCCAAATTGCGGCAAAGTTAATGGCAATTTGGTCTTATAAAACTGAGCTAACGCTTCTATAAATAATTGCGCACGGGGTGGAAAACCTTGCTCAATATACACAACCACCTGCTGATAGACCTTGTCTTTAAAAGCAGCACTATCACTTTGATAGCCATTCAAATTATCAGCAGAAGAAGTAAACTTTTTCTCTACAGCGACATTAAAGGCCCACTCAATTGCTTGCGGAAATACTTCAACCTGCTCAAATTTTTGTTGTTGTTTTTCATTACGTCCGTCAGGTATGTACCAGTAGCCAAAATCTTCTAATAAACGTCTTTTTTCGCCAGCTAGACACCAGTGAGCAATCTCATGCAAAGCACTTTCATAATAACCATGCGCAAAAATAATTTGATGATAATTGCAAGACTCATTAGCCGGTAAATATAATGGCTCATCACCACCTTTAATTAAGCGGGTGTTGTACTGCTCAGAGAATGTCTGTGCAAAAATGGCGATAAGATCTTGATAGTGATACTGCATGACAGAGGTAACTTAATAAAAAAACTATTCTAACGAAAAGCTTTCCTGCATGCACTGGCTATTTTGATAAAAGTCGCTTAATAAATTCTTAATATAAAGGGTAGCTTCATTTTACCACCCGGTGCTGAAGGATAAATGTAGTAAAAGCTCCAGAGGAATTCAGTACGACCTTCTAGAGCGAAAACCCAGATTGAGATAAGGTGTTAAATGCTAATTTTTCCTTAATCAATTAACAGCTAAGCCAACAAACTAAAAAAATCCCTAGCAAGCTGACTTGCTAGGGATTCTAATTTTCTCAATGGTTTTGGCACAAAATTGCTAACTTTACCTCAGATCGACAAAAAATTACCCGTCGAATAATTAAACGTAAAGAGTTTACACATCATCCTCAATATTATCTTTACCTGAGGTACGCTCAATACTGTCAAGCTTATGATGAATGGCCGATTTGATCATCATATAGCCACTGATCGGCGCTGTTAAGATAAGAAAAACAGAAATAAGTATCTCCTTTACCGTTAAGCCAACTTCAGTCGTGCTAAAAAAGACCATTGCAGCCGTTAGCAGCGCAGCCATACCCAACGTTGTTGCTTTTGTTGGACCGTGAAGGCGCATAAAGAAATCAGGCATCTTTACTAAACCAATCGAACCAACCAGTACAAACGAGGCACCAATTAATAATAAGATAGAAATAATCCATTCAGTCATTGTTTACTCCTTATTCTATAATGTCGCCGCGAAGTAAGTATTTGCAAATAGCAACTGTACTGACAAAACCTAACATAGCTATTAATAAAGCGGCTTCAAAATATAATGCCGTGCCCATGCGCATGCCATATAAAATAATCAAGGCAATGCTGTTAATAAACATAGTATCAAGGGCAAGTATTCTATCGGGAATAGACGGGCCAACCAGCAAGCGCCAGACATTTAGTAATAATGAGATACCAAGCATGGCAAAAACAATTAATATCACAGTATCTAACATTGAAATATCTCCTTTAGAGGCGCTTCATAACGTTGTTTAATGGTATTGATCAGTGCTTGTTCATCCGTTAGGTTGAGTACGTGAATCAACAAAAAACGCTGCTCGGTAACTTCTCCTTCGTTCATGCATTCGGTCCATGGATACACTTCTGCACTGACAGTGCCCGGTGTTAATGAGACGGTACTTGCTAAAATAGTGATCGGCATACTATGGGTCAAATCCAATGGTATCTTAACAAAACCCGGTGTTAATTTTTTTGTCGGTCCTAAAATTAAAATAGCGACCTGAACATTAGCTGTGATGATGTCATATAACACTAACAGTAAATGACGTAATGCCAAACCAGGCTTTACAATCAGTGGCTGTTTGGTACTAAATGGACTAACCGCTAACGGAATGATAATGGCCAAAGTTGCTGCCAGCAATAATTGTCCGGGCGCGACACTATTGTTTAATAATAACCAAACAATAAACAGTAAAAGGCTCAAAAAAGGTGTCGGTAACCACTTAAACCGTGCTTCTAAACGCATTATTGGCCTCCTGGAATAATTAGCTTAATATGGGTTTTGACATCATGTAACTCAGTCGCAGCGGCTGTGGCATATTCACTAAATGGCCCGGCAAAAAAGCTCATCAATGGTGCACAAACTACCAGTAGTAGCATGGCAATTAATTGTGCTGGATGGACACGGCTTTGCTCGGCAGCGACTGATGGTTTTCCATGATGATGCCAAAATAGCGTACTGCCAGCCTTGGAGACACAAAATAAAATAGCAAGGCTTGCTACTAAATAAAGCGGCCAAAAAACGAAAGCATATTGCGTATTTAGAGTCGCCTCCAGTAACCATATCTTACTAATAAAGCCAGATAATGGCGGCATACCTATAACAGCCACTGCAGCAATGAGGAAGCAAACTCCCAGCAGCGCGGGTTGCGCTAAAGCAGGCCCCGCAATTAAGCGATCACTTTCACTGCCTCGTTGACGGGCAATTAAATCGGCAAGCATAAATAAAGCCGCGGTCACCAAGGTCGAATGCACTAAATAAAATATAGCGGCAGAGCTCGCTTCGACGCTTTGCACAGCGATTAATGCGACCAAGGTACCAACCGAGATAATCACCATATTAGCGACTAATTTCCTTAAGTCCTTGCTTGCTAGCACACCGATTGCTCCCATCGCTATCGTCGCCAGTGCTAACCACCATAATAAACTTTGTGCGATATGACTCAACTGAGCAGCTTCATCACCGAAAATTAAGGTGTAAACGCGCATCATAGAGTAAACACCAACTTTTGTCATGATGGCAAATAAGGCCGCAACTACCGGAATTGCAGTAGCATAAGTATTAGGTAGCCATAAATGAAGTGGTAATAGGGCGGCTTTTAAAGCAAAAACCACCAATAACAGCAAACCACCAATTTTAGCAAGGTAGACATCGTCCCCTTGCAATAAGGGTACTTTTAGCGCCATATCGGCCATATTAAGTGTACCTAATACACCATATAAAATACCTAAGGCAATTAAAAATACCCCAGAGCCAACTAGGTTCAAAATGACGTATTGCAATGCGACTTGAGTATTTTTCTTATCACCGCCATGCATTAATAATGCGTAGGAGGCAATTAGCAATACTTCAAAAAAGACAAAGAGATTAAAAGCATCACCTGTGAGAAAAGCGCCATTAACACCGAGTACTAAAAAGTGTACAAGCGGGTGAAAAAATGAACCGTGTTCATCATCACCAGCACAAGCATATAATATGCAGACTAAACCAAGCAGAGCAGTTAAAACAACAAGTAAGGTCGACAAGGGATCTGCTACTAACACAATACCAAATGGCGCGCTCCAATCACCTATCGCATACATTTGATTACCCTCTGCCTGCACTTTCAATAAAAGTGCCAATGACACGATAAAGGTGATTATGCTCAACAATACCGAGGTAACTCTTCTGTTGGTTTTTGTTTTACCAAATTGTGGCATTAGTAGCGTAACACCAGCCAATAAAGGCAGTAACACAGGTAAAAAGCTTAAATTTTCCATCATACTTTTACCTTTTTATTCTTCTTGCTCTGTTGTTTGACGAGTTTTTTTTCAACTTGACCATCAACATGATCATTACCTAAATCTGCTCTGCCTCTAATCGCTAAAATCACAACGAAGGCGGTCATGGCAAAGCCAATAACAATGGCTGTTAACACCAGTGCTTGCGGTAAAGGATCTGCATATTCACTACTGTAACCAAGGACGGTTGCTTTATTAAGGCTAAGACGGCCAGAAGAAAATAAAAACAAATTAACCGCATAAGAAAACATGGTTAACCCTAATACCACAGGAAAAGTTCTTGAGCGTAATATTAAAAATACCCCACAAGATACCAACAGCCCAACACAAGATGCGTACAATAACTCCATTAAACATTTACCTCTTTTTCAGGCTTATTCGCGGTTAATTGACCAAGACTTGCCAAAATCATCAATGTCGAGCCAACCACGGTAACATAAACACCAATATCAAAAACTAACGCGCTAGCCAATTCAATTTCACCAATCAAAGGAATATTGAAATAGTCAAACCAAGTAGTCATAAACGGCCTATCAAAGAACCAACTGCCAACGCCTGTAAACATCGCGATGGCAACACCTACTGCAATTATCTTACGATAGTTTATTGTTAGGCGCTCGCCAATCCAATTTGAGCCATGAGCGATATATTGCAAAATAAAGGCTACTGCGGTAATTAAGCCAGCAATAAAACCACCACCGGGTAAATTATGACCTCGCAAGAAAATATAAACAGAAACCATTAAGGCTAACGGTAATAATGATTGCGATATACTCGCCAATAAAATTGGGTAACGCTCTTTCGCCCATGGACGCCCTTCACTATCATGTTCTGGCATCAGCAAGGGTAAGTTGATCAACATCTTATAAATGCCTAGCGCAGCAATAGCTAAAACAGTGATTTCACCTAAGGTATCAAAGCCTCGAAAATCGACTAAAATAACGTTAACAACGTTAGTGCCTCCGCCACCGGTTTTAGCATTGGCTAAGAAAAAGTCTGAAATTGATTCCAGTGGTCGGGTAATCAGTGCATAACAAATGCTGGCAACAACAATCCCCAGCCCGCCTGAAATACCAATATCACGCAGCACGCGCATTGAGCTCGACTCTTTTGGTGAATGTTGCGGCAAGAAAAACAATGCCAACATCAGTAAGATAACCGTCACAACTTCAACGGTAAGTTGTGTCAAAGCTAAATCAGGTGCTGAAAAACGTGTAAAGGCAACAGATACCATTAAACCAACCACTGACAACATTAATAATGAAACCACTCGATTGCGATACCAAATAACTGTACTTATTGCGCCAATCATCAGCAATGCCGCACCGACGGCATTATGGGCATCGATCGGTGTTGGCGATTTTTGGCCGACTAACTGAGTCATTTCAAATAATGGCCAGCTTGCTAACACGAGTACCACAATAAACATTAATACTAAATAACGCTGCAAAGAGCCATTCTCAAAGCGAATGATCTTATGTTGACACCACTTAGTGATACCATAAACTAGGTTATCAAAAATCTTTTTGGCATTAATCGACGGCAATGTTTGTTGGAATAAAAACAAAAAGCGGCGTTGTGTATAAATCAACAAACCACCGGCTACGGCAATACCACTCATTAATAGCGGTAAATTAAAGCCATGCCATAAAGCCACCTTATACTCAGGTACATCGCCACCAAGCACGGCTAAAGAGGCTGCACTTAAAATATCATCAATGATAACGTTTGGCACAATACCCACGAGTAAACATAAGGCAACTAATACTTCAATGGGGATTCGCATATAGCGCGGCGGCTCACTTGGCTGTTTAGGTAAGTTAACCGGATCGCCATTAAAAAAGACATCATGGATAAAGCGCGCTGAATAGGCCACGGCAAAAGCACCAGCAACAGTGGCTAATACCGGAAGTAACCAAGACATTGAGCCAAGCAACTGTTGATGTAAAGTCTCAGCAAAAAACATTTCCTTCGATAAAAAGCCATTTAATAATGGCACGCCTGCCATCGACGCAGCGGCAACCATGGCTAAGGTTGCCGTGTATGGCATAAATTTCCACATACCATTGAGCTTACGCATATCGCGGGTACCAGTCTCATGATCAATGATACCGGTAGCCATAAATAACGATGCTTTAAAGGTGGCATGGTTAATAATATGAAAAATAGCCGCGACAGCCGCCAATTGCGTGCCCATACCAAATAACAAAGTAATCAAGCCTAAATGGCTAATCGTTGAGTAAGCTAACAGGCCTTTTAAGTCGTGCTTAAATAGCGCAACATAAGCGGCAAATAATAAGGTTGTTAAGCCGGTAAAACTGACCACAATAAACCATATGTCAGTGCCGGCAAGGGCAGGATAAAAGCGTGCTAATAAGAAGATTCCGGCTTTAACCATGGTTGCCGAATGCAAATACGCACTGACAGGGGTTGGCGCCGCCATAGCATGAGGTAGCCAAAAATGGAAAGGAAACTGAGCTGACTTAGTAAATGCCCCGAGTAATATTAAGATTAACGTCACTTCATACAAAGCATGCGCTTGAATGACTTCTTTACTTGCCAGAATAACATCTAAATCATAACTGCCAACAATATTACCTAACAAAAGTAGGCCGGCTAATAAGGCTAAACCACCAGCACCAGTGACAGTTAATGCCATGATGGCACCCTGGCGTGCATCTGCTTTTTTCCACCAATAACTAATTAATAGAAATGAGCTAATGCTCGTTAACTCCCAGAAAAACCATAATTGGATGATGTTGTTAGACATAACAATGCCAAGCATTGCCGTCATAAACAGCATTAAGTAAGCAAATAATTTCGGCATAGAGTCATTAGCGCTCAAGTAATATCGCGCATAGAAGATAACCAAGATACCAATCACCAAAATCATCAAGACAAAGAGCAACGCTAAGCCATCTAATCTAAAGGCTATGTCTATATTAAGTAAAGGGATCCAAGCAATCGTGTCGCGAATAACTTCACCAGCAAAAACAGAAGGCGTTAAGTTAATGATCATGATGAGTGCGGAGATTGGCATTAACAAGGTCAATCCGGTTGATTGATTACGTGTTAATTTACCTGTCATTGAAGAAATAATACTACCAAGTAAGGATATCAGGGGTATCCAAAGCAAAGTCATAGAGTAAACCTTTTTTATTTTTCTAGATAGAAGTAACAATATCGTGCGGTATAGTCATAATATGTCACAATGATGATAACTGGCAAACATTATCAATGTATTTCTTTATCATGACTTTATCACGGTATAAGAACAAATAGTGTAGAAATGAGCAAATAAATTCGGAAAAAGTTCTTTTTCGCGTCAAAAATTCATTTTTTGCTTATATTACTAGTAGTGAGCGCATAAATAAGTGTACTATTTAAACTAAAGCAGGTGAATAAATAGAAAGGAAAGTAATGAAAAAGCTCGATAATATCGATTTACAGGTATTAACCATTTTATATAACGATGCAGACATCACCAACAAAGAGCTCGCTGCAAAAATAGGCATCGCACCATCAACCTGTTTAGAGCGAGTAAAACGTTTAAAACAAAGTGGTATAATTAAAGCGGCTTTCATTGATGTTAACTTAAAAAGCATCGGCGGCAATATTGAAGCAATCGCAGCAATTCGTCTGCAGCCTTACTCAGAAGAAATAGTCAATAAGCTACGTGATGACTTATTAAAGTATCCAGAAATACTTAACCTATATCACATGGGCGGCAGTTATGATTACTACATTCATATGTCGGTAAAAGACAGCGAACATTTACGACAGTTTGTTTTCAAAAACATCACCTCGCGTGATGAAGTTACCACAGTAGAAACCTCACTGATCTTTGAACATAGTCGCAGTGGTATCCTGCCAAACTTTGACGAATAAACGTTCGTCATTTACCACTAACTGCCAACACATCAAGCAACAAAAAAAGTAGCGCATAAAAAATCCCGCGATTATTAAGCAGATAACTGATAATAAGCGCGGGATTATTAATCTCGATTAGTCGAAGAATTAACTTTTTAGATCATCAAAAAACTTTTTAACGCCATCAAAAAAACCAGTTTCTTTCGGGCTATGCTTTTTGCTGCTTGAGGCCATTTTTTCGTCTAATTGACGTAATAAATCTACTTGGTCACCCGATAAGTTAACCGGTGTTTCCAAGACAACCTTACACATTAAATCACCGGTAGATGAGCTGCGTACTGACTTAACACCTTTACCACGTAAACGGAACATTTTACCTGTTTGTGTTTCTTTCGGTACTTTAAGCTTTACTTTACCACCTAAAGTAGGGACTTCGATTTCTCCCCCTAGGGCAGCGGTTGCAAAACTAATCGGTACTTCACAATATAAGTGGTTTTCATCGCGCACAAAGATATCATGATCACGTACACGTACTTCTACGTACAAATCTCCTGCTGGAGCGCCGTGCTCACCGGCTTCGCCTTCACCTGATAAACGAATTCTATCGCCTGTATCAACACCCGCCGGAATCTTAACCGATAAGGTCTTAGTCTTCTCAACACGGCCTTGTCCACGACAAGAGGTACACTTATCAGTAATAACTTTACCGGTACCCCCACAGGTAGGACAGGTTTGTTGAACCGCGAATAAGCCTTGGCGCATTTGTACTTGGCCATGACCATGACAAGTTGAACAGGTTTTCGCTGAAGTACCCGGCTTAGCACCTGTGCCATCGCAAGGCTCACAACTTACATAAGTTGGTACTTTAATTTCTAAATTTTTACCTTTAACCGCATCTTCAAGTGTCAGGTCAACGTTATAACGTAAGTCGCTACCACGTTGTTGACGTTGACGGCCTCGACCGCCACCGCCACCAAAAATATCGCCAAAAATATCGCCGAAATCTTGGCCAAAGCCACCACCGCCGAATCCACCGCCACCACCGTGACCGCCTTGTTCAAAAGCAGCATGACCGTATTGATCATAGGCAGCACGTTTTTGGTCGTCGTTAAGCACTTCATAAGCTTCTTTAACTTGCTTAAACGTTTCTTCTTTAGATTTATCACCGGCAGTACGATCAGGGTGATACTTCATGGCTAACTTTTTATAAGCTTTTTTAATCTCTCTATCAGAGGCGCTTTGGCTAACCCCTAATACTTCATAATAATCACGTTTTGACATAAATTTATTTCTTTACTTCAAGTTGATAATAGCAAGTTTATTAAGTTATTTTTGCTCAGCGAGGAGTAAAAGCTATCACGCAAAACTATCAATTGCACAGAACAGCTATCGCTCTGTCAACATCAATAACGCATCAGTTCGTCTTTTAGCCAAACCTTAGCAGCTGAGTCAACTTATTAGTCTTGCCACAGGACTAATTTTCTTCATCATTCTGAAATTTATTGAAAAAAAATCAAAAAAATCAGCACTAAATAACACAGTATTTTCTATTTCTTAACACAGAAAAAGCGCCGAAAATATCGACGCTTTTACAAAAGAACGTAGTTTAACGCTTTTGGGCGCTAAGCGTAAGTAAACTTATTTTGTTCACCGCCATGGTAGCTAACCTATACCTTAGCTAACTACCTTGGTCGATGACGTTAAACCAGTTAACGTCAACTTAGCCTATGAAAAGCAATTACTTATCGTCTTTTACTTCTTCAAATTCTGCGTCAACTACGTCGTCAGCTGGAGCAGCATTGTCAGCTTCAGGAGCTGCACCTTCAGGAGCACCTTGTGCTTGTTGCTTAGCTTGTGCAAGTTCCATTAATTTAGCTGATGCTTCCATAAGCGCTTGAGTTTTAGCGTCAATAGCTTCTTTATCTTCGCCTTTAACCGCTTCTTCAAGCTCAGCTAATGCCGCTTCAATTTTCTCTTTATCTTCGCTTGGTAACTCATCGCCAGCTTCTTCAACTTGCGTACGGGTAGCATGTATCATACCGTCAGCTTGGTTACGTGCTTGAACTAGTTCTTCAAACTTAGCATCAGCATCAGCATTCGCTTCTGCATCACGAACCATTTGTTCTACTTCATCATCAGATAAACCGCTTGATGCTTTAATGGTAATTTTTTGCTCTTTACCGGTGTTCTTATCTTTAGCCGTTACATGCAAGATACCATCAGCATCGATATCGAAGGTCACTTCGATTTGTGGCGTACCACGTGGTGCTGGTTCAATACCCTCTAGGTTGAATTGACCCAAAGACTTGTTAGCAGAAGCTTGCTTACGCTCACCTTGACAAACATGAACAGTTACCGCCGCTTGGTTATCATCAGCTGTTGAGAATGTTTGTGACTGCTTAGTTGGGATAGTAGTGTTTTTGTCGATAACTTTAGTCATCACACCACCCATAGTCTCAATACCTAATGATAAAGGGGTAACGTCAAGTAGTAATACGTCAGTTACATCACCAGAAAGTACACCGGCTTGTACTGCAGCACCCGAAGCTACTGCTTCATCAGGGTTAACATCTTTACGTGGCTCTTTGCCAAAGAAATCAGTAACGGCTGATTGAACAAGTGGCATACGCGTTTGACCACCTACTAAAATAACATCATCAATGTCACTTACTGATAAGTCAGCATCTTTAAGCGCAACTTTAAGTGGCTCTAATGTCGCTTTAACCATATCTTCAACTAATGACTCTAACTTAGCACGTGTTACTTTAATGTTCATGTGCTTAGGACCAGAGGCATCAGCCGTGATGTAAGGTAAGTTAACATCAGTTTGTTGTGCTGATGAAAGCTCACATTTTGCTTTTTCTGCTGCTTCTTTAAGACGTTGCATTGCCAACGGATCAGCCGTTAAGTCCATACCTTGGTCTTTCTTGAACTCGTCTACAAGGTAGTTGATTAAACGGTTATCGAAATCTTCACCACCTAAGTGAGTGTCACCATTAGTCGCAAGTACTTCAAACGTGTGCTCGCCATCCATCTCATCAATTTCGATGATTGAGATATCAAAAGTACCACCACCTAAATCGTAAACAGCAACAACTTTATCGCCTTTGGCTTTGTCCATACCGTATGCTAATGCAGCAGCTGTTGGCTCGTTGATAATACGTTTAACATCAAGACCCGCAATACGACCAGCATCTTTGGTTGCTTGACGTTGTGAATCGTTAAAGTAAGCTGGTACCGTAATTACCGCTTCACTCACTGTTTCACCTAAGAAGTCTTCTGCCGTTTTTTTCATTTTCTTTAACACTTCAGCAGACACTTGCGGTGGTGCAATTTTTTCATCTTTCACTTTAACCCAAGCATCGCCATTGTCAGCTTTGACAATACCAAATGGCATGATTTCGATGTCACGCTGTGTTTCTTTATCATCGAAACGACGACCAATTAAACGCTTGATTGCAAATAATGTATTTTCAGGGTTAGTGACTGATTGACGCTTAGCAGGTTGACCTACTAATGTTTCGCCTTCAGCTGTGTAACCAATAATAGAAGGCGTTGTGCGATCGCCTTCTGCATTTTCTATAACACGTACGTTGTCACCATCTAATACAGCAACACATGAGTTAGTTGTTCCTAGGTCAATACCAATAATTTTGCCCATCTTGGGAGCTCCTATTCATTATTCTTTGCTTAGAAAAAAGCAAAGTAAATTAATTAAATTGTTTGTTGATTACTAAGTGGGGTCGGCAAAATGCTTTTCAACTATTCATCGATAAAAAAATTAAAAAAAAGTGATCTTTTTCAACTTTATTTAAATCTTCAACAGTTAGCTTATTCGACAAATCAGGGCTTTAACTTACATCATTGAAGATATCAGGGCTGATATCTGGCTAAACCTTTATTAAGTCTAGCTAGCAAGAGTCAAAAAGATTAAAGTTCAATGAAGTAATTTTGTTCAAAAACTGAACGCGACTTAATAACTGCTGTTAAATTGTCAGCAAAAAAAAACAAAGGCAGAAACCTTTGTTTTTTTGTACTCGAACAATTGCAAGTGCTGTTACTTATCAATCATCCTGGCAGTTATTATTAAGCAGTTGCGTCAACACTTGGCGCAGCTTTTGACACCATTACCATCGCTGGGCGAATTAATCGGCCATTGAGCTCATAGCCTTTTTGCATTACCGCAATAACCGTATTAGGTGCGACATCGGGTACTTCTTGCATCGACATAGCTTGGTGTAAATCAGGGTTAAATGGTTGATCTTGAGGATCTACCGCATTAATGCCAAATTTCTCTAATGAAGTAATCAAACCTTGCAGTGTTAACTCAACCCCTTCAACAACGCCTTTATTGTTTTCATCGTCTTTATCAATGTTTTGTAGAGCACGCTCTAAATTATCAACAGTCGTTAACATTTCTCCGGCAAACTTTTCCAAAGCAAATTTACGTGCTTTCTCTACGTCTTGCGCAGCACGGCGACGAATATTATCTACTTCTGCCTTGGCACGAATAACCGAGTCTTTTTGATCGGCAACGGTTGATTGGGCAGCAGCTAAGGCTAACTCTAATTCATTAATTTTTTCTTGCTCAGGGCTAACCGCTTCTACTTCATTTTCATGTAGTTCTTCGACTTGTGCTTCAGTTTCCTGGACAATTTCATCCGCTAATTGCTCAGCATTTAATTCTTGCTCGTTGTTTTTTGACTCAGTTGTCATGAAATAAACCTCAATTTTATAACTAATGCTGACATTATGGGGGCAGTGAAAAAGGATTCAAGCGTGAATTTATACATTTTATAAAAAAGTCAACTTTACAAGTGCCTCAATTACAGCGAAACTGCCACTATACTATGTAATTAAAAGCAAAATCGAGTTATGGCTCAACATTATAAAACTATCGGCCTTATTGGCAAACCAAATCATGAAGGGGCTAGCACCACCATCAAAATATTGCATGATTATTTATCAGTAAATAAGTATGACGTTATTATTGAGAACTCTGTTGCGCCCTCAATTCCACTTAAAGAAATGCATACCGGCTCACTAACCGACATAGGAGAACAGGCAGACTTAGCCATTGTTGTTGGCGGCGACGGTTATATGCTTGGCGCTGCTCGGGTACTCGCTTGTTTTAATATTGGGGTTATCGGGGTGAACCGCGGCAACTTAGGTTTTTTAACCGACCTATCACCTACGGATCTCATTGAACCGCTAAAACAAATCTTAGCGGGTAAATCTCGCAGTGAGCAACGCTTTATCATTGAAGCGGAAGTGTACCGCCACGGTAAATTAAAAAGCTCAAATAGTGCAGTAAACGAAGCCGTAGTGCACGCGGGTAAAGTTGCTAACATGATTGAATTTGAAGTGCATATTGATGGCACCTTTATGTTTAGCCAGCGCTCTGATGGCTTAATCGTTTCAACCCCCACGGGTTCAACGGCTTATTCGATGTCGGCCGGTGGCCCTATTTTAACGCCAAACCTTAATGCCTTATCACTGGTACCGATGTTTCCGCACACACTAACCAGCAGACCTATTGTGGTTGATGGCAACAGTGAAATAAAATTAATCCTCTCTAACGATAATCATGAAAACTTGCAAGTCAGTTGTGACGGCCATGTTATTTTGTCGGTGATGCCCGGTGACGAAGTGATTATTAAAAAAAGTGATTGTAGTATTCGCTTAATTCATCCACTTGATCACGACTACTTCAATGTCTTGCGCAATAAATTAAGCTGGGGTAACAAGCTGTATTAATAACTCTTTTTAGTAACATGGTTATTTTCCAAAAAAAACTAACAAAAATTAAACAAAATAGTGTAAATAAGCTTGAATAAAAACCAGTAACTGTATAAATTAACAGTTACTGGTTTTTTATTCATATAAACTTATTGAGAATTGCTATGTTGCTTCACTTAAACATTCAAAATTTTGCCATTGTTCGCTCATTGGATATTGATTGGCAGTCAGGTATGACAACCATTACTGGTGAAACCGGCGCGGGTAAATCAATTGCTATTGATGCCTTAGGTTTATGTTTAGGAGATAGAGCAACCACCAATGTGGTAAGGCCCCAGTGCAAAAAAGCAGATCTTGCCGCCACCTTTGATACTAAAGAGAATAAACAAGCAAAAGCTTGGTTGACCCAACATGATTTAGTGTCAGAACATGACAGTGAATGTATTCTACGCCGAGTTATCTCTGCTGAAGGTCGCTCAAAATCCTATATCAACGGAAGCCAAGTGCCTTTAGTACAACTAAAAGAGATTGGGCAATTACTGATTAATATTCACGGCCAACATGATCATCAACTGATTGTTAAGGCAAATCAGCAATGCCGATTACTTGATAACTACGCCAACCACCAAAGTTTACTTAATGAGGTAAAACACTATGCACAACAATGGAATAAACTCAATAAGGAGTTAGAACTTCTACAACAAAGTAAGCAACAACGTGAAGCAGAGCAACAATTATTACAATACCAAGTTAACGAATTAGACGAATTTTCATTACAAGCAGATGAATTCTTAACACTAGAGCAAGACTTCAAGCGTCATAGCAATGCACAAGATCTGCTTGACTCAACACTGAACTCACTAAACCTCTTATCAGAAAATGATAACTTCAATATTCTTGACTCACTCAGAGAGTGTTGTGACACCATCAACGCGGTTGCCCGTGTTGACAGTCAACTAAATGACGTCGCCAGCATTTTATCTGACGCACTGATACAACTTGATGAAGCAGGTAGCGACCTTAAGCAGTATTACCAGCAATTAGAGCTAGATCCGCAAGCCTATGCCATGATTGAAGAACGTTACTCTATGGCATTACAACTTGCGAAAAAACATCAAGTTTCCCCAGAGGAGTTAGTCACTTTTCACCAAGCATTAACGCAAAAGCTGACCTCAATATCGCACGATGAAACTAGAATTAACAGCATTATAGAAGAGCTAGAGCAAACAAAAATGCATTACCAGCAAGCCGCCTGTTCATTATCAAGCTCAAGACAAGAGTCCGCTGAAAGCTTAAGCAAGCTTATCAGTAAAAGTATGCAAGAATTAAATATGCCTCATGGTCAATTTCATATCGCCATAGAGCCGAAAAACCAAAGCGATAGCACAAAAGAGAATATTCATTCCAATGGCATTGATAATATAAGTTTTCAAGTCAGTATTAACCCAGGACAAGCACTTGAAGCTATGCATAAAGTTGCCTCAGGTGGTGAACTGTCACGCATTAGTCTTGCGATGCAAGTCATCTTGGCAGACAAAGTTATCACACCAACCTTAATATTTGACGAAGTCGATGTTGGCATCAGCGGCCCAACGGCAGCCATGGTTGGTAAAAAGTTAAAACAACTGGCTAAAAATACGCAAGTCATTTGTGTCACCCATTTACCACAAGTTGCCTGTAAGGGACACCAGCAGTTGTTTGTCAGTAAAGCAACAGATGGCGAATTAACAGAAACGCAAGTCACTGAACTTACCGAAGCCAAACGGGTCAAAGAAATTGCACGTTTGCTTGCGGGTGATAAAATATCACAACATAGCTTAGCTAATGCACAAGAGTTATTAGCAAGCTAAATATTATCGATAAGCAATACTTAACGAGAGGGGCTGCTGCCTTCCCCTTCACTTAGGCATTGCAGTAATTGGTAATTTTTTAGCTTGTTTTGATAAAATAGCTTTGCATCGTTGCTGGGCTTGGGTATTATCCTTGCTCGCACATAATTGCAATTTATTTGAGCTATATTAAGGTAACTATTTTATATGATTTTTCGACTCGCCATCATAATCACTGCCCTAACGCTTTCGGCCTGCTCTAGCTGGGTTTTTCGCTATGATGTTCCCCAAGGAAATTACCTTGAACAAAAAAGTATCGACAAACTGCAAGTAGGTATGACAAAAGAGCAAGTAAAATTTATTCTGGGTAGCCCGGTGGTGGTTGATGCATTCGACCCTGATACTTGGAACTACGTATATCGGTTAAAATCCGGTCGCGATGCAAAGTTTGATAGACAAAGACAATTTATTCTAACTTTCGTTGACAATAAGTTAACCACAGCAACTGGAGACTTTAAACTTTCTGATAACTTCAATACGCCATTTAATGCACCAACAGAGCAAGCTGCAACAGTCGCTAAAGGGCAATAAAAGCTCAGATCAGAACACTTAGGTTTTAGCAATAAAAAAAACGGCTCCAGTGCCGTTTTTTTTTATTGCTCAGTCACGGTTTTGTTAGCGGCCAAACCAGTACCAATATTACAGGTCAACATTATTTTTTCGCTTCGGCTCGAAGTGGGTTTACCCGCCCGCCTGTGGTTTTATCTGCTCGCCCTTCTAATTTGGCTTTTTCAGCGCGGCGTTTTCTCACGTCTTTTGGGTCAGCAATTAAGGGGCGATACACTTCAACACGATCTAAATCTTCTAGTACCTCAGACAGTTTCACTGTTCTATTCCAAATACCTACTTTATTGACTTTAAGATCAATCTCAGGAAATAACTTAACAATGCCTGATTCAATAATCGCTTGTTCTACGTTAGTGCCTTCATCAACCAGTAAGGTTAAAATTCGCTGTTTATGTGAAACGCCATAAACCACCTCTATGGTTATTTTTTTAGCGACATCTGCGTCATTAACATTTGCCAGCGCTTCACTATCAACTACTTTGCCATCAGTGACCATAATTAAGTGTTAACTCCATAAATTTCTTTAGCCCGCTCAGTAAAAACACGCACTAAATTATTACTGAAATGACCAAAAACCTTACCAAAAGCCAGTGATACGAGTTTACTTGAAAACTCATAATCGAGTTCTAAACTAACTTTACAGGCACTTTCAGACAAAGGTGTTAGCAGCCAATAACCATCAAGCTGTTTAAAGGGCCCATCAACCAATGACATATGTACCTTGGTATTTGACTCAAACGTATTTTTGGTGGTAAACCACTTACTCAAGCCACCTTTAGACACTAATAGTGACGCGGTAACAGTTTGCTCACTTTGGTTAATAATTTTACTGTCATTACAATCAGGTAAAAAACTGGGGTAGGCTTGAATATCATTAATTAGCTGAAACATTTGCTCAACACTGTACATCACTAAGGCACTACGACTTATGGTTGGCATTTTTTCTCCGCATTTAGCCCCATCTCAATGGCTGCTATCATAGCAAAAGCAGACAAAAAGCGCATTAATCAATGAAATTTTCTATAAATAGTCAATTTGGCATGTAAAAGCATTTTATTCTCAGTATAATCACCGCGTTTGCTGCTTATTGCGGCAAAGGAATGGAAGATAACGATGGCTAAGAAAAAATCAAAAAATAAATCAAATAGCAATACTATCGCTTTAAATAAAAAAGCTAGGCACAACTATACACTAACCGATAAATTTGAAGCCGGCATGAGCTTACAAGGTTGGGAAATTAAAAGCATCAGAAGTGGCAAAGTAAACATTTCTGATTGCTATGTACATATCAAAGACCGTGAAGCTTATTTGTTAGGTGCTGAAATCATGCCACTCAATGCCGCGTCAAGTCATGTTGTTTGTGATCCCAACCGTGATAGAAAATTATTACTTAACCGAAGAGAGCTAGATAAACTTATTGGCGCTGTTGAACGCAATGGGTACTCGCTGGTTGCCACGGCCATGTATTGGAAGCAATGCTGGGTCAAGCTTGAATTCTATTTAGGTAAAGGTAAGAAAGACCACGATAAACGAGCAGACATCAAAGACAGAGAATGGGCTATTGATAAAGGCCGTTTGATGAAAAATAAAAATTTAGACAAGTAAGATAAAATACCCACTAACTTTATAGCTAAGTGGTTAAAAAATACCACGTTGTCTATTCATGTTAGCCGCTGTATAATGACTTTAAAGCTAAATTAGCTTAGCTTTAAAGCAGTAGAGAGTAAACCTTTGGGGCGGATCTAGGATTCGACAAGATTCACGAAACCCAAGGTGCATGTCCAGGGGCGGTTGGCCTGGTAAAAAGCCGCAAAACCATAATTGCAAACGACGAAACGTTCGCACTAGCCGCCTAAGGCTAGCCATCACCTCGAAATCTCACCTATTGGTTAGAGGATTGATGGTCACCCCAAATAGGTTAGCGAGGGAAGCTTGCTTGAGGCTGAACCGCGAAATAGTATCAAGCTCACCATGACGAAGCCTGTCGCTTGGCGTCTAATTGGTTAAATAAATGAGCGACTAAACATGTAGGACCGAGGATGTAGGCTTTTTGGACGGGGGTTCGACTCCCCCCCGCTCCACCAAACAAGACCCTTAGTAATCAATAGGTTACTGAGGGTTTTTTATTTTAGTACCCATTTAGTACCCACTAGAAAAAGTTAGTGGCAAAGGAACTGCAAAGAATGAAATTATTTATACTAATTTTTCTCATATCAACAAACGCCCTTTCCCAAGAACGTAAGCTCTATGAATCTGATTATGTTAATTTGCATTGGAATGCATTCGATTCGATCAATCTAAATATAATAAATAGCTGCGCTAAATAAAAATCAGATTGTTCTTATTTTTCCTTAACGCTTCGCTAAAAAAAACGAACAAAGGAAAAAATAAAAATCGCTGTAACCGTTTTAGATTGGCTGATACAGAGGAGCTTCGAAAAATTTTACCCCCCGTATTACGAAGGCAAAGATTCAAATTAGGAGATGTAAGATTAGAGAAGTAAGATAACGCCCCGCTAAGGGGCAAATTGAGTGGGCTATACTTGCGCGAAGCGCCAGCCCGCGAAAATTTGTCCCGCCAGCGAAGCTGGCTAACTTGAGCGGCTTGTTATGTGTTTTGGCTAAGCCTTCTAACAAAATCGTTTGACTGTTTTTCAACTTTTTCAATCAATTCCTGTGACGATGAACTGTTGTAGCAATGTTTTGTGAATGCCCTTGGATAATACCCCAAATTTGTATTTTCATCGCCTTTCGCCAACGGAACTTGCCATTTAGGATCACGATAATTATTGAACCAGTGTTCAGGTTCGAACCAGTTTGGCCTATCCGTCAACCTTTGAAGCACAACATTGGGCTTGTGACACTTTTCCTTGTAAAGATGGAAGTAGAACACAATTGAGTCAAAGTCTCTTCCTTTCCACAACATTTCACTGTCAGCCCAACCATAATCAGATGATTGATATTTGACATCAGTTCCAGACGAGAAAAATATCCAAATGTAACTTGCGATAATAAGGACAGCAAGTCCAGTCAGATTGATTAAAATCCTCAGCAGTTTCATAAATACACATAACGCCCCATTAATGGGGGAATAACGGTTTGCTAAAATGTTGAGGAACGAAACAGCAAACCGTTACTTCATCCCAATTCAATTGCTTGTTATTTGGCAACCTGAGCCTTTGCGTGGTTATCCATAACAACTTGATAAATAAATATAACCCAGGTTGCGAATCAATGAAAGCGGCGTAAATGTAGCACTTGATAGGACTCCATCTCCTTAAGTTAGGTTTGGGTCAATCATTAAGCATCGCCCCGCTTATGTTGCCCAAACCTAACTTAAGGAAGTGTAGGTAAGTATAGTTCGCGTCAAGTACATTACTTAGATTTTGTTGGCGCTAAAACGGGTGATAAATATACTGTATATTTATACAGTATATTTATCACCCGCATAAGTCGCTGATTTCATTGTACAAATAACGCCTCGCTAAGAGGCAAAAAATAGTTGGTTAAAATAAGCGACGAAGGAGCAAAAACCAATTGTTTTTTGTCCTTTTGAGCGCCTTGTTAGCTAGTTTGATTTAAAGTGATTTCGAAGGTAATTCCCAACTATTAAACCTACTCCTCCACCAACCCCAGTTACAACACTTGCAAGATCGGTGCTTACATCTGTACCTAATATATTTCCTAAACCTAAAAATCTAACAACCAAAACACCTAAAAGCATAGAGATAATAATTACCAATTTGTCATTACCAAT